>MVRC01000018.1 GCA_002067865.1 Methanomassiliicoccales archaeon PtaU1.Bin124 | reverse complement strand
ATTCCCAGCGGGACCGGATTCAGGCCCAGCGCGAGGGCGAGCCCGATCGTGACGGGGACGAAGGTCGTAGCCGTCGCCGTCAGGCTCGAAAAAACCGTGATGCTGAGCGAAGTGATGAGAGCCACGCTCCCGGCGATGACGGAAACGCCCGCTCCCCGGAGCGCCGCCGAAAGGTACTCCGCTATGATCTTGATGACGCCCGTTTCGTTGAGGCCGGACCCGAGGGCGAGACCTCCCCCGACAAGGATGAAGATGTCCCAGCCTATTTCCGGCGCGGCCTCCTTCCATTCGACGACCCCGATCCCCGGCGCCACAAAAAGAAGGGCGATGGCGACCGAGGCGATGTAGAGCCAGCCCGGAAGAAGAGGAAAAAAGGAGTCCGATATCCAGAGAAGTACGGCGACGAGGCAGAGAAGAAGCATGGCTACCGCCTCTACCAGGGCGGTGCGGTCCCAGGCAAGATCATCCGTGTGGTCGAGATAGTGGGGTTGGACGCAGAGGCCTGCGGAGGTATACACTGCTCCCACACCGGCTTCGTCGGCCCCATTCGCATCAGACGGACGAAGCGCATCCAGGACGGGATCGTCCGCGTCGAGTACACTGCTGGATTGGTGGCGGTCACGGAGATGCAGAGCGACAAGGCCACCGTGGAATCCTTGGCTGAGAGGTGGAACGTCTCCTCGGAGAACGTCATCGAGGCCTCGGAGAAGCTCATGACCGACCTGAGAGATATGAAGAAGAGGTTGGAACAGTTCTCTTCCGCCTTCGCCGAGGTCAAGGTCCGCTCGCTGCTATCGGCCGCCAAGACCGTTAATGGTGTGCGCTTGGTGGTCCACCAGGTCGAGGAGGGCGAAAATGCGGATGAGATGTCCAAGATGCTCGCCGCCGAGCCGAAGGTGGTGGCCGTCATTGCGGTGCCAGGAACGAGCCCCAAGGTGCTCGTGACCCGTTCGGCCGATGTGGATATGGACTGCAAGGCCATGCTGCGGGAGGTCATGTCGATCATCGGAGGGGGCGGGGGAGGCAAGCCCGACTTCGCCCAAGGCGGCGGAGGCGACGCGAAGAAGATACCCGATGCGTTCGCCAAGGTGCCGGAGATGTTCGCCAAGATGTGTCCTGCAAAGAGCTAATGACCGGCGACCGTATCCCTGCATCGCCTGGGTATGGTCGTCGTCTCGGCATCTGGACACGAGTATGGCCGATGACAAAGGTTTAAATATTGTCGTCCACTTGCGTGAGTCTACACTGAGCAGACTAGATCTGCTCGGAGCGCTCGTCCCTAAGGGCGAGTGGTTCCCGGACTGGCCCCTATCCAGAGATGGGAACTGCGGGTCATGCGCTTGATGCATGACCAAGCACTCCAAGAAGGGAATCCGGGACCGAGTTCTGGGTTGATATTCCACATCGGAGGAAGTATCTTGGCCGAGAAGGAGCACAAGGACGCTAAGGAAGAGAAGCCTGAGAAGACCGAGAAGGTCGAAAAGGCTGAGAAGGCTGAAAAGCAGCCGAAGGCAGAGAAGAAGGAGAAGGGAGAGAAGGCGGAAAAGAAGGAAGCCGCTCCCAAGGGCCCGGTAAAGGCCGACTATGGTAAGGACTTCAAGTACATCGTCCGCATAGTCAACAGCGATCTGGACGGCACGAAGCCCACCTTCATCGCGATCCAGGGTGTCATGGGCGTAGGTGCCCGCGTGGCAGATGTGGTCTGCCGCCGCTCGCACGTCGACCGCACCGCCAAGATCGGTACCCTCCCCGACAGCAAGATCGAGGAGATGGAGAAGCTGATCAATACCTATTCTGAGTACGCACCCACCTGGGCGCTCAACCGCCAGAACGACATCGAGACCGGTGCCGACCTGCACATCGTCTCCACTGACCTGGAGATCATACGCAAGGACGACATCAACCGCATGAAGATGGTCCGTTCCTACAAGGGTGTGCGCCACGAGACGGGACAGAAGGTTCGCGGTCAAAGGACCAGGTCCAACGGCCGCACTGGGCTGACCCTGGGTGTCATGAGACAGAAACTGGCCCAGCAGGCCGCCGGCGCCAAGACCGAAGGCGCTGCCAAGGAAGAGAAGAAGTAGGTGGTATGAATGGGCGATCCAAAATTCCCACGCAGGTCATTCAACACCCCCTCCCACCCATGGCAGGGAGAGAGGATCAAGGAAGAGGCTGAGATCGTCAGGCAGTACGGCCTGAAGAACAAGCACGAGCTGTGGAAGGCCAAGACCGTCGTGCGCAACCTGAGGAAGCAGTCCAGGGACCTGCAGGCCCGGCTGCGCACAGGTGAAGAGCAGGCCAAGATCGAGACCGTGAACCTGCTAAAGAGCTGCGCCCGCATGGGCCTGCTGCCGATGGAAGGCGCCACCCTGGACGATGTCCTCGGTCTGGGCGCTGAGTCCATGCTCGGCCGCCGCTTGCAGACCATCGTGTTCCGCAAGGGACTGGCCTGCTCGCCCGGACAGGCGAGGCAGTTCATCGTGCACGGACATGTTGCGATCAACGACCGAAAGGTCACCATCCCCGGCTACATCGTGCAGAGGGGAGAAGAGGACAACATCGTCATCAACCCGCTGAGCGCGGTATCTGATGAGATGCACCCCATCCGCGTGGCGCAGAAGGGGGCCATCGAGGCCCGCGCCAGGCGTGAGGCGGCCCAGGCCGCTTACCGCGAGCGCGAGGAGAGGGGCGGCGGACGCGGAGGCCGCGGTGGCGGCGACCGAAAGAAGTTCGTCAAGAAGGTGGCAAAGCCGATCGTGGCAGAGGTCGTTACCAAGGACGATGCCGCTCCAATCGATGCACCGGAGGGACAGTAAATGGGCAAGTGGGGTATAGCGAACATTTTCGCCAGCTATAACAACATCATCATCACCGTGACCGACATCACCGGAGCCGAGACCATCACCAAGGCCACCGGTGGAATGGTGGTCAAGCAGGCCAAGGATGAGTCCTCCCCTTACGCCGCGATGCGCGCCGCCGAGCGTGTGGCCGATATCGCCAGGGAGAAGGGCTACGAGGGGCTGCACATCAAGGTGCGCGCCCCTGGTGGCAACAAGTCCGCCTCCCCGGGACCGGGTGCTCAGGCGGCCATCCGTGGATTGGCCCGCGCTGGCATGAAGATCGGTAGGATCGAGGACACGACTCCCATCCCGCACGACGGAACCAAGAAGAAGGGTGGCAGAAGGGGCAGAAGGGTGTAAGGCGGTTGAACATGGAGATCGAAATCATAGAGATGACAGAGACCAGCGCCAAGTTCCTGGTCACGCACTCCAGCCCCGAAGTGGTGAACTCGCTGCGCCGGGTGCTGATGTCCGAGATACCGAAGATGGCCATCGAGACCGTGGAGTTCCACCTCGGTCCCATCAAGGATGCCGAGGGCAAAGAGTACGAGTCGGTCTCTCCATTGTTCGACGAGATCGTCGCCCACCGCCTCGGCCTGGTGCCCATCCCAACGGACCTGACCTTGAAGGAGAGGGACAAGTGCGAATGCGGCGGCGAAGGCTGCCCGTCCTGCATGATCGGTTACTCTCTGTTCAAGACCGGCCCGTGCGATGTGTACTCTGGTGACCTGCTTCCCCTGGCCGAGAACGACACTGGCGTCCGCGTAAAGGACGACATGATCCCGCTCGTCCGTCTGGGCGAGGGACAGGCCATCCTGGTGTACGCATACGCCGAGCTCGGGACCGGGAAGAAGCACGCCAAGTGGCAGGTGACCAACGGAGTCGGATACAAGTACTTGCCCAGCGTCAAGATCGACGCGGCCAAGTGCGACAATGGCGGTACCTGCATTCCGGTCTGCCCGAAGCACTGCTTCGCCAAGGAAGGCGCCAAGGTAAAGGTCGTGGACGAGAAGGCCTGCATTCTCTGCATGGCCTGTGCCGACCCCGACATCTGCAAGACCCGCGCCATCAAGGTCGAGGGCGACCCAACCCAGTTCCTCTTCGAGTTCGAGACCGACGGTTCCTTGTCCGCCAAGGAGACGCTGCTCAAAGCACTGGACATCCTGGAGCAGAAGTTTGACGGATTCAAGGAGCAGGTCTCGTCGCTGGAGAACTAAAACCGTTTCCTTTTTTCCTCATTTTTTTATTTCCTAGCGAAGCATACGTCCGTTCAGAAGTAATCATCCAGGCTGCAGGCCTTCCTTTTCGGTTCAGGCACCTGCAATGGCACCTCATCCCTAGGCTCATCACGCACCGTGGTGAGCAGTTCAGGGTCGTCCTCCGGTCCTGGCAGCGGGTCCTCCTCCGGTGCGTCGATACAACTGGCGGTGAAGAAATCCAGGGTGCGCGCCTTGGGCGCCTCCTCCTCTTCCATGATCGGTTCGTCCAATGAGTCGAGGTCGATATCCAGTGCAGTATCTGCATTGCCGAAGATCGAACGGATGCTGTCCTCTATGATGCCCACCCTTTGCTGGATGTACATGGAGACGCCGTATTCCTTTCCTACCTTCTTCGTGACGGCCAGGTACTTCTTTACGCTGGCCTCATATACTGTCAGATTGAGCTTGTTGCCGCAATAGCATTTGCCCGACAATGGCACCCGCCGATAGCTGGCGCCGCACTTGGTGCATCGCATCTTCTGCCCCGAGAACTGCTTCAGGTTCCCGATAAGGTCTGGCAGGAAATGCTTGGAAATGATGCGTTGGGCCGTATCGACCTCATCGACCGCCCTGATCATCCTGGCCAGATTGAGCTGCGCCTTCATCTTGTCGGCCATCGAGCCCAAGGTCTTGTACGATGACTCCTTGGGGCCCTCCGAGATGTTGTGGGTGTCGTGGGTGAAACCGAACCCTTCGTACTGCAGCAGGGATTTAACCCTGTCCGCCACCAGGTCCATCTGGCCCTGCACCTCCTTGGGCTGCTTCATCTCCATGGTGGCCTTGTAGAACTCCAGCGGATATTCCCATAACAGGTCGATGTTGTGCGCCTCCTTGTCGATCTCGTTCGGGTCGAGGCGGATGGCCAGGACCAGAGGTGCGTCCATCAGGCCACCGCGGGAATCGGGCAGATAGGCCCGGGAGAAGTTCAGCAGGCCATCCATCAGCAGCATGACGCTATCCTCGTCGCCGTCCGCATTGCGGCGCTTGGCGGCGTGAAAGAAGGGATGACCGTAGCAGACAGCTGAATCGGAGTAACCGATTATTCGGCACAGGATGCCACCGGAAGTATGGGGCGCCAGACCTATGGTCAGATGCCCTATCAGGTCGGACCTCTCCTTGGCATTGTAGAAGGGTTCCATCTTGTAGAACTTGGTGAGCAGGTCGTCGGTGAACTTCGCCACCTGGACCATGAAGTCCCCGCAGGATACCGAGGGGACTATGTCCTGCACCCGCAGCTCGCATATCTGCTCCGGCGAGGTGAGCGGTTCATCGTGGATATCGCGCTGATAGCCGAGCTGGATGGCCTTCTCCACCGAAAGGCCTATCTCCCGGGGGCGGAAATGCGTCAACGGGACATCGGTCAAGTCGAACCTGATCGTTCCATCTTTGTTGACGAAGATATCGTGCTTGCGGCGCAGGATGCCCTTCTCCAGCGGCTCGGGGGTCTTGTCCTTGGATATCAGCCCCTCGACGCATTTGATCTTGTCAGGGATGCGACCCTCGCGCAAATTTTCCGCTGCCTCACGGATCATGTCCTTGAGGTTCAGCCCGATCTCCTGGGGCTCATCCCTGACGGTGGTGTGAGCGCCGCACTCCGGACACCTGCAGGAGATGGTCGAGGAATCGCCGCAATCCGGGCAGGTGCGGACGCCGACCTCGACGCTGATCGATTTGTTCTCGGCCGCCTTGTCCAGCAGCCTCTGTGGCCCTCCGTTCTTGCCGATAGGGAACAGGACGTGGGGTGGAGGCTTCATCTTCCTTTCCTTGGCCTTTTCTGGCCTGGCCATGCGTGAGCCGATCCTGGTGACCGCCCTCGGTCGAACGGTTATTCCGTATGCGGCGGACACCGCGGCCATCACCGAGCTTCCCTGAAGGGGGGCGATCTCGACGATCCTGCCCCCGTCCACCCCGAGGCCCAACCCTTTCAGCAAAGGCAATGCATAACGGTCGACCTTCACTGCCTGGTCCGCCATCGTGTGCAGGGCCCCTAGGTTCTCCAGGTCCAATTTTTCCTCCGGGGTCGGAGTGAATGTGAGGCACCCGTCGTAGGAGCCGTTCTCCAAAATGCGGCTTCGCAGTCTCTGGAGCGATTCCAGTTTGAGATCGTACCAGAACAGATTGAAATTGGGATGGAGGGGGACCTTGAACTGCTTCGATAGTTCGATGGCCCTTTCCAGGTTCTTCGGGTCCCTCCAATCGTCCGGGAGCTGATGATCGCACGCTGGCAAAAGCTCCTGCTTGTACCACTCGATGGCATAGTCCCCCTGGACCAGGACGTGATTGTTCTCCACGAACTCTCCGAATGGAAGCAGCACCTCGCCCAGATCGACGATCTGCTTCATCTCGTGGCGATATCTCTTGACCTCTTCGACGGTGTTCGCCTGGACCAGGTCTCCATTTTTCAGAAGCAATATCGGCCCTTCCAGCTCATCGCAGGGGGTGACCGCCCCGGCCTTTCCGGGCCTCTCGATCTTGATCTGCGTTCCGATGGCCAGGAAGGAATCGAGGGCGAACATGGTGGCTGGATTGAGCGCCAGCGCGGCGAGACCGGTCGTCCTTCCCCTGCCATACCTAAGCCTCAAACCCCCGGCCCTTGAAGGGTGGCCCAGAACTGGTCTTCCACCCACGATGTCCTTAAGATATTTGGAATCGGGAGCGACCTTGCCGCTATCCTTGCTATCCCCCTTGTTCTTCTTCCGGTTGATGTACTCGCCCAGGAAGCCCCAGCCATCAATACCCAGTTTATCCACGTGCTTCTTTAGCTTGGGCGCCTTGAGGCACATCCCCTCGGAGATGACCAGGCATACTCCGCCCCGCACGTTGTTCGTTTTGATGCGCGGGAGATTGCGGAAACCGGATATCTCCAGGTCCTCCGTCTTCTCTCCGTCTATGCATACCGGGCAGTTCTTGTAGATCAGTTCGATCTCTTCGTTACCGGGCACATACTGGAGATGCTGGCACTGCTTGTAGAGGGGGATCTCCTCCTTCAGCCTCTCGACCTCGCCGTGCTCCGGCTTGTAGACCCCCAGCCCGAACTCTCTTCGGACCATGTCCGCGATCAGGACGGACATGGCCTGGCCGGTCCCTCCCGCAGAACGGATGGGACCATTGAAGAATAGGGAGACGTACTGAGAACCGTCGGTGTTGGTCCCTATCTTCACCCCGCCGATGCCCACAATTGGAGCGACCAGGATCCCCTCGGTCAGAACGCTGAGCCCCACGCGAACGGCCCGGTCGATCGCCTCCTCGTTGGATTTGGCGGGCCATTTGGCCACTTCCTTGGCCACCAGAAGGGAGACCTCTTCCCGACTATCATGCTTGCTGCTCAGGTCCCGGATAAGGTCGGCCACGCCATCCACTTCCCACTGGGACAGCTGTTCTTCGACCCGGGCGGCCAGGTCCTCCGCTTGCGGGATCTCCACATAGGTCTGGGGGTCATAGCCCATCTCCCTGGCCTTGGTGGCCACCGCGTAGCAGTGGTCGTTCTCCCGGAATAGGTTCTGGAAGTAGCGACGCATGTCGTCACTGCAAGCCAGTTCCCTCAATCCGCACTCCTCCCTTCCTTCACTCCTTGGGCAGCATCACGTTCTGTTCCTTTTCAAGCTGGCGGAGGTACTTGATCAGTTCCTCGACCAACGCATCCGTTCCGATGCCGTTCTTGGCGGAGATCTTCATCCTATCGCTGTCGGAACGAAGGATGTCCACCTTGTTCTCCACCTCGATGATCGGGATTCCCTCGAAATTGGTTCTAACGGAGCGAAGCAGGTTCTCCTGCTGTTCCATGGTGTAACCAGCTGTTTCCGAAGGGTCCAGTATGAACACGATGATATCGGCCAGATATTTCAAGGCCAAAATCGCCTGCAGCTCGATCTGATTGCGGTCCTCCAGCGGCCGGTCCAATAGACCGGGGGTATCGATCACCTGGAACTTCCTCCAGCCTGCAGTGAAATGCCCCACGCCGATGCCTTGGGTGGTGAACGGATAGGGGGCGATCTCCGGCTTCGCCGTGGATATCAGTTCCACCAGTTGGCTCTTTCCAACGTTGGGGAATCCTGCGATGACGATGGTGGGGATGTCCTCATCGACCATCGGAATGGTGCGATATCTCTCCCTGGCCGCTGCCAATACCGCCAGATCCTTGTCCAGACGGTGCACGATGGACGACATGCGGCCATAATATTCCTTGCGGGCATCGTCCAGCTCGTTGAGGTTCCTGGACGCCTTGACCTTGGCGATATACCCCTTCCTCAGCTGGCCTACCTTCTCCGCAGCCCATTCCAGCTTTGATAGCGATTGTTTGAGCTCGTCCATGTCGACCATGACGCACATCAGCTCGACCATGAACCCTTCGCGCTTGTTGACGCTGGGAAAGGACCGGTTGTACTTGACCAGAAGCGTACTGATGATATCGCCGGTGGCGGTTATCCTGGCCACCGACTTCTTCTTGATCATATCGAACTTTGACTCACCTTCTGAGTCGATCTTGACGGCCCGCTTGAACGCCTTGTCCAGGATCTCCTGGGACGTCATGATGGTGGGAATCTGCTTTCTGAAGTTCAGCACGCTCGAAGGTTAAGCGAAGCTAGCTATTAATTTATGCCTTGTAACCGTTACTGGATGCTCATGGGTTTTGAGCCTGATGCGGAGCTGGTGCTGAGGAAGGACGGCAAGGTGGTCCTGGATGCGATCCTTTGCTCGCTGATCGAGACCGTGCAGAAGATGGGGGACATCGATGCCGTCGCCAAGGCTTTCGGGATCCCTGATGGGGACGTCGTTGGTATCATCGATTCCATCAATGGCCAGTCGGGAACCCCCCTGGTGGAGATCGCGGGCAATTCCCTGCTATTGACGCCGGAAGGGAAGGAGGCCATCAGCACGTACCGCCTCAACGAAGGCATGCTGAGGCAGCAGCTCGTGAATCTGTGGATGAAGCCCTGGATCACTACGGACGGGGTGGTGCTGGTGGACGGCAAACTGGTACTCATCCGGAGAGGGAAGGAACCGTTCCTGGGCATGTACGCCCTGCCAGGAGGCATTGTTGAGTATGGCGAAACGCTGGAACGGTGCGTCGTGCGTGAGGTGAAGGAGGAGACCGGATTGGACGTGGAGGTCATTGGGCTGGCCGGAACATATTCTGACCCGCAGAGGGACCCGCGAGGTCACTTCATCACGGTGGTGTTCAACCTAAGGCATGTCGGGGGGGAGCTGAAGGGAGGCGATGATGCCGCCGAGGCGTTCCTGTTCCCATTGGACAGATTGCCTGAGCTGGCCGCAGACCATGCCCGCATCGTCTCAGATGCCTTGAAGGTCCGCCAGTGTCCATGAGGCTCTCGGAAAAGGAAAATATATCCGGGGCCCTAATTAGCTGATGATATGGTCCAGGACGAGCTAGACCAGCGCATTTTGGCGCTGCTCAAGAAGAACGGGAAGCTCACCAACGAGGAGCTCGGAACAGCACTGGACAGGTCACCCTCCACAATCCGGGACAGGGTCAAGAGGATGGAGGACGAGAGGACCATCCTTGGTTACTCGATCGTGGTCGATGAGGACCGCATGGGCATATCGGCCGACGCCTATGTCTCTGCGGACGTGCCATATGAAAAGGAGGGCGAGGCTTTGTCCGGACTTCTCAGCCTGGAGAGCGTCAGCGAGCTGCTGCATACCACGGGGGAGAGGAGGATCATGTTCCGGATTAAGGCTGAGAGCGATAGGGACCTGCTGAGCCTGATCGACCGAAGCATAAGACCCCTTGGGTTCGACAATCTGTCCATCATGTATGTTCTGGACCGAGTGGTGCGGCGGCCAGGGGTCTGAGAGCAGGCGTCATTAGGCAAGCTTTTTCAGCGCCAGAGGTATGAGGGGGTCGAATGGAAACGGCCGCGCTCATTGCCCTGCTCATCTTCATCCCTACCTACATTCTCATCTCGGTAAGGAACCTCAGAGTGGTGGTCCTGGACCGATTCGCCATAGCGCTGTTGGGGGCGGCGGCCATGGTGCTGTTGGGGGTACTATCGGCCGAGCAGACGATGCAGGCTATCGACCTCAACACGCTCGCTCTGCTCCTGGGCATGATGCTCATCGTGATCGGACTGGAGATATGCGGCTTCTTCGACCTGCTGGCCAGGGAGGTCGTCAAAAGGGCCGGGGACCAACTGCGCCTCCTGGTGCTGATAATGGTGGTGACGGCCGTTCTCTCCGCGCTCATCCTCAACGATACGGTGGTCCTCCTCTTCACCCCCGTGGTCATCAAATGCTGCCAGGTCAGCAGCGCCAACCCTGTGCCATTCCTCGTTGCCGAGGCCGTATCTGCCAACATCGGGAGCGTCGCCACACCCGTGGGCAATCCTCAGAACGCCTACATCGCAGTCCAATCAGGCCTGACGTTCAATGAGTTCTTCATCCACCTGTTCCCGGTGGCGGTCATCTCCCTGTTGATCGCCATCGGGATGATCTGGGTGGTCTTCCGGAAGAACCTGGCGGGCGATGATGGCAAGGGACGCCGGATCGACTGTGCCATGGCCATGAACGGGCTCGGGGCGGGAAAGATGGACCGCTCGATCTATCTGGTCCTGGGTGTACTGGTCCTTGTCTTCGTCGGATTCATATCGGCCCAGTATTGGGGCATGCCGTTGTCGCTGATCGCATTGGCTGGAGGCATCGTCGTGCTGTTCGCCCTGCCCCTGATCAACCGGAAGGCGAACGCCAAGGAGATGGTGCTCAAGGTCGACTGGACATTGTTGCTTTTCTTCATCGGGCTCTTCGTTCTGTTGAAGGGTGTGGAGGTATCGGGGCTCCTGACCGAGATGATCAACTTCTTCCAGAGCGTTGGCGGGGGCGGAATGGAGACCATCCCGGGCCTCAGCGGATTCTGTGCCATCCTGTCCAACCTGATCAGCAACGTCCCTGCGGTCATGCTCCTAGCCCCTTTCGTCTCCCATATAGGTACCTCCAGCCTATGGCTTGCGTTGGCCGCCAGTTCCACCCTGGCAGGGAACGCCACCATTCTGGGGGCCGCAGCTAACGTGATAGTGGTGGAGAAGGCCTCTGCGGCCGGGGTGGAGGTGTCCCTCTGGCAGTTCGTTAAGGCAGGCCTTCCGATAACGTTCCTGACGCTGCTGGCGAGCATGCTGCTGCTCACGCTTTGAACCTCATACCTTCTTGGTGCAGAACCACCAGTCGTAGCAGTCCTCTCCGATCCTCTTCTTTCGTTCCATGGCGCTCTTGAAGTCCCTGGGCGGCGGAATGACCACTTTGTCCCCTAGGAACTCATTATTGGGCCAGTTCTCCGGAGTGGATACATGGTTAGCGTCAGAGAACTGCAAGGCCTTCAATGACCTCAATATCTCTGAAACGCTTCGGCCCACTTCCTGAGGGTAGTAAATGATCAACCTGATCTTGCCTTCTGGGTCGATTATGAAGACCGCCCTGACGGTGTTCGTGGCCCGGGAAGGATGGATCATGCCGAGTCGGTTGGCTATTGCACCCACATCATCGGCGATGAGAGGGAATGGCACCTGGACATGCATGTTATCCTCGATCCACTCGATCCACTTCATGTGGCTGAAGAGCTGGTCGACCGAGAGGCCGATCAACTGCGCGTTCGTGCTCTCGAACTCCTCGTGCCTCTTGGCGAACGCTACGAACTCGGTCGTGCATATGGGAGTAAAATCCGCGGGATGGCTGAAGAGGACTATCCATTTGCCCTTGAAATCATCCGGCAACCTTACGGCCCCCAATGTGGTCTTGACCTCCATGGCGGGGAACTTTTCACCGATCAACGGAATATGTCCTGCCATTTCCGATTGCTGTCCGTTCTGCTCAGACATTCAGATCACTTGTAGAGCTGTTGGGAGCTAGCATTACTTATCATTTGTTTTTAAGGAACAGATTTCCGCCTGAAGTTCATTTTCGAAGCACATAATTGAAAGAAAAACCACAAAATTTCCTATTTAGGATAATATGCTCCTTAAAGTGGAACATATAATAAATACCGGGTTCCACAATTATCCGACCATGGATTTCGTAGTAGGACTATCGATAGCCTTCGTCGTGCTCGGCGTGCTCTTGTTACTTGCAGAGCTCACCATGCCGGGCACGTTCCTATTGGTACCGGGCACGGTCCTCATCGTGCTGGGATTCTTAGGGCTAGCTTTCCCGGACATATTGATGTCGATCTATTCCCCCATCATCGCTGTCCTGATCCTGGTCCCAATGACCTATATCACGATCAAGCTATACCAGCGCCTGGCCCCGCCGGCACCACCCGAAACGATCGTGGCCACCTCGCTGGTCGGTAAGATGGGTGTTGTTACTGCGGAGGTAAAGCCCAACGTTCTTACTGGCAAGGTCCGCATAGACCATGATGATTGGAGCGCCACAGCCGACCATACGATCGCATCTGGCATCAAGGTCGTCGTGGTGGAGAGCGAAGGCGTGCATGTGAAGGTCACGGAAATAAAGTGAAGAGAGTGTTGGAGGAGGAATCAAATGGATGAATGGATAATCGCGTTACTGTTCCTGGCGATCATCGCATCGTTGCTCATCGCCATCAACGGGATCAAGATAGTCAGGCCATATGAACAGGCCGTTTACATGCGGCTGGGCAGGTTCGTGAGGATATTGAACCAGGGTTTCAATTTTGTCACACCGCTTGTCAATGAGGTCATCAAGCTAGACCTGCGTACCCAGGTGCTGGACGTCCCCCGCCAGGAGGTCATCACCAAGGACAACTCGCCTGTGAACGTTGATGCTATCATCTACATCAAGGTCATCGACCCGAGCAAGGCGTTCTTCCAGGTGACTGACTATCGAGCAGCAACCATCTATCTGGCCCAGACCACCCTGCGTTCCATCATCGGTGACATGGACCTGGACGAGATATTGTCCAACAGAGAGAAGATCAACCTCCGCCTGAGGGACATCCTGGATGAGGCGACCGACAAGTGGGGCGTGAAGGTAGAAGCGGTCGAGATACGCGAGGTCGACCCTGCTCCAAAGGTCAAGCAGGCCATGGAGGAGCAGACCTCGGCCGAGAGGCTAAGGAGGGCTGCGATCCTGAAGGCGGACGGTTCCAAGACCGCCGCCATTCTAAGCGCGGAAGGTGAGAAGAGGGCGCGCATCCTCCAAGCAGAAGGTCTCCGCCAGGCGAAGGTCCTGGAGGCCGAGGGTGAACGTGTGGCCATCATCCTGCAGAGCCAGGGTGAGGCGCAAAGGTTGCGCATACTGTCGGTCGGTGCTTACTCGCTGGATTCCAAGGCACTTACCGTCCTATCGCTTGACACCATGAAGGCGCTGGGCCAGGGTCAGTCCACCAAGTGGATCCTGCCGTTCGAGGTCACCAAGCTGGTCGAGGGCGTCTCGGAGTATCTGGGCGTTTCCCAGAAGCTGCCGGAGAAGCACATGGCCACGAAGGAAGAGCTGGCAGACACCGTGGGTAAGCCGGAGGACATCCTCGGGCCCATCCCGAAATACGAGGAGCTGCGCCGCGACCTGACCCAGGTAGAGGCGGACATCGAGAAGGAACAGGTCCAGGCCGAGCAGGTCCGCGATCTCATCTCGAAGAAGAAGCCCACCGAAGGTCCGTGAGCTAAAACCCCTTTCTTCTCATTTTTTTATTTTTCAGCCGTGGCGATGTATTATTATCGTTCCAGACGGTTCAGGGAACATGGGCGGGAACGATGGGGACAGAGGATTGTTGCGGCTTTCTGGTCTGGCTGCGCTAGTGGGTCTCGTCTCCTCTGTTCTCACCGTCGTCTTCCTTGTCACCGTCCAAGGGGTGACCGAATTCCTCAACGGCGACCTGAAACGGGGGTTACTGCCGTCTGACCTGTTCTGGATATTCACGATCGGTCTGGCACTTGCCTGCGGTCTCATAGTTGGCCTGTTGATCAAAAGATATGGGGAGAACAGTGGCCTCGGCCATGCGCAAAGGGAGTTCGACGAGACGGGCAAGATCGACCATCGCCATCTTCCTGACATCATCGGGACATCGTTCGTCTCGCTTCTTTCCGGAGCCAGCGTAGGGCCCGAGGGGGCACTGTCCGACCTGACCGGAGGGGTGGGAACTTACATATCCGAGCGGCTCCGGCTTTCGAAAGAGGATCTGAAGATCATCGTCTTCGCCGCCATCGCCGGCTGTTTCGGCGGATTCTTCAGTTCGCCAGTGGTCGGTGTCGTGGTCTCGTTGGAATACATGTTCATCAAGAAGCTGGACTATTACCGCCTGATCGTACCTGCCCTGGTGGCGGCGGCAGTGGGCTATGCTGGCTTCTACCTGCTTCTGGGGACCTCGTTATCGTTCACTTTCTCCTTCCCCGGTTATGATGCCCCCAGAATGATCGACCTCTTCTATGCGTTCTTGCTCGGCCTGCTCGGTGCGGGTCTGGGCATAATCCACATGCTGCTGATGAGAGGCTCGGGCAAGGGGCTGGCCATGTTTAGGTCACGGCCGGTGCAAAGGGCGTTGCTGGGTGCGGCTGTGTTCGGTTGCATCGGTGTCCTTCTGCCGCTATCCCTTTATTCTGGCCAGTCAAGCCTGCAATCGCTCCTGACGACGTTCAAGCAGGAGGGGGCTTTGGTCCTCCTGGCATTGGTTGCGGCGAAGATGGTCACCATGTCCATATCCTTCGGGTCTGGGTACAAAGGAGGGCCGATATTCCCGCTCCTGTTCATCGGCGGCACATTTGGTATGGCCGTTTCCCTTCTCCTGCCATTCATCCCGGAGGGGGTGTGCATCTTGGTGCTGATGTCCTCGTTCATCTGCGCGATATGGCCGATACCTTTGTCGGTGGCGCTTTTCTTGGGACTGGCGGTCCAGCCAGCATTGGTACCCGTGATCGTCATCGGTTCGGTGATGGGTTACATCGTCTCGAGCGCTGTCAAGGCCAGGATGGCGGAGAAGACCGCGGCCGGTCCTGCTCAGTGATGGTCGTCGTCCTCTTTTAGATCGGTGAACGACCGGCTGAGAATGGCCGCCACCTTGTCGTACCGGGAGTTGATGGTATCCCATGCCAGCCAGACCACGATCGCCAGTGCCAGGACGATCCCGATAGGGGATATCGGGAGCCCTTCCGGTTTCGGCAGCAGGGGGAGGATTATGCCCAGCATCAGGACGAACAGCGCCATGGAATTGACATTGTTGAAGAACTTGAACGCCTGGAGGCGTTTGGACCGGTCCTTACCAGACTCGTTAGGTATCGTGCTAACCATGATCTCGGAAATGACCCTCATGCGCTTGGACATGTGAACTAAGGCTGGTAGGACCATCACCACCGCGACTATGAACAGTATGACCTGACCGGTGGAATACAAGAGCACCAGAACATTTATCCCCAATAGAACCGCGATCACGTACACGACATCGATGATGACGTAGAGCAGCTGGCGGCGGATCATGTGCTTGGCATGCTCCGATCGAGCCACCTTTGCCCTGACCTCCAGCCTGCTGTTCTCCATTCGATCCAGCGTTTCAAACGCCCTTTTCGGAAGATGTTTTACGAACCAATTGAACAATTTCGGGGACGACTTGGAGACGAGCGGCAGCGCGATCATAGTGATGACCGCTGCACCGACGATCGATGCATACAGACCGTTGGTTATGACATTGGCATCGAGCGCCTGCTTGGCCACGACGAAAGAGAACTCTCCCATCGCCACCATGCTCGTGGCCACAAAGAAGGCGGACCTGCTGCGGAAGTTCGCCACCATACAGCCAATCCCGATGCTGAGGACCTTGCCCAGGACAAATATGACGGCGATCAATATCGCGAGACCTAGGCCGCTCCACATCAGGGTCGGGTCCAATTGCATCCCGATGGAAAGGAAGAAGATGGCCATGAACATCTCCTTCATCGGTTCCACCTTCCTGATCATCGTATCGCAGCAATCCGCCTGGGAGATGAGTATCCCTGCCAGGAACGCGCCGATGGCCTCAGAAAGCCCAAGCGAACTTGATATCAATGCCAGGCCGAAGGCAAAACCCGTCCCCACCAGGAACAATATCTCCCCGGGATAGTGTTTGTTGACCCATTCCAGGAACCTCGGGATGATGGTCAGCCCGATGACGACCGTTATGCCGATGAAGATGGCGATGATGAGAAGGGTGCTGAAGATGGAGCCGGAAGAGGTCGTCCCCATGATGGGCGACGCCACCGCCAGGATGATGATGAAACCGATATCCTCCAGAACGAGTATGCCCGTTACGGCCCTAGAGAGCCTGTAATCGATGTTCTTGTTGTCCCTCATTATTCCGAGGACCACGGCAGTGCTCGCACACGAGATGACCACCCCCAGGAACAAAGCCTCCCCGAGGGCATAGCCCATGAGGACACCGGCCGTATACCCGATGATGACCATGAGCGGCATCTCAATGATGACGATCGTGGCGGCATACGATGCGACCTTCTTCAGGCCACCCAGGTTCAACTCTAGGCCGATATAGAACATCAACAGCACGATACCGATGCTGGAGAAGATGGAGACGAGATCCTGGTTGATGACGACTTCCTGGAAGATGTATGGGCTCAGCAGGAATCCGGCAAAAATATACCCGATGATGGCCGGCAGTTTGATCTTCTTGAGGAGGATAGAGCAGATGCCGGCGATGACCAACATCAAGGTGATGTTGAACAACAGTGTGGTCTCAGTGCTCATTTGGTGCCCGTATCAGGTAAATCAGCCCACGGTTCTTATCCTTTTTGAAAGGACATTATCCGAATAAGCCAGGAATCCGGAAAAATGACAATTTGGGGACATGCGCTCGTTCCCCTCTCAAATATTTCTGACCTCATGCCGGAGATATATCGTTCGGCATTGGCAAATCATTATTACTCCAATCAATAATATTTTTGAAACGATGGTCACGATCAGGCCTGGCTTCAATCATTGGTTTCATGAGTCCGAAATGAGGAGATCGGAAATGCATGGATTGCCGGCCCGCCCATTTCTTATTTCGATTGTGAGGGGGAGAGAACATAAGCGATGCTGCACAGGATCCACGAAAATATCATGAGAAGCTGTTCGCACTGTTGATCGCAATGGCCGCGGCCACATCTGGCTTGGCCGGGTTCCTATCTGCGGAGGCGGGCAGGGAGGCGATGGGGGCGTCGAACGTCAGCTTGAAATGGCAGAGCGAGGCCACATTCAGCTATGACAGAGGGATGCAGTTGATCACGCATGACCAGCAGTTGTTGAGCGATGCTGATGTCCAGGAGACCCTCGGGGACATCAATCATGATATGACATACTATACGATCGCTGAGAACTTGAGGGCCAAGGCATACTGTGTGGAAATGGGCTATGTGAACGTTGATGGTACTGGTTCATCAAAGTACAATAATAACTTTGGGCAGGCATGGGGAGCGTTCGCTCAGAACACGCTGGCCGATTATAATGTCTTCATGAACAAATCGGACGCCAACTCGACCAAGGCAAAGAGCTTTGCCGGAGAGGCGAACGCGTACCTGCTAGCGACCGTGATAATGGCATTCGGAACGGTCGTGGCTGCGGCTGGAACCACCTTGACGCAAAGACCGATGAGGCAGTTCATGCTGATCATCGTTGGGATGATCATCGCCGTCACGTTGTTCTACATTCTGACCATATGGCTGGGCCTCACGGGCTTATAATCTGCAGGATGTTCGTATCGATCAAGCGGAGCATGTGAAAGGAGCTGAGGGTGGGAGGGCCATAGCCCCAGTCCATGATCATGGTGACATCGGTCTGGATGATTATGTTCCCACACTGCCATATCTCGAGGGTCATGTTCACCGGCATCCCTGCCATTTCTTCGATCCACATCACCTTGTGCTCGGTCCAGAGATAGCCCCATTCCGTTGCCAAGGTCTCATTGCTGACGGATCCCCCGGAGAAGAGGGAGAAGATATCTGCGCCGTTGGTCTGGCCCAGACCCATGCCCATGGTCGAATCCTTCTGCCAGGTCTGTTCCATTACGTAAGGATCCTGTCCAGATATCAGCAACGTTATGTTCACGGTCATGGTGGTGTCCCCGATGGATGTGATCATGACCTTCATCCCTTGGGTGACATCCCCATATTCGTAGCCATACTCGAAGAAATCACCAATCTTCGGCTCCCAGATGGTTGAGGATGCCGATCCTGCGGCCCCATCGGACCTCAGGGAGGATGCTACGGTGACCCCGGCAGCGACGATGATGGCCACGATCGCTATTGCCCCAAGTTTCTTCCTTCCGTTCCACTTGGTAAAGATCCAGATGGCGGAAGATACGATTATCCCTATTGCGACGAGCCCGATGGCCACCCACAAAATACTCCCGCCATTCGATGCTGGAGTGCCAGCAACGGTCCGTTCTACGACCCCGCTGGTCCCGAACCCATTGCCATTATCTATTGCCTTCACTGAATAATAATAGGTCAGGCCGGCCTTCACATCTGTATCGTTCAAGCCTAAAGTGCCCGGAGATAGTGAAGCGATCTTGGTCAGATGGTCCGCATCGGTCCCTCTCAGCACATCATAGGAAACAACTCTGTCGAAATCGTAGGGAGGCCTCCAGGATAGGTTAATGAAACCCTTACCAGGAACAGCGAAGAGGTCCTGCGGGGCCAACGATCCATATCCAGGGGTGATCGTGATCGGTTCGGTCGGTCCGCTCTCGGCCTCATCCACAGAGGTCGTTACAAAGTAGGTATAGGCCACGCCCTCGATCACTTCGCTGTCGACATAGCTCGTTCCGCTGCATCCCAGCTTCATCACCGCGAACATGCCGCCCGATTTGTACACTTGGTACATTTGACCAATATCGGTTGCTGAGTCCGGCGGGCTCCATGTGACCGTGATGAACGGTTTTCCGGCCTCATCGGTCTCCCATGATGCGGTGAGGTTCCATGGACGAGAAGGATCGCCATGAGACATGGCCGATGTAACCTCTACACCTCCGGCACCGCCGAGAGCATTGCACGCGGCCACGGAATATTGAAGCGAATGCCCATTTGGCGCGCTGGTATCAACGAACTTGGTCTGTGTGCCAGGGCAGGTGAAATTTACCGTTTCATATGGATAGCCAGAGGACCAGTCCAGACGTTGAATGGCGTAATGCGTGATCGGGCTGCCGCAATCCTTGACCGGAGCGGTCCAGCTTAGTTCCACGGTCCCGTTCCCACCGACAGCGGTAAGATCGCCCACACAAGACGGTGTGCCTGGAGTGACCGGATAGACCCATCCCATGCCAGGTCCCAAGGAATTGACAGCATGAACTGCGTACTCATATTCGACTCCGTTGCTGACGCTTTCGTCGAGATATTCTGTCTGGCTTCCTGGCACAGTGACGTTTTGCCAATCAACACTGACGTCATAACCCAGTGATTCATCGAAAACCTGGCGAGAGCGTTGGATCTCGTAATACAGAATTTTCAGGCCGCCATCATCGGCAGGGGGTTCCCAATCGAGATAGGCATAACCGTTGCCCCAGTCCGTGACCCACCATCCGCCCTCAAAGGTGATCAATGAAACCCTCCAGGGCCGGAAGTTCGCGGTCACGTTCACTTCGTTGCTCTTCGTACTTTCTCCATTGCCATTCATTGCTGTAACGTAGAAGTAGGTGGTGGTGTTTCCTCTGAGATAGTAATCCTCAACATCGATGTGGCCTCCTATCCTGGTGGTGGTCATTCCGCTGAAGGACCAGGTACCATAGACCGGGGGCCAGGTTTCATTGTCCCATTTATAAACGCGATATTCAGTTATCGGACTGCCACCATCATCCAAAGGTACGGTCCAGTTCAGATAAATCCCGAAGTCATCTGGCTCTACGGTAAGATCGGTGGGGGGATCGGGGAGACCTGATGAAGCGGCATTCACCTGGCCCGTGGTGATCAATAGGATCGGACCTACGCCGGACAAGATCAACGAGGTGAGTATGAGCAGGATGTTGGTCCTCCTCATCGTTCCCGCCCCTGGCTCCATACGCACCTTATATCTTTTCAGATCCACCAGAACCGCCCCCCGAAATATTATCGTTTATAACAGGTGGGACGGTTTTTATTTAACTTTGTGTGCCCTAAAAATTAAATTCTTTTTAATTTAAAATATTAAAAAAGGATGGTTTTGATTTTGAATGAAAGAAAAATGGTGGACGGATCGGGATTTGAACCCGAGACCTCCTGATTGCAAATCAGGCGATCTTCCAGTCTGATCTATCCGCCCTTGCGCTGTGGTAATGACACGCTGGATTTAATTGTTTCTGAACCCGATGTCGATCCGGATATCATTTTGAGATCGAAACGGATGAGAGTCTGGCCAGTGTTAATAGTCCTTCACGGCCGTCCTCTTCGTCCTTTAGATCTCGAACGGGTCATTGGACCTGGCCTGGGCTGATCACTTGCTGATAGCCCCTTCGTCCGCTCCCGCAACGAGCTTACGGTACTTGGCCAGCACACCGGTCGGCTTGTGATCGACAATTTTGACATTGGCCAGACGGCCCTTCAGTTCCTTATCGGAGATGAGCAGCTCGAGCTTCCTGGCAGGAATATCGATCCTAATCTTGTCTCCGTCCTCCACAGCAGCGATCGGGCCTTTGTCGAACGCTTCTGGACAGACATGCCCGATGCATCCGCCACGTGTGGCGCCTGAGAAACGGCCATCGGTAATTAACGCTACAGACTCGGAGAGGCCCATGCCAGAGATCATACTGGTCGGCCCGAGCATCTCCGGCATCCCTGGTCCTCCCTTCGGACCTTCATATCGGATGACAACGACATCTCCGCTCTTGATCTCTCCCTTACTGATTGCAGCCGAGGCGTCATCCTCGCAATCGAAAACCTTAGCAACACCGGTGAACTTCATCATCGACTCGGAAACGGCAGCTTGCTTGATCACCGAGCCTTTAGGGGCCAGGTTGCCATAGAGGACCGCGATACCGCCTTCCTTATGGAACGGCCTGTCCAGAGTGCGGATGATCTCATCATCCTTCACCTTGCTCTCCTTAGCGATCTGCCTAGATGTTCTTCCACTTACGGTCTGGCAATCGTCGAGCATTGCCTGCAGACGATGCATTATGCCAGGAACACCGCCTGCCTTATCGAACTCGCCCATCACATAAGGCCCGGACGGCCTTATGCTAGTGAGGTGGGGGACCTCCCTCGATATGGAGTCGAAGGTGTGCAGGTCGATGTCCACGCCGAACTCGTACGCAATGGCCGGTAGATGCAACGCAGTGTTCGTCGAGCCCCCGATGGCCATATCGACCTTGATGGCGTTCAGGAACGCTTGTTTGGTGGCAATGCTGCGCGGTTTGACCTCGTTCATTGCCAACTCCACAGCCTTCCTACCGGTCTCCCTCGCCATCTCGAGCTTCCTCTTGTCCGTGGCGAGCATGGTTCCGCAGCCGACCAGTGACAATCCCAGAACCTCGGTGAGACAGGCCATGGTGTTGGCCGTGAACAGTCCGGAGCACGCCCCGGCTCCAGGGCAGGCGCAGCGCTCGACTTCGATGACGTCCTTCTCGCTGATCTTGCCGGCAGTATACTGACCTAGTGCCTCGAACACGTTCTGCAGGTCTTGGTTCTTGCCATCCTTCTTCCCTGCTTCCATCGGACCGCCGGTCAGCATGATCATCGGAACGTCCATTCGGCCGCCTGCCATCAGCATTCCCGGAGTGATCTTGTCACAGTTGGTGAGCCCGACCCATGCATCGAAGCGGTGCGCCTGGACCATGAGCTCGACGCAATCGGCGATCGTCTCTCTGGAGGTGAGCGAGTATCGCATGCCCACGTGTCCCATGGCAATACCGTCGCAGATGCCGGGGATACCGAACGAGAAAGGTACTCCTCCTGCCTCGACTATGCCCTTCCTGACCTCGTCATAGAGCTTGTTCAGGTGGATATGCCCTGGTATGATCTCGTTCCAAGAGTTGGCAATTCCGATGAAAGGCTTGTCGAAGTCGCTGTCTTTCAGGCCATCGGCGCGCAGAAGGCTCCTGCTGGGGGCCTTGGCAACGCCCTTCTTGACGCAATCGCTGCGCATGGTGATCGAATCGTGATGATTTTTCAATTATATAGAATTGGGACTGGCACGCGCGCGAACGTATGATGATCAAACGACATTGGAAAAACTCCGGCCAATGGCCTGGAGTGGAGGAATATTGAAGCCCCAGTCTTCAAGAACAACTTCTGGGGGATTAAGAGGTTACGCGGAAAGGGTTTTACGACCTGAGCACGATCTCGATATTGACACCGTCGGGCACCTGGATACGCATCAGCTGCCTGAGCGCCCTCTCATCGGCATCGAGGTCGATGAGGCGCTTGTGGATGCGCATCTCCCAGCGGTCCCAAGTCTCGGATCCCTCACCATCAGGAGACTTCCTGCAGGGAACCTGCAGCCTCTTGGTGGGCAGGGGGATGGGTCCGCGAATTGCCACGCCGGTCCTCTGCGAGATCTGCTTAATCTGGCCGCAAACGCTGTCTACCTTCTTCGGGTCAGTTCCGCTCAATGAAATCCTTGCACGCTGCGCCATGTTTAACCCTCAAATAAAGGAAAAGGGAAGGGAAAGGAGATTACATCTCCCTCTTTTCGACATCGACACACATACCGGCGGCCACGGTCTGGCCCATGTCGCGGATGGCGAACCTGCCCAGCTGCGGGAAGTCCTTCGCCTTCTCGACGACCATCGGCTTGGTCGGCTCGACCTTGACAATGGCGACATCGCCGGTCTTCAGGAAGGTGGGGTTCTCCTCCTTGACCTGTCCGGTCTTGGGGTCCAGCTTCTTCTGAAGCTCGATGAACGTGCATGCGACCTGAGCGGTGTGGCAGTGGAACACCGGGGTGTATCCAACTGGGATGGCGGTCGGGTGGTTCAGCACGACGATCTGGCAGGTGAAGGTCTTAGCGACGGTCGGCGGGTTGTCGACCGGGCCAGCAACGTCACCGCGCTTGATGTCGTTCTTGGCGATGCCACGGACGTTGAAACCGACGTTGTCGCCGGGGATGGCCTGTGGCAGCTGCTCGTGGTGCATCTCGATGGACTTGACCTCACCGATCTTGTTGGACGGCATGAAGATGAGCTTCATGTCCGGCTTCAAGACACCGGTCTCGACACGGCCGACGGGCACGGTTCCGATACCAGTGATGGTGTAGACGTCCTGGATCGGCAGGCGCAGGGCCTTGCCGGTCATGGGCTCGGGGACCTTCAGCTTGTTCAGCGCGGCCACCAGGCTGTCGCCCTTGTACCAGCCCATCTTGTCAGAGGCCTTCACGATGTTCTCGCCGGTGTAGGCGGAGATCGGGATGAATGGGACCTCTTCGAGCTTGTATCCGACGGCCTTCAGGAGGTTGGAGACCTCGCCGACGACCTTCTTGTACTGAGCCTCATCGTAGGCCGGCTTGATCGCATCCATCTTGTTGATGGCGATGATGATCTGCTTCACACCGAGGGTCTTCGCGAGGAAGATGTGCTCCTTGGTCTGAGCCTGCGGTCCCTCGATGGCAGAGCAGACGACGATAGCGGCGTCGGCCTGGCTGGTACCGGTGATCATGTTCTTGACGAAGTCACGGTGGCCCGGGGCGTCGATGACGGTGAAGTAGTACTTGTCGGTGGTGAACTTCTTGTGAGACACATCGATGGTCACACCGCGCTCGCGCTCTTCCTTCAGGTTGTCCATGACCCAGGCGAACTCGAAAGTGGCCTTTCCCTTCTCTTCGGCCTCCTTCCTGAACTTCTCGATCACATACTTGTCGATAGCGCCAGTCTCCAACAGGACGCGGCCGACAGTGGTGGACTTGCCGTGATCGACGTGACCGATGAAGACGATATTCATGTGGGGCTTCTCTGCCATGTTTCTTCCTCCTTTTTATATACCATTTATAGCTTTTTTGCTCGATATTGTTCTTATTATATAACGGTTTTCGACCTCAGCCGCTATAGTAAGCGGCGTCATATGGCTCGGGGTTAAGGCCCTTCCTCTTGCGGATCGAAGCAACGACGGTCTTCTGCAGTTCGGTCGGGAGGCGGACGAATCCGGAGTTCTCGGTCGACCACAGAGCGCGTCCCTGAGTCGCACCGCGGATCGCGGAAGCGAACCCGAACATCTCGGCGACCGGGGCACGCGCCACGACTATGGCGTTGTCGCCCTCGCTGTTGATGTCCTCGATGGTGGAACGGCGGGACTGCAATTCACGGGTGACGTCACCCATCATGTCCTGCGGGACATTGATGAAGATCTTCTGCATGGGTTCGAGCAGGATGCGCTCGCCCAGGCACATCGCACCGTATATGGCGGAGCGGGTGGCAGGGATGACCTGACCAGGACCGCGGTGGACGCTGTCCTCGTGCAGCTTGGCATCGACCAGACGAATCTTCATACCGGCGACCCTCTCCTGGGCCAACGGACCGACGGACATGGCCTCATCGAAGGCCTGCTTGCACAGTTCGATGGTCTCGTTGAGGTTCTGGATACCTTTGGTCATGTCCAGGAAGACGTTGTCCTCCTTGAAGCACACTACGGACTTGGCCTCGTCCTTGTCCATGCCCAGGTCCTGCAGCTGCTTCGCCAGGGCCTTCGGGTCCTTGATCTTCGCAGAGCTGTTGATATCGCCAGATTTGATGGCCTTCACGACGGCCTCCTCCAACGGCATCGCCTCGATGAAGAAGCGGTTGTGCTTGTTGGGGGACTTACCTTCGAACGGCCCGCCCTTCTCTTTGACGTTCTCACGGTAGACGACGATTGGCGGGGAGGCCTTTATCTCGCACTTATGATCGTTGACGATACGGTACTGGGTAATCTCCAAGTGCAGCTCACCCATACCCGCCAACAGGTTCTCTCCAGTTTCCTGGTTGATCTGAACCTGAAGCGATGGGTCGGCCTTTCCAATGGAACGAAGCACTTCGACCAGCTTTGGCAGGTCCTTCATGTGCTTCGCCTCGATGGCCACGGTAACGACCGGCTCAGTGTAGTGGGTAATCTTCTCGAACGACTCCATGTCTGCCAGGGAGGAAACGGTGGAACCAGCCACTGCATCCTTCAGGCCGGAGACGGCGACGATGTTACCGGCGTCGACCTCATCGACCGGGATACGGTCCGCACCGACGCTCAATGAAACGGTCTGGACGCGGTTGGGGTTGGGCATGCCCGCGATGTATAGCTCCTGACCCCTTACGATCTTCCCGCTGAACAAACGACCGACGGCGACCTCGCCTGCATGGGGGTCCATGATGATCTTCGTGACCATGAACGCGACCGGCCCCTTCGTGTCGCAGTTGAGCATAGCCTGGCCGATCTCACTGGACTGGTCTCCCTTCCAGATGACCGGGATACGGCGCTTCTGTGCGTCCTGGGGGTTGGGAACGTGTGTGATGGCCATGTCAAGCAGCACCTCGTGGACCGGGGAGCGCTTTGCCAGGGTCTTCTGGTCACCGTTCTTACAGTACTCGTAAACGTCCTTGAAGGATATGCCGCTCTTCTTCATGTAGGGGGCAGAGATGGCCCAGTTGTTGTAAGCAGAGCCGAAGGCGACGGAGCCGTCCTCGACCTTGACCTGCCAAGCCTTCTTAAGGTCATCTGGCAGCTGAGCGACGATACGCTTGTTGACCTCGGTGATGATCTGGACGAAGCGCTGCTGCATCTGCTCCTGGGTGACCTTCAGCTCGTTGATGAGACGGTCGACCTTGTTGATGAACAGGACCGGCCTGACACGCTCCTTCAGAGCCTGCCTAATGACGGTCTCGGTCTGGGGCATGATGCCCTCGACCGCGCAACAGAGAATGATGGCACCGTCCAGGGCACGCATGGCCCTGGTGACGTCGCCGCCGAAGTCGACGTGGCCCGGGGTATCGATCAGGTTGATCAGATACTCGTGGCCACCATAGGTGTGCACCATCGAAGCGTTAGCTGCGTTGATGGTGATCCCGCGGGCTTGCTCCTGCTCATCGAAGTCGAGCATGAGCTGCTTTCCCGCCAGGTTCTCGGACATCATACCAGCGCCGCAGATCAGGTTATCGGACAGAGTGGTCTTACCATGGTCGATGTGCGCCGCGGTACCGATGTTCCTGATGTACTTAGGCTGGGTCATGATGGACTGGGCCTTTTTGATGTTGTCCTCTTTACGTCCCATAAACACCACCGTTCTTTATCGTTACCTGTTTACCTGGCCGACTGGGCGACGCGCTCGACCTCTTCCTTCTTGGCGACGGAGAAGCTGTTCATGTCGTTCTTCGCAGCCAGGATGAGCTCATCCGCCAAGCACAGCTCGATGGGCTTGGTGTTCTTGAACGAGGACTGGATCGCACCCTTGCAGATGTTGCGCAGGGCGATGTCGAGGCGCCTCGAGGGCGCAATGTCCACGGCCTTTGGTACGGATATGCCACCGAACTGCAGCCTGGTGATCTCCTCACGCGGGGCGGCGTTCTCGAGGGCTTCTACGAGCACCTGGACCGGGTTCTTCTTGGTCTTATCCTGAATGATCTGGAATGCATCCTTGACGGCCCTGTAGGACTTCATCTTCTTTCCGGTGAAGACCTCGGTGCGCATCATGTTGTTCATGAGGCGCTCCACGATGTTGACCTTGGACTTGCCGAAGGAGCGGTTAGCGTGCTTCGCGTTGGAGTGTGGCACCAAAACTGGGTTGAGGTTGATGTACTTCGCAAGACCGCCGTCCCTGGTCACAATCTCGGACAGGCCGTATTTTCCAAAGAGCAGAATGTTGTTGGTCTGAAGGATTGGTTCGTCAGCCATCATTTTCACCTTACCGGCTTTTCCTTCCTGCCCCGAACAAGCTCGTTCAGGGATACATTGTTGACCTGGATGACCTTGTAACGGACACCAGGGATATCACCATAGGAACGTCCCAGCCTGCCACCGATGCCTTCGACCAGCACCTCATCGTGCTCGTCGATGAAGTTGATGGCACCGTCACCGACCGCAAAGGCGGTGATCTGGCGACCGTTCTTGATCAACTGGATCTTAACGCACTTTCTGATGGCGGAGTTGGGCTGCTTGGCCTCGATACCGACCTTCTCCAGAACGATGCCTCTAGCTTGGGAAGCGCCCTCCAACGGGTCGGACTTCTCCTTCAGCTTAAGCATCCGGCGCTTGTATTGACTGTCACTCCATCGGAACTTCTGCCTGTCGTTCTTCAACTTCCTGGCAGTGTAAAGACCTTTTGCCACACTTTCACCTCAAGTAATATCGGAAGCAATGGCCCTATTACACATTTCCTATTTAAGAGTATAGGGTTGTTAGGGACCATTCAGACATGTTTTCCCCGCCTTCCGAGGCATGTCCGTTCGTTACCATCCAGCATCGCGGTGGGACCTCTTCCTCCCCCTTCTCATGCAACGCCTTGATATGATGGGTAGGGGGCGCATGCATTGCACTTACAAATAACCATCGAGAGAGGCAGGTTATTATTGCATCTTGTAGTTCCCCTATGTCAGAGGGATAAGATGACAGAAAGAAAGCGCTATGCCAGGCAGATCCTCCTACCTGAGGTCGGGGAAAGTGGACAGGACGTCCTGGCGGGCGCGAGCGTCACCATCGTCGGTGTGGGGGGTCTGGGGTCCCCTGCAGCTATGTATCTTGCTGCGGCAGGAGTTGGTAACATCAGGCTCATCGATCCAGACCCGGTGGAGCTAAGCAATCTCAACAGGCAGCTGCTACACCATCAAGAGGATTATGAGACCTCGAGAGCAAAGGTGGAAAGTGCGAAGATGAAGCTTCGATCCCTCAACCCTGAGATCACTGTAGAGGGTGTCAGGGAACGATTGGATTTGAAAAATGCTGCCAGACTGGTTCAGAAACCCAATGTCGTCCTAGATTGTCTGGACAACTATGATGCCCGGCACGATCTGAACCGATATTGCGTGACCAATGGCCTGAAGCTCGTCCATGCAGCGGTCGAAGGGTGGAGGGGGCAGATGACTACCATTTTTCCGGGGAAGACCTGTTGCATCTCCTGCCTTGTTCCCCGCTCCCCCAAACGGGAAGGCCCCATACCCATCATCGGAGCGGTGGCTGGCACTTTCGGATGCATGGAGGCGAACGAGGCCATAAAGACCATCCTTGGCCTCCCTGGTGTATTGCAGGGGCGGCTGCTCATCGGCGACCTGTTGGAACAATCTTGGGAAACGATCGATGTGGAAAGGAATCCTCATTGCCCCGTGTGCAAAGGCATCTGACCATATTGGTTGGCACAAAATGATTATAATCCTGTATGACATATCGTCAGACAGGATGGGATGCCAGTGATATCCATAGCGGCGCAGTTCAAGGATTTAGGCCGGGAGAGGCTTTGGATCGAGCTAGCCCTCGGTGTCATTGCACCTGGTTTCCTGGCAGGTATGATGATGACCTATGTCGTGGCCCATCCTTTGTTCCCTGTGTTCATGGCATTGGCGATCATCACTGCTCTCTCCGTCCTCTGGCCGCTGAAAAAGCTACATCAGAGGAGCTATGAGGCATGGCAGCCGAACACGATCCCGAAATCCCTAGTGGTCAGCGCATTCGGCATGATCTACATAACCGAGGTCGGGATATTCTCGGTCGTCATGCTCTCACTCTACCAGGGATTGAAGCCTGACAACCCCATCACCTTTGGTGTTGCGGCCTCGCTCGTCATTGCGCTCATCGCTGTGACGGCATACAACGACAAGAACAAGAATCGCTTCGATCGCACCCACCGCCATATGGTCAAGGACGGTGCATCGAACGTGAGCGGGAGGGTCAAGAGCACTTTGGATGGAAAAGGACATCAATATGTCCTAAGCCATACCAGCACTGGGACCCGGATCGACCTGTCGGCCCATGGAGTCAAGATCGATATGCGGCCGGTCTCGTCCAACTCCACCGAGGTAATGATGGAGATAACAGAGGGCGGTAACAACACCTTCGCCCAGGGCCTCATGACCGATATCCATTTCCGCTAAGCCCGACCATAAGATTCGCCTTTTACAAATGCCGACGCGATGATGTGGGCGACCCTGAGCGGCTCGGGGATCGCACCCTGTATGGTGCATGATCGCAGAATCCCCTTGAGGTCATCAGACCTGATGCCGACAAATGAAACGTAAATGGGGTTATGATCGGTATCGATCTTAACAACGGGATGGCGTTCCAACAGCTCCCATCTACACTGCCAATCATCGAAATGTTTCTGCAATGCCCCCTTGAGGCCGATCATGTCCGGAGCATCCCTGGTAACGGTCGCCACGGGCACCCGCAGAGAATCGTGCACGGCATCTATGTCCACAAGATTGAACCCGCCGAACGCAATGCCATCGAGCAGGACCAATTTCACCTGGTCGGAATATCTCGATCCCCGGACCATTTCGATGATGGCCGCGGTGGAATCGGTGCCGTCGACGGAGACCTTGGATGTCATCACGGCCTCCAAGTATGCCGGAGAACGGAGCAGTGCCCCGACTATCGGTACCGTGGAATCAGAGAAGGTGAATGGCGCGTCATCGATGCCGAGGATGCGCACATTCTCCTTCACTCACATCAGCCCCAGATGGCCTGTCACCTTGTCTATCCTGGAATCGGAGGCTGGGCCGATGCCCAGGCATGTTATCGTACCAGGAGGCAATTCCGTATGGCCAGCATCAGTGATCAATGAGGTTATCAGACCGGCCGCCTCAGCCGCCGCCTTGATCTGGAACAGTTCCGGGAGATCCTTGACCTTCACCACGACCTTCTTCTGCCCTTCCTCGTACCAGGCATCGAAGGATTGCGGGTCCCGCCTCTTCGATAAGAAGGCGCAATTGACCGCGGCATGGGCCACCTGGGCGGCCAACTTGCCTGGCGAGAGCTTGATGTCCTTTCGGACCACGATGATCATCTTGTTCTCCATCACATCACTGGCGATGGGTAGAGGCACAATATCGCAGATAAATTATCCGTCAAACATCCCCGAACGCGAGGCGGAAAGACCTCTTCAGTTCCCTTTCCTGCTTCTTGCGCGCTTCGTCCAGGACCGAATCGATCGCGGCAGGGTCTATCTCGAAGCAGATGATGTCCCCGCAGATGGGGCAGGGAAACTCCGTTCCGTTGCAGAGCGAGACCTTGACCGTGATCATGATGTTACAGCTGGGGCAATCCAATAGAAGGCTGTCCTCGGACTCCATTGTTCGTGCACCTGCACAACCAATATTTCATTCTTTTCGCCATTCAATCGCCTTCCATTTACATCTACAGTTTTATACCCCCAGACCATTCCATCAGACATATGTTAGAGCTCATTCGTCGGGACGGCCTGGCCAGAATATGCAAGTTAGAGACCAGGCACGGTACGCTGGAGACCCCTGCGCTGTTGCCAGTGGTGAACCCAAGGTTCCAGGCCATCACACCGAGGGAGCTTTATGAAACGTTCGGCTTCAAGGCCATCATCACCAATTCTTACATCATCAGGAACGACCTGAAGATGAGAGAAACGGCGGTATCTTCCGGACTTCATGCCATGCTCGATTACCCTGGCATAATTATGACCGACTCAGGCACCTTCCAGAGCCACATGTACGGCGAAGTAGAGGTGAAGAACGAGGAGATCGTGGACTTCCAGCGGTCCATCGGCACGGACATCGGGACCGTACTGGACATATTCACAGAGCCGGAATGGAGCAAGGAAAGGACCGCCGAAGCGGTGGAAGTGACGTTGGACCGCACCAAGGAAGCATCGACGAGAAAGGGAGAGATGATGCTGGCAGGTGTGGTCCAAGGATCGATATACCCTGACCTGCGCCAGCATTGTGCGGAGCAGCTCCGGGCCATCGATGTCGATGTTCATCCCATAGGCGGTGTCGTACCGTTGATGGAACAATACCGGTATGCCGATCTGGTCGATGTCATAATCGCCTCCAAGAAGGGGCTGGCACCAGAGAGGCCGGTGCATCTGTTCGGTGCAGGCCACCCCATGGTCTTCTCACTGGCGGTCCTGCTGGGATGCGATATGTTCGATTCTGCCTCCTATGCCAAGTTCGCCAAGGACGACCGCTACATGACGATCGAGGGGACCTACCACCTGAAGGACATGAAGGTGCTGGACTGCGATTGTCCCGCCTGCGCCGGAAAGACGATCGAAACGCTCAAGGCGATGAAGCCCGAACAGCGTTTCGAGACGATCGCCAGGCACAACCTCTACGCCTCCAAGATGGAGATGGACCGAGTAAAACGGGCCGTCCTCGAAGGGGACATCTGGGAACTGGCGGAGATGCGCTGCCGTACACATCCGGCCCTTCTGGATGGCCTGCGCCGGCTCAAGGAGCACAGAGAGTTCCTGGAGAGGTACGAGCCGCTCAGCAGAGACTCGGCAATGTTCTATACCGGCGCTGAGACACTGAACAGGCCAGCGTTGCTTCGTTTCGAGCAAAGGGTGAAGGAGCGATACACCATGCCCAAGACGGAGACCATGGTGGTCTTCGAAGGCGGAGAGAAACCCTATGCCAGGCATTGGGCCGCGCAGATGGGGGAGATCCTGAAATTGGCCGACTCTCATTTCTTCGTCATGAGCGAGTTGGGCCCATTGCCGATAGAACTGGACGAGATCTATCCGGTGGCCCAGTCGATATTCCCACGCATCCGGGATAGGGATATGACCGAGAAGCTCAGGGAGGAGATGGAGGACCTTTCTCACCGACACCAGTATTCTCTCTCATGCATGTACGATGGCCAGGTGACGTGCGAGATGTTGGGCATGATGTCGAAGGGTCCGGGCAGGTTCGACCTGGACGTGGCCCGCGTCCATGCCGTGGCAGACCATCAGTTCGGCAAAGGAGCTGCGGCGGCATTGTTCTCCGGTAAGGTGGAACTGATCAAGTCAAAGAACACTGACAAGATCAGGAACGTCCTGGTGGACGGGGAACATGTGGTCTCGATGAGGGCGGAGGACGGTTTCTTCACCCTCCGGCCGCCGGGTGCCATTCGACTTTTGAACGCGATCCCGGCCCCGCGATTGAGGGCGGTGGTGCTAGACGATTCGGTCCCGTTCAACCGGGAAGGGAAGAACGTCATGAGCACCTTCGTAGTCGAGGCCGATGCGGAGCTCAGGCCTCAGGATGAGGTGATCGTGGTCGATAAGAACGATTCACCGGTCGCGATCGGCAGAATGGTCCTGACCGGCGATGAGATCGGGCGATTCAAAAAGGGACTGGCGATCAAGGTCAGGGAAGGTATCAAACCATCAGCGTAGGTCGGTCATATCCCCAGCCACCTTGACGCAGGCCAGCAGGTCCTCGAGCGTATGAAGCATGGAGGGCATGCTCTTCGCCTCGGCCGTGAGGATCAGGGTCTTGCCTTCGACCTTGGCATCGGCATATTTTCCGTTATCGAGCTCGATGGAACGGAGGATCGCCTCCGCCTGTTCCTCCGACTGGAGATCGATCTCGATGCGGCAATTCACCGACATTTCCTTACCTCTTGAACATGAGTAGCCCCGGCCAGATTCGAACTGGCGTCGCCGGCTCCAAAGGCCAGCATGATTGACCACTACACTACGGGGCTGTGCTTGCGCTGATAAAGCTTCTCGTATATATTTGCATCATCATAAAATGGCCATGGCTCAAATGGCCTTACCCAGTAGGTGGGTGGCAGCGTGCCCAGTGATCTCCACCTCGACCCATTGTCCCAACCGGGCATCGCGTTCCGAGATCGCGACCGGAGCATATTCTCTACTCCTTCCCACCAGGCTCCCCTTCTTCCCGACCTCGGTGATAAGGATCTCCAAAGCTTGGCCGACGAAACCGGCATAATAGGCCTCGCCAAGTTCGAACCTCAGCTTGGCCATTTCACGCGACCTCTCCTTCGATATCCAGCTGGGAACCTGGCCCTTTGCCTTGGCAGCGGGCGTCCCGGGACGAGGAGAGTATCTCGTGACGTTGATGATGTTCGGCCTGACCCTTTCCATCAGCTCGACCGACGCCCTATGATCATCCTCTGTCTCGCCAGGGAATCCGGTGATGATGTCGGTGGACAGGGACATGAGCGGCTTAAGAGCACGGAAATGACGTACCTGGCTTTCGAACGTAGGAACGTCATATCCTCGGCCCATCGCTTTGAGCACCCTTTCGCTGCCTGATTGAACGGGGAGGTGCAGGAACTTGTACACCTTGGGGTGGTTCCAGACCTTTACCGTCTGGTCCAGCACTTGCGCCAAGCTGTCGGGGTTCATCATCCCCAATCGGACCATGAACTCTCCATCCAGGGCGACGATCTCCTTTAGAAGCTCAGAGAGGTCGGTATTGATATCCAGACCATAGCAGCCAGTGTCCTGGGCCGTCACCAACAGCTCCCTCGCCCCATCTTCCAGAAGCTGCCTGGCCTTCTTCTTTAGATTGGAAATGGGATAGCTGTTCAGATCTCCCCTGGCCTTCTTGGTGAGGCAGTAGGAGCAGTTGCCCAGGCAGCCCTGGGAAACGGGAAGTATGCCTGATATCTGGCCGACCGTGAGCGAACCGCCGGTCTTGCACGTGCCATAAAGCTCGTTGACCATTTCCGAGAATATCGGGTAATCGGATGGAGGGAGGAGCACTGCATCGGGAAATTCGTGACGCATCTGGTCTGGCTTGACAGAGGGCAGGCAGCCGGCGATGATGACCTTTTGACCGGTCTGGCTGAGCCGCCTCAGTCTCTTCATGATCTTGAGCTCGGTCGGCTGGATGACCACGCAGGTGTTGATGATGACCAGATCTGCATCTCCCTCATCCGCCACCTGCTCATGACCATGGCTGAGGAGGTCCTGGGCCAGGTCGCGGCTCTCCCCCTGGTTCATGGTGCAGCCATAGGTCTCGATGAAGAAACGCACGGTCGGCTATCTCCTTCGGTTATTTAATTCGTCCTCATCGTCGTGATCATTCTTAAGGAGCACACCATCGGGAATTTTTTTAAATAAATGATAAAAACGTGTCTGGGCGGGGGGTCCAATGGCAGGTTCGATTTTGACAGAGCCACTGTTCTTAGTGGGAATCATTGCGTTCATAGTACTGGCGATCTTCGTCTACCGGGGACTCTATCTGATCCGGGATGACCAAGTGGGGATAAAGAGAAAGAAGATGCTGGGCAAGACGATGCCACAGGGGCACATCATCGCCCTCGATGGCGAGGTGGGCATCCAGGCGGACACCCTTATGCCTGGGCTTTACTGGAAGATGCCCTTCATCTGGTCGGTGGAAAAGACCAATGTGGTATTCATCGGACCAGATTCCATCGGTGTGGTGAATGCTATCGACGGAAAGCCGATGCCGAAGGGCAGGGTGCTGGGCGATGAGGTCGAAAGCAACAACTTCCAGGATGCCAAGATGTTCCTCCAGAACGGGGGCACGAAGGGACCGCAGTGCGCTATACTAAGGCCCGGAGTCTACCGTGTCAACACATGTGCATTCCAGATCAACATCAGCAAGGCCACCAGGATCGATGCCGAGATGATCGGGGTCGTCATCGCCGAGGATGGCCGCCCACTTCCGTCGGGATTTCTAATTGCGCCGAAACCGGTCGAAGAACCGAACGCGGAGTTCCCGAACGCTCGCGTCCACAAGCACTTCACCGATGGGCAGGCGTTCCTTGATTCGGGCGGTTTCAGGGGAACGCAGCAGGAATCCCTGCAGCCAGGTGTCTATTACATCAATCCATTGCATTTCGCTGTGAAGACCGTGAAGATCCAGGAGGTTCCTCCTGGGTATGTGGCGGTCATCCGTTCCAACATCGGGACGGAGCTGGAGTCGAAGATGGGGGCGCCCAGCGTTAACACCGGATCGAACGATATCGGCACTCCGGTCCATGAAGAGGGGGAGACCCTCCTGATCACGGATAAGAACGTTCGAGGCATCTGGAAGGAACCGGTCGCACCTGGTAAGTACAATCTGAATCCGTTGGCTTTCACGCCTTACCTAGTGCCGACCAGCGCGATCACGATCGACTGGGCTAGCGAGACGCAACCAAAGAGGGAATCAGATGCATCTGGAAATATCCCTAGCCAGAGAGGGGATGATTTCTTCAAGTTCAGTCAGCTGAAGGTCACCAGCTCTGACGCGTTCACCCTAGATGTCGATGTGAGGATGATCATACGCATCAGGCCAGAGAATGCGCCCTTCATCATCGCCAGGTTCGGTTCGGTCGAAAACCTAATCCAGCAGATCGTCCACCCGTTGATCGACTCATCCTTCCGCAACAAGGCGGGAAATGAGAAGGCCATTGAGTTCATCAAGAGCAGGACAAGGCTTCAAGAGGAAGCACTGAAGACGGCGAGGAACGAGTTCGAGAAGTATCACGTCGAGGCTCAGAATCTCCTGGTCTCATATATCCTGGCCCCTCCTGAGCTGATGAAAACGCAGACGGACAAGGAGATAGCAGAGCAGCAGCTGGCCCAGTTCCAAAAGCAGGCCGAGGCCCAGGAGATGAGGAAGGATGTCATCTCCAAGACCGCCCAGGCCGATAAGCAGGGAGAGGTCATGGCGGCAAAGCTGTCCATCGAGATCGAGCAGAGCCGAGCCGATGCAAGAAGGAAGACCGCGGAAGGCGACAAGGCATATAACATGACCCTGGCCGAGGGAGAGAGCTACAAATTGCAGAAGATGGCAGAGGGAGAGGCCGCCAGGATAAAGTATCTGGCCGAGGCCGAGGCGGCGAAGACGGAGATGACCGGCCGAGCGGAAGCTTCCAGGACGGAGATGATCGGAAAGGCAGACTCGCTGAAGGTCAAATACATGGGTGAGGCGGAGGCGTCCAAGATCAAGAACGTAGGTGAATCCGAAGCATACGCCCAGAAAGCAGTAGGTGAGGCGAAGGCGGACGCATACAAGGCCCAGGTCGAGGCGATGGGCGGGGACAACATCGCCCGGCTGAAGATGGTGGAGGCCATCGCAGAGGGTAAGATCAAGGTCGTGCCGGACACCCTGGTCTCCAGCAATGGTTCGAACGGAGGCTTGAGCGACATATTGACCCTGTTCGTCGCTCAGAAGGTTACGGGGAACAATGGAAATGGAGAAAATAAGAAAGGCCAGTAGGCTTTGTTCTTAAACCATTTCCATTATTTTATATATTTATTTATATTTTATTTTTCTTCGACGCTCGGGGGCAGAGGCCTCATCTCTGGGTCCTCGTAGTGCTCCACCACGATCGAAATGTTCTCTTTGATGCCAGCCACAGATGGGAGAACATGGTTCAGGATCTGTTCAGCGGTCGCCCTGTACCTCCGACCACGGTAGCTGACCTTGTACCAGACGCCTTTTTCTTTGTAATAATATTCAGTGGCGTTCTTACCGCTGATCTTGACCAGGTAACTTTCATTGGTCAGATTCATAAACCTACCATGAACCATATGACCTATAAGTCTTCAGCTCGATGAGAAATTATCAGAGAAATATGGGAAAAGTGGCGCGAAGAGGGGGACATGCCCCTACGCGTATCCAGATATGTCAAACTTCTTTTCAATCAAGGGGTTTTTGACATTTTCGGGTGCTGGCCCCGATATATCGTCACCCCATAGTTTTTGCACGTCCGACAGCGCCCGATTGTTCCTAATGCGCCCGTATGTGGTCTCGGTGGTCTTGGTCGTTGAGTGACCCGATACCATCGAAACTGCCGGGGTCTTATCCGGGTTCTTATCGATGCACATCTGGATGAAGGTGTCTCTCATGGTCTTGATGTGGAAGTCCAATCTTCTGTCCTCAAGGTCCATGTTCACTTTTTCCATTATTTCCTTCTTCATGTTCCTAAAGGCGTTCGAGCAGTAGAAGCCCGCCGTTCCGTCTCTATGCCTCGCCGGTATCAGTGCCACGCACTTACTGATACCTAGAGACTTGAGCCGTTGCTCCCTCGCTTTGAGGAAGCGTATGACCGCTTTCCTCGCCGGAGGCAGTATGGGGGCCTTTCTCTTCTTCCCGTACCTTATCTCACCCTTGGGATGCCTGACGAAGATAGACCATTCTTGGAGGTTGATGTCTTCCACTTGAGCCAGTCTTAGCTCTGAAGCCCTTAGACCAGTAAAGGGGTACATCCACATCAGGAATCTGATTACTTCCCCTTCCCAGCCCTTAAGCTCCTCAACCTTCTCAAAGATGAGCTTGAGGTCATCCTCGCTCAACGAGTTTAGGTCCTTTGGAGTCCTCTTAGGCAATTCCTCGCCATCGGCCGCTATCTGTGCAAATACATTGTTTCCAGCGTAGGCGCATATCTGCTTAAGGAATCCCAGATTCTTCGCCATATATGACCCCTCAAGCTCCTCTGCCCTCATCCACTGGATGTAGGCGAAGATGTCGGCCTTGGTCATACCCTTGGGATTTGATGTGCTGACCGTGCCGACCCTTTGGAGGTCTACGAATGTCCGATTAAGGAACCGGGCCTTACGTTCGTAGTCCTCTTTGCTTGATGGCGCCAATGACTTCCTCTTCTCCAGATACTTCATCGCATAGGTCAGGAAAGGATAGCGCCCCATTGAACGCCTCCCCCTCTTACGCCCGACACCGTGCGCACTAGGACGCCTTCTTTTCGATACATTGTCGGCGCCCTCGGCCGAAGAATCATCGAAAGGGGATGTAAACTTATCGACCGTTATTGTAGCCCCGCCTTGGGATGTTGCCCCCCTTCGTGCTGGCCTCATCTCCCTAACTCGACCCCTTTTTGTACCCCGCCCGTACGAGGCGCTTCTTGACCGCTTGATGGCTTAATCCGACCTGTAAGCCGATTTCTCTGTAGCTCAGCCCTTCTTCTCTCATACGAGTGATTTGCTCGGTCAAGGCCGGGTTCGGCGGCCTTCCCAAGCGCTTTCCCTGGGCTTTCGCCCTGGCCAATCCATCCTTCGTTCTCTCCCGGATTAATTCCAATTCTAGCTCGGCAACTGCGCCAAGGATGGTGAAAAGTAACTTGCCGGTCGGGCTGTTGGTGTCGATGTCCTGGTCAGTGCATATCAGGCTGACCCCGTAATTATTCAATTTCTCCAATATATTCAGCAATTGATTGACCGAACGGGCCATCCTATCTATCCTGACGACAAGGATTATGTCGAAATGCCGTCCTCTCGCCTCGGCCATCATCCTGTCGAAGGCAGGTCGGGAGGGAGCTGCCCCGCTGGCGAAATCGACATATTCGCCGTAGATGGTCCATCCCTTCCTGATGACAAATTCCCTGAGCTTAATCAATTGATTCTCGGGATTCTGGTCCTTGTCAGACCTAGATACTCGGGGGTAAAGCGCTACCCGCATGGGCACACCCCATTTCTTCCGTTTGTCGGACATCCACCTCGGCCATGGCAAAGGTGGACGAAGGGGCATAATGAGCAGGAAATGAAACTGGCTAGAGGGCACAGCATCTGAGACATAGGTGACATCTCGACATGCAAAGGCATCTTGGCATCCGTTTGCTGGAGACTCATCGATACATCACCTCGTGCTTCTCCTTGATGTCCTTCTTTGCCATCCCGGAGGTGTATGATTCTTCGTTTTGTGTCTTGGTTTGGCCGCAACCAGACGCTGCTTTAGCAGCTTCTATCTCCAGTTGCTTAAGTTGAATTTGTTTGTCAAGAATTATGGCTACAAGTATCAGAGATTCTTCAGCTGATGATAGTCTGTTGTCGTGCTCGTCCAGCTTAGACTCTACCTTGTCGGCCTTTCTCAGGAAGTTGGCAAGCCATTCTCCGATTGCAGGTTTGTTTGTTTCATCCTCGGAGCAGCCGTGTGAATTGTCCCTCCATAGGTGTGAACCTTGTGTCTTCGGCATATCTGGCAGATACTTCGCCAACAGGCAGTCCTGGTCGGCATACTCTACCGTACCGACTAGAACTGGCTCTCCAAGGAGCCAACCACCGTACTTCGAGAGGATGGCGACCGCCTGCTCTGCTCTATTCTTCAAGAGGTCCTTAGCGGCGGCCAGTTGGTCCTGCGTCAATTCCTGTTCCGGGGGGAAGACAATTAATAATGTACGGCTTTTAGACTCGAATAAATCGATTTTAACCGGCACACCATCAGTGAGTATCGTTGCCTTCCAGGACTGAGTGTTGTGGTGAGTCCGATAGGGTGACTTGGGGAACAGGGCAATGTTGATGTAACCACCCTTCCCGTCCGGCTCCCTTATCGTTTGCATGTCTCCAATCTTATAGACCTCGAAATGCACCCGACCGTTCAGATGGGTCCGTAGAGTATGCACCTCGGTTATGACCGGCTTAACACGGGTTGACCTTTTTTGGTTTTGACACCGCTCGCTTGCATTGGAATCGACGGTCTCATCGTCATCACATTTGGTCTTGGAATCGGTAACAACCTCGTCAATAACGTTTGCCGAAGGACCCCTTTTGAAGAATATCGGACTTTTAGTTCTAGGATTCCTAATAACATAACCGTCCATCTCATGCTGCTTAAGTATGAGCCTTACCGTTTCTTTATTCAAACCAGTTAACTTGGCTATCTCAGGAATTGTATAACCTGCATCATGTGCCCGGCCGTCTATCGCTAGATGGTAGACCTCGATGCTATGGGCGGTGTGCTTGACCTCCTTACGCACGGAGGGCACCCCTAAAAACCAAGTCAAATCCAAATTTTTGGTATTGGACCGGGATTACACCTGGGCCAGATTGAATCCTCTGGAAGTTGGTATCCACGGAACCACTGTTGAGTATCAACCCTAATTCGGCCTGAGCCACATATTCGTACTCGCGAAGTATGTGATGCAGACCGTACGGTCTGGAATCCACGTTACCAGCCTTCTTCCTTGACAACAAGCTTCAAAGGGCTGGACTTGGTGAACACCAGGTAGCATTGCGGGTAGCCTTTTATTAACTCTAATAAATTAATAAAGGCAAGGTCCGAGCACCTCAGGATGATGGCTCGGGACAAGCCCTTGTCGTTGCTTACATTATTCGTTTCCATTGAAATCACCCCTGGTCAGTCTTCAGTTTCTTGGTCCTGGTCCTCATCGGCCAGGTCGTCCTCAGAATCATTCTCCGAGTCCTCCTCGGACGCCTCGTCGTCGGACTCCAAGGTGTCCTCCCATCTCTCCACATAGCTTCGTATAGCGTGGTCGACCAACTGTTCCGGGGTCATATCCTCGGCCTCGGCCACGGTGTTCGCACGTTCCATCAGCTGAGCACTCACTCGAACATTCACCAACAATCTCATGGATTGGAGATTGTCGATTTCGACTAGATAGTGAAATTTATTATTATTGACAACCATATACAAATTGTATGTCCAGGCATAAGTTGACCCGTAAGGAATTAATGTTGAGGAAGCCATACTCTAAAGTACTGGCTATTATCTCTTCAAAAAATATCTTTGGAGAAGGTATTACTGAAAGTGAGTTGTTATTAATTGGGATACCACTCCAAGGAGAAATGCGTACTGGCAAGAACAGAACTGTCGATAAAGCGCGTCTTCACCGAATCATGAATGTATTGGTCGAAAGGAAGCTCGTCAAGAAGCGAGGAAAGAATTTTTACCTCGATAAAATCGAACGGCTCCCCTTATCCACTGACTTAAGCAGGGCGATATTAACGGCCAATGAGGTAGATAACGGAAAAGCCGATGACGATGAGAACGTCAAAATTATCTACCCAGTCTCCTGGGGCATATCCTATACGGATACGTTCAGGGCCGATGTAGTGAAGTGCACAAGGGAACTCAGCGGAAAATGGGCTATTGCTGCCATCAATGAAATCCAGAGGAGAGCAAGGGAAGACATCATTAACGTCAAGGTTTCAAAGATGCCGGTCCAGGAAAAGGTATACAACATGATGAAGCTCCATGAACGATTGGATGAGGAACTGGTACAACTGGGCTGGGTCATTGAAGAGGAAATTATCGGACCTGACCAAGAGCACCAAGACCATGTAAGATTATCAGATGGACCGTACCTGGGCAAGGTTCGACGATTGGGACCGAATAAATTGAATGAATGTTTTCTCGATGAACTGGGCATTCTTAAACCGATGAAGGAACTTTACAATAACAATGGATTAGGGTTGGTCATAGAGGATAAGGAGCTAGCCAAAGAAATCAGAAAAGTCAACAAAGGTAAAAACGGAATAAAGAAAATCAGTCAAGAGAGCGACTCGATGGTATCGGAACGCGTCTCGATGATACTAAAACCTCTTATGAGCATGAATGAGCCGATAATCATATCGACGGTAGCATTGCCATGCTATAGGTTGCACCAAGTAGATGCAACTAGATGATGCCTGCGCCTCGCATGCGCCTTTTAACAGTAATACCGGAAACACCGAAGTGTTCGCCAATCTGTCGATATGACCAACCGTTCTCGAACATGGCAAGTGCCATCTGAACATCGATTCTCATCTTGGTCTTGGTGGGATAACCGACTTCCTTCACCAATTTATCATATAATTTTTCATCAATCACTAGAGACTTATTCTTCATGTATCTGGATACTCATTATAGAAATATATACAATTTTCAGGATACAATAAGGTCCGTATATGTTCTACGTGAATACTCCATGCGAGCTGTCCTCTGTGCTGCTTTCGGCCCTTTCTGTGAACATGATATGAACATAGTTCGACATCGTTTCGTCGCACTTCACTCATACGGGCGGATGTTCTTCACTCACGTGGGTGAATGGTAAGACGAACCACGTAATGATTCGATGCAGGCCCTATTTCTGACCATCTTTAACGTTCGTCTTCTTATTGTGCATTCTACAGCGTCAATCATAATAAGTAAGCAGGTTCCTCATCCTTCGATGGCGGGGGAAGAACATAGAATCGAGGTTCAAAGAGACCATCTGTTCATCAGTTATGCTTCGGAACAGGGTTATTTTATCGATTGGTTATGTTCAAAGCTGATAGCTGATGGATTTAATGTTTGGTGCGATAGGATAAAACTCCTAGGTGGTGAGTCGTATCCTCGGGATATTGATGTCGCAATCAAACGTGCATTCCGTGTGATTGCCATACTCTCGGAACAATCAATTGTGAAGCCTCTCCCTAGCAAAGAACGGACCATAGCTTTGAGAATGGGGGAGGAACTTCGAGTTGCTGACTTCCTGGTACCCATCAATTTTGATGGTTTATCACCCACTCAGCTCGATTGGATGACAAGTGATATAACCTTCATTCCATTCAATCACGGTTGGGCTCAGGGATATAGTGGTCTTATAAAGAAGTTAGAATCCATCCAAACTCCAAGAAAAAGTACGGAAATGTGTTCATTTTCTCATTTGCCAGATGAAAAAACTTACTTGGTTGAGGAGATGGAACCCGTTTTCTCGAACATACTAAGGGTGGAATCAATACCTCGGTATGTTAATGTGTTTGAAACTTCACAACCAACGACCTTTTCTGGCACCAGACATTGGTTGAAGAAATGGCCCTTCTACTGGGTCAGCAAGTATTGTGTTCTATCATTCATGTCTCCTCCAGATGATATTCTGAATGAATGCCCGATGGATGGCTCTCAGAAGATTGAATGGGTAAATGTATCATCCATTAAGGGGATTCCAATACACACCGTCATCTCCAACTTACTAGAGAACAGCATATCGTTAAAATGCTGGGAGAGGGGGCTTGTCGGAATCGAGCAAAAGAGAGCCTCGTTCTATTTTCCATTCTCTGGCGATAAAGCAGAGAACAAAGTGCACCTAATCGATTTCAACGGAATAAAAACATGGAGAGCTGTTTGTGGCCAGAGGAAAATTAGGTTGCGGACTGGAGAAATAACAAACTATCTCTGGAGCCTCAGTCCGACTTTCAGGGTCAGAGGGGGTCGCACCCTTGGATATTATGTTATCATCAATCTCTCGGCGTTCGTTACCAACGGTGACGGTTCGCCAATACAGGGTCGAGGTCAGAACTCAAGGTCCAAGAAAGTAACGAAGTATTGGTGGAATCCAAACTTATTGAACTATCAACTGGCCATCGTCCAACTACTGACCGGTGACGACGACCGGATTATTATCGGTAACCTACCCGAGGAACAAATACAAATCTCTCCTCGGCTGGAGCAATACACCATGCCTGTTCACATCATCGAAGAGAAAGCAGCTCCTCAAGGTGATGAAGAGACCGACGGCAAGCAAATCGATGAGGAGACCGATGATGATAGCATGGAGGGAGAGGATTCCAGTGGCTAGTCCGATAGTTGTACTTAAGGAGCCTCTGCTAGAGTTCAGGTATGGACAAGCAATGGTGGACCCCCACGACGGTTTGTCAATATTCGGTCCTTACGATACCGATTTGTCAAGTCATCCTCAGAATATATCCTATGGTGTCATTGGCACGCAGAATGGAATTGAACTACTATCGGGATGGACTAAGGACGTCATGATTGGACCATGCCGTGAAGTCGAGTCTAAAGACAACCTATGGCCGCCCTTTCCAGGTTTCGAGGCCGCGTTCCATTCTAGATGGGCAAATGGACCGACTAAAACTCATATTTTAAATTCCGAGGATTTAATATATCTTTCTAGAAATAGAAATCCATACGAACGAACATCATCCATCGTGGAGAAATACACCGATGGAATCGCAAAATTCCAATTGCAGGACGAATCTATCGACGTACTGCTGTGCATCGTACCCGATGAGGTATGGAAGAACTGTCGGTCCGAATCGGTCATAGTAGATGGTTGGGGAGATAAGCCATCGAAAAGATTCCGAACTGGAGCCCTCAAGGGGCAAAGAAGCATCGATGGAGAATGGGACCCGGACACATATCGATACTCCGTTGATTTTCGACGGCAGATAAAGGCTAAATGTATGCATCAAAAAGCCTCGTTCCAGAATAATCAAAGTGTACCCATCCAGATAATTAGAGAATCAACCCTAGCAATCGTCGAAGAGGACTTAAACCACAGACGCGGGTTGACCCCAGTAAGCGATAGGGCCTGGAACCTATCCACGACCTTATACTATAAGGCTGGAGGCAAACCTTGGCGGCTAGCTTCAGCCCGTGATGGGGTCTGCTACATTGGAATCACGTACAAGAAGACAGAACCTGAGAAGAAGTCGAGAACTGCTTGTTGTGCAGCGCAGATGTTCCTTAACTCGGGGGATGGTGTTGTTTTCCTGGGAGACACGGGACCCTGGTATTCTCCTGAGAACGATGAATATCATTTAAGTCGAGAGGCCGCAAGAAAACTATTGGATGGCGTACTTTCTAAGTATTCTATGCTTGAAGGAAAACCTCTCAAGGAAATATTTCTGCATTGCCGCTCAGAGATTAATGGGGATGAGTTTGGAGGGTTCGGGGAAGCCTGCCCCAAAGGAGTAAAACTGGTCGGTATCCGGGTTCGTTTGGATAATGAGGTAAAAATATACCGGAAAGGGAAATGGCCCATCCCCCGAGGTACGTTTATGAAAAAGAGCGAGTTTGAAGGTTATCTATGGGCGAATGGTTTCAAGTGGCGATTGGAAACATATGACGGATGGCAAGTACCAAGACCCGTAAAAATCGACATCATGCACGGAGATGCATCCATCGACCAAGTGGCAAGTGATATTCTATCACTGACGAAACTTAACTATAACGCCTGTAAGCTTGGTTCTTCAGAACCGGTTACAATCGGCTTCTCCGACGCCGTAGGCGAGATACTGGTATCGAATCCTTTGGTAAGGGACCCGAGCCCATTATTTAAATATTATATCTAGATAGATAAAATTTAAAAATATTTTTATTAATAATATTGTTTGATGTAACCATATGCCCGGTCGAACAGCTCCTGGTCGGTGTGCAATTTGTACTTAAGCAGAGTTTTCCGTAGTTCTCTTTGCACTAGCCGCTCGCCTTGAGAAGTATGCTGCCAATCAGGGAACCGCACCTTCTTTACAATGTCGTCGATGTCGGCAACGATGCGTTCAACGATGATGTGTGTATTCGTGTTCTTCGCTTCGTTGAACAGCTCGGTAAGTGCTTCTTTGGCCCTGTCTCTCTCCTCCTCAGGGTCGGTCTCCTTCTCCGCTTCGACCACATCCTTGGCAAGTTCGAGTATTTGCTTAAGGAACTCCAGACTTGTCAGGAGACCTTTCTCATGACGTTCCTTGATTTGCTCTAACCGCTTGCCCAGTTCAGTGAACTTTGGATTGCCAACATGCTTGTACAATCTGGCAACTAAAATTATCTCAACTTTCCTTGCCCTTTCACCGGGGTTCTTGTCGTTGAGAATCTCTTCGAGCATCTGGGCATCAAGGACCAGTGTTTCCACGTCGTCGCGCACCGAGTCAAGGTGGACGTTCTGATTGATGAGTTCGATTGTCTTAGCGCCCAGGGCATGCCAAAGCAGCTTACCGTTGCCGCTGACCGGCCTTACGGACTCGTAGACCTGCGTGAGCCAACGGTAATCTGTCTCGTATGGGGTGAGACATGAATCGGGTGAAAGGGCTTCCCATATGGTCCCGAGTATCGTGTACTGAGATGCGAACTTATCCCGAACGTCATTATTCGGTAGGCACTGCTGTGCAGCCATCAAGCCATCATATCCCGTAATGGTCCTATCAACGCCTGGGAAGAACGCCAGACAGGTCTGCATCTGTATCGGTAACGCCTTGCGAAGCTCCTCGATGTTTGATACAACCTCATGCATCGATTTCTCGTCGAAATCGAGCGAACGGGCAACATCATCGAATATGCCGATATAGTCGACGATGAGGCCATGGGTCTTCTCCGGTCCGAATGTACGGTTGGTACGGCATATGGCCTGAAGCAGAGTGTGGTCCTTCATCGGCTTATCAAGGTACATTACCTGAAGGATAGGGGCATCGAAGCCTGTAAGGAGCTTGCTGGTGACGATAACGAACTTGAGAGGGTCTGCTGGGTCCCGGAATCGGTCCAGCAACTTCTCCTCATCATCCTTGCTACGCTCGTACTGCCTCCATTCCGGCGGGTCCGCAGATGCGGTGGTCATGACTATGGCGCTGGCATCCGGACCAATCAGCTCGTCCATGACTTGTTTGTAAAGTACGCAGCACTCACGGTCGAAGACCACGACCTGTGCCTTGAACCCGTTCGGCTCCACCTTTTCCTGGAAATGAGTGACCATGTGCTTAACCACCGCATGGACTCGTTCCGGGTTCTTGACCAGCACGGCCATCTTTGCTGCCTTCTTCGCCAGGTCATCGCGGTCCTGGTCAGAAAGCTCGTCAGTTAGGTTCTTGAACGCTTCGTCTATGGCGGCACGGTCAATCTTGAGCCGTACTTCTGGCGCTTCAAAATGCAAGGGCAGAGTCGCTTTGTCGCGTATGGATTCTTGGAATGAGTAACGGCTCATGTAACCTTTCTCATCCTCATCCGCGCCGAAGGCCCAGAAAGTGTTCCTGTCCGCCCGATTGATTGGAGTGCCCGTCAGACCGAAGAGGAAGGCGTTCGGCAATGCATCACGCATTTTGCGGCCTAGGTCCCCTTCCTGTGTCCGGTGGGCCTCATCGACCATCACGACGATGTTAGAACGCTCGTTCAATCGCCCGCCTGCCTCGGCGAACTTAAAAATCGTGGTGATGAGGACCTTACGTGCGTCCTGAGCTAATAGGGTTTGAAGCTCCTCTCTCGTTTCTACGGCGACCATGTTCGGAACGTCTGTAGCGTTGAATGTTGCCGTTATCTGCGTATCAAGGTCGATTCGGTCCACCACTATCATTACCGTAGGGTTGCCGAGCTTTGGATGCAGCCTAAGCTTCTGTGCGGCGAATACCATTAACAGTGACTTACCACTACCCTGGAAATGCCATATCAGACCTTTCTTCGGATAACCTGCCACGACCCGCGCAACAATCTTGTTCACCGTGTCGAACTGTTGATAACGGCAGATTATCTTGATGCGCCGATGCTTTTTGTCGGTGGCAAAGAGGGTGAAGTTCTGCATGATGTCCAACGCCACTTCTGGCCTCAACATGCTCTTGAGTGTGGCTTTGACATGATACATCTGCCCTTCGTCCCTATTATCGTCATCACGCCAGGGGCCCCACATATCGATAGGCATACGGATAGAGCCATATCGGTATAGGCGGCCTTCGGTAGCGAAGGAAAAGACGTTAGGCACGAACATAGCGGGAACGTCCCGTTCGTAAATCTGATTGATTTGGAATGCGCCATCGAACCAAGTTACAGCGCTACGAGTCGGCGTCTTCGCCTCACCGATTATCAGTGGTAGACCATTGACCACGAAGACCACATCGAAACGCTTCTCCAACGGTCCTGCTTGGAAGGTCCATTGGTTGGTGACGACAAGGTGGTTATTCAGTGGTTGGTCTGTATCAATAAGACGCACTGGCACATGCTCACCGTTCGGGCCGAAAGGCATGGTCTTCTCACCGCGAAGCCAGGCGGTGAAATTCTCATTTGCTCGAACAAGACCATCGGCACCCACCGAGAGTAAAATGGCTCGAAGGTTGTATATGACTTCGTCCGCTCGGTCAGGCTGAGCTTTAATTTCGGGATTAAGATGGGTTAAAGCTTCGCGCAACCACTTTTCAACTATCACGTCAGTCAAGCTTCGTGGTAGTTCCGAGGGAGATTTGTAAATCCATCCATCAGCCTCGCCTATTCTTGTTACAGAGTCGATAATCATCTGCTCGACTGTAGTTGATTCTGTGAATGTCATAATCTCTCCTCGAAGATATTATTAATCAACTCGCATAATAAATGATTAATATCCTCCAAGGTTTGTTTAACCACTGCAATAGCCATATCAACTCTTTCCAATTGGTCCACTCTTTGTTTTTGTTCGCTAAGTGGTGGTAATGAAACGAGTATGGTCTTGATATTTCCTACATTGATTCGTAAACGTGTAGTACCTTGGGCCAGTGCGAGAACTTGTTCTCTGCCTTCTTTACTATTAAGATAATAAATAAGGAATGAGTTTAAGATTTTACTAGGCGTACAGCGGATACAAAAACAATCAGACTTGTTAATGGTTGGGCCAATATCATTTGGAACCAATACCGCTCTTCCAACAGGGTGAGTATCATCACCTAGTCCAGCTACAATAATATCTCCACCACGAACTTCATAACGACGCATCTCTTCATAATAATCTAGGGGAATGAATGCTTTTTCAGTGTCATCAAAGTAGTCATCACCGATATTCTGTAATCTAATCACTCGAGCACCAGAGGACGCATAGTGTTCTGTTTTAAGTTTAGAACCAAATGGTCCGTCTGATGCATAATCAACTATATCCCCCAAACTCTGTTTCTCGACGTCTGGTGAGAACCCACAATCAAGTATTGCCTTGCGTAATAATTTTAAAGAATCATATAATGCCTGGCCTTTCGCGATATTATCATCCACAGTCCATAGTATTTCAGCGATTCGGCGTTGCTGGTCGAGTGGCGGGAGTTGGAACTCCAACTTTTCAAGAGCCGACCAATTTAGGAATCTATTTACAGACCCAGACGACCATTGTGACGCCCACTTCTTAAAGTATGAAGACATCAAGACAAATGCAAGGGTATCTTCACGTAGTAACGAACTATCTTTCGATTTCAAGACAAATAATTTTTCTCCCGTAATGCCGTTAAAATCTGGAATGGTTACTTTATTCGGGTTACGTGAATGTACTAAGACATGGCCAGCTTTAAACGTATAACGAAATGTAGGTGGAAACAATGGGTCCGTTGTATAACCCCAGCGACGAACATGTATGTCCCCTTCATCAATATGGTCAGCACCAACCCACCTATAGACCGCCCCTCCTTCAGGCTCGATTCTTTCAGTATCTCGAACAGCCACATCACCAAGCCGCACTGTCTTCCACTCAGAACGCTTGAACCATTCTGGTTGATGTATTTTGGCCTCTTGGTTAATTGAATGGTAATCATTATCTCTAAAGGACGGGGCAAGACATGACAGAGATTTCCGTACTGATTTTGCGTTTTTAAGAAAAGAGAAGAATGTTTCATTCAATTGTATATCCACTGGGTGTAAAGTCGAGTTGTTAGTAACCTCCTCTTTTACGTAAAGTTGGACCCCCAGATTATTGAAATTATTCCTTATTTCATCCCATGAGGCAACATTAGAAAAGCCAGGTTCATTTTTGAACACTTTGTATGCATTAACAATTCGTTCAATGTGGTTATCAGTAAGATAACTTTGGGCGCGTTCGCGAGTTACTTCATTCACAGCATTGATAAAGAGGATTTTATTACGACGCATGTTCGGCTTGGTCATACGACATATGATAACACACGCTTCCATTGCGGAGTTGTAAAAGAGGTTAGGCCCAAGGCCAATAACACACTCGATAAGGTCAGATTCAATGAGTTTCTGCCTCATCTTCTCTTCTTCCTTCCGAAATAGAACACCATGTGGGAATAATATGGCACACCTTCCTGTCTGAGGGTTCATACTTTTAATGATATGCTGCCAGAAAGCGTAGTCGGCCCTACCCTGGGGAGGAGTGCCCAGGATATTGCGTCCCCATGGGTCTGATGCGAACGCCTCGCGGTCCCATTGCTTGATGGAGTAAGGAGGGTTCGCCAATACAACATCAAATTGCTGCAGATGGTCTCTTTGTACGAACTTTGGTTCGGAAAGAGTATCTCCCCGTTCAATGCGGAAGTCCTCGATGCCGTGGAGAAAGCAATTCATCCGAGCTATGGAGGAGGTCATTAGGTTACGCTCCTGGCCATAGAGCTGAACATTGCGCCATTCCTTGCCTTGTCTGCGCAATTGGGCAATACAGGATAGCAGCATACCTCCAGAACCGCAAGTTGGGTCATAGATGCTCTCGCCTGGCTGCGGCTGGAGCAACTCGGTCATCAAGTGGACTACTGTGCGATTTGTATAGAACTCCGCGGCAGTGTGACCTGCATCGTCCGCGAACTTTTTAATCAGGTACTCGTAGCCATTACCAAGCTCATCTTCTGGGAGATTGGCAATGGTCAACTCCAAGGAACTGAAGTGCTCGATAAGGTCACGGAGCAACGAATCGGGAAGACGCTCCTTGTTTGTCCACTGAGCATCTCCAAAGATGCCGTATAGCTTGTCTGGGTTGGCGGTCTCGATGGTGCGCAAGGCGCTTTGCAGGGCAGCACCAACATTTTTTGATACCGTCCGAGTCTCGTTCCAATGAGCATCGGTTGGGATTTGGAAACGATGATTCTCTGGGTACGCCGCGAAATCCTTATCGCCTTCAGATTCGACCAGTGCTGTTTTAGTCTCCTCATCATACACGTCGCAGAGACGTTTGTAGAATAGTAACGGGAAGATGAATTGTTTATAGTCCCCCGCGTCGATTGTTCCCCTTAAGAGAGTCGCGGCACCCCAAAGATAGGATTCAAGCTGCTGTTGTGAGATACGAGTGGTCATTGGAGCATCCCTTCCCGCTTGAGGATTTCAATTAGGTTATCCTCGGCTGCAAAGGCATCTATTGCACTTTTTCTCAGATGCTTCATGGCTTCGTCAAGTGAGATTGAATCATTCTCCACATCTGATTCTATATAGCGTGGAATGTTGAGATTATACTCATTAGCGGCTATCTCATCAAGCATTACGACGCGGGCAACGCCAGGTACGTCCTTGAAATCATGATACCAGCCATAGATATGCTCGATATGTTCCGAGAGCATCTCGTTATGAGCACGACCAGTCTTGAACTCTTTCGAGGCGTTAATTACGAGTACTTTGTGTTTACGCTCATCGATTTTACGCTGGCGGAAAACGAGAATACAAGCAGCAAGGGTGGTGCCATAGAACAGGTTCGGCCCAAGCCCGATGACCGCTTCAAGCATGTCCATTTTGAGTATTTTTTCACGAATCCGGCCTTCCGAGTTCATCCGGAACAAGGCACCGTGAGGTAACACTACCGCCATACGTCCGGTCTTGGACGCCATAGAACGTATCATATGCTGTACCCATGCATAGTCGCCGCTCTTGTTCGGTGGCATCCCTGCGAAGTTCCGCCCGTATGGGTCACTCGCCCATACCTCTTCCCCCCAGTTCTCCAATGAGAAAGGTGGGTTGGCAATCACACAATCAAAGGTTGACAATGCATCATTGGCAAGGAATGCGGGTTGCCTAAGGGTATCGCCACGAACGATACGGAAATCAGAAGCGCCATGAAGGAACAAGTTCATTCTAGCAATGGCAGATGTGGTAAGATTCTTCTCTTGGCCATACAGCTTCCCCCAAAGTGTCCGGTCATCACCATGATTCACCTTGACATGATGGACGGCCTCAAGAAGCATGCCGCCAGTACCACAGGCAGGGTCATAGATAGACTCGCCCTCTTTAGGGTCTAGGATGTTGACCATCAACCGCACAACGGACCGGGGTGTGTAGAACTCCCCAGCCTTCTTGTTTGTCGCGTCAGCGAACTTCTTAATCAGATACTCATAAGATTGGCCTAGGATGTCTGATTGTGCATTCTTGTTTCCAAGGTTGTATTGTGAGAAGTGCTCGATTAGGTCACGGAGCAGTGAGTCCGGAAGACGGTCCTTGTTGGTCCATTGGGCATCACCGAATATTCCGTAAAGCGTGTCCGGATTCGCCTTCTCTATCCCTCTCATGGCCGTCTGGAGGGCTGAGCCCACATTGGTAGTGACCGCACGGACATCGGCCCAATGACTTCCATCCGGTATCTGGAAACGGTAGTTCTGAGGAAACAAAGCATATTCTTCGTCTCCACCGGATTCGTCTAGAGCAGCTTGATGCTCTTCATCATAGACATCAGATATGCGCTTGAAGAAGAGCATGGGGAAGATATAGGTCTTAAAGTCGGCAGCATCCACTGGACCCCTGAGGATGTTGGCAGCTTCCCAGAGCCAGTTCTCAAGTGTGCCGACGTTCAAGTCACCGTTTAAGTGATTCAGATTGGAAATAGCCAATTTCTTCCCTCAACTTTGACGCTGTAAGTCGTTCAAAGCTTTAGGATTAGCTTAAGGACATTCGCAATGGAGAATCATAGCAACAAGACCGAGCATGAAAAAATAAATGGGGATTAATTTGATATGAATCCGCCGAATCCTTGTAGCGGTCTCGTATCTTCTCTTAATCCCCTTGAAATGTTTCCCTTAAAGTCCGGTAACGTGTTTTGCTGGCTCGGTCCGGTACAAAAAACCGCTGATTGACTGAGAAATCTGACATACTGGATATGAAAAGTGGCGCGAAGAGGGGGATTTGAACCCCCGAGTCCTTTCGGACATTGGATTAGCAATCCAACGCCTTACCGAGCTGGGCCATCTCCGCTTGGATTCTGAGTAATGCCCTATCGTTCTTAAATTTTCGCATGATGGGATTAATCACCTGAAATGTGTGGTGCAGAATGATAACTGGCCACGTAGCATGATTTCATTTCCGTTCCAATGGTAAGTGATGCTCGATCAAGGGCTGATACTCATATCGATTTTTTCCTTAGGGGCCGGTGCGGAATGCTACACCTTGCCACGATTGAGTTACAAAAAAGAACAATACTGGCTAGTCCCTGCAAAGGCCTATATACTCGGACGCATTAGGTTATTTTACCTTGCTTGGAAGGAAGCAAGCTGCCCCCTTCGGAGGCATGTGTGACTCGAAAGGGTTATATATGAGCCCGAAGTTAAGGGGACTCTGCGCGGAACACAACGCACAAAACGCAACAACTGGCCAAAAGGTCGTTGCGTCTAAAATGACCGTGCAAAATGAACGAAAAGTGGAGAGCTAAGATCTCCGTCCATCGTGACGTGCCCTCTTTGCTCTGACGATCGATGGCGATATCGATAAGTGGTATCGCCGGTGAAACTTGGTAATCCTGCCAAATCCTATAAAGTGTGTAATCCTAAGATAATCAGGAATTATCGACAAGGATCGATTCCGGTTGATCCTGCCGGCGGCCACCGCTATTGGAATTCGATTAAGACATGCGAGTCGAGAGTCGTAAGGACTCGGCGGACCGCTCAGTAACACGCGGATAACATGCCCTTGGGTGGAGGATAATCTCGGGAAACTGAGGATAATACTCCATAGATCTACTATGCTGGAATGCTTGTAGGTCCAAAACTCCGGTGCCCAAGGATTGGTCTGCGGCGTATCAGGTTGTAGTGGGTGTAACGGACCCACTAGCCAGTGACGCGTAAGGGCCTTGAAAGAGGGAGCCCTGAGATGGACTCTGAGACATGAGTCCAGGCCCTACGGGGCGCAGCAGTCGCGAAAACTTCACAATGGGGGAAACCCCGATGAGGGAATTCCAAGTGCCAGCACATTGTGTTGGCTGTTCCCCAGTCCAAAAAACTGGAGAAGTAAGGGCCGGGTAAGACGGGTGCCAGCCGCCGCGGTAATACCCGCGGCCCGAGTGGTGGTCGATATTATTGAGCCTAAAACGTTCGTAGCCGGTCTTATAAATCCTTGGGTAAATCGGCCAGCTTAACTGTCCGAAGTCCGGGGAGACTGTAAGACTTGGGATCGGGAGAGGTCAGAGGTACTTCTGGGGTAGGGGTAAAATCCTGTAATCCTAGAAGGACCACCGGTGGCGAAGGCGTCTGACTAGAACGAATTCGACGGTGAGGAACGAAGCCCTGGGGCGCAAACGGGATTAGATACCCCGGTAGTCCAGGGTGTAAACGCTGCGGGCTTGGTGTTGGG
>MVRC01000017.1 GCA_002067865.1 Methanomassiliicoccales archaeon PtaU1.Bin124 | reverse complement strand
CATTGCGAAGGCCTTGATGGCGAAGGCCGAGGAATGGTCCCGGGAACAGGGAGCGACCCAGATGTGGCTCAATGTCGGGGGCAGCAACAAGAACGCCCTGGCCCTGTACCACAGCGTCGGTTACGAGGTCGAGGCGATCCACATGAGCAAGCAGCTCCGTAAATAAATTATTAATAAATTACATTTGGTAATATTAAAATTAAAATTTTTACAACTGAGGGTATTGTTAGTTACATAACTTTACATATTTTAAAAATGATGAATTTTTAACCTTTCGGAAAACCGACAGGGATAATGGGGAGGTGAAACAAATGGCAAAGCATGAAAGTGTGTCTTCAGAGCAACCTTTAAAAAAGAATGATAAGGGCGCTGAGGAAGATGAAGATGATGAAATGCACGGCGCAGTGTCAAGTGAAGCTGGTGGCGCCGGAGGAGAAGGTATTGAGACAGATGAAGAAGCGATGGAAAGTGATAATGCAGGCATAGGAGGCATTGGAGAACTCGAATATCTTCCCGAGTTTAACCCTGAGAGAGCATATGCGGAAGGGATGAGAGGAGAAACCGTACCACTTCCTGAGACCGAACAGGAAATTCCTATGTGTTGTCCAAAAGAAAGGGAAATGGAAACGGTTTGTGGTGCCGATGACCGTGTCAAAATAACCAATGTAGGTGTGATACCCTGGAGATGGATCTGCCAATTGATTATTACTACCTCCAACAACAAAAAATATCGATGCACTGGTTGGTTCATCGGACCTCATACAGTAATGACCGCGGGTCATTGCGTATATATGCATGGAGAAGGAGGATGGGTTAAGGAAATTGAAGTCATTCCATGTATGAATGGCACCCAACGTCCATTTGGATCACAGATTGGTCGATCATTTAGAAGTGTTGTCGGATGGACGAAGAATAAGGATGAAAATTATGATTATGGTGCAATCATCCTTCCAGATAACTCATTGGGCAACAGAGTTGGATGGTTTGGGTTTTGCGTTCTGCCCGACCTCGCATTGATAAATCTTTTAGTCAACACAGCAGGCTATCCTGGAGATAAACCCTATGGAACCAAATGGTTTAACGCTGGTCGAATCACCCGGATTACAAACCGTAAGGTGTACTACATGAATGACACATATGGTGGCCAAAGCGGGAGCCCTGTATGGAGATATTGCAATGGCCACAGGTTGGCAATAGCAATTCATGCATATGGTGGGTGTCCGAACAGTGGTGCCAGAATAGTAAAACCTGTTTTTGACAATATGGTAAAATGGAAGGCCTGATTCTATCACCTGGAAAGGATTATTACTTCCCAGGTTCTCTTTTTTATTATGAACGTCATCGATGGGAGGATTTTTCAAATCCTGGAGAGCTGGCCGATTCAATTGGTTGTAATTACTCAAATTAGAAAAATATTTGTGAACTTGTCTGATGACACAAAAATATTCATTGGTCAGGATAAAATTGAAATGTCAAAGTTAAAGCTAGGGAGCATTGTGAGACTTTATGGAAATTTCGAACGAAATAGTGATGAGGTATTCAATGCTGAAGAGATACAGGTCATCGATTGATTCTTACAATCCCGGAATCAACGTTTGTTCGCCATTCTGCCCAACAACAACCACCCTTGAATCTGGCTTCTCCCGCAGGACTTCCATGCCCAGCTCCCGGCCTAGTCTGGCACCGAACTCCACCACGTCCTTATGCGCCGGCATATGGTCCATCGTCATGCGGGTTCTTGAATCGCCCACGAAGACGTAGCCCTTGGGCTCAATGAACATCGGATCGGCGATGGCGTCTAGCCTGGCATATTCCCGCTCCCAGCCCATGTTGTATTCCTTGACCAGGGTATGGCGGATGACCTTCCTGGTGGATAACGAAGGGAAGAGCTCCAACGTCCTCATCAGCCGCTCCCATCCGTCCGGGATGCGGGGCACGCAGATGCGCTTGTACACCTCCTCGTTCGGTGCTGCCACTGTGACATAGAGCTGCGTGGGCAGCTCGTCCATCTTCTCCAGCACCTCCGGGAAGGTGCCGTTGGTGACGAGGAACGTGGTCATTCCCCTGCGATGGCACAGAGCGATGAAATCGCTCAGATAGGGATACATGGTCGGCTCGCCCGCCAGGGATATGGCCACCTGCTTCGGCTCCCTGGCCTCGTCCCACATCTGCCTGGAACAGCGGGGGTCGCCTTTGAATCCAGTGACCAGCTTCCGCTGGCTCTCGATGCAATGGTCCAGCACCACCTCTGGCTCCTGCCATTTCGCCACGGACGATTCGAATCCGCGCACCCTCCAGCAGAACAGGCAGTTGTGCGTGCAGTCGTTCACCGCCGGGGTCATCTGCAGACAGCGGTGCGACCGGATGCCATAGAAGTCCTGCTTGTAGCACGTCCTTCCCCTCAGCAGCGACTCCTTCATCCAGTGGCATAGCTTGACCGCGGCATGCTCCCCGCTGAGCTTATATTGCTGCTTTTCCAGTATGCCGCGCAGGTCCTGCTTCATGTCATCCTCAGAACTCGAATAGGCTCTTCTGCTTGCCCTTGGCCTCTTCCTTCGGCTCTTCCTTCGGAGCAGGCTTGGGCTCATCGATCTTCGCCACTTTGACCGGTGGGGGCGGAGGCGTCTCTTCCTTCTTCTTGCGGCCCCGCTTCGGTTTCTCCACCGGTTCCTCTTCCATGGGCTGCGGGTGCTTCTGGCCGGCGATCTCGGCCATGAGATGTTTCACCGCCGGAGCGTCCACCTTCTGGTCCATGAGGTAGGCAGCCTCCTCCTGCACCAGCGCCAATTTCAAGGCCATGCTGACCTGGAACTCGTGGTTCTTCAGAAACAGCTCGCGGAAATAAGGCAGCAGGTCCTCCTCCGCCTGCTTGATGGATGTGTGGCATTCAAACCCGATCTTACCCAGCACCTCCGCCTTCACTCCCCTGGCCTCTTTGGACCGAGACATGTACAGCAAGGTGCGGGGGAAGTTGTAGCGCACATAGGCCTTGTACGGCTTGGCCTTGGCCAGGCAGATCCCGTAGGACATGAGCTCCGAGGCATATGCCCAGAAGCCATAGTACTGCCTGCGCTGCACCCTGCCGAGGAACATCGATGACTTCGACAGTAGATCGTATGCCCGGGACAGGTCCTCCGATTCCCGATATTCCAAAGCGATGTTCTCGTCCAGCCATTTCATGACATAATCGGGCTGCTCGTCGGCGTCCATCATGGTGGTGCGCGCCTTGCGCGGATTGGTGCCGTGCAGGATGTCCCCCATGACATCGTACATCGATTTGACCGACAGCCTGTCGCTCAGACCGCTGGTCGCCCCTTCCATCACGTGGTCCGTGCCTAGCGAGACTGCCTGGAGGTCCCGGATGGCAGCGCGCACATCGCCGTTGCTGCGGTCGGCGATCTCGATCAGGACCTTCTCGTCCACCTCCACGCGCTGGTCCGCCGCCACCTTCTTCAGCACCGTCCTTACGGTGGCGGGGCTGACCCGTGAGTACTTGATCTGCAATGTCTCGTTCTTGATGACCGAGCTGCGTCTGCTGAGCTCGTAGAAATCATTGCAGATCAGGACGACCGGCTGCTTCGTGTTCCTGACCAGTTCGGCGATGGCCGGCATGCCGCCGTAGTCCTCCCGCCCGAACACGTTGTCGACCTCGTCCAGGATGATGAGCTTCCGCCTTCCGTCCTTGGCGGAAAGGAACTCGCCAGTATCGGTGAAGGTATCGGACAATGCGCCCCTGACCGCCACTCGCTTGATGGCCTCGGCGTTGCGCTGGTCCGAGGCGTTCATCTCCACCACCCCCCAGCCGAACTCCTTGGCCATGGCCAATGCGGTCGAGGTCTTACCGGTGCCGGGCGGCCCCATGATGACGACCGCCTTGTACGTCGGGCTGCCTGCCTCCCAGGATATGGCCCAGTCCCTCAGGTCCTTGATGGCCTTGGGGTTGCCCAGGACCTCTCCCAGGTTCTCGGGGCGGTACAGCTCGGTCCAATCATCGTTCATGTTCGCACTCAGCTAACGTCTGGTCGAATAAATATTTGACCATGGGATGTACGAATGATGAGGACCGATACGGCGGTCATGAATAATTCTGCCAGATGGTCGATGAGAAAAATGGAATGGGGACGGCCGTGAGGCCGAGCCCCCGGAAATGGGTTTTACCTGCGTTTCGGCTGCTGGAACTTCGACTTGGGGGGCTTCGGACCGCGGTTGCGCAGCATGAACAATGCCACAACTGCGACCACGACCGCCACCGCCAGCACGGCGATGATGATCAGCAGCATGTCGTTGTTGTTGGTGGGTGCCGGCCCGACCGGGGAGGCGGAGACGACCGCGGAGACCTCGCTGGCGCCGACGGAATTGATCGCCTCGACCTTGTAGTAGTAGGTCTTGCCGTTCAGCACGGTGGTGTCGTTGTACTGCAGGTTGGTGCTCTCCATGGTCAGCAGCAGGGTCATGCTGTCGGCGCTGGTGCCGCGGTACAGGCGGTAGCCGGAGACGGAGTCGCCGCCGCTGAAGACTGGCGCCTCCCAGCGGACCGTGACGAACCCGTTGCCGCCGGTCGCGTTGACGTTCTGCGGCACCGACGGGGCCACGATGTTCACGGTGGACCTGAGCACGTCCACCGCGCTGTCATAGTAGCACAGATGGATGCGGCCGTTCGCATCGCCGGCGGCTGATATCGTGCCGGAGATGTCGCTGTTGTCCACGGTGGAGTTCATCCAGATGCCCGAGGCCTTCTGCTTGTACAGCAGGTCGGAGGTGCCCTCGGAGTTCACGAAGTAGACATGGGGCATCCCGTCCGAGTCCATCACCAGCGCAGCCTCGATGTTGCTGCCGCTGGCCAGGGCCGTAGCGATGCTGATCGGGGAGGACCAGGTGTTCGACTCGAAAACAGAGTACCACAGGGTCTGGGTGGTGGCGGAGTCGCTCTTCTCCAGGAATACGATGCCCAGATCGCCGGCCTTGTTCACGGCCAGCTTGATGGTGCCGCTGCAGTCCCGTGTGCTCTCCACGGTGATACCGACGGTCCATCCGGCCGAGGTCCTATAACCGTACTTCGTGGTGTTATCATCGAAGTAGGCCAGGTGTAGCTTGCCCGTGCTGTCGGATATGAGGGATATGCCGCTGCCTACGTTGTTGCTCGAGACAAGCGGGTTGATGTACCAGGAGCCGCTGACCGCATAGGTGTACTTCAGGTTCTTCGCATCATCGTCGCGGTAGACGATGTTGACCGTGCCGTTGGCATCGACCGCGATGCCGCTGCACGATCCGACGTTGGTCGATGCGTCGATCCTCTTGATGGCCCAGACGCCGCCAGCGTTGCTCGCGTATTTCAGCGTCTTGTTGGTCAGGTCATAGTAGGAGATGTACACGTTGTTGGCGGAGTCCAGCGCCATGGCCGGGCTCATTCCCACATTGCCCCGGTCGACCACGACGACCTCGAAGATGGCCGCGGAATCGTTGGCGTAAAGGAGCCTGCCGTTGACCTCATCATAGTAGGCCACATGGGTGACGCCCTTTCCGTCCACCAGCACCACGCTCTGCTTGCCGACGCCATCGGACGCAAAGGCGACCGTTTCGGATATCCAGGAGGCGCCTGCATCGGTGAGGTAGTCCAGCTTGTCGTTCGAGCCGTCGATGTAGGCGACGTGCGCCTTGTTGAACTCGTCCAGGGCAAGGGAGACCTTGCTTCCGGTGTCCCCGGAGGTGAGCAGCACGCGGGAGCTCCAGTCGCCATCGCTGTTGGTGACGTACATCAGCTTGGCGTGCACGACGTCATAGAAGACCATGTGCGCCAGGCCATGAGAGTCGGCCTTCAGTGAGATGGAGGTGGCTACGCCGGAATCGTTGGCGGGGTAGGCATAGTTCCATCCCGAGGACAGCTGCCTGGCATACTTCACCTTGGCTGCGGTGACATCGTTGTACGCGACGTAAAGATAGCCAAATGAATCGATGGACGCGGAGATGACCGCTCCGATCGTGCCGGAATCGACCGTTCCAGTGGTCCATGTGCCGGCGTTGTTGGTGGCGTACATCAGATGGTAGGTGGACTGCTCCAGATAGACGATGACGGGCTTGTCGTCGGCGGCATAGCAGAGGTTCGAGCCGACACCGGCATTGTTGCTGTCCACGGTGACGACGGTCCAAGAACCGCTGGCCAGGCTGGCGTACATCAGACGGTTGTTGGAGGAGTCGTAGAACGACATGCCGATCGTGCCGTTCTTGCCAACGGCGATCGAGTTGTACTTTCCGACATCACCGGTAGAAGTGACGACGGTGATCGCCCAGGAGCCACCAGCATTGGTGGCGTACTTCAGCTCGAGGTTGGTCGAGTCGTAGTAGGCGATATGCACCTTGCCCTTCGCATCGACGGCGATGGAATTGAAGAAGCCAGCGCCGTTGGCGGTGTCGACCGTGGTCGTTGTCCACTCCCCGTTCGCATTGGTCATATATTTGAGCGTGTTCGATCCGGAGAAGAAGCTGATATGCACGAAGCCATCAGCGTCCACCGCCGTCGAGACGCTGGAGCGGGCGCTGGAATCCAGCGTCCCTCCCAGCCAGGATTGGCTTGCCCCGACAGAGGTGGCTGAGACGTTGCCCGGCATGGTGACGACCAAAATGCCTGGCAATAACAGTGCCGTTATCACTAGTAGTGAAAGATATCTCTTTTGCATTCCCATCCCACCCTTAGGTTTGTCTATATATTCCCTTCGAATTATTTTAACTTTCGTGGGTAAATCAAAATCTGGCATGCCGTTTTGCTTTAAATCTGAGGACGAAGGCATGATGATGAGGCAATTGAGATGCTCAGAACGCCGAAATCCCATCATTTTAAATCGTAAGGGGTTTAATAGTTAATCGGAGGCGAACTATGCACGAGATACGCAAGATCTTGGTCGGTGTGGACGGTTCGGCGAACTCGATCAGGGCGGCGGAGATGGCCGCTGACCTGGCCAAGCGATATTCGGCGGAAACTCGCCTGATATTCGTCATCGGGGGCTCGGACTACACCATGCTGGAGGGCAAGGAGGTGTGGATGGAGAAGGCCAGCCACATCGGCGAGAACGAGCTGAAGAAGGCAGAGGACATCATGATCGCAGCCGGGGTCAAGTACACCAAGGACATCGACTTCGGTCACCCGGTGAAGAAGCTGCTGGAGAATGCCAAGGAGAGCGATATGGTGGTGCTTGGGGCACATGGCAAAGGGGCGGTCAAAGGGATATTCATGGGAAGTATTTCGCTGCGAGTATCACAGGAATGTCCAGTGCCGATCGTGATCGTGCCTTGAGGTTCTGCGAAAGGAGCGGAGATGGACTTCATCACCAAAGTGGCCGACCGTTTGGAACTGAGGGAGGTAGAGGGAGCCTGCGGCATATGCCACGCAGTGCTGGAGGCGGTCCATGAATGCGGTGGAGAGGCGAGCGCTTTCGAGGACCCGATGGGCGTGGAGGCGATGATCAGGGATGACCGTGGCCACCTGATCGGCGAAGGGTTTGACATCGTCTGGTCCCCCGCATTGCTGGCCGCAGAGATCGAAGCCGGTCTGATCCCGGACGATGTGGCCAGGAAGCTCAAGCGGGAGGGGTTGAGCAGCGAACAGGACATCGCCTCCCAGGCCGCCATGTATGGATATGGTCGTGTGCTCACACCAGGAGCTTTGGCGCTGGCCTATGTGCAAGAGCTGGGTGGACGGACCATCATCAAACGAGAAGGCCTCGGGGTTAAGGCGGAGATGTTCGGCCCGGACGGAAAGCTACTGGCCTGGTCGCCCACTTCATACTGTCCCACCTGCGCCATAGCCAAGGCCGCGGTGAGGAACAAGGACATCAAGGAGCATATCGCAGAGAAACTGGCCGGATCGGTGAACACTGGCCGTCGCAAGTGGCAAAGGAGGCTGGAGAACAGGTATTCTGTCAAGGGCGGTGCGACCCGGGTCAGCATCCTGGAGGCCGATACATATCTGGCCAAGGATGTTCTGGCCTGCTGCATCGCATATGGTACGACCAAAGCAGAGGTGGCCGCTGGGCTCATCGTCGGGGAGTCCGCCCAGAGGTTCAAGGCCTATTGCAACCTCTGCCCCATGAAACATTGCTGGATGGAGAAGCCCATGGGGGCGACGGGCAATATCGTCCTCCACAGGCTGGCAGAGACGAACACCGAGATCGAGGTCAAGGCGGATGGATTGATCGTGGCCAGCATACCAGGGAAGGACGGTTCCATTGAGGGCAGAGGGACGTTATGCTCGCTGAGCGCCTTGACGAACATGTGGCTACGTGCGGACGGCGTCCAGGTTCTGAAGCCATCCAAAGCGATAAGGTTCCCGGAGATCAAACAATAAGGACCGGCCATTCTGGCCGGTGAAAAAAAGTGGAAAAGATATTGGTTTAGCCCTTGTTCTTGACGAGCATGACCTCGATGATGTTGACCGCCTTGTCCTCCGGAACGCCCAGGGCGACCTGGATCTTCTGAAGGATCTCCTTCTCCTCATTGGCGATCTCCCCATCGGCCAGCGCCAGATCGGTGGCAACGGCGAACGCGGTCTCGCAAAGGTCCTGGGGCAAGGACTCCTTGGCCTTACCGATCAGGGCGTTCAAGCCCTCCTTCTTGATGATGTTGATGTCCTTGCTCAGAACGGCGTTCATCTGGTTGCCGTTGTATCCCCGGAACATCTTCATGCGGATCAAGGAGATGACCAGTCCGTTCGCCTCTTCTTCGGTGATGACGCCATCGGCTGCAATGGCGGCCAGAGATACGGCAGCGAATGCCTCTTCCTTGGTCAACTTTGCCTCGGCTTCCTTCGCTCCCCTAACCTTGTCGAACAGTCCCATATTTATTACCTCTTAATTATTTATATTAAATTATTGATATATCTTCGACGGCCACGTGGATGACCGTGCGACTGCGCGAGGATTTGCTCTCCTTGAATAAAGGTTTCGATAATACATTTTGGTAACTAGTCGTGAAGGGTAGCCGCTATTCATTATGGCATATGATCGAGCGGCTTGCTGATAACATATGGACAATCGGAAATAGCTGAGACTTGATTCTACTGGCAATGAGGACGGCATTCCTGTTCGATTTTGATGGTACGATCACGATGCGTGATACATCGGAATTGGTCCTCAGTCATTTTGCCGACTCCAACTGGCAAGTGTTCGATGAAATGATGGACCGGGGCGAGATCACTGTGGAGGAATGTATGAAGCGCCAGTTCAGCCTGGTTGAAGTTCCTCCTGAATCCATAATAAATTATCTGGAGGACAAGGTGGAGATCCGGACAGGATTTAGGGAGCTGGCCAAGTGGTTGATCGACACCGGAGAGGATATCGCCATCGTCAGCGCTGGAATGGATTTCGTAATCGAGCACCAGTTAGAAAAAATGGGATTATTTAGAAGGGTCAAGATCATCAGCGGAAAAAGCTGGTATGATGGTCATATCAACTTCGAATTTCCTGAGAAGCGCAACATCGGTGCACTGGATTTCAAGCATGATGCAGTTCTGGACTTTTTGAAGAAAGGGTGGAACGTGGCGTATACTGGAGATGGTTCATCGGATTATAATGCAGTTAGAATCGCCACTTTTCGATTTCCGATCAAGGGATCCAGATTGGAGAAGATGTGCATGAATGAAGGCATACCTCACATCTCGATCAATGACTTCATCGACTTGAAGAATGATATTTTCTAAATATTATAATTATATCTATTATATAATTACAGAAAAGTGTCGTTCAGATTGGTTCAAATAATATATCTATTAACGAAATTTATGTATTTAATAATGATAATAGCTATACTTCCCATAATGATAATTTATTTTAAATAGATAATATATTATTTGCACTCATTATTTTTTTAATAATTAAGCTGATAACGTTAAAACTATCAATATTTTTGATTGATTCTAAAATAGACCCCGATAGCAGATGAAAATCAAAAATTGACGGCGTTTTGAGACATTATTATCTTAGTAGATGGTTGATTAAATATTCTATTTTAAATTGTTTAGTCACTAACTATACTGCCTAAAATTTGTTATGTAACTGAAATAATTCAAAGGAATGCTCAGTCCATCCAGTATAACAGGTAATGTTCCCAGAGGCCCTGATAGTTACCATACCTGGATGCGATCCTTTTGAGAGCATCTGGATCTCCCTCGATGTGGTAATCCTTCATCGCTCGCTCCTTTGGAATGGACCGCGCAGTGGTGGTTTGTTCCACCCTTCCCATCCCACGGATCAAGATCAATGATGCAGACCAATCGCCTATGCCCTTGATTCCCTTCAGCCATCCTAGCACTTCACTGTATGAACCTTTCTTAAAGAACTCTTGGTCCACCTTATCGAAGGCTTCTGCTGCCGCGGTCAGATATTCTGTCTTCCTCTTGTTAGTAACTATAATATGCAATCTGTCCAGATTTTTCAGTATGTTGTGTGCTTCGGGAAATGCCAGAAATGTGTGACCGTCGAGATCGATACTTCCTCCAATCTCGGTCGCAATCCTCTCCATTATGGTTCTGGAGCGTTCCACGGGGAAACGTTGCGTGATGATGGACCATGCCGCTGCCTCGAATGGTGTGAAGAATCGGACCTGGTGATATCCATAGCTCTTCTTCAGCAGGTCCTCGAACACCTTGTCCCCCTTGGCCAGTGAATAGAACTCTCCTAGGTCGTCCTCGAGGCTGAGGTAATCAGTTATTTGCTGCGTTATCTTTGCCACCATTGTTCTGTCGATCTTCGTCCTGGTGGAGATGTCGCATCTTATCTCGTCCGTTGAAGGACCGGCAGTTATGTTCACCAGAAATATTGTATCATCGATGATGCCAGCCCGGCGATGGTGTTGATCATCGCATTCCATGCCGAATCTCGGCCCATGGAATCTCTCAATGAACCTGAACGATTGGAGCAGATCGAATGGGGGCTTGGCCCTTAGTAAAGCGCTCTTCGTTTCTAGGTCCATTAATTGGACTTGGCATCGCACATTACTTAAGATTACTTCGAGCTCGTCCCTTCCTTCTCATCGTATAGGTCGCACAGTTCGTTCAGGAATTGGTCATAGGTCTTGCGGAACTTCAATTTGAAAAGGCGGTCCCGGGTCTGCGGCGTGATTTGAATGCTTGTTTTCTCCTCTACCATAGAATCAACAGTTACTATAATGTTATTATTTCTATTAATACTATTGTTACTAGTTTAATTGATGATATTAATTATATTATTTATTAATACATAATCATTTAATTTATATTCGTTATTGCTATTATTATATAATTTGATTCTTTAGTTACTATGGATTATTATAATATCAATGATAATTTGTATAAATGTGTGGATTTTTGTAAAAGACGGTCTCCCGAATATCAACAAGAAAGGGGTCAAAACGCAACAAAACTCCATGACTTTTCGATGAAAAACGGGTCTCCCGGGATATGCGATTGTTAACGGTATCGAAGTCCTATTTCTGAGAAGCTAAAGAGATCGATAGAAAACAAGATGATAAGAAAAGAAAGAAAAGTGTTACTCATGGAGCGGGATCCTTTCCTAGCTCCTTTAACCTCTTGAGGTAAATCTCCCTTCGTTTCACATAGGCTGAGGAGTCACTACCGTAGGGTACGTATTCCACGACATTCCACTCCCCCGTCGAGAGACGATACTTGGTCGTGTCGGACAGGCCCATTAAAAATCCGAACTCGAGATACTTCTTGCTCTGTGCTTTGGACTGAAGGCGTTCGATGATGACAGGATCGTGAGTGCCGATGCAGAACCGTTTCTTACCGAGCAAGCCATCGGATATCGAGATCATACGACGCTGGATCTCATCGAAGTCGTTCGTATCACCGAGGTAGGCACCCTTGACCAATCTGACCGTCACCCCTTCCTTGACGAGCTTCGCGATATCCTTTGGGGTCCTGTCCAGATATGCCTGGACCGCCAATGTGGCCCTGTAACCCTCATCGGCCACGGCGATGACAGAGTCGATGGTGAAATCGACCCATTTCTTGCCTTCCATGTCGATCTCCAGTTGGATGGAACGTTTCAATCCTTCATCTGCCAGGGCGATCAATCTTTCCCTGCACAGACCTTCATCGAAGTTCATTCCCAGGGCAGAGAGCTTCAATGCCAAGGAGGCGTACAATCCATTAGCCCTGATGACGTTGAGACAGCGAACATGTTCCTGGTAGGAGGCCTCCAGTTGGCCAACGTCAGCGACATCCTCGATCATCGGGTCCAATACGACCCTTATCGCCTGGGAGTTACGCATCTTGGCATGGGCCAGAGCATCTTCCAATGTGTTGAATGCCCATCTGTCGGTTTGCACAAGAACTGCATGGTGCCAGCTAGATAAAATCATTATGAGTCGAGAAATAAGGGATCGTGATCAACCGGTTCCATTGATCAACATGCTGTCCACCTTGACCGCCTCCTGGTGCTCCCTCAGCATCAGATATGGCCTTGCCTTGGTGGAGCGGATGTTATTGGACATCTTCTCCTGGACGGAGTTGAACAGCTCGATGTCGACGACGCGCTGGTGCGGAGATGGCAGCAGAAGGCCATCCCAGCGGAGGTAGCCGGCATAGACTGGATTGTGAAGCATGTTGCTGATCGACCAGACCGTCCATTCCTTTTCGCGGCGGGTCAACTTGCCCCGCTCGTTCAGGTCTGCTGCTATCTGGCGCATGGTCTTTCCAGCATTGTATTCTATGAACGCCTGATGGACCTCGGCCGCTTCCTCCTCCACTGGCTTCAGGTCCTCGTGCTCCATGCGATACCCATATGGAGCGTTGAAACCCAGCATTCCATTCAGGGATTCCGCCTTCTGGCGCATACCCATATAGGTCCTCTCCCCGATCTGCTCGCTCTCCAGCTGGGCGATGCGCTGGATTATGTCGACGACGAACCTGCCGACAGCGTTGGAGGTGTCCAAGGATTCGTTCATGCTGGTGAACTTCTTGCCCCACTTCTCCAAGTTCTCCATCATGATCATGAAGTTCTTGCTGTTGCGGTGGATACGGTCCATCTTCATGACCAATATGATGTCCCACTCATCCTTCTCTTCCATCATGCGCTGGTATGCTGGCCTCTTGGTGCTGCGACCAGAATGTCCATCATCCTCGTAGTAGGAAGCGACGTCCCATCCCTGTGCTTCGCAATATGCGGCCAGCCGTTCCTTTTGCGCGTCCAGGCTGAACCCTTCCCTGGCCTGGTCCTCGGTGGAGACCCTGGTGTAGATGGCCACCCTAAACATGTATGGCCTCCTTTGCCGCCACATGTTTGACGACCGCCTTTGATTGGATCGACCTTTGACGCATACCCAGCAGTTCGATCGCCTCATTTTGGACAATAGGATCAATGAGTGCCAGTGCAGGCATCTTCTGTTCGATACCATCCCAGACCAAAATTCCAATGTATAGAGGACTGGTAAGGACGTTGCTTACCGTCGCCCTCTGCCATAGCTGCCCTTTCTTAGTCAGAATGGACCTGGCATTGAGGTCGTCGGCGATCTCCTGGAGGGTCTTCATGCCTAGGTAATCATCATAGATCTGCTGCACCACCGAGGCCTCTTCTGGAACGATGACCAGATGATGGTCCTGGAAACGGTAACCGAAGGGGATTCCAGAGCCGAGGACCCCCTTTCCTTTCTTCGCCTTCTGGGTCATACCGACCTTGACCCTTTCGCCGATCTGTTCGCTCTCCAGCTGGGCGATGCGCTGGATCGTGTCCATGACGAATCTGCCCATGGCGGTGGTGGTGTCGAAGGACTCCTGGGTCGAGTTGAACTCCTTGCCCCAGGCCTTCAGATTGTCCATCATTAATGTGAAATTTGTGCTGTTACGATGGATACGGTCCATCTTGAGGACGACGAGCACATCCCAGCTATCCTTCTCGCTCATCATCCTTTGATACGCTGGCCTGTTGGTGTTTCTGCCGCTGTGGCCATCATCGACGTATTCACTAGCGACCTGCCAACCACGAGCCTTGCAGTAAGCATTGAGACGCTTCATCTGGGCAGCGATGCTGAATCCATCCTTTGCCTGGTCCTCGGTGGACACCCTGGAGTAGATAGCAGCTCGCATCGCATCCCGCCACGTCCGCAGAACGACAGACGTTTTTTATTGAATCGTCTGACATATGTCATTTCATATTAAAAAACGTGAGCATTCAGGAGGAACTTCACATATGATTTTCAAGTATTATTTTTATTATATTAGCTTGTTAAGCTATTAGTTATATTATTAAATTAAAACAATTTATTGATACGAATTTGGAGTCTAACATCCCATACCAGATAGGCATTTTTTTCCCTTGTTTTTGCACATTTGCAAATATTATACTTGATAACGATAGCAGCTTAACAAATTATATTCAAACGTTCTGACCATCGAGAGGTATCGGGATATTGTTGATATTCCAAATCGTTCTAGGGGTCGCAACCGGGAATGATGATCATATGGCAAATGTGAAGAAAGTCATCGATCTGAAGGACAGGGAGGAAGTGACCGTCGAGGTAGAGGTCACGAAGATCTTCGATGCAAAATCGTTCAGTCGCAAGGATGGTTCATCTGGCAAGGTCAGAAATCTGAAGGTCAAGGACGATTCAGGCGAGTGTCGCATCGCCCTCTGGGACAATGATGTGGATATGATTGAGAACCTCTCCATCGTAGAGGGCACCAAGCTTCGATGCCAGGACTGCTACGTGAAGCAGACCGATTTTGGGACCGACATCAGCAAGGGCAAAAAGGGTTCCATCACTGTCATTTAAATTATTGCCGGTAAAGCTACCGGTTAAACATTTTAATCATAATATTATTAATATAAAAATAAATATTTTTATTTCATCCAGTGCTCGCGAGGCTCACAGGAACGGTTGTGTATGACGGCCTTCTTTTTCAGGAACATGCCGAGGCGGTCGGTCGAGGATGCGATGCCACTGGACTTCCAACCTTGGAAGTAGTCGCCACAGTTGAGGGTCCTCCCGCACTCGTTGATCCAGACGGTCCCTGCGTCCAACCTTGCTGCCAGCATTTGGCCTTGGGCCGCATCGCGTGTCCAGACGGTGGCTCCAAGCCCATATATCGAATCGTTGGCCTTCCTGAGCGCCTCCTCTTCGTCCCTTACAACGATGATGGAGCACACTGGCCCGAATATTTCCTGCTCGAATCTAATATCGACGCCTCTGCTCACCTTCAAAACGGTCGGGGAGTAATAATAGCCAGGTCCTTCGATCTGTACTCCTCCGCACAGCAGCTCGGCACCGTTCGCTACGGCGTTGGCGACCTGCGAATGCACCTTGTCCCTGGCCTCGGGTCTGATCAATGGACCCACTTGCTCAGTAACATTGAGGCGGCCAGCTATGTCGACCAACCTCTGGATGAACCGATCGGCGATCGATTCTACCACGTAGACCCGTTTGATACGGATGCACACCTGTCCGCCATGGGAGAAAGTTCCATTCGCCACCCCTCTGGCCGCCTGCTCCACATCTGCATCAGCACAGACGATGGCTGGGTCGTTGCCGGATAGCTCTAGTATCAATGGCTTTACCCCTGCATGACTAATGATGTCCTGGCCTGTCGATAGCCCTCCGGTGAAGACGAGCGCATCGAAATCGGAGCGGACCATCTCCTTCCCGACCTCGGAACCACCCGGTAAAGTGATGAAGACATCATCGGGAATGCCAGCCTTGTGCCAGAGCTCAGCGATCCTCATCCCCGTGAGGGTCGTGTACTCCGAAGGTTTGAAGACGATGGCGTTGCCGCACAACAATGCAGGTATGGCGGTGATCATGGTCTGCCAGAACGGATAGTTCCAGATGCCAATGTGACCGATGACCCCGTGCGGCACGAAATCAATCCGCGCGCCTGTCTCCGCCCATGACTTCTGGTCCAGCCATATGTCCTTGCTGCCCATCTTGGCATAGACCTCTGGATAATGGGTGAAGCCCCTCAATGCGCTGTTATATGCGCCCAGAGATCCCCTTTTGGGCAGGCCGATCTCCGACTGGATGATGTCGACGACCATGTCCCGTTCCTTCGTGAAGACCTCTTCCGCACCCCTTATGATCTCCATCCTCTCGTTCTTCGAGCGCGAGGCCCATCCTTGCTGAGCGGCCTTGGCCCGGCACAGCGCATCGGCGACATCGTGCTGAGTGGAGCTGGCGATCTCCATGACCAGTTTTCCTGTGCGGGGATCGACGGAACGGACGGACATACGACTGGATGTGCATGAAAAAATAAAACAATATGGCCTTGGGAGGGCCCTTACTTCTTCCCACGTCTTATCAACAGGACCGCCATGACCGCAACGATAGCCACGACCGCTAGGACTGTGATGATGATGAACATCTGGCCATTGTCATTGTTCGTCGCAGCCGCCGGATCTTTTGTCTGAACGTCCATGCCAGTGATCGATTCGATCTTTTGGGCGGCGTCGGATGGTGCCATGGCGTTCATGCTCAGATCCTGTTCGAAGTTCAGCTGGACCATGTTGCGGATCATAGTCATGTTGGCATTTCCACTGAGGTCTATCTCATCCAGCACCTCAGTGGTCGCCTTTACCGATGACATGAACCCCAGCTCCGGGATGTAATAAAGAACGAACTCTGGACTTCCCAAGGAATATTCGTTGACATTGATGATGTAGGCCTCGAACGTCCTATTGTCGGGCATGGTGACCTGCTGGGTCCCGGAGCAACCCATCTTGACAGAGATGGGAACATCATATGGGCCGAAGGAACCGTTGGTAAGACCATATCCATAGTATTCTCCAGTGAAGGTGGATAGGTCGACGGTACTGTTCAAGGCCCCTAGAGAGAACAGATTGAGAATATCATCATCCAATCCTGTGACTTTCAGACTGCCAGATACATTCCCGGTCATGTTCATGGTCGAGCTTGCATACCACTTCTCGTTAGAAGAAATGGGGAACTGGAAGAGATCAAGCGATGGAGTGAACCTGGCGCTCATGTTCATGGCGGTATCTGTGACCATCTTGACATTGAAATTGCGGAACTGGGTGGTTCCGTTGGAGCTTATGATGGGGATATTGTACCCCCTCACCGAGACCGAGATGTTGGTCCGGTGCATGGCCGTCATGGATTCGATCGCATAGGTCGTCTTGTCCACCTTGAGCTTCATAGACGAATAATAGGTCAGATCGAAGTCTGCGCTGGCCATTATCGTCTTAGTGACCGGTGCGGACAGGATCCCGTCGACCATGGGAGTCAGGGTGGCGTCGATGCTGACATCCGCGGTCACCTCCGACATAGCACCGATGATCACGCTGACGATGAAGTTGTCCCCACTGGCATTGTCCACGGAGATGTAGAGATATGACTCCACCGAACCGTTCATGTTGATCGAGTTCAATTGAACGTTGGAAACGTAGGCCATGATGGCGGTGAGCAGATCATACTGGTCCGTACCGGGACGGATGTCCAGATAGGTCTTGCCCCCATAGGCCCATTCCTTCGTTTCATCCCACGACGGAGCAGCAGCATCGGCCGATACGCAGGGCACCAATGTGAGCAGCATCAGCGCAACAAGCAGTATGCTCGATACCGGGGCCAGAATGGAACCTTTCCCAATGATATTCCCATCTCCGTTCCCGGTATGGCCGGGCCGGATTATAACCGTTTACAGAAACAAAAAAATGAAAATGATGGCGAGGGTTCCCCGCCAATGAATTTGAGACAAGGCCTTACTTTTTTTCGGTCTTCGCTTCAGCCTTCTTCTGCTTCTTGTCTGCCATGTGGAGTCACCTCCAACCCATATCGGGACAGATAGGCTAAAACCGCCATCATGGGTATTTAATTTTTCAATTCACTATAAAATCTCTGGCTCAGATAGTTCTAAGTTACTTTTGCCGGTACAAAGATCAGCGTGCCAGCGATAAGGATTAATGCATTGCTGAAGAGCGCCATTCCAATGGAATGATAGATGGACCATAAGTAAAGTCAAATTAGATAAAAAGAACAGGAATGGCCAGGGACGATCTCGTCCGAGGCCTGTAGAGTTTGTTTAGGGTTTGCTTACATCATGCCCGGCATGCCGCCCGGCATTCCTGGCATTCCACCGGCGCCTGGGGGCATCGGGGGAGCCTTGCGGGAGGCGATGACGTCGTCGATCCTCAGGATCATGTTGGCGACCTCGGCTGCCGACTTGACGGCCTGGGTCTTGACACGCAGGGGCTCGATGACGTTGAGCTTCACCATGTCCGCCGGCTTGCCGGAGTCCAGGTCGATGCCCATGTTCTTGCCACCCTTCTTCTCGTGGGAGCTCTTCATCTGGATGACCACATCGATGGCGTCCAGACCGGCGTTCTCAGCGAGGGTCCAGGGGATGACTTCCATAGCCTGAGCGAAGGCTTCGATGGCCAGCTGCTCACGGCCTCCGACGGTCGCCGCGTATCCGGCCAGGCGCAGGGAGAGCTCGATCTCCGGGGCACCAGCGCCCGGAACGACCTTTCCGTCCTCGATGGCCACACCGATCACGCGCAGGGCGTCGTGCAGAGCGCGCTCGACCTCGTCGATGACGTGCTGGGTGCCGCCGCGGATGATGATGCTAACGGCCTTCGGGTTCTTGCAGCCAGTGATGAAGGTCATGTCGGACTCGCCGATCTTCTTCTCCTCGACCATGGCGGCCTTTCCCAGGTCCTTCTCGGCCAGCTCGTCGATCTTGCCGACGATGGTGGCTCCGGTGGCACGGGAGATCTTCTCCATGTCCGACTCCTTGAGGCGGCGGGCGGCGAAGATATCGGCCTTTGCCAGGTAGTGCTGGACCAGGTCATCGATGCCCTTCTGGCAGAAGACAACGGTCGCACCGGTCTTCTTGATCTTCTCGACGTAGCCCTTCAGCGTGTTCTCCTCTTCCTCGAGGAAGCGCTGCATGGCGGCCGGGTCGCGGATCTGGATCTTGGCCTCGACCTCGGTCTTCTTGATCTCAAGGGCGGAGGACAGCAGGGCGATCTTCGCGTTCTTGACCTGCCTGGCCATGCGTGGGTGCACGCGCTCCTTGTCGATCACGACGCCTTCGATGATCTCGGTGTCAGCGATGGACCCACCGGTCTTCGGCTCCACCTTGATGTTGTCGATGTCGACGGTCCACTTGCCATCTACCTTCTCGGCGACGGACTTGACCGCCTTCACGGACAGCGCGGAGAGGAAGTCCCTCTGTCCGCCGACGCTCTTGCCGGTCATGGCGGTCTGCGCCACGCGCTGGAGCATCTCGGAGTCGTCCGGGGTGACCTTGATGGCGATGGCGTCGAGGATGTTTATCGCCTCGGCAGCGGCCATCTTGTAACCGTTCGCGATGATGGTGGGGTGGATGTTGGTCTCGATGAGGCTCTCGGCCTTCTTCAACAGCTCACCGGCAATGATGACGGAGGTGGTGGTGCCATCGCCGCACTCGGTGTCCTGGGTCTTTGCGACCTCGACGACCATCTTGGCAGCAGGGTGCTGCACATCGATCTCCTTCAGGATGGTGACGCCATCGTTAGTGATGACGACGTCTCCCAATCCATCGACCAGCATCTTGTCCATTCCCTTGGGGCCAAGGGTGCTGCGGACGGCATCTGCAACCGCGCGGGCTGCAGCGATGTTGTTGAACTGCGCGTCCTTGTTCTTCGACCTCTCAGTCCCTTCCTTGAGGATGATAATAGGCTGATTGTTTCCCATACCGTATGCCATGATAGAATCCTCCTTAGGGTGGCGGTATTTTTGTGTTTCTATATGAAGCTTTCGGAAGTGCAGGCCATGCTATGATTCCGAGCCATACGTCGAGAATCGGTTGGAACCGATGGCCTAGAGGTGGAAATACGGCTAGGTCCGGTCCCTATATGACAATTGACCGTAAAGGACCCGACCAGATAGCATTTTCTATTCCCGACCATGATCATGTTCGGATCATATGGCCGATGAATACCCCAAATGCATCAAATGCGGAACGGGAATATTGATGCCGATCAAGGACTACGATGGTGTGCTGCTCTACCGCTGCACCTTGTGCGGATGGTCCACCAGAGAGCTTCTCCTGAATGGTAAGTGATCGTTCGGATCGCAACAGCCTTATCGATGGTCCGCGGGATAAGAATATCAAGAACCGGACCGTTCACATGCAGGTTACCATGGCATCAATAGGATGGGCGGATGTTGAGAAGGGAGTGAAGGGCGGACCATGTCCAGGCTGCCCCAGAAATGAAGGTAAGATGCCTGTCCATCTCCTCCGCTCTGGAAATCCCAAGGCGGTGAAATTCTTAGTCGTCTCTCAGGAGCCGGCTTTTTCTTGGAGGGCAAAGGGGCCAGGTCCGGCCGAAGAAAGGATGATCGGACTTTGCCGGACCGCCAAGGAAGGGTCGCCAGTGTTCAAGGAGGCGAGAGAGGTCGACCCGGTCGTCCGACTCATCCAGATCTTCGGCACTTTCGATCCGACGGATGGTCCGGTCTACTGGACCCATGCGCTGAAATGCATCCCCCGTAACGGCGACAGGGACGTGAACAAGGAATGGCGCAAGTGCGCCAAGGCATGCCAGGTGCACCTGATGAACGAGATCTGGGCCCTGGGCGGAGAATCGCTGAACGTCATGGCCGTCGGCAAATACGCCTTGGAGATGTGCCTGAACGCCTTCGATGACCAGGACATCGACCAGGAGCTTTCGATCAGCGAGTTCATGCAGGCCAGCTCATTACCGCTATCGTTCAAATTGAGATCGAAGGATGGGGCCGTGAAGAACATCACCTTGTTCGTATACACGAACCCTTCCAGCGAGGTGTGCAAGGTCAAGAAGGTCGGTGGGAAGATGACGGTGGAAGAGCTCCAGGAATTGGAAACGAAGAAGGTCAGAGATATCCTGGCCAAGAAATCGTTATGATGAAATTCATTCGATCGTGCGGATCTTCCTGCTTCCCGCATACAGCAATATCGAACCGATCGACGACGAGAACAGCACCAGGGCCAAAATGCCCCACGGCTCCCCATACAGCACGATACAGATGACATAAAGCAAGAACGATATCACCAAAATGGCAATGGCATTACCGATCATCTCGGACGGCTTTTCTGAAAAGGCAGGGGAGAGGAGGAACAGGCCGATGGACATGACCACATAAGCGGTCGCCACTGCCAGCAAGGCGAATGTCATCCAGATGATGCTCCACCAGTCCAGGCCTGCAGGGAGCAACACGATGAGCGCTGACACGACCGCCACTGGCTGTACCACAAGGCAGCCCTGGATTATCCTGGCCAATATCAATCTTGTTTCACCACCTGGGGCCTTCCGATAGACAAATAGGTTGTCCTTACCCCTGGCGGTCACCTCTCCCACCACGAAAACGCAGAGGAATGCCATCATCCAGGATATGGTGAGCAGGGAGATGCTGACGTAGTTACCTTTCGGCAAGGAGGACAGGATGAACAGCTCCATCAACGCCACCAGGCCGAGGATGTAGATGATCCGGGACAGGTTCTCCAGCCTGCGCCCATAATCTTTGACCACCGCGACGACGACGGATGAGAACGCCCCACGACCGCTGATGCCCCTGACGTACCGATAGAAGTACCCTTCTGGCTTGGCCTGAGGAGTAACGAAAGTGACCGGTTCTAGGTTATACGCCCTGCCTGACAGCTTCATCCCTGCAAAAATCGATCCGAACAGGAAGACGAACAGCCCGCCCAGGCCTAGCATGGTCATGGGCAGGTCCGCTCCCAGGTCGCCCGGATTGCGTAAAAAGCGGAGCACGACATCCGCCCCCCACGAGCTGGGCATGGCCCAGAAGATGGACGACAGCGAAGCTCCCTTTCCCTGCAGGGCGTTCAGCATATCGCCGTTCATCGCAGAGTACATGACCGCCACCATGGGCAAGGCTATCAGCATTGCCAACGCCTGTCCTGCGTCCCTTCCGCGGGCGCTCTTACCCAGACGAGCCTTGAGGATGGCGGCGATGAGGGTCCCGAGCCATAGGGCGATCAGGACGACCAGGACGAAGACGAGAAGCGAGATGAGGACCTGCTCAGGGGACATACCGAACGGAATGAACAGCGCCAGGAACGTGCCGGCAATCAAGGAGACCACAATAAGATAGGAGGGGAGGGAGCCGAGGTACTTGCCCAGCAGAACGTCCTTTGGGTCCACTGGGGAAGCAAGGAGCGTCTCCAAAGGAGCGATATTGCTGTCTTGCAGCGTCTGCATGATCGGAATGGTGATAATACTGATGAAGATGATGAACAGCATCACCTGCATGAACGCCAGCGCTGCGTCGGAGAGGAAGAAGCTCCTGGTGTACTCAGATGCGGCGGCGAACATGGCCGGGGCGGCGACGAACACGTACAACGTGACGATGATCGTCGCCAAGATCGGATAGACCATCCGGTATGCCCTGAACGAACTTGTCTTCAGCAGATATTCGTTCTTGGCGATCACCAGCCACTTAGGCATCCGCAACCGAACTCCTCCATGCCAGCAGATCAGGTCTGGACTCTCCGCCGGTCAGAGCGATGAAGGCCTCTTCCAGGTTGGCGCTCCCTGTGCTCTCGGATATCTCCTTGACTGTGCCAAGGGCGACGAGCCTGCCCTTGTTGATTATTCCCATCCGATCGCACACCTCTTCCATCATAGGAAGGATGTGGCTGGATACAAAGACGGTCTTTTTCGCTTTGACGCTCAGATCGGTTATCAGGTCACGCACGACCATCGAGGAACGCGGGTCCAAGGCGGATGTAGGTTCATCCAGGAAAATGATGGGCGGGTCATGGATCAGAGCGGCGGCGATCAGCACCTTCTGTCTCATCCCCTTGCTGAACCCTTCGATAAGGTCGTCGCTCCTATCTTGCAGATCGAACAGGTTGAGCAGTTTGTCTATGCGATCTGGAAGCAGTTCTTTCTTGACATCGTAAAGTGATCCGATGAACTCCAAATATTCGATAGGACTGAGCTTTTCGTATGCCCCAGGCGTTTCCGCCAGAAGCCCTGTCGACCTTTTTACGTCATCCACGTGGGTACGTATGTCGAAACCATTCACGAAAACATTTCCGGATGTGGGCTTGATGATCCCGTTCAGGATGCGGATGGTGGTGGTCTTACCTGAGCCGTTCGGACCAAGCAGACCGAAGACCTCGCCTTGATGCACCTCCAGGCTGAGGTCGTCCAACGCCCTGACCTCACCGTGTCTGCCATATCTTTTTGTAACATTTTTCATAGAGATTATCGGCCGGGCTTCGGTCATGTCGTTAGCGACGCCTCGGTGCTAGTGGTATAAAAGTGATTGGCACGGCCAAAAGGAAACGGCGAATTGATATTATGGAATGGATCGTCAGAAGGCGGTCTCGAACCTCAGACCTAATCTGATGCATTCTTCCCGGACGAAACGCGCCTGGCCCCCCATGTGTGCATGATCGGTGAGGCAGCTGGTCGTTCTCACCGCCTTCGATTCCAGCAGCGCCTGTTCCAGTCCCGGACGGAGACGTAGGCGGTCCACCATCACCCGGGTGCAACCGGTGGCCTTGATGGCCTCGAGCAGCAACGTTAGGTCCCTGTCTTCCAGGAATGGAAGCACTGGCCCTATCATCGCATAGGCCTCGATGTTAGCCTTGACCACCTGGCTCAATGCTTCGAAGCGGCGCCTGGGAGAAGGTGCGCCCGGTTCCAGCTTAGCTGCCAGCATCTCATCGGTCGTTGTAACGGTGATACCGATCTCCGGCCTGGCCGTGGAGCATATCAGTTCCAAGTCCCTGGTGACCAGGTCCGACTTCGTCAAGATCGAGATGGGGTTATCATGCCTGGATATCTCCATGAGGCATTTGCGGGTGAGCAGCAGCATCTTTTCCAGTGGCTGATATGGGTCGGTCACGGTTCCGACGCCAATGACGCCTCGCTTGGTGCGTAGTTCATGGTTCAGCAGGACCGGCAGATTCGAACGATACCCGACCTCGCTGGACCAGGTCTCCCTGGGCCTCTTCACCACATCTGGGGCAAAGCAGTAAAGGCAGCCGTGCTCGCAACCCATATAAGGGTTCAAGGCAAGGTTGAGCCCTGGCAGGCTGGAAGGGGTCAGCCCCATGCGCGCCTTCACATCGAACGCCTTCACCTTCACCGGCTCTTCCGGCCGGGCATCGGAGATGAAGAAGTCCAGATCACGAATAATCATCTATCCTCCTCTGCCGCAGATAGTCCTTCAGCACGCCACTGGTAGAGATCCATCTCCTCACTGGAATGTCCATTCTCTTACCGACGTGCATCAGCGCATCGTTCAGGCTGGGGAACTTCGACGGGGGCTGGAGCAGCGCCCTGCGCACGTTCTCCCGCACATTCCACACCCCGACCGGCATGATGTAACCCGGATGGGCCTCGCGGAATATCACCGCTCCGGCCTGTCTCCTTTCCTTCTGGAGCAGCTCGTTCACGGCCATCCTGGCAGCATAATAGCAACCGCCGATCTCCGCATAGTCCTTCCTCCCATTGAAAAGCTCGTGCGATGAGATGATCTCGATCTGCTTCCCCATGGGGTTCCAGGCGGTGTTCGGATACCAGGCCTCGATCAGCTCGTACCTCCAGGAGGTGGGCATCAGCATCACGCACCAACGGTTGTCCAGCTGGTCCCAATCATAGATCCTCCATTCATCGATCAGCGGGAAGGTCTTGGTGGTCTTCAGCATCTCCTTGCCGATGGTATCGTCCACGGCGGTGATGGACCATCTGGTGGGGACAAGCTTGCGGTTCCTTTCCACCCCGAAGGCACCGACGCTGAAGGCCTTCTGGATCTTTGAGATGAGCACCCCGTTACGGTAGAGGCCAGTGACCGCCTCCACCGCCCGAAGGTCGGTGTCATAGTACGCCTTCTCCACCTTGTGGTCGTACTTCGGATTGGTGATGTCAAAATTGGTCAATCTGGCCGATGGACCGAACGGCTGGATCTCGTCGTCCAGGACGATCTTCCCGGCCGGCTTCTTGTTGAAATTGGCCTCCACGTCCACGCTGTTCACGGACAGGGCCAGGTCCCGGGTGAGGTCCATCATCCTGCCGGCGTTCTGGAAATCCTTCACCCCGACCCTGAACTTGCCCCTCACCAGGCGATAACGGAAGTCGCATATCTCCTCGATCGGCTTCCCCACCCATCCCTCCGGGGTGTCCATGTAGTCGGTGTCGCCGAAATCAGGAGGGACCAATGGGCCAACATCCACCTTTGGATAGCCATATCTGCCAATGAACACCCCTGGAGGGCTGCTGCCGGACAGTTCAGTGGAGTCGATGAGGCGCTTGGTGCGTGACTGGGCGTAGTACTTGACCATCAAGGAGCATTTGTCCTTGCCGCAGAGGTTCTTGGAGCCCTTGCACAATACGCAGGGGTTGGAGATGGTGGAGTTATCGGCATACTCCATCGGACCGAACAGGTCCTTGGTGGCCGGGTCGATTCCGAAGCTCATTCAACTCTTCCTACCTGCTGCCTCTATATCACATTTACCTTGACAATGACGAAATTACCGTCAGCCTGCCCAGGAGATGATCTGCATCTCGCCCCGCTCCGCATACTTGGCACCACGGGTCATGCGAACGTTGTTGCCGATGACCCTGTACCCCCTCTCTGCCAGCAAAGAGACCGAGGTGGCGGTCGCAGGACAGGAGAAGAACATCCTCCTGCCTCCCATCCTTCTTACCAGGAACTCCGAGTCCTGCAGAAGCGCATTCGCCACCCTCTGCTGGTCGTCATGGTCCGGGTCGACGATGAGAAGTCGCAACAGATGGGTGTCGACCCCTTCCATCGTCCTGCCGTAGACCACCGAGGCGCCCAAGAGCTTCTCTGGGTCGTTAGGGTCCTGGTAGACCAGGATGCGCCCTAGGTTGGCCACATAGGACATCCAGAACTCCACGCTCAGGTCCAATCCGGGACTGATGCGCTCGCTCAGTTCCTTTGCTCGGTTCAAGATCGTCTCGTAGCTGGTGAAGGGAAGAAGGATGGTCTCGCCGCTCAGGCCAGGGTCCGATTCCAATCTCTTCTCGTAAAAGAACGTCGGGGAATGCACGGAGAAACCTATGCGGCGGTAGAATTCCACGTGCCCCTCGCTGTCCCCCATCGTCTCGACCCCGATGGTATCGCATCCGACAGTTTCCAGATGGTCCACGGTGGCATGGGCCAGCAATGTGCCAACCCCATGTTTCTGGTATTCCGTGCTGACCTCGATGGGGCCGATCCAACCGACCCTGCCCCATTTGTGACCGTATGATGCCCCGATCGCCTTGCCTTCGATCGTAGCGAGGAAGCTGCCCCTTGGGTCCGCGTGGAGGTACCCTTCGAACATTCGCCTCAATCTTTTGGGATAGGCGATGTTCATTCCAGTGTCACGTTTCGCCTGGTCCCCCCATACGTTCTGGGCCAGCGACTGGGCTGCATCGATGTCCTTGCGCGTCAAGCGCCTGATCCGGAACTCCAGCTCCTCCATTCTAGCCCTTGTCCCTGTTGCAACGGCGGCATATCAAGGCTGCCGTGGCACCTGCCGCCACCCCGTTGTCTATGTTCACCACTGACAGCCCGGGAGAGCAGGTCTGAAGCATGCCCATCAGGGCCGCCTGTCCCCCGCCCCCGTGACCATATCCCACCGAGGTGGGCACGCCGATGACCGGAACGTCGACCAGACCAGATACGACCGTCGGCAGAGCGCCCTCCATGCCGGCCACGACTATCAGGCAGTCGACGCCCTTGTCGATCATGTCCTGCAAGGGCGTCAGCAAGCGGTGCAGTGCGGCCACGCCCACATCATATGAGACGAGCACCTCGACCCCCATGGACTCCGCCACCGCCCTTGCCTCCTCGGCCACGCCGCGATCGCTGGAGCCGGCCGTGATGATGCCGATCCTGCCCTTCCTCTCCCTCTCCGGCCGTTTGTCGATGACGATCATCCTGGCCTCAGGAACGTACCGGACATGGTCCTTCAGCTCGGTCCGCATCATGCGGTCCAGGTGCTCATGGGAGGCTCTGGAGACCAGCACCACGTCCCTGTCGGCCATGACCCTCGTGACGATCTCCGCCACCACCTCGGGCGACTTCCTTTCCCCGAAGATGATCTCCGGGATGCCCCTACGGGCCTCGCGGGCATGGTCGAATATCGTATGGCCGCCGATATTCTCCAGGAAATCCATCTTCAAAAGCTGTTCCGCCCTTTCCAGCGTGATGTACCCCCGCTGAAGGCGTTCCAGCACCTCCCTGGTGTTCATGAGGGAGATGAGCTGGCAAATGGTAGATAAGGTTTCACTTGGCCCTTCCGTTCAAAGGGGCGCTTTCGCGGCCTTGCCCTGGTAGAACAGGATGGCCAGGAACGCTATCAGCATCATCATCGCAGAGAGCAGGAAGGCGAACTCGAAACCTTCCAGCTGGGTGGCCGGGACCACGGCCCCAAGCATGACGTTCTCCGTCGGGACAGGGGTAAAATCGGCGAGTATGGCCTCGTAGATGGCGACGCCGCTGGTCATGCCGATGGCCTTGACGGTGGTGTTTATA
>MVRC01000016.1 GCA_002067865.1 Methanomassiliicoccales archaeon PtaU1.Bin124 | reverse complement strand
GGGGCGTAACCGCCATCATACCGTTCTATGCGGTATGCAGCGACCGAACCGATGTTCGCTCCGCCGGTAAAGGTCAGCGTATAGCGGCAGTTGGTGCTGTCGGCGTATGTGGCCAGGTCGGATATGTCCAGGTAGAGCAGGCCAGGAAGCGAGGGGACCGAACCTCCGTAATAGGTCGTTCGGTAGGTGTACCTCTTGGTCTTCACCACTGCGCCAGTGACATCGTTCTTCAGCACGACGGTGATGGTGCTGTCACGGCCCCAGGCCTTGTCGAATTCGACGACGACCCCGGCGGTGGGAGCGAAATCGGCCAGGTCGGTGATGTATACTGGCATCATTTGGTTGGCCATCTCCGCGAATGCGGCGTATGTCACCCAATAGTAGCCTCCGACCCCGAACCCGGTACCCCAGGAATTGACGATCTTGAAGGCCCCGACCTCTCCATCCTCGGTGAAGGAGTCATCCCAACCGACTATGCACTGGGCATGGTTGGGGGTGGTCTCGGTGTATTCGAGCCCGGTGACGATGTATGGGCCACCGGTGTTGTCCTTGAACGCGTTGGTATACTGGAGAGCATCGATGCCGATGCAGACCGGCTTTCCCGAGGTGAGGGCGGCCTTGACGCTGTCCACACTGCGGTCACCGATCAGCATCACACTGGAGGCGCGGTGCTGTGCGGCCTCTCTCTGAGCGACGTCGCTTCCCCAGCTGAGGAAGTCGGCCGCGATGTAGGGCATGGTGGCCAGGGTGGCCACGCCGAAATCGCGGATAACATAGCCGTTGCCAGAGATGGAAGAACCGGCGTTGTAGTCGCTGATGCGGTTGTAGGTGAAAGAGGGGCTGAGGAGCTGGCTGGCCAGACCGGAAGAGGCCTGGGTCCATCCGTTGTCCACTGCTTCCTCGTAACCATAGGCATAATAGGTCATGGCCCATGCGGCGCAGGAGCCCTGGGACTTCTGATCGCCCACGGCGGGGAAATAGGGAGAGGTGGATAGGTCCAGCGATGACGCGTAGGTCGATGCCAGGGCAATGGATTCCACCATGTATCCCGTGGTCTTGAGGGAGCTCCACTGCTCATCGGAAGGAGGGGCGAGGCCAGTGCCGCTGTTCCCTACCATGAGGTTATAGTCCTGCCCTGTCACAGCAGTGCCCATTTCCGAACGGAGCATGCTGATGTCGGCGTCGCTGATGGTGCGGTAGGTGGTAGAGACCCCGCCGACATTGTAGGTGTAGTATGTTCCATCGAAGCTCAGCGTCCCGTTGGGGGAGGCGGCCTCGACGCTGCCAATCTGTTCCTCATGGCTGAACGCCATGGGGACGCAAGACCCTATCATGCTCATTACGAGCATGAGAGCTAAAGCTGACACAAACCGTTTCATCGAAAGCCCTCGCTAATGATTACCCTTCTGACTCGATTCGCCGCGGAAGACGCGGCGGTGCACCCTCTTGGAAGCGACCCGCCTCCGAGGACTAAGAAAAATCAGCCCTCGAGCGTATTTAAAAGAGGCCCGGCAGATTATCAATTACTCTAATCAGTAATGATAACGAAAAAATGACTGGCACCCAATGATTATCTGATAAAATAATTAATTATTTATCATATATTAATCCGAATCGATGTCCGGGCGCAACGGTAATATCGGCAGTGGTGCATCGAGACGTCGATGATGCCGGACCACTGCAAGGACGTATCACTGCGCGAGGTCGACTTTCCCCTCACCGAGGACAACATCAATGCCTCCATCGCGGGTAAGAAGGCCTACACCCGGACCGATTTCATGATCCTGCGCGGCGACAACGAGACCGCCGTCATCCGGGTCCACAAGCAGCCTGGCAAGGATCTGTTCAGACCGATATCGAGCGTGGACATCATATCCATGCCAGGCAACACGGTCTTCATACGCGATGAGAGCGTCGACGTCCTGAACCTGTCCGCCCTGGCCACGATGGCCTCCAGGTATCCAGGAAAGACGGTGGTGGTATCTGGCATGTTCAACCATGTATCGTTCCTGAAGCCAGAGACGATCCTCCACCTCAGGGTCTTCGACGTGGTGCCGCCCTCGCCCTCCAAGCTGTCGGTGCTGGTGGAGCGCGCCCTCTCATGCGGTCTGGTGGAGCTTCCCCTCGTGCTTGAGGTCGTCGACATCGACCTCAACGAGAAGGAGAGAGCGGTGCGCACCGGAACCGTCATGTTCCCCTGCAGGGCGTCGGGCCTCAGGTCCTACAAGAACGTCCTCTATCTGGACGAGACGCCAGATATTCCAGATGATGTCACCTTGATCGGCTGCGACCTTTCCCGCCGCATCTTCGGATCGATCTATGGAAAAGAGGCGGAGGAGAACATCGACATCTGTCCCCGCAACATCGTGAAGGATGATGGCACCAAGACGATCATCAAGTGCTGCAAGGTGAAGGAAGGACACGAGGTCAACGGCAACGTCGCCTCCGTGCCGTGGGGGGCCACGACCATGGAAGTGGCCGGTGCCATCAAGGCATTGTTCTCATGATCTCCCAGGTCTCTTCTTCTCCGACAGGGAGCGGGCATGATGCATCGCCGCGAAGCCCTCCTTCGCCCTTCCTGAGCGCATCAGCGCCTCTCCCCTGACATACCATGCATCGGCATCGTCGGGAAAGACGTCCAGATGAGCCTCGAGAAACGCCAGCGCCTGTTCCATGCGCCCGGAGCGCAGCATCTCCCTTGCCCTCTCCGCCACGGTCCTCTTGGCGTCCATGAGGCGGGCCATCTCCTCCTGGGAATTTCGCAGGATTACGTCGACCGCGTTGTCGGTCAGCCAGGGATACTTGGCCCTCAGCCCCGCCCTCAATCTGTCCGCCTCGTCCTTTCTGATGCGGTTCGTCCCAGGCTCGAAAAGCTTTGTCGGGATGTTCAGCTCCATGCTGCCGTGCTGCACCTTGATGAAGTTGGCCATGCCGATCGGGAGTGGATGGTTGGCGTTGTTTTAAGAACCTTCGTTCGGCAGGCTTAATATTCCTTCATGGTTAACCAGTAAGCATGCAGCAGATGGCCTTGAGCCCCTTCAACCCGCACCTGGACCTGAAGGACGTCATCGTCTATGATTCTACCCTCCGCGACGGGGAACAGACCCCGGGCATGTCGTTCTCGCCCGAGCAGAAACTGGAGATCGCGGAGAAGCTGGACTCCATCGGGGTGCATCAGATCGAAGCGGGATTCTGTGCGGTCTCGGAGACCGAGTTCCAGACGGTGAAGGAGATCTGCCACATGGGCCTGAAGGCCGATATCCTCAGCCTTTCCCGCATCACCCGGGGGGACATCGATTTCTGCGTGGATGCCGGAGTGGACGTGGTGCTGCTGTTCATCGCCACCTCGGACATCCATCTGCGCTACAAGTTCAAGAAGCCCAGGGAGTTCATCCTGGAGAAGGTGCAGGAAGGCCTGGACTATTGCCATGAGAGGGGCGTGGTGGCCAGCCTCAGCGCCGAGGACTGCACCAGGACGGACATGGACTTCCTCATGCAGGTGTACCGGAAGGCGGAGGAGTGCAAGGCCGCCCGGATCGGGGTGACCGACACCGTGGGATGCGCCTCGCCCGAGGCGATCGAGGCCATAGTGACCGAGGCCGTTAAAACCGTCAGCACGCCGTTGTCGTTGCACCTCCACAACGATTACGGCCTGGCCATGGCCAATGCCATCGCGGGCGTGAAGGCCGGGGCGAAGGCGGTCACGACCACCGTGAACGGCATCGGGGAGAGGGCTGGCAACCTCCCGCTGGAACAGTTCGCCGCCACCATGAAGTTCGTCTACGGGTGCGACCTGGGCATCGATTGCTCCAGGTTGACCGAGGTATGCGACCTGGTGGCAGAGTACTCCCGCCTGCCCAGACCAAGGAATCAGCCCCTGGTGGGGCCGAACGTGTTCGCCCACGAGTCAGGCATCCATGTCGCAGCGATATTGGAATGCCCCCTGACGTACGAGAGCATCTCCCCGGAGATGGTGGGGAACAAGCGGCACATCCTCATGGGCAAGCACACTGGCATCACATATGTGCGCAAGCGGGTGGAAGAGCTGAAGCTCAAGGTGACCGAAGAGCAGCTGAACCAGATCCTCGCCGAGGTCAAATCCCTGGGCGAGAAGAAGGGAAGGGTCAGCGACAACGAGTTCCGTCAGATCGTCAATATCGTGCTGGACCGCTGATCATAGCTTGATCAGACGGCCAGCCTCGTCCCTCTTCGCCTTGCTGAACTCCAGCATGTCAGAGATCTCCCGGCCGTAGAAGACCGGACCGTCCGCGCAGACCCTCTTGCCGTCAATGACGCAGGAGCCGCACAGTCCAGAACCGCACTTCATGAATCGTTCCAGGGACATCTGGCTCTCCACGCCATGCTTCTTGCAGACCTCGAGAAGGTAGTAGAGCATCTTCTCCGGGCCGCAGGCGATGACCTGATCGTAGGAATGCTTCTTCAGGATGTCATCCACCATGGCCACGACGGTGCCGTGGAATCCTCTAGTTCCATCGTCGGTCGAGACATGCACATGGTTGGAGGCATTCTCCGCCCTCTCCTCGAAGATGATCTCGGAGGCGTTCCTGGCGCCCAATGCCACGTCCACTATGTCCTTGTCATCGGCCATCTCCACCGCCGGCAGGACTGCTGCGATTCCCGTGCCTCCCCCAACCACCAGGAACTTGCCCTTGGGCATGGCGAACCCGCGCCCGTACGGACCGCGGATGCCGATCATGTCCCCTCCTTTCAGGCCGGAGAGCGCCTTGGTGGCGGTACCGACCTCGCGCACGGTGATCCCCTTCACCCTCCCAGTGTACGAGACCGACATCGGCACCTCGTCCACTCCCGGGACCCAGACCATGAAGAACTGCCCCGGCCGGGCCGTGCGGTCCAGCTCGAAGCGCAGCGTGGTTATGCCCTTTCCTTCGGGCACGACCTCCTTGATCGTGACGACCTCATTTCCGTTCATGTGCCACCCCCACCAGGTCCATCATCTCAGCACCGTTCTCTTCCAGATAGGAGTCCATGCCGTTGCATATCTCCCCGAACACCCCCAGCCCGTGCCTGCCCACGGCGCTTCCCACCTGGACGGCGGAGGCCCCGGCCATGATGTATTCCATGGCATCCTTCCACGTCTCCACGCCGCCCACCCCGATGATGGGGATGTCGACGCGGTCGTAGAGGTCATAGACCGCACGCAGTCCGATCGGTTTCACCGCCGGGCCGGAGAGACCGCCATAGACGTTCGACAGTATCGGCCGTCTGAACTCCACGGAGATGGCTATGGCCTTGAGGGTGTTGATCGCCACTATCCCGTCCCCGTCCGCCCTCTGCACCGCCTCGGCCACATCGAGCAGCCTGTGGGTGTTGGGCGTCAGCTTGGCGAAGACGGGGACCGAGACCGAGCCCTTGACCTCCTTGACGATGTTGGCCACGATATCCGGGTCAATGCCCATCTCCATGCCGTACCCCTTGGCATGAGGGCAGGAGAGATTCAGCTCCACCGCCGAGGCCCCGTAGTCCTCCATCTTACCCGCCAGGTGGGCGAAGTCGCTCACGCTCGCGGCGAAGATGCTTCCGAAGATCGGCACGCCTCCCTTGATGGCCGATGCCATCTCCTCACCATAATCGGCTATGCCGGGGTTCGGCAGGCCCATGGCATTGATGTAATAATCATCATGCTCCACCAGCGTGGGGTTGATGTAGCCAGTGCGCGGCTCCATCCCGACCGACTTCGTGACCACTGCACCGGCGCCGTTCCTGGCCGCCTCCACCAGCGACATGCCCGTCTCGCCCATCATGCCGGAAGCCAGCATCGTGGGGTTGGACAGCTCCAACCCGGCGAGTTCCACCTTCAATCTGTTCATCGACGGCAAGATGACTTTTGCGCTCTTAACCGTTCCCCTGGCCTAGAGCCTCGATGCCTTGACGCATTCGGGCAGGGCGGCCACGAGACCGTCCACCTCCGAGGCGGTGGTGAAACGGGACAAGCTTATGCGCAGTGAACCACCGGCCTGGCGGGGGGTGAGCCCGATGGCAGTGAGGACGTGCGAGGCGCCAACATGGTGGGTGGAGCAGGCGGAGCCGGTGGAGACGGCGAACCCCGCCTTGTCGAGCCGGAGCACCAGCTGCTGACCGTCTGTCTCCGGGAAAAGCAGATTGGCGTTGTTGCAGAGGCGATGGTGGCGGGGACCGTTGACCTCGACACCGGGAATGGTCTCCGTGATGGCATAGACCATCCTCTCCCTGAGCCGGGCCATGCGCTCCACGTCCGCATCCATGGTCGATATTCCGATGCGCATTGCCGCACCCATTCCCACGATCCCTGGTACGTTCTCAGTGGAGGGCCTCAGACCCCTTTCATGACCACCACCGAACATTATCGGCTGCACCTTCAGCCCCTTCCTGATGAACAATGCCCCGACCCCTTTGGGCCCGTGGAACTTATGCGCCGCCATGGAAAGAAGGTCGAAATCGTCCGACCTGCCCAACGGCAGCTTCGTGATGGCCTGGACCGCGTCCGTGTGGAGGGCAGCCCCGTGCGCATGGACCGCTCCGGCGATACTCCTGATGTCATGCAGGGTGCCTATCTCGTTGTTCGCCGCCATGATCGAGACCAGGAGCGTTCCGTCGTTCATCGCGTCCTCCAGCCTGCCCTGGTCGATGTGTCCTTCCCGGTCCACATCGAGGACGACCACATCGAAGCCCAAGGAACGAAGATGCTCGAAGGCGTTCAGCACTGCGGAATGCTCCGTCCTCTGGGTGATGATCTGGTCGCCCTTGTCCCTGTTGGCCAGACAATATCCGATGATGGCCAGGTTGTCCGCCTCGGTGCCTCCAGAGGTGAAGAATATCTCTCGCTGCGAGCCCCCCAGGGCATGGGCCACGATCTCCCTGGCATCGTCGATGGCCTGGTCCGCCTCCTTGCCGAACTCGTGCATGCTGGAAGCGTTCCCGTAACGCTCGGTGAGGAAGGGGAGCATCTCGTGCACCACCTTCTCATCGACCTTCGTGGTGGCGTTGTTGTCCAGGTATACCTTGTGTGCCATCGGTTCATCATCCTCTAATGTAAAAGGCGACAGGCCAAGCAGAACGCTGGCATGAGATAATGCTTTCTTCCCAACGTCATTCGGGAGGTGATATATATGGCTGGCATAATTTCTCTGGTCCGATGGATGTCGCCGCGCTGCGCAAGGACTTCCCCTTGTTCGACCAGGGCAAGGAGCGAATGGTCTACCTCGATTCCGCCTGCCAGAGCCTCAGGCCCAGGCAGGTCATCCAGGCCATGGACGAATATTACCTTCTCCACCCGGCCTGCGCAGGGAGGAGCGTTCACCGCCTGGCGACACAGGTCTCGCTGCGTCTGGACGACGCCCGGGATTCCGTCGCCTCGTTCCTGAACGCATCGAGCTCCGGCGAGATAGTGTTCACCAAGAACTGCACCGAATCGCTGAATCTGGTGGCCAAGGGGTGGAAGTTCAATCCCGGGGATGTCATCGTGAGCAGCGCCTTCGAGCACAACAGCAATCACGTTCCATGGCTGGAGCTTCAATCGGCCCTCGGCCTGAAGAGAAGGTTCGCCCCGGCCACGAAGGAGGGCGAGTTCGACCTCGAGGGATTCAAGAAGGTCATGGACCGAAAGGTCAAGATGGTCAGCATCGTCCATACCAACAACGTCAACGGTGTCACCGTGCCGCTGAAGGAGATCGTCGGCATCGCCCACGACAACGGCGCGCTGGTCAATGTGGACGGGGCGCAGTCGGCGCCGCACATGCCGGTCGACGTGAGGCGGCTCGATGTGGACTTCTTCTCCCTCTCGGCGCACAAGATGCTAGGGCCTTCCGGCATGGGCGTACTCTACGGGAAGCTGGAGCTGCTGGAAAAGCTTCGGCCGTTGACATCGGGGGGAGGGAGCGTTCTGGAGACCACATACGATTCTGTCAAATATCTTCCAGTTCCGGAGCGGTTCGAGGCTGGATTGCTGAACTACGCCGGCATCATCGGGACCGGGGCGGCCGTAGAATATCTGAAGAAGGTCGGCATGGAGAACGTGGCCGAGCATGAACGGAAGCTGAACCGCATAATGTCCTCCGGCCTGAAGGACCTGCCGAAGCTGCGCATGCTCCGTCCGCTCGACCCTGACAGGAGGGGCAGCATCTTCTCGTTCAACATCGACGGGATGAGATCGCATGACGTGGCCATGATCCTTGATGAAATGGCCAAGGTGATGGTGCGCTCCGGCAACCACTGTGCCCATCCGTATTTCGATTCGATCGGGGTGGAGGGATGTGCCAGGGCCTCATCTTACATCTACAATGATGAGGACGATGCCAAGGAGTTCGTCGAGGCGGTGAAGAAGGTGGCGTCCACCTTTGCCGATTGAACCCTGATCTCGGCCGTCCCGTTCCCATACCTTTCCACATACATTTTCAACGCTGGCATGAAGGTAATGACCCCATCGAGACCGAGGGCCCTATTGGATTCGTCGATGAGGACCGGATCACAGCACAGCCTTTTGGCATAGCTCTTCCCCTCGCCCATGAACCAAACGCTGCCGTGCCGCAACTGTATGACCTCGTCGCCGGATATGCGCTCGGAAAGGTCGATTATGTGGAGCGACCTTCCCTCCCCCATGCAAGCGGCATCGATCTCCCTCGCTAGCTCTTCCAGCATAACCTGCTCAGTGCGGTCCTCCGAGGCCCGGCCAAGGTCGAGCACGCTCCCCGCGCATACCCCTAGAAGCAGGACGCCGCAGATCAGCGCCCAGAACTTGGAGAGGAAGAACTCCATCATAGGCGCACTTCCACCGCGAACCCCTCTGCGTCGTTGACGCATCGCAGCGTGATGACCTGCGCCCCATGGATGGAGATGGTGGCGTTGTCACAGGTAACGAAGCGGATGTTCGGATCGGTGAGATAGGTTCGCACCGGCTCCTGACCGGCAAGGAGGAATCCGAGCGACATGCTCTCGGACCTGCTCCTTCCCCCGATGATCAATGAACAGTCCTCTGCCGGCATCTCCACCTTGACGATGCGCTGGCTGCCCGGGCCTTGATTGCAGACCTCCAGGGCGGCCTTGTGCACCTTGTCCACCTGTCCTTGCATGATCGTTGAACCGCTGACCTTCTGGAAATTGACCAGCGAATCGAACAGTATCGGGGTGGCGAGACAGATCATCAGGGTGACGAGGAGGAGACGCAACGGCATCCCCTCCAGCGCGTTCCTGTCCTGGCGCAGCACTTGCTCACCCGCACACCACTGGGATGCTGTAGCTGGAATCGGTCCCTGCGCCGCCCTTGCTGACCTTGACCGTGATGAATCCCAGGTTCCCTCCGGCATAGGTGGCGGAGAGGCCAGTGAAGGTCGCGGTTCCGGTAGAATCCGTCTTGGCATATGCGGTCGTGCCGTCCTCGGTGACGATGTTGCATCCGTCCAGTACGACCATGGCGCCCTCCACCCCGCTCCCGGTCTGGTCCAGAACGTGGATCTTAATGTCGATGCCATCCTCCGAATAGATGCCGTTGCTGTCGGAATCGGTAAGGACGATCTCGCCGGGTTCGGCCACCACCGAATTGATCGAGGCCGGAGCCTTCAGATTTGTCATCCATCCCATCATTACGGCCGTGCCTACGCCTGCGATCAGCACCAGTATCATAAGTTGCAGCGGCAGCCCTTCGATCCCGCCATTGCGGTCGTTCCTGAATCTCTTGCCCCTTGAATATTTGGTCTTGCTCATTTTGGCACCGTGACCTAGGACGGCATCGGGGGTGAAGTACGGCATCGCTACAATGAAGCTAACTGACCGGGCGAGATGAAAATGAGCGCGATATGTTCGAAAATTATGACAAACGAACATGCTTTTATGCATATTCGAATAATTATTACGAATCATACGGAAAAATGCTGGCTTTTCCTGGGGAAAGTTATTTAAAAAGCAGGTTTATACCCTGCGAAGCACTCACATGCTATGTTGCGCAGAATGAGGGGTACCGTTGTTCAAAAAAGTGTTGGTAGCGAACCGGGGCGAAATAGCCATTCGAGTGATGAAGACCTGTAAGCGCCTAGGCATCCCTACCGTCGGCATCTATACCCCTTCTGACAAGCACTGCAAGCACGTTTCATTCGCGGACAAGAGCGTCGAGCTGCCTACCAAGACCACCGGGATCGGATATCTTGATATGGACGCCATATTCGATGTGGCGCAGCGGCTCAAGGTTGAGGCCATCCACCCTGGATATGGTTTCCTTTCCGAGAAGATGGAGTTCTCCCAGCGCTGCGAGGAGGAGGGCATCGTGTTCATCGGCCCCAACCCCCGTGCGATGAAGAACCTTGGAGGAAAGCTGTCGGCCAGGGCGTTCATGAAGAAGATCGGCATGCCGGTCATGCCCGGCACACTGGACCCTGTCAAGGACTTCAACGAGGCCGTCAAGGAAGCGAAGAACATCGGATACCCGATCATGCTGAAGGCCTCCGGCGGAGGAGGCGGCAGGGGAATGAGGGTCGTCAACTCCGATGAGGAGATGGAGGACGCGTTCACCAACGCCAGCAACGAGGCGGAGAAGGCGTTCAAGAACTCCACCATCTACATGGAGAAGGCGTTCTTCCATGCCAGGCACATCGAGTTCCAGGTCATCGGCGACTCTCGGGGCAACGCATACTGCCTTGGAGAGAGGGAGTGCTCTGTGCAGCGCCGTCACCAGAAGATCATCGAAGAGACGCCGTCCACCGCTGTTAGCCCTGCCCTGCGCAAGCAGATCAGCGACCTATGCATCGAAGCTGTGAAGAAGTCCGGCTACACCAGCCTCGGCACCTTCGAGTTCCTCATGAGCGACCACGGGGACCTTAACTTCCTGGAGGCGAACACCCGTATCCAGGTGGAGCATCCCATCACCGAGATCTGCAACGGTCTGGACCTGGTCGAGATCCAGTTGAACATCGCGGCCGACCGTGACGTCTCGCAGATACTGAACGGTGTGACACCGAAGGGCCATGCGATGGAGTTCCGTATCAACGCAGAGAATCCGTTCAGTAACTTCCTGCCGTCGCCTGGACGCATAGAGAAGTACATGGAGCCGTCCGGCGAGAACATCCGCGTGGACGGGGCGGCCTACGAAGGTTACCTGGTCCCGACCGAGTTCGACAACCTGCTGGCCAAGCTGATCGTCTCCGGGTCCAGCCGCCAGGACGTCATCACCAGGTCCAGGGACGCACTGGACAGATACACGGTCTCGGGCATCAAGACGACCATCCCGTACCACCGCCTGGTGCTGCGCAACGATGACTTCATCTCCGGCAACTACAACATCGACTTCGTCAAGGAGCACTCGCCCCAGGACCTGCTGAAGCAGACCGAGTTCTCGATGTTCGAGTCGTACGGTCAGTGAAGCGCTACCTCGGCCACGTCGCTGTAGGTCGGGCCGAAACGCCCCAGCACCGATCTTTTCAACTTGATCGAGGCGACCAGCTGCGTGCCGAACGCCGCATCCTTGTACCGCTGGGCCGCCTGCTCCGATGCGAACGCGGCCCGGTTGTCCTTTACCCTTCCCACGGTAAGGTGGGCCTTGAAACCGCGCTCCTCCGGGATGAAGCCCAGCTCTGACAGCCCCTTGTCCAGCCTCGTGGCGATGGTGGCCAAAGGCTCGGCCCCCTCCATGCCGACCCAGAGCGTCCTGGCCGGGCCCCTGGGAGGAAAGTAGCCCGTTCCCTTGAGCGTCAGAGTGAACGGATGAATGCCTTCGATCGCCGACCCCATGCACGCGACTATCTTTTGCACCAGGGCCTCGTCCGTGTCCCCCAGGAACTTCAGGGTCACGTGTACGTTCTCTTCCTCCACCGGCTTGAGACCAGGACCGATGCGGCCCAGGTCGGCCAGCAATGCCTTCAGCTCGTTCGAGGGGGATATCTCGGCCGCGATGAACGCCCTGAAAGGCATGGAGGCACCTCAGTGGCGGAGGAAGCGCCGCGATTCTTCGATGATCTTTGGCACTTCCACCTTCTCCATGATGTTGGCGTTCGGATTGACCCCGCCGACGATGTAGACCTTGGCCTTTGAGAACCCTCCCATGGCGAAGATGGAGTAGTAGCGGTCCTTCTGGTATCCCATGGCGGTATCGCCGTTGGGCGCTCCGCAGGTGAACAGCGCCATGGCCTTCTTCCCCGGCGCGAGACGGGGCTCGAACTTGCCTGGGGAGTCACTGAAGGAGAGCAACGCATACATGCGGTCGACCATCGACTTCATAATGCCGGTCTCCGCCCCCATGTAGATGGGAGAGGCCAGGACGAGCGTGTCGCACTCCTTGATAGCTTTGTAGATCTTGGTCATGTCGTCCTTGATGCTACAGGACTCGTGCGTCTTGCAGTACCAACAGGAGGTACAGTCCTTGACCTTGAGATCGGCCAGGTCGAAGTAGACCAGATCGGTGTCCTTGTGCTCCTCGACCACGGCCTTGAGCAATGCAGCGGTGTTCCCTTCCTTCCTCGGGCTCCCATTGATGGCGACGATCTTCATCCAGTTCACATCCATTGTCCTTAACGGAACGTGTTATGGCAGAAAATGGGCTAAATATTTTTGTGTCTGGACCATCCCTCCGAGACATCAATAGACGTTCTTGAAAGCGTAGAGGAATATTATGATGAGGGCCCCGATGACCAGGACAACTCTGATGATCGAGCCTGCCAGCAACGAGGTCAACGGGAACAGAAGGATGTTGAGAAGGATGAACAGCGTCGAGGCCAGGAACAACCTGGTGAATATCTCGGACAGCCCTGGAACAGGGATGATGCTGCCATGCTCGTCGGTATCAACATATTGGTTCTTCGTCCAGATCATCAACCCCGGGACCAATAGGATGAGGCCTACGACCAAAGCGACGATCAGAAGCTCGATGGACGCCGTGCCTTCGGACGCTACCAAAAGAGAGCAGGCCAAGATACATGCGCCGTAGAGAATGAGGGTAAGGCTTACCAGCTGGAGCTCGTCCCGGCCGATGGCCACCGTGGACCTCCCCAGCCTCACCCGCCCACCATTTTCCCGAAGGATAGTAGAGTATGCCTCGCTATATTAGTTTCTCAGAAAACTCTTCAAGAAAAAGTGGTTGGGTCATGCCAGCGAACGACGCAGTGCCCTTATCGTGCGCTGCGCCGAGGCCTCCAGTTCCGGCGTGAGGCCTTCCCCGAACTCCGTGTCCTTGGGCTCCACGAGGAGCAGCGCGATCTTCGCCCCGGTCAGCTTTTGAACATATTCGCAGAAGACGCGCAAAGGCAATGTATGGGTCGAAATGGTGGGAACGTTCAGGACCTCATCTACGTCGTACAGGTGAGCATCCCCAGGCTCCAGGCCAAGGAGGGCGGCGTCGATCATCAGCACATGCGTCGGCCCTATCTCGACGATCTCGTCCATGAAGCTCTCTGGCACCGTTTCGCATTCGATGATATGCACCGAGGGGGGGACATCGTTCTGCAGATCACTAACGATCCTCACACCGACGTAATCATCGCGGCGGATGGCGTTCCCTATGCCTGCCACGACCACCTTGGTGGAGCCGGCAAGGAAATGCCCAAGCTCCTCGTCCAACGTTCCACGGTGCCCCTTCAATCGCGCCCCCGCCCTATGTCGATATGGAATAGAATGGAAAAGGATTGGCCGTCAGCGCGACTGGCGGTCGAGCAGCCGACCCTTGTCATCGTAGACCAGGACCTCCAAAGGCATCTGGCCGATGGCGAAATGGGTGGCGCAGCCGAAGCATGGATCGTACGCCCGGAAGGCCATCTCCACCTTGTTCAGCACTCCCTGGTCCACCTTGCCGTCATGGATGACGCCTTTGGCAGCATCGCGGATGCTCATGCAGATGGCAGGGTAGTTGTTCGTGGTGGCGACGATCATGTTGACCTTCCTCACCAGTGCGTCCTGGTCCAGGCGGTAGTGGTGAACGAGCGTGCCCCTGGCCGCCTCCACAATGCCTACGCCCTCGCCAGGCTTGCCAGGCATGTTGCGCACCTTGGTGCTGGTGATCTCGGGGTCGCTGGCCAGTTCCACCGCCCTTTCGGCGGCGTAGAGAAGCTCGACCAGCCTGGCCCAGTGGAACACCAGCGTGCCGTGGGCCGGCTTGCCCAATGTGCTGAACAGCAGTTCATACTCCTTCTGCGCCAGCGGTGTGGCCATCCCCTCGGAGACGTTGAGCCTCCCCAACGGACCGACGCGGTAGATGCCACTGCCCTGACCATCGGTAAGACCGTTCCATCCCACCTTCCTCAGGAAGGGGAACTTGGAATAGGTCCATTCCTCCGAGCGCTCCTCGATGTGCTTCGCATAGTCGGCGGCGGAGAACCTGGCATATTCCTTGCCGGTCGGATCGACCACGCGGACCTCACCGTCGTAGAAGTTGACCCGGTTCTTGGCATCGACCATTCCCATGTAGTATGTCCGCATGGAGTAGGCGTCGCTCTTTATCATGTCGAGGTACTTCGGGTTCTCCAGCACGAGCTGGTGGAACAGACCGAGGGTGAACTGCGCGAACTTGACCGAGGACCTGGCCATCTCCAGTATCGCCTTGCGGTTCTCCTCGCTGAGGGGCTTGCTGACCCCTCCGGGAAGGCCGCTGACAGGGTGCGTGGCCTTGCCGCCGATGATCTCGGTGATCTTCTGGCCATAGGCCCGGTGCTTGATGACCTCCTTGGCCACGTCCATGCCTGCCTTCTCGATGACCCCGAGGATGTTCCTCTTATCGGCCGGGGCGTCCGGTCCGACGATGAAGTCTGGTCCGCCCAGGTAGTAGAAGTGCAGGATATGGTCGTAGATGAGATAGCCCATGTACTGCAGCTCCCTCAGCTTCTTCGCCGCGGAGGGGGGCGATACCTGGAAGGCGGCGTCCAGCGCCTTGACCGAAGCGTAATGGTGGGCCACTGGGCAGACGCCGCAGATGCGGGTGGTTATGATCGGCATCAGCTCTGCCGGCCGACCGAGGCAGAACGCCTCGAAGCCGCGCAGCTCTGGCACCTTGAGATATGCGTTCTCGACCTCTCCCTTGTCGTTGAGGAAGATGGAGACGCTGCCGTGCCCTTCCAGCCGGGTTATCGGATCGATGTTGATCTCCTTCATTTCATCACCTTCCGCTGCAAGATGGACGATGGAAGGCTGTACATGTAGAAGACGCCCACCGGGTCCTTGATGTGATCGATGAGCTTTGCCACTTCCTTGTCGGTGTGCTCCGCCCGCTTGTCAATGGTCAGTATCGATGCCAGCGAAGTGATCATCCCGGCCCCTATGTCCGGCTGGTTCGGGGTCGCCCCACCGCAGCCGGTGCATGGCATGTCGACCTTCAGGCACTGCGCCCCGCAGCCACTGCGGGTGGCCATTCCCATGCAGATGATGCCCTGCTCCATCAGACACCTGTCCGGTTCAGGGATGATCTCATGCACCCGGTAGATGTGATCGATCATCTTGTTCTCCCTGCGTCTGGAGCACTGGTCGCAGACGGCGGGCAAAGGTGCCAGCACTGAACCCTGCGGGGGCAGCTCGCCCTTCAGGATGGCCTTTAGGGCGTTCTTGATGAGCGCCACCGGCGGAGGGCAGCCAGGCAGGTAATAGTCCACATCGACCATCTGGTCCAGGGTATGGACGGTATCGTAGAACCGGGGGATCTCCAGCGTTCCCTCGCTGACGGTGGTCTCGGTCCGTGGGATGGCCGCGCTGGTCTTCAGCCTCGGCCCGTCCCTGAGATAGACCTCGTCCAGTATCTCCTTGGCATTGCTGAGGTTCGCCAATCCCGGCACGGAGCCATCGTTGGCGCATGCGCCGAAAGCTATGAGCGTCTTGGACTTGGCGCGCAGCACCTTGGCCATGTGCTCCTGTTCGCTATTGCGGATCGAACCGTTGAAGAACGTGACGTCGATCTGGCCGTCGGGCATGGCCTCGATGTCCGAGTACTTGACGTCCATGGCCACGGGCCAGAAGACGATGTCCACCAGTCCCGCCAGCTCCAGGATGTCCTCGTTGATGTCCAGGACCGCGATCTCGCACCCCCCGCAGCTGGCGGCCCAGTAGAACGCCACCTTGGGCTTCTGTGCCATATCACTCACCCCTCGGCGTTTCGCTCATGAGGTACTCGTGCATCGCCTTGGCGGCCCTCTTGCCCGCGCCCATGGCGCTGATGACGGTGGCCGCTCCGGTGGCGACGTCCCCGCCAGCGAACACACCCTTCAGGTTCGTCCTGCCGTCCGCATCCACCACGATGGTGCCGTGCTTGGGGTTGACCTGCAGCCCTTCGGTGGTGCGCTGGATGATGGGGTTCGGGGTCTGTCCGATGGCCACGATGACGGTGTCGACCGGCATCTCGAAGTCCGAGCCCGCCATCTGCCTCACGCCCTGCCTGCCGCTGGCATCTGGCTCGGTCAGCTCCATCTTGACGCACCTCATCGACCTGACCCAGCCCTTGTCATCCCCGTAGAACTCGGCAGGTGCGCTGAGGAACTTGAACTCCAGGCCTTCCTCCTCGGCGTTCTCGATCTCCTCCCGCCTCGCCGGCAGCTCGTTGCGCGAGCGGCGGTACAGGAGGCTGACCTTGGCCCCCAGCCTGAGGGATATCCTGGCGCAGTCCATGGCCACGTTCCCGCCGCCGATGACGACGACGTTCTTGCCGACGCGTATGGGCGTGTCCTTCTCCGGGAACTCATAGGCCTTCATCAGATTGACACGGATGAGGAACTCGTTGGCTGAATAGATCCCGCCCAGGTTCTCCCCCGGGCATCCGGTCCATTGGGGCAGACCGGCCCCGCTGCCGATGAAGATGGCATCGTATCCTTCCTTCATCAGTTCCGGTATGGTCTCGATCCTGCCGATGAGATACCCCAGCTTGATCTCGACGCCCAGCCTTTGCACGTAATCGATCTCCTTCTGGACGATGACCTTGGGCAGGCGGAACTCGGGAATGCCATAGCTCAGAACGCCTCCGCCCACGTGAAGCGCCTCGAACAAGGTGACCTGGTGGCCCAGCTTGACGAGGTCCGCCGCCACTGTCAGTCCGGCCGGGCCGGCACCGATGACCGCGACCTTCTTGCCGGTCGATGGCGCCTTCGGCGGGATCTGCACGCCATGCTCCCTCTCCCAGTCGGCCAGGAACCTCTCGATGCGACCGATGTTGACCGGGTCGCCCTTCTTGCCGCGAACGCATTTCATCTGGCACTGCCCTTCCTGGGGGCACACCCGTCCGCAGATCGCCGGCAGGGCGTTCTTGGTCTTGATGATGGCGATGGCCTCGGCGTACTTGCCCTCCTGGAACAATCCAATGAACTCAGGAATCGGCACATCCACCGGACATCCCTGACGGCACAGCGGCTTCTTGCACTTCAGGCACCTTTCCGCCTCCTGGTGCGCCATCTCCTCGGTGTAGCCCAGCGCCACCTCCTTGAAGTTCTTGACGCGCTCGTGCGGCTCCTGCCGGGGCATCGGGACGTCCTCGTCCTTGCCACGGGGCGCGGCCGGCTCACTTTCTGTCACACTTGCACCCCCCACTGGTCTCCCAGAGGACCGAGCTCAGCCTCTCCTCCGGCAGCATGGTGCGCTGCCGTTTGATCAGTTCATCGAAATCGGCTAGATGGCCGTCGAACTCGGGACCGTCCACGCAGCCGAACATCATCTTCCCGCCGACGGTGACGCGGCACACGCCGCACATTCCCATGCCGTCGATCATGATCGGGGTCAGCGTGACCACCGTCGGGATCTTGTACGGCCGGGTGATGTCGCTCACCTGCTTCATCATGACCACAGGCCCCATGACCACGCAGCGATCGAAGTGCTGGTTCTCCAGCAGGTCGCAGAGCGCGCCCATGCCCTTCTCCCCCGCGGTCCCGTCGTCCGATGCGATGACGACCTCGTCGCTGTAGGCCTCGGCCTCCTCCTTCATGAACAGGAACTCATCCCCGCGGCAGCCCAGCACCGTCGTGACATGATTTCCAGCGGCTTTCATCGCCTTCGATTGCAGCAGCAGCGGGGCGATCATGATGCTCCCGCCGACGCACAGCACGCGGCCATACTTCTTGATCTCAGATGGATTGCCGAGAGGGCCGGTCACGTTGTACAGGCTCTCCCCTTGCTCGTACGTGCCGAGCTCCTTGGTGGTCTTGCCCACCTCATGGAACGCGAAGGATACCGTTCCCTTCTTGGCATCATAGTCGCAGATGGTCAGCGGCACCCTCTCGCCGCCCTCCTTGGCGATGACGATCAGGAACTGGCCGGGGTTGGATTTGGCCGCAATGTCCGGCGCTTCCACCTCGAACAGGGTCTTCTTGTAGGCCAGCTGCCTCTTCGTGACTATCTTGAACATCATTGCGCCCCCTTTTGCACTGGGACCGAGCGGTGAGGCATGGCCGCGATCTTCTGGGAGAACTCATCGAACACCTTGAGGAAATCATCGCCCAGGCGCGGGGACAGCTCGTGTATCTCGAAGCGGTCCTCTAGGCCGAGCCTCTTCAGATATGCCATGAGCACCTCCAGCTGCCTCTCGGAGGTGTCCCTGCCCAGCGGTAGCTTGCAATCGTTGGTGGGGCACACCACCGCCATGACCCCGTCGTAGCCGCGGGAGAACGCGCTGACCACGTGGACCGGGTCCATGCCCTTGAAGCAGGGCACCTCCAGGATCATGGCGTTCTTTCCCTTGAGCGTCTTCTCTGGATCATCGAGCACGGAGTATTCGGACCACTGGCAGCTGAGTACCAGGATGGACGGGTGAGTGCTGTGCGCCTTCATCCTCTCCGCCGCCCCGGCGTATGAGGCCAGGATGTCCTCATAGGCGTAGCCCTTCACCAGTATGGCATTGTGCGGACAGACGAGCTGGCATGAGCCGCAGCCCATGCACTTCTCCGGATCGGTGGTCGGGGTGGAGAACGGCTCGGCCGATATGGCACCATACGGACAGACGAAAACGCACTTCCCGCAGCCCACGCATTCCTTGTTGATGCGGATGACCTTGCGGGAGAACTTCACCACCTTCAGGGTGTTCTCTGGATAGCCCAGCGACTGCACCACCGCATCGCCCAGCATAATTCGTCTGGTCCCTATCTGGGTCCCTTCCTTCATGCGGCAGAAATCATCTTGGCACTGGATGGAGACGACGTTCTTCACGCCGGACTTCAAGGCGCGGAAGAAGAAGTTGGTGGGGATGCGCCCGGCACAGGGGACGCGCATGGGGATATAACACTTGGTGTTCAGCCCTTCGGATGCCAGGATGTCCTCGACCTCACCGCTCTTGGGGGAGTTGCCGCGGCACATGACGACCAACGTCTCGGCCTTGTCATGCCGGCAGGCCGATCGAACGTGGTCCAGAAGGCCTTCATAATCGTAATAGGAGATCTCAATGGCAGAGGCAGGACAGGCGCTATAGCAGATCCCGCATACCTGGCATTTCTGGAAGTTGTGCACCAACTTGCCCTCGGGCAAGATCTCGATGGCCTCGAAGGGACACAAGGAGTAGCAGACCTTACAACGGCTGCACAGCTCTTGGTTTATCCTAACGGCGGCAAGACTATCATCACTCATTCCCCTGATTCCCCCTTCCCCCGAAGTCGCAGACATTTTCTTCGCAGAAGTGACCCATGCCAGTCTTTGGCATGGGCTTCAGCTTATATAAAAAATACCTGCGATCCCTGCCCCGGAGGTATTTAAGAGACCTGCCTATCTGGCCTCTTGCGGTTAACGGGTTGCATGATTGCTATATTATTTAACTCATATGGGCAATGCTTCGTATCGGATTTGATGGTTCCACGGATATCGAAGAACAGCAACGAAATGGACCACGGATTTCTGATTATTAACGGTAGTTGTTGACTTGAGTATGTCTTTCGTATCGAAGGTTGTTTGAGAAATTCTTTATTATAGTGCCTCCAATCGAATATTAATGGACTATGATCTGGTCATAATTGGAGCGGGCCCGGCTGGCCTCACGGCGGGCATCTATGCATCGCAAAAGACACTTAACACGATCATAATCGACTCGGGAGTGGCGGGAGGGCAGCCAGGCGTCTTGTATCCGGAGAAGGACATCTACAACTTCCCTTGCTTCCAGGTCGTGACGGGAAAGGACCTCTCCAAGAACTTCGTCGAACATGCCCTCAAGGAGGGCTGCGTGCTGAAGGAGCATGAGACGGTAGAGAATATTATGGACGTGGGCGACAACCTGAGGGTCGTCACGGACAAGGGATCGTATGTGGCGAAGGCTGTCATAATCGCAACCGGGAACGGATTCTTCAAACCGAAGAAGCTGGAATCCCCCGGTGCGCTTCAGTTCGAGGGCCATGGTGTCTATTACATGGTCCCAGAGAAGAAGGACTTCGAGGGCAAGGATGCTGTGTTCGTGGGCGGTGGGAACGCCGCCCTGGAGATGGCCCTTATGGTCTGCGATGTGGCAAAGAGCTGTACGATCGTACATCGCCGCGAATGTTTCAGGGCCGACCAGTGCGTCATCGAACGGGTCAGCGATGCTAAGATCAAAACTTACTTCAACACTGCCGTGAAGGAGATCAAGGGGAACGGGAAGGTCCAGGAGGTCGTGCTCAAGGTCGACAGCCAGCCGGACGTGACGATGAACGCCGATATGGTGGTCATCAAGATCGGCATGAGCCCCGAGATTGAGTACCTGAAGCGTTGGAACCTGGAACTGGTCGACAACGGCATCAAAGTGAACTGCCAGATGATGACCTCGCGCAAGGGCATATTCGCCTGCGGGGATGCCACCAACTACCCCGGAAAATACAAGCAGATCGTCACCGCCTCCGGCGAGGGCGCATCTGCGGCAAACTCCGCCTTCAAGTACATCAAGAACCCGTACTGGGCGTAAACACCTTACAAAAATTCAAAATCGAGGAGATTGGGGTTTGATGGCCCGGTAGGGACCGGGCCTGGTAGACCTGGAATTGTAATTACAACTCGAGGGCCTTGTTCGGGCACTCGTCGACGCATGCACCGCAGTCGACGCAGTCGGCCTCGTTGATGACCGCGATCTCGCCCACCTTGATGGCCCCGTTCGGGCAGACATCCTCGCAGGCACCGCATCCAACGCACTCTTCCTTCTTCAGCTTGACAGCCATTTAATGCACCTTGGCGCTCAGGAACAAATGAGATTCTATAAAAAACTTGTGAGAAAACGATGCTCGATGATAAAATCACCTTACGACCAGGACCGGATGCCTGGCCTTCCGGCTGATGGCCGAGGATACGCTTCCCACCAAGGCGCTTCGGGCGGCGTTCATGCCCCTGTTCCCGACGATAATCATCGACGGCTGGAAGCTAGAGGCGTAGTCGAGCACCGACTGTGCTGGATGCCCCCTCAGCAGCTCCGTTCTGGCCTCCACCCCGTTGGAGTTGGCTACCTCCAGCATATCGTCGAGAATGGCCTTCCCATGCCTCACCTGGGCCTCATCGTCCGACTCTGCGATCATGGCAGGGAACTCCTTCACCGGTACGACATAGACCAGGACGATGTCATAGGCCACGGCCTCCTTGGCCATCTCTGCCGCCTTGGCGATCGCCTTGACGCTGCCCTGGGAACCGTCGACCGCTACCAGCAACTTCAACGGTTTCAGGTCGTCCAAGCTCATGCTCTTTCCCTCCATGGGTTAAACACCCTCTCCGCCACCATAGTGGGTATGACAGCACATATAACCAGCGATGCGGCGAGGAGGGAGAACTGGTCCCCGCCGACCAGTCCATGGGCCAGGCCGAACTGCAGGAACACCATGCCGAAGGTGAGGCTGGTGGAAAGCAGCAGGGCGGAATAGGCGGGATGCCCCACCTTGAACCCCTTGGCCGCCGGCAGGACCGCCATGACCTTGGAACCGAGACGAAGCACGACGATCAGCACGACCACACCCAACCCCGCCCAGACCGCCTCGGCGGCGATGTACGTGCCGGCCGCTATGAAGAAGAAGGACGACAGGAGCGTGGTGACCAGGGCCTTCATCCTTTTCGAGGATTGATCGTCCTGACGCATATGCCCGGAAAGGGCCAGGCCGAATATGTAGGCCGAGAGGACCGCGGCCACTCCCGCCCAGGACGACAGTGCCATCAGGACCGCCACGACCGCCAGGATGAGCTTCACCCTCAGGTCGCCGGACGTCGGCAGGGGCATGAGCCTGGCCAGAACCCTCGGGAGGAGGAAGAACGCCAGGACCAGGCCGGCGATGAGGAACAGCAATGGGAGGTCGGGCTTGGAGAATATCACTGTCAGGGCGATCGATGCCAGCAGGTTCGTGATGAAGCACGCCGACAGGAGCAGCGAGCCCAATCTCGTCCTGCTGTGGCCGCCTTCGACCAGCACGGTGTAAACGATGGCTATGGACGTTTCGGACAGCGCCACTCCCGCCAGCAGGGAGGAGTCCTGCGACCAGCCCAGCCCGAAGAGGCACAGGACGGTTATCGCCAGGAACGGCACCAGGAACGATATCGAACCTAGGGCGACGCTCGCCTTCCAGTCCTGGCGGAAAGATGCCCGGTCCACTTCGGCCCCGGCCAGGAACGTGAGCATGACACCGGCCAGGGAGACGAGGAAAACCAGCCAGGATTGCGATGAGAGGCTCAGGCCCAGAACGTTGGCCAGGACGATGCCCAGACCGATCTCGACCAGGGCGGCCGAGAGCCCGAACCTCATGCCGATCAGCTGGGCCAGGACCGCCGTAGTAAGCAGTATGGCCAGCGCCTCACTGTCGTTCACGCCCCCAGGCAAACGGGCGTGGTAAAAAAATGTATCGCCCGTTCCTTGAAATATCATGGGATGAATTTCCGACAATATGCAATATGTCAGCGGCCAGATGCTCACCCCCGAAGGCTTCCGCCCCGGCCACGTCGGCTACGAGGACGGAATAGTGCTGGAAGTGGGCGAAGGCCTGGTGGAGACGGCCGAGGCGGAGGGCCTCATCGTGCCCACGTTCATCAATGCTCATACCCACCTGGCCGATCTCAAGGTGCCGATCGATCTGGACCTCCCCCTGGAGGAGGCGGTGGCGCCCCCGAACGGCCTGAAATATAGATATCTGGCCGAGGCGCCCGACGATGAGATCCGCTCCTCCTTCTCGACGCTCTCCAGAAAGATGGCCAAGAACGGCACTTCCCGCTTCATCGACTTCCGTGAGGGAGGGGTGAAGGGGGCCAAGCTGCTCAAGGGCATCGGGAAGGGCGGAGGGGCGAAGCCGTTCATCATGGGCCGGCCGAAGGACAGGGTCTTCGACAAGGAGGAGATGACAAAGCTGCTGGACACGGTGCATGGGGTCGGCGTCTCGTCCATCACGGACTGGCCTTACGAGGAATTGGAGGCATTGGCGGATTTCGTCCGCTCCCATGGCATGCCCTTCGCCCTGCATGCATCTGAACGCATCAGGGAGGACATCGACAAGGTCCTCGACCTGAAGCCCTCGTTCCTGGTCCACATGACAAAGGCCACCAGGGATGACATGGATGCGTGCCGGGATGCGGACGTGCCTGTGGTCGTCTGCCCGCGCTCGAACCTCTTCTTCGGTTCGATACCGCCATTGAAGGAGATGGTCGAATCGGGATTGAAGCTGGCCCTCGGCACCGACAACGCCATGACCACCTTGCCAGACATGATGACGGAGATGGAGTTCGCCGCCCGCATCCTGCGCTCCCAAGGCGGCCGGTCGATGCGCCCGATCCTGGACATGGCGCTGCTGGGGGGAAGGTTAATTTTAAATGAAGTCGATAGTATAGGTATCGCGCCTGGGTCACCGTGTGAGTTCATGGTGCTGAGGTCCTACGAAGGAGACCCGGTGACGAACATCACTCTGCGCTCTGGAGAGCGCGATGTGCGTTTCGTCTGCCTAGGAAAATACACGTGGAGAGGATGGAGATGAGCGAGTTCAAGAAGATACTGATCCCGACCGATGGAAGCGAGTACACGAAGACCGCCATCGCCAAGGGCCTAGCTTTGGCCAAGCAGATGGGTTCCGAGGTCACGGCAATGTATGTGGTGGACCAGACCTCGTTCATCAATTTCCCAATGGACTCGACCATAGTGTCCGTCTACACTCTGCTTGAGAAGGAGGGCAAGGACGCCATCGATTATGTCATCAAGGAAGGAGAGAAGGTCGGCATCAAGGTCAACACCCTCATCGAGGAGGGCTCCCCGTCCCGCAAGATCGTCGACGCTTCCAAGAACTTCGACCTGATCGTCATGGGCACGCTCGGCCGCACCGGTATCTCCAAGATACTGCTCGGCAGCGTGGCCGAGAAGGTCATCCGGTTCTCCGAATGCCCCGTACTGGTGGTCCGCTCTGAGACGGAGGTGTCGCAGTGACGACCGTCGGCGAGGTAATGACCACGAACCCGATAGTGGCGCAGGTCCCGGGCAGCCGGAACGAAGTGCTGAAGACCATGGTAAAGCACAACCTGACCGGCCTGCCGGTCGTCAGGCGCAGCGACGGCACACTGGCCGGCATGATCACCCGCCAGGACATCTTCGCCAAGCCGGAGGAGGACCAGGCCGCCATGATCATGAACCGCGACCCGCCCACCATCGGCCCGAAGGACATGGTAGAGAAGGCCGCCGCCATATTCAGCGCCAAGAAGCTGCGTCACCTGCCGGTGGTGGAGAACCACAAGCTGGTGGGCATCCTTACCCCGACCGACCTGCTGGCCGTCGTGGAGAGGAAGAGCATCGAGGGACCTGTCGAGAAGGTCATCAAGTCCCCTTGTGTACCGATCTACCAGGACGCCACCCTGGCCGTGGCATCCATCACCCTGACCGTTTCGAAGTCCACTGCACTGCCGGTGCTGGACGAGGCCGGCCACCTGGTCGGCATCATCTCCGACAGGGACATCTTCAACCGCTCCTATGTGGAGGGCGGGGAAGTGAAGACGACCGACGAGGATGAGGAGGAGGAAGTTCCCGCAGACAGCCTCAAGAACGTCATGAAGCTCTGGCACCACGCCTCCAAGGTGGACCTGCCAGGCATGCCGGTCAAGGACATCATGGTGCGGAATCCCATCACCGTCTTCAAGAAGACGGCCATATCCGAGGCCGCACGCATCATGCGCAAGAACGACTTCGGGCAGCTGCCCGTGCGTGACGCCAAGGACAATCTCCTGGCGATGATATACGATCACGACGTCATCTCCATACTGGCTGAAGAAGAGGAGTAAGGATCAGCGATGAAAGAGGTCAATTCGGGGGATGTTCTCTCCCTGTGCAAGCGGAGAGGCTTCATCTACCCCTCCTACGAGATCTACGGCGGCATCGCCGGCCTGTACGACTATGGCCCCCTGGGCACGCAGATGAAGACGAACATCATGGACCTGTGGCGCTCCATCTACGCCTTGGAAGAGGGATTCGTGGAGATCGACTCGGACATAGTTGGCCCGGAGATGGTCTTCAAGGCGTCCGGCCACGCAGAGAACTTCCAGGACCTGATGGTCACCTGCAAGCTGTGCGGCGAAGGCTTCCGCGCCGACCACCTGGCCAAGGACTTCCACCCGAACCCCGGCGCCCTGTCAAAGAAGGAGCTGGGCGAGCTGATCGTCAGGGAGAACATCAAGTGCCCGCTGTGCAAGGGCGACCTCTCCGAGGTGGAGGAGTTCAACCTCATGTTCAAGACGAAGATAGGGCCAGGGAGCGGCCGCATCGGCTACCTGCGCCCCGAGACCGCGCAGGGCATCTTCGTCAACTATCCGAACCTTTACCGTTACATGCGCGAGACGCTGCCGTTCGGGGCCATCCAGATCGGCCGGGCGTACCGCAATGAGATATCCCCGAGGCAGGGCGTCATCCGCCTGAGGGAGTTCAACCAGATGGAGGCGGAGCTGTTCGTCGACCCGGTCGACAAGCGCTGGCCCCGCTTCTCCGCGGTCAGGGACAACAAGGTCCGCCTGGTGCCCAATACCGACGAGGTGGAGATCGAGACCACCTTCGGCGAGGCGCTGGACAAGGGCATCATCGCGCACGAGACGATCGCATATTTCCTGTGGGTCACGCAGCGCTTCCTCACCAAGGCAGGCGTGGACCCGAAGCGTATGCGCTTCCGCCAGCACCTGAAGACGGAGATGGCGCACTATGCGTGCGACTGCTGGGACGCCGAGGCGTTGCTGTCGTACGGCTGGACCGAGATCGTGGGCATCGCGGACCGCGGTGCCTGGGACCTCACCCGGCACATGCAATATTCTCAAGCGGACCTGACCGCTTTCAAGCGCTTCGACCAGCCGCAAGAGGTCGAGAGGAAGGCGTTCAAACCGAAGTACGGCCTGCTGGGCCCGGAGTTCAAGGCCAGGTCGGCCAAGGTCGGCAAGGCCCTGGAGGCCGCAGACATTTCACTGCTGAAGGACGGCAAGGTGGAGCTGGACGTGGACGGCGAGAAGCTTTCCATCTCTGACAAGTACTTCGATATCGTCGACGTCAAGGAAAAGGTGAACGGGGTCAAGTTCGTGCCCCACGTGATCGAACCGTCGCACGGCCTGGACCGCATCCTCTACACCTGCCTGGAGCACGCCTATACCTTGGGCGAGGAGAACTATGTCACGCTCAACCTGACCGTGGACGCCGCGCCGATCAAGGTCGGCGTGCTGCCGCTCATGGGCAAGGACGATCTGGACAAGAAGGGCATGGAAATCGATCGCACCCTGAGGGAGAGGGGCATCGCCACCTACTTCGACGATTCCGGTTCCATCGGCCGCCGCTACGCCCGCCTGGACGAGGTCGGCACGCCCTATTGCGTCACCATCGACTACGAGGTCTTCGAGAACGGGACCGTGACGATCCGCGACAGGCGGACCACCAAGCAGGTCAGGGTGCCCGAGTCAGAGGTCGTCCATGTCATCGAGCAGCTGCTGCACGGTAGGCCATTCGAGGAATTGATTGCAAAGGTTTAGGTACTGGCTAGTGGCATAGTTTATACGATTGTGTCAGAACGAATGGAGATGGGTCGCTCAGTTCACTATGACCTTATTATTTGAAGCGAGGTGATGGAATGGTAGGAGACAACATCGAAGCAATAAAACGAAGGGAAATGCTGAGATCCGAGATCGACAAGAACAACTTGGAGGACCTCATGTCGACCAAGTTCAGCACTGTCGACCCGGAGATGGGTCTGTCCGACGTCGTGGCAAAGATGCGGGCCGAGAACCTCCATGAGATACCCGTGGTCAACGGCAAGAAGCTGTTGGGCGTGGTCAGCTTCGGGACCATCATCAGGAAGAAGAACACCGTCATCGGACAGAAGGCCAAGCACGTGATGGAGATACCGCCGACCATCAAGACCTCCACCGAGGTGACCGAAGTGGCGGAGCAGTTCATCTCCACCGGCTACCGCAACCTGCCAGTAATGAAGGGCACCGCATTGGTCGGGCTGGTCAGCAGGGCGGACATCATCGGCATCGTGAAGGACCTGAAGGAGATCCGCACCGTCCCGGTCAAGGACGTCATGTCCCCCGATGTGAAGGCCGTGGCCGAGAAGGACAAGGTGAAGGACGCTCTGGAGCAGATGCGCAAGCTGGACATCCGCACCGTCCCGGTGGTCGACAAGGACTTCCGCCTCAGCGGCATCATCGGCATCAAGGACATAGTCAACTACTCCTGGACCGGAAGCGGCACCAAGAAGGTGAAGAAGGGAGCGTACACCGGCGAGTCCAACCCCGTGGAGATCACGGTCGACTCGATCATGCACAACGACCCTGTGACCATCGCTCCGGACGCCAAGCTGGGCGATGCGGTCAAGCTGATGACCGGCAAGAAGATCTCCACCCTGCCCGTGGTCGACAAGGACAAGCTGAAGGGCATCATCACCAAGTACGACATCCTGGAGATGATCGCCTCGGTGCGCAAGAGGGACCTGGTGTATATGCAGATCTCCGGCCTGGAGGAGGAGGACCGCCTCTCCCTGGACGTGATGGAAAGAGAGATACAGTCCGGGCTGCAGAAGGTCTCCAAGATCACCCGGCCGACGCTGTTCACCATGCACGTGGCGAAGTACAACGGCACCGGAGCGACCGCCAAATACTCATTGAACGGCCGCCTCATCACCGAGTACAGCACCTACATCGTGAACGCGGTGGACTGGAACCTGATGAAGGCCACCATCGACATGATGGGCAAGATCGAACGGCTCGTCACCGAGGGCAAAGAGGTCCGTCTGGAGAAGAAGCGCCGCGGGGCCAAATAAACTATTTTCCTTTTTTAATATTTTTATCTTTATTTATCTTTTTGGCACTATCTTGAATCCTAACCGTTTCAGGTATGGCCTGGCCTGATGTATGGTGAACTCGTCGGGGGAAAGCTCGTGGCGGTTGGCATAGCGGTTGGCGACGGAGATGACGTATTTCGGCGGATACCGTTTGCCGTCGTATAGAAGGTCCCACTGTCTTGAACGCCGGTCCAGCGGTATGCCTCCCTTGTCGATCCAGTTCAGCGCACTGACGACATGCTGGCTTGTGATGTTCATAGGGATCAGCATATTTACCCGCACTTATCATTTCAGCTTCTTCCTAAAATACGTTGTTCTTCCCCACCCCGATCTCACACCTCATGAGGCATTTCGTTCCTCGGACGGAAACTTCCACTTTTTTTCTCTTCGCGCTTTCCGGCAATCGGCAGTGATAAATACTTCTAGTCATTATCTGACTTATAGTCATTTAATGACTGTGAGTACATGAAGACCCTAGTGACATATGCATCCAGCACGGGAAACACGAAGAAGATCGCCCAGGCCATCCACGATGCCCTGGACGGGGAGAAGTACATCCACCCCATCGACGAGGTCAGCGATGCCAGCGGTTACGACCTGGTGTTCGTCGGCTTCCCGGTGGTGGGGGAGACTATGCCTGGCAAGGTGCGCAGGTTCGTAAGGAAGAAGCTGAAGGGGAAGAAGGTGGCGCTGTTCTTCACCCATGGCATGCCATCGGACATGAGCGATTTCAAGGATGTCATGCCGAACTGCATCGAGAGCGCGGCGGGAACGAAGATCATAGGAGCTTACGACTGTCAGGGGAACATGGTCCCCTGGGTGCCCAAGGTGCTGAGGCTGCATCCCTTCGGATATGTGCGCCGCTGGGCGAAGATGGGGCCGGAAGCGCATGGCGCCGGCAGACCGAACATCGATGACATCGCCGCAGCCCAGACGTTCGCCAGGTCGGTCGCGGCCAAATCCATTTAACCGCACAAGCGATAACGTGGCAGGGAAGGCAGATGGGCACTAGCGAGCGCAGGAAGAGGGAGAAGGAGCGGAAGGAGCAGGAGATCATCGACGCCGCCCGCGAGCTCTTCTTCAAGAAGGGGTACACCGCCACCAGCATGGACGAAATCGCCGCGAAGGTGGAGCTGTCCAAGGGTGCCGTCTATCTGCAGTTCCCATCCAAGGAAGAGGTGTACTACGCCGTGGTCAAGGGCGGCATGGCCATCATCCGCGATGATTTCCTGGTGGCGCAGAAGAGGGGGAAGGGATTAGCTCAGCTGGAAGCGATAGGGAAGGCATACATCGATTTCTGGACCGAACGCTCTGACTATCGTCGCCTGATGCACGAGAACATCGGCGGAACGAACCCGCTGGAATCGGGACCGCAGGGACGGGCGTATGCTCAACTGGCGGGAGAGTGCAATGAGATCATGGTCCGCTCGATCAAGAATGGTATCGAGGACGGTTCCATCCGCCCGGACATCCAGCCGGAGAGGTTCGCCTTCTGCCTCTCGTCCATGACCGACGGCATCCTGGCCAGGACGGAGAGCAAGGGCTGGTCCGGCAGGGACGACCGCTTCAGGGAGGAGATGCTCTCCTACGCCACTCAGATCATGCGGGACATGGCCAGTGCTGGATGCGTTAAAAAGTAACTTCGATCTCGCGTTATTTCAACCGTTTGCCAGTGCCAGACTGGAATAAACCTTTTATCACCTTCTCCCTTTCACCTTCGAATACCATGGCGCAATACGAAGCGGTGCCGACCGAACGCAAGTGGCAGCAGTTGTGGAAGGAGATGGGCATCTACCATTTCGATTTCAACTCCGACAAGCCAGTATACTCGATCGACAACCCGCCGCGCTACACCTCCGGCGCACTCCACCTGGGGCATGCCACCGGGTACTCGCTCATCGACTTCGCCGCCAGGTACCACCGCATGCGCGGCTTCAACGTTATGTTCCCTCTTTGCTTCGATGTGAACGGCACGCCGGTCGAGGTTAAGGTGGAGAAGAAGCACAAGATCACCAAGCTGAACACCTCCAGGCAGGAGTATATCCGCCTGTGCGAGGAGTTCGCCAACTCGTTCATCGCCGAGATGACGAGGCAGTTCGAGATCCTCGGGGAGTCCATGGACCCGAGCGTCTACTACCAGACCAACGCGCCTTACTACCGGCGCATCACCCAGATCTCCTTCCTGCAGATGCTGAAGAAGGGTCTGGCATACAAGGGCACATACCCGGTCAACTGGTGCCCCAGCTGCATCACCGCCCTGGCCGACGCCGAGGTGGAGTACGACAAGAACGTCACCAAGCTCAACTACATCACCTTCGGGCTGAAGGGGACGAAGGACACGATCCTCATCGCCACCACGAGGCCAGAGCTGCTCTGCACCTGCCAGCTGATCGCCGTCCATCCGACGGACGAGAAGTACAAGGGCCTGGTCGGCAAGACCGCCATCGTCCCGATCTTCAACAAGGAAGTGAAGATCATCGCCGACGACAAGGTCGATCCGGCCTTCGGTACCGGCATCGTCATGATCTGCACCATCGGGGACAAGACCGACCTGGAATGGGTCATGAAGTACCACCTGCCGCTGGAGAAGGGCATAGACGAACAGGGCCGCATGACCGAGCTGGCCGGGAAGTACAAGGGAATGGCCATAAAGGAGGCCAGGAAGCAGGCCATCGAGGACCTGAAGGAGATGGGGCTTTTGATCAAGCAGGAGGACCAGCCCCAGAACGTCGGCATCTGCTGGCGCTGCCACGCGCCCATCGAGTTCCTGCAGGTGGAGCAGTGGTTCATCAAGACCATGCCGTTCAAGCAGGAGATACTTGCCTTGGCCGACGAGATCAACTGGTTCCCCGAGTTCATGAAGGTCCGCCTGCAGGACTGGGTCAACTCGCTGCAGTGGGACTGGGTCGTTTCAAGGCAGAGGTACTTCGCCACGCCCATCCCCGTATGGGAATGCGCACAGTGCAAGGAGGTCGTGCCCGCCCGCGAGGAGGACTGTTACATCGACCCGACCATCACCGCCCCGCCTGTGCCCGCATGCCCGAAGTGCGGCGGCACATTGGTCGCCTGCCCAGATGTCTTCGACACCTGGATGGACTCTTCCATATCCCCATTGTACTGCACTTTCTGGCAGCGGGACGAGGAGCGGTTCAAGAAGCTCTACCCGATGACCATGCGCCCCCAGTCGCATGACATCATCCGCACCTGGGCGTTCTACACCATGCTGAGAGAGCATCTGGTCACTGGCCAGAAGCCCTGGGAGAACATCATGATCCACGGGTTCATCATGGCGCCGGACGGCACGCCGATGCATACCTCCGCCGGCAACGTCATCGACCCGATGCCGATACTGGACGAGTTCGGGGCCGACGCACTACGCTACTACGCATGCACCTGCGCCCTGGGCGAGGATAATGCCTTCAGGGAGAAGGACGTGGTCCACGGCAAGAAGCTGTGCACCAAGATCTGGAACCTGGGCAAGCTGGTCGAGATGTCCATGCTGGGCAAGCCGCCGGAGCACCGCCTGCACGTGGTGGACGAGTGGATCCTGAGCCGCTACTCCAAGACGGTCGAGGCGGTCACGGACCACATGGAGGCCTACCAGTTCGACAAGGCCATGCGAGAGGTGGAGGAGTTCGCCTGGAAGGAGTTCGCCGACCACTACGTGGAGATGGTGAAGCACCGCACCAGGGACGTGAACGATGAGGGCGTCCGTTACACCTTGTACACAGTCTACATGGGCATCATCAAGATGATGGCCCCGATGCTTCCACATGTCACTGAGGACGCATACCAGGCGTTCTCGCTGTTCGACGGGCACAAGAGCATCCATGTGAGCGAGTGGCCCAAGCCGGTCCTGTTCAATGAGACGGCAGAGGAGAAGGGCGAGCTGGTCAAGGACATCATCGCCGCGCTGCGTTCCTGGAAGTCCGAAAGGAAGATGGCGCTGAACGCCGAGATCGCCGAGGTCGAGCTCATAGGGGCCAAGGCCGAGACCATCAAGGGATGCGAGAGGGACATCGCCGAGACGGTCAAGGCGAAGTCGCTGCTGATCGAGGAGAAGGCCGACCTGGAGGAGAAGGTCGTGGCGGTCGTGCCGAACAAGGCCAAGATCGGGCCGATGTTCCGGGCGAACGGCAAGGAGGTCATGGACGCCATCAAGAACGCCGACCCGGAAGAGCTGGCGAAGCAGATGGCCGCAGGGACCGCGACCGTCACGCTCACCGGCGGCATGGTCGTGCCGATCACGACGGAGATCGCCGAGCTGCAGAGATCGATGTCACTGCATGGAAAGATGGTTCAGACCCTGCAGGTCGGGGACGTGCTGATCGCCATCACCCCGTGATGCATGGCTCGCTAAATCGGCGATGACGCGGCCCGCTTGGTAATGAAATAGCGGGCAAGGGAATTAGACTCGGAGCTTCGTAGTCGAATTGTCGAACAAGGAGAAGGCGGCCCGAAGCCCCCCAATCTATCCTCCCCATAGCATCCCCATCCCCCCAACATTTCTTCGGGTCCTTGCTCGGTCCGACACTTTTTTTCTTTATCCTACCTGAATCGGAGAGATACCTTCCAGAAGACCACTGCCATGATGAGCAGGATGATGCCGCCGACGTTCACCAGGGCGTAGATGCCTCCGACTGTCGCCATGACCAGTGCGATGAGGCCGATGGTGCCGTTCGCCTTTAGGCCTTGGTTCAAATCCCTCAAAGGCGAGTAGATGCTGTCATAGACGAAGTAGAGAAGGACGATGAGCACGATGATCGCGGCGTAAGTGATGAAGGGCGTGATCTGGTCCACCGCGAACTGGAAGATGAGGGACTGCGGACTGAACCCTATCGTCAGGAAGAGGCCGAACAGGAACATCGACCAGACCGGTCGGAGCGATCGGCGGGAGCGGCGGTGCCTTGCCACGAACGGAGAAATGGCGATGGGGTATAAGGAAAGACCGTTCGATGTCGCCTGGTATTATTATATTTAGAATGAAAATAAATAATTGGATGTCAGCACGCTTCGCCGATGCGTCTGCGGAACGAGCCCTTGGGAACGATTATTTCGAACCGGGCGCCGTTGCCGGGCGTTCCCGTCTCCTGGATCTCGATGCCGGTGATGCCCAGTATCTCCCGGCTGAGGAACAGCCCCATACCATGGTTGCGGCCGTGGCCTTCCATGAACAGCTGCTCCTTGTTCTCCGGGTAGATTCCGATGCCGTTGTCCACGTAGATTATCTTCACCCGGTCCGGGGTCTGCTCGGCATAGACATTGATCGTGCTGACCGTCTCACCGTGGTTGAGCGAATTGTCGGCCAGATTGTAGAATATCTTCTCCAGCAGCGGGTCGGCCAGGATCTCCAGGCCGTCCAGTTCTATGTTCGCCTTGACCTTGCCGAGGTCGACCTGCGAGATGCCCTTCTCGCACGCCTCACGCACGCTCTGCCATTCAGGCCGTTCCATGCCGATGGTCTGGTACTCCCTGGTGAGGTTGAGCTGCTCCACCAGGCCCTTGACGATCATGTCCATCTTGGCCAGGTTCGCTGTTATCTTTTCATCGTGTCTGCCGGCCTTCATTATCTCCATATATCCACTGAGCACCACCAGCTTGTTGACAGTGTCGTGCCTGGTGACGCTGTCGACCACCTTGAGCTTCCGGTTCGCCTCCTTGAGCTTCATCTCCAGTTTGCGCCTGTCGCTCAGGTCGCGGCAGACGAAAACAAGACCGGTCGGCATGCCGACGGAGTTGCGGATGACATCGCCGTTCGCTTCGAATGGAAGATAACTGCCATCTTTCATTATGAGACGGTACTCGACGGGTCCGAGCGTTCCGTTCAGCATCAGTTCGGTGTTCCGGAGCGCTCTCGGAAGGTCTTCGGGTGCGACGAAAGAGAAGAGCTTCTTGCCCAGTACCTCGGGCAGTTGCCATCCGCTCACCTCCAGGGCGATGTCATTAACGAGGACGATGTCGCCGTTCATGTCGGTGACGATGACGAAGTCTGGGATGGAGGCCATTAGTTTGGAGTACAGCTCCTCGCTCTTATGCAGCGCCTCTTCCGCCCGGCGCTGACGTTCTTTGGCCCGCAGGCTCAGTATGCCGAACGCCAGGTCCCCGGCCATCTCCTCCAGAAGCTCGATCTCTTCGGGATTGAAGCCTTCCGGTTCCTCCAGGTAGATGCCGATGGCGCCGATGGCGGAACGACCGTCCATCAACGGAATGGCGATCATCGATTGGAAGCCGAGCTCATTGAGGAAGTCATGCCACGGCCTCATGGTCGATTGCTGCAGGATGTTGGTCATGGAGACCGTGCGACAGGTACGGATGGCCTCTCCGATCGCGCCTTTGCCGGATTCGTCGTCCGACCATGTGACGTTGAGGCGGTCGGCGTATCCATCGACATTGGACGACCAGGCGACGGGACGGACGGTCTTTCGGGCATCTTTCTCGGCCATGCCGATCCAGGCCAGTTTGTATCCGGCCACGTTGCACACGATGTTGCAGATGTCGATGACCAGCTCGGGTTCGGACCGGGCCCGGAACAATGCCTTGTTGCATTCCTTGATGGCCCGGAGGTCCTTGTTCAGGCGGCGCAGGCCTTCCTCGGCCCGCTTCCTTTCTGTGACGTCCTGGATGACGCCGACGATCTTGATCGGCTTGCCTTCCTGGTCCCGGACCATATCGGCCCGGGAGCGGACGACACGATTGGCGCTGCCGTCCGCCGGACGGATGTGGTATTCCACGTCATATTCCGCCCCATTTTGCTTCAGTTCATTGAACGCATTGTTGGTGTAACCACGCTCGACGATGTGGTCCCAGACCAGGGACAACGGGACCTTGCCGTCCAAGGGACGGGGCATGCCGAATATCTGAAAGCTCTCCTCGGTGCCCCAGAACACGCTGTTCTTATCGTTCCAGTCGTATTCCCAGCAGCCGATCCTGCCGATGGTCTGGGCGTTCTTGAGGCGGGACTCGTTCAGCTTGAGGGCGTTCTCCGCCCTGCTGCGGCGCACCGCTTCCTTGATCTTGTGCTCCAGCTCCTTGAACTGGGAGGTCGGGTCGCCGCCTTTCTGCAAATAGAAATCGGCGCCATGGTTGAGCGCTTCGATGACGACCTCCTCACGGCCACGGCCGGTGAAGAGGATGAATGGGATGCTGTTGCCATCGGATCGAATCTCCTTGAGAAGGTCGATGCCGTTCATCTCGGGCATCTGGTAATCGGAGATGATGGCGTCAAAATGACTCGATGCCAGCATGGCAAGTGCCTGCTGACCGGAGCATGCGACCTGGGTGGTGATGTCTCCGGATAGATCGAGGAAGGACCTGCATACGTCGAGAAGCATCTCCTCGTCATCGACGTAAAGCACTCGGATCATAGTGTTCGGAAAACCAGACCCATGTTATTATTTAAACAAACACAGCTGAGATTCATGGTTTGATATTTGACTGTGAACAATGGGAATATTTTCCAATAATATTGGATACTGGAACGATGGATCGATGTCCAGCAAAACGCAACGCTTATATGTCATGAGATAATACGAGGGGACACCTGCGGGCGTAGTGTAGCTGGTTATCACTTAAGCTTGCCAAGCTTATAACTCGGGTTCAAATCCCGACGCCCGCACTTTTCCGTCCATCCACCTATTATTTAACAAAAATTGATAGGATATTATTTATCAACAAAAAAAATTTTATCGGCAAATTATTATATTATATTTTCTGTAGGCTTTAAACCTTGAAGTGAATGTGATGCCATTTTGTGTTTATTGTGGCCAACCATCGCAACAAAATGATCATTTTTGTATGAGATGTGGATCACGATTACTTCACGAAAGTGAAATAAATTCGAAAAATATTGTTAGTCCATTAACTGGCAATTATCAGCAAAACCATTTAGAGGATGAACCATCAGAGAATAATCGGATTGAGAAAAATCTAAATCCAGAAAAAAGGAAACGCTCAAGGAAACGACCTGCTTATAATATGATTAAAGGTAGAATTGCTGAAACCCTTATTGAAGAATTATTCTTATCAATGGGTTATCGTGTTTACAGATATGGGATGGAAAACACGATCCCGGGCATTTCGACAAATCTCTTAGGGGTTGATAAGTTATCCTCGAATGTGGCAAATAATATTCGAAAAATGCCAGACTTCGTTGTTCAAAAGGATAATTCTGTATTTTTTATAGAGGTCAAATTTAGAAAAAGCGAACAATTCTCCATAAGGGATGTTGGTGATGATTATCCTTACAATGATGTGTTTTTTATTATTGTGTCAAAAAAACATATTAAATGTATCACAATCCAAGAACTAAGAGAAAATAAAACAATATCTCCAGAATCGAATAATTATCTAGGTAATCGTATTGAATTTGATCTGGATAATGAAGAAATTATAAAATATTGTAACTATGCCGTTCAATTTTTTACACATGTAGATGAAGAACCCAGATAATAAATATATAATATTTATAATAACTACTCAATATTATCTCGTTTTTCAATGTTGCACCTTGCACACAGAATTTGGATGTTTTTTTCTGTTAATGAAGACCCACCTCGAGAATATGGGATGATGTGGTCAAAGTGGAGATTTTCCGTCGACCCACACTTTACGCATTTGCCCTTGTCCCTATTCCACACCTTTATCTTCACATCGGTCGGAATTATTCGAGGGACATCATCATTATCTTGTTCTATGTCCAGATTTTGTTCAATAATACTAAGGCGGAACTTAAAAACAAATCTCTTGCCATCATTGACACGCCAGGAGTCTATTAATTTAAATAATCCGTTGTAGGCCCACATTCCGGGCTTAATTTTTTCGTAAACTTTAACAATGATTGGTTCAGCTTTTCCATTTTTATAAGAAATAGCAGAATTGTAGAATTTACCATTCTCAGATAAATTACCATTACGATACATTGGCTGGTCAATAAGTTTTGGATCCGAAATCGAGTCCGATTTGGGCTCATCGTGTCCCTCATAAATTAAGGTCCGACCTCCATCCTCAACCATATCAGCATATGGAGCATTGGGTCGAAGACTCATTAGAAAAATATTTTGTCTTTTATGAAGATTAAAATACATGCCCCTTTGAAGCGAGTGCTTTTCTGTACTACACATCTCCCAATAGCTGATAACATCCCCTACTTTCAAAATAATACCTCTAACGATCTATCCCCATCACTAAAATTGGCACCTGGATGGCACTTTTAAAATGGGGCAGGTATCTTACTACTTTTTCATAAGTCAGCGATCCTTCCCAATTTTGGTAATATTCTTCTTTCATCATTTTTTGAAAATTTTTTGTTGTTACCACATATATTCCAGCATCGATTTTATTGTATCCAGAGTATGATGCCACCTGAAATTTTAATAAATCAATTCCCAAAAAGGACGAGTGACCAAATTCGACTTCGACTCCAACTCGTTCCTTCAGAAAATCAAATTTTGCAGACGGATCATTGGGTTCAGAAAATACAGAAGGCTGATCTTCCCATCCACATTTAGTCAGCTTTTCTTTTAACAACTGATTATATCGAGGCCTCGATAAATCAGTAATATCATCCCCAGTTGAAGTTAAAATTTTTTCAAATTCTTTTTTAATCGAATATTTCGAATTTAAAATTTCATCAGCAAATCTATAGGAAAAACTAAGCAATTTCACCTTTAAATCACGATTCGTAACTGTCTATTACAGGATCTCTAATTTTGTGTACATAATGTGCACAAATGATCTTATGTACATTTATTATTCCAGAATTGTGGTTTCCAGTCGTGTAGTAAAAGCAAGAAAACGACATGGCTCTTCGTCCTTAGACATCACAATTCCTGCAGAGATATCTCAAACGAATGACATAATCCCGGGAGATCTTTTCGAAATTGAAGTTGTTGAAGAGGTAAATAATATTAAAATTATATATAAAAGGATTTATAAAAAAAGATAACTTCTAACTATTCATCTTGAAGCTTTTTCTTTGCTTCACCCAGTGATTTCTTTTGAGCTTCTGAAAGCTGTGGATATCCCAAATCTAGTGATTCGATGGTCCTAACGATAACGAAAGCCACCATCACTCTAGCCAACCACTTCTGGTCTGCAGGGATGATATACCAAGGGGCATGCTCGGTCGATGTGGCCGAGAGCATCTCCTCATAGGCCTTCGTGTACTGGTCCCAAAACTCCCTTTCCGCCAGATCGCCAGGGCTGAACTTCCATTGTTTTTCCGTATCGCTCAGCCTGTCCAGGAATCTCGACCTCTGCTCATCTTTCGATTCGTGCAGGAAGAACTTCAGGATGACCGTTCCATTTCTGGTCAGGTGCCGCTCGATGTCATTGATCGACTCGAAGCGCTCCTCCCAAAGCTTCTCCCCCTTCTCTTTACCAGGCAACCTTTGCCCGATCAATATCTCGGGATGCACTCTGACCACCAGGACCTCCTCGTAATATGAGCGGTTGAAGATCCCGATACGACCGCGCTCAGGCATCGCCGCATAACAACGCCACATGAAGTCGTGGTCCAGTTCGATCTGCGAGGGCGTCTTGAACCCTGTCACCTCGCATCCTTGCGGGTTGACGCCGGACATGACATGCTCGATGATGCCGTCCTTCCCAGCAGCGTCCATTCCCTGCAGAATTATCAGCATGGAGTACGAGTCCTCGGCCCAAAGCAGCTCCTGCGCGGCAGCCAGCTCCCCCTTGCTCTTCTCCAGTATCTCTTTAGAGTTATCCTTGGTGAGCTTCAACCCGTTCAGCTTGAACTCCTCGGCCTTCTTCCAGCTAGTTGGATATTCGGTCAGTTTTACCTTCTTTCCGGCAGGCACCCTGATCCGTTCCAACACCCTGGCCCCGTTGTCCCCCATTTCCATCTCTCCGAGTTTCTAAAGAAAACAAAGAAATGAAGAGATTTCCTGATCTCACTTCAGCGACTTCAGGAACTTGTCTACCGGCATCGCCGCCAGCGTGGTCGTTTCCAGCGTACCCCTCGCTCCCAGCTCCACCATCACTCTCATTACCGTCTCGTTGTCCGGAGCCTCGAGTATGTTCAGGAAATCGTACTTGCCCAGGAGCGCATACTGCTTCACGACCTTCGCCCCCATGGCCTCGATCTCCTTGTTCACTTCCTTCAGCCTCTCTGGCCGCTCCTTCAGGGTCGTCCTCCCCTCGGCCGTCAGCTTCGACAGCACAATGTATTCTCCCATTTTTCTCACCTTGTGAATAATGTGCCGCTCATGGACAATAATGGTTTCCATGGTCGATGGTACCCGACAATTGAGAAAACGAGTGAGAATCATTATTTCCTAGCAGCGGCGTGCTGAACCCTGGTGTTCATGATGCAGAACGAGCTCTTCGATGTCATCGCCAAGCGCCGGTCCATCCGCAAATACCAGGACCGCAAGGTGGAGGGCGGCGATATGAAAGGCGTTGTTGATTTCCTCGCCCAGGTGAAGCCATTGTTCCCAGAGATCCGTACCGAGCTGAGAGTGCTCGAATCGGCCACGGGCAAGGGTTTGGGCAGTTCCATCGCCCCTCACTTCGTCTCCATTTTCTCCGAGCCGAAGGGAGATTACCTCATGAACGCCGGCTTCATGATCCAGCAGGTCGACCTGTACCTTTCATCGCATGGCCTGGGCAGCTGCTATCAAGCCATGGTCAAGCCCAATAAGGATTTCGTTCCCCCGGCCGGTATGGAATGCGTCATCTCCATCGTCTTCGGCTGGCCATCGGTCGAATTGCACCGAAAGAGCCTGGATGAGTTCAAGAGGGAACCGTTATCAGCCATCTCGACGGTGAAGGGGCACGATGACATCATGCAGGCGGCGAGGGTGGCCCCGTCCGGACGGAACACGCAATCATGGTTCTTCACCGGCGGCGATGGCGTCATAGATCAATATTACCAGAAAAGTCTGCTCTTCAACGACCTGAGGCTGATCGATGGCGGTATCGTACTTTGCCATATCTGGGTAGCAGCTGAGCACGCTGGCAAGAAGGTCATCTTCCGGAAGGATGCCGATGCTGCCAAGAACGCACCCGAGAAGAGGGAGTATCTAATCTCCGTTCATCTGCAGTGAGCACCCGAACCAGGCCGATCGTTCGCCTTGGCCATTTTTTTAATTTATTTTATTTATATTTTTTATTAAATAGATATAGAATTTCCCTGCGATGTCGGCGAAAGCATAATAGCAGGGGGAGTTCGCACATCATCTTCGGTGGTTCGGTACAATGTACAAGCGCATCCTGATCGCAACGGACGGCAGCGATTACACCGAGGCGGCGATCGCTCAGGGTTTGGATATTGCGAAGATGGCCGGGGCCGAGGTCACGGCGTTCTTCGTGGTGGATGAATCCTACCTGTACTACTTCCCCATGCCCCCCACCATTCCCAACATATTCAGCGAGCTGGAGAGGGAGGGGATGAAGGCAGTGACCCGCGTCGTCAAAGAGGGAGAGGAGGAAGGGGTGAAGGTCATCCCCAAGATCGCAAAAGGGCAGCCGGCCTACGAGATCATCAAGGAATCGAAGAACCACGATCTGGTGGTGATGGGCACATTGGGAAGGTCTGGGGTCTCGCACGTCCTGCTAGGCAGCGTTGCTGAGCGGGTGGTGCGCCTGGCAGATTGTCCCGTGCTCGTGGTCAGGAATCCGCTCCCCATAAAATGAGGTCTGGGAATCAATATATATCCACTGGCCTCGAATCTTTTCCTGATGGCATCGGACAATCAGGGCGGGACGTTCTCCCTGACCAGGAAGCTGAACACCTTCGATGTGACGAACCTGGTCGTAGGGTCCATCATCGGGGCGGACATCTACATCGCCACCGGGCTGGCGGCAGGATTGGTCGGCCCGGCCGCGCTGGTGGCATGGGTCCTGGCTGGCGTCATGGCGATGGTCATCGCCCTCTCCTTCGCCTACTGTGTAACGCTCCTTCCCCGGGTGGGAGGGCCATATGCGTATGTCAAGGACGTCTCCACGCCCTTCGCCGGGTTCATGGTCGGCTGGAGCCTGCTGCTGGCAGAATGGTTCTCCTTGGCCGTCTTCCCGGTGGCCTTCGCACAATACTTCACTACGCTTGTACCCGGTATCGACGCCATCGGAGTGGTGCTGCTGAAGGGGCTCTTCATCCTCTTCATCATGGTGACGAACATCATCAGCATCAAGGCGGCCGGCAGGGCGAACGATGTCCTGACGATCATCAAGCTAAGCCCGTTGGTCCTGATCATCATGGCCGGGCTGGTCTTCATGCTCTCCAACCCATCGACGGTCGGAACGAACACCAACCCGTTCTTCACCGGGGACGCGATGTCGTTCGGCAGCGCCCTGGTGCTGATATTCTGGGCCTACGCCGGCTTCGAGCTGTCGACGCTCCCAGCCGATGAAGTGGATAAACCTCAGCGCACGATCCCAAAGGCCATCGTTCTGGGCATGCTGATCGTCATCGCCTTCTACCTGCTCACCAACCTGGTGGTGGTCGGAAGCGTGGCACAGCAGACGTTGATCGATTCGAGCACCCCGCTGATCGATACTGGCCAGGCCGTGTTCGGCGGTCTCGGCGTGCTGTCGGGGGGATTGGTCCTGCTGGTCGGCATCGGTGCGCTGTTCTCCATAATGGGGGCGGATGAATCAGGAACGATCGGAACGTCCAGGCTGACTTATGCCATGTCGATCGACGGCCTCTTGCCTCATTCGTTGGCCAGGACCGGTAAGAAGGGAGGCGCGCCATACATCGCCATCATCGTTCTGTGCTCCACCGCCTTCATCGTCAGCGTGGTAGGCGGCCTGGCCGCGCTCATCAACGCTTCGGTGTTCCTGCTGGCGTTCGTCTACCTGAGCACCTGCCTGTCCACCATCTGGCTCATAAGGAAGTATCCTGAAAGGGCCGAGTATTTCAAAGGAAAAAGGCTGGTCCCCCTGGCCGGGGCCGCGTTCTCCCTGATGTTGATATTCCTCACCGACCCGGTCGAGATCGCCGTATCGCTTGTCCTGCTGGCCGTAGGGGTGCCGATCTACACCTTCTTCTCTCCAAAGAAGGAAATGGCCGAGGCCAGGGCGGTCTTCCATTCGACCGAGGCGGTGTTAGCCAGGACGGCCGCCCAGAGCACCAGGTTCCTGGCGCACCCACTGCTTCACATCAAGCTGTTCATCTACCGCAGAAGGAACATCCAGCCGGCCTTCAAGTATGAAAAGAAGTGAAAGGATTTGATGGACAATTCAGCCCTTACCGGTCCTCTGGACCACGTGGATGGTGACGAACTCAGCCGGCATTTGGACCGCGACCCCGATAAGAACGACCAGACGACCCTCATCGATGTCGTTCTGGGTCATGGTGCTGCGGTCGCAGCGAACGAAGAACGCCTCCTGCGGATTCGCTCCCATCAGCACCCCGTCCCTCCAGGCCCTTTCGAGGTAGTCGGTGATAGCAACTGAGACCTTGGACCACAGCCGTTGATCGTTGGGTTCGAACACCGCCCACTTTGTTCCTTCCGTGATCGAAGAATGGATCAGGTCGATGGTGCGGCGGACGCCCACATATTTCCATTCGGGATCGTCCGCTATTGTCCTGGCGCCCCACACCCTGGTTCCGCGTCCTGGCAGCGTCCTAACGACATTGACCCCGGCCGTGCTCAGTCCCTCCGACTCTGCTGAAGAGATCGACCTCTCCGGACCTAAGATGCCCTTGACCACGAGGTTGGCGGGCGCCTTGTGGACACCTCTATCCAGGTCGCTCCTAGCATAGATGCCGGCGATGGCACCGCTGGGCGGCACCAGTACAACGCCCTTTGATGGATCGTTGATCTTGAGCCAGGGGTGGTAAAGCGCTGCCGAACCCTTCGCGGAATGAAGTTCGGTCCTCTGTTCTTTCACGGCATGATTATCCGCACCAGCAGCACCATCGAGAATGGCAAAATGGTGCATCCTCTCGCAATGGTCGATCAATGCCTGTTGCATCTCTGGAGACGCCTCTCCTGGTGCGGTTATGATGCCAACCCCGGCCACCTGCTCCAGGCCTTCCAGGGTCTTCTGGACATCGAGAATGCCATTGGACCTTCGTGAGGCCTTGATGACATACGCCTTCCTTCCGCCGTTCTGGAAGAATAGGGAGACAGATGGGCCGATCTTGGAAGCGGCTCCGAAGTTCGTAATAAAATCATTCCAGCACTTGACCTCGACCGGTCTTCCCTCAGCGCCCAGGACCGTCTCGCCGATGAAGGCGGTCGCGCTCAGATCGATGTTCTCGATAGGTTTTGACTGAAGGTTCAGCTCTTCCACATAGACCCCAGGCGTCCTGATGACCGGCATTCCTTCCCCGCAGGGGAAAGGGCCAGGGGCATCTTATCAGTAACGCCTCCGGTCATGGTGGATGTGCAACATCCATATAGGTTCGAATGAGATTCGAATCTGGGAACTGGAAATGGCGATCTATCACAAGATACTCATTCCGACCGATGGAAGCGAATACACCAAGGCCGCCACGCTGCACGGGCTGCAGCTGGCGAAGATGACCGGCGCCGAGGTCACGGCATTGTTCGTCATCGACGATGCACCGTACCTCAATGTGGCCTGGGGACTTTCCTTCCCTGATCTGAGCAGGGTGCTGGAAGATGAGGCGAAGAAGGCGATGGTGTTCGTAAAGACCGAGGGAGAGAGGCTGGGCGTGAAGGTCATCACGAGCATCAAGCGGGGACCGCCGGCATCGACCATAATCGATGACTCGGCCAACTTCGACCTGATCGTCATGGGCACATTGGGCCGTTCAGGCGTGTCCCATCTGCTGCTGGGGAGCGTGGCAGAGAAGGTCGTGCGCTTTGCGAAGTGTCCTGTACTGGTGGTGCGCCACCCGCACCCCAACTAAACATATTATAATAAATAAAAAAATAATAATTGACGGGAGGCAATCCTCCCGGAACGTTCATTTCTTGGCCAGCATCTCTTCGACCTCGGCCCTTCCCGCCTCTAGCTCCTTCTCCTGTTCCGAATCGTACCGGAGCAGCATGGCCTGGAACTCACCGGCGTGGGTCTTTTCCTCCTTGGCCACGTCCAAGAAAACTTCCTTCAGGGCCTTGTCGCCCACCTGGTTCGCCAGCTGCTCGTACAGGTTGATCGCGTCCAGCTCGGCGATGATCGCGAGGCGCAGCGCTTCCTTCTCCAGGTCCCCCTTCTTCACCTTGCTCATGTCTATCGGCATCTGAGATAACATCTGATTCTCCCCGTTTTGATAGGGTCCATTATCCATGCTCCCGATATTTATTATTAGCCAGCATTCGAGGTCAGAACACAAGGATCGCCAGGGCGAAATATAGTACCAGCAGGGGGAAGAACATCGCCGCCCAGACCCACTTGCGGTACTTCACCACCTTCTTCCCGTCCATGGGTTCGAACGGCATCAGGCCATAGACCGCAGCGAGGAGGTTGGAAGAGCACCCCAATATGCCCAGTGTGGTCAGGAAACCGCCTAGCGGAACGAGGATAGCGAACGCTGCGAAGACCACCACGCTCATGAGGGGCCCGGCCGCGTATATGACGGCCTTGTCCTTCAGGCCCAACTTCTCCACTTCGTTGATGGAGGTGCGTGCAGGGACCGCATATACCACACTGAAGAGCACAGTGGTGAGGATCATGATCAACGTGCCCAGCCCCCAGAACTGATATTCCGTCACCGCCCCGATCTTCCAGGCGGCATAACGGTGGGACAGGTCATGCACGATCAGGGCCAGGCCACATACCAGCACATAGACCAGTACCATGTCCACCTGCAGCAGCGCCATGCGATTGGCCGCCATGTACGCCAGGCCCAGAAGTACCGAGGTTATGACGATGACGAGCAGTTCCAGCTGAGAGAAGCTGGCTATGAACGATCCATGCTCATGGGCCACTCCTTTCTCGGGCTCGATCTTGGCCACCTGCTTGAAGATGTGTTTAGTCGCCATGCCCTTGAACAGCCCGTTGATGAAATCATATATCAAGTCCAGGCGGAAGGTGCGCCGGAACCATTTCCAGCCCGATGCTACCCGATTGGAATCGCCGGCGTTCCCGCTCAGCGCCATCTGGCCGCCGCTCGTGGCCATGACGCCCAAACCGCCCAACGCGACCCCCAGAACGACCGCGGAGGCAGGCATCACCACTTCAGAGAGGGCGATACTACTGGTGGTCACCTCCTGGGGAGGAGCGATGGTCCCTGAACCGGCCCCGAGCAATGCCACGTACATGTCGTCATTCCCGCTGGAATAGGTGTAAGTGTTGCCGATGAGAAGGTACGAGCCGTTCGAGGTGCGCATGGACACCGTGCCTGTCACGGGAGTATCGAGCAGCCCATATGCACCGGCACAGAGCTCGTTCCCGTTGGAGTCAGTGTTCACCCAGAATATCTTGCTGGTGGACGTTCCGAAGGAAGTGGTGGCACCGCCGATCATGAACTCCTTCCCGATCTGGACGATGCTGCTGCCGGTCTCCTCGCCACTGCCTCCGTAGGCCTTCTCCCAAACGACGTTGCCGGTGCCATCGACCCTTACGGCATAGAGGTCGTTGCCGCCATGGCCGATGCTGGTGGTATGCCCTCCCAGCACGAAACCGTCACTGATCTCCAGCAGGCCGTATCCCAGGGTGTTTCCCGCCCCGCCGTAATAATTGCTCCACCGCATCACGCCGTTGGCATCTGTCTTAACCAGGTAGGCTTGGGTGGTGGCAGCGAAAGAGGTCGTCCATCCGGCGACCGCGTATCCTCCGTCGGTCGTCTGCAGCACCGCCTTGCCCCAGTCGTTTCCTGAACCACCATATATCATCTGCCATTGCTGCACACCGCTGGCATCGGTCTTGAGGAGGAAGACGTCAGCCCCATTGACGTCGCTTCCCCAATATCCAGTTAATATGAAACCGCCGTCGATGGTCTGTTTGACGCCGAAGCCCGCATCATTGTACGAACCGCCATAGGTCCTGTTCCACAGTTCGTTCCCTTGGCTGTCGACCCTTACCAGCCATATATCGAAACCGTTACCCTGGCAGGCGCCCAAAATGGCAAATCCTCCGTCGCTGGCGGCACAGAGCGAATAGGTCCACTCGCTCGATGCCGTTCCGTACGTCCTTTCCCAAAGCATGCTTCCATTGGCGTCGATGCGCACTAGGTAGGCGTCGAATCCACCCGCTCCGACGGACCTGGTCACACCCAATATGGCAAATCCGCCATCCCCGGTCTCGACCGCGGAATAGGCCACGTCGCTTCCCGTTCCGCCATAGGTGGAGTCCCATAGCTTGTTCGGAGCGGCGTCCATCTGGACGAAGTCATATTCCGCCTCACCTTGCCATGGCGCCACGATGTTGATCCCCACGGCCTCCCCAAAATCCACATCGTCGGCATAATTGCCGACCAGCACCCCATTATGGAAGAACGAGAGGTTGTTACCTGTCTTGCTCATGGCAAGGGTGTTCCATTCGTTCAGGACCAGAGGCACCTGCCCGAACTCCACAACCTTGACGCTTCCCATGGAAAATATGTACTGGCTATAATATCCGTCCAGCCAAAAGTTATAGTCCCGGGTGGCAGAGGTCACGCCCACGAACAGCGCTCCCCCGTTGCCCGCGGTCCATCGGGCCCGCACCGTTATGTTCCAATCATATTTGCCAGATGTCAAGTTCTGATAATGGATGGCGTTGTCAGACCCGATTCCGCTGACCCGGACCGCATTGCCATCGCAGGACAGTTGCGATTCGAAATCGGCCGCCCATCCCGCGTCCTTCATCCCCTGCACATCTGCATAGCTGAAATCGTCCCTCCAACCTTGCCCGGCCGCTGCCGCCCCGACCGATGGCACCAGGAACAACGAGGACAATACCAGCATGCCAGCCAAAAGCCAAGCTGCCTTCACCCCTCTCCTCCCCCGTCCCACCCCCACGGTTGATGTGGCCCTGCCCAGTAATAAATCTATTTGTTATCGGAAAAGATAAAAAAATGAATTTGGCCAGCGTTATTTAATAGCCAGCCAAGCCGCAGCCATGCTGGAGCTCCAGATCGTCCTGACCTCTGAGAACCCTGCTTCCAACAGCGCTTCCCTCCAATCGTTCTCGGGGGAGGAAGACTCGACCAGTAGCATCGCGCCACCCTTGTGCGTGTGCTTGAAGACGCCATGGAGAACATTACGCTGGCATTCCTCGGACTTGTGTGTCAGCGCCAATGCGCATATGGTCACATCGCCAGTGATCGGCGGTACTCCTTCACATAGGTCCCTCCTCATCTCCTGGACATCACCCAGGTGGATCTCCATACGGAACCTGTCCATGCAGCGGTCCTTGTCCGCCTCGGTCGCATTCAAAGCAATGAACCTGCAGCGGAAAGATGCCTCGGCGAGCAACGGCTCAAGCCAATCGCCGCCTCTGGCATTGAGGTCTATCACGCGGGCATTGGGGCGGAGGAAAGGCCTCGCCGCCTCGCCCATGGCCTTGCAGAGGGAATAATAACCCGGCGTTCCCCAGTTCAACATCGCGTCAAGTGACGCGGCCATGCTCGCATGCGGGACGAACGCTTCGTGGTTCTTTGCTTCAGCCATGTTTCAACCTCCTGTTCCTTGACACGCCCTAGCGTGCTATGTCTTGACATAGCATGAACATACTTATGCTTTTTGCCATTGTTATCTGGACGGAAATGCCAGAAAAATATCTGAAATTCATCGAGCTCATGAATGCTGGCCATGGAAATTTTTGGAAAAACCGAAAAATCGACATTTCGATGGTCTGACCTCTACGTACCAAAAGGTAGTTAGTGGCCTCCTCCGTTCCCTATTCGTGCAGGAAACGAACGTTGGTCAAGGCAGGCCGGGCATCAAGTTTCTCACTGCCGAGGAGGTCCATGCCCTTCAGGACAGCGGGGAGATCGGCAAGTACAATTTCATCGATGTGAGGACCAGGGTGGAGTTCGACCGCTGCCACCTGGAGGGAGCCTCGCTAAGACCATTGGCCGAGATCGGTACCTGGTCAAAGGAGCTGGAACATGACCGCTCCGCCATCCTCTATTGTCAGAAAGGGGTCAGATGCATGCAGGCAGCGCAATACCTATTGCAGGTCGGGTTCACCGACGTCTCCGTGCTCGGCGGCGGGGTGGACGCGTACCAGGCCCACCTCAGAACGAAGAGACCATAGACTTGTTCCACTGACTGGCTGATCCCATGCGCACCAATTATGACCTAATCATCGTCGGGGCCGGGCCTGCGGGTTGCAGGGCGGCCGAGCTGGCATGCAAGCGGATGCCTGACTGGTCGGTGCTTCTCGTCGATAACAAGACCGGGGATGATTGGGAGAACTATCATAACATCTGCGCCGAGGGCGTGAGCGGCACGGCCCTGAAGGAGATCTTGCCAGAGGAGCGAAGGCACATCCGCCATAAGTTGACTAAGGTGGAAGAGATCTGGCCTTCGGACATCCGGGTGGAATCGGAGATCGAGGGTTACATCGTCGACCGCAAGGCCATCATGAAGGACCAGGCCGAAAACTACCGCCAGTGGGGTGGGGAGGTGCTCCAGGATGCGGTGGTGGACATCCGCGTCTCCGGAGACGTATGCCGTATCCTGACCAAGGGCAACAACATCCTTACCACCAAGTTCCTGCTTGGCGCCGATGGAGCGAACTCAACGGTGAGGAAGAGGGTCTTCAGATCCGAATCCGAGGTCGTCGTCCCGGTCAGCCAGTACACGTCCCGTTCGGGGGGAAAGCCTGGAACGTTGGTATTGGAGTACGGGGCCAAGTACAAGGGGAAATACCGCTGGGCGTTCCCGGCCAGGGACGGTTACCGTATCGGATACCCCACGGGAACGGATGCTCCGAGCGATCCGAAGGCGCACGTGCAGGGACGGCCCATCCCGATCGGCCTGGTGAACCAGCTGGTCATGGGAAATGTGGCGATCATCGGTGATGCGGCCGGCATGGCGAACCCCGTCACGTACGCCGGTCTGCGCAACTCATGGACGTCGGCCAGGATGGTCATCGATGCAATGGCCGCAGGTGATCTGCAAAGGTTCGAAAAGGAGTGGAGGGAATCGCCGCTGGCCGATCCCTCTTTCCTGGAAGCGCACCGCATTTTGCGCAACAGCGATGACGAATCGCTGAAGAAGCTGGCGGAGCATCTGCGCTACGGTCCGAACATGTGGGCCATCATCTCCGGCATCGTGAAGACGCCGGGCTTCCAGACGTTCTACCGGGCACACGTGCGCAAGCTGTCATATGGGTGGTAAAATTTAATATTATTAATAAATATAATATTATAATTTAATCATAATTAACCCTTCTTGCCGCCATAGCTCCGCACATGCTTCCAGCCTTCAGCATGGGGCTCCCCTTCCTTCTCCTGGTAGATGGACGCATCCTCCCTGCCGTACAGCTTGCGGTCCTCGCCCACCGGGCAGACCTTGACGCAGACGCCGCAGGGCGAGATGGAGCGGGAGTAGAGCCTTTCATGATGCCCGGTGCACAACGCCTTGTCGATGATGCCCTGGGGATAGTCCTGACCGGGAATGGCCTTGACCGGGCACATATCGACACAGCGGTCGCACTTGATGCAGAGGTCCTCCTTCAGAACTCCATCATAAGGCATCCTGGCGGTGGTGAAGATCGAGGTGAACCGCACCCTCGGGCCGAAACGCTTGGTCAGCAGGGTATTGTTCCGACCGAACGTCCCGAGACCGGCCAGATATGCTGCGTGCTTGTGGCTGAAGGCGGCCATCGGCCTCTCCTTGAGAACGGAAAGGCCGGCATAGCCGTCCCTCGGGATGGGGAAGGCCGCATGACCCTGCTCGTTCAGGAACAGGCTGAGACGATAGGCCGATTGGTCCAGAAGGGTGTTCACCGTCTTGTACATCTCATGATAGTAGATGGAGGGCGTGGTCTCGATCACCGGCAGGCTGATCGGGTAGCCGATGACGATGACCGATTCGCATTCGGGATAGATAGAACGGGGGCGGAACTCCTTGGGCACCCAGGGTTCGAAGGGAGCGGTGTTCCAGCGGTCCGCCGGAGCGACGCCGAAGAGCGGTATGTCCTGATGCCTTATCCTTGCGGCCAGAAGCTGGCGCAGTTGCTCCGTCATGCCGCTTTGACGCACTTCGGAGCAGAATAACTTTGCGGCCAGGTCAGGGAAGGGTGAGGCTGCCGACGATGCGCAGCTTGCCGCCTTCCAGCTGGGTCAGCACCGCCTTCGAACCAGGGAGGTAGACCAGTTCCTTGTCCATGGTGATGCGCAGCTTCGGCCTCCGCCAGTCCCCGCCGTTGTCGACGGACTCGACTCGCGAAGGCTGATATTGCATCCAGTGGCCGATGTGCAGCACCATTCCCTCCTTCAGGGGGGTGGGCCAGTACTTGATCAGCTCGGCCTGGGCCTCGATGGCCTTCTCACACTTCACCTTGGGGTCGGTGGTGAGCACGAACCCACGGTCCAGTTCGTCCGCCTCGATGTTCTTCAGTGCCAGGCCGACCCTGTCGCCTGGCTCTGCGGTATCATAATCGTCATCGTGCTTCTGGATGGAGCGGACCTGGGCCTGCTTCTTCGTCGGCAGGACGTTGACCACATCGTGGCGGTTCACCGTCCCTCTGGCCACATAGCCCAGTATGACCGTCCCTACCCCCTTCACGTTGAAGTGGTGGTCGATCGGTACGATGCCAGGAGAGGAGGCGTCGACAGGCGCCTGCTTCGCCGCCTCGTCCAGCAACATCTCCCTCAGCTTGACCGTGTCATCCTCGAGGAACGAATACCCTTCCAGGGAGGTGCCCTTGACCAGAGGCTGGATGCGGTCGGGGGTGATGTAGTTGCGCAGCACGAACCATCCCTTGGCCACGCCCAGGCAATTGAGCATGAGGATGCTCTCCCCCAGGTTGGCGTTCACCTCATCCACGACCACCATGGCCGCGTTGGCCATGGAGCACGCATAGAATAGAGATGCCAGACGCTCCGGGTACTTGGTCGGCTCGATCAGGCTGACCGTGTCATGACCCTTCTTGATGTCATAAAGGGTGATGTCTGAAGCGGTACCTTTCTTGCCCAGCGCCTTGGCGTAGTCGTTCGCGGCGATGATGGCCACGTTGAGGTTTCCCATGGGGGATGGCAATCGGTTCGACCGTCTTATGCTTTTGCCCGGGACATCCCGAACCGACCAGGAAAATCGTTATCAGGTCGCTGGCTCATGGTGGAAAGGAGCAGCATGTCGCAGGATGAAAAGAAGAAGAAGAACGGGGATGATATGAAGGAGGTCCTGGACGGGCTGAAGGCCGAGATCGGCAAGATGCAGCGCCAGGCCTTCGAGAAAGGACTGCCCGTTGTCATCATCTTCGAGGGCTGGGACACCTACGGCATGCCGGAGAAGGTGAACCGATTCATCCGGGCCATAGATCCGCGCGGTTATAGGCTTCATTTCACCAACAAGCCCAACGAGTACGAGAAGGACATGCCGTTCATCTGGCCCTATTTCGTCCGCATGCCGGTGAAGGGTTCCATCGCAGTGTTCGACCGCAGCTGGTACTTCCGCCTGGTCGATGATTATTATGACACCGAGAAGAGGTCGGAGTTCGAGGACCGGATGAACGACGCCAGGATGCTGGAGGAGCAGCACGCTGCGGAGGGCTGGGTCTTCGTCAAACTGTTCTTGGACCTGGGAAAGAAGGAGCTGCGCAGGAGGGTGGAGAAGGAGGAGAAGAAGGGGGTGTGCAATTCTGACGAGGTCCTGGAGGGAGATTATGCTGACGATTATGACGATGTGCAGCCCATCTGGAAGGAGGTCATGCAGGCCACCTCATCGCAGTATGCCCCCTGGCACATAATCAATGATGAGGATGAGGACAGAGTGATGGAGCAGGTCTTCCGCACCGTCCTGGACTCGGTACGTCCCTATCTGGAGAACCGCGGAGTCATGCCAGTCTGCCAGAAGAACGGCAGGAAGGGAAAGAAGAGCGGCCTGGAGGGCATCGATCTGAACAGGTCGTTGGACCAGAAGGACTACCGCAAGGAGCTGGAGGACCTGCAAGACCGGCTGAAGGGGCTGCAGTGCATCCTGAAGGAGAAGGAGCGGTCGGTCGTGCTGGTGTTCGAGGGCTGGGACGCTGCCGGCAAAGGGGGCACGATCATCCGCCTGACCCAGGAGCTGAACCCCCGGGGATATCGGGTGGCCCCCATCGGCGCTCCGAACGACTGGGAGAAGAGGCACCATTACCTGTGGCGCTTCTACAAGACCATGCCGCGAATCGGGGAGATGACGATATTCGACCGCAGCTGGTACGGTAGGGTCCTGGTCGAAAGGGTGGAAGGGTTCGCCACCTCGGACCAGTGGTGCAGAGCCTACTCCGAGATAAACCAGATGGAGAAGATGATGGGCAAGGCGGGTGCCATCACCATAAAGTTCTGGCTGGAGATCGATGAGGCGACCCAGCTGCAGCGGTTCCAGGAGCGGGAGAAGGACCCGGACAAGCAGTGGAAGATCTCCGAGGACGACTGGCGCAACCGATCGAGGAGGGCGGATTACCTGCCGGCGGTGGAGGAGATGCTGGAGCGGACCGACACCGAGGATGCGCCCTGGGTCATAGTGCCTGGCAATGACAAGTACTACGGTCGTGTGGCGATCCTAAAGGCAGTGGTGGAACGCTTAGAGGACGAATTGGACTGAATATTTGAGCATAAATGTTTAAGCCACCTCGCAATATGTGCCGTTTGTAAGTGAGCAAATGAGCGTTGGATTCGATTCCTTCGATTTGGATCCTCTCATCATGAAGGCGATCGAGAGGATGGGGTGGAATGAACCTACCCCTGTTCAAGAAAAGACCATACCGGTCCTGCTGGAGGGCAAGGACGTCATGGGCCAGGCCCAGACCGGTACGGGCAAGACGGCCGCATTCGGAATTCCCATTCTGCAGAACGTCAGCCGGGGGCGTAAACCATACGCCCTCATCCTCGTGCCCACTAGGGAGCTGGGCGTGCAGGTAGCGGACGAAATGAAGAAACTGGCCTACTACTACCAGGATGTCCGCATCCTGCCGGTCTACGGAGGCCGCTCCATCGACGAGCAGATCGAGTTCTTCAAGAAGGGCATCGATATCGTCGTCGGAACGCCTGGCCGTATCATCGACCATATCCACCGCAGGACCCTGGACCTCAGCGAGGTGGAGTATCTGGTGCTGGACGAGGCCGACCGCATGCTGGACATGGGCTTCATCGAGGACATCGAGTTCATCTTGGAACAGGTGCCGAAGAAGCGTCAGACCATGCTCTTCTCCGCCACCCTGCCCGAAGGTGTTCGCGGCATCGCCGAAAAGCACATGAAGGACCCGCTCCGCATCACCGTCAGCGAGCAGGAACTGGTCCTGCCCACCACCAAGCAGATCTACTTCAACATCGAGAGGAAGAACAAGATCTGGGCCTTGTGCAGGGTGCTGGACAAGTACAAGCCCAAGGCGATCATCTTCGCCCAGACCAAGATGATGGTGGACATCATCTGCAAGCGTCTGCAGTCCTACGGCTATCCCGTCGCAGCGCTGCACGGTGACATCACCCAGGCCAAGAGGGAGAAGGTCCTGACCGACTTCCGTTCCGGCAAGATCAAGGTATTGGTCGCAACCGATGTGGCCGCGAGAGGTCTTGATATCCAGGGCGTCACGCACGTCATCAACTACGACATACCCGAGGACCCGGAGGTCTACGTGCACCGCATCGGCCGCACTGGACGCGCCGGGAAGGAAGGCATCGCCATCACGTTCATCACCGCGGCGGAGATGTACCTGCTGAAGAAGATCAAGGAGTACGGCGTCATCGACGTCGTCCAGGAAGAGGTCCCTGAGACCGGTCGCCGCGACGTCGTGCGGCGGGTCACCGACTTCACCGACGTGGCCGACATATTCGGCATGGTGCGGATGAAGATCGATGTGGGCGAGAAGGACGGCCTGCGCAAGATCGACCTGCTCGACGTGCTGGAGAACCAGATCCACATCAATGACATGGACATCGGTTCGGTCCTGATCGAGCCGGAGGAGACCGTCTTCGAGGTGCAGAAGAACGCCGCAGCGAAGGTCGTTCAGGGCATCAAGAAGGTGCAGGTGCGCGGCAAGAAGGCGAACCTGGAGATCGTCCCGGTGCAGAAGTCGTCGGTCTGATCTCTTTTTAATTTTTTATAAAAAATATAAAGTTGCCGACCCCCGGATCCCGGGGGCCGTTCAACCAGAAAAGAAATTTTTCTAAGAGGTTTACTTCTTCCATCCTGGCAGATTGATCAGGCTGAAGCCCTTCTTCCGCTCAGCGCTGCGCACCCTTCCGGTCAGGAGGATGTCCTTCCTGAACAGGTACACCGCGATGAACATGGCCGCCAGGGCGAACACCGCCATGTATGCGATGCCGGCGAACACGATCATGTAGTTGCCCATCATGATGTTGTTGAACGCGAACATCGGGTGGGAGAACGGGATCGCGAACACTGCTATCTGCAGGAACAGCGGCAGGCTGTTGAAGTCGCTGAACATGCTGATCAGCATCGGTATGATGGCCAGCATCGTCACTGGCAGGACCATGGTCTGGGCCGCCTTGAAGTTCTTGGTGAATATGCCAAGGATCATGCAGAGAGCCAGGCCGCACAGCAGCGCCAGGAACAGCGACACGCCGATCACGACATAATCGCCCATGCCCAGGGTCAGGCCGTACTTCGCCAGGTCGATCGTGGAACCGGCCATGAGCGAACTGAGGTAGTAACCCATGCCTATCATGTAGATGCCCGCGACGATCAGCCCGACCACGGTCGCTCCGGCCAGCTTGCCGAACACGATCCAGGTACGCTTCACCGGCATCGTCAGCAGCGTCTCCAGGGTCTTGTTCTCCTTCTCGCTGCCCATGGAGTTGATGACCATGCTACCGGCCATGATGACGACCAGCATGACGATGAGCGGGACGATCAGCGAGGACGAGGTGAACACCGTGTCGACCTGGTCCGGCGTGATGCCTGGCATGACCTTATCGTTCAGGTATGTGGTAGAATAGGTCTGGATGGGGCTCAAGATCAGCGAGGAGTTGGTCGTGACGCCGTACACGATCATGTACGTAGAAACGGCCTTTCCCATGCTGGTGATCGAAGCTTGGACCAATGCGGTCTGGACCGAGGCCGTCAGGCCGGTCCCCTTCTTCATCCAATACACATCGACCCAGCCGGTCTTGTTGTTCATCAGGTTGGCCGTGTAGTTGCCTGGTATGTAGACCAAGGCCTGGCCGCACTTGCCGTCCTGTAACGCCTGAAGCCCGTCCTGCAAACTGGTGGCGTTGTATATGATGTTCGAGGTCGAGTTGAACGACTCCCTTGCCAGTATGCCGAACGTACCGGCATCGTCCACGGCCAGCCCGAACTCTGGCTTGTTCTCCAACTGTTCCCTCACACCGTTGAAGGCCCCGCCTAGCGAAGCGAACAGGACCGCCATTATGATGATCGGCACGATGGTGGCCGGGGTCAGCAGCTCCTTGATCTCCTTCTTCATTATCCTGCCTGGGCCGCTCATTTGACCACCTCCACGAATACCTCCTCGATGTTCGTGGCCTTGTACCTCTCCTTGAGCTCCTTGGGAGTGCCAGATTCGACGATCACGCCGTCATTTATGAGCGCGATCCGGTCGCACATCAGCTCCACTTCGAGCATATTGTGCGAGGACAGCAGCACGGTCGTGCCTTCCTTGGTCCTGTCCCGGACCACCTTCCTGATGGCCTGGGCGTTCACCACGTCCAGACCGGAAGTGATCTCGTCCAAGATGGCCAGCTTCGGCTCCACCATGAGCGCCCTGCCCACCAGCAGCCGGCGCGCCATGCCCTTGCTGTACGTCTCGATCTTGTCGTCGATGCGCTCGCCCAGGCGAACGATCTCCAGCCCGCGCTCCAGCAGCTTCTTCGGGTCCTTCTCCGGCGCGAAGAAGCCGGCCATGAAGTCCAGGTACTCCCGTCCGGTCATGTTCCTGTAAGCACCAGCGTCCTCGGGCAGATAGCTGATCACCTTGCGTACCTCGCCGGCCTGTTCCTTCAGGTCCAGCCCGAAGATGGACACCTTTCCGCCCGATATCTCCAGCAAAGTGGAGAGAACGCGCAGCGTCGTCGTCTTGCCTGCTCCGTTCGGTCCGATGAGACCGAACACTTCCCCCTCTTTGACGTCAAAGGAGATGCCCTTGACGGCATGGAACTGGCCATAATCCTTGACCAACCCCTTAACCTCGACTGCAAACATCTCTCATCCCTAATCCGGCAATGCCGGCGGTGGGGGGATTGATATACCGCGATATAAAATAAATTGTCCAATTATGGATTGTTTATCCTCATTGTGATAAAAACGATTTATCTTATCCTCTCTACCTTGCCCACACCCCTCGCTGCAAGTCTCATGTGCTCCGCCTCCGCCTCGATGAGCTCGGCCAGGTAGCCCAACATGAACTCCCTGTCCTCCTCGGAAAGCCAGGAGGCCGTGTCCGAACCGATCAGGCTGTCCCTGATATTGGAATAGAGGTCGAACACCAGCTTCTCGTTCCGGGCCAATTCGTGCATCACCTCGGCCTCCTCCCTGGTGGAAAAGTCGAAGTTCTGCGGCCTCAAAGGAGGCGTGCCCTGATTCGGCAGATCTAGCCGGTCGAGCATCTCCGTCACCATCGTGGCGTGATGCTCCGATTCAGAGATCATGGTGAATAGGGTGGAACGGAACATGTCGCTCTTGGCCTGAACATAGCCCTCCCACTGTGCCAGATTCTCAAAGCCTCGCTCGATCTCGAGGCCTTTCTTCAGAAGACTGGCGAGCTCGTTCCGGTTGCGCAATTGGATCATAAATAAATTCTAGGTTTCCTGGTGTTAAATAAAGATGTGCGCTCATTCCTCGATTTGGGAATGAGCTTTTGGAATAGACTCACCGCTTCCTTTTCTGCGGCATGCCATCTTTCAATGACGTGAAGAAGTCATGATGCTCCTCCTCGTCCTTGAGAATGCCTTCGAACAGGAACCTGGTGGTTGGATCGTTCTCGGCATCGGCCACTTTTTGGATATCCTTGTAGAGCTCGATCGCATCTTCTTCGGCCTTGATATCGTAGTCTACCATCTCCTCCAATACCCCTCCGACCGTGATGGTGGATGGCTTGGTGGTCGGTACTCCATCGAAATACCACAGCCTCTCGGCGATCATCTCGGCATGCTTCATCTCCTGGATGGCGATGCTTTTGAACTCGTCGGCCACGGCGTAATGCTCGACCCCCGTCCATTGCACGTGCTGCCACATGTACTGGATGGAGACCTGGATCTCATTTGCGATGGCCTTGTTCATCATGTTCTTGAGCTTCTCTGATGCCAATTCCCTACCTCCCCTGACCAAAAAGAGGCCAGTGATGATAACAGGTGAGGGCGCGGTTTTTATAACTTCCGCAAGCTCGCTATCGATCGCTAGGGTGTAATCGTTCCGGCGATTCCGCCATCGGCAACCGCATGGTGATCCACTTGTAGGCGATCCAGGTCGAGGCCAGGGTAGAGAAGACGATCACGGCCAGCGACCAAAGCAGATGTTCCGGCGGAGCGGTGAAGATGAACCCGAACATGGTGGCCATTGTGTTCGGCACCATGACCGCGGTGCCGATGATGGTCATCCAGGTCATGGTCATCAGCATGCGGTTGTTTATGATGAGCAGTTGATTGTTATGGAGGGTCTGGAGAACCGTCGTTCCGGAGACGAGGACGGTGGAGGTATGCTCGGTCAGGCTGATGTGCTTGGTCTGCTCGCTGCACATGAGCTGCAGCTGCTGCAGCACCTTGGGATGGTCGGAGACGAGCTCGGCATCGCCATACCGCAGCTCGTTCAGCACGTCCAATCCCCGCCATAGGGCGTTCAGATAGACGATCAGGCTGTGCTTGACCTCATAGATGTACCGCCCGGTCTCCATGTAATGGATGGTCGGGTCCAAAAGCGATTCGCTGATGTCGTCCGCCTTGTCCTCGATCATGCGGAGCTGTTCATAATTACGCTCGTTGATGACCGCGATGAGACGGATCATGACCAGGGTCAGCTTATCGGTCGTGGGCATGATCCCCGGAAGCTTGGACAGCCACGTATCGGCATAGCGAGAGAATTGGACCATGCGGCCCAGGTCCTTGTCATGGATGGTGACGATGAGATTGTCGCGCACCATCATGACGACCGGGCGGACATCGACATCCAGCTCATTCACTCGGATGGCGGGCAGCACCATCCCCAGCTCGATGTCATTGTCCTCATAGGCCTGGTAATCGTGCTTCACCAGGTTCCGTGCCAGGGCATCGGAGAAGCCGAACTTGCGGGCCGCCATCGGAACATCGGTCTCCAGATCGTCTGCCACGAAGTTGATCCAGGTGAGCGTTCCTTCCTTGGCGATGCCGGTCAGGTCACAGATGTCGTCGGCCGTCACCTTGGCGATCTTGAACGGAGCGGGAGGGAGGGTGACGCAAACGAAGCGGGGCGGGGCTGGATCATTGCCGACCGCGACCACCTCTGGATTGCACCTCTCACCTTCGGCCATGGCGCCTCATCGTTCCAGTTCATCGGCTCGGCTGGGCAGGTTGACCCGGCGCTTGACCCACCAGTATGCAAGGACGGTGGCCCCAACGCTCGCAAAGGTGATCACGCCCAAGCTCCATATGATGAGATCCCAGGACAGACCGAACACATATCCGAATATCGTCGCCAGGGTGTTCGGCACCAGGACGGCCGTGCCCAGGATCGTGAGCCAGGTCATCGTCAGCGACATGCGGTTGTTGAGTATCTGCAGCTGGTTGTTGTACAAGGACTGGAGCACTTCCAGACCGGATGCCAACACCTCGGACATGTGCTCACTGAGCTCGATCTGCCGGTTCAGCTCGTCCGCGAGCAGGCCGACCTTCGCAAGCACCTTGGGGTTGTCGGTGACGACCTCCGCATCACCGTAACGGAGGGAGTTGACCACGTCCAAAGTGCGCCATAAGGTGTTCAGGTAGGTGATGAGGCTGTGCTTCATCTCGTAGATCTGCCTACCGATCGTGATGCGGGGCGAATTGGGATCGATTAGGATCTCGGACATCTCGTCCGCCCTCTCCTCGATCTCTCTCAGCTGCTCGAAGTTTCGGGTGTTGTTCTCGTCCAGTATGCGGACGAGCATCATGGTCAGCTTGTCCTCCTGAGGCATGACGTCAGGAAGCTTCCGCAGGTATGTGTCCGCATAACGGGAGAAAAGAACGATGCGCGACACCTCCTTGCTATGAATGGAAAGGATGAGGTTCCGCTTTACCAGGATGAGCAGGGGGAAGACCTTCAGCTCCGCCCCCCTGACGCGGACGGCTGGCACCATGATGCCCAGCTCGACCTCGCGGTCCTCGAAACTGGCATAGTAGCCTTTCAAAAGGGTGGCGATCATCGACTCGCTGAATCCATACATCTGCGCCACCCTGGTGCCGTCCTTCTCCAGGTCCTCGGCCGCATAGTTGACCCAGGACAGAGTGGACTTCTGCACCGTCGCCAAGAACTCCTCGGGCGCGTTGCCCATGGTCTTGACCGGCCTGGCGCTCAATTGGGGCAGCGATACGCAGATGACGCTTTGGGTCGGAGGAGGCAGCTCTCCCTCGGTAGGGATCGAACCGTTCTGACACTGCGCCAACTTGCCATTTCCGTTCTTGTCGTTCGATGCCTCCATAGGCCGGCCTCCCGGCCCGTCCTCGACGGGTCGAGATGGTAAGGCCGAGGTCAGATAAATAGTCCTCTAGGCAGGTATAGGGATGGTCATTAGTTAAGTGGCGTTATGTTCAATCCTGGCGGTACCTGTAGCTGATATTGCAGCTCCCCTCCCGGCTGACCATGCACGGGCCCATCGGACGCTTGGGGTTGCAGGCCTTTCCGAAGGCAGGACATTCCTTAGATTCGATGATGCCCCGGAGCACCTCGCCGCAGCGGCAGTTCCCCATCTCCTCCTTGACCACCGGCGCTTTGGCGAGCACGTCCTCGTAGACGCGCCTGGCATTGTGATCGTCCCATTTCGGCTTCAGCTCGAGGGCGCTCTTTGGTATGACGGGGAAGCCCCTCCAGTTGCGGTCGACGGGGTAGAAGACATCGTCCAACATGCGCCTGGCCACGGGATTGCCCTCTGTCCGGACCACGCGGGAGTACTCGTTCTCCACCTCGGCCCTCCCATCCACATGCTGCTTGGCGATCATGTAGATCGTGACCAGAAGGTCCAGCGGTTCGAAACCGGCCACGACCTGGGGGACGTGGAACGCCTCCGAGAATCGATAGAACGGTTCCAGACCCAGGATGACCGCAACGTGGCCTGGCTGGATGAGCCCGTCGATGCGCACCTCGCCCATATGGAACAGCGCGTCCAGCGCGGGCGGCAGGATGCGGTGACAAGAAAGCACGGAGAGGTTATCCGGCAACCCATCGAGGACGATGGCCGCGGTTGTGGGGCTGGTCGTTTCGAACCCGATGGCCATGAAGACCAGCCTATCCACGTCCTTTGCCAATTTGACCGCGTCGCTGGAAGAATAGACCACCCGGACGTCAGCTCCCTCGGCCTTTGCATCGGCCAGCGACCCGATGGGCGTGGGCACGGTGAGCATGTCGCCGAACACGGCGATGGTCACACCGGCCTTGGCCAGCGTGATCGCCTCCACCACCTCCTTGGTGGTGGTGACGCAGACCGGACAGCCCGGTCCCTGGCGGATGTGGATGCCCGTCCTCTTCAGCATCTCCTCGATGCCGAACTTCACCAATGTGTCCTGATGGGTCCCGCACACATGCATGATGTTCAGGTCATGCAGTTTCATGCTCTCCAGCGACTGCAGGACCTTCTTGGCCGTGGCCTCCTCCCTGAAACGGAACATTGTCACTCCTCCACCTTGACCGACGTGATGCGGCAGCTCTTGCCCTTCAGCACCGTCACGTTCGATTTGCATTTCGGACATGCCAGTTGAGGGATGCTGCCATGATACCCCTCTTCCTCATAATATGAAGCGGGACCGGAATAACCGCAGTTCGAACAGCTTACCTCGGTCCTTTCGGTCTCGATGACCAGCGTCGAGCCCTCCAGCTCCGTGCCACGGGTCAATATCTCGTAGGCGAACTGCAGCTGGTCCAGGCCCAGGAACGTCAGCTCGCCCACGGTGAGGTCGACCTCCTCCACCTTGATGACATTGTGACCCTGGAGCGCGTTGCGTACGTTCTCGATGATGCTGGTCATGACCGATACTTCGTGCATTCGTTCATCAATGGCAGGCCGATATTTATTATGTGTTGGCCCCTCGTACGGCCGGAACGATATGGTATGGGGCCAAGTGAAATATAGGGCAGTATCGATTCTCTCTGGGAATGGCCATGCCAGATGATGAAAAGACCCGCAGTGAGCGCACCTTGGAGTCGATCTTGGAAGGGAAGAAGCTCGATGCCTATGCGGAGCACTGCACCAAGAAGATGCACGTCTGCGGACTGTGCGGGGCCGTCGGCTACCAGCGGAAACCGATGAAGCCCATCGGTTCAAAGTGGGTCTGCATCGACTGCATGAGGGAGCTGAAGGAGATCCTCGACACCCTGCCGCAATGGGAGGCCGAGATCCAGATCGGAAAGGAGATGAGCAAGAAGATCGACGACACCCTCGGTGTCTAGGCCTTCTTCAATTTTTCAAAATAATTGCATCTGGAGCTGACAGGGCACTGACCGCATCGGGGATTGCGGGGCAGGCAGGTCTTCTGACCGAAACGCACCATGAGGCGGTTGATCTCGCTCCATTTGTCCTTCGGGGCGATCCTCCTCAAGGCGGTCTCGGTCTCATCGGCATCATCGGTCGATACCCATCCCAGCCGGTTCGATATCCGATGCACGTGGGTATCGACGCAGACCGCATCGACCTCAAACCCGTATGACAGGACGCAGTTGGCCGTCTTCCTTCCCACCATGGGCAAGGAGACCAGGTCGTCGATGTCGTCCGGGACCTTGCCGCCGAAACGATCGATGATCTGCTGGCACAGACCCTTGATCCCCTTGGCCTTGACCTTGTAGAAGCCAGAGGGCCTGATGAGCGCCTCTATCTCCGTTTCTTCGGCATCGGCGATGGCGCGGACGTCGGGAAGGGCGGCGAAAAGCTGCTTCGAGGCCTTGTAGGTGTTCGCATCCTTAGTCCGCTGCGAAAGGACCGTGGCGATGAGGACATGGAAGGGGTCACGAGGCCATTCAGGCATCTCCAGGTCGTCCGCCCCCGGGAACGCCTCCCCGGCTATGTTCTCCTTGATCCCCAGGAGCACCAGCCTTATCTCGTTCTCGTCCACCATTCCTTTGCCTCGCCCACCATGTACAAGGACCCGGTCAAGAGCACCGGCCCCTGGCCGGCGATGGTCCTGGCCCGCTCGATCGCCATTGGCACTTCAGGCACGACCTCGACGTCATCGCAATAATCCTTCAGCACGGCCGCCACCTCTTCCGCCGAGAAGGCCCTCTTGGTATGCGGGGATGTGGCCACCGCATTCTTTGCCAGCGGGCCGAACTGTTCGCAGATGCCGCGCAGGTCCTTGTCGTTCAGCACGCCTATGACCAGCGTCCAGTCCTTGTCCTGCAGGCGGGACAGTTCGCCGGCAACGGCCTTGGCACCGGCTGGGGTGTGGGTGACGTCGAAGACCAGTAGCGGCCTCTGCGAGACCACCTCCATACGCCCGGGCCAGTAGACGTTCTCCAGGCCCCGGGCGATCGCCTCCTCCGGCAGGTACACTCCGCGTTTGGCCGTTTCCAAAGCACATTCGCATGCGATCGCGGCGTTGGCTGCCTGGTATCCGCCCAAAAGCGGGATGGTCACGTCCGAACCGATAGAATGGAGGTGAGCCTTGGTTCCGTTCCAATCGGCCTTTAGGAGGTCGTGCTCAAAGTCCCTACCGCTCACCAATAGCGGGCTCCCCCGGTCCCTGGCGACGGCATCGATGATGCGCAGGACGTCCTCTTCGTGCGAAGCGCTGACGACGGTGACCCCCTCCTTGATGATCCCCGCCTTCTCGTAGGCGATCTTGGGGAGCGTGTCCCCCAGATATTGCGTATGCTCAAGTGCCAGGCTGGTGATGACGCAACATTCTGGCGTGATGACGTTGGTGGCGTCGAGCCGCCCGCCCATCCCCACCTCCACGACCGCCATCTCCACCCCATTCCTGGCGAAATGAAGGAACGCGATGGCAGTGGTGACCTCGAAGAAGGTGAGCTTGCGGCCATCGGGGAAGCCAGGCGTTTCCATCGCAACTCGCACCTCCCCTGCCAGAGCGGCCACCTCTTCCCTGCTGATCTGCACCCCGTCGACCTGTATCCTCTCGGTGAAATCGACCAGGTGGGGGGATGTGTAGAGCCCGGTGCGGTATCCACCCTCGCGGAAGATGGATGAGAGCATGGCGCAGACAGAGCCCTTGCCGTTCGTGCCGGCGATGTGCACTGAACGGAACGATCTCTGAGGATCGCCCAGGGCCTGCAGGAGCTCCCTCATCCTTTCCAGACCGAGCTTGATCCCCATGTTCTCCAGGGAATATAGCCAGTCGATCGTCTCCTGATATCTGTCGGTCATATGTTCGCCTCCGGCCTCATCTGCACCACCCAAACCGCCAGTTCCATCTTGTCCCTCTTGGCCTCGGCCTGCATGCATTTCATGATGCCGGACCCGTATTGTGCGGCTTTCTTGGGGCGGCCGGCCTCTTGGTCCAGCCCCAACGTCGGTGCGATGGCCCGCAGGGCGACCTTTCGTTCGCCATTATGGACGATGAGCTCATCTGGCAACGTCATCGCCGCTTCGATGACCCCTGGTGAGAGGAATGGATGCCTCATCTTCTTGCCGTAATGGGCGGCCAGTCTTTTCTCCAGTGGCGAGCCGTAGGAGATCAATGTCTCGGTGTCCTTTCTCATAGAGGCACTTCTATCCTCGGCGGTCATGCTCTCATATCTGGCATAACCTCCGAACATCTCATCGGCCCCCTGCCCGCTGGCAATGACCCTTTCCTCGGACTCCCTGGCCACGAACAAGAGCGGGAGTTCGAACGATATCGGCAGCGGGTCCATCCCGCCCAATATGGACTGTATCTCCGAGACGGCCAGCCGAACCGCCCTGGGATCGATGAGGATCGGCCTCCAAGGCAGCCCGAGCCTCTTTGCCGTGGCCTCGGCCACGACCAGATCATGGGCGCCCTCCAGGCCGACGGTGTACAAAGTGACGTCAGCATATCTCCTGGCAAGCTGGGCGATGATGCAGCTGTCGATGCCCCCGGAGAACATCAAGGCCACCTCCTCTCCGCCCAATGACTCTCTGACCGAATCGTTCAGCCGGTCCAGGACCAACTCCAGGTGATTCACGTGACCCGATAATGAAGCAAGCCCGATATAACCCTAATTCAGGCGTACGAAAAATCCCATAGAAAGTGTTATCATTCCTGGCCTCTATCCAATGCCCGATATCATGGACAATGTGACCAGGATCGGCGTATCCCTCGAACCGGAACTGCTGGACCAGTTCGATAAAATGATCGAGAGGAAGGGCTACGTCACCAGGTCCGAGGCCTTCCGCGACCTCATCAGGGACGCGCTGACCCAGACGTTCGTGGAGAACGAGGAGGCAAGGGTGTGCGGCACGATCACGCTGATCTACAACCATCACAAAGGGGATGTGAAGGAGAAGCTGACAGACATCCAGCATGAGCATCATGACCTCATCTCCTCCTCAATCCACGTGCATCTCGACCTGGAACGGTGCTTAGAGGTCCTGGTCGTTTGCGGCAAGGCCAGGGACATCAAGGATCTGGCCGATCACCTCGGCAGCGTGAGGGGAGTGCAGAACGGCGTTCCGGTCATGCTGTCCAGCGAGATAACCGAGCACGAGCATCCGCACGATGCCGCCTCGGACCATCATCACTGATTTACCATATCGTTGCATGAATCCCAATTGATTAAATAACTTGATTGACCTGACGCGCATCGGATGCGCAATCTTATCATTTCCGAGAAGTCAGACGCGGCTGCCAGGATATCGGTCATCTTGTCCAGCGGCGACATGAAGAGGAAACGCCTGAACAACGTGCAGGTGTTCGAGTTCCACCATGACGAGGATGATTTCAATGTCGTGGGACTGAGAGGCCATGTCATCGAGCTTGACTATGCCCCGGAGTACAATGACTGGAACAAGGTAAACCCGAAGGACCTCGTCTATGCCGAGCCGCAGAAGCGCATCACTGCGGACAACATAATAGGCACCCTGAGGGACCTGGCCAAGGACTCCGACCGCATCATCATCGCCACTGACTTCGACCGGGAAGGAGAGCTCATCGGCCTGGAGACCGTCCGATTGCTGGATTTCGACATGCGCGGCGTGAAGAGGGCCAAGTTCTCTGCGTTCACCAAGGTCGAGATCGAGAAGGCGTTCAACGAGCTCACCGATCCCGATCATCGTTTGGCCGAATCCGCAGAGTGCCGTCAGGTGATCGACCTGGCTTGGGGAGCGGCGCTTACACGTTTCATCTCATTGGCATCTGGACAGACCGGGACCAATTTCCTGTCCGTGGGGAGGGTGCAGAGCCCCACGCTGAGCCTTGTGGTCGACAGGGACAGGGAGATCCGCACTTTCGTACCGAAGCCCTACTGGAACGTCACCGCCCAGCTCTCGACGGAATCGGATTTCATGGGCACGCACCAGAAGAACCCCTTCTGGGACGAGGCCGAGGCCAAGGTCGTGAACGACAAGGTCTCGAACGTCTCGAAGGGTGTCGTGGCCAGCTATGAGCGCAAGGAGAAGGACGAGTACCCGATACCGCCGTTCAACACCACCATGTTCCTGGCCGAGGCCAACAAGATGGGCATCAGCCCGAGCCTGGCGATGAAGATCGCAGAGGACCTTTACACGTCCGGTTACATCTCATATCCAAGGACGGACAACACCGTCTACCCCCGTTCGCTGGGGCTGAAGTACATCCTGGAGAAGTTCAAGGAGTCGGATTTCAAGGCCGAGGCAGAGGAGCTTCTGGCCCAGCCGCAGATCAGGCCGTCCCGCGGACGGGTCGAGACCACTGACCACCCGCCGATTTATCCGACCGAAGTGGCCACCAAGAAGATGCTGAAGGGCGGCAAATGGGAGATCTACGAGCTTATCGTGCGCCGCTTCTTCGCCACAGTGGCACCTCCGGCGAAGTCGGAGTCCAGGGAGGGCGTCGTAAAGGTAGCGGATGAACCGTTCGATGTCAAGGGCTACCGCATCCTTCTGCCTGGCTGGAGAAAATACTATCCATACATCCGGGTCAACGAGATCATCGTGCCCGAGCTGAAGGTCGGCCAGGAGGTCACGGTAAAAGCGGCCTCGATGGAGAGGAAGGAGACCAGGCCGCCGGTCCGATATTCCCAAGGCACCCTGCTGCAGGAGATGGAACGCCTGGCGCTGGGCACCAAGTCCACCAGGCATGAGATCATCCAGAAGCTCTACGACCGCAAGTACGTGGTCGGCAACGACCTGGTCCCGACCCAGGGAGGGGTGGCGGTGGTGGAGTCATTGGAGAAGCACGCCAAGACCATCACTGAGAGCAAGATGACCGCTCACCTGGAACAGGACATGGACGACATCGCCAACGGCAAGTCCACCCTGACGGAGATCGTGGCGGAGTCGCAGGACATGCTATCCGACGTCATGGAGGCGATGGAACGCCACAAGAAGGAGATCGGCGATGAGATCCGATCGGCCCTGGCGGAGCAGCACAACCTCGGCATCTGCCCTGACTGCGGAGGCGACCTCCGCATTATCCGCACCAAGAGGGGCTCGGAGTTCATCGGCTGCATGAACTATCCCAATTGCGAGCGCACCTTCAGGAAGCCCTCGGGCGCGCTGGTCCAGCCGACCCAGGAGAAATGCGAGACGTGCGGTCTGCCCAAGATCAAGGTCATCAGGAAGGGAAACCCGCTGCAGGTCGTCTGCATCGACCCCGATTGCGAGAGCAACAAGGGGTTGGATGTGGTCGGGGTCTGCCCGGAGTGCGGCAAGGAGCTGAAGGTATTGTTCTCCTGGGCGGGCAAGAGGTTCATCGGTTGCTCGGGCTACCCTGAATGCAAGCGCACCTATCCGCTGCCCCAGTTCGGCATGGTCTATCCTGTCGGTGAGACCTGCGTCCTGTGCAAAGCGCCCATGTTCGGCATGAAGGGCAAGGGCGGCTGGAAGTTCTGTCCCAACATGGACTGTCCCAGCAACGAGAAGCTGAAGGCGGAGAGGGAAGCGAAGAAAGCCGTGGAGGGAAAGACCGGCAAGGCACCGGCCAAGAAGGCTGCGGTAAAGAAGCCAGCTACCAAGAAGGCCGTCAAGAAGGAAGAGGGCGAGGTGCCTTCCGAAAAGAAGGCGGCCCCGAAAAAGACGGCCTCGAAGAAACCGGCGGCGAAGAAGGCCCCGGCCAAGAAAACGGCCGCCAAGAAAGAGTGATCACACCAGCTGGATCGGCCTGGGCCGCTCGCAGCTCTCATCCTTTCCGATGGTTTCGACGACGACCTTGGCATCGGCCCCGAACGCTTTCGGCGCCCGGTCCTTGACGATCTTTTCTAGGGTCATGGTGGTGAGGCCATACTGCAGGACGTTTATCACCATCTCCAGACGATCGGTCGAGCGTCCGAGGCCGCCGGAGCATCTGGCCTTGCCGTCATGGCCGACCACGCTGCATGCCAGGTACTTCTCCTTCTCGATCTCGGCGATGCATTTCACATGGCCGATCAATCGGGTCCCTTGGTCCACGCAGTCCAGAGCTATCCGTGACATCAGCGCTTCGACCATCGACTGTACGCCCTTCTCGTCATGTATCGATACGAATTCGACATGCACCTTGGCGGCGTAAGCGGAAAAGTCCTCGGCCATCATGGAGACACCATGACCTTGACCGCATCCTCCAGGTTGATACCGGCGGTCGCCGAGGTGGTGACCACCGGACATTTGATCCCCATCTGTTCCAAGCTGTCCTTTACCTCCTTGACCGCCTGGGGCGATGCCTCGTCGACCTTGTTGATGATGATCGCGTTCGCGGCATTGAGCTGGTTGCGCAACGGTTTTGCCAGCGCCTTCATTATGAGCGGGAAGCGCACGGAGTCCACGACCACGAGTATGCGGATCGTGCCGATCGGACCATGGTAGAGCTTCATGGTATCGAGGATGTTGGCCGGGTCGGCGATGCCAGTGGGTTCGACGATGATGAGGTCGGGCTTGAACTTGCTGTCCACGGTCCTGACCGTCTCCAGGAAGTCAGAGCCGAGGGTGCAGCAGATGCAGCCCGAGGGCATCTCCGTAACGGCCAGTCCGTACTTCTCCATCACCTTGCCATCGATGCCTATCTGGCCGAAATCGTTGACGATTATCACGACCTTCTTCTTGGTCGTCTCGATGAGCTTGCCCACGGTGGACAGGATAAGGGTCGTCTTGCCAGACCCTAAAAAACCAGATATGACCAGCATGTCCATGAGAATGCCTGCCTGATTGGGGCCTCACTATCCAGCGGCCCCTATAAATAATTAGGGCGCGGATGGAACGGGAGCGCTAATGCTCCTCGTTCTCGGAAATGCCATTGAACTCTAGGTCCAGTTCGTCCCGTTCCCGCGAGATCCGCAGGTTACGGCAGCGACGGCATTCCACGGCCTTCCCCAGGTCTCGCTTGGTGCCGATCACTCCCCGGTCGACATCGGCCACGGCCCCGCAGCGACAAAGCACGCGGGACGTCGGACCATTGCCGAACATCAAGGGTTCTTCCATAAGGACAGCGGAGCTAGCTTTCTTCGGCTGCTCTGCAACAGGCTTGCCCAGAACCTGTCTCAGTTCCAACCTCGGTTCGAGGTCGGTCAAGCTCGGGTTGCCATACAGAGCTTGCGCTGGTTGATGGTTTACCAACATATCCCTCCCCACTAGAAAGAATCGCCCGAATAGGACGGCAACCCCCAAGTTACCTTCCTTAACGCTAGCCACCTTTCCAAGCAGATAGCCACTATTGTTTGGTGTATTTTAAAGATTTCGCTGCTTCCATGTAATATGCCAGATGTGCAGATTTGTACTGTTTTAAATAATCGCAATTCCCACCGGACTCAACGCCCTGAAGCCCCATTTTTACAGGAATTGCGAATAATTCTGGCCTATGAAATGTTAACCTGATATGGGTAGTTCGACTTTTTACATTAATATCAAAATCGATGACAATTTCGCACGAAAAGGTAAGAAAAAGTTAACACCTGCAACGCTGGCAGGCGCATTTCCTGCGAGAAAAAAGAAATCACAAATCCTTTATAGTCGCGAACGACGCCATGGTGAGGGTCCTGCCCACGCCGGGAATGGCACGGATCTTATCGATGACCAGTGACCCGATGCTCTCCATCGAGCTTCCTCTCACCTTCAGCAAAATATCATGCTCGCCGGACACCACGTGGACCTCCTGGACCCCGTCGATCCCGGCGATCTGCTGGGCCAGCTGCCTCTGCGACACGGTGCTGTTCGGCAGAAAGGACACGAGCACGAAGGCGGTGACCGGCTCGCCCAGCTTGGCGTAGTCTGGCACGGCGGTAAAGCCCTTGATGATCCCCTTGTCCAGCATCCTCTTTATACGCTCATGCACGGTGGCCCTCGGTATGGCCAGGTCCTTTGCGATGGCCTTGGTGGAGCGCCGTGCGTCCTTCCTCAGCTCCTTCAAGATGGCCAGGTCCTTGTCGTCCAGCATTTTCAGCCCTCCTTCTTGGTCTGCTCGATCTGCACCTGTATCGGTACGCCATTCTTCACGCTCTCGGTGACGATGCAGAAGTCCTCGAACAGGTCCCTGCACCGGTCCAGCTTCAATTCGTCGGATACCTCGGGATGCAACTTAACGATGATATTGGTGATGCGCAGCCTGCCCTTTTCGTTCCGTCCCAGCGTGGTGTAGACCTCCGCCCACAACGAGTTCATCTCGGCATGGTGCCTCCTCACGCAGTAAGTTAGACTGGCGCACAGGCAGTTCCCGACGGCCGCGGCGAGGAACTTGCCGGCGTTGGGATACTCCCCGGTACCGAGCGGCGCTGGCTCGTCCATGTAGAAATCGCTGGTCCTCTCGTCATCGAAATGAATGATGAAGCGGTAGCCCTCCTCCAGTTCGATCCGGGTCTTGAAGTCGCCCTCCTCGATGGCCATGCTCATCACTCCAGTCCCAACTTTTCAAATTGCTGCATCGCCCTTTTCCTGATCGTCTGGGCGCTCTCTGCCGCCTTGGTCCTCTTGCCGTTCTTCAGCAGGAGCTTCTCGGCCAAGGCCATCTCCTTCCCGCAGGTCCTGCACACAGGAACATCCTTTCCGGTCGAGACGGACCAGGTATCGCAGGCCATGCAACGATGGACGCGCTTCCTGCCGGAGAACTTGCCCCGCTTCGAAACGGGCCTCTTCTCCCTCTCAACGATGTCCATGGCGAAGTCGATCACGGGGGCATTGCTGATGCTGGTCCCGACCCCGAAGCCGTCCGCGCCCGCCCTCACCAGCGGGCCCAGGTCCTTCTCCCCCAGGCCTCCGGAGATGAATATCTTGACGTTCGAATAGCCGCGCTGGTCCATCTCCCATCGGACCTCGCGGATGATGTCGATCATGGAGCCGCGGCGGGAGGCTGGAGTGTCCAATCTCACAGCATGCAGGTCCTTGATCGTCTCGCAGGCCAGCACCGCCTCCACCTTCTCATCGTAGAAGGTATCGACCAGGGCCACCCTCTTCACCGCCTTCTCGACCACCTCGTCGAAGGCCTTGAACGCCGCCTTCTGGTCCCCCATCATGATGATCAGCGCGTGCGGCATCGTGCCGGACGCCTCCTGGCCGATGGTCTCGGCCCCGATGAGCGAGGAGACGCTGTCGCAGCCCCCGATGTACGAGGCCCTGTCGATGGCCGGGGCGATCGCCGGGTGCATTCGCCTGACGCCGAACGACATTACAGTCCTGCCCTCGGCCGCCAGCTTGCATCGGGCGGACATCGTGGCCACGCCCGAACCGAAGCAGATGAAACCTAGCGCCGGGCTCTCCAGCTCGCAATATGCGCCGTATGGGCCCTCCAGACGCAGCACGGGCACCTTGATGCCCTCCTGGGTGCGGGGACGGAACACGGTCCCTTCGGGAAGTCCATAAAGGTCGACCGGCCTTCCTTCGTAAAGTCGGATCAGTTCCTCCGAGCCGCAGAACACGCCCCACTTCCATCCGTCGGGAAGACCGCCCACGGTGAACTCCGACACCGCGTGGCAGTCGAGCTTTCCCTTGGCCGAAAGCACTTCCATGGTCCTTTCGAAATAAACGTCGGTGGTACGGCCAGCGGCGATCTCATCGTCCGTGGCCGCGAAGAACTTATGCATCTGTTGCCCCCTGAATTGCCAGGGAACAATGCTTTAGCTGATTATGAACTTGCGCCACGTCCTCAGTCGAACGATGCCTTGCCCTGGAAGCGCGCCTTTCCGCCCAGCTCCTCCTCGATGCGGAGGAGCCGGTTGTACTTCGAGGTGCGCTCTCCCCTGGCCGGAGCGCCCGTCTTGATCTGCCCGCACTCCAGAGCGACAGCGATATCGGCGATGCTGGTGTCCTCGCTCTCCCCGGACCGGTGGGAGACCATGACGTTGTAGCCTGCCTCGAACGACATCTCCGCGGCCTGCATGGCCTCGGTCACGGTGCCGACCTGGTTGACCTTCAGGAGCGTGCAGTTGCCCGCCTTGGCCTTGATGGCGGCGGCGATGTGCTTGGGGTTTGTGACGAACATGTCGTCCCCGACCAGCTGGATCTTCTTGCCCTTCTTCTTCGTCAGCTCGGCCATGGTGTCCACCGCCGACTCGTCGAACGGGTCCTCCAGGCTGATGAGCGGGTAAGAGTCGATCAGGTCGGAATAGAAGTCGACCATTTCCCCAGGCGAGCGGACCTTGCCGTCCACGGTGTACTTACCATCCTCGTAGAACTCGGATGCGGCAGCGTCCATGGCCAGATAGACATCCTTGCCTGGCTTGTACCCTCCTTCCTCGATGGCCTTCAACAGCATGTCCATGGCCTGGCGGGTGGTGTCCACCGGTGGGGCGAAGCCGCCCTCATCCCCGACATTGATGGCGCTCGGGCCATAGGCCTTCTTCAGGACCGACTTCAGGGAGTGGTAGACCTCCACGCCTGTGCGAAGTGAATCGCTGAACGTCTTCATCCCGCACGGTGAGATCATGAACTCCTGCACCTTGAGGTTGGAGCCGGCATGCTTGCCGCCGTTGATGACGTTCATGTTCGGGACCGGAAGGATGTTGGAGTTGGCACACAGGAACTCGTGCAGCTCCACGCCCTCGGCCAGCGCGCCGGCCTTGGCAGCGGCGAAGGAGACAGCGGTGGTGGCGTTTCCGCCCAGAGCGGACTTGTTGTCGGTCCCGTCCAGCTCGATCAGCGCCTGGTCGATCTCGGCCAGGCGGCGGACGTCCATGCCGACGAGGCGGGTCGAGACCTTGGTGCGGATGTTGTCCACGGCCTTCGTGACGCCCTTTCCGACGTACCTCTTGCCGCCATCCCTCAGCTCCAGCGCTTCCTGGCTGCCGGTCGAGGCGCCCGACGGGGCTATGGCCGTCACCTTGAGGTCCTTGGTCCAGATCTCCGCTTCCACTGTCGGGTTTCCCCTGGAATCCAAAACCTCGCGGGCCCATACCTTCGTGACCTTGTTGGCAACCATGTCAGCACTGTCCTTGATGAACAGGTGAAAAGCCTGGGCCTAGATAATCATTTTTCAGGTCTTGGTCTGGTCGGAGGGGAGCGCGTCGATGATCTCCATGTTGCGCTCCAAAAGTGCCAGTTCGCGCGTGTTGAGCGTGCGCGGGTCGACCGAGATTATCAAACGAGACTTGTACTCCATTACGGCCTCGGTGATGTGATGGATCATGCGGAGGACCTTCTCGAAGTCGTTGTTGACGATGAGGAACTCCACTCCATCGATCAGTACGATGGAATCTCCCGACTTCTCCACGAATCGGATGATGGTATCGCTTAGAATGCCGATGTTCGTCGGGTTGACATAGACCTTGCCCAACTGATTGCTGAGCCAGATGATGGGGGTCTTCTCCAGCCCCCATTCCTTGCGGATGACGGACGGGTGCTGTCTGGTCACGCACAGCCCCTGGATGTTATGAGTGACCTGGTCGACGAAGATGTCGAAGCTCTTGGTCGGCTTTGTCTCCCGCACCAGGTAGGCGAACCCCTTCCGCAGGTCATACTCCTTGGCGGACTTCTTGGCCTTCTCCATCCCTTCATGCTCGACCGCCGGCTCCTTCTGGGCCGGAGCTTTGCCGAACAGCTTGAAGCGGCCAGAGGGTTTCTTTTCCTCCACTGCCGGTTTGGTCTCGACCGGAGGCTTGACCTTCTCCTCCAATGCGTCCTTCAATCTCTCGGAGAGCTCGGCATTGTTGAACGGCTTGCGGATGTAACCGAACACCACGTCCTGGAGTCCGAATATGTCGGTGCCGATCTCGGTGGTGGCGGTCAGCATCATTATCTTGACCGTGTCGGTGAGGCCCTTCTCCTTCAGCTGGCGCAGTACCGTCCAGCCGTCCATGTCGGGCATGTTGATGTCGAGGAGGATGAGGTCAGGTCTTTCCGCCTCCACCTTCTGCAAGGCCTCCCTTCCTCCGGAGGCGACGATGGGGGCATAGCCTGATGTGGAAACCAGCTCAGACACGATCTCCGTGACCGCTGGATTATCGTCGACGATCAGAACCTTTTTCAGCGTTTATCCCCCAGTTAGAGTCCCTACCAGGTGTTACAATGCTACACCCAGATTAAATATGTATCTGTCCCAATTACCAAATTTGACACTAGGCCAGTGCGCTGAATTGACGCAAAATGATAATGAAGAATAAGGAAGCAAAGGGGTTTTACGCGGAAGGCTTATGCCTTCCTGCTTTCCTTGGACTTCTGACGCATGTGGTCATATCCGCACTTGCGGCACCTGGTAGCGCGCGGGGCGTTCCTGGCGTAGCAGTTCATGCAGATCATCTTGTTAAGAAGCCTAGCGTCGGCCTCCTTGAAGCGTGCCATATCTATCCTCTCGCTTGGAAACTAGGAAGTCATATTTAACTGTTGGCAGGAAGGAACGCTCAGGCGCGCTCTCCGACCAATACGAGGTATGCCAGCAAAGCCTCCAGTTGTATACGCTCATTGCTGCCTTCCACCAACCTGAACTCCACTTCACCGGTCTTGTCGATCAGTCTGACCTTCTCCACGTCGGGGATGTTCAGGTCGAAGAAGCTGCGGTGGATCTGCTTGATGATGTCCTCTCCGCTCAGCCCATAGTTGAGCATGATCTCGTCCAGCAATGCCCTGGCCTCGACGAAGTTGCCGTTGAGGGCGGTCTCTAGCATCTTGATGACCTCCTCCGGCCGGGCGTTCCCAGACGTTTGATAGACCACCTCCAGGGTGATCTGCTGCTCCGATGCGGCCGCCACCTGGAGCGAGTTGACCGCGCGACGCATGTCCCCCTCTCCCACGTGCACCAGCGCATCCAAGGCCTCATCGGTTATCTCGATCTTCTCCTTATGAGAGATGGCCCGCAGGTAGGCCTTGATGTCCTCGGCCTTGAGCGGCCTGAAGCGGAAAACGGCGCAGCGGGACTGGATGGGTTCGATGATCTTCGATGAGTAGTTGCAGGACAGGATGAAGCGGCAGTTCGAGCTGTACCTTTCCATGGTGCGACGCAGGGCCGCCTGGGCATCGGAGGTTAGAGCATCAGCCTCATCCAGGAAGATGATCTTGAAGGTCGAACCACCGAGCGGCTGGGTGCGGGCGAACTCCTTGATCTTGCCCCTGACGACATCGATACCCCTCTCATCGGAGGCGTTCAGTTCCACGAAGTTGTCGCGCCAGGACTCCTTGAAGAGCTCCCTGGCCAGCGCCAGAGCGGATGTCGTCTTTCCGGTTCCAGCCGGTCCAGCGAACATGAGATGAGGCAGATTGCCTGCCCGGGCATAGGCCTTCAGGCGGTCCACGATGTCCTTCTGGCCCACGATGTCGTCCAGCTTCTTCGGCCGGTACTTCTCGATCCAAATCTCCTGCATCTGTTCCCGCTCGGCTGATTAAAGGGGGCTTCAATCATATATTTTTCTCAGACGTGAGCGAATAGAACGGGCGCAAGCCTAATATCGCCCTCGCCCTTGCTGAGACCGTGGCGAGCTGCAGCAAGTGCAAGAACGAAGCGGTCACTCTGATCCGCTACAATGGCACCCTCCTCTGCACCAAGCATTTCATCGACTTCGTGGAACGCCGGGTGAAGAGGGAGATTCGGCAGCAGCTCGAGATCAGAGGCGATGTGCGTATCGCGGTCGGGGTCTCGGGAGGCAAGGATAGCATCGCCACGATGGAACTTCTCCACGACATCCTGGGGGACCGCCGCGATGTGGAACTGCTCTCCATCACGGTTGACGAGGGCATCCTGGGGTACCGGCCCGAAACGATATCGCTGGCCAAGGCCCAGGCCGACCGCTTGGGCATCGAGCATCATGTGATATCGTTCAGCGAGGTGGCCGGCATGGACCTGGACACCATGGCGGAGATCGCTTCGGACCGAACGCCCTGTTCATACTGCGGAGTGTTCCGCCGCAGGGCGTTGAACCTGAAGGCGAAGGAGCTTTGCGTGGACGTTCTGGCCACCGGTCACAACCTGGACGACACCGCACAATCCATCTTGATGAACTTCATGCGCGGGGACGTGGAGCGCCTGGCCAGATTGGGGCCGCACAGCAAGGTCCAGCCTGGACTGATCCCAAGGATCGAGCCGCTCCGGCAGGTCCCGGAGAAGGAGTGCATGCTCTACGCCATGCTCCGGGAGCTGGAGTTCTCCGATGCAGAATGCCCCTATGCCACCTCGGCCCTCAGGAACGAGTACCGGGGGATCATCGATTCCATGGAGGCCAAGCATCCCGGCACGAAGCACAGCATCGTCGCCAGCTATGATGCCATCCGGCCGGCGCTGGGAAGCACCTTCCCGCCCGCGGAGCTGGGCCTCTGCAGTTGCGGCGAGCCCACCAAGAACGAGAAGTGCATGGCCTGCGCCATGCTGCAGGAAATGAAAGAAAAGAAAGGATAGTTTGGGAAAAGGGTTTAGATCAGCTCGTGGAACTTGTAGGCCTCGAAGCCGTCCCCGATGCAGTACTTCACGGTGGTGAAGTTCTTCTTCAGGGCGATGACCTCGGCCTTGACATGCTCAGGCTTCTGCTTCTTCACGGCGACCTTGTGGATGAGGCGGGCGACCTCCTTCATCTCGCTCTCCCTCATGCCCACGCGGGTAAGCTCCTGGACGCCCAGACGGATGCCGCTCGGCTTGACCGCGCTGGTGTCGCCCGGAAGCATGTTCTTGTTGGTGATCATGTTGGCCGCCTCCAGGTCGATAGAGACCTGCTGGCCGCCGCCGTATGCGCCCACGTTCACTGCCAGGGTGTGCGACTCGGTGAAGCCCTTGTGGGCGCAGAGGACGTCCATGCCCAGCTCGTTCAGCGCCTGACCCAACGCCTTGGCGTTCTTGCATACCTGGGCGGCGTACTGCTTGCCGTAGATCTCCCACTCGGCCAGCGTGACGGCCAGAGCGGCCATGGCATGCAGGTGGTGGCTGCTGGTGACGCCCGGGAAAACCGCGGAGTTCATTTTCTTCTCCATCTCCTCGGAGATGTTCTCGCCCAGCACTATGCCGTGGTTGGGACCGGGGAACGTCTTGTGAGTGGAGGCGGTGATGAAGTGCGCGCCCTCGTGCAGCGGGTCCTGGAACTGACCGCCCGCGATGAGGCCGAGAACGTGGGCAGCGTCGTACCAGACGGTGCAGCCTATCTCGTCGAATGTGTCCTGAAGCTCCTTCAACGGCGCAGGGAAGAGGAACACGGAAAGGCCGAACTGGGCCACCTTGGGCCTGGTCTCCAGCAGCACCTTGCGGGCGCCGTCGACATCGATGATCATGTCCTTGGTGTTGAAAGGATAGTTGACAGTCTTCACGCCCCTCTGGCCCACCGCGCCGAACTTGGCGGTGGAGATGTGGGCGCCGTGGTCCAAGGAGGTGGTGGTGATCGTGTCGCCTGGCTCGCACAGGGCGAACAACGCGGCCATGTTGGCCACGGTGCCGGAGGTGGGGCGCGGGTCGACGAACTTGCAGTTGAAGATCTTGCGGGCCAGCTCCATGCACTTCAGCTCCACCTGGTCAACGTAGATGTTGCCGCGGTAGTAGCGCTTGCCCGGGAGGCCTTCCGCATATCGGTCGTGGAAGTCGGAGATCATCATCTCCTTTGCCAGAGGGCTCATCACGTTCTCCGATGCGATCATCGGGAGGGAGTCTTCGAACCACTTGCTGTGTTCCTTGACCTTTTCGCGAATCCAGTAAGCATCTTCCTGCATAAGATCAACAAAAAGGACATAATGCTCGACCTTTTAAAGACTATTGATTCACTCTGGGACTCAGGCAATGCGCTTCTTGAATTCCTGGATTGCTGGAACCGGGCCAGGGTCCGCACCCCTGAGTATGGCCAGGTAATAACTGAGATAATCGCCCAAAATGATCCCGGAGATCAGGTTCTCGGCCGGGGTGTTGCCATGCAGAGGCACCACCAAAGGGTCCAGCCCCCGGTCATTGAACATCTGGATTGTGACCATGGTCATCTTTTCGACGGTGGGGTCCATGATCGACGGGATGAGGAACACCGGGCGGCAGGAGCTGCACTTGTCGCCCTGCAGCCATCCGACCAGCTGGTTGTGGTTCATCTCCGGCACCTCCCCGGAGAATGCGAGCATCTTGGAGTTCTCGTTTATCTGATTCTGCCAGCGGACGGCAACGGAACGGATGTTGCGCGGGGCATAGATGATCGGAATGTTCTGGGTCATCATGGACGCCAGCTTCTTCGCCACGTTCTTCTCGGTGGGCGAAGCAGGGCCCATCCTCTCCGCCGCGGTGATGGAGTTCTTTGCGGCGGCCCGAAGCTCTGAAGCGGGCCTTCCGGCACCCATTCCTTCCAAGGCGGCCGCGGCGGCACCGAGGAGATATCCCAGCGCGGCCCTGGGCTGCATCCCTCCGGGCACCTTGATATGAGGCAGCGACTCCCTTTCGCAGATGTCAAGCATGTTCCCGCCGCAGGTGATGCAGCAGATCTTGCAGCCGACCTTCTGGCTGCTCTGCAGGACATCCAATGCCTCTTGGGTGTTGCCGGAATAGCTGGTTATGATGGAAACGTCATCCTTGCCGACCCAGTGGGGGAGGGTGACGCCCCTGTTGACGTAAAGCGCCACGGGTGAGACCCCGTATAGAAGGTCGCTGAGAAAGTCCGAGGCCATCGCGGATCCCCCGATGCCGCTCAAGCAAATGCGGTTCGGAGTGGACGTGATCGGTCCCTTGAACGAGGTCGCCTCGATGAGATTAGGAATGAAAGTCTTGACCTGGTCCCCCATGCGGGTGGGGTCTGCCGAGGCTATTACCTTCGGGTCATCGAGCATTTCGACCATATCCCCTAATTGGGCTCCATTATTATATGATTTTCACAGAATTAATTTGGTGTCCAGCAGCAATCTACAAAAGAATTTGTAATTACCCAATCAATATTAGATATACCCCCTTCGCTACGAAAAAGGTGGAACGAAATGAGGAATACCGTGCAGGATGCCATCTCGGACATTAATAAAGGCAAGATGGTGCTGGTCTTCGATTTCGACGACAGGGAGAGGGAGACGGACATGACGATCGCCTCTCAGTTCGTCACCGCCGAGACCATCCGCGAGATGCGCAAGAACGCAGGCGGCCTGATATGCACGACGGTCCACAACGACCTCAAGGAGGCGCTCGACCTGCCGTTCCTGGCAGAGGTGTTCGGATGCTCTTCCCAGGACCACCCTGTTCTCACGCTTCTCTCCCCAAACGACCTTCCGTACGACACCAAGTCGGCGTTCGGCATCACCATCAACCATCGCAAGACGTTCACTGGCATCACCGACAAGGACCGCGCCCTGACCGTATCCGAGTTCGCCAAGCTGGCAGCTCAGACCACCAGGCTGGACGCGAACGGTCTGAGGGCCGAGTTCGGACGCAACTTCCGCGCCCCCGGTCATATTCATCTGCTGAATGCCAGCAAGGAGCTTTTGAGCCAGAGGTTCGGTCATACCGAACTGACCACCGCACTGATGGTCATGGCCGGCGTCACCCCTTCCTCCACCATCTGCGAGATGATGGGAGATGACGGGAACGCTTTGAACAAAGAGCAGGCTAGGCATTATGCCGAGAAGAACGACCTCTGCTTCCTGGAGGGGAAGCAGGTGATCGAGGCCTGGCGGGACTGGGGTAAGAAGAGATGACGCGAGTCATGGCCTCCGGTGTCTTTGACATCGTGCATGCAGGTCACCTCCGGTACCTGCAGGAGGCCAGGGAGCTCGGGGACGAGCTGGTCGTTGTCGTCGCGACGGACAACACCGTGCGCCGCAGGAAGCACGAGCCGGTCATGCCGGAGAAGATGCGCCTGGAACTGGTCCAGGGGCTGAAGCCGGTGGACAAGGCGTTCTTAGGCAGGGAGGGTAACTTCATGGACATCGTCCTGGAGATCCGCCCGGACATCATCGCGCTCGGCTACGATCAGGAATTCGACGAGAAGCGCATCACGGATGAGCTTGCCAGCAGGGGTCTTAAGGTCAGAGTGGTCCGCCTCAGCAAGCACGAGGATGACCTGAACGGCACTCGTAAGATCATCACGCGGATCATCGATTGGTACAGCACGAACAAGAGCGAGGTGCAGAAATGAAGCTTATTGGTGTGGTCGATACCACATTCTCCAGAATTGACATGGGGGCCGCAGCGATAGACGAGCTGAAGAACTGCGGCACCGGCTTCAAGGTCATCCGCAGGACGGTCCCGGGAATGAAGGACCTTCCGGTGGCAGCGAAGAAGTTGATCGAGGAGGACAAGTGCGACATAGTCATCGCGCTAGGCATGCCGGGATGCAAACCGGTCGACAAGACCTGTGCGCATGAGGCCTCGACCGGTCTCATCCAGGCCCAGCTGCTTACCAATCACCATATCATAGAGGTGTTCGTCCATGAGGACGAAGCGCCGATCGGAAAGGAACTGGCCCAATTGATGGAGAAGCGCTCCAGGGAGCACGCCATCAACGCCTACAACATGCTCTTCCGCCCAGAGGTTCTTGTCAAGAACGCTGGCAAAGGGCTGAGGCAGGGTTACGAGGACGTTGGATCGATAAAGGAGAAGTGAGAGCGTGAAGAAGTACAACATCGGAATAGTGGTATCGGAGTTCAACTTCGACATCACCTCCATGATGCTGGAGCGGGCCAAGGCGCACGCCGAGTTCCTGGAGGTCAACGTGACGAAGGTCATGACCGTGCCGGGCGTGTTCGACATGCCCCTGGCCGTGAAGAAGATGTGCGAGGACAAGAACATCGACGGAGTGGTCACGTTGGGCGTCGTCATCGAGGGCGAGACCGGGCACGACCAGATCGTCATCACCAACGCGGCGAGGAAGATCGCGGACCTGAGCGTCGACTATGGCAAGCCGGTCTCATTAGGCATCACCGGTCCAGGTATGACCAGGCTCCAGGCGGAGGACCGCATCGAGAATGCGCGCAACGCCATGGAAAGCTGTGTCAAGATGCTCAAGAAGCTTAACGCGTGAGCTTCAAATCATTTTCTTATTTTTATAAAAAATATAAAGATATTAAGTTGTTTTTCAGGCGTTCTTCTTCATGAACGACTCGATCCTGTCAAAGGCACTTTCCAGTGTCTCGATCGGGGGCAGGAAGACCATCCGGAAGTGGCCCTTCCCGTAGAGCGGGTCGAAACCGGAGCCGGGAACGGTCAGAACGTGCGCATTGTTCAGTAGGTCCAGCACGAACTCCTTGTCGGTCTTCCATTTCTTCGACTCGACCTTGGGGAACATGTAGAAGGCGCCCTGCGGCTTCCTGACGCTCAGCCCGGGGATCTCGTTGATCCTCTTGGTCGAGAAGTCCCCCCTCTCCTTCAGCTTGGCCATCATGCCCTTCAGGTGGTCCTTGGGGTGCTTCAGCGCCTCGATGACTGCCATCTGGCAAGGTGCATTCGCCGAAAGTCTGAGCCTCAGCTGCCTCTGCACGGCATCCTTGATCTCGGCCAGCTCTCCGGTCGGGTCGCGGAAGACCGAATAGCCCAGACGCCATCCTGGCAGGAGGTCGATCTTGGAGAACCCATTGCACAGGATCATCGGCAGGTCCTTGGCCAGGGTCGCGGGGGAGTGATGCTCCCCTTCGAACGTCATCAGGTCGTAGATCTCGTCGGAGATGATCGGCAGGTTGTGCTCCCCGGCCAGGTCGGTGATCTGTTTCAGCACCTTGTCGCTGTACAGAGCGCCGGTCGGATTGTTCGGGTTGATGACCACGATGTACTTCGTCCTGCGGGTGATCTTCTTCCGGAGATCGTCGATATCGGGCTGCCAGTTCTCCTCTTCGATCGTCCGGTACGTTACCGGCACGCCGCCGAAGAACTTGGTGAACTCCATGTATGATGGATATGACGGACCCGGGGCTAGTATCTCATCGCCTGGCTCGATTATGGCTGCGGTGATCGTCTGGATCGACTCGGTGACACCGTTCGTGACGATGACGTCGTTGATGTCGATGTCCAGCTTGTTCTTTTTCTGTTCCTTTTCGACGATCGCCTGGCGGAGCTCCTTGTTGCCCTCGGACTCCTCGTAGCCGTTGTCGCATTTCTCAACGGCGCGGCAAAGAGCGTCTCGGACGTGCTTCGGGGTCCTGAAATCGAACTTGTTTGGGTCCCCGATGTGCAACTTGGTTATCTCGACCCCCTTCTTTTCCAGCTCCCTGGCCGGCAGAAGGACGTCGCGTATAGCATATTCGATGCCCATCGTACGCTTCGTTGCCTGCATGATAAAACCGGGCCATCAATGCATTTCAGCTATTTTATGCCTCATTTGCTCACGTTCGGAAGGAACGGTGACGATATGCCGGCAATATGACTCTTAATTGAGCAACCGTTTAATATCCGATTGCCAAGTGGCACGGCATGGGCATAGTCCGCCTTGGCAAGATGCACTTGCGCTGGTGCATGGAATGCAATCTCCCCATACTGGAGACGGAAGAGTGCGCGGTCTGCGGTTCTCACACCAAGCAGGTGGAGATGACCCCGCCGGGCGAGGCCAGGCCGGGGTTCGCCCACGACCTTGATTTTGTCAGGAACCTCCTTGATGTCCAATTCGGACCTGGCTCGGGAGAGCTGGTCCTGCCGAACGACCAGATATTCCTCATGAGCAAGGTGCCCGGCATAGACAAGATGGAGGAGGTCATCGGCAAGGGGGAGGTCCTGGGAACTTTGCGATATGACCTGGGCAAAGGCTGGATGTTCGTCATGCGCATGACCTCGGCGAGGGCGTTGCAAGGAGCGCTCCGCAAGGGCATGGTTATAGCTGACGACGGTGCGGTCGCGCCGGTGCTGAACAGCAACAACCTCATGGCCCCGGGCGTGGCGGGATGTGCTGACGGGATCGTCAAGGGAGACGAGGTCATCATCGCGGACAAGCAGATGAGGGCCATCGCCACCGGCACGGCCAAGATGGACAGCGCCGAGATGAGGCTTCGGGGAAAAGGTGTGGCGGTCAAGACCAGGTGGTCGGCCGCTGCCTCCGATCCAGTGGCGCTGAAGGGAGAAAGGACCTGGGACCTGGCCGTCGAGGCGAACAGGGGCCTCGTCGAATCGAAGGTGAGCGAGGCCGTCAAATTCGTCCATGATGTGATGTCAAAGAACCGTCTGCCCGCGGCGGTATCGTTCTCGGGCGGAAAGGACAGCCTGGCCTGTCTGCTGATCAGCAGGGACGCGGGACTGGACCTGCCGGTGTTCTTCATCGACACCGGACTTGAGTTCCCGGAGACGGTGGAATATGTCCGCCAGATGGGAGAGATGTATCATCTGAAGCTCATAGTCGAGAAGGCTCCGGAGAATGCCTTCTACGGCAACCTGGAATACTTCGGCCCGCCGGGCCGGGACTATCGCTGGTGCTGCAAGACCAACAAGCTGGGGCCGACCGTCGCCGCGATAATGAAGCATTTCCCTGGCGGTGTGGTCTCGTTCATCGGCCAGCGCCGTTATGAATCGGAACAGAGGGCCGAGAAGCCGAGGGTGTGGAAGAACCCCTGGACGCCTGGACAGATCGGCGCCTCGCCCATCCAGAACTGGACCGCCCTGCACGTCTGGCTGTACATATTCCTGAGAAAGGCCCCATACAACCCCTGGTACGAACGGGGATTGGACCGCATCGGATGCTATCTCTGCCCCGCATCGGACCTGGCCGAGCTGGAGATGATCGGACAGCAGGACGGGCCGCTCAAGAAGTGGGACGAGTACCTGCTCGCCTACGCCGAAAAGCGCGGCCTGCCGGAGAACTGGAGGCGTCTGGGCCTGTGGCGCTGGCGCCGTGTTCCGCCGTCCGTGATAGAAGAGCTGACCAGGAACGGCATCCCGGCCGACACGCTGAAGCGCGACCAGGAAAAGGCCGCGAAGCAGCAGAGCACCAAGCTGGTGTTGCGCATGCAGGAAGGGTTCTCCCCCTGCATAATGGGTTACAGCATCGAGGGGGCGTTCAGTCGCGAGCTGGACCTGGAGCAGGTGCACAAGGTCCTGAGCATGGCCGGATTCGTCGAGTACAGCGTGGCCGAGGGCTGGTGCACTGTCGAGAACATCACCGTTTTCCAAGAGGGCGCTCTGATAGGAAAAGGGAAAGAACAAGAAAGAATTAAGGAAAAAATTGAGACCGTGCGCAGACTCGTGGTTAAGGCCGAGGAATGCGTCGGTTGCGGGGTGTGCGTCGCCAGATGCAAAGAGGGTGCACTCATGCTCGATCGCGGCAAGATCACGGTGGATATGGGAAGATGCATCCATTGCAGTGAATGCATCGAACCGTGTCCAGCGATCAGTTTCGGCGACACCACCTTTGACTTCTAAGACCCTGATCCCTTAGAGGGGAAAGGGTTTAGTGATGCTGCCGACGCAGCTCGTGTGCCCCCTCGGGTTCAACGCACGAAGTCCAGATCGTCATCGTTGCCGCGCGGCTGCTGATATTGCGGCTGCGGGCGCTGCTGGTACTGCTGTTGCTGCTGACCCGGCCTCTGTCCCATCGGCTGGCCTGGCACCTGCTGTGTCGGGCCGCGGGAGGACATGAGGTACGCGGACTTCGCTCCAGTGACGATGAGCAAGATCTTGATGGTCCCTTCGAGCTCGGGGTCGATGCTGCATCCCCAGATGATCCTGGCGCGCGGGGAGACGGAGCCGGTCACGATCTCGGCGGCCTTCTGGGCCTCTCCGACGGTCATGTCGGGGCCACCGACCACACGGATGAGTGCGCCGCGGGCCTCCTTCAGGTCCACCTCGCCCAGCATCGGGGACGTGAGCGCCTCGTGCACTGCGGCCTTGACACGGTCGTCCGACTCGGTGTTTGCCTCTCCAATACCGACAAAGGCGACGCCGCCCTCGTTCATGACGGTCATGATATCGGCGTAGTCCAGGTTGACCAGGCCGGGCTTGGTGATGATCTCGGTGAGGCCCTTTATGGTCTGCATGAGCACCTCATCGGCCACCTTGAAGGCAGCGTCGACGGGCAGCTTCGGGACCAGCTCGAGCAGCTTGTCGTTCGGGATAACGATGGTCGTGTCGCACACCTGGCGCAGCTTGTTCAGACCGGCCAGTGCGTTCTCCATACGGACAGTTCCCTCGGCCTTGAACGGCATCGTGACGACGCCGATGGTCAGGGCGCGGATCTGGGACTTGGCGATGTTGGCCACATAGTGAGCGGAACCGGTTCCGGTGCCGCCGCCCATTCCGGCGGTGACGAACACGATGTTGGCGTTGGTCAGGAAATCGCGGATCTCCATGTCGTTCTCGCGGGCCGACTCCTCGCCGACCTCCGGCTTGGCACCAGCACCCAGACCGCGGGTGCGGGACTTGCCGATGAGGATCTTGCGCGGAGCGCGGACGGTCAGGAGGTGCTTTGCGTCGGTGTTGATGGCGCAGAGCTGAGCTCCCTGGATACCGGCGTCGACGCAGCGGTTGATGGTGTTGCAGCCACCGCCTCCGCATCCGATGATCTTGATGCATACGTCCAGCTGCGCGGCGATCCTCAAAAGCTCGTCATCGCTGGTGGACATTCCCGGGCCTGCTGGGGCAAAGTTGCCGGCGGGCTGCTGGTACTGCGGCTGCTGCGGGGCCGGCTGAGGTGCAGGGTTGTACGTGGCCTGCGGTGCCGGGGCATACTGCTGCTGTTCCGGGGCGTTCTGACTCTGCGGCGCCTGAGCAGGCGCTGCGCCGTTCTGATACTTGCTTCCTGCTAAAGCATTCTTTACCAATGAGCTTGGCATAAGTGCATCCCAGTCTTCTGGTAATGCCATCCCCAAATATAAACATTACGAATAAAAATCAGCACTGGGATGGAAATTGGCATTTTGGCTACGCGTCCGGCTTCATTCCCCGGATGAACTCCAAAACAACCTCGGGCCAAAAGACCGTGTAGATGCTGGTGGCCTCTTCGAGCCCCCTATAATACTTCTGATAGATGTCCTCGGCGACCGACGGGGTCATGACCGAAGCGACCTTGAGGAATGCGATCCCGATGAGATATATCGTCATGTGGGCAGAGCTGTCCCCCTCGCCCAGTCTTCGCATGACATCGTCATTGTAATACCATTCGAAGTCCTTCAGCAGGAAGTTGTGCATGTCCTCGATTGACTTGGGCAGGTTTCCGGATAAGTTCTTGGTGTTGATCCCGTCCAGCACGGCCGTCATCTTGGTGATCATACGCCTATCGACGGGGATGAAGACCTCCATGTCGTAGACCGGTCTGGTCTTGATGGATTCCTTGACCAGCTGGCCAAGGTTGCGCAGTTGGTCCTTCACCTCCATCTCCATGACGCGCTGATCGATTATCTCTTGAGTGAAATCATAGGTACGCGTCCGGCTCGCCTTGATGGCGGTCTTCAGCGACTCATCGAAATTGATGATACTGACGCCCATGCGGTGCAGCTCGGGGGCGATCTTCAGCATGTCGGAGATGTACTCCTTCAGCGATTCGCTGTTCTTGTACCTCCGGCGGGCGAACTCCAGGCACTTGCCGATATCGTTGATCGCCTTCATCACCTCGCCATCGAGGAGGACCTGCTGGGAGATGCCCATCAATACCTCGATGTCGTCCAATGGAATGTCCTTGTCCCGGGCCGCATCCATGAGGGTGTAGACCTGCTCGTACAACGTGGCATAGGGAATCGCCTGGACGCCCCACACCTCCGGGATGATGATCTTGGCCCCTTTCCGTATGGCAGGTTCAGGATGGTTCAATGAATCGATGATAGATTCCCTGCCCTCGTTCCTTTTGGCGATCTCCACCAGGCACTTTATAATGCTCTCGTGGACCCGGGGCACCTCGTTGTCGACGTTCCGGAGCAACAATTGAACTATTGCCCTGGTCTCCTTCTTCGCTACCGAGACCACTCTGTTCTCCATCCGCCTTCTTTCCAAGGCCAGAGGGGATGCCAGGGAATCGACCAGTATCAGTTCGATCTTGGATGTCTCTGATTTGGAGCCCAAGAACCCTGGCAGGGAAATCGGCGCCATCTCATTTGCATTGAGTTGAGCCTTTATAGAATTTGCGCAATCATCAGGTCGAAAAACACACCAGAACCAAAGAATTGCTAAATATTGTCAACTTGTCGCATGGTCATTTTTCATTATGACATAACACTACACAACCTTTTTATTTAAATTGACATATTTGATTGCAGTCGACTGGAGGCGGTAGATGCAGGACGTCGCGAAATTAAACAACGTCGTCGTAAAGCTGTCTAAAATGGACAGCGTGGTAAACGTCTATGCCTCCTCCCGCGCCGGTGTTTTTGCTTTGGGTGCGGCTCCCAAGATGACGGACCGGGCCATGATCTCCGCCATAACCTCTATGATGTTGGGTGCGGCAGAGCAGATCGGTCGGGAGATGGGTGATGAGCTGAACCATGTCACCTTGCACCTCAACGATAGCTGCATGGTGATACTAGGGGTCGGGAACAAGCATCTGATCGGCATGGTATTAGATCGGAGCGCCGATCCGGATAAGGTCGCCAAGGAAGCGATCTCCATCATAGCCCAGGCTTGAACTCACATTCTGCGCATGCCCCGGCCTATCCATTCTGAGACTGACTTGGTGACGTATTTCACCGTATGAGAAACGTTCCTGGACCGCCCACCTGTTTTGGTCTGGTGATGAAGGATCGCTTGGATGGCCTGATCGATCGTCTCTGTGCCCTCAGGGAACACGGTGAAAGCATCGCCCAAGGTCATGTTCTCGTGCGAATCGCTTCCCGCCGTGACCGGCGCCTTGAGATCCCTGGCCAGTTTAACCGCCTTCGCATTTCCCCGGTCGTTGGAGCGTCCGTTGAGGACCTCCACCGCATCGAACGGCTGACCGATGATGTTCTCCTCGCCCAGGCCGGACCAGAAGCGATAGGGATGGGCCGCCACTGCGATACCACCGAGACCATGGATCCTGTGGATCGTCTCGATGACGCTCAGATTGCGCTCGATCGGTTCTGTCACATTGAGCGCGATGATGTGACCTTCGATGGTGCTGACCTCGACCCCTGGGATGACCAGGAAATCCTTCTCCTTCAGGCCGAGCGCTTCCCTTCCGCCCTCTACTGAATTGTGGTCCGTGAACGCAGCTCCGTTGATGCCCTGGGACCTCAGGATCCTGATGATGTCCTTGACCTCGTTGCTGCCGTCCGGTGAATGGATGGAGTGGATGTGAAGGTCAGCCTTCATCTCACCTGCGCCCCGTTGCCGAGTTCCCCATCAACGGTTATGACCACGCCTTTGGAGGTATAAAGCGGCAGTCCCTCCTTGGCGTCTGCGGTGGGAAGGAAGACCGCCACCTGGGACGGCACCTTGGAACCTGCCGGGAACTTGACGGAGACCTTCCGACCCAGATCGACCTCGGCCCCGGACACGTGGCCGGTACGGATGAGGAACTTCTGGAAGTCGGAGAAGGATAGCTGTTTCTCGCTCTGCTCCAGACCGGAGTTCACCGGGTCTCCCGGCGCTGCATCGTCCCCTGGTGTGAGCACATAGACCTTCTCGTCGGCCTCGGCCGCCAGCATCATGCCCTGGGATTCGACCCCGCGCAGCTTGGCCGGCTGCAGGTTGGAGATGTAGACGATCTTTTTCCCGATGAGCTTGTCCTTGGGGTACCAGGCCTTGATCCCGGCCACCAGCTGAACCTCCTTTCCGGCATCCAGCTTCAGCACGTACAGCTTCTCCGCGTTGGGGTGGTCCTGGACATCCTTGATCTGCGCTACCTTCAGGTTCAACTTCGAGAACTCCTGGAACATGTTGACCGACTCCTTTTCGACGACGATCTTGGTGAAGAGAGGCCTGGGCAGCTCGAGCTTCTGGCCTGGCACCATCTTATCATCCAGCCAGGTCCAGGACCCCTTGCCGATCCTTCCACGCATGCCGAGCATCTCCCAGGCCTTTGCGGCAGAGAATGGCAGGAATGGATATGTGAACAGGGCCAGAGACTTTACGATCTCCAGGTTGAGGTTGAGCATGGAGCCGCACTTCGCCTTGTCGGATTTGACCAGTGACCATGGAGCGACCGCATCGAAGAAACGATTGCCGAACTGGGCCAGGTCCATCACGGCCTTCAGGGCCTTCTTGAACTGGCAGGTGGATATGTGCTCTTCGATGTCGGCCTTGGCCTGGGCGATGGCCTGGAAGACCTCCTCCCTTTCCTTCTCGGTGCCCTCCATCTGCAGTTGAGGCACCTCTCCGAAGTTCTTGTGGGTGAAGCTCAGGACGCGGTGGTAGTAGTTACCGAGCGTCGCGACCAGCTCGTTGTTGATCCTGGCATCGAAGTCATCCCAGGAGAAGTCGCTGTCCTTGCCCTCTGGCATATTGGCGGCGAGATAGTAGCGGACCAGGTCCGGTTCGAACTTCTGCAGGATGCTGGGCACGTCGATCCCGACACCCCTGCTCTTGGAGAACTTCTCGCCCTTGAAGGTAAGATATTCGTTCGCCGGCACATCGTATGGAAGGTTCAGACCGCCATATCCCATCAACATCGCCGGCCAGATGATCGTGTGGAACGGAATGTTGTCCTTCCCGAGGAAGTAATATCCCTTCGTCGTCGGGTCCTGCCAGTATACCTTCCAGGCATCAGGGTCTCCGCTGAGCTTGGCCCATTCCTTGGAGGCGCTGAGATAGCCGATCACGGCCTCGAACCAGACATAGATGACCTTGCCCTCGTTGCCAGGCACCGGGACGCTGACCCCCCAGGACATGTCGCGGGTGATAGCTCGGTCCTTCAGACCGGCCTCTAACCAGTTGGATGTGAAGAGCTTCGTGTTGGCCCTCCAGTGGTCCTGCTTGGACACATATTCGAGAAGAGGTTGCTGGAACTCGCTCAGCCTTAGGAAATAGTGCTCGGACTCCTTCAGCACCGGAGTGCTGCCGCAATTGGTGCAGTGAGGGTTGAGCAGCTCGCCCGGTTCGAAGGTGGTGCCGCAATTCTCGCACTGGTCCCCCCTGGACCTCTCGTTGCCGCACTTCTTGCATGTCCCTTCCACATACCGGTCGGGAAGGAACTTGGTGCACTTAGGGCAGTAGTACTGCATCGTGCCCTTCTTGTACAGATGGCCCTTCTCCAGCAAAGTGTTGAAGACGTCATGGACCACATCGTAGTGGTTCTGGGTGTGGGTCTTGGTGAACAGGCTGAACCCGATGCCGAGGTCCTCGATGGCCTTCTTGTTGATGTTGTGGCACCTCTCTGCCACGGCCTCGGGGGTGGTCCCCTCCCGCTCCGCAGTGACGGTCACGGGCGTCCCATGCTGGTCGGAACCAGAGACCATCAGCACGTCGTCGCCCTTGAGGATGTGGAACTTCGCGAATATGTCAGGCGGCAGGAGGGAACCTGCCACGTGCCCCAGGTGTATGGCGCTGTTCGAATAGGGCCAAGCGACGCAAACCAGTACCTTTGCCATTTCTATCGCCACCGAATCGAGCAACAACCATTTAAACTTAACAACGCAGCCAGCAGATATGCCCGAAGCCCTCGTATGGTGGTTCGTGGGACAATCAGCTATTTATCGCCGGTCATTATTGCTGTCCGCATGCGTATCGCCGCGCTCCTCAAGGACCGCTGTCAGCCCAAGAAGTGCAATACCGAGTGCATCAAGTATTGTCCGATAGTCCGTACCGGTGTCGAGGTCGTTGTCATGGGGGAGAGCGGGAAGCCGGAGATATCGGAGGAGCTATGCGCGGGTTGCGGCATCTGTACGCACAAGTGTCCCTTCGAGGCCATCAAGATCATCGGGCTTCCGGACGAGCTGCTGGACGACATCGTCCACCAATATGGCGAGAACTCGTTCCGATTATACCGTTTGCCAGTGCCTAAGACGGGGGTCGTCACCGGCATCCTTGGACCGAACGGCATCGGCAAATCCACCTCGTTCAAGATGCTGTCGGGCGAACTCATCCCGAACCTGGGAAGATTCGACAACCCACCGTCGAAGGAAGAAGTGCTCGACCATTTCGCCGGGAGCGAGGTGAAGGACTACCTGGAGAAGGTCTATTCCAAGAAGTTCCGCACCTCTATGAAACCCCAGTATGTGGACAAGCTGCCGACCGTGTTCAAGGGGCCGGTCATCGACCTGCTCAAGAAGGTCGAGGAGCGCATGACCGTCAGCGAGGCGGTGGATCTGCTAGAGCTGCAGGAGGCGGTAAAGCGCAACATGACCGACCTGTCCGGGGGAGAGCTGCAGCGCGTGGCGATCGCGGCCACCCTGATGAAGGACGCGGACATCTACTTCTTCGATGAGCCGTCATCATACCTTGACATTTACCAGCGCATCAAGATCGCGCGCATCATAGAATCCATGGCCGCGGAGAAGAACGTGGTCGTGATCGAGCACGACCTGGCCATCCTGGACTTCCTGGCCGAGAACGTCTATCTGGTGTTCGGTTCGGAAGGAGCGTACGGTGTATTCTCCCAGCCTCGCCAGGTGAGGGCATCCATCAACGTCTACCTAGATGGTTATGCCAAGGAGGAGAACATCCGTTTCCGCGAATATCCCATCCGCTTCGAGAGTCACCCCCCGCGGGAGAACTGGCAGCAGCTGGCGTTGATGGAATATGGCGAACTGAGCTGCGAATACCCGGCCTTCAAGCTGAAGGTCGATGCTGGGTCGATCAAGATCGGCGAGACCGTCGGCGTGGTCGGTCCAAACGCCATCGGCAAGACCACTTTCGTGAAGATGCTGGCAGGGGTCCAGGTGCCGTCGGGTGGGGACGTGGACCGCAAGATCAAGGTCAGCTACAAACCGCAGTACATCAGCCCCGATTTCGATGGCACGGTGATCGACCTCTTCAACACCTATGTGAAGGACTTCTTCGAATCAGGATTCTTCCAGACGGAGATCGCCCATCCCATGAACCTGAAGGTGCTGCTGGAGAAGAACGTCAAGACCCTGTCAGGGGGAGAGCTGCAGCGGGTCGCCGTCGCGCTATGCCTGGCCAGGGATGCGGACATATACCTGCTGGATGAACCCTCGGCCTATCTGGATTCCAATCAGAGGATGGAGACCGCCAAGACCATCCGCCGCACCATGGAGAAGCGGGGCCGTAGCGCCATGGTGGTCGACCATGACATCTACTTCTTGGATATGGTATCGGATTCCATGATGGTGTTCGAAGGCCAGCCCGGATTCGACGGTCATGGCATGGGACCGTTCGACATGCGGCAGGGAATGAACATGTTCCTGAAGAAGGTCGATATCACGTTCAGGCGGGACAATGATACAAACAGGCCCCGCATCAACAAGCCCGGCTCCCGTCTGGACAGGGAACAGAAGGGCAAGGGAGAGTATTATTACTCCTCGTGACACACAGGTGGATTCTCCTTGAGCCTGCGGTTCCGCCTGCGCCGGTACAGATAGTAACCGAAGATACCGACCACTGCCAGCACCACGATGATCGCGATACTGGTATACGAACCCTCGATGGAGCGCCATTGCGGACCAAGGACGTACCCGATATAGGCCAGGATGTAGCACCAGATGAACGAACCGATGGCCGATAGGGTCACGAACCTCCAGAAATTGTACTTCGCTATGCCAGTGGGCAACGATACGAACGTGCGCACGACCGGCAACAGACGGGTCACGAAGATCGCCAGCGCCCCGTGTTTCTCGAACCAGCGCTCGGTGGTCGCCAATGCATCTTCGTTGATGTGGATGTAACGCCCATACTTGCAGATCAGCGGCCGGCCACCATAATAACCGATGAAATAGGCCAGGACCGAACCTATGACACATCCCAGCGTTCCGGCCAACGCGACCAGGGTCAGGTCGAACCTGCCATCGTAGGCCAGCCAGCCCCCGAACGGCATCACGATCTCGGACGGCACCGGCAGGCACATGCTCTCCAGCGCCATGAGCCCGACGATCCCCCAGTAACCGATTCCAGAGATGATGTCAAGCAGGAACTGAATGCCCCATTCTATTATTCCCATCGTCCCTCAAACAATGGGCCTTGATTTAAAGCTGCCCCCTGCCCACTTTCGCAAGAAATAGATATGGGCAGGTAGGATAGTGCTGCGGGGAACATAAATGGATGCGGTGAAGATCGCTGATGGTATCTACTGGGTCGGGGCGGTTGATTGGAACACGCGTAACTTCCATGGCTATGCGACCCCGCGCGGTACCTCCTATAACGCCTACTTGATAGTCGATGAAAAAGTGGCGCTGATCGATTGCGTGAAGACACCGTTCGTACAGCAGCTCATCTCCAGGATCAGGAGCATCATCGATCCGAAGAAGATCGACTACATCATCTCCAACCACAGCGAGAACGATCATTCCAGCGGCCTTCCCGTGCTGCAGCAGTTGACCGGTGCGCCCATATTGGCGTCCAGGAAGGGGATGGAGCACCTGCCTTTGAACTATGGAAAGCTCGACCTGAGGATGGTCGCGGACGGGGAGGAGCTGAGCCTCGGTCGGAACACCCTCAAGTTCATTGAGACCCCCATGCTGCACTGGCCCGATTCGATGATGACGTTCGTCAAGGAGCAGGGGGTCCTCTTCTCTATGGACGGGTTCGGTCAGCATTTCGCGGCCAGCCATCGCTTCGATGACGAGGTGGACGAGGCGACGCTGTTCGAGGAGGCGGCGAAGTATTACGCGAACATCCTGCTCCCCTTCGGTGGCCAGTATCGTGCAGCTCTGGAGAAACTGATGGGACTGGATATAAGATTGATCGCGACGGCCCACGGGATAATCTGGAGGAAGCATATCGCGAAGATAATCGAGACGTATGGCAGATGGGCGGAGCACTCCACTCGCCGCAAGGCCGTCATCATCTACGACACGATGTGGGGCTCGACGGAGAGCATGGCCATCGCCATCGCCGAAGGGATCGCTTCCACCGGGGCCGAGGTGCAGATATGCAAGGCCAGTGCCACCGACCGCAGCACCATCGTCAGGGAGGTGCTCGACTCGAAGGCATTGGTGTTCGGATCGCCCACGTTGAACATGGGGGCGTTCCCGACCATGGCGGACATCGCGATATACCTGAAGGGGCTGAAACCCCGCAACCGCTATGCGGGCTTCTTTGGTTCCTATGGATGGGTCCCGGGCGGAGTGAAGGCCATGAAGGAACTGTTGGCCAACAGCGGCCTGGAGTTTAAGTGGGAGGACCTAGACATCAGGTTCAACCCGATGGAAGAGGGAAGAAGGCGCTGCTACGACTATGGCGTTTCGATAGGGCGGACCATAATGTCAGAACAGCCCTGAAGGATTTCAATATTCACCATTTTATTAATTTAATAAAAAATTATTTCATGCCAGTTGCCTCAATTCGATATTATCAAAAAGGGAATTTTCAGCTGACACGCTTTATATGGCCTGACCGTTCCTTTTCATGAAGGACATGGGCATAAAGGTCCTGTATGTGGATGATGAACCTGCTTTGCTGGAGATATGCAAGGCTTTCCTAGAGGAGCAGGGTGACATCACCGTCGATACCACCGACTCCGGACCGTCGGCCCTGCGAATGATGGCCGACACGACCTATGATGCGATCGTTTCCGATTTTCATATGCCCCCCATGGATGGGATCGCCCTATTGAAGACGATCAGAGAAAGGAACGATGACACACCGTTCATCCTCTTCACCGGGAAGGGCAGGGAAGAGGTCGTCATCGAAGCTTTGAACAATGGCGCCGATGGCTATCTTCAGAAGGGAGGGGCACCTTCCGTCCAGTTCGCCGAGCTCAGACATAAGATCGTCAGGTCGGTGGCCCAGAACAGAGCGGAAAAGACATTGCGGCAGAACGAGGAGCGCTTCCGCAGCTATATCGAGGGGGCGCATGTGGCCATGGTCATCTGCCAAAGAGGGGCCGTGGTCTTTGCCAACCGCCGTTCCCTTACCATGTTCCGTTATTCTTCAGAGCAAGAGGTCCTTGGCAAGCATGTAGGGGAGTTCATCGCCCCTCAGGACCGGAGCAGGGCGGTGATTGGACAGCAAATGCTGGCTGCGAGCGACAACTTCGATTTCGATACGGATGTGGTGGGAATGAGGGCGGACGGAACGGAGATTCCACTGCACATCATCCTATCGAAGGTCTGGACCCCGTGGGAGTCGGCACCGGCAACGTTATTGATGTTCATCGATATCAGTCGATTGAGAGATGCGGAAAGGTCGCTCAGGGAGACCCAGCGGGCTTACAAGGCGATATTCCAGGATGCCCCGATCGGCATCATCACCATCGATGCGAAGGGGGCCCCGCTCGATTTCAACGATGAGTTCCCAAAGATGCTGGGCTATTCACGTGAAGAATTGAGGGGAAGAACGTTCGAAGAGCTGACACCGGACGGGGACATCCTGAGGAGCAACGAGCTGTTGCGCTCGCTGATCGAGGGCAAGATCGACAGCTATGGACTGGAAAAACGCTTCATAAGCAAGGCTGGGACTTGCGTCTGGGTGAAGATGTCGGTCGTCAAAATGAGATCCCCGACCAGCGATGGCCAGGCGATCGTCTTCATCTCCGACATCACGGACAGGAGGGCGAAGGACCTGAGTTCGATGGCAATGCATATGAGCTCGCCCGAGCTTCGGACGGTCGCGCTCGACCAGGAGCAGATGATTTGGGGCAATGACATTGTGTCTCGGGCTCGTGATGATAGGGAAGCTCCTTGAGTTCTATCCAGCATTTTCTTCGTGATACAAAGGATTATGATAGAATGATTGCACTACACCGTCGAATCGGGATGCGTCAAATCGAACTAGGACGGTGGGCGTGATGAAGGGAAAGGCGGACGTTCACGTTCATACCAAATATTCTGGCGTGGGGGAGTATGGTATCCTCCGCTTCCCCGAGTCGATCAGCGACCCGGAGGACGTCGTCACCATCGCTAGGCAGAAGGGCGTAAATGTCCTCTGCATCACTGACCACAACAGCATCGAAGGCGCGATCATCGCCAAGAAGTTCGCCGAGAGGTTCGATGATATAGAGGTCGTGGTGGGTGAGGAGGTCAGCACCATACAAGGGGAGGTCATCGGTCTGTTCCTCACCGAACAGATACCATTGGGAATGGGGATGGCCGAGACCATCGCCGAGATCCGCCGGCAGGGCGGCCTGGTCGTTGCGCCTCATCCGTTCAGCTATCATGTCCCGGCCATGGGCAGCCTGATCGACGAGATGGACGTGGATGGCATCGAGGTCATTAATGGCGGGCACGTGGACGGCCCATCAAACGATCGGGCGTGGGAGCATTCCCGTTCCGGCAGGTGGGCCAGGACTGCAGGTTCGGATGCCCATTCATTGTCCCAGGTGGCCTGGGCGTACACCCTCTTCGAGGGAAAGACATCGGCAGATTTCCGCAAGGCCATATTGGAAAGGACGACAGAGCCTATGGGTGAGCCTTATCCGGTCAGGCTGGGGGTCACCTGGGGGATCGGCATCGTGCTGGAATCGGACAAGCTGATGATGAAGTCGCTCTTCGGCATGCTGGAAGGTAAGGAGAACGACCCGATCGCTTTGAAAGTGTCAAGGATGAGGACCGACCAGAAGATCATCTCGCTTTTCGGTTCGCTGATCTTCTTCACCCCGCCCATGCCTTTCCTCGTGGCCATGATCGGTACGATGATCATGCGCAAGAAAGAAGAGAGGGCGCACAAGTTGGAGGCCATGCGAATGCGCCGTATGAGGAAGAAACCTGCCAATCCTCAATGATCATGATGGTGGTCGGGGTCCTCCAGGTTGCCGAATGCATTCACGACCACCTCTGACAGAGCTGGATGGATCGTTTGAGAATGGGCCATGGGTATGAACGTCTGGTCCCCTGCGTTCATCAGGTAGACGACCGATTGCACCAGGATCGATGCCTGGGGCCCGATGACGCTGGCCCCTAGGATCTTCAAGGTGTTGGCATCGACCACCACCTTCACGAAGCCATCCTTCTCACCCATCGAGTACCCCTTGGCCGTATCGTAATAGGCGGCTGTCCCGACGAGTATCTTCAACCCCTTGGACTTTGCCTCGGCCTGGGTCATGCCCACCGACCCGACCTCAGGATGGCCGAACACCGCGTGGGGCACGGCATGTTCGTCGACCGGCATCTTGTTCTTACTGAACATGTTGCGCCAGACAACGTCTACATGATAGTTGGCGGTGTGGCGGAACATGGTCCTGCCTATGATGTCCCCCAGGGCATAGACGTTGGGCTGGTTCGTCTCCAAGTAGGGGTTGACGACGACATAGTTGTCCTTGTCGACCGCGATACCGCCGGCCGTCACGTTCAGGAGGTCGGCGTTGCTGACGACGCCAGTGGACAGGAGGATCTCCTCGACCTCCACCTCCCGCCTCTGGCCCGAGGCCCGGTCCTGGAACATGACCTTCTTTCCGCCAGATGAGGTCTGGACCTCTGTGACCTCTTGGTTCACGTAGACCTCCATGTATTTGCTGGCCTTCTCCAACATCAGATCGCTGACCTCAGGTTCCTCCCGAGGCAGGAGCTTTGGGTTACGACCGATTATCTTCACGTCGGTGCCGAAGGCAGAGAAGAAATTGCCGAACTCACAGGCCTTGTACCCCCCGCCAAGTATGGCCAAGCTCTTTGGCAATTTGGTTATGTCGAAGATCGTCTCCGAAGTTTGATATTTGACCTCGGCCAGGCCAGGTATGTTCGGTATCTGGGAGCGCACTCCGCAGGAGATCAGGATCCTTGGAGCCTTGATCGCCTCGGCACCAACCTGAAGGGTATACGGAGCGGTGAAACGACCGTTCGTCCTGTATAGATCGATGCCAGGGTCCTGCTTTACGCCTTCCTCGATGCTGTGCCTGTCCTCGAGCACTATGTCCCACATTCTCTTGTGGACCAGCTCGAAGTCCATGCTTTCGATGAGGGCGTTCACTCCGACCGCCCTTGCCTCCTCCACCATCCTCCTCACCTCAGCGGGATAGATGAGCACCTTGCTGGGAATGCAGCCGCGGTTGAGGCATGTGCCGCCCAAGGGACCGTTCTCCACCAACGCGACCTTCATATCCTTGCCGCGAGCCCTGCTAGCCAGAGAAAGCCCGGCCCCTGTTCCGATGACGATGAGATCGTATTCCTTCATACCATGCCCTCCCGTGCACTATTCGAGCCTTGTTTATAATAACGTTAGGAATCGGACGATATGGTTAGATACCGGCTGCATCAATCGAATATGGATCATATGGACAACGATCCGGGATGCAATTGCGAAGCGGGCGAGATGATGATCTTCCCATGTGCAGGAGCATGCAACGTGGGCCAATTGGCCAATGATCTGGCCAAGGATCTGTCGAATAAGTCGATGGGCAAGATGGCCTGCATCGCAGCGGTAGGTGCGGGCGGCGTCATGGCGATAAACGCAGCCAAGAAGACCAAGGTGCTGCTGGTGCTCGATGGATGCCCCGTGGGATGTGCCAAGAAGATAATGGAGAAGAACGGCCTGGAGACAACTGTACAGGTGCTGATGACGGACATCGGAATGAAGAAGACAGATGTCTTGAGCTATTCAGAAGAGGAGTATTCCAAGGCCCGGAAAATGACCTTGGATAAACTGCAGACGCTGCCTAGATGATTTTTGGTATGTTTTGTAAACACCTTTTTTTGATTCCTATTAGAATATTTCATTTTATTTAGTTACTGGTTTTATAATACAATAATTTCATTATCTGGCTAAGGAACAAATATTCCGATGATACATAAATTGCATTTTTCATTAATTTGATATTAAATACGTCCGTTTTTTCTCGTCAAACATCTAATTTCATTACAAATTAATGTTCATTTGGTTAGTATCATAGAGTTCTAATATCAATTTGTCTATCTCAAAAAATGACAACGCGTCGGGGGCGGAGCGTGCCCGTCCGATGTCCTCTTTCCAGGGCAGACGAAATGTCGATGGAAGATCGAACGTTGAAAAAGGGAGAGATGTAAAGGATGTTGAAAGCTTACAGATATGTCCTCATGCTGGCCATGGTCTGCATGGGGATCTTGGCACTGACACCGAATGTAGCAGCTGCTGACAGTGGAACACTGGACACTGGTGCGACCGCATGGATGATCGTTGCGACCGCCCTGGTGTTTGTAATGACACCTGCCGTCGGCTTCTTCTATGGCGGTATGTTGAGAAAGGAGAGTTTCCTGTCGATGCTTGGCCAGACGCTGATCATCACAGGGATGGTCACATTCATCTGGGTCGTGTTCGGCTATTCACTGGCATTTGGCACGGATACCAGCGGGATCATAGGTGGAACCGACTTCCTGATGCTACATAACGTTGACCAGTCGATCATGCCTACTGGCATCCCACATCTATTGTTCATGGTATTCCAGATGACCTTTGCGATCGTCACTGTCGCCTTGATTATCGGCGGTATCGCAGAGAGAATGAAGCTGAAGGCGTTGATCGTGTTCCTGTTCATCTGGACATGCCTGATTTACATCCCGGTGGCACACTGGGTATGGGGCGGCGGCTGGATCATGAAGATGGGTGCGCTCGACTTCGCCGGCGGCACGGTTGTCCATATTACCGCAGGCATTTCGACTTTGGCAGCTGCCATGATCCTTGGGAAGCGCATATCGGCCCAGCATGGTAACGGTGACCACCCGCACAACATCCCGATGGTTGTGCTGGGTGCCGGCCTGCTGTTCTTCGGCTGGTTCGGTTTCAACGGTGGCAGTGCGATCGGCTCCAACGGCCTTGCGGTCCAGGCTCTGGTCAACACCGAGATCGCCGGTGCAATGGCCATCGTCTCGTGGGGTATGATCAGCTACTTCCACTTGGGTCGGCCTGGCGTCCTGGGTCTGGCTTCCGGTGCCATCGCAGGCTTGGTCGCGATCACTCCGGCATCCGGGTATGTAGATACGACCGGTGCCCTGGTGATCGGCCTGGCGGCGGGCGCGGTATGTTACGGCGGTATCCAGCTGCGCAAGAAGTTCGGCTACGATGATGCACTGGATGTCTTCGGTGTGCACGGCATAGGTGGTACCTTCGGCGCCATAGCCACTGGCCTCTTCGCCACCACCGCGGTCAACTCCGCAGGTGCGAACGGCCTGTTCTATGGCGGGGGCGTCGACCTCCTTGTGAAGCAGTTCATCGCAGTTGCGGCGGTCTGGGCCTTCGCCTTCGGCGTCACCTATGCAATATTGTGGGTGCTGAAGAAGGTCATGCCGCTGAGAATGACAAAGGACGAGGAACGCGTGGGCGCCGACATCGTACAGCACGGCGAGAACGCCTACGACATGTGAGGTGAGAGGATGAAGAAAATCGAGGCAATCATTCGGCCGGAAAAGCTGAACCCCGTAAAAGGCGCTCTTGAGGAGATCGGCATCATGGGGATGACGATCTATGAGGTGAGAGGGCGGGGCGAACAGAAAGGACTGGAGTTCACCCACCGGGCAGGAAAATACCGCGTTGACCTCCTGGCCAAAACCAAGATAGACATCGTGGTGGACGATGACAAGGTGGATTTGGTCGTCAGCAAGATAATCGAATGCGCCCGGACGGGTGAGATCGGCGATGGCAAGATCTTCATCACGCCGGTGGAGAAGGTGCTGCGCATCCGCACGGCGGAGGTTCCGAAGAAGTCCCAATGAACCCTCCAAAACTCTTCCAAACACCTTTCAAACCTCTTTTTATGGAGGGTAGGTCCGGCGACCTCCAGGCCTCTACAGCCACGGCAGCCGGGTTCAACTCCCGGGCCCTTCGCCATAAAAATTGATCGTTGAGTGATAGCTATGGCCATAACGTTCAGCGCGGCACAGAACCAACGCATCCGAGAACTTGACTGTGAGTCGAACCTGGGCGAATGCATTTTCGAAACTGAATCAGAACGGGAGGATGTGTTCAGGAAGGTAGTGAACGATCTCGTTGATAAGAACCGTTCTGACCTCCTTTCCTTTGCCAGGATGCCAGACACCTCTGGTATGCACCAACTGCAGTGCACATTGGCAAACCGTCTGGCCGTTTCAGGTTTCATGCAGGTCCATACGCCCACGATGATGTCCGTCGCATCGCTGGAAAAGATGGGGATCGGCGATGACCATCCCTTGAGGCGGCAGATATTCTCTTTGGACCAGAATAGATGCCTTCGACCGATGCTGGCTCCGAACCTGTATGCGGTCATGAAGAGAATGGCCCGTGCCGTTCCCGGCCGGTTCGGCATATTCGAGATCGGAAAATGCTTCCGAAAGGAGTCGAAGGGCGCCCATCACATAGAGGAGTTCACTATGCTGAACCTGGTGGACGTCCGGCCTTCCGATGGTCCAGAGGCACGCTTGAAGGAATTATCAGGGCTCCTTTCCAGGGACCTGGGTCTGCCGATCGAGATCGCTCAGGAAGGGTCTGACGTCTATGGCACCACCTTAGACCTAGAGGTGAACGGTGTCGAACTGGCATCCGCTGCCTATGGACCGCATCCGCTTGATAAGGCATTCCATGTGGACTTCCCCTGGGCAGGCATAGGGATGGGACTGGAAAGGGTGTTGATGGTGCAAGCAGGCTCAAGCAACATTCACCGCCACGCGGCCAGCCTTGTATACCAGTATGGCACAAGGATAGACATTTGAGGGTTGCCCATGAAATTCGAGGATGTCCTTGCGAAGGCGGAGATGGAGGAAAAGCTGGATGTGTCCGAGGTGTTCAAGCTGCTTCATCCTGCGAGCGACGATGAGAGGAGGCTGCTGTTCAGCGCAGCTAGGCACGTGAGGGAGCGTGAGTTCGGCAGCAGGATGTTCATCTATGGCTTCGTCTACTTCAGCACTTTTTGTCAGAACGCCTGCTCATTCTGTCTCTATCGGCATGGAAATCCCCATGCGACCAGGTACCGCAAATCACCCCAGGATGTATCCGATACGGCGGCGAGGCTCCGTGACGACGGTGTTCATCTTATCGACCTTACCATGGGCGAAGACCCGTTCTATCGCAGCTATGAGGGGTTCAACTCTCTGCTGGACGTGGTCAATGAGGTGAGGAATGATCTGGACATGCCGGTCATGATCTCTCCGGGCACGCTGCCCAAGTCGGAGATCAGGATGCTGAGTAGGGCAGGCGCGGATTGGTACGCGTGTTACCAGGAGACGCACAACACAGAATTGTTCAAACAGCTCCGCCCCGGCCAGGACTATCAGGTCCGCCTGTATCAGAAGAAATGGGCGAGGGAATGCCGGATGTTATGTGAAGAAGGCGTGATGATCGGCGTGGGGGAGGACTCTCAGGACCTCCTCGTCTCCCTGGCAGAGATGTCACGGATCGGCACTCAACAGAACAGGGTCATGTCGTTCGTGCCGCAGGCGGGCATCCCATTGGATGGACCGGCCCATCGTGACGTGGATGAATTGACCATGATCGCTGTCATGAGGCTGATCATGCCAGACCGGCTGATCCCGGCGTCCCTGGACGTCGAGGGGCTTGATGGCTTGAAGCCGAGGCTGGACGCCGGAGCGAACGTCGTCACCTCGATCATCCCAAGCGGCAGCGGTCTGGCAGGCGTTGCACAGCATGAACTGGACATCGATTCGGACAAAAGATCGGTAGATGCCGTCAGGCAGCGCCTTGGAGGTATGGGTCTCTCTCTTGCTTCAAGATCGGAGTATCAAAACTGGATAGATGACCACCGGCCAAGCTGCGCGGGGGAATCCTGATGAGGCTGGGAATTGTGGGAGGCGCTTTACAGGGTACGGAGGTGTGCTATCTGGCAAGGGAAGCGGGCCTGCATACGCTGATCATTGACCGTAATCCGCTCGCGCCTGCATTGGACCTGGCGGATGAGGCCGCCATCTTGGACGTCACGAAAGACCCCTATGCCGCTAAGAGGCTGTTGGAAAGCTGCGACGCCATCATTCCCGCCAATGAGGACCAGGAGGCGCTCGATGCCATAGTGGACATATGCAAGGGCATGTCCGCCTCGCTCATCTTCGACCCCCAGGCATATGCAAAGACCAGCAGCAAGATCGAAACAAATTCAGTCATGAAAAAGGCCGGCATACCGATGCCAGGAGAGTGGCCTGGCTGTGGATATCCCGTCATAGTCAAGCCGAGCAGGGGGAGCGGCAGCCATGGCGTCAGCCGCGCAGCGGATGATAGGAGCATGGCAGAGGCGGTCAGATTCGCAAGGAGGTATGACGACGAAATCGTTGTCCAGGAGTTCGTTTCCGGACCGTCCATCTCCCTAGAGGTCATCGGAAAGGGAGACATATCCATCCCGCTTCAGACAACCCAGGTCATCCTCGATGAGCATTATGATTGCAAAATGGTCCTCGCTCCCTGCATGCAGGTCATCCACGATGACATGGCTTTCATGGAAATGGGAAGGACGCTTGGGAAAGACGTCGGGTTGCAGGGGATCATGGACATCGAGGCGATCGTCCACAATGGAGTGTCCAAGGTCCTGGAACTGGATGCTCGGTTTCCCAGCCAAACCCCAAGCGCCGTCTATCATTCTACCACGATGAACATGATTGGAATGCTGTTCGAATGGTATGTTCGGGACAGGGAACCGACAGTTCATGAGAAGGGGGAGCGCCAGGCGATCTACGAGCACATCAGGGTGAGGCAGGGTAGATTGGAATCGTTCGGCGAAGACATGATGTCGGGATGTACGCACCTCCGTCGTGCAAGGGGGTTCCACGGTGCTGATGTCGCCCTCACCGACATCGATTCCTCCCCGGATGACTGGCGTGCTACCCTGATCACCACCGGTAAAAACCTGGAATCGACGTTCATGAAGCGCGACAGGGTGCTCTCGAGCATCATGGACCAGTATCACCTGGACGGCAGATACGATTCCGTCCCGAAGGAGGAGATGTCGTGACCAGGCTCACGCAGGAGCTAGTGTCTGGCCTGGGGGCATCATTGCCTGAACTGGACGGGGAACTGATCCGGATCACGGGTCTCGGACTTCGAGGGCTGGCCCTTGCTTCGATCGGGATGCCTGCCAATCATGTCTTTCCCATCGGTACGAAGGTGGCGGCAGTGCCCATGACCAGCGGGCTGGGGCGCATTTCGGGTTTCACAGAAACACTGGCCTCCATATCCAAACACATCGGTCTGGAGTCATTCGTGACGAAAGAGTCAGATGTGGCGGGGATCCGGGAAGCGTACGGACTCTCAGCTGACGTATTGCTGATGGCCGATGACAATGCGTTCGTCGCTGTCTCGGCCAAAAAGAAGGTCATCGCAGATAACTCTGAATGCACCGCGCTAGGTTACATGGAAGCGCTCCAGCGAGCCGCGGGAAGCATCGGCAGGGAAGAGATACTGGTCATTGGAGCCGGTCCCCTCGGGATGAATGCCATACGCCTGATCTTGGAGAGAGGGATGAGGGTAAGGGTGGTGGAAAGGAATCCTCGCATCTTGCGCAGCATCACCCGAGACATGGGCCTGGAGGCCCACATGTTGCTGGAGGAGGCACTTGTCAATGCCCGATTCATTTTCAACGCTTCCCCTGCCCCGATCCATGGGAACCTGGTAAGGGAAAACGCCATCCTGGCGAACCCAGGGGTACCGCTGGACATAGATGAGATGACGCGGAAAAGGTGCAAGGCCATCATCCACGACCCGCTTGCGATCGGGACCGCGGTCATGCTCGCCAAGGTGCTGGCGACGCACAAGAACGCCGAGAACGGCAAGCCATAGGATAACGATGAACTGGATGGATCAAGGAGAAATGAAAGAAATGAGCAAAAAAGAGGCGATATTGGAGGACCTCCGCCGCTCGGTGTCCACCTGGGACATCGAGTTGGCCAAGAGGGCGGCCAAAGAGGCCATGGACATTGGGCTGACGCCCACCGAGATAGTCGAGAAAGGATTGGGGAAAGGCATGGCAGAGATCAGCCAGAAGTTCGACGAGGCGACCATATATCTTCCGCAGGTGCTGGCAGCCTCGAACGCGATGGAGGCGGCCATGAAGGTTCTGGCCCCGATGATGAACGGAGTGGAACTTCCCAGCAAGGGCACTGTGGTAATAGGCACTGTGCATGGCGACATCCACGAGATCGGGAAGAACGTGGTCGGGGCGATGCTGCGCGGGGCGGGATACAATGTCATCGACCTTGGAAGGGACGTCCCGATCGAGAACTTCATCGATGCGGCGAGGGAGAAGAAGGCCGATGTGGTGGGTGCTTCAGCGCTCATGACGACCACCATGGTGGGGCAGAAGGAGATCGTCGAATTCCTAGAGGAGGAGGGACTGCGTGAGAATGTGAGGACCATCTTCGGCGGAGCGCCGTGCAACAAGAAATGGGTCGACAGCATCGGAGGGGATATGTACTGTCCAAGTGGGGCCGAGGCCGTGGCAATGGTCGATGCTTTGGTGAGGAAGTGACGATATGGCAGTAACGAGACCATTGAGCGTTTTTGAGACCTACCAACGGTCCATCAAGGGAAGCAAGCTCGACGAGAAGGAATGGGACTACAAGGTGATCCCCCAGAACGCTACATCGATGAAGGAGAAGTATCGATTGCACTTCGGGAAGGAGTTCATTCCGACGGACAACTCGACGAAGGAGAGGTTGTTCCTTGCCGGCCTGGAAATGCTTGTCATGACGGGCATATACAACGCCGACACGCATCGCGTGGTCAAGGTGACCGAGGAAGAGGTAAGGGAATGCTTGAAAAAGGCCCCGCGCAGCCTCATCATGGGCAGCGGGAAGGATGCAGCTGATTTCTCAGCCAGAAAAGGGAACTCTAAGAAGAAACCGGTCATCCAAGGAGGACCGACGGGTGCGCCGGTCTCAGAGGAGATGTTCATTCCATTGATACAGAGCTTTGCCCAGGAGGCTATGGTCGATACCATAGTCTCGGGCGTCATGCAGACGATCGATGGCATGACCGTCCAGACCAACACCCCTTGGGAGATCAAGGCGACCCAGGCGGAGATCAGGGCCATCCGCGAAGCCTGTCGAAGGGCTGGACGGCCTGGCATGGGCATATAGGGACCCGAGACCCCGCTGTCAGCGGCGGGACGTCTCGCGGGAGATTATGGGGGGTGCCTGACGCCCAATGACGCGCATGAGATCTCCCAGCTGAACGAGCTGAAGATCGACAACGCTGGCTTGATTATGATCGCGGGCTGGCTCAACCAAGGTAACATCATAATGGTCGAGCAAATGCCGATCTTCGGTGGTTATACCGGTGGACTGGAGGAAACGGCCATCTGCGATGTCGCAACCACGCTGGCATCTTTCACCCTGCTGAATGGTAGCTTCCATCTGGACGGCCCCATCCATATCCGCTGGGGCATAACCACGGCCAGGGAGACGCTTCAGGTGGCTGGCCATGCCGCAGCTGCGATAGACGCCCATTCCGACCTGCTCTTGGCCAACCAATACTATCCCATAGCCGGACCCTGCACGGAGATGTGCCTGCTGGAGACGGCGGCCCAGGCGATGGTGGACACGGCATCTGGACGTGAACTACTTTCGGGCTCCGCGGCAGCGAAAGGTGTGGCCACCGACAGCACGACCGGGATGGAGGCGAGGATCATGGGCGAGGCCGCGATCGCCACGGCGGGCCTGAAGGTCGATGATGTCAACCAGTTGGTCGATACCTTGGTCAAGACATATGAGACCGGGTACGCCAAGGCCCCTACCGGGAAGACGTTCCAGGAATGTTATGACGTCAAAATGGTCTACCCTACAAAGGAGTATATGGAGATCTACGACAGAGCGGTCGCGAAGATGAAGAACATCGGAATCCCCCTGGCATAAACCCTTTCCATATCCTTTTTTTATCATTGAGGGCCATTCAAGGACGTGGGCGAAGGGGAGTGGAGCGTCGAACGTGTTCTGGCGTTGATGAGGGAGAACGGAAGCGATGAGAACCGGATCGGAATGGCCAGATTCGGGATCGTAGTGGACAACGCGTTCGGGGTCAGTATGGTCTTCGTTCGGGACCTTGCCAAGAAGATCGGAAAGGACCATGATCTTGCTCTGGAACTATGGGGGTCGGGGAAGCATGAAGCCCGAGTACTCGCCCCGATCATCGCCGATGCCAAAAGGCTCGATCTGGCACTAATGGAGGATTGGGTCAAGGATTTTTACTCCTGGGACTTGTGCGACCAATGCTGCATGAACCTCTTCTGGAAGTACCCTGATGTCAGGAACCTGATACCTCGATGGTGCCATCGGGACGAAGAGTTCGTCAGAAGGGCAGGGTTCGTATTGATGGCCGTTCTGGCGGTGAAGGACAAGAAGGCATCTTCCGATTCATTCTGTCCGTTCTTGGAGCTCATCGAGGAGGGGTCATGCGATTCCAGGAACAATGTCAAAAAAGGAGTCAATTGGGCTTTGCGGCAGATCGGGAAGAGGGATCTGGAAGGTCATGCCATAGCGCTGCCTCTGGCAGAGAGGCTGGCATCCTCGAACGACAGGACCGCGAGATGGATCGGCAAGGATGCGGTGAGGGAGCTGAGGTCCGAGCAGGTAATGAACAGGCTGAAGAATAAGAGAACCAAGGCCCTGTAGAAAGCATAAGAGAATATGGTGGCGGACGAGCGGGGATTCGAACCCCGGACCTGCAGCTTAGGAGGCTGCTGCCATATCCATGCTAGGCCACTCGTCCGTAGGAAATGGTTTGGAAAAGGTTTGGGTTATAAAATTCAGTTCTTGTCCTCTTCGGAGCCCAGCTCCTCGGGGACCTTCTCTTCCTGCTTCAGGTACTCCTCGACGTACTCGATTGGGTTGGCCTGGAGGGCCTCGCGCAGATCGGCGACGACCTTGTACTTGGAGAGGGTCCACTTCTGGTCGTACTTGCAGACATCGGGCAGGACGATGGAGACTTTCTTTCCGTCCACCGTGACCTTGAATCCCTCGGCGGTGCCATAGTCCATCTCGACCACGGCCTTGACCTTCTCGTCATCGGCGGTGATGATGTCCAGCACCTTGAACTTGTACTTTAGGTCCATTCCAGCGAAGCGGCGGTTGAAGTCGATGCGCACACGGCCGGCGCTGACGGAGATGATGAACCCGATCTTGTTGTTCAGGTTTACCTCCATGCCGGGGCGGGGCTCGACGTTCTGCTTCAGGAACTCGCGGACGGCGTGGGTCTGGATCAGCTTCGGGTCGCGGGGTCCGGCGGCCTTGGCGGCCGGTATGACGACCTCGACCTCTTCTCCGACCTTGGCTCCGACCAAGGCCTCTTCCAGGCCCTCGAAGATACGGCCCCCGCCGACCAGGATCGGCATGGGGACGTACTTGAACTTCTCATTGAAGATGCCGGCATCCTTGGCGGTCGCTTCGTTGGTGGTGTCGAACATCTCGCCGCTCTCGGCAATCCAGGCGTCAAACTCGAACCTTATGATGTCTCCCTTGGAGACCTTCTTTCCAGACGACATTTAAATTCACCAGTCAAGTATATTGAGCAAAGTGGTGGATATATTGACCGTTCTTATACCTTTTGGTAAAGCCACGATGGAAAAAGGGCTTTCTCAAAATGTTCGTCCAGCTTGGGAATTTAATTAACGAAAAGGGGTAAAGAAAAAAGGGGGAACGGGCCTGACCAAGGCCCGATAGGGTTTGTTCACTCCTTGTCAGCTACAGGCTTGGGCTTGGACTCGGCCGCGACAGGCTTCTTCACGCCCAGGGGCATGAGGGTCCTGCCATAGACCTCGTTCAGGACCTGGGCCATGCCGGTGTACATGGCGGAGAGACCGCAGATGATGCCGACCACGCCGGCCACCTTGGTGATCTCCTCCATTCCGGTCGCATCGCCCAGGGCGAGCAGCATGAACAGCAGGGTCAGGGACCCGAACACGAACTGGGTCGCCTTGTTCATCTTCAGCGTCCCGATGAACAGGAATGCGCTGAATATGCCCCACAGCATCAGGAACCAGGCCATGTCGGCCTTGGTGGCCGCAACGATGCCAAGCCCCATCTTGGGCAGGGTCCAGATGCCCACCAGGGCGATCCAGAAGAACCCGTATGAGGTGAAAGCCAGGGTTCCAAAGCTGTTGCCGTTCTTGTACTCCATCGCCCCGACCATCACCTGGGCCAATCCTCCGTAGAAGATGCCCAGTGCAAGGATCGAAGCGTTCAGGCTCATGATCCCCGCGTTGTGCAGGTTCAGCATTATGGTCGTGATCGCGAATCCCAGCAGCCCCAAGGGTGCCGGGTTGGCCATAATCGATTTCGTTTCGCTCATCTTCAAACCTCTTGTGTGTCGTCCTACTTGATCAGCGCGTTGCGCTGGCGCTCTTGCCATCGGTGGCGATGCCTCTCTTGCTCAACGATTCCTGCACCTTGGATGGGATCTTCACGTCCGCCCGCTTGGGGGTGGCCGCGGTGACGCTCCTCTCCTTCGGGGACTTCGCCTTCGGGGCCGATTCCGTCTTCTCAATGGCATCTGAATCCGATATTTTAAACTTGGATGACATCCGCTGCAGATTGATCGCCATCTCGGACAGCGACTGTGCGCGGGCGGTCATGTCTTCCATGCTGGCCGTAAGCTCCTCGGTCGAAGAGGCGGATTCCTCTGATGCAGAGGCGGTCTCCTCGGCGATGGAGGCGATGCCGTCGACGGACTTGGCTGCCTTCTGGGCCTCGCCCTTCTGCACCTTCATCAGGCTGGATATGTCCACGACCTCTTTGGATGTCTCGGCGGCCACATCGGCGATGTCCGCGAAGGCCTTTCCAGCAGCTTCCACGATGGCCGTGCCTTCGGCGGTGGACTTGGTCCCTGCCTGCATCGTAGTGACGGCCTTGGTGGTCTCGAACTGGACCTCCTTGATCATCTTGGATATCCTCTCCGCGGCCTCGCGGCTCTCTTCGGCCAGGTTCTTGACCTCTTCGGCCACGACCGCGAACCCGCGTCCCTGCTCACCGGCACGGGCCGCTTCTATGGCCGCGTTCAGGGCCAGCAGGTTGGTCTGGTCCGATATGTTGGTGATGACGTTGACGATGTCGCCGATCTGCTCGCTCTTGCGTCCCAGCGCTTCGATGACCTGGGCAGATTCTCCGACCACCTTCTGGATCTCCTGCATCTTCTGCACGGTCCTGTCGATGGTAGCCTTGCCGCTGTTGGCAGTGTCGTTGGCCTTGTTCGCCGAACCGGCGGCCATGTCCGACTTGCCGACGACCGTCTCCACGGAGGATGCCATCTCGGCCATGATCTTGGCAGTGTCCACTACCTGAGCGGCCTGGCTCTGAGCACCCTTGGATATCTGCTGAATGGCAGAGGATACCTGCTCGGTGGAGGCGTTCATCTCCTCGGCGGAGGAGGCCAGCTCCTGTGATGTAGCGGTGACCATCTCGACGCTCTTGTTGACCTCGGATAGGAGGTCGCATAGGCTCTCGCCGATCCCGTCCAGAGATGCCGCGAACCGCTCGAAGTCACCGTTCACGGCGATTTCGACCCTGGCTGTCATATCACCCTTGGCGTAGGAATCGGCGATGCGCATGGCCTCGTTGACCGGGGCCACCACGCTGTCCAGCGTGTCGTTGATGCCCTGGATCACATTGCGGAACTCGCCCTGGAACTGGTTGGCATCCGCTCTGGTCTGCAGCTTACCGGCCTTGCCCGCCTCGGCCAGCATGAGGCTCTGGTCCACCAGGTTGCGTACGGTGGTCATCATCGCGACCATCGCCGGGACCAATGAATCGTTGTCGCAGCGCTTGCCGCGGCCGTTGTTGATGGCCTTGTACTTGGGCAGGTCCTCGATATTGCCTAGGGAGATGTTCGTCACAGTCTCTTGGACGTGGGAGATGCGGTCGTTGATGAGATTGACGGACTCCCCGACCGTGTTGAACAGGCCAGGATATTTGCCGGTGACCTTGGTGGTGTAGTCGTTCAATGACATCTTCTGCAGGACGTTGTTGGCTTCGACCAGGCCCTTCATTGCATCGGCGCAGCCGTTGATGACGGAGGCCATCTTTGCATAGTCTCCTTCCCACTGGTTCTCCATCTTGTTGGGGATCTCGCCCTTCGCTATGGTTCCAAGTCCATCGATGGAAATATGCAGTGCTTTGAGGACGCCATCATAGGACAGATTGACGTTCTGACCGAACTGACCCCAGATGCCAGGCCATTTGTCCGCTGGGAACCTGTAAGAAAGGTCGCCCCTCTTCGTGTGTTCCCGATATTCCACGGATGCCTGGAAGAACATTGAGAAGCCGTCCCTGATCTGCAGTATGGCCTTGGACACTTCGTTGGTCGGCTCAAGCTGGAAGTTGATATCGCCCATGGCGATCTTGTTCAGGGCGGAGACGCTGTTCTGTATCGCGATATTCTGCTTGGCCATCTCCTCCTCGTATTTCTTATTGGAGGCGGCGGCCTCAAGAAACACTATTGACATGCCTTCCGTACCGGGGCTCGGGCGGACGGACACGATGGCCTTCACCCTGTCGCCGGACTCGAGAGCCACATCGGCCTCATGCTTCAAGACCGTTCCCTTTGTCTGGATGGCTCCCTTGATCGGATCGCCCTTGGACCCGTAGGAACCAACGAGAATCTCGGCGAGTTTAAGATCGATCTCAGTGGATCGGTAACCGAGGAATTCCTTCGCTACCTGGTTCATCTTCGATACCTTTCCGTTCGCGTCGACGATGACGGAGGGAACCGGCAGCAGTTCGAGCATTTCATCTACACATTTCGCATTCTCGTTTTGCATAGTCAATGTCTCCTGGGGAAGTGGTTGTCATGCTACCAGACGATTGACCCATTACATCTGATAGCAAGCCCTTTCTCAGGGTTGTTGACATTAGGGTGGTTTTTACAGTATATTAACGATATTGAACAGAAATCATCATTGAGAGTAATTCGCCATATGACGAAATAGTGTATTGGCCGGAGCACCGACGTGGTAATATTATTGCAGTATGGCCTATCCGACTGAAAAACCATAAATGTAAGGCGGGGATTACCTCGACCTAGGCCACCATAGCCTAGACCGGTAGAGCAGCTGACTTGTAATCAGCAGGTCGAGGGTTCAAATCCCTCTGGTGGCTCCATATCACTATTTCTGCATTTTGTGATGACGTTGCTCAATCCCAGAAGGTGTCGTTCTCCTTGTAACCGATCTTAAGGACTAGTATCTTGAAATCATGCGGTATCTCGGGGTTGCCGTGCACATCCCCTGGCTCGCACATGACGATGTCCCCTGGCTGCATCACTACATTCTTGCCATTTATCTCGAACCAGGCCTCATCGATGGCGTAGAACACCTCGGTCTGCTGAGCGTGATGATGCAGCGGAACGATATCGCCCCTGTTGAAGGAGACCTCCTGGATGAAGCTGCCTTCGATTCCCAGTTCAGATGAGGTGATGAGGGGCCTCTTGGCATAGCCCTTCCCCCTTATCCATTCCTTTTCGGATGCCTTGTACAGCTTCATTTACAGCTCTTCGCCCCATCCCGTATACATGTCTCGATGACGTCCAGGCCTTTGTCCAAAAGGTCCATCTCGATGTTCAGGGGAGGGATGAACCTCATGCTGGAACGACCGCAACCGATGACCACTATCCCTCTTCTCGTGCATAGTGCCGCCACATCGTCTCGCAGGTGCTTGGCGGGCTCTTTGCTCTTCCGGTCCGTAACGAATTCGATGGCCTGGAGCATCCCCAGACCGCGAACGTCACCTATGACCTCGTGGGATTGCTGCATCTCGAGCAGGCGCTTGTGCATATGCTTCCCCTTCTTTTCCGCCTGTTCCAGAAGATGTTCCTCCTCCAGGATGTCCAGCGTTGCCAGTGCAGAAGCGCAGGCCACGCAGTTGCCCCCGAAGGTGTTTGAATGAGCCCCTTGGACACCGAAGTCCAGCTCCCGCGGGAAGATCGTAGCCCCGATGGGGAGTCCGGACCCCAGGGACTTTGCGGTGCAAAGGATGTCCGGGACCAAGTCACTGTGCTCGATGGCCCACATCCGTCCGCTTCGTCCCATTCCTGTCTGGACCTCGTCATCCACCAACAATATGCCGGCATCATGCACGATGCGGAAGATCTCGTTGAGCCACCCCTTTGGCGGTACGATGTATCCTCCTTCTCCCTGAACCGGTTCGAGGAACAGGGCAGCGACCTCCGCCGGAGGAAGTGCGGTCTCGAAGAAATGCTCCTTCAATATCTTGGCGCACCAAAGCCCGCATGAAGGGAATTCCAACTTGTAAGGGCAGCGGAAGCAATATGCATAGGGAATATGGGTGACGCCCGGCACCAGTGGGAAGTATCTGTCCCTCTGCACCTTCTTGCTGGCAGTGAGCGACAACGACCCCATGGTCCGACCGTGGAAGCACCCGGTGAAGGCGATGTACTGCTTTCGCAATGGGTCGTGCCATCTCGCCACCTTCATGGCCGCCTCGACCGATTCCGTGCCCGAGTTGGAAAGGAACACCTTCTTTGCACGATCGCCTGGCGCAATGTGGGCGAGGCGTTTTACCAGATCGCTCTGGACGGAATAGTAATAATCGGTCCCGGCGAAATGCATCAGCTTTGCTGCCTGTTCCTGCACTGCCTTTACGACCTTGGGATGGCAGTGGCCCACGTTCAGAACGGAAACGCCCGATGCGAAATCAATGTAGGTGTTGCCATCCACGTCGGTCACGATGGAACCCTTGGCGCTCGCCACTGCGATCGGCGCCGTTTTCGTGGAAGTGGCCAGGTACTCCTGGTCTGTCTTGATTATCTCCGCCGCGTTCGGACCCGGTGGATCTATCATGATATTTGGCGCCTTAACCAATCCAACACCCCTGTCGATCATTTACCATCCAGCACATCCTATTTTATGATTTGCTGGCCAGTAAAGAGGGAGATGATATTCACCTATTGTCTGGAAATAGACATGAAATTATGGATTTATATCAATCCTCATCTGCCCCCAGCGACCTCTCCGCGCTCTCGATGATGTTGGTCAGGATCGAATAGGCATGGATCATGTCCTTCTCGTGGACGATGAATATGGTGTCGGTATAGCAGGAGACGGTCTCCTCGAAGTTGACCCCGTTCTCTGAAAGATTGTCGGCCAGGTATGCAAATACACCAGAAGTGTCGGTTATCTTCTCCGGCGATTTGATGGTGATCTCCACGAGGTCCGGCCTGACCCTGAGAACGTTGTCCCGGCCTACCGTGTTGACCACCTCGTTCTTGAGCTTCTCGTCGGCGATGATGGTGATAGCCTGGGCGCCCTGGATGACCTGCATTATGGCCTTCTCGTTGATGAGCTTCACGAAGACCAGCTCCAGTTTGTGCAGAACGGTCCAATCGTTCTTTGCGGTCACCGAGCATATCTTCGTCTTCACCTCCAACCTGCTGTTGCCCAGAACGTTCAGGATCTCCTTCTCGTGGTCCCTCTTGGAAAGCTTCTGGGCGTACCTGCGGCAGGCGATCATGACCGCCTCCTCGTTCTTTACGTCCAGGTCCTTCATGATCTGCCTGGCCAAGGACGAGTAATTGATCAGATCCTTCGATATGCAGTCCTTGATGCTGGGATGCGCGTCAATGTAAGAGCGCGTCTTCTCCGCTATGCTTTCCTTCTGCGGTTGCTCTTTCATCGCGCATTCATATGAAAAGAAGAATATTAAAATGTTTTATTTCAGACATCACTGTCTAGAAAGAAAGTCACCCAGGCAGCGGTTGAGCTTGGAGATGCTTTCCATGCGGACGATGAGGGGCGGAACCAGCCTGACGGTCTTGCCCCCGGCCACATTGATCAACATCCCTTGGCAGAACGCCTCCTTCTGGAACTCCTTGGCCTTGTCCCCCATCTCGATCCCTATCATGAGACCTTTGCCGCGCACCGCCTTGACCGATGTGTGCTTCTTCACCATCGTCTCGATCTGGGCCTTCCAAGTGCTTCCGATCGCATCGGTGCGCTCTACCAGCCTCTCCTCCTTCATGGTGGTGATGACGGCGTTGGCGGCAGCGCAGGCCAACGGATTGCCTCCAAAGGTCGTGCCGTGAGAACCGGGTGTGAAGGTCTTGGCGACATCCCTGCGGGCGACGATGGCGCCGATGGGTACTCCACCGCCCAGCCCCTTAGCCATCGATACTATGTCTGGCTCAATCCCATAATGCTCGAATCCGAACCATCTACCGGTCCTTCCCATGCCGGTCTGGACTTCATCGATTATAAGCATGGCCCCTTTCTCATCGCACAGGTCCCGCGCGGTCTTTATGAACTCAGTCGAAGCTGGGATGACACCGGCCTCGCCCTGAATGACCTCCAATAGGACTGCCGCCGTGTTGGAAGTGACCCATGCCTTCAAAGCCTCGACGTCATCGTAGTTGATGTAGTCGAACGCCTTGGACAGGAGAGGCTCATACCCCTCCTGGTACTTCGGCTGTGCCGTGGCAGAGAGAGAAGCAGAGGTCCTGCCATGGAACGAGTTCCAGCAGGTGACGACCCTGCTCTTCTTGGTGTGCTTCACGGCCAGTTTCAAGGCCGCCTCGTTGGCCTCTGCCCCGCTATTGCAGAACATGGAGACCGCGTTCGGCACGGGTGTGATCGATGCCAGCGCCTCACCCAGTTCCGCCTGTTCCTTGGTATAGTAAAGATTGGAGACGTGTATCATCCGCCCGGCCTGCTCGCTGATCGCCTTGACAATTGCCGGGTGGTTGTGGCCCAGGCAGTTGACCGCTATACCGGCCACGAAATCGATGTACTCCTTCCCATCGAGGTCGTACACCATCTCGCGCTCTCCACGAGCGATGCACAGAGCCTCTCTTCCGTAGTTCTGGAACAGATATGAATCGTAAAGCGTCTTGACCTCATCGAACTTCATTTTGACCACCTCAAGATATGATGCGGGTACCGTGATTCTTCCCGGCCAGCAATTGCCCGACGATGGCGTCGGCATCCTTGCCGTCGACCATGTGGGCCGCCCCTACGCCGCCCTTCACCGCCATGACGCATGCCTCCAGCTTCGGGATCATGCCGTCCTTGACCACGCCATCATTCACCAGCGACTGGAACTCCGACGTGCGGATCTCCGGGATGATGGTGGACGGGTCGCCGAAGACCCTCATCAGACCTGGCACGTCCGTGACCAGCAGAAGGTCTGCCGCTTTCACACCGACGGCCACATGTGCCGCGGCCGTGTCGGCGTTCACGTTCATCAGGTTCCCTTCGGCATCGGCGCAGATGGTGAACATGACCGGAACGAAACCGCGTGAGGTGAGGTTCAAAAGCAACCTTGGGTCCACCTTCTCCGGCTCGCCCACCCAGCCCAGATCGGCCTCTATCGGAGAGCCTTTCTCGTCCTTCCCTTTCACGGGGGCCATCTTGTGGCATATCACGGTGTTGCATTCCGTCCCGGCCATACCGATGGACCTGATACCGGCGCTCTGGAGCGCCCGCACGATCTGATCGTTGATGCGGGTCAGAACGCCCTTGGCCACCTCCAGCGTGGCATCGTCGGTGATGCGGAGCCCCAGTACCTTGCGCACCGGCAGGCCCCTGCGCTTCATCTCCTCGGTTATCTCTGGCCCGCCCCCGTGCACGATGACCGGTCGAACGCCCAGCTTGACGAACTCGTTGATATCTGAAGCGAAGCGCTTCAAACTGTCCTCGTCGATCGAACTTCCGCCGAACTTTATCACTACCTGCCTGCCATGCAGGCTCCCCGCGCAGGGATAATGGACCATTCTTTCGGACATGGTCATCCCTCAGGTGGTGTAGTCCGCATTGATCTTGACATAATCGTAGGTGAGGTCACAGCCCCAGGCCTCGCCGGAGGAATGACCTACGCCCAGGTAAAGATCGATGATGACCTTGGACCCCTTGAGTATCTTCCGGGCGTCCAGCTCGTTCTGCGATGCCGGGACCATGGTCGGAGAGCCCTTCTCGAACAATGTCACCTCGGTCTCATCATCGCGGATGTTCAGCCTTACCTCGTCCAGTTTGAACGAGGCGTCCGAGTTGCCCAGCGCGGCCAATATCCTACCGAAGTTCGGATCGGCCCCGAAAATGGCCGTCTTGACGAGGCTGGACGATATGATCGCCCTGGCAGCGCTGCGCGCCTCACGGGAGGTCTTGGCATCCTTCACATGGACCTCGATGAGCTTTGTGGCCCCTTCCCCGTCGATGACCACCTGCTTCGCCAACGACTGTGCCACGAACCTGACCCCTTCCCAGAAGTTAGAATCGTTGTCGCAGGCCGGTCCGCCCGCTGCCCCGTTGGCCATGAGCATCGAAACGTCGTTCGTGCTCTGGTCGCCGTCGACCGAGATAACGTTGAAACTGGAATCCATCATCTCTTGCCACTTCGCGTTTGCGTTCTTGCCCAGGACCGCATCCGTGGTGACGAAGCTGAGCGTGGTGGCGTGCATGACCTTCATGGACGGGGCGATCATGCCCGATCCCTTGGTGATGCCGCCGATGGTGACGATCGTTCCATCACGCAGCTTGACCCGGCAGGCCGCCTCCTTCATCTTCGTGTCGGTGGTCATGATGGCCCGGGCCGCCAGCTGATCGGCCTCGCGCCCCCGGTTCAGAAGGTCGACCGCCTTCGGTATCCCCGCGATGATCTTGGGCATGGGCAGGAACCGGGAGATCACTCCGGTGCTGGCCACTGCCACGTTGTCCTCTACGATATGCAATGCGTCAGCGGTCACTGCGCACATCTCCCTGGCATCGTAGATGCCCTTAGATCCGGTGAGAGCGTTGGCGTTGCCGCTGTTGACGATGATGGCCTGGATCTGCTTCGGGTCCTTCTTCATCATGACCTCGATGGGGGCGGCGCGCATCTTGTTCTGAGTGTAAGCAATGGCGCACTTTGCCGGCACCTCCGAGTAGATTAGAGCGAGGTCGAGGTTCTGCTTCTTGATCCCGCTGTGAACACCAGCAGCCTTGTAGCCCTTGGGAGAGGTGATGCCCCCTTCAATGATCTCGTATGCCATCTTCATACCCCCAATCCGGGGAAGTCCAGCCCGGTCCGTTCTTCGAGCCCCAACATGATATTGCAGTTCTGGATGGCCTGTCCGGACGCCCCCTTGACGAGGTTGTCGATGGCGCTCATCACCACGACTGTCCGTCTTCCTGCCCTCTCAGCCCCGATCTCGATGAAGTTCGATCCGGTCACCGACGCCATGGACGGGACCGCTGTCATACGGATGAATCTTTCCCCTTGATAGAACTTGGCGAAGGTCTTTTGGACCTCCTCCTTCTCCATCGGGGTTTTGAGCGATACATATGAGGTACACAACATGCCGCGGACGACTGGCAGGAGGTGCGGCGTGAATACGACGTCGAGCTTGCCCTTGCCCACCTTCTCCAACGCCATCTGTATCTCTGGAGTATGACGGTGATTGCCGACCTTGTACGGCGAGATGCTGGAACCGCAGGCCGGATGATGAGTGGCCTTGGTGAGCTCCGCTCCGGCGCCGGAGGTGCTGCTCTTGCCGTCCACGATGATGTCCGGTTCCACGAGGTCGTTCGCCACCAGTGGTGCCAGCCCCAATATCGAACAGGTCGGATAGCAGCCAGGATTGGAGATGAAGTTCGCCTTCTTGATATCCTTGCGGAAGAGCTCTGGAATGCCATAGACGGCCTTCTCCAGGTTCTTCAGGTCCTTGTGCTCCGCCCCGTACCATTTCTTGTAGGTGCCAGGGTCCTTGAGCCTGTAGTCGCCGCTCAGGTCAATGACCTTGATACCGCTCTCCACGAGTTCCGGGACGATGTCCATCGAAGCACCGTGCGGAGTGGCTGTGAACACCACATCGCAATCGGCGGAGTTGACCCTCTCCTCGAAGTTCAGGTCTACGAAGCCTTGCAGAAATGGATGCACAGTCGTAACCTTCGAACCAGCGTGCTGCCTGGACGTCATCGAGACCAAGTTGAGATCAGGATGGCGGCTCAACAGCCGTGCTAGCTCCCCTCCGGTGTAACCCGAACCCCCGATTATGGCGACTCGTTTCATGCGGTTCTTTCCTCTGTTGATTTGGGCGAATTTCCTGATTCGCCTATTAAGAATGATGACCGAAATGAGACATGCGATATTTAATGTGTTAACCGAGAGCCACGCCCGGCACGTTGTGTTGATTTTTCAAGCGACTTGATGACCTATGTAAAAGGACGTTCGGTCAGTTCCTGTCCGAAAAGGAACGGGTAGCGACCCAAATGTCGGTTAATTGTCATTCTAATCATATATCGACGCATTACTCGCCAAGCGATTCCAATGGCAGTCAAGAAGGCATCAGCTAGCAAGTCATCCAAGCGCGACAAGGTCGTCCTCGCATATTCCGGAGGCCTCGACACCTCGGTGGCCATCCGCTGGTTGCAGGACAACTACAACCTTGACGTGATCGCCGTCTCCGTCGATGTGGGACAGCCTGGCGACATGGAGGAGAACATCGAGCGGGCGCGCAATATCGGCGCCGTGAACGCATACGCCCTCGATGCCCAGGAAGAGTTCGCGAATGACTATGTGTGGCCATGCCTGAAGGCCAATGCCATGTACATGCAGACCTACCCCATGGCCACGTCGGTGGCCCGCCCGCTCATCGCGAAGCTGCTGGTGGATGTGGCGAAGAAGGAAGGGGCCAAGTTCATCGCCCACGGCTGCACCGCCAAGGGGAACGACCAGGTGCGCTTCGATGTTTCCATCAACGCCCTCGACCCCAACCTGAAGATCATCGCTCCAATGCGCGAGTGGGTCATGACCCGTGAGGATGAGATCGAGTATGCAAAGGAGCACGACATCCCGATAAAGGTCAAGAAGGCCTGCCCATACAGCACCGATGAGAACCTGTGGGGACGGAGCTGCGAATGCGGCATCCTTGAGGATGCCTGGGTGGAGCCGCCCGAGGATGCTTTCGAATGGACCGTCAGCCCGGCCAAGGCACCTGCGGAGGCACAGTATGTCGTGGTGAAGTTCGACAAGGGCGTGCCGGTCGCCATCGACGGGAAGAAGATGGATGCGGTCAAGCTGATCAAGAAGATGAACGAGATCGCCGGCAAGCACGGCGTGGGCCGCATCGACCAGATAGAGGACCGCCTGGTCGGGATAAAGTCCAGGGAGATCTATGAGGCTCCCGCGGCCATTGCGCTCATCGCCGCCCACAAGGACCTGGAAAAGATGGTACTGACCAAGGACGTGGCCAACTATAAGCGCCTGGTGGAGCAGCGTTATGCAGAGCTGTGCTATGATGGCCTGTGGTTCAGCCCGCTGAAGGAGGCCCTGGATGCATTCATCGAAAAGACCCAGGAGTTCGTGACCGGAGAGGTCCGCCTGAAGTTCTTCAAGGGCAGCTGCACGGTCGTGGGCCGCAAATCGTCCTATTCGCTGTACGACCATGGCCTTGCCACCTACGCCGAAGGGGACAAGTTCGATCACACCAGCGCCAAGGGATTCATTTATGTATGGGGCCTGCCGCTCCGTAGCGTGGCGAAGAAGCAGAAAAAGTGAGAGAAATGGCAGAAAAGGTCCTATGGTCCGGACGCTTCGGAAAGGGTCCGGACCGCTCCACCATCGAGTTCACCACCTCCTTCGGGGTGGATGTCCGCCTGGCATGGTATGACGTGATGGGCTCGCTGGCCCATGCCCATATGCTGGCCAAGCAGGGCGTCCTCAAGCAGGAGGATGCGGACAAGATAGTGGAAGGACTGAAGACCATCCTCAGCGAGATCGAGTCCGGGACGGTAGAGCTGGCGGAGGACAGCGAGGACGTGCATTCCGCCGTCGAGTTCCTGCTCACCAAGAAGATCGGCGAGGCGGGCGGGCGTTTGCACACGGCCCGCAGCCGGAACGACCAGGTCGTCACGGACTTCCGCCTTTTCATGCGGGATGCGATATTGCTGAGCGTCGAAGCGGTTGTGCAACTGCAATCGACCTTGATCGATCTGGCCGAGAAGTACAAGGATACCATCCTGCCGGGTTTCACGCATGTGCAGCACGCACAGCCGATCACTCTCGGTTTCCACCTGATGGCATATGCGTTCAAGTTGCAGCGCGATGCCGAAAGGTTGATCGATTCCTACAAGCGCGTCAATCTCTGTCCATTAGGCTCAGCCGCGCTGGCAGGGACGACCTATCCCATAGACCGCCATATGACCGCGCACCTGCTGGGCTTCGAACGCCCGACGGGGAATGCCCTGGACACGGTTAGCGACAGGGACTTCGCCTTGGAATATTGCTTCGCATCCTCATTGTGCCTGATGCACCTCAGCTCCATGGCCGAGGAGCTGGTCCTTTGGAGCAGCCCGGAGTTCGGTTTCGTGGAGATCAGCGAAGGGTACAGCACGGGCAGCTCCATCATGCCGCAGAAGAAGAACCCTGATGTGGCCGAGCTCATCCGTGGAAGGAGCGCGAGAGGCACCGGTTCCCTCATGGCCATGCTTACGTTGGTCAAGGGATTGCCACTTTCCTACAACCGCGATCTGCAGGAGGACAAGGAGGCCGTGTTCCGGGCATACGACAACACCGTCTCATGCCTGCGTATGATGAGCGGGATGTTGGCGGAGGCACAGTTCCGTCCGGAACGGATGAACTCCTCACTGAAGGGCGGCTTCCTCAACGCCACGGACCTGGCAGATTACCTGGTCAGGAAAGGGCTCCCGTTCCGCCAGGCGCATGAGGTCGTGGGCAAGATGGTGCGGCATTGCATCGACATGGGCATTGGCCTAGAGGACATGACCGTCCAGGAGATGTCTGGTTTCTCGAGCCTTATCGGTCCTGACATCAATGAGTTCATATCCATGGAACGGTGCGTCTCACGGCGTCTTTCGTATGGGGGCACGGCGCCGGCCCAGGTGGAGAACCAGATCGAACTGGGCCGCTCCAACGCAAGCATCCAGCGGTCGTTCTGCGAGGTCGAGAGGAAAAGATTGCTGGATGTCTGGAACCGCCTTATCTACCACGAGTGATGGTTGAATTCAACGAACGAAAGAAGAACTGTTCACTCTTCGATTATGGAGAGGGCGTTCCATTCCACATCGTGCTTAATTCCCGCCTTGGTCAGGATCTTGCTTATCTTCTCGGTCAGGCGGACGACCTCACCGCTCTTTGATGAGCCGCGGATGTAGAACTCCTTCCGGGTCATGGGGAAGACAAGGCGCATCCTGCCCTTCCGGTTGTATCCCTCAGGCTTGCTGTTCTTTTCTAGCTCGGTCATGTTGAGGTAGATGAACATCTTCATGACGTCCTCGTCCTCGGGGACCTGTTCCGTCTCCTCAAGGAAGGTGGTGAGCACTTCCGGGAAGACCTTGGCCATGTCCCGGTACTCTATGTTGTCTTTCAAAACAAAATGCCCACTGCTCGCCTTCATGGAATTTTTTGATATGGATGACTCTATATAAGGTTTTTCGAAAAGGAGATGGATTGGTCGGTCTGAAATATTTCCATGCTGGATGACCTAGGGGGACGGATCTTGGGCCAAGGACTAATTACCACCCAGAGGATATTCTTGCATGAATGTCGTCCTGAGCGTGGCGGGATCGGACTCCATCGGCGGGGCAGGGCTGCAGGCTGACCTGAAGGCCATCGCCGCTATGGACATGCACGGAGCGTGCGTGGTCACGGCCATCACCGCGCAGAACACGCAAAGGGTGGCGAAGATCAAGGCCGTGCCGACCTCTGACATCAATGCCCAGCTCAATGCCGTGCTGGACGATGCAAAGGTCGAGGCGGTGAAGACCGGTATGCTATATTCGCCCGCCGTGCCTAGGCTGTTGGAGCGCAAGCTGAAAGGCGCTGGAATTCCGCTCGTGGTCGACCCGGTGCTGATCGCCGGTGTGGGGGACAAACTGTATTCTGAAGGATTGGTCCAGGTAATGAAGGAGAGGCTCTTCCCCTTGGCAACGGTTGTTACTCCCAACCGCCACGAGGCAGAGGTCCTGTCATCCATGACGATCGATGACCCCGAGACGGCGAGGAGGGCCTGTCTGGCCATCGCGGAACTGGGGCCGGAGGCGGTCCTGCTCAAAGGCGGTCACTTCGAGGGTGATGATGTCATCGATGTCCTGTACCATGATGGCAAGACGTATGAGTTCACCGCCCCGAGATCGAAGAACAAGGTGCACGGGGCAGGGTGCACCGTGGCATCCTTCTTGGCATGCAATCTGGCCAGGGGGATGGCGGTGAAGGAGGCGTCGCTGGACGCCAAAAGGAGGATCACCGATTCCATCGCCATGGGCTATCCAGTGGGGAAGGGCGTCATGGTCATCAATCCCTTGGCCACCAAGCAGAAGGAGGCCATGAGGATGGAGGTCCAGAACGGCCTTAGGATGGCCGCTGATGAGATCGGCAAAAGACTCCCGGCAGAGGCGTTGATGGAGGATGGACTGGAAATGGTCTACTCCTTACCTTCTCCGCAAGGATTCAACGATGTCTGCGGCGCAATGCACGACCCGCGATGCGATCGGACCTCCGCATCGTTCGGGGCAGCGAGGGAGGTTTCCAGAGAGCTGTTGAAAATGAATCGTGCCTCCCCGGAGATCAGGTCAGCGATTCTGCTGAAAGGGACTGAAAAGATCATGGAGAGATTGGGACTGGAACGGCGAGTAAAGCAAACAGGTTTAGTATTTGTTCTGCCATCTTCGTCCCGGGGGATGGGGCACGAATCTACAATATGTGTCGTCGGGAGAGATCCCGAGGAACTGTTGGCCACGCTGAGACCCATTCTTCAGTAGGGTGAAGTCTTGCGCATCGCGATGTTCACGGACACATATCTCCCGGCGAGGGACGGGGTGGTCACGTCCATCATGTCCACGCGCAAGCAGTTGCAGAGCATGGGTCATGATGTCTTTCTTTTCGCTCCCGCCCCTAAGTTCGACAGCGATAGGCAACCGGATGTACACTACTTCCGAGCCAAGGCGTTCAGTCGTTACCAGGGATACACCATCCCGATGTTCCCAACGGACAAGTGCCATATCCTGACAAAATTGAACGTGGAGGTCATCCACACTCACGGATTGCTGTTCCAGGCCCTGCGCAGCATGTTCGCAGGAAGGTCCATGAAGCTGCCAGTGGTGATCACCTGGCATACCATGGTGACCGATGCGGCCAAGTATTACAATTTCACCATGTTCCCCGACTGGATGGTCGACCTGCTCATGTGGAGATATCTGGTCTCCCTCCTGAACCGGGCCGAGTGCATCGTGGCCCCGACCGAATCGATCAGGCAGGAGCTATTGAAATATGCCCCGAACGCCCGCTGCATCGAGGTCGTCCCGACCGGGATCGATTGCGACAGGTTCAATCCTAACAACAGCGGCAAGGAGATGAGGGGCCGTCTGGGACTGATGCCAGATGAGAAGATGGTGCTCACCGTTGGAAGGGTGGCGTGGGAGAAGAACCTGGACCTGGTGCTGAAGGGATTCGCCGACCTGAGGCGGTCGGACCCCAAGACCCGATTGGTGGTGGCGGGGAACGGTCCAGCAATGGAACATTATCAGAAGATGGCGAAGGACCTGGGCATTTGGGACTCGACGACCTTCACCGGGTTCGTGAGCGATGACGATCTGCCTGGCCTCTATTCCGCCTGCGATGCATTCACCATCGCCTCCAAGTTCGAGACACAGGGGCTGGTTCTCCTGGAGGCCATGGCCACGGCGAAACCGGTGGTAGGCATCGATTTCCGGGCGGTGGGGGAGCTCATCGAGGATGGCAAGAACGGTTACAAGTTCACCGAGGACCCGAAGGCCTGGAGCGAGGCCACGTTGAAGGCCTTGGGTGCCGGGCAGAACGTCCTCAGGAACGCTAGGACGACGGCTGAGGCCTATTCCATCGAGTCCGGTGCCACGAAGCTCCTCAAGATATATGCCCAGTCCATCGAATCAAAGAAGGCTAGAAGTTAAAATTCGTGGGTGGAAGATTTAATACCGGTACCTCATTGTTGAGGGGCGGATGACGGACTTCGGATGGATATCATCGGTGCTAGGCCCACTGGGAGTGATCGGCGTTCTCCTGGGCGTGTTCATCTTCTTCTACATAGATGCCATCCTCTTTCCGACGCTGCCCGAGGTCATGGCCATCCTGATCTACAACGGCAGTCCGAACATCCCTTTCGCCATCGCCATTCTGGTGACCATCCTCCTGGCGGAGGTTGCTGGTCTGACGACCCTCTATGTCATCGTGCAGAAGGTCAGCATACCTCACAGGATCGAGTCGGCCATCAACCGCTACACAAAGTTCCTCGTGGTGAAGGACGAGAAGATCATCCTGGTCAACCGCATCGCTCCGGTCCTGCCGTTCATGGGGGCCTTCGCAGCGGTATGCCACTGGGATTTCAAGAAGTGCATTCGATACACTCTGGTCGGTGGCATGGTGAAATATTCCCTCATCCTTTCCGCTAGCGCGTTCTTCTATGCCTACTTGAACAGCAACCAGGCGTTCTTCGTAAGCCTGGCCATGGTCATCACCATCATCATCATCAGCGTCATCATCTCCTACGTGAGAAGGGACAAGATATTGGGGCCAGAGTCGACCGGCGAACTATGCCCGATGGACCCGAAGAAATGAGCTGCTGATATCGGTATTTTAAGAAAAGGAACAGGGGGTCTTGCCCCCCGGAAATCGTTTACTTCCTGATGGCCACGACGGTCACGGTGAAGACCATCGTCTGCCCCTTCAGCGGGTTGTTGAAGTTCATCACTGCCGTCCCTGCAGCGGTGTTGACGTTGATCAGGATGAACAGGCTGCCTGCGCTGTTGTAGCCCTGGATCTCCCAAGAGTCAGCATCATCGATGTTGTTGGTGAAGCTGATCTGACCTGCACCCTCATTGACGGTGCTCTCGATCGAGGTCACGGTGATGTTCCAACCGGCCACGACCTTCGCATCGCTCGATCCGTAGATGTGGTAGTCGGTGTTGATGGTCGGCTGGTTCTGGTACATCACGGTGCCGGCATTGCTATCCACCGACAGGACGGTAACGGGCCATTCATACACCGGGTGGGTCATGCTCAGCCCTACGACGGCGGCGGCACCGAAGTCGCTGGCGAACTTGGAGATGGTCGTGGTGACGAAGACCGGCACGTTGTCGTTGATGGAGAAGGTCGTCAGCTTGGTGGTGTCCATCTCGCCGTAACCCTGTGACGGGGAGATCGAGATGGTCTTGGGCTCTCCGACCTTCATTCCGAGGACGCCCTGATCGAATCCAGTGACCACGGTGCCTTTGCCGACATAGAACTTAAGGGTGGAATAGGAGCTCTCGGACTTAGCGCTGAACCAACAGGTCTTGGGATATGTGCTGTTGTCCGTGGCCACGGTCCACAAGGACGTGTCGAAGGTCTTGTATACGCCGTTGATAAGAACGGTGCCAGTGTAGTTCAAGGTCACATAGTCGCCGTTTTGCACGGTCTCGTTGGTGCTTGACCCGCTCATGGTCATGAGCACGACCGCTGCAGTCGATGCCAACAGCAGTACGACCACGATGATGGCCAACAAGGCCTTGCTCAGGCCCTCCTTGTCCTTCCTTAAGTCCTTCAACCGCATAATGATACAGAGCAGGCAATCGTATGGCACCATTTATATTTTTACTCCGTTCATCCAGCGCAGCGTGGCCGGAGATTCTTTTTATATACGGCCTCCATTAACAATGGCGTTCGTTCAGGTAGTGGATACGAATGAAGACCCTTTACATACATGCGGATTTCATGGAATATGAGACCAAGAAGCCCACCCCGGTGGCCGAGGAGCTGCCGGAGGGCCATGCCAAGGGCAGGGCCGATGAGGTATTGGTCGCTTTCATTACCGTCGAGAAGAAGGATGAGGGAAAGGTCGAGGTCGTGGCCGCCGAGGCCGCCGCAGACCTGGCCGAGGTCATGAAGAAGGTCGGGGCGCAGAGGGTCATGCTGTACCCCTATGCCCATCTCAGTCCCGAACTGTCCGACCCCAAGACCGGAAAGGAGATGCTCCGCCGCCTGGAGTCCGACCTTAAGGAGATGGAGGTCGAGGTCATCAGAGCTCCGTTCGGATGGTACAAGGCCTTCAAGATCAGCTGCAAGGGTCACCCACTGTCCGAGCTGTCCCGCGACTTCGAGGGGAAGGAGGCCGCTGCCGGCAAGAAAGGAGAGGAGAAGTTCATCGTCCTCCTGCCGGACGGGACCGAGGTCAGCCCGTTGGAGTACAAGGGCGGAACCGAGTGCTTCCAGATCATGATGGCGAAGGAGGCCATGAAGAAGGACTGGCCCTCCACCGGCGAGGTCAAGTACGCCCGCCTCTGCAAGAAGTTCGGCATACAGTGGGAATCGATGTCCGATGTTGGCCATATGTGCTTCTCTTCCAAGGGCGCATTGATGTTCGACCTCTGCTCCGATTATTCCTGGCAGATCGTGAACGACCTAAAGCTCCCGGTCTACACCGTCAAGGGGACCAACATGTTCTCCCTGGACGAGGGCCCGGTGGCAGAGCACGCCAAGCTATTCGGGGACCGCTTGTACAAGATCACCGGGGAGAAGAAGGACTTCGTACTGCGCTACGCGGCCTGCCATCAGCAGTTCGCCATGATGCGCAATTGGAACATCAGTTACAAGTCGCTGCCTTATGGCGCCTTCGAGGTCGCCGACTCATACCGCTTCGAGCAATCCGGCGAGACGATGCTGTGCTTCAGGACCAGGCGCATGAACATGCCGGACCTCCATGTCATCTGCAAGGACATCCCGGAGTCCGAGGACTGGTTCATGAAGCTGGACGAGCGCATCTACAAGGAGGCGAACAAGCTGGACCGCGACTATGAGATGCTGGCCAACTTCTCCTCCTGGGACAACTACCAGCAGCACAAGGAGATGATGCTGCAGATCCTGCGGAAGCACAACAAGCCCGCCCTGCTGCACTTCTACCCCGAAGGCATCAACTATTACTGGACCGTCAACATCGAGTACCACATCCTGGACGATATGAAGAGGGCCAGGGAGATCGGTACCGTACAGATCGACGTCGGCAACGCCAACCGCTTCGGTATCGCATATACCGATGAGAACGGCAAGAAGGTCTTCCCGGTCATCCTGCACTGCGCTGTCATCGGCACCATCGAGAGGTACCTCTACACCCTGTTCGACACCGCCGTCATGCAGGAGTCCCAGGGTAAGATCGGCACCCTGCCCCTCTGGGTCAATCCGGAGCAGGTCAGGTTCATGAGCGTCTCCGAGAACCATCTGGCCAGGGCGAGGGACCTGGCGGACCGCATGAGGTCCGAGGGCATCCGTGTCGGTCTGGACGACCGTTCTGAGACGGTCGGCAAGAAGGTGCGCGAGGCCAAGCAGGACTGGGTGGCATATGCCATCGTCATCGGCGACAAGGAGGTCTCCTCTGAAACGCTGATGGTCTACGACCGTGCTGCCAACAAGAACGTGGAGATGACGCTGGGCGAGCTGATCGCCTCGATCAAGTCGCAGACCAAGGGTATGCCGAACAGGCCCATGTATATGCCTTACGAGATGAGCCGCCAGGTGGACTTCTAAGCCTAGCCTAGCTCGAAGGTCGTGATCCCGTAAACCCTTTCCCAGGGCAACCTGGGTATGTTCTTTGTGTACATTCTGGCGGTCCTGAACACCGGCTCCATCTTGAACTCCTGCGCCATAGATACCGCATCCCGATTCACCATCGGTGCATCCAAGAACACATCCTCGCCGAAGGCGAGGGAGAAGAGCCCCGACAGCAATTTCCTGGCCGATGTGGCATCGTCGGCGAACAACGGACCGACCTTACGTCCCTGACGGCACTTGCGCATCAGGCCATACCCGTTCACCTTGTCTCCGACCATCGAGACCAGACCGACAGTGCCAGGCTGATCGACGAATGCTTCGAGGAACGTTCCCCGCTTACATCCAAAGAATCGCGAATCGAACTCCTCCAGCTCCTCGATCGACAGTTCCTCGATGATGTGGAGGTCCTCCGGCATCTCCCCCTCGCCAACCCCGCGGAACCTGGCGTTCTCATGGGAACGGATGAAACCGGAGCGTTCGTACTTAGGCACCATCTGGAGCACGCCGTCGATGCCCAAGTTGTATCGCTGAGCCCTAGCAAGTACATCATTCAGGAGGAGACGGCCGACACCGCCGCCTCGCAGGTCGGGCCGGACCACGTAACACCCAGCGAAGGCCATATCGCCCTCATATCTGACAAGTGAGTAGCATCCGGCCATTCCCTTCTCGTCGAAGCAACCATAGAAACCATCGGGGTCGGTGGCATAGAACGCCTCGGCGTCGTGAAGGCCTGGATTCCAGCCCTCGTCGGCTGTCCAGTCGACCATTTGCACCACCTCGTCCTTGATCAGGTTCCGGACCTTGACATCCATGTCACACCCAGATGGTCGGCAGGGTGCATCCATCTATCGAAACGATTATCAAAAAATGGGAAAATGGAAGGGGTTTTCACTTCATCGCGCGGATGGCCTTGACCACGGCGTCCCCCATCTCGCTGGTGGTCGCCTTTCCGCCCAGGTCCCTGGTGTAGACATGCTGGTCGAGGGCCTTCCTCACGCCGTCGTGGACGATCTGGCCCAGGTCGCGGTGGCCGAGGTTGTCCAGCATCATCTTCGCCGCCAGGATGGTGGCGATGGGGTTGATGGTGTTCATGCCCTTGTACTTCGGGGCGGAGCCATGCACTGGCTCGAACATGGAGATGCCGTTCGGGTTGATGTTGCCGCCTGGGGCCAGACCGAGACCGCCGGTGACCTCGGCCAGCAGGTCGGTGAGGATGTCACCGAACATGTTCGGCGTCGCGACCACCCTGAACTTGTCCGGGTTCTTCACCAAGGCCATGGACATCGCGTCCACGAACATGAAGCCGAACTCCATGTTGGACTGCTTGCACTTCTCGGTCCAGACCTCGCGCCACAGGCCGTAGATGTTACTGCATACGTTGGCCTTGTCCACGATGGTCACATATTTTTCCCCTATGAGCTTGGCGTAGGAGATGGTGAAATCTGCAAAGCGCTCGATGTTCTTGCGGGACATCATGCCGATCTCGAAGGCGAAGTCGGTCTTGGTGTCCGCCTCTGCCTGCAGCTGCACCTTGAGGTCGTAGAGGTTCCTCTTGACCCTCAGGTCAAGCTTGCCAGAACCATTGTTGACCCTTCCCCCGGCACCGATGTAGTAGTCCTCGGTGTTCTCCCTGAACACATCGATGTTGAAGTCCACATCCCGCTTCAGGCGGCCGAACGGCTTCCATAGGGGCGCAGGGCGGTGATTGATGTACTGGTCGAAGGTGAAGCGGAGGCTGAGCAGGATGCCCTTCTCCAGCACCCCCGGTGCCACGCGGTCGTCGCCGATGGCGCCGAGGAAGATGACATCGAACTTCTTCAGGGCGTCCACGTCCTCAGCTGTGAGCAGCTTCCCCGTTTTCAGGTAGCGCTCTGCATCGATGTTCATCTCGGTGAAGTCGAACTTGACCGAGTAGTTCTCTTCCAGAGCGTTCAATACTTTCATGCCCTCCCGGACAACCTCCGGGCCAATGCCGTCCCCTGGCAGGACCGCTACTTTGTGCATTTCTTTTCCTCCTTGATCTTGGCCATGAGGCCGCCCTTGTCGATCAGGTCCTGGACGAACTCAGGGAAGGGAGCGAACCGCCATTCCTTGCCGCTGGTCTCGTTCCTGATCGTGCCCTTTCCGAAATCGACCGATAGGACATCGCCCTCATCGGCCTCGACCGAACATTCCACCGGCAGCAGTCCGGTGTTGATGCAATTGCGATAGAAAATGCGGGCATAGCTCTGCGCCACGACGCAGTTTATGCCCATCTGGAGCAGCGCGCGCGGCGCGTGCTCCCTGCTCGAACCGCAGCCGAAGTTCCTCCCCGCCACGATAACGTCGCCCTTCTTCACCTTCTCGGCCATGCCTGGTCGTACCTTCTCGAAGGCGAACTTGCCCAGTTTGTCATTGTTATCGCTGGTGAGCCTCTCGGCCGGTATGATCTGGTCCGTGTCCACATGGTCCCCGAACCTCCAGACCTTGCCCTTCACGTTCTTCATTTTCTCACCTCACTCCTTCAGGTCCTGCGGGCGGACGATGCGGCCCGCGATGGCGCTGGCGGCCACGACCGCCGGGCTGGCCAGGTAGACGAATGATTCCTTGTGGCCCATGCGGCCGATGAAGTTGCGGTTGGTGGTGCTGACACACCTCTCACCCTTGGCCAGCACGCCCATATGACCGCCCAGGCAGGCGGCGCAGGTCGGTCCGGAGACGAACGCCCCGGCCTTCACGAACTCGGCGATGAGGCCTTCTTCCAGAGCCTGCTGGTATATCCTGGTGCTGGCCGGTACGACTATCAAGCGCACGTCCGGATGGACCTTCTTGCCCTTCAGGATCTGCGCCCCCAGACGAAGGTCCTCGATCCTACCGTTGGTGCAAGATCCGAGGAAGGCCTGGTCGATCTGCACGTCGACCTCCGTGACCGGTTTTCCGTTTGATGGAAGGTGGGGCATGGAGACCATGCTCTCCAGCTTGGAGAGGTCGTATTCCAGCTCCGAACAGTAGACGGCGCTGGAATCGGCGGTGACCGCCGACCACTTGCCAGCGTCGGTGGTCTTCATGAAGGCCACGGTGGCCGAATCGCAAGGGAATATGCCGGCCTTCCCGCCGGCCTCGATGGCCATGTTGGAGATGCTCATTCGCTCCGATACGTTGAGGCCAGCGACGCCGGTACCGGCGAACTCCAGTGCTTTGTAGTTCGCCCCGTCCACTCCGATGTCGGTGATAAGCTTGAGGATAAGGTCCTTTCCGGCCACGTATTGGCCCAGGCGGCCCTTCAAAACGACATGGATGGACTCGGGCACCTTGAACCAGAGCCGGCCGGTGGCGAAGACCGCTGCGGCCTCGGTGGAACCGACGCCGGTGCTGAAGGCGTTAAGGGCGCCGTAGGTGCAGGTATGGCTGTCCGCCCCGACGATGAGACGTCCAGGGGCCGCGAAACCCTCGTCGATCATCACCTGGTGGCATACGCCGCCCCTCCCCACTTCGTAGTAGTTAGGGATGTTCCAGCGCTTGGCGAACTCCCTCATCTCCTTGGCCTGCTGGGCCGAGGCCACGTCCTTGTTCGGCACATAGTGGTCAGGGATGAGGACGATCTTCTCCCTGACAGGCTGGCAGTCCAGCGCCTCGAACTCCTGGAAGGCGAGGGGACCGGTCACATCGTTCACCATGACATAATCCACGTTCGCATCGACGATGTCGCCTGCCTTGGCGTCCTTACCGGACTTGGCGCTCAAAATCTTCTCTGCTATGGTCTTGTGATGTCCGTGCATTGTCATCCCTCAGGCGTTCTTGCGCGAGTAAAGGCGGTCGATGGCCTCGATGGTCGCATCCACACTGGTGAGGACTATGTCCGTGCCTATGCTCTTGCCGATGGAAAGTGCCTTCTCGTCGTTCAGCTGCAGCTTGACGCTCACTTCGCACAGGGCGTCGCTGCCGCCGGTGATGGCGCTCAGGCGGTACTCCACTAGCGATATCTTGTCGCTGACCGCCGCCTTTATCGCGTTGAGGGCTGCGTCCACCGGCCCGATGCCGATGTTGGAGCTGCGTCTCGTCTCCCCGTCCAGTTCGATCACGACGGTGGAGGTTGGGGTGATGTTCAGGCCGGTGAAGACAGTGAACTCCTTCAGCGTTATCTTGTGCCTGGAACGCACGCTCTGGCCCAGCACGTGGGATGCCAACGCCACCAGTTCTGCGTCGTCCACCTCCTTGCCGCTCTCGGCCAGGCGCTTCACCTTCTCCAGCACATCGGTCAGCTGGGGCTCTGTGAGCTCCATGCCGTATTGCGAAAGCTTCTCCCGGATGGAGTGGGCCCCGCTGTGCTTTCCCACCACGATGTTGCGCCTCATTCCCACCAGCTCGGGGCTGAACGCCTCATAAGTGGCGGGGTTCTTGAGCACGCCGTGAACGTGGATGCCTGATTCATGGGCGAAGGCGTGATTGCCCACGATGGGCTTGTTGTCGGGGATCGGTATGCCTGTCAGCCTAGAGACCATCTTGGAGGTGTAACCGATGCGGTTCATGACCACATTGGTCTTCGTCCCATAGAAGGCGGTTAGGCCCATGACTATCTCCTCCAGGGAGGCGTTGCCGCATCTCTCCCCCATGCCGTTCACGCAGACGTGCACCTGCTTGGCGCCCTGCCTGACCGCAGCAAGCGAGTTGGCCACGGCCAGTCCGAAATCGTTATGGCAATGTATGCTGAGGGGGACCTTGGTGACGGTCATGAGCTGTTTCACCAGCTCCTCCATGGCCGGAGGCGACATGGTTCCTACCGTGTCGGGCAGGTTGATCTTGTCCACCCCTGCCTGCTGCACCGCCTGATGCATCTCCTTCAGGAACGCCAGGTCCGTCCTGGTTCCGTCCTCGCAGCTGAACTCCACTGTGAGACCGTGGGATTTGGCATATTCGATGGCCTCGATGGCCTTGGCCTTCACCTGCTCCCGCGTCATGCGGAGCTTGTGGGTGAGGTGGAGGTCGGATGTGGCTATGAAGGTGTGAACATAGTCCAGTTTGCAGTCCAGCGCCGCATCTATGTCGGCCTTGTTGCACCTCGCCAGGCCGCAGATCCTAGAGCCCAGTTTCAGGTCTGCGATCTTCCGCATCGACTCCCTTTCGCCGGCGGATGTCATCGGGAACCCGGCCTCTATGACGTCCACGCCCAGTTCTGCCAGGGCGGTCGCTATCTTGATCTTGTCATCGATGGAGAGCGCCACTCCCGGGGTCTGCTCCCCGTCACGCAGCGTCGTGTCCAGTATCATGACATGTTCTGGAACCGTGTCCAGCAAGGCCAAGCGGTTGTACTGGCTAGTAAATATGTGCTCCTGTACCGTCGCCTGGTCTGGCCCTTTTGAGCCCGCGCTGTCCGAATTCCTTGGGTCGGTCATTATAACCACCTGAATTCACCGGGATTAAGCAATGAGTCCTTTCAGTGAAGCAAAAGCAATTCGCCAATAAAGATGGATTGCCTCATCTGCTACCCTCGGTGCGTGTCAAGGGATGACACACACGGTATATAACCATTCCGAGAAGGCGGATTTTTACAAAAAAATCAACATAATGGCGGTATCGAAGATAATTATCGTTCCGTCCATATCAAATCCGTCATCTATCCTGACAATATTATATACGGTCCACTCCACTCGCTGAACGAACAAAGAAGGAAAAATGGTGGCGCTGCTTGATCCACATTCTCTGCGTCGATGATGAACCATACATACTGGAGATCACCCAGGCGTTCCTTGAACGGTCAGGGGACCTGAGGGTCGACATCGCCTCCTCAGCCATAGAGGGCTTGGAAAAGTTCTCCCGTTCTGGATATGATGCCATCATCTCTGATTATGACATGCCAGGCATGGACGGCATCCAATTCCTGAAGAAGGTGAGGGAGAGGACGCCGGACGTTCCGTTCCTGTTGTTCACTGGGAAGGGAAGGGAAGAGGTCGTCATCGATGCGTTGAACAACGGTGCCGACTTCTACATCCAGAAGGGTGGCGGGGTCAAGGCGCAGTTCGTAGAGCTGGAGCACAAGGTGAGGCAATCAGTGCAACGGCGACAGGCAGAGTACGCGTTGACGGTGGTGGAGAGACACGAGAAGTTCCTGGTCAATATCATCAAGCAATCCACCCAGGCATTCGTGGTGATCTATTCCGATGGAGGGCTGGGCCTTCCGAACGACGCATTCTGCCACCTGACCGGTTATACCGAGGAGGAGCTCAAGGCGAGGAACTGGGCCATCGACCTCACGCCAGATTCATGGAGACCGGCGGACACGAACGCATTCAACGCGCTGGAGAGCACTGGACGGCCCCAGAGGTATGAACGGGAGATATTGAGGAAGGACGGTTCCACCGTTCCGGTGGAGATACTCGTCAACGTCGACAGGGATGTCAGGGGCGAGATCCGCTATTACTATTCGTTTATCAACGACATCAGCGAAAGAAAGCTGGCGGAGGAAGCGGTACAGCGCACCATGAAGGCCATGGAGACCTCGATCGACGGAATGGCCATCATCGATAAGAATCACATGTTCGTATTCTTGAACCAGGCGTTCGCGAGCATCTACGGTTATGAAAGGCCAGAGGAGCTGGCGTCCAGGAGCTGGAAGGCCCTGTTCTCTCCGGAGGAGCGGGTGAAGTTCGAGAGAGAGCATATCCCAGTGGTCATGAGGCAAGGGTCCTGGAGGGGAGAGAGCGTTGGCATCAAGGCGGATGGTACCGTCTTCCCGCTGGACGTGTCCATGACCAGGCTCGCCGATGGCGGTTTCATCAGCGTGGTCCGGGACAACAGCGAGATGGTGAGGGACAAGGAGGCGCTGAGGCGGTCCCAGGAGGAGCTGAAAAGCGTATTTGAAAGCTCCCAGATAGGCATATACCGCACCGACAGGGAGGGGCGGATCCTGATGGCCAACCCCGCGCTCGTAAAGATGCTGGCGTACGACTCTTTGGAGGACCTCTTGACCAGCACGAACGCATATGACCTCTACATCTCGGGGGACAGGAACACATACATCGAAGCGATCGATAAGGCTGGGTATGTTTCGGGTATGGAGGTGGCCTGGAGGCGCAAGGACGGTTCCACGATATTCGTGCGTGATAATTCCAAGGCGGTCCGGGGGGCGGACGGCCAGACCATCTATTTCGAAGGCACGGTCGAGGATGTCACGGAAAGGCGCATGGCAGTCATGGCGCTGAAGAAGGCCAACGACAAGCTGAACCTCCTCAACACGATAACCCGGCACGACATTCTTAACCAGCTCATCTTGGTACAAGGCTACTCCGACCTGGTCAAGGAGAAGGACACGGGGGGCCAGTATGCGGACTACCTCAGACGGATCGACCGGGCGCTGAGGGCCATCAAACGCCAGATAGAGTTCACCCGTGACTATCAGAACATGGGGGTGAAGGAGCCAACTTGGCAGGGGCTGACGGCGGTCTGGCAGAAGTCCTTGGCCGGATTGGACATGCAGGGCATCAGCGTCCGTCTGCAGGGAGATGGATTCCAGGTCTTCGCCGACGGCATGTTCGAGAAGGTGTTCTACAACCTTCTGGACAACTCGCTCCGACATGGTCAGAAGGTCAGCGCCATCGATATCAGCATCGAACCGGCAGATGGCGGTTACCAGATCATTTATTCGGACGACGGTGTGGGCATCCCCATCGGCGATAAGGAGAAGGTGTTCCAGCTAGGCTACGGGAAGAACACCGGCCTAGGCATGTTCCTGGTCAGGTCCATCCTGGAGATCACCCAGATGGGGATCAGGGAGGAAGGCCCGGAAGGCCGGGGCGTCAGGTTCATCATCACGGTGCCGCGGGAGAACTGCCGCACCGCCTGATCATCTCTTCCTTTCGTCGCCCCATATGATCTTGTGCAGCTGGGGGAGCACCCTGGCATTGAGCTTCTTCTTCAGAACGAAGTCGGCCACCGGCTTGAGGTCCATCCCCCCGACCGGCGTGAAGATGATATTGCATTGCACCGGGTTCTTCTCCAGCAGTTCGAACGCGTACATCATGTCGGAACGGTCGGCCACGATGAACTTCAACTGGTCCACCGGGGACAGCAACTCCAGGTTCTCCAGCACCATCCTGTCCTCCATCCCGGACGAGGGGCACTTGACGTCCATGCTGACCAGGAGGTCCATGGAGCAGGGAAGATCCTCCAACGAATACGACCCGTTCGTTTCCAGACTGACGTGGTACCCATCGTCAAGAAGCTCCTCAAGCAGTTCGTTGATGCCCTTCTGCATGAGCGGTTCGCCGCCGGTCACGCAGACGAAGTGGGTCTCCAGCTCGTCCACCTCCATCAGGATCTGCTCGACGGTCATCTCCTTCCCCTCGTTTCGCGCATAGGCCGTATCGCACCAATTGCAGTCGAGGTTGCATCCGGTTAGGCGAATGAACGTGGTCGGCGTGCCGATGAGCGTGCCCTCGCCCTGCAATGAACGGAAAATCTCACAGACCTTCATCTTCATCCCTCGTAATCGATCGGGTCCTTATACCCCGCCTCCTCGAAGCCCTTCAACCGCAGCAGGCATGAATCGCATTTGCCACAGGCCTTGGCCCCGCCAGAATAGCAGCTCCAAGTGAGCTCCAGCGGCGCATTCAGCTTCTTTCCCAAGCGCACTATGTCGGCCTTGGTCAGATAAAGCAGCGGGTGCTCGATGGTAGGGGCATGGCCCTCCACTCCGGCCTTCGTACCCACCTGGAGCGTCCTTTCGAACGCCCGGAAGAAGTCCGGACGGCAGTCGGGGTAACCGGAATAATCGATGGCATTGGCACCGATGAACATCGCATCGGCCCCTTCGCTCTCGCACAGCCCGGCCGCTATGCTGAGGAAGATTATGTTCCTGGCCGGGACGTAGGTAACGGGAATATCGTTCCCGATCTCTGCGGCATCCCGTTTCATCGGCACGTCCACGTCCTTGGATATCAATGCGCTGGTCCTGAAGGAGCTGAGATCGAGGTCGATGAAAACGTGATGGGCAAGGCCATAATGCTTGGCCACCGCCTTCGCGCTCTGCAGCTCGCGAGAATGCCTCTGGCCATAATGCATGGTCAGCGGAACGACCTCATACCCTTGGGAAAGGGCGTAAGCCAGCGACACCGTCGAATCTAGACCTCCGGAAAGTAGTGCTATCGCCTTCATGGGATCACCTGAACTTGTGACAGGCCCACGCGCTCTGGCCCAGTTCCTCATGGATGCCGAGCTCGACCGTGTCGACGTTCTCCGGGAACTTTACCGCGGCGATCAGCTGGGCCAACAGGGAGCGGGCCATCTCCTCGGCGCTTGATTCCTCGGTGTCCAGCAGCACGACGTCCTCCAGAGGGAACACGTACCTTTTGTGCCCCACCTTGACGAAGACCTCCTCCCCGACCGAGATGTTGATCCTTTTCGAGTTGGCAGGGATGAGGACCCGGTGGTCCAGATCGTCCGCCAGGCGGCGCAGAGCCCTCTTGAGCGTGACGAAATCCATGATCATCCCGTGCTCCCCCGTCTCCCCGTGGAGCTTGACGCTCACCACGTAGGAATGACCATGCAGCCGGCCGCACTTCTCATGGCCTGCGATGAAATGACATGCGGAGAATTTGATATTGGCGTGCTCGCCGTCGACCTCCAGCCTCATTGGGAACACCTTCGGATGCCTATCCGCGATTCATCTCTTAATGTTACCGGGGTGACCCTTGTGCGGATGGATGGCGTTGGCCGACAGGGCCGATGCCAGCGCGATGGAGTCGACGTAGCTCCCCTTCGCCCTCGAAGTATCGATGAACACCTTGTCCAGGTTCAGGACAGGGGCGCCCATGGACCTTCCGCCGTCCACCAGATGGATGCAACGGAATATCAGGTTCCCCGATATCCCATCGGGCGCGATGACGATCGTCTTGTTCTTCACCGCATCCTCGATCAATATCTGCACATCTTCAGCATCCAGACCGTCCTCCTTCAGCTTCAGGACCATCTCATCGGCCTCGTCGATGGTCTTGTCGACGATCTTGCTCCTTCCCCTATCGGTGTTCCTGCCGCCGCTCATCACTCCGATGCGGACCTCGACGCCCATGCGGGAAATGAAGGCCGCCCCCCGTCTTGCCAGTTCGATCTTTTCCGCAACCGTCTCTCCCTCATCCACACCCACCGGGGCCAGGAAGAAGATGCCCTCCCCACGGGGTTGCAGAAGCGCCATCCTCATGATCTTCTTCAGGCCGAACACCGATTTGATGGCGGCCATGGCCTCCTTCGAGTCGAGATCGCCTCTGACGGCCGCATCGACCTTCCCGTCCCTTAGGTCCTCCACCAAGCTGACGGCATCGAAATAGGCGACCGGATGTCCATAGCCAGTGGCCTCGGCGAGCGCCATGCTGGTGCGCACCGACTCAGAACCTTCCAAGCTGCCGATGCCGATCGTCCTTCCCTTGCCCTTGGCCGCCCTGAAGACCATTTCCGCAGTGAACAAATGAACCACTCCAGAATGTGAGATGACGCGTTGCGTCCGGACTACATAATGACAAAAACATTATATAAACTGGTCCGAAATCCTTGGAACGGCCATCGAGGCGTCTGAATGAAACCTCCCCAGTATGAAGAGATGGACAAAGGCCGGCAGAAGGCCATCCCTGAGGCCTTCGAAAGATTCGCTGCCCCATTGGGAAAATACCATCTCGTCACAATCCCCCCGGTGAAACATCCTCAGGGATGGTGCGGCCCGATACCCCGACCGGTCTTTGAGGTGAGGGATATGGGCGGCAATGAACTGGTGGCGGAGTTCTATTGCAACGGCAACTACAACCTCTATCAAGATGACTTCAGACCTATCTATGACCAGATGGTCCCGATGATAGAGGAGGCAGGCCAGAGGGCATATCTGCACTTCCTCGAAGAGTATGAGCGCCGAAGGCAGGCCTGAGCTCAACCGTCGATCATATCCAGGCGGTAATCGTCCCAGGACCGTTCCCCCAGAACGATCTCCAGTTCCTGCGGCGTCAGGATCGGTTTGGGGTATCTCATTTGATCATCGATCGCCAGGCGGGGACAGGCGGTGGAAACGAAGCCCCCCACCTCATAAGGCAGGAGCTGCTCTGGGCGGACCTCCTCCATGACTATGATGTCGCCCTTCCTGCCGTGCTTCTTCAGCCGGTCAACGATGTCCAATGCGAGCGGCATCCTTGCCTGGCCCACCTTGGATGAGACCAGGACCCCGAACCGCTGAACGTCCCTGGACCGGGCTATCGCAGCATGTCTCTGCCTCAGGATCCGATCGCTCAGCTCCCCCAGCTCCCGGACCTCGTTGGTGATCGGATCGATCACAACCACCTTCTTACCGGTCTGCAGTGCGACCGAAAGGGGATGGAAATTGCCGCTGCCGATGTAAAGGAAGGTGTCGACCTCGTGGGCTACCGCGATGGCCGACGATACGTTGCAGCCCAGTACCTGGCCGGGATGGTGGATGCGGGTATCCCCGATCCCGACGAACACTTCCTTCCCTTCCGCCCTCAGCAGGTCCATGGCCGGCCTGATCATGGACGAGTGCTGTATGGTCGTCACGATCCCTATCCTGCCGATCAACGAAGGCATGGCCTTTTTCAGAATTGGCTCGATCTCGAACGGCAGCCCGACCTCGACGAAAAGGACTCGGTCGGTCGCGCCCAATGAAGGCATGGCGGCGTGCCCGAGGTGAACCAGGACATCAGCGATGGCCGAATGGTTGCGATACAGGTCGCAAGCACCATAGCACGGATCACCGATGATGATGCACCTGGCTCCAGTCGCTTCAGATATCTGGTCGGAGAGCCTCAGGGCATGCGTCTTTAAACCCTCTGGCATCTGCAATGCCACGGTCCGGGCGTTCTTGGACCTCACAAAAGCGATGATGTCGTCGAGATGGAAATCATACAAGGGGGCCGCCTCCAATAAGGCAGAGGAAGCTCCCAATAAAAAGTTTAATGGACCAGCTCAGCGCCGGCCTCGAACTCGGTGTAGCAGGGCGTGGGCAGCTTCAGAGAGGCGCTCCACAGGGCCTCCTTGGCGGCGGCCACATACTGGACCGGAACACGGACGGTTATGACGACCTGTCCAGCCTGAACCCTGGCAGCGGTTCCGACGGCCTTGCCGAACGCAGCACGCATTCCGCTGGAAACACGGTCAGCACCGGCGCCGGTAGCGAGCTTGTTCTCGCGGAGGACGTGGTGCGGGTAGACGCGGAACTTGATATGATAGTTGGCGCCTCCGGCCAGCTTAGAGAGTATGCGGTTGCAGGTGATACGCGCTGCCTCCAAGGCAGTGTGGCGTATCTGGCAGGGCTCCCTCACGTGAAGGGAGATAGTGACAGGGAAGTCACCGTTCGTTACCCCTATGTCGAACGTGTTAATGCGGGAGGCTGGGACACCGCCCATGTACTCCCTGCGGCAATAGGACTGACCCCTTATCTGACGGTACATTCTTGCTGGCTTCCGTGCCATAATCAATCACCAAACGATACAGCTATCCTGATGGGATGGCTACATTAGTATTTTCCTATTTAAGGCTGATGGATACGCGAATGGACACACCCAACAGCCAGCATCGCCAGGAAAGAATGGTAGGATATAAAGGCTGGGATGAGATAAGACGGGTAATACCCGACAAAGCGCAATTCAGCGGATAGGAAGAAACTATTTCAGTGTGAGGGCGTTAATGACGACGGTGCTACCTTGGGCAGGAAGAGGATCGGGGACAAGGCGGTGCGTTCCATTGCGTTGGGACGCATGCAACGCCTTACCGCCATGGCCGAGCAAGAAGCCCGCCAAGGAGACCTTGTCCGGTCCAAGAGGTATAACGATCTCGCCCGGCGGATCGCCATGCGATGCAGTGTGGGTATGAGGTACGGAACGACGGTGTGTCCGTACTGCCTCGTCTCGCTGGTCCCCGGGCTGACATGCAGGGTTCGCTTGAACCGCTCAAGGCTCACGTTGAGCTGCCTGAGCTGCGGAAAGGTGAGAAGACTGCCTTATCTGCGCGAGAAGAAGGAGGTAATCAAATGCCAAGGACAAGAAAGGATGTGATGCGCGAGGCCACGGAGCTGACCCCCACGGTCCATGTGGGCAAGGACGGCATCACGGACACGCTGGTGGACGAAGTAAAGCTTCAGCTCAAGACCCGCAGGATAGTTAAGGTGAAGCTGCTGCCCTCCGCCGGGGAGGACAAGAAGCAGTTGGCGCTCGATCTCGCGGAGAAGAGCAAGGCCACGCTGGTGGACGTGCGCGGTTCGGTGGCCACGTTGTGCGAGAAAAGATATTTCCAAGTAAAGGCCGATTAGGAGCCCCGAGAGTGAGCGGATGTTGGATATCAACGTCATCAGGGCGGACCAGGATAAGATCCGCGCGATGCTGAAGAACCGTAACTATGACGAGGGGGTGCTGGACACATTCCTCGGCATCGATGGGGAGTGGCGCCGTCTGGTCGATGAGGGCAACCACCTCCGCAAGCAGCGCAACGAGGCCGCCATCAAGGTCCCGAAGCTTCAAGGCGAGGAAAAGAAGAACCTCCTAGATGAGATGAAGAAGGTGGCCGCCAGGATCACTGAGATCGAGGCCAAGGTGGCCGAGCTGGAACAGCAACGGAACGAGCAGGTCCTGCTTTTCCCAAACATGCCTCACGAGAGCGTTCCGGTCGGTTCCTGCTACGATAACAACATCTGCACGCTCGATTCCGTCGAACTCCAGCAGTTCGATTTCGAACCAAAGGACCATATCCAGCTGGGTGAGGACCTGGACATCATCGATTTCGCCCGTGGCACGAAGATCGCGGGAAGCGGTTTCTACGTGCTGAAAGGAGATGGAGCGCGCCTGGAACGCGCCATGATCAATTTCATGCTGGACCTGCACCGGGAGCAGGGATATACTGAGGTGTTCCCTCCGGTCGTCATCAACCGCAATGCGGTCATCGGAACGGGCCAGTATCCCAAGATGAAGGATGATATGTACTGGTGCGAGAGGGATGACCTTTGGCTCAACCCAACGGCCGAGGTGCCGGTCACGAACCTATTCCAGGACGAGATCCTGGACGTCGAGAAACTACCGATGAATCTAACCGCATACCTTCCCTCCTTCCGCCGGGAGGCGGGCAGGCACGCGGAGATGAGGGGGATCATCAGGGTGCATGAGTTCAACAAGGTGGAGCTGGTCAAGTTCGTCCACCCCAGCACATCATGGGCGGAGCTCGAGAAATTGAGAACCGACGCAGAGGACGTATTCCGCCGGCTGGAACTTCCATTCCGCGTCCTGCTGCTCTGCACCGGGGACATGGGCTTCGCATCTGCGAAGACGTTCGATATCGAATCGTGGGCCCCTGGCACGAAAAAGTGGCTGGAGTGCTCGTCCTGCAGCTGCTTCACCGACTTCCAGGCCCGCCGGGCGAGGATCAAGTTCCGTCAAGAGGCACACCTGAAGAGCGAGTTCGTGCACACGTTGAACGGATCTGGCGTGGCCCTTCCCAGGACGATGGTGTCGATACTCGAGAACAACCAGACGAAGGACGGAAAGGTCGTCATACCGAAGGCGCTCAGGCAGTATATGCAGGGTCAAGAGCTCATCGAGTGAGAACTATCATTCGATCATGTGCTCGAGGTCAGCGTCGGTCATTCGGAAATAGACCACGCCATCGATGGACTTCGCCCCCATGGTCTGGTAGAATTTCAGAGCGTTCGTGTTCCATTCGAGGGCGTTCCATTCCATTCGGCCGCACCCCGCCCCCACCGCTTTTCCTATCGCGAACTGGAAGAGCATTTTTCCGATGCCTTTTCCCCGGTGCCCGTCTGCGACAAAGAGATGGTCCATGACCATGGTCGGCCTACCCTTGGAGGTGGAGAATGACCAGATGCAGATGATCGAGCCCACCGCTTCCCCTTCCTTGCGTGCCAGATACCCCTCGAAGCATGAGTGCTCCTTGAAAGCCTCCGCCATTACCCTTTCGATGTGGGCATCATCCACTGGACAACGCTCGTAGCTGGCCAGACCTTTTATGTGCCTCGCTAGCTCTGGAAATGTCTCAGGGGTCACCTTCTCGAAGACCAGTCCTTCTGATGTGGGCACCATGAGGAAAAGGTAACCGCTTGAACCTATTTCTGAGATGGCCTACGGGCCGTTGCGAGGATCGTATCCTCGGTCATGCGATAATATGTCCATTCATCGAGGGGCTTTGCCCCCATGGCCAGATAGAAGTCGATAGCCTTCTTGTTCCATTTGAGCGCGCTCCATTCCATCCTCCCACAACCGATCTCATCGGCCTTGCGGACAACGAACAGGAACATCTCCTTCCCGAATCCTTGCCCCCGGTACTGTTCCTCCAGGAAGATGTCCTCTAGATAGAGCGTCGGTTTTGCCTTGAACGAAGAATATGATAGGAAATAGATGATGTAACCGATCGCCTTCCCATCCAACCGGGCAAGGAAGGCCTCGTAGAAAGGCCGCTCCTGGAAGGCATGCTGGCGCAGCCTTTCCTCCGCCGCCTCATCGGGCGGGTCCAGATGCTCGAACCTGGCCAGTTCTCTGACGAGGTGGATGAACTCAGGGAACGATCGCTCACTGATCGGCTCGATGACGATATTGCCAGTCACTTAAAAGCACCAAATGGGAATATGTTTAAGTGGTTTGGAACGGGGTCGGTTACTTCTTGCCCTTCGGCTTCTCGGCCTTCTTTGCAGCAGGCTTGGGGGCAGGCTTTGCGGCCTTCTTCGGGGCCTTCGCCGGCTTCTCGTCCTCGGCCTCCTCTTCAAGAATGACGTCGACCTCTCCTTCCTCGACATCCACATAATCAAGGAAGTCGAACATGTCCTCTTCCAACGCCTTCAGGACCTCGACGCCCTCCTTTACCTTTCCGTCCTCTATGAGGTCGATGGCCTGAGATAGAACGTCCAGCATGTCTTCCAGCTCATAATCGAGCTCGTCGAACAGTTCGCCTAGCGTCACCATTAAAAATCACCAGACACCCATAGTGCCCAACTATTATAATAATCTGGGGGATGGACAGCATATTTTATATCAGCTGGGTGTCCATCGAGACAACGATGTGTCCCCATATGTTCCATGAGGCTGAGAAGGAAAGGCTGGTCGGTGAGGAGCGTCGCAGGATGCAGCCGATCAAGGAGATCCTTGACCGAACCTCGGTCCGACCTGGAGATCTGGTAGCGGACCTGGGATGCGGGAATGGATATCTGTCAGTGCCTATGGCCCAAAGCGGTGCGAACGTCATCGCCGTGGATCGTCAACGAGAGATGCTCCAGGACCTCGTCAAGAGGGGGAAGGGCATGGATTCCATCATGCCTGTACAGGCCAATCTGCCCCAGGTCCCGATCCGGTCGGATGCGGTCGATCATATCTTCCTCGTCAACATATTCCATGAACTGAAGGACAAGGATGGACTGATCAGGGAATGCTCCCGGATCCTAAGGCCAGGGGGGGTCTTGACATTGGTAGAATTCCAGAAGAGACCGACGAGCTTTGGTCCGCCCATGGAAGAACGGATCGATGAGAGGGACATCCCGGATATGTTCGTTGGTTTCACCGAAGATGATCGGGTCAGCCTGCCCGAATACTACCAGTTCGAACTGAGGAAGGCCTAGATCAGGTTCTCCAGGCCTGCGTTGTGGAACATCTCCTGCAGACCCAAGATGAGTTCGGATCTGGTACGCTCGATGTCGTTCACATCCAGGGTGAAGACCTCCACTTCGTAGGTCACCTTGTTGCCATCCAGGCCCTTGGCCAGAATGACCGGCGCCACCTCCTTAGAAAGCCCGTTGAGCTTCCCTATGGCCGCAGAAACGAGTTTGTCAACCTCTGCATAAGGCAGTGAGAAGCTGGTCTGGAACTGCACCGTCACCGCGTGCCTTCCAGAGCGGGTCAGGTTGTAGATGCTGCCTTCCATCATCTTGGCGTTCGGGATGTTCGCATATGTCCCATCCAGCAATCTCAGCTCGGTGAACATTAGATTCTTCTGCATCACGTCTCCCTCCACCCCTTCTGCAACGAGTATCCGATCGTTGAGGTCATAGAGGGCAGGCCCCATCAATGCCAGCCCCGCAAAGATGTTCCTGAGCGTATGATAGGAGGTGGCCAGGCCGATGGAAATAAAGACCAGTATCAGACCGATCAGCAGGAATCCCGTCTCTGCCAGACCGAACATGGCGAACAGGCTGAATGTGATAGTCAGTATCGCAACTGTCCACAGAATATAGTTGACCACCATCTTGGTGAGGTCGATCACTTGAGGATTGAACTTCTTGGTCTTGAACTTGTAGTCCTCCAAAAGTTCATCCACCAATCTGGTCACGAAGTAAATGGCCAGGATGATGACGAGAACGGAGAGTATGACGTTTCCATGCGCCGTGAGGAATTCACCCAAGGACCGATAGACGTTCAACCCAGGCACTAGGGACACTATCAGAGCGATGGATATGATGACGGCCACGACGTACACCAGATAGCTGAGGGCGAGAAGACTGACCTGTACCGCCCCTTTGGTGGTGTGAATGTCATCGATCCCCTTCCGGCGGCCGTATGTGGACATTCTGCGCAGCAGCCGGACCAGCAGCATCGAGACCAAAAATATGAATATGATCAGGACCAGGTCCACGATATATGGATACAACGGGGTCCAGACCATCTCCCTGAATTCTTCCCATATCAAGGTCACCACATACATCGCCCAGATGATCAGGAGGAGCACGATGATGGTCTTGACCATCTTTTCCATATAGTTCGCCACATCCCTGTTGACGAACCTTCCTTCATTGTTGCGGATCTGGTCGAAGGTACGGGATACATAGGACCATATGTACAGCGAGGCCACGAACAGAGCAATCACGAACAGGAGTGGCCATCCCACGTCGTTCATCCATTTCTCATCGCCGATCTCCAGGGCGTACCAGCCCTCGGTCCAAAACATAATGGGGAATCTCCATCGTAATAATTAATCCATGGGGCTCGACCTCATGCCTTGCTCATTTTGATTTTGAAGAGCCATGCGTCGACCACCTGAGTCCCGGTGGGAGATCCCTGGGCTATCTTCATCTTGCTCGAGGCCATTTCGAAGGAGACACCCACCTCCAGCTTGGGCTTGCCGAGATCCTTCCCGATGAACATGCCGATGGATGCCAGGTTGATTCTGACGTTGGAAGTGAGCTTAGCCTCTCCGACGACCCCGCCGAGCATTTGGGAGCATGATTTCAGCAATTTTGGGGTCTCGACCTTCGCATATGTTTGGATGCTGAACCAAATGTGCTCGAACAGGACCTTTGGTGGAAGAGTGACTATCAACGACCTTACGCAGTCGAGGGGGTGGACGATCATTTCGGAGATGGTCTGGCAGGTCCACTCCCATGCGCTCATTATTATGCTGGAATCCAGAATTATGGAATAGGTTTGTCCGATGCCTCCAACGCTGGCGGGGTCCTTCAACGCAATGTCGATGAAGATTTTAATTTGGGTGATAGATTCGCTGAATGCCTCTATCATGTCCCGTTGAAAATCGATCAAGGTCGTCTTCATCGCATAAGACAGAGATTCGAGGGTCCAACCACTTGCCTCGCATCGTTCTATGACCTGACCGAACAGACCAGTGACCATTGAAGCGAGGTTCACATCGTCTACCTGACCATATCGCACGTGGGAGTTTTGTGTGCCCTTGGTGGAGGTACGGAACTCCCACTGTTCCGATCCGTCGTCGGCCCGTTGCCATGTCCTTCCATCGTTCTTTTTATCCATCACCGTTGGGGCCACATCGATCCTCTTCCCTTCCGCATCAAGAAGTGCCAGACTATCGGAGTATGGGAAGGTCTTGGGGTCCCCATTGTCGAGGGCTTGCCCTGAAAGGGTGTAAATGACCCGGGAATAGGGTAGAAGTATTATGTCGCCCAGATCGTCCAATCTGGTCATCCCGTGGGTCGTCTGCAACGACCACCCGCTAAGACTGATGACCTGGTCAGAGGGATTGAAAATCTCCACCCACTCCTTTCCCGCATCAGGACCGGAGGGATTCGAGTCGAACTCATTTATGACCGGATGAGGATCGCCACCCGTCGCCAGGTTGACGCTTATGCCGGCGTTCAAGGACATCTTGAGAGGGGGCAGCGGAGTGGGTATGTTCGAAAGGAGTGCTTCGATCCCAGGTATGTCATGAAGGCTGAATTTGAAGGTAGTGAAGGAACGCACCTCTGGCACGTTCATCTCCACATAGGTGCCATCGGCCCAGCCACGCACCTCGATGAAATGGGAGAAGGCCGTCATGAAGGGGTCTATGACAAGTGTAAGACGTGATCCGGGGGTACGGAACGTGCCATTTACCAATAGCTGATAACCATCGCCAATCTTGATGATCCTTCCAGAGATCGAAAAAGCTGAGTCGCAGATCGCGAAGCCCACTGTGATCTTGACAATGTTCTTTGCGGTGGCCAAGGCCAGATCACCTTGGTTCAGTTCGATGCCCATCTTAACCCCAAGGAAATCGATGATGCCAGAGCTGCAGGACCTTCCTCCTGTCAGCGTTTCCAATAACATTCCCAGACCATCGACGATGAGCGATTCGGAAAAATCACGAACGTAGTCCATGAATGACTCCAAGGACCCCATTGCGAGCTCGAGAGCCATTTGAGCCAGGCGTCCCTGCTCCTGAACAGCTTGCACCACAAGTTGAAGCACCTGAGCTGCACCATTGGCTATCTTACTTACTGCATTGGAGAGGACAGCCCATATCTGTTTCAGGAGGGCAAGGAAATCCCCGGAGATGGTGTTACTGGCTTTGTACTCGATGCCTGCCAGCGGCCAACCGCTGACCACGCAGAACCTCAGATCGGATTCGATGGGGGTCGTCACCTTTTGCGACATTTGAGGGAACTGGCCGGACGGACTGGCCACAGAGACATAAGTGGATAGGGAACCCTTGATCGCCAATCCCCATGTCGCCTGGAAGGGAGATATGGTTCCATTGAGAAGGTCGGTTATGTGAACGCTTGGCATCTGGCCAGCACCTCTTACCGGATCTGTGATGGATATCGACAGACCTTCGAACGAGGTTCTGGATCTGATCTGGATCGATATCGCACCGCCATCCCCATCCTTCAGGTCCATGACCCCGAACGAAGGCAAGGTGACATTCGTGACCATGCCGTTCATCTGGTAATAGGCAAGGATATCGTTGGTCATGTCCTGCAGTCTTCCCTCGGTCCATTCTTCGATGGGAAGTGCGTTGGTCAAGAGTCCAGATGATATTATTATAAAACACTTATAAATATAATCCTCTTCACCTGGCCTGAGAAAACTAGAGCGCATCATCTGAAGAACTGGCTCGGTATCTTCGCGATAAGCATTTTCCAATGCGCTCCAGACACTTGCATCTGTGCTCTGCAGGCTCATTCTAAGAGATCGGAGGTTCGTCTCATGAGGGGCATCCCTTAGCTCCTGGTTCTCTGCGACCAGTTGTTTGTAGATTTGATCGGTGAGGGAACAAAACGCGTTCCTCAGCACGACATCTTTATCGAATAGGAGCCCGGAATTTGATTCCAGAGCCAGACACATCGCCTCGCCGAGGGGGTCGGGACCAGAGACATATTGAATTCTGCACGCAGCGTCGGTGAACCAGTCCTGGTTAGTATCTAAGGCCTCGTTCAGGGAGAGGCTCAAGGATTGCATTGGAGTCGACCCATCGAATGGATCTAGGGAGGGGACAACGACGATAGGCGTGGCGCCGCTAGCGATCGACTTGGCAATGTCCTTGAATAGCCCAGTTATGCGGCCGGCCAATTGGTCTGCGCTGAGCTGGTATGATCTATAGGTGTTCTTCCAGAACGAAGATGAAAGCAAATCCACGGAGTCGACATCGAGTGAATAGCTTCCGTCGATGGTGATCGTTACTCTTCCTCCAGTGGAATTGTAAAGATTTAGTGCCTCTGGACCGACCTCGATGTTCCAATCGATAGGAGAGGTCCAGAGGTAGCGGTATGTGCTTTCCTCGAACCCGGCCCTAATCATCTTCTCCTTAAGCCAACCCATGACCTGCTCTGCAGTAGGATCTTCTCCAAATGCCTTCGAAAGCAGATCGGATATCATGAAGATCCCAGACTGGACCGTCTCCTCGATGAAGTTCACTACCTCGACGATGTGAAAATAATCGAGATATCGCAATGCCAGGAGGTCGGCCGAAGCATATAGGGCTTGAGCAAGTGCTTGATGCACCTGGAATTCCTCGAAGCCATAGAGAATCAGCATCAGATCGGCGGGGTCTGCCGTTCCACCCATCTCCAGATATTTTTCGATCGCACCGACTTCGATCTGAATGCCGGGAGGGGCGATGAATTGGTCCAGTAAAGATGGGTCGTAGATATGGAGAGCGCTCCGTTGTTCCAAAATGATCGCCAGCACCAAGGCGTTCTTCACATCCTCATCAGAAAGGAGAGACGCGGTTTGGGTCGAATCTACCGCCAAGGAGGGATCCTGGAGTGCCCTCATCTGCAAAAGACAAGAGAGTTCATATCGTACGCAGCTCCAAAGTTCGGAACTTCCTCCAGAAGTGGCGTGGACGAGGTTGGATGTAACCGCTTTCAGCAGAGGGAGCGGAATGTAAAGTTTTTCGGCTAATGGGTAGCTCCGATCAAGCCTTCCTGAACCATCTGTTACATTTACCTGGACACTTCCGATGAGTGAGAAAAATGCGGGGAACAGCATATCGCCTGAACTTGCCGTCGGCTCAGGAAGGGTCATAATGGCAAGATCGACCCGTCCGACGTCGATAGTAATCTGATGCTGACCGTATCGATAGGGAGAGATGTCCCTCATCGATTCGTTCAGCGCCAGCAGAAATGAGAGACGTGCTGTCTCAATGTCCGCCCAAGAACAGTTCAATGCCGCCCATGCGGTCACATATGCTACCTCCCGGGCCGTGGCAAATGCATCATCGCATGCCTCTTCCCTGCTGGAAAGATCTTGTGCGGAGCGTTCGGAGAGGATTGTCGATGAGCCATATATCATCACGCTCGCCCCTGCCACCAGAAGGAGGATAATGGCGACCATGGAGAATGCCATCGCACCATGCCGGTCGTGAACCATCCGCCTCGATGATCTGTTCTTAAAGGGCTCCTCGCTGCTCGCCATCGGGGATGGTGACGCTTCGGACTATATTGAGAAGGAGAGCTACATCTAGACTACATCCGCCTTCTCCAATGAGTCCATGATAAAATTCTCCAGGTGTGATGCGAGGAACGGATTGTCGGAATAACCGCACAGGTCGAGTTCCGGTGATGCCATTATCGCCATCGAGCTGTCGATGATAACATCCGTGGCCATCAGATTCTTCTTCCGGATGATGCGGGTCGCATCTGGAAGCTTCACCATAGACTCGCTGATGATGATCACCTCGACCCCCCTCTTCATGGCTTCCTTAAAACGCTGATTATGTTCCAATCGTATCTCCTTCATCAATGGAGAGGAGATAAGGATCCGCCTCTTGGCCGCTTCGACCATCTCGCCTATCTTTGACATGATCCGCTTCTTACCCACGATGGTGTAAACGAGCTCGGGGGTCCCCTTTTCAGAAAGAAGGCCTTTTACGCTGGCCAATTTGTCAAAGACATCGTTCAGTTCGTTCTGGACCCTTGACCTGATCTCATTCAGGTCTACAGGGTGATAGATGGTCGGGCGGCCCGAAGAAGAGGTGACGAAATCCTTCTCCTCGAGAGCCTGCAATGCCTTATACGCCGAAGTACGCGGAACCATGGAAAGCTCGGCCAGCTCGTCCGCGGTGCCGAAGGACCGTATCACTGCCGCGACGAACAAACGAGCCTCATACTCGCTCAGGCCCAATTTCATCAGAACGGAAGCAACCTTGTCATACTCCTCCCCTAGGTCCTTAAGGTCCAGACGAAGGACGTCGATGATGTTCATGGTGAATCTTGTAGCTAGTAGAACTACAATAGTATTAAATTCTTCATCAAGACTATCGCGGTTTGAGGGATACTCTTGATAGCAAGGGAGAGCACACTTCAGAAGGGACTTCCGAAGAAGACAGATTCTTTGTGTCCAGAATGCAAGAAGATCATTCAGGCCACTATCTTCGAGAAGGACGGAAAGGTCTACATGGAGAAGACCTGCCCCGAGCATGGGAAGGTCACTGATGTCTATTGGTCGGACGTGGAGCTGTATCTCAAGGCGGAGAAGTTCGCCTTCGATGGCATTGGAGTCTCCAACCCCGCCATTCCCAACGCGAATGTCTGTCCGAACGAATGCGGACTCTGCCAGATCCACCTCAGCCATACCTCGTTGGCCAACATCGACCTGACCAACAGATGCAACATGAAGTGCCCCATCTGCTTCGCCAACGCGAACCAGTCTGGATATGTTTATGAGCCTTCTTTCGAGGAGGTCACCAAGATGCTGCAGGTGCTGCGCGCTTCCAGACCTGTTCCCTGCCCCGCAGTTCAGTTCGCTGGCGGCGAGCCTACCATATATCCTAAGTTCATCGAGGCCCTGGCCAAGGCCAAGGAATTGGGCGTTTCCCAGATCCAGGTGGCCACCAACGGGATCAAGTTCGCTGAGGAACCAGAGTACCTGAAAGCGGCCACCGAAGCGGGCATGAACACCATCTATCTGCAGTTCGATGGTCTCAACGATGACATTTACATGATGAGCCGTGCCAGGAAGATGCTGGCCATCAAGAACAAGGTCATAACCAATGTCAGGGCGTTGGAGAAGCGCCCTTCGATCGTTCTGGTCCCGACCGTCGTTAAGGGCATGAACAGCCAGCAGGTGGGGGACATCTTCCGCTACGCGCTGGACAATCTAGACGTCATCCGCGGCATCAATTTCCAGCCCGTCGCATTCACTGGCCGCATCAACCAGGAGGAGAGGGAGAAGCAGCGCTATACCCTCACCGACCTGGTGAAGGACCTGGGCGACCAGACCAACGGGCAGATCGCCAAATCGGATTGGTTCCCTGTTCCCTCGGTGGTACCGGTGTCCACTCTAGCCTCTGCCCTGCTGGGAGAGAGCAAGGTGGCCTTCACCGCCCACCCGCACTGCGGCCTCGCGACGTATCTGTTCGTCAACGACAAGAAGGAGGTCGTCCCATTGACCAGGTTCGTCGATGCAGAGGGCCTGTTCAAGGACCTGTACGACATCTCCGTCAAGGCCGAGAAGACCAAGGTGAAGTTCCCGTCCAAGCTCAAGGCGTACAACGCTCTGAAGCGCCACATCGACGAGGACAAGATGCCGGAAGGGCTGGACCTGAAGATGTTCTTAGGCCTCATGCAGTCCATGCTGGGCGACAGCACCAAGGCATCCCTGGCCAAGTTCTCTTGGAACATGATGTTCGTCGGCGGAATGCACTTCCAGGACAACTATAACTATGACATAGAAAGGGTCAAACGCTGCTGCATCCATTATGCAGTGCCGGACGGAAGGATCATCCCGTTCTGCGCATACAACGGCGGCCCGACCTACCGCGATGAAGTGGAGAAGAAGTTCTCTGTGCCCCTGGCCGAGTGGAGGAAGAAGCACGGGGACCAATACACCTAAGGAGGCAGCAACATGATCGTGTCAATCGAGAAGTGCATGCACTGCGGCGCCTGCGTTGGCTCGTGCCCGCAGAATGCGATTTACCTTAACGAGATCGTCCTGGTGTTCAACGACAAGTGCAACCGCTGTGGCCGCTGCGTCAAGACCTGCCCTGTCGGCGCCATCACCATGGAGGCGAAGAAATGAAGAAGCTGAACTATGACATCGTCGTCGTGGGCGGCGGGCCGGCCGGAAGCATGACCGCCTGGAGGGCGGCCAAGGCCGGAGCGAAGGTGCTGATGATCGAGAAGCGCCAGGAGATCGGCTCGTCCCTGCGCTGCGCCGAGGGCATATCCCACAAGGGATTGTACAAGGTCGGGATCACTCCGGACCCCAAGTGGGTCTCCACAGAGGTCGCCGGAGCCCGTCTGGTCTCTCCCGGAGGGCACCTCCTGCAGATCGACGAGAAGTCTGCCGGTAACGAGGTGGGCATGGTGCTCGAGCGCCACATGTTCGACAAGTACGTGGCCAGCGAGGCTGCCAGGGCCGGAGCTGAGATCATGCTGAAGACCTCTGCCGTCGATGTCATCAAGGAGAACGGCAAGGTCACTGGAGTAAAGGCGGTCAGTTATGGTGAGCCGCTGACCATCAAGGCGGGCTGCGTCGTGGCAGCGGATGGATACGAGTCACAGGTGGCTCGCTGGGCCGGGATCGACAGCACGTTGAAGCCCACTGATATCACGACCTGCTTCCAGTACCGCATGACGAACATCAAGCACGTGCAGGATTATTGCGAGTTCATCATCGGTTCCGCCGCTCCCGGTGGATACGTGTGGATATTCCCTAAGGGCGGAGACACCGCCAATGTCGGCATCGGCGTCATGCTCTCCAAGCTGAAGAAGCCGGGCGAGGTCAAGGGGTATCTGGACAAGTACATCGCGAAGGACCCCCGCCTGAACTGCGGACAGCCGGTCGAAGCGATCGCTGGCGCCGTTTCCATCTCCCCGCCGTTGGAGAAGTGCATCGCCGATGGCCTAATGATCGTCGGAGATGCGGCCCGTATCATCGACCCCATCACCGGAGGCGGGATCGCCAACGGTCTGCTCCAAGGCATGCACGCCGGTAACGTACTGGGAAGGTGTGCCCAGGCGAAGGACTTCACCGAGGCCAACATGCAGGAGTTCGAGGACCTGTGGCGCAAGGACATGGAGAACAGGCTTTGGAGGAACTGGATGGCAAAGGAGAAGTTCGTCACGCTTTCCGACAAGACCCTCGATAGCGTCATCCAGACGATCGCCGAGGTCGGTGTGGAGAAGGTGACGGTCTACAATCTCCTCATGGCCATCAAGGAGAAGCACCCAGAGCTGGTGAAGGAGTTCGAGGAATTCCTTTAAACTTTTTTTTATTTTTCCAGGGTCACGCCGGCCACGTCGGTCCTGACGATGAACGGCGTTCCCCCTTTGTTCCTAATTTCTTCGGCCACGATCTCTGGCCGATCGGTGAGGGCGATCATGCTGCCTCCGCCGCCGGCCCCCGTCAGTTTTGCTCCGTAGGAATATGGTAGGGCCGCCTCGACCAATTTATCCAGTTCTTTGCACGAAACACCGAGGATGGCGAGAAGGCGGTGGTCCTTGGTCATCAACCGCCCCAATCCCTCCTGGTCATTGCGCCTGAGGCAGACCACACCTTCCTGGGACAGCATGCCGATCTCCTCGATCACCTCTCTTGCGAAGGTGTTCTTGTCCGCATATCTCTTCACCTTAGCGACCAATGGACCGGTGGGAGCCGATATTCCGGTGAAGCCGACCACCAGGGTCAATTGAGGCACTGGGCAGTGATGGATATACCATTCCCTGGTGTCCTTCTGGATATGCCATAGTAGTCCTGGGCCGGGCTTCGAATCGATCAAAATGCCATGGCCATGTGACGAGGTGGACGTGTCTATTGGGCTGGCCCTTCCTTGAACATCGGATTCGACGGTGAATGCCTGCCGGGCGATCCGTTCCTCATCTATCCCTTTTCCATTCATCCCAGCGAGCACGGCCAGGGTCGATGTTGTGACGGCTGCGGAAGAACCAAGACCGGAACCAGAAGGGAACTCGGAACGTGTCTGGAATGCAATCGGGTCACCTCTCCATTCTTGCTGAACGCACTGATAGATGTACCCGTGGGTCTGAGGCGAGAGCAGATGCCCGTTCAATGAAAAGAATGAAGAAGGTTCTGCACGACAGTGGAGTCTCAGCCCAACGGCGACGGAGATGGCGGTCTTTCCGAAGACCACCGCATGCTCGCCGAGCAAGATGACCTTGCCGGGCGCCGATGCCGTGACCGCCCCTTTCATGCAGAACCCGTTTGTTCAGCTAATCAGAGGTCGTAGTGCTTCGCTGCTTCGTCCAGGGCCTCGTTGGGACTCTTCCCCTTCAGGTCCTTACGGGGCGCGTTCCACCAGGATTCCTCGAACTCGCCCAGGGCGTTGTTCAGCTCGATCTCGTCCTCGAACGTGTCGCCCTTCTCTTTGACGAAGTCCTCCTTGAACATCTGCAGGAGGTCGACATTGTACTCGCGGTTCACCACGGTGACCGTCAGGAAGTCATCGAGGTTCTCTGCGATCATCTGAGCGTTCTGCAGCGGCACGATGTCCATTACCAGGTCCAGGATGGCGTTGCTCAAGGTAAGGAACATCATCTCCTGCTTGTTCTCCTCCGGGGCGGACTCCTCTTCGACCACCTGGTTCAGACCCTCGAACCATATGTCCCTCAGCAAGTATGAACGGCAAGAGTTCTTCTCTATGGGGTCGTCCCCATCCTCTTCGCAACAGCAGCATTCCTCGTCGTGCTCATGCTCGTGCACATGTTCCTCCACAACCGGCTCTGGCTTGGCCACTGGTTTCTTCTTCGGGGCCGCCTTGGCCTTGGGCTTTTCCTCCTTGGTCTTTGCCTTGGTTGCCTTCTTTTCTGCCATGAATGTCACATCCTATTGAATCGAGTTCTCGACCCAATCTGCCCCAACGATGCATATACTATTTATGCACATCGAATTCGAACCGATGCTGGCCAAAGTCATTTTGTGACATAACTGATCTGGAATAGCACAAATGTCGACCGTTCCATCCTTGGTAAGTATTATTAAGGACCTGCTGCAATTTTTTTGGCAATAGGGTTCATGATGAAGAAAAAGGGTTTACTGGCCATCGCAGTGGTAATTGTTGCGGCCGTCGTCTTGGTTGGAACGGCATTTGCACTGATGGGCAATCAAAAAGTTCCGACTTATAATGCGGCACAGGTCTACATCACGAGCTGGACATTGGGCCCGAACGACACATCCTTGGTAGACGTTCAATTTAGGATCTCTCTGGATCTAGATGGCGATGGCGTTTGCGAGATAAATAAGACCAGTGCCACATTTAATTCAACGACTTTCGAGATGGCACCCTTCAAGCTTGGAGGTCCCGTCAATACCGATGTCAAGGTCTTCCATTTCAAGATCGAAGTGATCAGGATAGGTGATGGCGCAGTGGTGAACATGAGGTACACAAATGATGGTTCATCGCCTCTCTACAATGCCACGAATGATATGGATGCGTCGGGCTCGTGGAGCCTTGCATCGCCTCATGAAGATGCGGGAATTGATTGCAGCATAGAATTCGCATACTATGTGAATTGAGTGAATTTTCGAAAAAGAATTTAATTTTAATCATATAATATATTATATTATTTAAAAATCAATAATCGCTTTGGAATGTGATGGTCAACTAGGAGAAGTTTTACCCATTCCAGCAATAAACGTCCGATAAGAATTCACCCTTTAGCTATTCTTTATGTTAACGATATTCTCAGATGAGATAACAATATATAACCGAAATTATCAGTAATATTTGAGTTTGGTGGGGGGGTTGGAGGGGTGAAATGAGGGAGGAATTAGCTTGAAAAGGAATGAAAATAGCGACAGAAAAACCGTGAGGATTCTTTTGGTTTTTTTGATCTGCATAGCGATGATGATGCCATTAGCCGCATCAGCAACATACGCTGCGCCGGTCGCAAAAACCCCCTTGGACCCCACGACCGTGGCTAAGTTTGTGAACCAGATAACAGGCCCGCCGCCAGTGTTCATACCCATGAGCAAACTGGATAGACAAACAGGCTTGAGGAGCGATTATTACACTATCATCGCATCTGAGTTCAAGGAGCAGATATTACCACCGGGAATGCCCATGACAAAGGTCTGGGGCTATGGTGGATTCGCCAAGGATGCAGTAACTGGCCAGTACCTTGGATTCGTCAGGAACAGCCCATCGCCTTCGATAGAGGCGAAGGTGGGAGTGCCAGTGAACGTAGCTTGGGTGAACGGCATCTATACGAGATACCTGTTCGCAGTTGATCCGACGCTTGACTGGACCAACCCGAACAACTTGGTGACGCCCGACCCGACCACGTTGCCATCCGTACCCGGATTCTGCTCACCATACCAGTATCCTGTGACAATCGCGACCCACCTGCATGGAGCTGAGAACAGTGCGAAGTTCGATGGAGGTCCGTTCAACTGGGTCAGCTGGAACGGACTGCATGGACCTGATTACAACACTTACACCTCGACCTTGAGCAACGCTCAGGTGTTCCACTATGACAACCAGCAGGCTGCCGGAACGTTGTGGTTCCATGACCATGCGATGGGATTGACCAGGAGCAATGTATACTCTGGCCTGGCAGGATTCTACCTGCTAAGAGACTCGGCAGATCAGATCGCACCTCTGCTGCCGAGCGGCAAGTACGATGTACCGCTGGCCATCCAGGACAGGATGTTCTATACCGATGGCTCACTGATGTTCCCCAGCGATGTGCCGCCGAACCCTGAGATCCATCCATACTGGGTGCCCGAGTTCTTCGGTAACGTGATCATGGTCAATGGACTTGCCTGGCCGAACATGAACGTGGACCAAGGACAGTATAGGTTCAGGATGCTGGACGGTTCCAACGCCCGCTTCTACAACCTGTCGATGTCGAACGGCATGCCGTTCACGGTCATTGCCAGTGACGAGAACTACCTGAGGAGCGCAGTGGTCACCGACAGCTTTGTGATGGCACCGGGCGAGCGTTACGACGTTCTGGTAGACTTCACTGGGATTGCACCTGGAACAAAGATTGTGTTGACGAACAACGCCAACGCCCCGTATCCTGACGGAGACCCCGCCGACCCCAACACCAACGGAGTCATCATGCAGTTCACCGTCGGAGCGAACCCGGGATTCCAGGCTCAGACCCTGCCAGGAGTTCTTAACCCAACCCTCCAGGTGGGTTTCCCATCCTTGTCCATGAGCGATGTTTCCGTGTACAGGAACATCACCTTGAAGGAATGGATGGGGCCGAACGGTCCGCAGATGGTAACGGTGGACGGACAGCAATACTCCAGCCCAATATCTGAGGCACCCCAGGTGGGAGCAACTGAGATCTGGAGGCTGATCGACAACACGGGAGATGCACACCCGATGCACCTGCACTTGGTGAACTTCCAGGTCGTCAGCCGTCAGGCCTATGATCAGGCAACGTATGATACGGATTGGATGGCCCTCAATGGACCATTACCGTTCTCGCATCCGACGTTGAATCTGAACCTTGAGAACTACCTGCTGGGAACTCCGGAAGGACCGGCGCCGATAGAACAAGGTTGGAAGGACACCATCCAGATATTCCCTGGACAGGTTCTGACCATAATTGTGAAATTCGGACCAGTGGATGGAGGTAGCTTCCCATTCGATGTGACGGCTGGACCTGATTACGTGTGGCATTGCCACATCGTCGATCATGAGGACCAGGACATGATCCGGCCGTACCACGTGGTCCCGAATGTAATTTGATAAACACCTTCCATATTTATTTTTTTATAATATATATGAATATAAAATAACCCATTAAATAGGTCGACCTGGCAAATCATATTCGCACAGAAAAATAGCGGTAGAAAAACCCACTTCGATTGTCATGTAAAACGGTGGCTGCAAATGGTTCGAGCAAGGAAGACGAACGTTCATATTGGTTTGTTCAAGCTCATCTCCAGCAACGTCCATAAGAGGCCCCTCCGAAACGTGGCTATCGCAGCCTGCTTCGCGTTCGTGATCGGAACGATGGTAACGGCTGGATTCTTGGTTGCGGGAGCCCAGATGAGCGTTCAGGCAGGCGTGGACAAAATGGGGGCCGACATGATTGTCATCCCGTATGCGCCATATTCTAAGGACAGTGGCATCTTTTTTACTGGCCAGACCAATCTGAACAACTTCAATGGTTCCATCGTGCAAGATATCGAAGCAACCCCCGGTGTATTGAGAGTGACGCCCCAGGTCTTTGCTGCGTATATTGAATCGGTCCCTTGGTGCAAATATCCTGTCCAGCTCATCGGTTTTGATCCATCTTCCGACTTTACCATTTCCCCTTTGATGCAAACATCGATAACTGGCTTGTCTTCAGACGAGATCGTCGTTGGGCAATATGTTAGAGGAGATATCGGAACGGCCATCAATATCGCAGAAAAGAACTACACCATAGTCAGCCGTCTGGAGATGACCGGCTTCTCGCCTGACTACTCGGTCTATTTCACCATGGAGGAGGCGTACAACGTCTCTACGAGCGTGAACCATGTCTCGGGAGGATATCTGGCTCAGAACGGGGACATCTCTGCCGTCTTCGTCAAGGCAGACAGGTCCATCGGCATCGATCCGGTGCTATACTGGATCTCCTCCCTCAATCCAGGGGTATTGGTCTACCCCATGACGGCGTTGGGGCGAGAGGTTACCGCTCAGTTCGCCACCACCACCCAGACCCTTTATCTTACTACTGCCGTTGTGATCCTGGTGTCGATGCCTTTGGTGGCCCTGATCTCGATGATGGGAGCCAATGAAAGGCGGAGGGAGATCGGTATCCTGAGGGCCATGGGAGCCACGACTCCCTATGTTTTCAGAATGATCTTCATGGAAGCTGTGCTGCTGGCCATCATCGGAGGGGTCATAGGCATCATCGCTTCCAGCGCATTGATGTGGGGGCTGCATGATTGGATCACCAGCAGCCTGCATACAACGTTCCTCTGGCCTTCCATTTGGACGGTGATGGCCCAGGTCGCTGTGGCATTGATGGCCGGGATTATATTGGCAGGCCTGGCAGCGATCATACCGGCGTATCGCGTCAGTCAGATGGAACCATACGATTCTCTAAGGAGGGAATGAACTTGATCGTAGCAAGCCGGATCTCAAAAATCTATTCTGGAAATGGCAACGAGGTACGAGCTCTCGATGGGGTGGACCTGACGATACAGAGTGGCGAGTTCGTCATCATCATTGGCAGGTCCGGAAGCGGAAAATCCACATTGCTGAGCTTATTGGGCGGCCTGAGCCGCCCCACCCATGGTTCGATCGAGATCGATGGTAATGATATCTGGAAGATGAACGATAAAGATCTGTCCAAGTTGCGCGGCCATGAGATCGGTTTCGTATTCCAGTTCCCTGGTCTCATGCCAACCCTGGATGTGCTAGAGAACGTCATTCTTCCTTCTTCTTTCGTCGAAAAAAGGGAGGGCGTGGGGGATAGGGCGATAAAATTGCTGGACACACTGGGAATCGGGGGCAAGGTGAACTCGTTCCCTCACCAGATTTCTGGGGGGGAACTGAAGAGGGCATCGATCGCCAGGGCCTTGATCAATGATCCGTCCATCATACTGGCAGATGAGCCAACGGGGGACCTGGACGCGGAGACAGAGATGGAGATCATGGAGGTGTTCCGCCAGATGAATGATGAGGGGCGGACGATAATCATGGTCACCCATAATCCAGATCTCTCAAGCTTCGCCTCGAGGGTCATGAGGATGGATACTGGCCATATACGCTTGGAGGCGAGATGAGCCAGGAGGAGATGGTCGGCGAGGAGAAGCATTCGAGTTCCAAGACCAAAAAATCTGCTGGAAAGAGAGACCGCCTCCCTATGAGCAAGTTCATCTGGAGCGGCATAAAACGGAGGACGTTCAGGAACGTGGTAACGGTAATGACCTTCGCGGTCGTCGCGGCCATCTTGCTTTCGGCATTCTTCCTCATAGGGGGTGCGGAGAACAGCATGCAGGTAGGGATGGACCGCTTGGGGGCGGACCTGATGGTGGTCCCTCAGCAATATGAGCACCTCACCGACTCTCTTCTACTGGCAGGCCATCCATCGACGTTCTTCTTTAACAGCAGCGAGCTGAGCGGCATAGAACAGGTCCCCGGCGTGGCTCAGACCGCGCCACAGACATATATTGCTACATTGAACGCAGGATGCTGCGCTTTCCCCACCCAGTTAGTTGCCTTTGACTCCTCCCGGGATTTTACCATTCAACCATGGATCAGGCAAGCCCTGGGCCGCCAGCTTCTTCCAGATGAGATCATCCTGGGGAGTTCGTTCATAGGCAGCGGGGAGGGGTATCATCTCATCTTCTATGGTCACGACTTTACCGTAGCTGGGGTCTTGGAAAAAACCGGGACCGGGATCGACCAGTCCATCTTCATCCAGTATCCTGACGCCTTGGCGATGGCGAATGATTCGAAAAAATTGGCGGTGCAAGAACTTACCCTGAAGCCGGGGCAGATATCTTCCATTCTGGTGAAGCTTGCTCCTGGTTACGATGGCGAACAGGTGGCGGCTAACATTACCAGCACCGTTGTGGGGTCGTCGGTAATTACCTCAAATCACTTGGCCAGGAAGATCAGCGATCAGGTCTCAGGGACACTGTCAACACTTTATCTCACCGCTGCATCGGTTGCCATTGTATCGATCCCGCTCATCGCCACCATATCCACCATGGTAGCAAACGAACGCCGCAGGGAATTGGGTCTGTTAAGGTCGATGGGGGCGAATAAACTCTACATTTTCTTGATCGTGGTGGCAGAGGCGATATTATTGGCATCGATAGGTGCACTGATAGGCGGAGTCGTCGCAACAGCCTCGCTGATGATCTTCCAAAACCTGATAACGACCAGCCTTGAGATACCGTTCTTATGGCCCCCTTTAACTGACCTGGCCATCCAGACGACATTGGTTGTTGGACTTGCCATCGGGTTCGGGGGATTGACGTCATTGTACCCAGCGGTAAAATCTGTCCGAACCGAACCTTACGATTCTATTCGTCTGCGATGAACCCTCTTCCAACGCCCTTTTTAATTATGTTTCAAATTTGACTAAATGAATTATCACCCAAGGACCTTTTATTTATTGTTATGGTCGAACCAGTCCTTTGGCTTGGACATCGTTCACCCGTTCTCTTTGGCGAAAAGATAGCTGAGAACGTTCATCCCCGCCTCATACCTATCATCGTGGAAATGACGTTTCGGACAACCGACCAGTGCATTTATCCCCTTTTCCTGACTGATGATGATGGTTCTTATTGAGCCCTTTTCGAACTCGTATGAGCCTCTATGACCGCTTCGGAATGTATTCATCCGTCCCTTCCCAAGGCATTCTGACCGCCAGAAAAGTTTGCGACTCGCCGATATTCAATCTATTCAGTTTGGAAAAAAATAAAAAGGGCGCGGAATGCACCCCACGGTTGTTCGACCGGTCAGGTCTTCACGAACAGTGGTAGCCCTGCCTGGAGGTCGGAGATCGCGATCACCACATAATCGCCGATGATCTGGTTCGGGATGTATGCAGGATGACACGCTGTGATGTTGCACCCTTCTTTCGTGATGTTGCCTATCTTGAAGGCCATGTTGCAACAGTTCTCGACCATGTTGATCTCATCCTGCTGCCGGAACCCAGCATGCTTCTTGTAGCATTTGGGGCAGATGTCCATGGACGTGTGGATCACGCCCTGTGTGTCCTTGACGGCGAAGAAACGAATCGCTGTCCCGTTGATCGAATATTGATACCAGGTAGCGTTCTGGCTGATGCCCGATAACGGTATTTGGATATGGGTAGCATCAAACATGCTTACGTTCGCTGCCTCATCGGTCGCCAGGAACAAGAACCTCTGGGCGGTCAAGGTCGATTTCTTGATCATCATTTGGTCCCCCTCAATATAGCCAGCGAGTGAGATCAGATGACAGCCATCGCCTGTGCTGTTGTCTGCTGTTATGGAGTCGATGGCATAGGGCATTTCGCAGCAGTTCTCCACCATTTCTGAACCTGATTGCCGGAAGCCCAAGCCCGAATCATAACAGACCGGGCATTCATCGAACGCCATGTGGATCGTTCCATTGCCATCCATCACGGCAAAGAAACGTACGTTGGCACCGCTTACGTTATACTCATACCATGTTGCTGTCTGGCTGATAGAAGCCAGAGGGATCGATAGGGTCGTCATATTGACCTCTGTGACGCCCTTTGTCAAGATCGCATCATTGGTCTTTGGTTTATTGTTGGTAAGCGCGAAAGCACTGACCACCAACAAAGCGACCACGATTATTGCGATGATGGCAATGATCAAACCCCTTGAACTTTTCTTCCTCCCCGTTCCTTCGTTATTTGGTTTTTCTTGTCTGTCCATCTCCAATCTTACCACCTCCGAACCCTCACCCTAACCCTTTCTCCTCCAGCCTTTCATGATCAGATATATTGAAAGGAGAATTGTGATGATCCCCCAAAGTGTCAATGCTGGCCCCCCGATGGTTTGACATTCCATGAAACTGGGCTTACAAAGGCCCAAAAGGGCCGTAGGGACCAATATCGTCCATACACCAAGGGCTGCCTCCATCAGCCCGATGACGATGATCGATTCGGCCCTTTTCAAGAAAACAAGCGGGACCGCCGCCAGAACGACCAGTGAACCGATGATGATCTCTGCCTCAGCAGTATAATGGCATATCATCGTCGAGGCGCCACTGTCGCATACAGGGAATATTGTCCACGGGCCCAGGGCGATGAGTATCCCTATGATGCTCAACAGGATGGCGATTATGATTGTTGACCTACCTTGGACCTTACCAATGGATTCTGCCATGTTTACTCCCCATGTCAAATTCGCCATTCACTGCTCAGGCGATCATTGGTCCATCCACTGGTTGAGTTAACGGACCACAATGTTCCTTTTGTGTGACCATCTGATATATGCAGATTACTGTGGACAAAATTCATACACCGTGCAAGCCATTTCAAATAATGGCATGTGTAAAAAATGAGAACGGGCTGATCTGGACCGACGAACTACTGCAGCAACGTATCTTGAGACGTGTCACCTTTGAACCATCAGAGGCTGCACCTGCATAGAACCCCCAACGCAATGGCCTTCTATGGAATGAAGAATTGTCCGATTGTTCGGTAGATCTGGCCGGATGGGTATATAGTAAATAATCGGTATGTCTTCCGAATATAATTATTGTGTGTGTTAAATATTATTGTCGATTCCCTTATAATCTCATCGGTCTATTGTTATTATTCCGGATAATAAACAGAAGATCGGGGAGGAGCTTATGAGAGGAATTGCTAGGTCGTTTCATTTCCTAGTCGTGGCATCATTGATGCTCTCGTTTTTCTTCCCATGTTCTAACTCGACATGTATGGAACAGACGACTTACGATGGCTTCGAACCCGCTCTGATCACATACACCGGCCCCATCCGTGTGAATTCTAATGATGAACTGGCCGCGCTTATCAGCACGGAAGGATGGAATGGTAGCGGAACGGAAATCGATCCATTTCAGATCGAGAATCTACTGATAACGGCATCAAGTTCCAGTTCTGGAATATTCATCGGGAACACGACCGCCCACCTGATCATCAGCAATTGCTCGGTGACGAGCGCCGCTTCGAAAAATGGCGGAGCGATACAGCTCAACAACGCGGACAATTGCGATATTGTGGAGAACACCTGCAAGGGATTTTACGACATCTACCTTTTCAGTTCGAACGGGAATTCGATCTCCAACAACAGTTGTACCGGGACCAGTAATAACAGGATACAACTGGCCTCCTCCTCCACGAACACCATCGCGTACAACACCTGTCATGGAGGTTCTCATTCCATCAATCTGGGATCTTCCAGCAATGGCAATACGATCAGGAACAATGATGCGGGGGGCACCAGCGCCTGCGGCATTGTCTTGACCGGTTCTGGTTCCAATAGGATACTGAACAACACGATAACCGGCTCTGGCAACAACGGCTTGCGCCTATCTTCCTCGAGCAATCAGAATTTGATCTGGGGCAATTCCATCGTGAATAACAACAATTATGGGATTAAGCTCGAGTCTAGCAGTGCCAAAAACACCATTTCCAACAACAACTGCGACCAGAACTCATATGGAATTTACCTTTCAACAACTACTGGGAATGTCATTTCAAATAACACTGTAACCAAGAACGATAACTCTGGAATCTACCTGACCAGCGCGAACGGGAACCGGATCGATCAAAACACCTGCAGCGAAAATGTCCGCCAGGGGATCAATCTGGTGACCTCTAACAACAATCGCATCTACGGGAACCAGCTGATCGACAACAATGGGGCATCATCGGCTTACAGCTCCGCCCATGTTCAATGCTCTGATGGGGGGAAGAACGTCTGGAACGCTACGGACCATGGTAACTATTGGAGCGATTGGACATCTCCTGATGGCGACCTGGATGGGATTGTCGACACGAACTATGCGGTTGACGGAGGCACGAACCGCGACTACTACCCGCTGGCATTGGCGGTGACGATAACATCCCCTACATCCCCGTCATATACCAGTGAGGGGACGATAGATATTTCTGGCACGGCCTCTGGGTATTATAGCATCTTGGGAGTCAGCTGGCACAATGAAGCAGATGATACCTTCGGCCTGTGCGATGGTACCGACTCGTGGAGCTCAACGGTCGATCTGGCCTTGGGCAATAATAATATCGTGGTAACGGCGACAGACGAGAGGGGCGTTGATAAAACCGCAAATGTTACGGTCATACGAACGACCTCGGGACCGACGTTGATCATCAGTGCCCCGCTGGATGGTTCGTATCAAAAAACCGGGACGGTCACGATATCCTGGACCGCAGCAGCCCCTGCAGGGATCACAAAGGTCGAGGTCAGCGCTGATGGTGGTGGCTGGACATCTGCGATCGGTTCAAGCCATGACATTTTGCTCGGAGACGGCCCTCACACAGTACTTGTGAGATTGACCGATGCACTGGGCGGAACTGCGGAAGACTCGGTCTCGTTCGTCATTGACACGATCGGGCCGGTCATCACAATAACAAAGCCGTCCCAATCAATATTTCTGAACACATCGACCCTGACGGCCGAATGGACGTCCAGCGACTCCGGCTCTGGAATCGTCTCCACCGAGATCAACATCGATTCGGGGGCATGGAGCACGGTGACCGGAAACGCCAAGGAGCTCATTCTGACAGATGGTGTGCACACCATATCGATCAGAACGACCGATGCCGCTGGAAATGAAAAGAGTGCATCGGTCTCGTTCACCATCGATACTGTGGTTCCGAACGCGTCGATCGTTTTGCCGGGAACAGGGACGTTCCTCAACAGATCGAACGTAGCTGTGGAATTACTGGCCGATGATGCCATAGGCATTGGCAAGAGCGAGATCGGCATAGATGGGAACGATCTGGTGCCGGTGACAGACATGAACTTTGAGCTGTCCCTTGGTGATGGGCCACATACCATTTTGTTCAAGGTAACGGACCTAGCCGGAAATTTCAGAGAGATGTCGGTCGTCTTCACTGTGGATACCGTTGCTCCGACCGTGTCCATCATCTCCCCGCCGAACGATTCGGTCAATCCAGAAATCGTCACGATCGAGTGGATGGCCAACGATGATGGGTCTGGCATATCGAAGGTCGAGATCAACGTTGATGACCTGGGGTGGGAGATGGCAACGGGTTTCAACATGGACCTGACCCTGGGCGATGGCCCCCATACAGTCAAGGTTAGGGCGACCGATGCAGCAGGAAATGTGGAGACGACCTCTGTCACGTTCGTGGTGGACACATTGGCCCCAACGGTCGGTATCGCACCTCCTTCTTCGACCGGTTACATCAATACCAGCAGCGTAAAAATTAGCTGGAGCGCGAGCGCTTCTCCTACATCCATGATAGCATCGACGGAGGTTAAGGTCGATGACGGCAGCTGGAACATCGTCTCTGGTGCAAGTGTTGCGCTCGAACTGGCGGAAGGGCCCCATGTGATATTTATCAAGGTCACCGACGACGCGGGGAGAATTTCGATGGACTCGGTGTCCATCATCATCGATTCCCAGGCGCCTGTCCTGGAAATTGCCGTCCCGACTTCGGGATCTTGGGGCAATTCGACCTCCCTCAATGCGACCTGGATATCGGACGATCCTACCAGCGGGATCGCATTCTATTGGGCTTCGATCGATGGGGAGCAATGGAACAACGTCACCCATCCATACCTCGTACTCCATGATGTGCCAGAAGGGCAGCATTCGCTGAGGGTGCGGGCATATGACGTCGCAGGTAACTGCAAAGAGCTGACGAGCTCGTTCGGCATTGAGACGACAGCGCCGTCGCTTATCATTCTGACGCCCCGCACGGGAATCTATCTGACCGCCTCGGACGTCTTCATATCTTGGAATGCGGAGGCGCTCTCTGGCATCGATGAATATTGGATCGCGATGAATGGCGGGGGATGGATAGGGAAGGCATTGGTCTCGAGCCATTCCTTCGAGTCCTTGCCCGACGGGGATTACTCCGTGCGGATCAGGGTCATGGACCGTGCGGGCAATTGGAACGAGAGCGCCGTGCTCTTCTCCATCGACACCGTCTCTCCCATGGTCACGGCCCATTCGCCGACGGGAAGCAGTGAGCCGCATGATGTGGTGGTCGCGTTGAGATTTTCCGAGAGCATGAACAAGAGTTCTGTTCGGGTTCTCATAAATGGCGAGATCGTCACGGCCTCCTGGACCGATGATCTCACTATCGAGATGGAGATGTCATTTGACTACGGGATGAACTATTCGATCGCGATGATGGGAAGTGACATCGCAGGAAATCCATTGGAGTTCAGCTGGTCCTTCGGCATAGAAAAAGGTGAGGGCACGATCTCCGGCGTCATCAGGGATGCAGATGGCGATCCTGTGGCCAACGCCATCGTATCATTGAGCAATGGCATGACGTGCGTCACGAATGAGACTGGCTGCTTCTCATTCGCCAACGTGTCGACCGGATCGTATAAACTGACCATCAGCAAGGAAGGGTACCAGACCATGACCAGGGCAGTGTCGTCCTCCCCGGAACAGATAAACGAGATAGGGGCGAGCACATTGAGCATCCAGGACCCGGCACCTGAACCACCTGGCCCAGATAACGGCAACATGGCCATGCTGTTAGGCGTGGTCGCGATCGCGGGCATCGCCGGTGCTTGCATATTTGTCGCGATGCGACTAAAGGGAAAAAGATGACCATTCTCGATCTAGCTCGAAAAATGATGAGATGAATGGTGCGAAGGGCCGGATTTGAACCGGCGAACCTCTGCAGGAACAGATCTTGAGTCTGTCGCCTTTGACCAGGCTTGGCTACCCTCGCATTAGGCCAACCTCGTAAACACGGGGCTGTTTTTAACCCTTCCGGTATTGGAAAAGTTCTGTCCAGATTCTTTAACGGGAACGTGTGGTTATCTCGCACTTACCGTTCACGATGACCAAGGTGTGCTCGGCCTGGCTTACCCTGGACCCATCGGTCTCCTTCAAGATCGCATAAGAGGAAATGACCCCGTGGCGTAGGAGAACCTTGAGCTGATGAGAGGCGTTGGGGTCCAGATCGTCGCACCACCGCTCGCAGAACGGCAGGCTGTTGAACCTGGTCTTCATCTGTTCGAACATCTTCGCCGCTGCGGGGTCGCGCAGAGGCCTATCCCTGATTATGCGATAGATGTTGCCAGGCTTGGAATTAAGAACGTGACCCTGGCCGTTGGTAGCGAATGGCTCAACGGCGACGATCATGCCGGTGTGGATCCGTTGGGCAGATCCGTCGTCGATGTTGGGAATGGATAGGCCAGCGTGGAGATTGTACTGCTTCATCTCGTGACCGTTGAGATTGTTGACGGGGCGGTATCCCGTCTCCAGTATGCTCCTTTGCACCGTACCCCCGATCGCACCGACTGGAGTCCCATCGGCGATCATCTCGGTGGCCATCTTCAAGGCCCTTGCCGACGCCTCGATGAGGCCGGCCCAATTCTTCGTCCTGACCTCGACCGTCGCGGCCGTATCGCCGATGTAACCGTTCACATGTGCGCCAACATCGACCTTCACGACATCTCCGGTCTGGAACTTCTGAGCGTCGTCGGCGTTCGGTGTGAAATGAGCGGCCACATCGTTTATGCTGATGTTCGTGGGAAATGCCAGTCCGGCACCTCTCTTGAGTATCAGCGCCTCGACCTCCTCGGCCACCGATGCCAGTGTGATCCCGTCATCGACCAGGCTCACGCCCAGGTCCCGCGCTTCGGCTGCTATTGCCCCTGCTTTCCTTACAGATTCCAGGGCTTGCTCATCCATGGAGCACAGCCTCGATCTTTTCAATGGGGATGGCACCGGGTCTGATGACCTCGACCTCCCCGGCCATCAGCTGGACTATTGTGGAGGGACGTCCATATTTCGTGGAGCCGCAATCGATGTACACGCCCACGCTCTCCCCGAGGTCCTTGATGGCCAGCTGGCAGTCGTAGGGGTTGGGGTGAGAATGAAGGTTGGCGCTGGTGGATATGATCGGCCCGAACTCATCGATGATCTTGAGGGCAATCGGGTGGTCCGGGATCCTAATTCCGACCTCGACCGAGGCCGCGGTCACGATGTCCGGGATGATGGCCTTCTTTTGCAATATCAGCGTTAGGGGACCGGGGAGGAACTTCTCCGCCAGCTTTCGCGCCCTCTCATCGAGGACCGCTAATTCCTCCAGCATCCTCAGGTTGCTGACGGCGATGCTCAGGGGCATATCGAAAGGCCGCTTCTTTGCCATGAAGACCCTTTTCACTGCGGCCTCGTCGAATGGGTCAGCCCCCAGGCCATACAGGGTCTCGGTGGGATATACGACCAGTTTCCCAGAGTTAAGCTCTGAGATAATGCGGTCCAGCACATCCTCGGAGAAATCACACTTCTCACAGTTCCCATCGTGGCACTTGATGATCTCCATTCAAAACTCCCCTAACATTGTCAATGATTCTTTGATAGCTTCGGACGCCGAGTCGTAGACGACCTCGCCGTGTCCCGGAAAAAGGTGTTTAGGTTTCATAGATAAAAGCATTTTGACCGACCTTTCGATATCAGAACGGTTTCCGGTAGGCAGGTCCCATCTTCCAACTCCATTCGCGAACACCGTATCGCCAGAAATGAGAATGCCGCTCTCCTTTTCGAACAGGCACATGCTTCCGATGGTATGCCCAGGGGTATGCAGCACCTTCAGCTCATGGTCCCCTGTGGAAATGATATCACCATCGTGCAGATGATTCACAGCCATGGGCTTTAAGGCACAACCGAATGTACTGGCAGCGGTCGATCTCAGATCGCCGGTCTCCACGCTATGAGCATCTGCTTCGTGAATATCGATCTTGGCACCGAACTTTGCAGCCATCTCCGATGCACCCCCCACATGGTCGATATGTCTGTGGGTAAGAACTATCGTCTTTGGTGCCAGACCGGGTGCCATGGTGCTGATCTTGTCCAGGACCTTCCTCGTATGCATGCCAGTGCCAGCATCCACTATTATCGGTTCATCGCCAGTGACAACAAATATGTTGGAATCGTAACCGACCCCTATCAATGTATGTACTGGCATATGAAAATTCTGAAGCCCATCCCTTTATTTATAGTTTTGATGGGGCCGGGACAGGGTTGAAATTGCATGGTAATCGTTCAATAGGAGGTCCTTCCCTCTGATTCACGAATCAGATGGATTTGATCGAACACGAGGGGAAGAAGATACTCAACAGGTTTGGCATTTGTGTCCCGAGGGGAACGTTGGTCTCTCGCGGGGAAGATGCCAAGGAGGCCGTGCGATCGGTCGGATTGCCAGTGGTTCTGAAGGCGCAGGTTCCGGCAGGAGGCAGAGGCAAGGCTGGTGGTGTCCAGATCGCCACAGACCTACAGGATGCTAAACAGAAGGTGGAAAATATCCTGGGACTAAGCATCGGCGGTTTTTCTCCGATGGGGGTATTGGCGGAAGAGCTTATTCCAGTGAGGAAGGAATTCTATTTTGCCCTGACTGTAGACCGGGAGGTGGCCGCACCCATCATGCTGTTTGGCACCATTGGCGGTATTGATATTGAGGCAGCAGCAGGGGGAAGCATATCCAGAACGATGATCGATATCGATAAAGGAATCACCTTCACCGACATCGATGAGATATGGAACCGGGTGGAAAGACGAACCGGCAGGGAAGAACTGGAACGGTTCTTGTTAGCCGCGTGGGACGCATTCTGGAATATGGACTGTCAGTTACTGGAGATCAATCCATTGTTTGAAGTGGATGGTCACCTCATCGCAGGTGATGCCAAGCTGTCGATAGACGATGATGCCCTGTTCAGGCATCCAGATCTTGGATCATCGGGGATCCCACGTGGCACTGATTTTGAAATGGCATGCAGACAGGTGAAGCTCACCGGGGTTGAACTCGGAGGTGACATCGCAGTGGTCGCCAACGGGGCTGGCCTTACGATGGCGGTGCTGGACGAGATCTCCGATGCCGGACTCAGTGGTTCATGTTTCCTGGACATGGGGGGGACCGATGATCCAGCCATCGTTGAGACCGCGGTCCGTCTTGCATCGGATAAGAATTTATTGCATGGACTGGAGGGGACGTTCATCTGTATGTTCGGAGGCATCACCCGTTGCGATGTGGTGGCCCAAGGCATCATCAATGCAGTAAAGGAAAAACCACTGGATGTCCCGTTGGTCGTGCGAATGAGGGGCGTGAATGAGATCGAAGGAAGGGAGATGCTGAGAGCGGAAGGGATCGAAGCTCATCTAGACATTGGCGAATCGATCCAGGCGATCAAAAGGATGGTGGGATGACGGTCTTTGGCATGAACAACAACATGCCCGTCATCGTCCAGGGTATGACCGGTCATCAAGGGCGGATCCACGGTCGCCTGATGACCGAGTTCGGGACGAATGTGGTCGCAGGTGTTGTTCCAGGCAAGGGTGGGTCCAAGGTCGATGGATGGGACATCTTCGAGAACGTTGATGAGGCTGTGAATGAGTTCAATGCTGAAGCATCTGTAATTTTCGTACCTGCAAGTTCATGCCTGGCCGCTACGATGGATGCAATCGGTTCAGGATTGAAGATCATAGTCATAGTCACTGAGCATTTGCCGGTGAAGGATGCCCTCTTGATAAGAAATGCCGCAGACCATAAGGGTGTGACAGTCATCGGGCCAAATTCACCAGGAGTTGGTATGCCTGGAATCGTTAAGCTCGGTATCATGCCCAACCAGATCTTCTTGCCAGGAGATGTCGGTGTTATCTCCAGGAGCGGAACTTTGACCTACGAGCTGGTGCAGGAACTTACCGATAACAGGGTGGGCCAGAGATGCTGTATCGGTGTCGGCGGGGATCCCATCGTTGGTAAGAGCATGACAGAGGTTGCTAGAGAATATTGTAACGATGACGATATTCGTTCGGTACTCTTGGTCGGGGAGATCGGAGGGAGGGTTGAGATCGAAGCGGCCAGAGTGCTTGCTGACAGGTTCGATGGACCTGTTTTCTCTTTCCTAGCAGGTCGCTCGGCCCCTCCTGGCAAGCGGATGGGGCATGCGGGAGCCATCATGTCCAAGGGGATGCCCGGCATCGGTGAGAAGATAGATGAGCTGCTGTCTTTGAACGTCATTGTATGCCGCTCAATGGCAGAGGTAGGAACAATGATTAAGATGGCCACCCCTGTGCATTGATGCACATCTGGATGCCACCTTGCATAATGAAAAAGCGACAGTTATTTATTCGGGCCACGACCTAGTATACTTTCCCGCCTCATTGAGGGGAAATAAGTGCTACCAGGTAGCATGGAGAATCCTTATATATGGGTTCGGTGGTAGCCGGGACGCTCGTCGGAAATGGACGAGCTGAATCGTTTGCTTTGTGCGAAAAACGCGCAAAGACAACGTATAAATACCCCCTCAAATATTGGGGGGATACCGCGGCCATATGTGGCTGCGATAAAATTGTGCTCTGATGCACCCGGGAAGTTCGCTTCTCCGGGGAAGTGGTAGAGAAGGTCGAGGTAATGGAAGAGGCCTCGGCATTTCGGTGACTACCGATCATACGCAACCTGGACGTGTGTTAAGCCGACTATACATAGTCAATCGGCGTAAAATTGCTACGCCAATTGGGGGATGGCTCGGCTCGAGCGCTGAAGAAGGTCGTGTCAAGCTGCGATAAGCGCCGGGTAGGTGCAAGAAGCCTATGATCCGGTGATTACCTAATGCGACTTCGCATTCTTCGGAATAACCAGTAATGGTAGGGAACGCGGGGGATCGAAACATCCTAGTACCCGCAGGAAAAGAAATCAATAGAGATGCCGTCAGTAAAGGCGATCGAACGCGGCACAGGGCAAACTGAATCCGCTCTAGAAATGGAGTGGAGATGTGGTGTTGTGGGCCCGGATACTTCTTCGCTAGACAATCAGAATTCTGCTGGAACGCAGAACCATAGAGGGTGATAGTCCCGTAAGAACAATCTAGAAAGAAGAGTTTCGGATGCCCGGAGTATCGTGCGTTGGATATCGCGCGTGAAGCTGGGTCACATTCAGATCCAACCCTAAATACGTCTCGAGACCGATAGCGCAGTAGTAGCGTGAGTGAAAGCTGAAAAGTACCCTTGACGGGAGGTTAAAAGAGCCTGAAACCAGTTGGCTATATTTTGCTAGAGCATGAAAGGGATAATGTCGCAAGACGTACCAGTGTTCTAGCGTCCGTTTCGAATAACGGGCCATGGAGTTCTGTTCAGTGGCGAGGCTAAGAGTTTACGACTCGGAGCCGGAGGGAAACCAACAAGTTCGCAACCGCAAGGTGAGGAACGAGGTGCGCTCGCCTGGAGTCACTGGAGGGATACCCGAAGCCAGTTGATCTAGTCCTGGGTAAGTTGAAGCCTTTCGAAAGGAAGGTGGAGGACTGAACCGATAATGATGTGCAAATCTTTCGGATGACCTGGGATTAGGGATGAAAGGTCAATCAAAGCTGGGAATAGCTGGTTCCTCCTGAAACTAATCGCAGTTAGACCTCGATGGAGATCGGTCATGGGGTAGAGCACTGATTGGGGACTTAGGTCGAGAAATCGATCGGTGCCCTGTCAAACTCCGAACTTGTGACCATCATAGAAATCGGGAGTGAGGGCCTCTGGGGTAAGCTTGGGGTCCATCAGGGAATGCAACCCTGCCGGCAATTAAGGTCCCTAAATTTCGGTTAAGTGTAATATGAAAGGGCGTCCGCAGTCCAAGACAACTGGGAGGTGAGCTTAGAAGCAGCCATCCTTTAAAGAAAGCGTAACAGCTCACCAGTCGAGATTGCGGGCCCCGAAAATGGACGGGGCTAAACCGAATACCGATATTGTCGAGCACCGCAAGGTGATCTGGTAAGGAGGTGACGTGCGTGGGTAGAAGCAAGGCCGTGAGGTCTTGTGGACCGCGTTCGTATAAGGATCATGGTGGGAGTAGCAGCAAAGAACGGTGAGAATCCGTTCCGCCGTAGGGGCCAGGGTTCCTCGGCAATGTTCGTCAGCCGAGGGTTAGCCGATCCTAAATCACTACTTAATCGGAAGTGATGACAGGGAAACAGGTTAATATTCCTGTGCCGAAACTTATTTTGTTCAGTCGCTGACGCATCGGGATAAACTGAGTAGTCTTGTCTGGCTATTCAAGTGTATATGCTTGGGAAGAACCGTAATGGTGAGAACCTTGTGAAAGCATGAGTAGGGGGGTGCAAGCCCCCTTCAGTCGATTCCTGGTGCCCATGAAAACGTGGCTGAAGTCATTTGTTTCGATCGTACCTAGAACTGACACAGGTGCCCCTAGTTGAGAAGACTAAGGCGTGTCGGCGAAAATCCAGGCGAGGGAACTCGGCAAATTAGCCCCGTACCTTAGGTAGAAGGGGTGCCAGCCATGAAGATGGCTGGTCTCAGTAACAAGGGAGCTCCGACTGTTTAATAAAAACACAGGTCACTGCAAGTCCGAAAGGATGTGTATAGTGGCTGAAGCCTGCCCAGTGACGGTATCTGAAACTCGGGTCCAACCGAACGAAGGACCGTTAAACGGCGGGGGTAACTA
>MVRC01000015.1 GCA_002067865.1 Methanomassiliicoccales archaeon PtaU1.Bin124 | reverse complement strand
ACTGAGATTCAGCAAGGAGGGTTAAGTCGTAACAAGGTATCTGTAGGGGAACCTGCAGATGGATCACCTCCTACGCAAGGGGAAACACCGATGGCATTTCGAGTGTTTCCCCCACCAATTCCGGTAGGGTTACCAAGCACCAAAGAACATCGATCGTCTTTCGTTCACAAATTTTCATTTTTTCCACTGTTCAGCTTTAGCTCATGATGAATCATTGAGGCTGCATCCATAAATTCTAAATATTGTTCCAGATTATGGCCCATTCCCGTGAATGCATGAAGTATATTTTTGTCACGGGCGGAGTTATTTCTGGATTGGGAAAGGGCATAACCAGTTCCTCCATCGGCCGTCTTCTGAAGTCGAGGGGCATTAAGGTCACGGCGATCAAGATCGACCCTTACCTGAACATCGACGCAGGGACGATGAACCCGTTCGAGCATGGTGAGGTGTTCGTGCTCGACGATGGTGGCGAAGTGGACCTTGACCTTGGAAACTATGAAAGGTTCCTGGACATCAGTGTTACCAGCAACCACAACATCACCACCGGAAAGGTCTATCGGGCCGTGATCGAGAAGGAGAGGCAGGGGGAGTACCTGGGCAAGACCGTCCAGATCATCCCGCATATCACCAATGAGATCAAATCCCACATCATCAACGTGGCCGAGGCCACCGGAGCTGATGTTTGCATCGTCGAACTGGGAGGAACGGTCGGTGACATCGAATCGATGCCGTTCTTGGAGGCCGTCCGCGAGATGAACATGGAGATGGGCAAGGGGAAGAACTGCATCTTTGTGCATACCACGCTGGTGCCGATCATGGGCACGGTGGGGGAGCAGAAGACCAAGCCCACCCAGCACTCGGTGAAGGAACTCAGGGCTATCGGCATCCAGCCGGACATCATCGTGGCCAGGGCGAAGGAGCCACTGGAAGAGTCGATCAAGAAGAAGATATCGTTGTTCTGCGATGTTCCGATAGAGGCGGTCGTTTCATGCCCGGATGCCAGGTCGATCTATGAGGTCCCGATGATCCTCAATGATCAGGGCATCACCGATTACATCATTTCCAGGCTGAGTCTGGAGGCAAAGCGCCCGGACCTGGTGGAGTGGAGCGACTTTGCTCATAGGATAGTCAACCCGACCAAGAGCGTGAAGATCGCCCTGGTCGGTAAGTATACCCATCTGGCAGATTCCTACATCAGTCATCTGGAGGCATTCCATCACGCCGGCGCAGAAGCGGGGACCAAGGTGGAGATCGTCTTCGTGGATTCGGAGGTCGTGCAGCAGTTCGGACCCACGGAGGAGCTGATGAAGTGCGACGCCATCCTGATACCCGGCGGATTCGGAACCAGGGGCATCGAGGGCAAGATCATGACAGCCCGGTATGCTAGGGAGAACAAGGTCCCATTCCTCGGAGTATGTCTGGGATTCCAGATCGCCACGATCGAATTCGCCAGGGATGTGCTTTGTATGACCGATGCTAACAGCACCGAATTCGAGCCGCAGACATCACATCCCGTGGTCGATCTCCTACCAGAGCAGAAGAACGTCACCAAGAAAGGTGCGACCATGCGCCTCGGTGCCCAGCCAGTGGTGGTGACCGAGGGAAGCAAGGCCTATCGTCTGTACGGTTCCGCACTGATCATGGAGAGGCACAGGCACAGGTTCGAAGTGAACCCTAGGTATATCGAGGAGTTCGAGAAGAACGGCTGGCTGTTCACAGGTAGGTCCGCTGATGGAGTGAAGATGGAGATCGGAGAACTGGAAGGCCATCCATACTATGTGGCGGCCCAATTCCACCCGGAGTTCAAGTCCCGGCCCAACAAGCCTTCGCCGCTGCATTTGGGGCTGGTCAAGGCGGCAATCCGGAAAAAGTTCGAGTGAGGTGACTGGACCATGGCTGAATTCAGCAAGGTTTATATTCCGGGTGCAGCTTGGGAGCCTTGATCATTATGGCTGACGATTATCTCTCATTGCTCGACAGGGCCAAGGCCCAGCTTCCGGAGACCATCGAGAAGCACGAAAGGTTCACCGTCCCGGAGCCGGACGTTTTCCAGGAGGGCAAGACCACGGTGGTGCGTAACTTCGGAGCCATCGTCGACGCCCTAAGGAGGGAGCCGGACCACCTGCTTCAGTACCTCCTGAAAGAGCTAGGTACCCCAGGCGTCATGGAGGGGCAGAGGGTCATCTTCAAGGCCAGGCTGTCCCCGCAGCAGATCGCTGATCGCATCAACACCTACATCGATACGTTCGTCCTATGTTCGGAGTGCGGCAGGCCAGACACGCACATCAACAAAGAGGGCAGGACGCTTATCCTGGAGTGCGAGGCCTGCGGTGCTCATCGCCCGGTGAACGTGAAGAAGTCCACCAAGGTGCAGGAGAAGGAGACGCTCAAGGAGGGTATCGAGGTCGATCTCCAGATCGACGACGTCGGCAAGAAAGGGGATGGTGTGGCCCGCGTCGGCGATTATATCATCTATGTCCCTGGCACCGTCAAGGGCAGCAAGGTGAAGGTGAAGATCACCAAGGTCTCCGGAAACGTCGCCTTCGCCCAGAAGATCAGTTGAATCTCTTAATGGCCCTGACTGGCCATCCCTTTCCTATTTTCAGTCCAATGTGATCGATCCCAGTTCCATCTCTATGAGGAAATCGGATCTCCGGTCCTGCTTGTTCAGCACCAGGTAGACATCGTCCAGCACCGCTTCGGCATCAGGGAACACCTCGTGGAAGGTCTGTCCGAACGGTATCAGGAACTCGTACGTCTGGCCGACACGTATTTGGGCGATCTTCAGCTCGATGGTGGGCATGGTCGGGGCCGCCTTCCCCTGAGGGTCATAGCAGTTGTAACGGACCATGCGAACCACCCGATTCCATCTGGGGCTGGTCCAGACATCGAACTCGACATAATAGTGGCCGACCCCGATCGAAGCGTCGAGAGGTTTCCAGGCGGTCGCCAAGGCGATCCTGGTCACACCCCGGTCCTTGTAGAATTCCACATGATCCAGTTTGAGCTTGATACCTGCCCGAGAATATTTCCTATCGTCCGAACCGGATATGCGAAGGTATCCGACCGATAGATGGCCAAGATCTCCCGCATGGCCTCGGAATCGTATCTTGACGGGGAGACTGTCGATCTTCGCGGGTGAGAAATCTTTGATGTCCCCTTGAACATCGGTGCCCACCCTTGGTATCAGTGTGGCGGATTCGGGAACTTTTTTCTCGACCCTGGAGAGTGCTCTCCAGGGATTCCGAAGCAAGTCGATCGGGTTCATCTTCCATCCAGAATCTGGTTTCGGGATTCAAGATGGCTGATGAAAAGGATAAAAGGATTGGCAGGCCGAACGCTCAGCCTATGTAACTGGTGCTGGAATAATCGAAGTTCTTCACCAGCTCCATCTCCACGCCTTCAGGCATGGGCATCTGGCCAGGGTATGTCACGAAGGGGAGAATGGACGATATGTCCTCCGCTATGGCCGTCGCCACATGCCCCTTGCCGAACATGGCCTTGCTCACCTCGAAGGCCTTCCGCCTTGTTTCCGCCTCGTCCATCACGCCCAACGAGTGGATGTACTCATGCAGCAGGACGTGGTAGACATAGGACTTGTAGAGCTCGGGCTTGGTAACCTTGATGATCTGCAATGGCCGCTTGTTCATCACGATGACGTTGCTCGCCACTGGATATAGGCCTCCTATCCATTGGTCCCTTCCTCCGCCCAGGTCTGCAAGGCCCAGCATGAGCCCGCCTCGGGAGATTCCTAAGGTGGAACGCACCGTATCCTTCACCAGCTCGAAGATCTCGGGGAGGTCCTTGGCCCTCTCCAGCCTCTTGGCCACTATGTCCTTTACCTCTGCCATCATGTTATGATTCCTACCGCAGGGATATGAACAATTGGGTAAGATCGGACGGAGGCAGAGCCTGATGGCCGTCAGAACGGGGAAACATTATCTACGGGGGGAGGTGTTGGCAAGACGTGCGCACCAGGACACAATATCTGGCGGTCTTTGCGATATTCTTCGCGGTGCAGATGGCCGCGTTGTTACTTGCACCCATCCTGTACAACCTGCAGTTCCAGGCATTCCAGGACCCGTCGAGTCCGGTGAACCCGCTGCTCTATGTCGTCCTCATGGTGCTCATGACCGGATTCATGCTCCTTTTGCTCAGGTATGGAGGAGACTGGGCGCTGCGGCTGCTCTTCCTCTTCGCCGTGTTCTTCACCATCTACGCCATATTCCTGCCGCTCCTGCTGACCTTCACATCTGACGAGAACCTCATCGAGCTCGTCCCCACCGCGGTCGCCCTAGGTCTGACGTTCCTCCTCTACAAGGACCCCCAGTGGTACACCATCGATATCGTGGGATTCCTGGTCGGGGTCGGGGCGGCGGCGATCTTGGGGGTCTCGCTGGGCATCATCCCGGCCTTGCTCCTGCTGTCCATCTTAGCCATATACGATGCCATCTCCGTCTACAAGACGAAGCATATGCTGGCCCTAGCGGAGGGCGCGACCAAGCTGCGCTTGCCCATCCTCTTCGTCATCCCGACCGGCCGGAAATTTGACATGAAGGAACTGGACGATCTCGATCTGAAGGACAGGGAGAAGGATGGGAGCCGCGGGGCAATGATGATGGGCGTGGGTGATGCGGTCATACCGGGCATCCTGGTCGTCTCGGCGGCGGTGTTCCTTTCGGAAAGCGGCTCGGTCCTGATCTACACTGTCCCCGCATTGATCACGGCCGCCTTCACTCTGGCCGGCGCTTTCGTAGGCTTTGCATTGCTCATGAGGGCAGTCTCCTCCGGCAGGCCGCAGGCGGGTCTACCGTTCCTCAACGGGGGGGCGATAGTGGGCTTTCTCCTCGGTCATCTGCTAGCATATGGGAACCTATGGCTGTGAAACCTTTTTGTTTCAAGAGGCCATCAAGATGATGACATGAGATTCCTGGTGCTGTCCGATGTCCATATGAGGGACAAGGTGGGAACATGGGCCGCAAGACTGGCCGGCGACCATGCAGTGGACGGCATCCTGGTGCTGGGCGATATCACGCACTTTGGCCCGCCTGAATGGGCCGGGGAGTTCCTACGGTCCTTGCCCGGAAAGGTGTACGCCATACCTGGCAACTGCGACCCGCTCTTGACGCTCACCCATATCGAGCGCAGCTCCATCTGCCTTCACCAGCGCAGGATCAGGCTGGCGGACAGAGATTGGATCGGATATGGAGGATCGAACCCTACCATATTCAAGACCCCCAACGAAGTTCCAGAGGAACGGATATTCCAGACACTGGACCAGCTAATGACCCCTGGCGCGGTCATGATGATGCACTGCCCGGCCATGGGCATCCTCGATCTCACGACCTCTGGAGTGAGGGGAGGGAGCGAGGCCATAAAGCAGATCGTGGACAAGTACCATCCATCGGTCCTGCTCTCCGGCCATATCCACGAGGCCAGGGGTTGCTTGAGGGAGCGTGGGACCTTGTTCCTCAACCCGGGGGCGGCCAAGGACGGTTACGCGGCCTTGCTCGAGATTGATGCTGAAAGGGCAGAGGCCACACTGTTGGACAGAGTGGTCGATTGAAGGAACCTATTTATACACCTCTTCAATTAGGTGGCAGAGGATAGATATGGCACTGTGGCAGGGTAAGTCCCGCAGGAAGCCGTCTGGAGGACGGCTCCGCCTGAACAGGAAGAAAAGAAGGTTCGAGATCGGTAGCGAACCTGCACTCACACTCGTCGGCGTAGAGCGCCTGCAGATGATCAGGACCCGCGGTGGCGGTGTCAAGGTCAGGATGCTGAAGGCCACTTATGCCAATGTCGTGGACCCGGCGACCATGAAGATGGCGCGCAGCAAGATCGTGACCGTGAAGAAGAACGCGGCCAACCCGAACTATGTGCAGCGCAACATCATCAACAAGGGCGCCATAATCCAGACCGAGGCAGGTATGGCCAAGGTCACCTCGAGGCCCGGTCAGGATGGCAGCGTCAATGCCGTCCTGGTCAAAGAGTAAACCTCTTTCCACCATCACTAGGTGGGGTAATCATGGCCTGGGATGAAGAGAAGGCGTGGGTCCTATGGCCAGAGTATTTTGATTCTAACCGTTCCCGACTGGCCGGCCGCAAGGCTGGCAAGACCATGTCCGTTCCGGCACCGACCGTCGAGCAGATCGTGGCCGCCGTCCGTCACCTTGGTCTTAACTATAAGGTAGAGTCGGACAAATCGTTCCCAGGGAATTGGGCAGAGAAAAAGGGACGGGTGCTGGTCGAGAGGGCGATCCCCAAGAGCCAGCTTATAAAAAAGGTCGGCGAGCACTTGCGCCGCAATCAGCGGTCCTGAGGCGTCTCTACCTCTTCCACGAGCTTCTTCCCTGCAGATACGCTGTCAACAGAGTGAATGACGGCGCCAGACTCGGATATCACTTCTTCGACGGCATCACAGTTGATGTTGTTCCCCTCGATGGTTATCTTGATGCTCTCCGTCTCCTGGTCGACCTCATCGAGGGAGCAGTTGACACCGGAGACGCCCTCGACGATGCTGAGCTTCTTTGCCAGATCGATTATCGATGGGTGATGCGGCTTCAATACATCCAATACTAAACGTTTGATCTCAGTCAATTTTCCAACCTTGGGTTCAATTAGATTTTCAATAATAAAAGCTTCGACCCGGAATTAGACGATGCTCCGACCGCATTACTACCTCAATTTACCACTTTCCAGATAGCTATTAATCCAATCCCATCGATTCTCATCATCATGCTCACCCCGAAGGACATGGCCGTTCTCGACGCGAACTCAGAATACCTCGGAGTCTCGGTGGAGACGCTCATGGAGAACGCAGGGTTCGGGGTCGCCAGCATTCTGGAGAGGGAGTTCGGGACGGGTAAGAGGATCGCCGTCCTCTGTGGCTGCGGCAACAATGGCGGCGATGGTTTCGTGGCCGCCCGGTACCTTCGCGAAAGGAACGATGTCGATGTTATCCTGGCCAAGTCCGCTGACAATATCAAGGGGCAGGCTGCCTGGAACAACTACGAGAAGGTCCAGGAGATCACAAAGGCATGGGTGGGGCAGGAGCTGGGCGGATATGACCTCCTGGTGGACGCGCTGCTAGGCACCGGCTTTTCTGGTGAGCCCAAGGAGCCGTTCGTTGCGATCATCAAGGCCATCAATTCATCGGGCGTGCCGGTGTTGGCTGTCGATCTTCCATCAGGACTCGGCTCTGCCAACGTGGTCAGGCCCAATCTAACCGTCTCCTTCCATGATATGAAGTTGGGGATGAGCGAGAAGAACAGCGGTAAGGTCATGGTGTACGATATCGGCATACCAGAGGACGCCTCGCGTTATTGCGGGCCAGGCGACTATGCATATTATCCCATTCCTGTGAAGACCTCGCACAAGGGGCAGAACGGGCGCGTTCTGGTTATCGGAGGAGGTCCGTACACCGGGGCTCCCTTCCTGGCAGCGATGGGCGCATACCGCATCGGTGCTGACCTCGTGTTCATCGCGGCACCGTCCTCTGTGAGCGATACCATCTCCGGTTATTCTCCCAATGTGATCGTGAACAAGCTGCCTGGTTCGATCCTGAGCCCGGGGGACCTGGGAAGGCTCCGGGCGATGTTGCGGGATATGAACTCTGTCCTCATTGGATCGGGGGTAGGGAGAGACCCTCAGACATTCGAATCGGTGCGGAACTTCGTCAAGGTGTGCGATGTCCCGATAGTCATCGACGCGGACAGCTTCGCCGCTCTATCAGGGAACCTGGACCTCCTTAAGGGAAAATCAGGCATCATGACCCCGCACGGAGGCGAGTTCCTCAAGCTGACAGGAGAGGAATTGGCCTCGGACCTGGATTCCAGGGCGGAACAATGCCGCGAACTAGCGAAGAGGACCGGGATCACAGTGCTGCTGAAGGGGGCGGTGGACATCGTCACGGACGGTAAGGAGATACGGCTGAACAGGACGGGGAACCCGGGAATGAGCGTGGGTGGCACCGGGGATGTGCTGGCCGGGATCTGTGCGGGCCTGTTGGCCAAGGGGGTCCCGCCATTCCATGCGGCCAGGATCGGAGCCTTCACCAACGGCGCCGCAGGCGACCTGGCCTTCGATGATTGTTCCTATGGGCTGTTGGCCACCGACGTCATTGAGAATGTGCCGTTGGTGATGCGGAAATCGTTGGACAATTTCCGGTGATGATGGACGAGAGATTAAAATCATTTATTTTTAATAATATTATCAATAATAAATTTCTTGGCCCGTTTCGGATTCTCGATCGATATGGCCCCTATGACCGCCTCGACCATGGTGGCGATCATCCCCGAGCTGTTCTCCTGTCCCTCCCTGCTCTTCCCAGTGATAAGGAAGCGCGATATCCTCAGACCCTCTGCGTCCATCTTGGCCAGGTCCAAGTTCTTCTTGTAGTTCTCCCTCAGCTCATGGAGCCGGCTGGTGGAGGCGTTCGGTTCAACCTCGTATAGATGGATGGATATGGTGTGGTATAGGAACGCATCCCCGACCCACGCCAAACGTTCGTAGGTAGGGAATTGGCCTTCGGCATTCCGGGAAGGATGGCTTAAGGCTTCGATCAGCAGGGCCTTGTCCCCGAACTTGTGCCCTATGATCCCTTCCAGTTCCTTTATGGAATCCTTCGAGATACCGGAATGCTCGATCTGAGACCTTCTCCACCACATCGGCTCACCTTTGCAGGCACTAAATCATCGCTACTTACTTCTACATGTTCCTGGGATTCATCGATGTGCGCATAGGTTTCATATCGGACGTCCACGCTAATGTCATTGCACTACGTGCAGTACTGGAAGAGCTGGACGACCGTCGGGTCGATATCATCTACAATGCCGGTGACCTGATCGGTTATTACCCTTATCCTTCAGAGACCATCGAGCTGCTGAGGAGGAGGGCTGTGGTAAGCATCAGGGGGAACCACGATCGTTCCGTCCTTAGCGTCGATACCAACAGGATGAACCCGTGGGCGGCCTCTGCCGTGTCATGGACCGCGGGTCACCTGGACCCAGAAGGAAGAAGGTACCTGGAACGTCTTACGGACTCGCTCGATTTCACCATCGGCGAGATGGCTGGGAGCATGCATCACGGGTCCCCCGATGATGAGGATGAGTACATATTCGAAGAGAGGGCGGGCCAATACCTCCTGGAAAGCGCCGGAACCAGATTGCTGGTGCTCGGCCATACCCACATCCCATTTGTGAAGCGCGTGAGCCGAGGGGTCATCATCAACCCGGGCTCGGTCGGTCAGCCCAGGGATGGGGACAGGAGGTCCAGCTGCCTGGTGTATGACGTTACCAGTGGCGAGTTCGAGAATGTCCGGGTCGATTATGACATCGGCGAGGTGCAGGAGGCAGTGCTGGAGGTGGGTCTGCCATCTTCGCTTGCCGAACGTCTAGCTCACGGGTGGTGAGGGATTGCAGGCCATCCCCATCGTGGATAAGCCAATGCTGGAGCTGCTGGGTGAGAAGAGCTACATCTGTGTGGGCGATCTGCATATCGGCCTAGAGCACGAGATGAAGGTGGGCGGGGTGCATGTCCCCAGCCAGACCCATCGCATGGAGTCTGAGCTGTTGGCGTTGGCGAAGGGGAGGGACGGGCTGATCATTTTGGGGGACGTGAAGCACATGGTCCCAGGCTCTAGCCGCCAGGAGTACCGGGAGGTCCCTCGGTTCTTCCGCAACCTCTTGGACGTATACGGTTCCGTTTCCGTCGTCCGTGGCAATCATGACACGAACCTGGAGGAGATGCTTCCCGACGGCGTCGTCGTCCATCCTGCCTCAGGCATGTGCCTGGAGGACATAGGGCTGGTGCATGGCCATACCTGGCCTTCCGAAGAGGTGATGGCCCAACGTCTCCTGATCGTGGCGCACAATCATCCAGCCATCATGTTCGAGGACGGTTTGAACACGAACACGACCGAGCGCTGCTGGGTCCGCGCCCCGTTCAGGCAGTTCCGCACCGACCGTTATCCCCGTCTGCCTGAAGAGGTGATCATGGTGCCTTCCATGAACATGAGCCTCAAAGGATCGCCTGTCAACTTCGAGGAACCGCGCATGCTGGGGCCGTTGTTCTCCGGCGACCTCATCGACATGGACGCCGCCAAGGTCTACCTCCTGGACGGGGTCTATCTAGGAACCGTCGGCAATCTGAGGGTGAAGCGCAGAAGGCGGTTCAAGATCCGAGAGCCCGAGCTCCGGGGCAAATGGGAATAAAAAAGAAGATTAGGATAAGGGGTTTCAGAAGTTCTGCAGTACCTTGTACACAGAGCCGTCAGGCTTGCGCAGGACCGCGCGCATCGGCATCTGGCCAGGCAGGGTGTGCGTGGCGCAGGAGTTGCACGGGTCGTAGGCCCGGTAGGCCATCTCCACCATGTTCAGCAGGCCCGGGGAAACTTCCCAGTTCTTGATGAGGGCCTTGGCCGCCTTGGCGACATCCAGGTTGATCGGGGCGTTGTTGTTCGTCGTTCCGACCACCAGGTTGACGAAGGTGGTGATGCCGTTCTCGTCGGCCTTGTAGTGGTGCGTCAGGGTGCCGCGCGGTGCCTCGAGGATACCGACGCCCTCGCCCGGAGTGTCCAGCTTGGCGCGGATGTTGGAGTCGGTGATCTCCTTGTCCTGTGCCAGCTCGTACATCATCTCGGCGGCGTACAGCAGCTCGATCACACGGGCCCAGTGCATTGCCATGGTGTAGTGGACCGGTCCCTTTATGCCCAGGTCGCTGAAGGTTCCCTTGAACTTTTCAAACTCCGCCTGTGCCAGCGGGGTGGTGAAGCCCTTGGAGACGTTGAGGCGCGAGAGCGGGGTGGCGCGGTAGATACCGGAGTCCTTCCCGTCCTTCAGGCCCTTCCAGCCGACCTTCTTGTAATAGCAGAACTTTTCGTAGGACCAGGGCAAGACGTGCTCGACCACGTTATCGAGATATCCCTTGCCGGTCCAGCGGGCCACTTCGTGGCCGTCCTGGTCGACCATCTTCTGAGTTCCGTCGTAGAAGTTGATCTTGTCGTTCTTGTCGACGGTACCGAGGTTGTAGGTCTCCTGGTAGAAGATGTCCTTGTTCAGTACGATGTCCATGTAGTCCTTGTTCTTCAGGACGACATCAGCGAACACGTTCTGGGTGAACTTCGCGAACTCGACGCACGACTTCGCCATGGACTCCATCTTCTTGCGCTCGTCCTCGCTGATCTGCTTTGCCATTCCACCGGGCAGGCCGCACACCGGGTGCGTGGCCTTTCCGCCGATGATCTCCTGGCACTTCTGCGCGTAGGAACGGTGCTTGATCACTTCCGCACCGACTGGCACACCGACCGCGGCCACGACGCCGAGGATGTTCCTCTGGGCGGCGGGGGCGGCAGGTCCGACCACGAAGTCGGCTGCGGCCAGGGCGTAGAAGTGGGCGATGTGGCTGTGCACGTAGTGTGCGGAGTAGAACAGCTCACGGAGCTTCTTCGCGGGCACTGGGGGCTCGGCGTTGAACACGCCGTCCAGGGCCTTGGTGGAGGCCAAGTGGTGAGCTCCCGGGCAAACGCCGCAGAGACGGGAGGTGATCTTGTTCAGGTCCTCCACGGAGCGACCCACGCAGAACTTCTCGAAGCCGCGCAGCTCTGGCACCTGCCAGTAGGCGTTCGCGACGTTGCCAGTGTCGTCCAGGAATATCTCGATCTTCCCATGCCCTTCGAGGCGGGTGATGGGGTCGATGGTGATGCGCTTGGACGTGGCCTTGGTCTTCTCGTCGGATAGAACTGGGGACATGTTTAAGCCTCCTTCTTTACGGGCTTCTTCTTTTCCACGACCTTCCTCTTGATGATCGACTTCGGCATGGTGTAGCAGTAGAAGGTACCCATGGGGTCCTTGACCTGCGCCATCAGCTCGGCGATGTTCTCTTCGGTGAGGAGGGCCTCCTTCTCATCCACCTTGTAGACGGATGCGAGAGCGGACAGCATCGAGCCGCCCTGGTCCAGCACCTCAGCGGTCGGGCCCATGCAGCCACGGCAGGGCTGGTTGCCCTCCAGGCACTTGGCGCCACATCCGGCCCTGGTGGAGGAGCCTAGACAGATGATGCCCTGCTCCAGCATGCACTTCTCCGGGTCGATGGGTATCTCGTGCGGGAGGTAGACGCGGTCGATCTTCTTGACGCTCTTCTTCCTCTTGCACTCATCGCACAGGGTCTTCTGGGAAGCGATGACCGCACCCTTCGGGGGCAGCGGCGCGCCTTCCTTGACGTGCTTCTCCACTATGCCCAGGAACTCGTTGATCAGGTTGGTGGTCGGCGGGCAGCCCGGCATGTAATAGTCGACATCCACGACCTGGTCGAGGGTGAGGACGGTGTCGTACAGCACCGGCAGCTCCAGCTCTCCATCCTTGGTGTGGGTAGCGGGCTGGGGGATGACCTTCTCCACGTTGTCGGAGGTCGGCAGGCCTGTGTATACCAGGTCCAGGATCTCCTTGCGGTTGGTCAGGTTGCCCAGGCCCGGGATACCGCCGTAGCAGGCGCAGGAACCGAAGGACACCATCAAGGCGGACTTCTTCCTGAGCAGCTTGGCGATGTGCTCGTTCTCGCTGTTCCTGACAGCGCCGTTGAAGAGCGTGCAGGTGATGGAACCGTCAGGCATCGCCTCGATATCCTTCACCTTGCCGTCGACGGCGATCGGCCAGAACACGATGTCTGCGATCTCGGCGACACCCAGGATCTTCTCATCGATGTCGAGGAGGGCAACGTCGCAGCCTCCGCAACCGGCTCCCCAGTAGTGGGCCAATTTAATCTTGTTGCTCATTTCTTTCACCTCTTGTTCACTCCTCGGTCAATGGGTTCGGGCCGAGCTCCTTTACGGTCTCGTTGAACTCCTTGATGGTCTTCTGGAACTTCGCTCCCTCGGAGGCGGACACCCATTCCAGCTTCAGGCGGTCTGGGTTGAATCCGTACTGCTCCAGCAACACCCTCAGCAGGGCGATCCTGCGGCGGGTACGGTAGTTGCCACCGATGTAGTGGCAGTCTGCCGGGTGGCATCCCAGGACGAGCACGCCGTCCGCCCCGGAGGCGAACGCGCGCAGCACGAACTCTGGGTCGACACGCGCCGAGCACATGGTGCGGATGACGCGGAAGTTGGTGGGCATCTGCAGGCGGCTGACGCCGGCCAGGTCTGCCCCGGCATACGAGCACCAGTTGCAGCAGAAGACGATCAGCTTCGGCTCCCACTCGCCCTCGGCGGCTGCCTTGGGCTCAGCATGTGCGGCCTGTGGGGCGGACATTACTTCGCACCCCCCTCAAGCGAGGCATCGATCTGAGCCAGGATCTGGTTGGTCTTGAAGCCCTTCTGCTCCAGGGCTCCGGACGGGCAGGCGGCCACACAGGTGCCGCATCCCATGCACAGGCCCTCGTTGACCACGGCCTTCAGCTTCGACGGGTCCTTTGCATCGGATCCGACGATGGTGATGGCGCGGTACTCGCAGACCGGCTCACAGACACCACAACCGTCGCAGACCATGTCGTTGACCGCAGCGATGATACCCTGGGTCTCCAGGAACTCCTTGGAGATGATGGTCATGGCGCGAGAGGCTGCACCGGACGCCTGAGCGATGGTCTCATCGATGAACTTGGGCCAGTGGGCGATACCGGCGAGGTATACACCGTTGGTGGCGAAGTCCACCGGGCGCAGCTTCATGTGCGCCTCGAGGAAGTAGCCGTCCTTGGACAGAGGCACCTTGACCATCTTGGCCAGGTGCTCGTTGTCCGGGTTCGGGCGGGTACCGGTGCTCAGCACCAGCAGGTCCGGCCTGAACATGATCTTCTCACCCAGGACGACATCGTCAGCGACCAGCTGCAGGTGTTCCCCGACCTTGCTCAGCTCGGGGTCCTTGTTCTCCGGGAACCTGACGAACTTCACACCGAGCTCCCCGGCCTGCTTGTACAGCAGCTCGCGGAATCCGTAGGAACGGATGTCCTTGTGGAAGATGAACACCTCGGTGGAGGGGCTCTTCTTCTTGATCTCGATGGCGTTCTTCAGGGCCTTGGAGCAGCAGACACGGCTGCAGTACGGGACTTCCTTGTTGCGGGACCCGACGCACTGGATGAACGCTACCTTCTTGGCGTTTAGGGCGCCGTGGGAAAGCTTCTCCTCCAGCTCGTTGGCGGTGATGACGTTCTTTTCCTTGCCGTACATGTACTCCTTGGGGGTGTATTCCTGTCCGCCGACCGCCACAACGATGGCGCCGGTGTCCAGTTCCTTCTGTCCCTCGGGGGTCTTGACCTTGACCTTGTAGTTGCCTACGAAGCCGGCCACGTCCTCCAGCTCGGAGTTCATGTAGACGGTGATCTTGTCGTTGGAGCGGACCCTCTCGATGAGGTCGTTCATGTACTTCCTCGGGGAGACTCCGTCCTCGGCGGTGTACAGCTTAGCCAGCCTGCCACCGAGATCGTTGCTCCTCTCGATGAGGTCGACATGGAATCCCTGTGCGGTGATGTCCATGGCGGAGGTCATGCCTGCCAGACCGCCACCGACGACGATGGCGGAGTGGGTCACGCCCAGCTTGCTCTTGGTCAGGGGCTCGAGGAACCTGGACTTCGCGACGGCCATGCGCACCAGGTCCTTGGACTTGGCGGTGGCCTTCTCGGGCTCGTGCATGTGGATCCAGGAGCACTGGTCACGGATGTTGGCCATCTCGAACAGGTACATGTTCAGTCCGGCCTCCTTGATGGTGCTCTGGAACAGCGCCTCGTGGGTACGCGGCGTGCAGGACGCAACGACCACGCGGTTCAGGTTGTGCTCCTTGATCTTCTTCTTGATCAGTTCCTGGGAATCTGCGGAGCAGGTGTACTTGTTCTCCTCGGCGAAGACCACGTTCGGCAGGGTCTTTGCATACTCCACCACCGAGGGGACGTCGACGGTGCCGCGGATGTTGATGCCACAGTCACAGACGAACACACCGATGCGGGGCTCCTGTCCCTTCACATCGGTCTCGGGGATCTCCTTCACGACCTCGTCGATCTGGATGCGGTTCTCGTACACATGCTTGCCTGCCTTGGACGCAGCCCCGGATGCCTCGGCCACGGTGGTCGGGATGTCCTTGGGGCTGCTGAACGCACCGGACACATAGATACCGGGGCGGGTGGTCTCGAGCGGACTGTAGATGCCGGTCTGGCAGAAGCCATACGGATTCAGCTTGATGCCGAGGCGGTCGGACAGGTCCTTTGCCGACGCTGGGGGCTCAAGACCGACGGACAGGATGACCATGTCGAACTTCTGCTCGGAGATGTCCGTTCCAACGCTGTAGCGCAGGGTCAGGTCCTTGGTCTCCGGGTCCTCATCTACAGATGCGACGCGGGTACCGCGATACATTTTGATGCCGTACTCGGTCTCTGCCCTGGCGCGGTAGTCCTCGAACTCCTTGCCAAAGGCACGGATGTCCATGAAGAAGATATGGGACTCCAGGCCGCTGGTGTGCTCCTGGGCGATGTTCGCCTGCTTCAGGGCGTACATGCAGCAGACGGAGGAACAGTAGGGGTTGCCTACCTTCTCGTCACGGGAACCGACACACTGGATGAATGCGATCTTCTTCGGGGTCTTGTGGTCGGTCGGGCGCACGACATGTCCCTGGTAGGGACCGGTGGCGCTCAGGATCCTTTCGAACTCGAGGGAGGTGACGACGTTCTTGAAGTCGCCATATCCATACTCCCGCTTTACGCGGGGGTCGAAGGCCTCGAAGCCCGGTGCAACGACAACGGACCCGACGTTCAGCTTCTCGATGACCTCCTTCTGCTCATAGTCGACCGCATCGGCGGGGCAGACCTTCTTACAGTTACCGCACCTCTGCTTGGTGAGCCACAAGCACTTGTTGGCATCGATGGAGTACTTCATCGGGACGGCCTGCGCATAGGGGACGAATATCGCCTTGCGGTTGACCATTCCGACCTCATACTCGCTGGGCGCCTTGGACGGGCACTTCTCGGCGCAAAGCCCGCAACCCACGCAGCGGTCCTCACGGACGTACCTGGGGTGCTTCTTCATGGTGACGGTGAAATCTCCCGCCTCACCCTCGACCGCCATGACCTCGGTCAAGGTCATCATGCTGATCATGGGGTGCCTTGCAGCCTCAACAAGCTTCGGGGACAAGATGCACATGGAACAGTCGTTCGTGGGGAACGTCTTGTCCAGTTGTGCCATCACACCACCGATGCTCGGTTTTCTCTCGGCGAGGTAGACCTTGAACCCGGATTCAGCCAGATCGAGGGCTGTCTGAACTCCGGCAATGCCTCCTCCTACCACCAAAACGGAACCTGTCTTTTCCGACATCGTTGCTCCTCCTACCTTCTTCCTAGTCTATTTATTCACACTAATCGAAAGATGGACGGTGCGTTTCCCCTCCCGGGCCTAAACGCCATATTACAACGCTTTCGCGTCATATCTCCCCTTTTAACCGTCCACACAAACGCGTTTTTCGTATGTTTCTTAGCGTTCTGACCAGTTATGGTTGTGGTTTTCCCAAAATACGGGGGTCCGTATTTCAACGTTTTGAAATTCATCATATGCCTTGATGAATCAAACATACGATGCTTCGTTATCACCTGCTATTTAAGAGTCTTTCGGTATTTTACTTTGAGCAATCGGAAGTAAGAGGCTCATTGTAACCACAAACCTGATTTTTTCACTCTTGGGAATCAAGAGGCAACATATATCATACAATAAACAGTAGGCAGCGTCCCTAGCGAAGTGTGAACCGATTGTCCGAAAAGGCCCATGTCAACATGCAAAGAGAGCTCTCGACCCTGCAGAGATCGTTCAGAGAGAGATTGAAGCAGGGCTTGAAGGCACTGAGGTTGACAGGGTTCTCGGCATCGAGTTCGGACGGCGGTCATACTCACCTGAAGAAACCAGTGGTCGTCTCCGGAGGGCCGACCGTCCGCAATCTCAAATGCGTCATGTGCCAGGGGTACATCAAGATCGGCCTGCAGTATGCCAAATGCAGCTGCGGCGAGATGTACCATGTTTCCTGTCTCACCCGCCTTGGCTTCTGCCCGATGTGCAACAAGCCCTGGACCGCGGAGACCATAAAGGACATCACATTGAGCAACGGCGACATTTCCTCGTCCCCCTATTCCAAGAAGGTCCGCTGCCCGTCCTGCGACGAGATGGTATCGATCTTCGACCTGGAGTGCCGTTGCGGGGCCATTTTCGTCAGGGAGAACGATAGTTTCCTCTGCCCCGAATGCGGAGGCCGGGTCTCGCTAGAACGGATGATATGCGAGAGCTGCGGGGAGATATTCCGGGACTGCGAGATAGTCAGATGCCCGTCCTGTAACAGAAATTTCGATGCCGTGGAAGGGGCCTGCGAATGTGGCGCTTTCCTGGGAGAGCGCTGTCCCGAATGTGGTGGTGAGTTGGGGGCCGAGGACGCTTCCTGTGGTCATTGCGGCTGTCAGATCGAAACGATCTGATGGAAGGGATTCTTTTTTACGCACACCCCAGATAATAATAGATAAATATGCAATTCCTTATATAGAACTCAGGATGGGTGCACTTGAAACCTTACAGTGATAATGGAATAGAGGAACAGCCGAGAGACAGCCCGACGATGATGAGCGAGGACGACGAGGAGTTGCTTAAGCTCGTCCAATCCCTGCGGATCAAGATCTCGATCATCGGCTGCGGGGGTGGTGGTTCTAACACCATCCGCCGGTTGAGCCAGGCGGGCGTGACCGGTGCTACTATCGTGGCGTGCAACAGCGATGCCCGCCATCTTTTGTCGATCCAGGCCCCGAACAAGGTGCTGCTGGGAAAAGGAACCACGAAAGGCCTTGGGGCTGGTGCAATACCAGAGGTCGGGGCGCGTGCCGCAGAGGAATCGGAACCTGAGATGAGGCGGTTCCTGGAAGGGGCGAACATCGTATTCGTCACCGCAGGCATGGGTGGCGGCACCGGTACCGGTTCTGCCCCTGTGGTCGCTGAACTGGCCAAGAGGTATGGCGGGCTGGTCATCGGTGTTGTGACCCTACCGTTCAAGGCCGAGGGCCGTCTCCGAATGGAGAACGCCATGAAGGGCCTGAAGAAGCTGCAGGACCAATGCGATACCACCATCGTAGTTCAGAACGAGAAGTTGCTGGAGCTCGTTCCCAAGCTGCCGATCGAGGCGGCCTTCAAGGTGGCCGATGAGGTGCTGATGCAGGCCATCAAGGGGATCACCGAGGTCCTCACCAAGCCAGGGCTTGTCAATGTAGACTTCAACGACATCATGACGATCACCAAGAACGCAGGGCTGGCCATGATCGGCCTGGGCGAGAGCGACTCCGATGAGGAGCGCATGGAGAAGGCGGTCAACGAGGCCATCTCATCCCCCATGCTGGGCGAGGTCGACCTGCGCGAGGCGAAGGGAGCGCTGGTCAGGGTCATCGGCGGCAATGACATGACCGTAACCGAGGCGGAGAAGGCGGCCGAGATGGTCAGCGCTAGGGTGAACCCCAGGGCCAGGATCATCTGGGGATGCAGTGTGGACCCAGAGTCCCAGGGCAGGGTGCGCGTGCTGGTTGTCATCACCGGCGTAAAGTCCGGTGTGCTGGCCACGCCGGCAGAGGCCAGGCCGCAGCCCAGGTCCAAATGAGTACGGCATGACGGTCAAGGAAAAGCGGGGGCGGCGGCGGTACATCTACTTCCAGACAGCCGATGGCACCGCGCTGCCACACGAGGATATGCTGCTGAACGTCGTCAACGCCGCATCCCACGGAGGGGCTCGCTCGATCAAGCTGATCCAATTCGATGGTAGGCGAGGCATCGTTCGCTGCTCTCTGAAGGAGGCTGCTATGGCCATCGCCGCCATTAATTCCCCCGGTAGACCGTTCGTAACATTGTGCACGTCGGGAACGCTACGGACGCTAAGGGAGAGGTATTTCCCTGATCAACTTCAGAAAAGACCTCGAGAAGGGGGAGCTCCGTAGCCCATCCAGTATTCCTACAGACCGCCGTTTGTCCTAGCTAATAAATATATAGTGCTTCGATTCTTAAGGTGGTTCGTTTAGCGGAAGGAGTGATTAGATGCAGCCAGGACAAATGGCCTACGACAGGGCCATCACGGTTTTCTCGCCAGATGGAAGGTTGTTCCAGGTTGAATACGCTCGTGAAGCGGTAAAGCGCGGCACTACAACGGTCGGCCTGAAGTTCAAGGACGGCGTTGTGCTGATCGTCGACAAGCGCATCGCGAGCAGACTAATGGAACCGAAATCCATCGAGAAGATATTCCAGATAGACGGTCATATCGGATGTGCCACCTCGGGACTGGTGGCCGATGCGCGCATATTGGTCGATCAGGCCAGGGTCATCGCCCAGATCAACAAGATCACCTACGACGAGAACATGGGCGTCGAGGACCTGGTCAAGCGTATCTGTGACTACAAACAGAACTATACCCAGTACGGGGGCGTCAGGCCATTCGGCACGGCGCTGCTGGTCGCAGGAGTCGACGACCTGGGTGAGCATCTGTTCGAGACCGACCCGAGCGGTGCGCTCGTCTCATACAAGGCGGGCAGCATCGGTGCGGGCCGCAACATGGTCATGGAGGTCTTCGAGGAGCAGTACCAGGAGGGCATGGCCCAGGATGACGCGGTCATCCTTGGACTGAAGGCGCTCAAGAAGGCCACTGAGGAAGAGAAGCTCAACCCCAAGGCGGTCGAGATCGGCCTGGTCAAGAGGGGAGAGAGCTTCAGGCGCCTGACCGAGAGCGAGGTCGAAGCCTATATCGGCAAGGCCAACTCCTGAACGGGGTCCAGATGGTCGATATCGAAGACGCGATCGTCGCAAGGCTCGAATCCCATGGGGAGACGTTCGAGATTCTCATCGATCCGAAGGTAGTCAACCAGTTGCGCGAAGGGAAGGAGGTCAATCTCTTCGACAACATGGTCATCGATGAGATCTTCAAGAACGCCCACAAGGGGACCAAGGCGTCGGAGGAGAAGATCAAGGAGGTCTTCGGCACCACCGAGGTCATCGAGGTCGCGAAGCAGATCATCCTCAAGGGCGAGGTCCAGCTGACGGCGCAGCAGCGCAAGGAGATGCTGGAGGCCAAGAGGAAGCGCATCGTCGCCGAGATCGCCAGGAACGCGTTGAACCCGCAGACCGGGGGCCCTCATACCCCAGCGCGCATCGAGACGGCCATGGAAGAGGCGAAGGTACATATCGACCCGTTCAAACCGGTGGAGATGCAGGTAAAAGATGTGCTTGACAAGCTCCGCCCCATCATCCCAATCAGGTTCGACAAGATCAAGATGGCTGTCAAGCTCACTGCCGATGACTACGGAAAATGCTACGATGAGGTGGTCCATTTCGGCAAGATCCTCAAGGACGAATGGCTGAAAGATGGTTCCTGGATCGGCGTCGTTGAGATGCCAGCAGGGATGCGTGACGAATTCTTCGACCGCATCAACCATAAGACCCACGGCAATGCCGAGTTTAAGCAGGTAAAATGACAGTCGCAGAGATAATTAAAAACAACTTTTTCACATGCGGCAAGAGAATGGTGTTTCTATGAACAACGAGAATGTGAGACCGTCCCGTGAGGTCGTCCTGCCCGGCGACCTCCTCGACTCTGGTAGATTAAAGCCCGGGAGCGGTGCCTATGCCGTTGATGGCAAGGTGTACGCGGCTCAGCTGGGCATAAAAAGCGTGAAATCGAACTTCGTCAACGTGATACCGCTGGGTGGGCGCTACATCCCCATCCAAGGCGACATGGTCATCGGCAAGGTGGAGGACATCGGTCCATCCAACTGGCTTATCGACATCAATTCCCCGTATCCGGCGCCCCTGCACGTCACTGAGGTGCCATGGAAGGTGGAGTTCGGGGACACTTCCCGATTCCTCAACGTGGGAGACACCATCATGGCCAAGGTCCTGATGGTCGACGAAACGAAGCGCGTCCAGGTGACGATGAAGGAGCAGGGACTGCGCAAGCTGCAGGGAGGCCAGGTCATCGAGATCTCCCACAGCAAGGTGCCGCGCGTGATCGGAAAAGGCGGCTCCATGATCCAGATGATCAAGAACCATACCAACTGCCGTATCTTCATCGGGCAGAACGGTCGCATCTGGCTCGACGGTGACATAGACAACATGATGGTGGCCATCAGGGCCATCCGCATGATCGAGGAGGGTGCGCAGATGTCGCACCTGACCGAGAAGGTGAAGGAATACCTGGACACGGCCATGCCGAAGAGCGAGCCCCAGGCGGAAGGTACAAATTAAAAGGTGATCACATGGGTGGAAACAGCAACGTCAAACTGATCGACGACAACGGAATTAGGATCGACGGAAGAAAGGTGGATGAGCTTCGTAACATCAAGATCGAGGCCGGCGTGTTGAAGAACGCCGACGGCTCCGCATACGTCGAGATAGGTAAGAACAAGGTACTGGCAGCCGTCTACGGCCCTAGGGAGTGCCACCCCAGGCACATGCAGAACCCGGCCAAGGCGATCGTCCAGGTCAAGTACAACATGATCTCCTTCTCTGTCTCGGACAGGAAGAGGCCCGGCCCCGACCGCCGGTCCGTGGAGATCTCCAAGATCATCTCCGAAGCGATGGAGTATGTGGTGTTCACAGAGAACTATCCCCGTACATCCATCGACGTGTTCATCGAGGTCCTCCAGGCGAACGCAGGCACCCGCTGTGCTGGCCTCACCGCCGCCTCGGTCGCGCTGGCAGATGCCGGCATACCGATGAAGGACCTGGTCCCTGCCATCGCCGTTGGCAAGGTGAACGATCAGGTGGTCCTCGACCTGAACAAGGAGGAGGACAACTTCGGTCAGGCGGACGTCCCCATGGCCATGATCCCGCGCACCGGCGAGGTCCTGTTGCTACAGATGGACGGCCACCTCACCTATGACGAGTTCCAGCATGCATTGGAACTGGGCACAAAGGCCTGCGAGGTCGTGTATGAGAAGCAGAAGGACGCTCTCAGGCGCCGCTACAAGGTCGAAAACGAGGAAGCGCCGGCCGAGGCCGAGACCCAGAACCAGGAGGCCTGAACATGGCAAGGTCCGTAGTATCCGAGATAAAGCGCGACCACATCCAGAAGCTCATCTCCAAGGGAAGGCGCCTGGATGGGCGTGCCTGGGATGAGTTCCGTCCGATCTCCATCGAGACGAACTACATCGAGAGCGCCGAGGGGTCCGCCAGGGTGCGCATCGGCAACACCGACGTACTGGTCGGTGTGAAGATGATCGTCGGCACCCCGTTCGCCGACACACCCAACAAGGGCGTTCTATCCACTAACGCCGAGCTCATCCCCATGGGCTCCCCCAGCTTCGAGGCTGGACCGCCAGATGAGAACTCCATCGAGCTGGCGCGTGTGGTCGACCGCGGCCTGCGCGAGAGCCAGATGATCGATCTGGAAAAGCTGTGCATGGAAGAAGGAAAGGAGGTCTGGATGAACTTCGTGGACATCTATGTCCTCGACTACGATGGCAACCTGTTCGACGCCGCATTCCTGGGCGCAGTGGCCGCCCTCAAGTCCGCCGTAGTGCCGATGAAGGCCAATGAGAAGGGTGAGGACTTCCCGATGCCTATCCGCAGCCTGCCTATCTCCTGTACGGCCGTGCAAATCGAAAACTCTATATTACTTGACCCGACTCTCGACGAAGAAAAAGTCGCCTCAGCAAGGCTGACGGTGACGACTGACGAGAACGGCGACCTTAGGGCCATGCAAAAGGGCCTGATCGGCGCGCTGACTATCGACCAGGTCAAGGGCGTCGTGGAGACGTCGCAAAGGGTAGGCAAGGAACTGAGAAAACTGCTAGGGTGATCATAATGGCAAAAGGAACAGAAAAGATGGGAAGCGCCGGACGTATGGGTGCCAGATACGGTGTCGTAGTCCGCAAGCTGACCCGTGACATTGAGAAGATTGAGAAGGCCAAGTATGAATGCCCGACCTGCCACCACGTGTCAGTGCGCCGCAAGGCCACCGGCATCTGGGAGTGCCGCCACTGCGACGCAAAGTTCGCCGCGATGGCCTACGCTCCGACCGTCAAGAGCATCACCTCCAAGGAACTGGCAGTCAAGGAGAAGGGGACTGGCAAGGGAGGGGTGGAGAACGACCTATAAGTGCGGCAGCTGTGACAAGCCCATCCGCTCCAACAACGTCAATGCCGTGGGCATGCAGTGCGAGAACTGCGGCTCTAAGATCTTCTACAAAGAGCGGCCAAACGTTAAGAAGGTCATTAAAGGCAGATGAGCAGAGATGCTCCGGGCCACCCTTAGGGTCCAGACGGCCAACGCCGCTACGATCCTCACCTCCATCTCGCCCGAGGCGGGACGGGAGATCCCGAGGACCAAGGTGCGTGTGGACCAGGACGGCCAGGACGTCGTGCTCAGCGTGGAGGCGAATGACCTGTCGGCCATGCGCGCTGCGCTGAACTCCTATTTGCGATGGATGGTCATCGCCGAGGATATGAGCAATACCATAGGTGACAGACATGGATGAGATCAGCCCCAAGTTACAGAACCAGATCGCCCAGTTCCAGCAGTTGCAGCAGCAGTTGCAGAACGTGCTGCAGCAGAAGTTCCGCATGGAGGCCCAGCTGAAGGAGCTCGAGGTCACGATCGAGGAGCTCAAGAAGGCCGGTGCGGAAACCCCGATCTACAAGAACGTCGGTTCCCTCATGATCGCCGTCAAGGACAAGGACGCCCTGCTGAAGGAGATCGAGGACGACAAGGAGACCACCGAGATCCGCGTGAAGACCCTGGACCGCCAAGAGAAGATGTTCCGCGAGAAGTACCAGGTCATGCAGGACCAGATCTCCAAGGCCTTGGGTCAGGAAAGCGCCCCGAGCGGCGATGACGAGAACTGAACCCAAACCACTTTACCATAATTCTTCTTTGAACGCCACGGTCATCGCACGTTCATGTTCGAGAGCGTTTTATCCCGCCTTCCTGAGGGCAGGAAGCTCGTACTGATACACGGGAATGCCGACCCCGACGCATTCGGGTCGGCATATGCCCTGAAGGTCAGCTTTCCCGATGTGGACATCTGTGCTCCGGAAGGTTTGGACCGCATCGCCAAGGTCGTCGCGCGCAAGTTCGGCTATGAGCCGTTGTCCCGGGCGGACCTGGGGGCCTATGATGCCGTCCTGGTGGTCGATACATCCTCCCCAGAACAGCTGGGCCAGATGAACCTGCCCGATGAAGATTGGATCATCATCGACCATCATGCAAGGAATGAGAGGTGGTCCAACTGCCAATACTTCTGTGATGATACCAGGCGCAGTTGCGCGGAACTGGTGTTCCAGCTGCTCAAGGAGGCGGGGGTGGTCGTATCTCGCGATGCCGGTCTGGCGCTCTTATCGGGAATGGTCACGGACAGCGGCCATTTCCGTTATGCCACCGCCCAATTGCTAGGGGATTTCTCTCAGCTGATGTCGCTGGCGAAGATCGACGTGGACGAGGTCTTCGACCTGACGGACATGGAGCCGGACGTATCGGAGCGCATCGCGGTCCTGAAAGGCGGCCAGAGGATGCGGTTCGAACGCGTTGGGCAGTATATCGTCGCTGTATCGCTGGGCAGTTCGTTCGAGAGCTCTGTGTGTAAGGGCATGTTGTCCCTCGGGGCGGACATTGCGTTCGTAGTCTCCCAGCGGGACGAATCGTTCCGCCTGAGCGCCAGGACCAGACAGGACATGGTCAGGGCTGGGCTGCATCTAGGAAAGCTGCTGGAGGACATCGGCAGGGATACGAGCTGCGAGGGCGGCGGCCATCCCGGGGCAGCTGGAATGACCGGTGTCGGCGATGCCGAGGCCATTGCGAACATGTGCATGTCCAAGGCCATGGACTTCCTCCGTGGCCTTAACGCTGATAAAAAATAAAATGGTTCAACGCAGGGACTTGAGCCCTGCGATGACCGACTTGACCTTCTCGTAGTTCTCCGGATGTTTGTGGAAGTATTCCCGGGTTGGCGCCAGGACCTCTGCCAGGGTCTCGGCCACACCGTTCTTCAGGTCCATAGGGTGCAGCTTTCCGGCAAGATAGGTCGACTCCAGCTCGGAGTAGGATGAGAATGAAAGGTTCCCCCCGAACTTCTCCGGCCGCTTGATGACCATCACTTCGATCCTCTCGAACAGGATGAACTTGGCGATGTCCAGTACTGGATTTCCCTCCGCCTCGGGCGGGCAGAACGCCTTGCCCATCTTCCTCTTGATGTCCTCCGGCGCATCATGGATGAGAATTCCATTGTCCGGGTCGCTCTTGGACATCTTAGAAGCCAGGGGGTCCATCCGGTTCCCGCCCTTCAAGCTGGAGATCAGGGGGGTGTGGATGGCTACCGCCTTCTTCCACTTTAGCTTGTCCGCCGCCTCCCGTGCCAGCATGTGGGCCTTTCTCTGGTCCATCCCGGCATAGGCCACGTCCACATCCATCTGGAATATGTCAGCTGCCTGCAATAATGGGTAAAGGGTCTTGGAGGAGTCCATCTCCGCCTCGTCCTCGTTCCTGCCCATGATGGTCAGGCAGCGCTTTACCCTGGTCAGGCTGGAGACCTTACCGATCTTCATCACCTTCTCCCAGTATTCGATGTCATCCATCAGGTCGCTGGCAAGGATGAACCGGATCCTGTCTCGGGGCACGCCCAGAGCCTCGAAGCAATCCTCCATGTACTTGGCACAGATGCGGATATTGTTGAGGTCCCCGCCCAACTTGTCGTTCAGGTATGCATGCCAGTCGGCCAGGAAGACGATGAAGTCGAAGTCGGCCTCGACAAAGTTCTTGACCTTCTGGGCACAGACCATCCACCCGATGTGGGCCAGACCGGAGGGCTCGAAACCGATATAGCCCGTCGGCCTCTCTTTCGTCGCCAGAAGCTGGCGCAGATCCTCCGGCGTGACTATCTCCTCAGTGTTCCTCGCTACCAATTGATATCTGGTCTCTAGGTCCATGCGAATCGCCCTACAATCGACTGTCTGTTATAATCCATTTTCGGAAAATGATCGGGTAATAAAAAACCGAAACCACGTGATGAAGGTCAGCCCGCGTCCAGATAGATGAAAAGTTCCTGTATTAAGATGCCTGAATCTGCCATATCATGCCCATTCTGTTTGGACAATTGAATACAGATTGAATCAAACATAAGATGAATGTCGAGTAAATAAAATTTATATTGTTGATTTGTCTACCACACTCTGCCGTGATTCCTACGAGGTACGCTTACATTGTTCGAACGGTGGACAGAGGGCCGCAACAAAACGGTCATCTGGCCATCACTAAGGACAACCCCGCCCCAAGGGTGAATTTCCCTGAAAGCGAAGGGGACAAGCGACGCCGGAGGCCTCGAAGAACGATGTAGAGCGGCCCCGAAGGCGGGCGATCGGTCCGCCCTTGAGGACATTAAAAAGAGTGTGAGGAAATAATGGCAAACAAGAAAGGCGCTGAGAAGTACGAGGACAAGGTAGCCAATGCCATCAACTTGGCAAAGGACGTGAAGATGGTGGACTTCAAGTTCATCGACATGCCGGGCATCCTGCAGCATGTCTCGGTCCCGGCCAGGGTCCTGGACGAGAGCAAGTTCGATGAGGGGCACGGCTTCGACGGATCGAGCATCCGCGGTTTCACCCATATCAATGAGAGCGACATGGTATTGCTTCCGGACCCGGACTCCGCCATAGTGGACCCCTGCCTTGAAGTGCCTACGCTGTCCCTCATCTGCGATGTCGCCCACCCGCTCACAAAGAAGCGTTTCGAGCGAGACCCGCGTTATATCGCGCAGAAGGCCGAGCAGTACCTCAAGTCGATCAAGGTGGCCGATGTTTCATACTTCGGTCCAGAACTGGAGTTCTTCGTGTTCGATTCCGTCAACTTCGATCAGAACCAGCACACTGGTTACTACGAGATCGATTCCGAGGAGGGTATATGGAACTCCGGCAGGAACGGCACCCAGAACCTGGGCCACCGTCCGCGCAACAAGGAGGGTTACTTCCCGGTCCCGCCGGTCGACACATTGCAGGACTTCCGTTCCGAGTGCGTCATACGCCTGGAAGAGGCTGGCATAGAGTGTGAAGTGCATCACCATGAGGTCGCCACCGCAGGGCAGTGCGAGATTGGCACCAGGTTCGCCAACCTTACGAGGAAGGCCGATGAGGTCATGCTCTACAAGTACATCCTGAAGAACACCGCCCACGAGTTCGGCAAGACCTTGACGTTCATGCCAAAGCCCCTGTTCGGGGACAACGGTACAGGCATGCATGTCCACCAGTCCTTGTCAAAGGACGGGAAGAACCTGTTCTTCGACGAGAAGGGCTATGCCCAACTGAGCCAGACCGCCTTATACTACATCGGCGGCCTGCTGGAGCACTCGCCTGCACTGCTGGCGCTGACGTCCCCCTCGACCAACTCCTACCGCCGCCTAGTGCCAGGGTTCGAAGCGCCGGTCAACCTGGTTTACTCCATGAGCAACCGGTCCGCTGCGATCCGCGTGCCCATGTACAGCAAGAATCCCAAGGCCAAGCGCATCGAGTACAGACCCCCAGACTGCACCAGCAACCCATATCTGGCCTTCGCCGCCATGCTCATGGCCGGCCTCGACGGCATCAAGAGGAAGATCAACCCGGGCGAGCCCCACGACATGGACCTGTTCGAGCTGTCCGCCGATGAGGCTAAGGGCATCAGGCAGGTACCAGGCAGCCTCGAGAAGTCCCTGGAGGCCCTCGAGTCGGACCATGCCTTCCTTACCCAGGGCGACGTGTTCACCGAAGACTTCGTCGAGACCTGGATCGACTACAAGAGGACCAAGGAGAACGATGCGATCCGTCTCCGCCCCCACCCCTGGGAGTTCTACCTCTACTACGATTGCTGAAACGATCGCTCAGTCCAAACCCCTTCCCCCATTTTTTCTAAATCATTAAGTGCCCGCGTGTTGGTTACCGCTCGCTCGGAAATGATCATGACGGAGAGCGTGAGATCGAAGAGGGCTACGTTGGCATATGGCTTGGCAACGCTGGCCGTTACAGTCATCGCGATAATGCATGGACTGTGGTTCGATCATATTGAGGCCCTCGTCCAGATCATCATCCCTTTCTCGTTCGTCAGCCTGGGCATGCTCATAAAGTACGGTGACAGGTCCTTCGATGATGGCGTTTTCGATCAGAAGGTATCGAAGACCATAGCTGTGCCCTGCGGCATCTGGATGGGGGGTTTGATATTCTACGACCCTGGTTCCGCCACGATCTTCATCGGACTGCTGCTGGCATTGCTTCTCGCCGCCAAGTACGATAACGTGGCGTTCAAGGCAGGGTTCCTAGTGGCCGGGGCCATCGGACTGCTTTCCTTCGTGAACTACCCCGGTAACGCGAGCATAATCGGAATTATCGTGGTGTTCCTGGCGGCATACGCGGACGAGCTCGTCAGCGATAGGGCGGACAGGTCTCCGTCGAAGGGATGGCTCAATTCCTTGATGAAAGAGAGGCCGGTATTGAAACTGGCGGTCCTGGTATTGTGCATCACCTCCCTGCTCCCGTCCTACATGTACTTCTTTGCATTCCTGGGCTTCGATCTGGGTTACTCGTTCGTGGAAAGATATTCGGTCTGGAGGGGTAGCGCTGCCGCTGCATGACCTGGTCGTCATCGGTTCTGGTCCGGCGGGATGCGCCGCCGCGCTGAGGGTCAAGAAGCTGAGGCCCGATTGGGACGTGGCCATCATCGAACGGTTGGAGCCGGAGAACCATATCAAATATCACCGCATGTGCGGGGAGGGCATCTCCGCCGAGGGGCTGGGGTTGATCGACCTCGACACCACATCCTTCAAGGTCCATAGAATCGCCCGGGCGGTGGAGCATTATCCTGGCGACATCACAGTCACTTCGAGGATAGACGGTTACATCATCGATCGCCCGAAGATGCTCTCAGCTGCCATCAGGGAATTTATCGGCAAGGGCGGGACCCTCATCCAGGGCGAGACATTGCATATCTCGCAGGAGAAGGGGGCAGTGATGATCGCCCTTCAGGATGGTCGCGAGATCAGGTCTAAGTGGCTGATAGCGGCGGACGGGGCGAACTCCAGGACCCGGACAGAGCTGTTCAGCAGTTCCCCTCGCCAGATGATCTGGGCGGAGCAGTATGTGGTGGAGGAGAGCATGGACCAAGAGGTCATCGAGTTCTTCTACGACCAGCGCTTCGGGGGAGGATATCGCTGGCGGTTCCCGAGCGGCCAGCATGTGCGCACCGGTTTTCCCAAAGATACCTATCCGCGGCCCGAAGCAGCACTGGAGAAGCATCGACGCGTCATACCGGTGGGCGAGGTTCCGGAACTGGTCAGGGATAAGGTGGCATTGGTCGGGGATGCGGCCGGACAGGTCAATCCCATCACTTTCGGGGGGATACGTATCGCGTTCGCAGCAGGAAACATGGCGGCTGACGCGGTGGTCAAAGGGGACCTTTCGGCCTATCAGAGGGCTTGGAAAGGGTCCGAATATGTACACCGCTGTTTCTGGCAGGGCTATGAAAAGCTCTCCGCCATGAGCAACGAGGACCTGGAGAACTCGATGGAGCCGTTCAGGAGGGGATTTTCGGCAGGAAGGGTCGCATGGGCGGTCCTCTCCAGGCCAAGATATCGTGACGTCTATCGTTCATTTGGAATGTCAATGAAGGTGGGCTGGTGAAGCAGAAGGAGATCGATGTACTGGTGGTAGGGGCGGGACCGGCTGGATCGGGTGCTGCGAGGGCTGCGGCGCAGATCGGGGCGCGGACATTGATGATCGACCGGAAGAAGGAGATCGGCACCCCGGTGCAGTGCGGGGAGGTCGTGGGTCTATCGGTCGTTGAAACGGCGGGGATCAAGCTTCCCCCCCATGCCATATGCGCCAGGCAGAACTATACCAGGTTCGTTGTGGACCGGAAGGCCTATGTCGATAACCGTTCACCATACTGGCGCAGCGCCACGGTGGAGAGGAAGATATTCGACAAGCATCTGGCCATGGAGGCGGCGCAGCATGGTTCGGACGTGCAGGCGGATTGCCGTCTGGTGGATGCTGAGGTCGAGGACGGACGCATCACATCGGTTCAGCTCCGCCATCGGGGAAAGGACGTCGAGCTGAAGCCCCGGTTCATCGTGGCAGCGGATGGGGTCCATTCCACCGTGGCCAAGGCGATGGGCAAGGAGGAATATCGCGGGGACAGCATCGCCAGCGGCGTAGAGTACGAAATGGTGGCGAAGAAGCGGCTCCCTCCATGCATGCAGATCTTCATCGAACCGGAGATAGGGCTTGGTTATGGCTGGATCATACCCAAGGGACAGTACAGGGCGAACGTGGGCCTGGGGCTGGTAGGCAGATCGGCCTCCCGCAGGGAGTTCCTTTCTGATTGGATCAATGAGCATCCGGTCGTTTCCAACTATTTCGACGCGGACAAGGTGTTGGAAGTGAAGACAGGCGACGCTCCGGTCCCTGGCTTCGAGGGCGGACCGGTCATGGGAAACGTCCTTTTCGCCGGAGACGCAGCAGGCCAGACACTGGCGTTCGTGGGCGAAGGCATCATGCCTTCCTACATCTGCGGAGGCATCGCCGGCCGGATCGCCGGGGCCGCGAAGAACGACTCCGAGCTGGAATCATATGATGGGGCCGTCAGGGAGATCATGGGGGAGGAGATGACCCTCGGCTCCGATCTGAGGGATGCGCTGGTAATGGTCTGGGAAATGCCGGACCTGAGCGACTCGCAGAAATCGATCATCTCCGTCATGATCATGAACGAGCTGATCGGTGAGGAGGACATGGTCATGATGGATTCCGTGCCGGACGGGAGAACGCTCATGGCCATGATGCGACAAAGGATCAGGGAGAGCGGCAAGCCCATCAAGCTGACTGGCATCCGCCGGTGATCACTTCTTCATGGAACGGCGCACCCGGAGCAGGGCCATCATCGAAGCCCATGAGGTCCTTCCGAACAAACCAGTGATCGTGTCATTCACGCGGTCCAGGCCTTCCTTCCCGTAGGGTGACCACCAGACATCCCTGGTGAAGCCGCCCTTGTCCACATGGATATGCTGCGCCTCGACCAGCTCTGCGAACCCGAGGTCCCCATGCGTACGGCCGAAGCCGCTCTCCCTGCTGCCGCCCCAGGGGGTGGCTCCGAGGCCGTAACTGTACGAGACATTGTTGACGATGATGCTGCCCCCAGGCATCCTCCCGGCCAATTCCCTTCCCTTCCTCAGGTCATTGGTCCAGATGGAGCCGGCCAATGCATAGATGCAATCGTTCGCGGCTTCGATGGCATCATCTGGATCGGTGAAGGGGAGCACGACGACCAATGGTCCGAATATCTCGCCCTGGCTGACCTCTGCCTTCCTATCGACGTCGGTTATTATCGTCGGCTCATAGAAATTCCGATTCAGGCCAGAAGGTCTTTTCCCACCGTGGGCGATCTTGGCACCGAATGACACCGCCCTCGATACCATCCCGTCGACCTCGTTCGCGGCCCAGCCATTGATGAGCGGCCCCATCGAAATCTCGGGGTCGTCCCAACCCCACCCAAGGCGAAGCTTGGATACCTGCTCCAGCAACAATTTGTTGAACTGGTCCAGCACCTTTTCGTGGACCAATATCCGCTTGACCGCCGCGCAGGTCTGACCGGCGTTGACGAACGAGCCCCAGACGGCCGCCCTGGCAGCCCTGGAGAGGTCGGCATCGTCTAGCACGATCAACGGGTCCTTTCCGCTAAGTTCCAAGGTGACTGGTGTGAGCCCCGGTACGGCATTGGTAAGGATCTCCCTTCCTACCTTGCCGCTTCCAGTGAAGATGAGCCTGTCCGGACCGGCACGGACCAGGGCGGACCCCAACGTCCCGCCCGAACCGATGATGGTCTGGACCAGACCTTTGGGGACACCGGCCTTGGCGAAGATATCGGCTATGTGAATTGCACTGAACGGAGTGTAAGATGAGGGTTTGATGATCACAGAATTGCCTGCTGCCAGGGCCATCGCCGTCTGGGAATAGGGTATCCCGAAAGGATAGTTCCAGGGCGACACAATTCCCACCACGCCCACCGGCCGGGGCTGGATATAAGAGCTACGCCCCATGGCCGCGAAGGCCACGTGCATCCGACCCAGATGCAACTTCTCCCCCCTCAGCACCTGTGGCGCTGCCTCGATGGCATAATCCCCGACACTGAGCGCTGCCATCACATCGTTGGCCATGGCCTCGATCCGCGGCTTCCCCGTCTCATGACAGATCGTCCTGACGATGTCAGGTGTGAGCTCCATGAGGATGTCCTGAGCCCGCTGAAGCAAGGAGATGCGGCTGGAGAGCGGCAGTGCTGCCCACTCGGCCTGCGCTGACCGGGACAGTTCCATTGCTGGACCGATGTCATCGGGGGAATGGCACTGAACGTCACCAAATGGCAGAAGCGTTGCAGGATTGACTATCCTCAAGCTCTTATCGCCAGTGGGTGCGATCCCAGTCCCCATGGATGTGATGGACATGACGCTCCTTCATCGGCGAATTGCACTGTGCTTATATCAGAGCTTGGAGGCCAGGGCCTCGACCGCCTCGCACACCACATCCCTGACCATGCTGGTCGGAGGGCAGTAGGCGTTCTCGAATCCGGCCAGGAACTCCTCTACCGTGACTCCCTTCGTTATCGCTGCGGCCATCCAGTTCACCCTACCGGTGACCTCCTCGCCGCCTACGATCTGAGCCCCCACGATGCGATGTGATTCCACATCTGCCAGCACCTTCACGTGGAGAGGCTTCCCTCCAGGGTAGTAACGCGCCCTCGTCAGTCCCGATGCATGGGCTTCCACCGTTCTTAGACCATAATAATCGGCCAGGCCGCGGGACATACCGACGCCTCCGACCTGGATATCACCGATGACGCTGATGAATGGGCTGGTCACGCCTGGATGGATCGCATATCCGCCGGCAGCGTTGATCCCGGCCACCCTTCCCTGCCTGAGCGCTGATGAACCGAGCTGGCTCATGGTCGGCCCCGGGACCGCCGCGGACTCGCACATGACCACATCCCCAGCGAGATGAACGTCCTTCACCAGTCTTCCCTTGCGGTATGGCTGCAAGGTAGGGGAGACACGGACCGCGCCAAGCGGACCGATGTCCAATCCCATCATGTTCGGCAGCTCCAGGTTCGGGCGGACCCCGGTGGCCATGATGACCATCTGGCAGGGGATGTCCTTCCCGCCCACGACGATCTTCTCCACCGCTTCCTTGCCGTTGATGCTGCCAAGCGGGGTGCCCATCTGGAACTTAATTCCGAGGGACTCACAATGGTCCTGCACCATCTTCGCCATATCGGCATCGTAGATGCGCGGGATGACCTGGTTGAACATCTCCACCACGGTGACGTCCTTGCCGGCATGCTTGAGGGCGATGGCCATCTCCAGTCCGATGACCCCTGCCCCGACCACGACCGCGGAGGAGACCTTGGGCAGCGCCGCTTTGATCGCCTCCCCGTCGGATATCCAACGTACGGGGTAGACGCCCGGAAGCTTGGTCCCTTCCACCGGCGGAAGAAGCACGTTCCCGCCAACGGCCATAACGAGCGAGTCGAACTGATGGAACGCACCGTCCTGTAGGGTGACCTTCTTGCCATCCAGGTCGACCTCCTTCACCTTGGTTGCGACATGAACATGGATGTTGCGCTCTTTGGCATACCATTCAGGCTGATGCATGACTATGGAATTGAAGTCGGGGATCTTTCCCTCGATGACGAAAGGTATGGCACAGGGAGAATATGCAATGTGCCGGTCCTCGGTGAACACATGGATCTCCGCATCCTTGGCGGTGGCGCGGGCGGTGGAGGCGGCGGTCATGCCGGCAGCTCCAGACCCGATGATGATTATCTTGCGGGCCATTCAGGCATCCTCCCCCGCTGATTCTTGAGGCGTGATATAAACTGTTCCATCGGCTGGAATGCACGGTTCGCACGTTGATGATGAGCAGGAGTGTTTATATGGTCGGGGCGAATGACCGTCACCTTAAGGTGCTAACGATGCGAGATGAAAGGGCCCCGCCCGACCGTACCAGCCCGGTTTCCATGTGGAAGGAGGACGATGTACTGGACGGAAGGAGGGTAAAGGCCCAGGTCATCATCCTACGCACCAAAGGATGCTGGTGGGCGCACAAGGGCGGCTGCACCATGTGCGGTTATAACAACGAGAGCATCCTGGACATCGGACAAAGCGATATGATGCGGCAGCTGGAAAAGGCCTCGGCCCGCTACCAGGGCGAACCGATGGTCAAGGTCTACACATCGGGCAGCTTCCTGGACGAGAACGAGCTTCCCGCCGACGTGAGAGATTCGTTCTTTGAAAGGTTCTCCGCGGCCGAGCGCATCCTGTTCGAGAGCAGGCCTGAGTTCATCACGAAGGAGTCGCTCCAGAAGGTCCCTAGGGACAAGTGCATGACCGCGCTCGGGCTGGAGACGTCGAACGATGAGCTGCTTGTCAAGGCCATCCGCAAGGGTTTCCGATATGAGGACTACCAGAGAGCTGCGGGGGAACTGAAGAGCGCGGGCATTCCGGTGAGGACGTACCTATTGTTGAAACCACCACTGCTGACCGAGGTGCAGGGCATCGCGGATGCGGTCCGCTCCATCAACATGTCAGCTGAGTACTCCGAATCGATCTCGATCAACCCCATCAACGTGCAGAGCGGCACGAGGGTGGAGGAACTATGGCGGAGGGGCGACTACCGCCCGCCTTGGCTCTGGTCCCTGGTAGAGGTCATCAGGCAGGGGAAGGCATCGACGAGCGTGCGGATCATGTCCGCGCCCAGCGGGGCAGGGACGCCCAGGGGCGTGCACAACTGCCCCAAGTGCGACAGAAAGGTACTTGACGCCATCGAGAGATTCACCTTCTCGCAGGACCTGAAGGACCTGGATGGGCTGGAGTGCTCCTGCATGGACCGATGGCGGGGCCAACTCGAATGGCAGGGCCCCATGCGCACGAGCGTGGACGTGGCGAGGCACATCGGAGAGGACGCCGAATCCTGAATTGGGGGTTCTGACTCATGGACTACGACATCAAGAAGGGACATTTCGAGAACGTGGACGGGGACGGCCTGAAGAACATCGTCAACGAGGCCTTTGGGAACGCCAAGAACGAGGGTGACCTCATCGTTGCCTCATTCGGCGCGCTGGAAAAGCTGGAGACAAAGGTCCAGTCAAAGAGCGTGTTGTTCGTCTCCACCAAGATGAGGACCGATGTGTCCCCCGAGGTCGGGGCCGAGACCATCAAGCGCTACAACCAATTCCTGGAGAAGGCGACCGGGATGAACTCCAAGGAAAGGGGCAAGCGGATGCAGAAAAAGGCGAAGGACGGCAAGCTCTGAGGCTTGTTCCTTGGCCAGCAACGAAAAAGAAACCTCTTTCATATTTATGCCAAACGGGCCCGAACCGTAGCAGACTATTTATATGACTACTTTTATGCGAGTGTGCTCAACGCAATGAGGACGTTCGACCAGACTCCCTGGGCAATGCGAAAGCAACCCTCAACCGCGGTCCATTAAGTTCTGGACTGCGACAACAGAGTCACGGTCGAAGGTGCGGATCTCAACACTCTTGAGACACGCGTTAGCAACCAGAGAGTGTACTCTCTCACACAACGCGAGAGGGGGATATATGCCGAACAAGAGACGTCCACGACAAGGCTCGATGGCTTATTCGCCAAGGAAGAGAGCTTCGAGACAGACCCCGAAAATGGACCACTGGCCCGAGATCAGCGAAGGCCCGAAGGTCCAGGGATTTGCAGGTTACAAGGCAGGAATGACGCACGCCATGATGGTCGACTCCAAGAAGACCAGCACCACCGCAGGACAGGAGATCCGTGTCCCGGTCACGGTCGTCGAGGTGCCGCCCATGAAGGTCGCCGCCATTCGTGTCTATGAGAACACCAGGTATGGATTGAAGACGGCAGGGGAGGTCTGGGCCACCACTATCGATGCGAACCTGGCCCGCCGCCTGCCCATCAGCAAGAAGTACGACCAGGACAAGGCCTGGGAGAAGGTCAAGGGAGTCGATGTCGAAGACATCCGCATCCTCGCCTACACCCAGCCCTCCGCGCTCACTGGCGTTTCCAAGAAGGTCCCCGAGCTCATGGAGCTGCGCATCGGTGGCAGCACCATGGACAAGAGGATGGAGTACGCAAAGGGCATCCTGGGCAAGGAGATCGGATTCAAGGACTTCGCAAAGGAAGGCGCCTTGATCGATGTCTCCGCGGTCACCAAGGGAAAGGGCTTCCAGGGCGCCACCAAGCGCTGGGGCCTGAAGCTGCTGTCCCATAAGAACAGCAAGCACCGCCGCATGGTCGGTACCCTGGCCCCGAAGCGCCCGGGATATGTGAGGAACACCGCCCCGCAGTCCGGCCAGATGGGTTACCACCAGAGGACCGAGGTCAACAAGAGGGTCCTCAAGGTCGGCGACAAGGTCGAGGAGATCAACCCCAAGGGCGGATTCGTCAACTACGGCGTCGTCAACGGCGCATATGTTCTGATCCACGGATCGGTCCCCGGTCCCATCAAGCGTCTGGTCCGTCTGCGCGACCCTGTCCGCAACCACGGCGGCGACATGAAGGAGGCCCCGAACCTGACCTATGTTTCGATCGAATCGAAGCAGGGGGCGTGATTTGAATGGCTGAGAAGAAAGGCAAGATCAACGTGTATTCCCTGCAGGGCGGGGTCGTCAAGACCATGGAGCTGCCGAAGGTCTTCGGCACCGAGTTCCGCCCAGACGTCATCCACCGCGCGGTCGTGGTCGAAGAGGCCAACTGCCGCCAGCCCTATGGGGCCAAGACGGATGCCGGTATCAGGCACGCAGTGTCCACCTGGGGCAAGGGCCGTGGTGTGTCGCGCGTGCAGCGCCAGGTCGGCGGAAGCAAGGCCGCAGAGTCCCCCAACAACGTGGGAGGACGCCGCGCATTCCCGCCAGAGGCTGAGAAGGACTTCTCCAAGAAGTGCAACAAGAAGGAGAAGCTCCTGGCAAAGAAGTCTGCCTTGGCCGCTGTATCTGATGCAGTACAGGTAAAGAGCCGCGGGCACAAGTTCGACGAGAAGGTCACGCTGCCGGTCGTTGTCGAGGACAACATCGAGAGCCTGAAGACCACCGCCGCTGTGCTCGAGATGCTGAAGAGCATCGGGCTGGACATGGACGTGGAGAAGGCCAAGGAGGGTAAGAAGGTCCGTGCAGGACGCGGCAAGATGCGTGCCCGCAGGTACCGTGCCCCGAAGAGCCTGCTGATCGTCGTCTCGAACGAGAAGGCCGACCTGTTCGTCGGAGCGAACAACCTCCCCGGAGTGGAGGTCATCTTCGCCCCGAAGCTGAACGCTGGCATACTCGCCCCGGGCGGCTTCGCTGGCAGGTTGACCGTGTTCTCCGAGTCCGCAATTAAACAGATAGGAGAGTGGTGAGAATGGCCAAGAGAGACGTTCTTTTGCACCCGTTCGTCACTGAGAAGAGCATGAACTACATGAACGGAACCCCGGCCCAGGACTACAAGGACGGAAACAAGCTGGAGTTCATCGTGCTGCGCACCGCCACCAAGGCCGAGATCAAGGCGGCCTTCGAGGAGAGGTTCCAGGTCAAGGTTGAGAAGGTCTGGACCCGCATCTCCCGCGACGGCAAGCACGCGGTCGTGAAGCTCGCTGAAGGCTACTCTGCCGAGGATGTCGGCACGAGGATAGGAGTGTTCTGAGGGGAGTGACATGGGCAAAAATCTAAGACAGCAGAGACGCGGCCGCGGCGGCATGAACTACGCTTCGCCAAGCCACCGCCACGTCGGTGAGATCAAGCTCCCGCTCGCTACCCTGAAGAGCGGCAAGATCGTCGATATCATGCACGCCCCGGGCCGCCTGTGCCCGGTGGCCAAGGTCGACTTCGGCGGCGAGTCCATCATCATGTTGGCCGCCGAGGGGATTATGGTCGGGCAGAATGTCTCGGTCGATGGCGCTGGCGAGATAAAGGCCGGTAACGTCCTTCCTCTCTCCGCCATACCCGAGGGTACCCTGGTGTTCAACATGGAGGCCAGGCCCGGCGATGGCGGCAAGTACGTCAAGGTAGCCGGTTCCTCCGCCACGCTGGTCACCAAGGGCGAAAGGGTCACGATCCAGATGCCCTCCGGTGTCCTGAAGACCTTCGATCCGCGCTGCCGTGCGGTCGTCGGCATCGTTGCCGGCGGCGGACACGACGAGAAGCCGTTCGGTAAGGCTGGTAACAAATTCCACGCCTACCGCAGCCGCAGCAAGGCCTACTTCAAGGTTAAGGGTATCGCTATGAACCCGGTCGACCACCCGCACGGCGGTGGAGGTCACCCGCATGTCGGTAAGCCGAGCACTGTGTCGAGGAACGCCCCGCCAGGCCGTAAGGTCGGTAGGCTCTCTCCGCAGAAGAAGAAGAAGGGCAAGAGGTGATGGTAGATGGCAGATGAAAAGATGAGTGGAACGAAGTCCTCGCGCAGGAAGCAGAGGAAGAAGAAGACCGCCATCACGGCCAGGAGGAAGAAGGAGTTCACCTACCGGGGCTATACCCTCGAGCAGCTCCAGGAGATGCCGTTCGAGGAGGTCCTGGAACTGATGCCCTCCCGCATTCGCCGGACGTTCGCACGCGGTTTCAATGATGAGCAGAAGACAGCCTATGACAAGATCGGGTCCGGGGAGTACGAAATGGTTCGTACCCACCGCAGGGACGTCCCCATAGTCCCGGCATTCGTAGGCCGCAAGGTCGCGATATACAACGGTAAGGAATTCAAGGAAGTCGAGATCAGGCCAGAGATGATCGGCCACTACCTGGGAGAGTTCTCCATGACGCGCAAGTCCGTGAAGCACTCCGGTCCGGGTGTCGGTGCGACCAGGTCCTCGAAGTTCTTGCCGCTGAAGTGAGGTGAGATGGAAATGGTAGGATACACAATGGAAGCTGATCCTGACACGACCTCCCGGGCCATTGGCAAGGAGATCCCCATCTCCCCCAAGTTCTCCCGTGAGATCTGCCGCATGATCAAGGGAAAGAAGGTCGACATCGCCCTGAAGATGCTGGAGGAGGTGACCGAGCTGACGAGGCCGGTCCCCATCCGCCGCTACAACATCGGCGTGGCGCACAAGAAGGGAGTCGGCCCCGGCCGGTTCCCGGTGAAGGCAGCCAAGGCCATCTCGAAGGTCATCGAGAGCGCCAAGCAGAACGCGGAGTACAAGGGTCTGGACGCGGAGAACATGCGCGTCAAGCTGGTCGCCGCCCACCTGGGCCGCACCATCCCAGGCCACATGCCCCGTGCCTACGGTCGCAGCACCCCTTGGAACCAGCAGACCGTCAACATCGAGGTCATCCTTGAGGAGATGAAGTAATATGGCGAGCGAGCGCAAATTCGTAGCCGAGAACATCCGCAGGGTGCTCCTGAAGGAGTACCTGATGAAGACCGTCGACAGGGCGGGCTTCGGTGGCGTGGACGTGCAGCGCACCCCCATGGGCACCAGGGTCACCCTGATCACGGAGAGGCCTGGAATAGTCATCGGCCGCCGCGGCTCCGCCATCAAGACGCTGACCAAGGCGATCGAGGACAACTTCAAGTACGACAACCCGCAGATCGAGGTCCAGGAAGTGGACAACCCCAACCTGAACGCTCAGATCATGGCAGAGAAGCTGGCATTCGCGCTGGAGCGCGGCTGGCACTTCCGCCGCGCGGGACACTCGACCGTGCGCCGCATCATGGACAACGGCGCCAGGGGATGCCTTATCATCATCTCCGGCAAGCTGTCCGGTGAGAGGCACCGCACCGAGAAGTTCAAGGAAGGCTACATAAAGTACTGCGGTGAGACCAGGTTGAACTATGTTCGCACTGGATTCGCCGTGGCCAAGCTGAAGCCCGGTGTCATCGGTGTCCAGGTCGAGATCATGGACCCGGAGGCCAGGTTGCCCGCTGAGATCGACGTCCTGACGTTGGACAAGGCCAAGGAGGCCATGCCGGACATGGTCGAGATGTTGATCCCGAAGGACGATACCCCTGATGCCATCGCCACCCCGGCCACGCCGGTCGAGGCGGTCGAGCCGGACACTGAGAAGGAGGTGTCCAGCTAATGGCACTGCTCAGGACCGCTGAGATCAGGGAGATGAGCCCAGAGGACCGCACCACCAAGCTGCACGAGCTCGAGGACGAGCTCATGCACGAGCGCGGCGCGGCTGCCATGGGAGGTGCCCCGGCAAGCCCGGGTAAGATCAGGGCGATCAGGACAAACATCGCCAGGATCCTCACCATCCAGAAGGAGGAAGGTAAGTAATGGCTGAGATCTGCTCCGTATGTGGATTGCCGAAGGAGCTGTGCATGTGCGAGGAGATCGCACGTGAGCAGCAGTCCGTCCGCATCTACACTGACAGCCGCCGTTATGGCAAGACTGTCACGGTGATCGAGGGGATCGACGGCAACGACATCGACCTTGATGACCTGGCCAAGAAGCTCAAGAACAAGTGCGCCGCCGGCGGGACCGCCAAAGACGGCAAGATCGAGCTTCAGGGCGAGCACAAGAAGAAGGTCAAGGAATTCCTCGAAGAGATGGGATTCAAGACCGAGGTCAGATGAAGGAGATGGAGCGGAGGGATTTCATGCGTCAGGAGTTCATCGGTCTGGATGTGGAGGTCGTATCGTCTGGCCACCCCGGCTACCTTACAAAGGGTGTCGTGGTGGATGAGACGAAGAACACCTTCACCGTCCGTTCTGAGGGCAAGGAGCGCGTGGTCCCGAAGCCAGGGAACGAATTCCAGTTCACATGCGAGAGCAAGAAGATTCGCATTAAAGGATCGGAGATCCAGCACAGACCAGAGGATCGGGTCAAGAAAATAAGGTGATCTTATGAATGGTGAGGTCAGAGACATTGGCATTGATGTAAAGGCTCCCCAGGGCACGTGCGATGACAAGCATTGCCCCTTCCACGGCACCCTGCCGGTGAGGGGACAGGTCATTGACGGCGTGGTAGTTTCTGTGAAGATGCAGGGCACCGCCGTGGTGGAGAAGAACTATCTGAAGTATGACCAGAAGTACGAAAGGTACGAGAAGCGGACCAGCCGGTACTCCGTGCACAACCCGCCCTGCCTGAACGTGAAGGTGGGCGACGAGGTGCGCATCATGGAGTGCCGGTCGATCAGCAAGACCGTATCCTTCGTCATCGTCGAGAAGAGGTGAATGCGATGAAGGGATTGGCTGGCAAACAGACCAAGGGAATCTGCAACGGGTCCGTGTTGGACGTTATCGACAACACCGGCGCCAAGACCATCAGCGTCATCGCCGTTCCAGGCTACCATGGTGTCAACCGCCGCGTGCCTTCGGCCGCGGTAGGGGACATCGTCGTCGCATCGGTCAAGAAGGGCACCCCGGAGATGCGCCGCCAGATCGTCTACGCGGTCATCGTCCGCCAGAGGAGGCCGTTCCGCCGCGCCGACGGGACAATGGTCGTCTTCGAGGACAACGCCGCCGTCATCACGACGGAAGAGGGCGAGACCAAGGGAAGTGACATAAAGGGACCGGTGGCCCGTGAGGCGGCAGAACGCTGGCCGCGCATAGCCGCTACCGCGTCCACGATCATCTGAGGTGAGTGAAATGGTGAACAGCATACAAGCAAGGAAGCAGCGCAAGGCGCAGTACAACGCCCCCATCCACCTGAAGAGCAGGATGGTGGCCTCCCACCTCAGCGAAGAACTGATGAAGGAGTACAAGCGCCGCTCGGCCAGGGTCGTCAAGGGCGACACCGTCAAGGTGGTGCGCGGGGACGCCGACATCGTCGGAGTCGAGGGTAAGGTCACTAATGTGGACCTGAACACCGGACGCGTAATCATCGAGGGAGTGACGATCGCCAAGGCCGATGGAACCATGGAGGCCAGGTCCATCCATGCCTCTAACTTGGTCATCACCAAGCTGGAGACCAAGGACGCATGGAGGAAGGAGAGGCTCCAAAAGAAGGAGGTTTCCGCATGAGCAGTGATTCAAAGAGATTGACGGCCCCGAAGAGCTGGCCGATCCCCCGCAAAACCAGCGTGTGGATCACCGGCACCAACCCGGGCGCACACCCCAAGGCTATGAGCATGTCCTTGATGGTCGTGATCCGCGACATGCTCCACCTCTGCGACACCTACGCTGAGGGGAAGAAGATCCTGAACGAGCGCAAGGTCCTCGTTGACGGCAAGGTCGTCACCGAACCCCGCTTCGCCGTGGGCCTGATGGATGTCGTGTCCATCCCCCAGGTGAACCAGCACTATCGCATGCTGGTCGACCGCAACGGCAAGCTGCGCCTCGTCTCCGTGGCCGATGGCAAGGAGAAGTGGAAGCTCTGCCGCATAGACGGCAAGACCACCATTGCCGGCGGCAAGACCCAGCTGAACCTGCACGACGGGCGCTGCCTGATCGTGGCCAAGGACGCCTACAAGTGCGGCGATGTGCTCAAGATCGAGCTGCCAAGCCAGAAGATCATTGAGGCATACAAGCTGGCGAAGGGAAGCATGGCGATCATCACCAGCGGCTCCCACGTCGGCGAGATGGACACCATCGAGGAGTACCTCGTGACCCGTTCCTCCGCACCGAACCTGGTGAAGATGAAGGACGGCATCCTGACCGTGAAGGACAACATCTTCGTGGTGGGCGCCAAGTCCCCTGAGATAACGATGCCGGAGGCGAGCGCGGTATGAGCGAGAACGTGATGAGGCAGCCCCGCATCGAGAAGGTCACCGTGAACATCGGTGTCGGCGAAGCGGGCGAGCGCCTGGTGAAGGCGCAGAAGGTGCTGGAGATGGTGACCCAGCAGACATCGAAGGTCACCACCGCCAAGATCACCAACCGCGACCTGGGCGTCCGTGAGGGCATGCCGATCGGATGCAAGGTCACGTTGCGCGGAGAGAAGGCAGAGGCGTTCTTGAAGAAGGCCCTGGCCATCCGCGAGAACCGCATCTACATGTATTCCTTCGACCCGGAGGGCAACCTGTCCTTCGGCATACCGGATTACACAGACTTCGAGGGCATGAAGTACGACCCCGAGATCGGCATCTTCGGCATGGATGTGAATGTGAGCATCCAGAGGCCGGGACGCCGCGTGACGAGGAGGAGGATCATGAAGAAGAAGCTCCCCCAGAGTCACCGCATGTCTCGCAAGGAGGCGGCTAACTTCATGAAGGAGAAGTTCAACGTGGAGGTGCTCGAGTGAAGCCAAAGAAACAGTTCGGGCGGTCAAAGGGCTGCACGCGCTGCGGTCGGAAGAGGGGCATAGTCAGGCGGTACGGCATGCACTTGTGCAGGCAGTGCTTCCGCGAGATCGCTCCGCAGATCGGATTCAAGAAGTACTCGTGAGGTGAGCAGATGCAGAGCGACCCATTGAACGATGCCATGTCAACCATCAAGAACGCGGCCATGGTCGGCAAGAGCGAGTGCGTCATAAAGCCCTCCTCGAAGCTGATCGGACGCGTGCTGAAGGTCATGCAAGAGAACGGTTACATCAACCAGTTCGAGTTCGTAGAAGATGGCAAGGCCGGAGTCTTCAAAGTGAAGATGGAAGGCAAGATCAACAACTGCGGCGTCATCAAGCCGCGCTACTCCGTCAAGAAGGTGGATATGGAACACTTCGAGGCCAGGTTCCTGCCCGCGCAGGACTTCGGTGTCCTCATCGTGTCCACCACCGAGGGCGTCATCAGCCATGTGAAGGCTAAGGAGCTCGGGATCGGCGGCAAGTTGTTGGCGTACGTGTACTGAGGTGATTGGGATGGTAGTTTCAGGACATATTGAAGAGAAGGTAGAGGTCCCGAAGGGCGTCCAGATCACCTTGAAGGGAACGGACATGACGGTAAAGGGGCCGAATGGCACCCTCACCCGCAGCTTCGACCACACCAACGTAAAGGTGGCAGCGGCGGGAGACCATGTGACAGTGAGCTGCGAGATGCCCCGAACCCGCGACAAGGCGGTCGTCGGCACCTTCGCGGCGCACATACGGAACATGATCGGCGGCGTCACCCATGGTTACGCCTACGACATGAAGATCGTCTACTCCCACTTCCCCATAAAGGCAGCCGCAAAGGGGGACAAGTTCCTCATCGAGAACTTCCTGGGGGAGAAGGCCCCGCGCTCGGCGGTCATCCTCAAGGACGTCAAGGTGGCAGTGAAAGGCAACGAGGTGGAAGTGACCGGAGCGGACCTCGAGGCAGTGTCCCAGACCGCGGCCAACATTGAGAGGGCCACGAAGATCAAGGGATTCGACCCGCGTGTGTTCCAGGATGGTATCTACATCACCGAGAAGGCAAGGAGGGCGAAGTAATGGCCAAGAAGAAGGAATTGAAGGAGCTGTCCGACCTGCCTTACTACAGGAAGGAGTACACTGAGCAGCTGAAGGGCATGGGCATCGAGAACCTGCAACAGCTGCTCGATGGTCTCTCCGAGGAGAAGATGAAGCAGAAGATCGTCGATGACCTGGACGGGGTCGGCCCCAAGATCGCCGACCACTGGATCGAGGTCCTCGAGGAGACTGGCCTGAAGGCCGCTGCCGCCCCCAAGGAGGGGAAGGAAGAGGCCGAGGTCGTGGAAGAGGGCGAGTACGTCGCCAAGATCAAGCCCGAGCTGACCAAGGAGCAGAAGGTCCTGCTGGAGAAGCGCCGGGAGATGTCAGACCACCGCCCCAACTTCTTCCGCCAGGAATGGCACCGCTATCAGAAGCTGGAAGGCAAGTGGCGCAAGCCGCGCGGCCTCCACAGCAAGCAGCGCCGCCACTATGGCTACCGTCTCACCGTCGTGTCCATCGGCTTCCGCGGCCCAGCCGCGGTGCGTGGACTGCACTCCTCCGGATTCCAGGAGGTCATGGTGTACAACCCGGACCAGCTGGAAGGCGTGGACCCCAAGGTCCAGGCGGTACGCATCGGCGGAACCGTCGGCGGAAGGAAGAGGAACGCTATCATCACCAAGGCGGATGAAATCGGCATCCGCGTACTGAACAGATAAGGAAGTGAACGAATGGATCTTAAGAACCAGAAGCGCATGGCGGCTGACATCCTCAAGTGCGGCCACACAAGGGTCTGGATAGACCCCAACCGCATCGAGGAGGTCGCAGACGCCATTACCCGGGCTGACATAAGGAAGGCGATAGACTCCGGGTCCATCCGCGCATTGCCCAAGACGGGCGTTTCCCGCGGCCGCGCCAGGTACAAACTGGCACAGAGGGCCAAGGGCAGGAGGCGTGGACAGGGCAGCAGGAAGGGTACCGCAGGTGCGCGTACCCCGACCAAGAGGAAGTGGATCCAGACCATAAGGCCCATCCGCGCAACCCTGCGCGATCTGAAGGACAGCGGCAAGATCGACAGGTCGACCTACCGCGAGTTCTACAGGAAGTCCAAGGGCGGAATGTTCCGGAGCAAGCGCCAGCTGTTGCTGCACCTGAAAACTGAAGGACACTTGAAGGAGGGTAACTGATGGCGAACGGACCGAGATACAAAGTACCATTTAGGCGCCGCCGCGAGGGCCGCACCGACTACCGCCAGAGGGCCAGGCTCCTGAGGGCCAGGGTGCCCCGTGCGGTCGTCCGCATCTCCTTGCGCAATGTGAACATCCAGATCATCGAGTTCGACCTGAAGGGCGACAAGGTCCTGGTCACCGCGCACTCGCGCGAGCTGGCCGAAAAGGGCTGGGACAAGGCCACGGGCAACCTGCCCGCCGCCTACCTCACCGGATACCTTGCCGGCATCAGGGCGAAGGAGAAGGGCATCACCAACGCTGTCCTGGACATCGGACTGAAGGTCCCGTCCAAGGGCTCAGGCGTGTTCGCCGCCCTGAAGGGCATGGTCGACGCCGGTCTGGAGATCCCTCATGGGGAAGAGGTCATACCGACCAACGACAGGCTGATGGGCAAGCACATCGGCGACGATGTCGAGAAACTCGTTCAGGACGTGAAGAGCCGTTTGGAGGCTGATTAAGATGGATTGGACACCCAAGACAAGACTGGGCAAGATGGTCCTCAACGGTGAGATCACCACCATGAGCCAGGCATTGGCCACCAAGCTGCCGATCAGGGAAGCTGAGATCGTGGACATTCTCCTTCCCGACCTGACCGATGAGGTCATCGACGTCAGCATGGTGCAGCGCATGACCGACTCCGGAAGGAGGGTCAAGTTCCGTATCACCGTGGTCGTCGGAAACGGCGATGGCTTCGTCGGAATCGGCAGGGCGAAGGGGAAGGAAGTAGGTCCTTCCATCCGCCGCGCCATCGACAACGCCAAGCTCAACATGATCGAGATCAAGCGCGGCTGCGGCTCATGGGAGTGCGGCTGCGGTACGCCCCACTCCTTGCCGTTCGAAGTGACCGGCAAGGCTGGAAGCGTCGAGGTCACCCTGAAGCCCGCCCCCCGCGGCATCACGCTTGCGGTCGGCGACGTGGCCAAGAGCATCCTCGGCCTGGCCGGAGTGAAGGACAGCTGGGGGCACGTGGACGGGCACACCAAGACCACCGTCAACTACGCCTATGCCACGTTCAACGCGCTGAAGGCCACCTCTGAGTTCCGCGTGACCGAGGAGCAGGAGCGCCGTCTGAAGATCTCGTCCGGACCTGTGACCGTCCACGTGGCCGATCAGTCGGCCGAAGTGGTCGCCAACAAGGAGGAGTGATACCGATGGCATATGCAGTCATAAGGGTCAGGGGACACTCTGGCGTGAACCAGGACATAGAGGACACCATGGTCCTGATGCGCCTCAACCGCATCAACCACTGCGTGATCCTGCCCGAGACCGATTCCATAAAGGGTATGCTGAACAAGACCAAGGACTACGTCACCTACGGCGAGATCGACGAGGAGACGCTGGCCCGGATGATCAAGTTCCGCGGACGCCTGGTCGGCGACAAGCCGGTGGACGATGCGGTCGTCAAGGAAGGGACCCAGTACTCATCGATAATGGCATTCGCCCGCGCCCTGTGCGCCGGCGAGGTCCGCTACGATGCGATGAAGGACGTCAAGCCGCTCTTCCGCCTCACCCCGCCCCGCAAGGGATACGAGGGCAACAAGAGGTCGTTCCAGAACGGCGGCGCCCTGGGTTACCGTGGCAAGAAGATCAACGAACTCATCCAGAGGATGATGTAAGGAGGGATGAGGAATGGTAAGCAGGACTGATAAGTTCAGGGGAAGCAGGACGCACGGACGCGGCAAGAAGAGCGGACGTGGCGGCGGTAAGCACGGAGGCATTGGCAACGCTGGTTTGCACAAGCACAAGGCGATGCTCATGCTGAAGTACATGCCCGACCACTTCGGCCGGCATGGGTTCAAGCGCCCCCAGAAGGTCGTCTCGGCCAAGATCACTATGAACGTTTCCGATCTGGAGGAGCAGCTGGAGATGATGCTCAAGAACGGCTTTGCCGTGAAGGAAGGGAAGACCCTCAAGGTCGACCTGACAAAAATGGGCGTCGACAAGCTTCTGGGCTCTGGCCAGATAGGGACCGCTATGGAGATCTCGGTAGCGGAGTTCACTGCGACGGCCAAGCAGAAGGTTGAAGAATCCGGCGGACATATCCTGGAGCCACAGTAAAGACTGGGATGCTATGGCGGAAGAGAAGAAGAGCAGGCTGTATAAGCTAAAGCCCTTAAGCGACAGGCTCCCGGCCGTAAAAAAGCCGGAAGGCCACGTCCATTTCCGGACCAAGATGCTTTGGGTCATCCTGATACTGGTATTGTATTTTGTGATGACCAATGTGTTCCTATATGGTCTGGACCAAAGTCAGACCGTCGACCTGTTCGCGCAGTACCGCGCCATCCTGGCCGGTGCTTCCGGGTCACTAATGCAGCTAGGTATAGGTCCGATCGTCACGGCCTCTATCATAATGCAGCTCTTCGTAGGTGCCCAGATCATCAAGCTGGACCTCACCAACAAGGAAGACAAGGCGGTGTACCAGAGCGTGCAGAAGCTCCTGGTCATCGTCATGATCCTGGTCGAGGCGGTCCCGCAGGTGTTCGGTTACCTGGTCCCTTCCACCAGCTTCGTTGGCGGGCTCAATAACACCTTCGGTGCGGATGGATTGTTCAGTGGCGAGAACGTCGCCAGGATAATCATCATCCTGCAGCTGGTGATCGGCTCGTACATAGTCTTCCTGATGGATGAGGTAGTGTCCAAATGGGGCATAGGCAGCGGCATATCGCTGTTCATCGCGGCTGGTGTCGCCCAGGCGTTGGTCACAGGTACCATCAACTGGGAAGGCTCCAACCCGGCGGAGGCGATAAGCACTAGCAATCCCCCGGCCGGAACGATACCTAAAACCTTTTACTTCATCCAAAATCTCTCGGCCTCCCAGATGGTCAGCGGAGGCTATGAGACCATCCTGTTCCAACCGCCCAACCCAGTGGTTGCGCTGATCGGAACGATCGCTATATTCGCGTTCGTGGCGTGGATCGAATCGGTGCGCATCGAACTGCCGTTGGCCCATGGGACCGCCCGTGGGGCGCGCGGCCGTTACCCGATCAAGCTCATCTACGCATCGAACATCCCGGTCATCCTCATGGCGGCCTTGCTGGCCAACGTGCAGATGATCACGCTGTTGCTGTATCAGAACGGTTGGCTCAAGGGCATACCCCTGATCGGCGGCAACTGGATGCTCGGTTATTACACGGCAGGCTCGACTTCCCCGGAGGCGGGTCTGGCCTGGTATGTCTCCTCACCGCAGGGGCTGTACCAGTGGTTGCTCCCGCTGTTCAATCCCGGCAGTTATGGCTACCTTGCATATGATCATGGCTCGTTCCAGATCCTGATGCACGTGCTGGTCTTCTTCGGGATCATGGTGATAGGTTCCATCCTGTTCGCCAAGTTCTGGATCATGACCACCAACATGGGCCCGGAGGCAGTGGCCAAGCAGATCGAGTCCTCTGGACTGCAGATCCCTGGCTTCAGGCGCGACCCGAGGGTGCTGAAGCGCGTGCTGGAAAGGTACATCCCGGTCGTCACGGTCATCAGCGGATTCGTCGTAGGCGCATTGGCCGCAGGAGCTGATCTGATAGGAACCGTAGGAAGCGCGTCCGGTACCGGTGTGCTGCTAGCGGTAGGTATCATGATCCAGCTGTACGAAGCCATAGGCCGCGAGCAAATGATGGAGATGCATCCGGTGCTGAGAGGGTTCTTCGGAGGCGAGTGATAGATGGCCGAACAGCCACAGTTGCCCATGCCCCCGAAGACCGCGGGCATGTCCACCTTCATGACCATATTCGTGTTCGGTCTTGCCATGATCATCCTGATCGATGGATCGACACGTGCTGCCCTAGGCAGTGCCCTGGGATATGTGTTCCAGCCCTTGATCGGTTTTGAATATCAGTGGCCGGTCCTCACACTGGTCATATGCGGCATGATCATGACCGGACTGACCATCGTCATCCGCCATTTCATGACCGATTACGTCGAACAGGCGGAAGGCCAGAAGATCGTCGGGGCTTTCAACAAGGAGCTCAGGGACGCGCGCAAGAGCAACAACATGTACAAGATGAAGAAGCTCTTGGAGCTGCAGCCGAAGATCCTTGAGAAGAGCATGGAACAGACCAAGACCCAGTTCAAGCTGATGCCTATCAGCATGCTGATCGTCATCCCCATATTCGCTTGGCTGGCAGTGTTCGTCGGTGCCCTTGCAGACCCTTACTATGCCGTTCCCTGGTCCAGCGCGGCCAACTTCAACGACATGTACGTGTTCCCTGAGTGGATCCTGACATACACCCTAGTGACCATCCCGTTCGGCCAAGTCCTGTCCAGGACCCTACGCTGGTATTCGTTCAGAAAGCGCCTGGCAGAGCTGGCGGCGCAGGGCAAATGATCGTCACCATCAGCGGCCCCATCGGTTCCGGCAAGACCACCGTCTGCAATCTTCTCTCGTCCAGACTGAACGTCCCGTGCGTCGTGTCCGGCCATATCTTCAGACAGATGGCCAAGGAGCTGAAGATGTCGCTGGCAGAGTTCGGCCGCCTGGCAGAGCGCGACCCGAAGTACGACCACGAGCTGGACGAGCGCATGGTGAACATCGCCCGGGAGGGCAAGGACATCGTTCTGGAAGGCCGTCTTACCGCTTACATGCTGCAACGGCATGGCATCGATGCGGTCAAGGTCTATCTGGACGCACCGGTCGACGTGCGCGTGAGGCGAGTGGTGGAACGGGAATGCCAGGACCTCGATACGGCCAGGGATGAGCTGCTGGAACGAGAGGAATGTGAGGCCACCCGATACCGCCAGTACTACGGCATCGATATTAGGGACAAGAGCGTATACGACCTCATCATCGACACTGGTGCGCTCCGGCCGGAAGAGGTCGTGGAGCGCATCGTCGAGGCGGTGCGTGAGCGATATGGCTGATCTGGTGAAGGACAAATCCCCGCGTTCCCTGCAAGGCGGCAAGAGGCCTGCGGAACGCACGTTGGAAGAGCTCCTGTCAGCCGGCGTCATCAATCTCGACAAGGTGCAGGGCCCTACGTCCCACCAGGTGACGGCCTGGGTGAAGGACGTCCTCGGGGTCACGCGCATAGGCCACGGCGGCACCCTCGACCCACAGGTCAGTGGGGTTCTGCCGATAGCGCTGGGCCGGGCCACAAAGCTCACCGACCTCGTGCTCCGCTCCGATAAGGAGTACGTTTGCCACATGAAACTGCACCGGGACAAGCCCGCGAAGCGGGTGGAAGAGGTGCTATTGTCGTTCGTCGGCGAGATCTATCAGGTCCCGCCTGTCCGGGCTGCCGTGAAAAGGCAGGTACGCGTACGCCGGGTGCAAAGCATCAAGGTTCTCGAGATATCCGGCAGGGACGCCCTTTTCCGGGTCTCCTGTGACGCTGGTACGTACATCCGCACACTATGCGTAGATGTCGGCGAGGCATTGGGCATCGGCGCGAACATGGAATCGCTGCGCCGCACCCGCTCAGGCAGCCTTCTGGAATCGGGTTCCGTCACGCTGCAGCAGGTACGCGATGCGGTCTACGCGTGGAAGGAGGAGAACGACCCTTCCCAGCTCAGGGCCATGCTCATGCCGATGGAGATATTGCTGGAACCGCTGCCGAAGGTCCTGGTGAAGGATGGGGCGGTGTCGGCGTTGTGCCACGGGGCAGACCTGGCAGCGCCGGGCGTCGTCCGTTTGGACGAGAACGTCGCCAAAGGCGCATTGGTCGCGCTCATGACGCAGAAGGGAGAGGCCATCGGACTTGGCATCACGATGATGGCCGGGGAGGACATCCTCAAGGCGAAGGAGGGCGTCGTGGTACGTCTGGACCGGGTATTGATGGAGGCGGAGACGTACCCCCGCCTATGGTCCCAGCTCAAGACCGGAAATCCCTGAAGGTCAGCAGCAACGGGATGATGGCCAGGACGAAGATGGCCACGTTCACGACGACATTTATGGTGACGTTGAAGTTGAGCGAGAAGCCCGTGTCGATGACGAACCACGCGGTCAGACCGGTGGCGAACGCGTTCCAGGCCCAGAGCTCCTTATTGGCGAACGGGCGGCGGACGATGGCCAGCAGCATTATCCCCCAGCCGACCATGGTGGCGCCCCATACGCCATAGGTCCAGGCGCGGAAGTCCTTCTCTGCCGCGGTCATCGTGCCAGGGTAGAATGACTGGTCGATCGGGTCCGATATGGAAGGCATCGCACCGAGTCCGACGATGAAGGCCATCAGCAATCCCAGCAGAATGACCAGTAGGGAAACCCCTTGCAACCATTGCCTGAAAAGCTCGAACCTATCCCTCGCCATGCCCTGCCATCGACCCAAGCGCATAAAATGATTGGCTCAATAGTTCAACAGACTGCTCTGTCCCTTCTTGAGCAGCGGCCTGGCCTCGATGCCCAGGCGGGAACGGATCTCCACCGCCAGCTCGTTGTCGAAACCATGGGTGGTGTAGACCAGACTGGGCCCGCAAGCCTTCACGAAGGACATCAGGTCGTTGAAGTCGGCATGATCGGAGAAGACGAACGCCTCGTCCACGCCCATCTGGTAGCGGTAGGAGGAGCTCATGGCCCAGCCAGATACCGCCGCGGTCACGACCTGATGGTTCTGCCGCATGACCTCGTACTTGGCCTGGGTGGGACACACCATGACACATGGTTGGCCGTTCCTGGACTCGTAGTTGCGATAATGATAGGGCACGCCGCAGCCATGGATGATCTCGGTCATCTGGTGCACCGAGCTGTGCAGGAATGGCTCGTGCTCATCCAGGATATGGACCAGCTCCTGCGATTTTCCCAATGGGTAAGCGAAGAGCGCAGGCGAGCGGCCTGCGTCCACGTTGTCCTGCACCCAGTCGCGGATGAGATGGACGATGCCGGCAGTGGGCGGAAAGACATATTCCGGGCGACCATAGGTGGAATCGATGATGAGCACATCGCATTTGACCGGTCTAGCCCCCTGGGTCCCGGGTCGGTCCCGGGGACAGAAATCGCCGGTGTAGAGCACCTTCCCCGCATCGGTCTCGATCTCGAACATGTTCGAGCCTGGTATATGACCGGCGTCATGCATCTTGACGGCGGGATGCTCGGTCCGGCGCAGTTTGCGCTTCAATCTGCCCTCTGCACAGCGCAGGGTTATCTCAGAACTGACGACCAGGTCCGTGGCGTTCTTGTTGAAACGCCTGGGCAGGTGGTCCGAGTGCGCGTGGGAGATGCAGCAGATCGTCTCTGCGGAGATGGAGGTGGGATCAAGGTGCAGGTGGAGGTCATTGCAACTGACCTCGATGCCGTTGCCATGCCTCACGCTGAGCGCATCCCCGTCCATATCCTCACCATGACCCGGGTGATATTTGAGACATTCTGAGGGTCCAGCGAATGATGGCGATGAGCAGAGAGCATAGGAGGACGATCGAACGGCAGATGTCTGGCCCACTTTCGCCTACCCCTCACCCTCACCGATTTATACGCACAAGGCGAGGTAGAGCCCGGTGAGGTCATGGAATTCTCATATCTGGAGGCCGAGAGCCAAGCGGACATATGCATCGAGAGCGAGGCCCCTCGCTGTAGGGCCCTGACGACGTCCGTGCCGCCCATAGATTCCCTGCTCGACGCGCTGCAGCCGGGCACCATCACGCTCATCGACAGCTCCGACCGACTGGTGTTCGAGCTGGTGAACCTGTACTGCTTCAACGCCGTGCACAGGCTGCATGAAGAGGTCCTGTGGATAGACGGCGGCAACTCCGTCAACCCATACGAGCTGAACGCGGTGTGCAAGCGCCACCACGTCAACCCGGAGGACGTGCTGCACAACGTGACTGTGTCCCGGGCGTTCACCGCCTATCAGATGTCCACGCTGATCGAGGACCTGCTGGACCCGGAGGTGCGGCGCATCCGCACCGGCCTGGTGGTCATCTCCTGCTTCCCCGACCTGTTCCAGGACAAGGACATGGAGTGGGGCGAATCGCTGCAGCTGATGCGCCGCGCGATGGACCGACTGCGCCATCTGACCGTCGACCATCAGCTCATCACGGTCGTGACCAACTACGGCCTGAACAAGCTTCTCTTCAAGAAGGGGCTGAAGCCGCTCCTGTACGATGGCGTGGACCGGGTGGTGCGCATAGAGAACAAGGGGACCGCGGTGCGCATCCTGCTGCCGAAGGAGGGGGAGGGCATCATGTACCGCCCCGTTCCGCGCAACCAGACCACGCTTGATGAGTATCACGAAAGCTGAGATGATCTGGATAGGGTACGATCGGGCGTGAACAACCGACAATCTTATCTAAAGGACGGTCGAGTAATTAACGCCGATAACCATGCCGTCGTTCAAGTGCAAGGATGTCGGGATGAACTGCCCGTTCGAAGCCGAGGCGAAGACTGAGGGTGAACTGATGACGAAGATCGCCACGCATGCCGCGCAGGCGCATGGGATGACGACCGTACCTGCCGATATGATGACCAAGATCAAGGGTGCCATCAAGAAGTGAGATCTTCATCTCTGGAAATGCTAAAACCTTCTTTTTCTTTTTGATCTTTCTGCGCCCCTCACTTTCGGACCACTCTCCCGGAACGGGCTTAATACCCGTAAAAGGGTGGAAATGACGGTGAGACCATGGGAAGGACCGTACCTACATACCGCAACGCCGCAGAGACAATGATCCAGAGCTGGGGGGACTTCCGCCGCGCACTGCCGCAGGAGGACCGGGAGCACTTCGACCGCATGGTCAACCGCATCCGCATGCACGCCTCCGCCTCCACCTTCGCGCTCTTCAACGACCCTTTCGAAGGGGCGGTGCTCTCCGTGCTGCTGGAACAGGAAAAGGAACTGGCCAAGCTGAGGAACGGTGGTGCCCATGAGAGGCTGGATCCTTGACTGCTTCGCCGATCCCGACCGCGATGGGATGATCACTTGGCTGAAGACATCTTCGGGCATGGAGCGGCTGGAGGACCGCTCGTTCCGCCCTGCGTTCTATGTATGGGCCCCTTCGGACCGGATGCAAGACCTGCGCGCCTCGCTGCGCACCACCGGAATCGCCTGGACCGAAGAGAGGAGGCGCACATGGCTGGCAGAGAAGGAGAGAGACGTGCTGCGCATCATGCCCCGTTCGTACGCGGAGCTGCAGCCCATGGCCCGGCGCATCGACCGCTGGGGCCTGTACCGCGACTACCGCCTCTTCAACGTCGACTTCCGCATGGACCACCGCTACTTCATGGCCCATGACATATTTCCCATGGGGCTGCTGGAGTATGACGGACACTTCCGCCACCTGGACACGCCCTGGCGGCTCGATTACCCGCTGCCGGACCTGCGCTCCGCAGAGCTGCACGTGGACGTGAACGCAGCCAACCACATCCCCACCTTGCAGGACCCCGTCCGCTCCATCCGTTTGGGCCAGGTGGTCATGGAAGGGGATGAGGCGTCCGTCCTGGACCAGCTGCAGGCGGAGATGCGCCGTTCCGACCCCGACGTGGTCATCAGCGACGGAGGGGACGGATTCTACCTGGAGTACCTATCCCACCGCGCCTCGCTGCACGGCATGAAACTGGAGCTGGGCAGGGAGGCGGGACTGCGCCAAGCAAGGGGAAAGAGCTACTTCACCTACGGGCGCATCGTGTACAAGGCCCCGGCGCACAAGCTGCGCGGCCGGCTGCACATCGACTCCGCCGGATCGTTCATGCATGAGGAGGCTGGACTGGCCGGGATCATCGACCTCAGCCGCCTCTCCCGCATCCCGGTGCAGGAGATGTCCCGCCTGTCCCCGGGCACGGCCATCAGCGCCATGCAGGTGAACGAGGCGCTGCGCATGGGAACGCTGGTGCTGTGGAAGAAGAACCTGCCGGAGGACTTCAAGACGGCCGGGGAGCTGCTGAAGTCCGACCGGGGCGGGTTCATCTACGAGCCCAAGGTGGGCATTCACGACGATGTGACGGAGGTGGACTTCGCCTCGCTCTACCCGAGCATCATGGTGGTGCACAACATCTCGCCGGAGACGATCAAGTGCGACTGCTGCCCCGATTCCCGCACCATCGTGCCTGGCATCGGCTACCGCACCTGCGAGAAACGGGAGGGGCTGCTGCCCAGGGTGCTCCGCCCCATCGTCCGCCGCCGCCTGGCACTGAAGCGCTTGGCCAAGGAGGGCGGGCGGAGGGCGCCGGCGTACAACAACATGGCCAAGGCGCTGAAGTGGGTGCTGGTCACCTGCTTCGGCTACACTGGCTACCGCAACGCCCGCTTCGGACGGATCGAATGCCACGAGGCCATCAACGCCTACGGCCGGGAGATCCTGATGCAGACCGCGGAGACGGCCGAACGGCGGGGATTCAGGGTGCTGCACGGCATCGTCGATTCGCTCTGGCTGCAAGGTCATGGTGACGCCCCGGCCTTCTGCGCCGACATCACGCGGAGGGTGGGGATACCGCTGCAGCTGGAAGGACGCTACCGCTGGATAGTCTTCCTGCCGAACGTGAGCAACGGCGTCGGCGCTCTGAACCGCTATTACGGGGCGTTCGAGAACGGGGAGATGAAGCTGCGCGGCATCGCTACGCGGCGGGGTGACGTGCCTCCCTTCGCCAAGGGCATGCAGCATGCGGTCCTGGACCGCATGGCCCGCTGCCGTGACGCCCAGGAGTACCGCGACACCATCCCGGAGTTCGTGGACATGATGCGCCAGCACGTGGCGAGGTTGCGCGATCATGACGTGCCGCTGGAGCAGTTGATCATAGTGAAGCGCGTCTCGCGCGAGCTGGAAGAGTATGCACCCCGGAAGAACGAATCGCTCGAGGCGTTGCAGGGGCTGAAGGCGGCCGGCTTCCGCGTGCCCCCGGGCGAGATGATCGAGTACGTGGTGCTGGCCAACCCTGAGAAGAGGGTGAAGCCAGCGCAGTTCTTGGAAGGGGACGAGGAGTACGATGACGAGAGGTACGCTGACCTGCTGCGCCGCGCCGGGGCGGAGCTGCTCTCGCCGTTCGGCTACGATATGGAGCGCATGCGCCACGAGATCCCCTAGAGCATGATGGCGAAAAATGCCAGGACGAGGCCGAAGAGGTCGAGTGCACGGGCCGCGCCAGGCCGATGCCACCGGCCCGAATCGATGACTGATATGCCTGGCCGGAAGGGCTCTCCATGCAGTATGTCCTGGGCCAGATGGGCGGAGGCGGCTAGGGCGGGAACGGCGCATAGAGGTAGCGGCAGGCCAGCTAAATGCAGGGCAGGCAGCAAGGCGTAACATAAGGCAAGGAAAGGGACCGAATGGAGCGACGTCTCGAAGCGAACGTTGGGCGAGAGGACCGAGTCCAGGTCCATCAGCAGCGAGAAGATGGCGGCGGCGAAGGCCAGCTCACCGGGCAAACCGGTCCCCTTGAGCACGATCGCCGCTGCGGCAAAGGAAAGGGCGGCATGGAACAGGGGCTGGGACATCTAGCCTCCGAGGAAAGGATAGAGCGACGTGTCAAGGCCGAAGCAGCCGAGGAGCAGGGGAAGCAGGAGGCATCCGGTGAGGCAGACCCGGCTGACGCCCACCTGAGGAGGCATCAGGCCGAGCGTGGTAGAAGCGATGAGAACGGCCATCCCGGGGATCCCAGACATGGCCAGGCAAAGCACGACCTCGAACGTTAGTATCGCCCTGGAGATCGGACCGGAGCTGCGGCCCGATAACGATGTGGCCAGCCTGCGTCCGCACAGCCCTGTCAGGAAGTATGCCATGAAAGAAGCGACCAGAACCGCCAGGAGAAGCGCCGATGACAGCGCTGTGATGTCCATCGTCCCTGGCACGATCGATGTGACCGCCATCAGCACGCCTGTTCCGCTGGAACCGGTGAGGCACAGGGCCAGCACCCCGAAGACCGTTGCCGCGGTACCCAGAGCGGCGGTCATGGCGATGAAGCGGAGCGCGCTGTCATCGGGATCCTCATCAGGAGGGATGGAGAGCTGTTGGGCCAGCACCGTTCCGGATGTGGCGGTGACGCCGGGAACCCAGGCGGCGAACAGCCCGGCCAGGGAGCCTTGAACGCTGGTGTCCATTCCGGGACTGCGTTTTGCATTCAGGTCCTGCTTGGGGATGCTTCCGGAATCGGTCGAACCGAGCAGGGAGGGCAGGGCGAACAGGCCAGTGAGGAGCGGAAGGAGCAGGCTGGTGCCCATGCCATCGAACGTCCCTGTCAACCTGGACCGACCGTCCATTACGGCCAGACCGACCAGGCCGCTCAAGAAGAAGATGAGAAGGGCCCATGATGGCCTGACCCATCGTCTCCTGCGCGACCTCCATGTCCCGGTGAGGAGGAACGTTCCCTGGCCGACTCCGCCATGTCGCTTCAGGACGAACGATTGCATACCGATCACGACCCGCCTTCCGAGGGGACAGTCCTTCACCACTTGTCCGCAGATGAGCCCCTTCCTTCCGTCCGAAGGGATCGGAGGATCGACCGAGAGTGATGCTGGCAACGAGACCTTTTCTACCACGAAGATGAATTCCGCACCCTTGCCTCGTTCGTTCAATATCAGCAGGGCGACCGCCATGAGCATCAGGCCTGGTATGTATGGCTCGATATGGGCGTCCAGCTGCATCATCGGACCGAGAACGAGCAGGGGGGCGCAAACGATGATCGAGAGCAGCGCGCCGATAAGTGAGCCTTCCGCTGCCACGGTCACAGCCTCCAGGCCCCGACCGGCCAGCAGCAGCCTGTGCCCTGGAAGCATGGACAGGCATTCCGATTCCTCCGGGGCACCGAAGAAGACGGAGGGGAGGAAATCCAGGAAGCTATGGGAGACAGCAGCAGAGACGAGAAGGCTGGCCAGTATGACCGGGGCCAATGATGGGTCCACCTCGAATGAGATCAGTATCCCGCCGAGGATGGCCAGGGAGGAGGACGAGGTGATCAGCACCAGCAGGGCCATGGTGTTCACGTGCAGGCCTGGCGTGACGCCCGTGAAAGCCCCGAGCAGGCTGCCGCAGATGGAGGCGTAGAAGACCAACAGCAGGAAGAGGGGGTCCATGAGAGGCTGATGAGGTCGAGCGAGATTTTCCAGAGAGGGCTACAGGCATCTTACATCGGTAAAGGATAAGAACGTGAGGTGGCCATGACTTTCCCAATGGCCGATGTCATCGTGGCGCAGAAGCTGGTGAAGACCTTTGAAGAGGTCCATGCGGTCGATGGCATCGACTTCACCATCGTGGAAGGGGAGTGCTTCGGTTTCCTCGGCCCGAACGGGGCTGGCAAGAGCACCACGATGCGCATGATCCAGTGCGTCTCGCCCATCACATCCGGCAAGCTGACCGTGCTGGGCATGAACGTGGGAGAGAGGCCGCGGGAGATCAAGCGGCTTATCGGCGTGGCGCCGCAGGAGAACAACATCGATCCGGATTTCAGCGTGCACAAGAACCTGGTGGTCTATGCCCGCTACTTTGGCATGGACAAGGAGATCTCGACCAAGAAGGCCGACGACCTTCTGGCGTTCATGCAGCTGACCGATAAGAGGGATGTCCTGGTGGAGCAGCTGTCCGGGGGCATGAAGCGCCGCCTGATCATCGCCAGGGCGTTGCTGAACGACCCCAAGATATTGATCCTCGATGAGCCGACCACCGGTCTGGACCCTCAGGCCAGGCATCTCATCTGGGAAAGGATCAGGGAGCTCAAGAAGAAGGGGGTGACGGTGGTCCTCACCACCCACTACATGGACGAGGCGGAGAAGCTGTGCGACCGCCTGGTCATCATGGACAAGGGCAAGATCGTGGCGTTCGGGAAACCGGTCGACCTGATCAAGGAGAGGATCGGGACCGATGTGGTCGAGATCGACGAGCCTACCGATGATATCGAGGCGTTCGCCAAGGAGAAGGGATGGAACTACGAGCGCACGGTCGATCGCCTCCTGATCTATTCCACCTGCTGCGAGGACCTGTCCGAAACGTTGCGCAACAAATTCAACCTGCCCGCCATCATCATCCGCAAGGCGACGCTCGAGGACGTCTTCCTCCGCCTCACTGGCAGGAGGCTGCAGGAATGAGCATCATCAGCAACATCAGCTGGATGACGACAGCGGCGTGGAAGCGGAACAGGGATGTGTTCCTGCTCACCTGGAAGACCAACTTCATCCCGCCCTTCCTTGAGCCCATACTATACTTGCTCGCCATGGGACTGGGTTTCGGGGTGCTGATAAAGGGAGGCGTCCAGGTCCACGGGGTCGACGTCAGCTACCTGCAGTTCCTGGGGCCAAGCCTGGTGGCCATCACCATCATGTACGGTGCGTTCTTCGAATGTACCTATGGCTCGTTCGTGCGCATGCACTATCAGAAGACGTTCGATGCCATGATCGCCACGCCCTTGACCATCGAGGACGTCATCGCCGCGGAGATGCTGTGGGGCGCCACCAAGAGCTTCATCAACGGGACCATAGTGCTGCTCATCATCGCCATAGCAGGCTTGGCGAGCTTCCCCGGCCTTATATTCATTCCCATAATCGCATTCCTAGCAGGGCTGATGTTCGCCTCCATGGCCATGCTCTTCACCGCGCTCGTACCGAATCTGGACTCGTTCAACTTCCCATTCTACCTGCTGATCACGCCGATGTTCCTGTTCAGCGGGACCTTCTTCCCTTTGAACGTGCTGCCGAGCTGGGTCCAGGATGTCGCCTATACCCTTCCGCTGACGCACTGCACCGATCTGGTGCGTGATCTGTGCTTCAATTATTTCGGGACGAACGACCTTATCAGCCTGGGTTACGTGGCAGTGATGACGGTCATCCTGTTCGTGGCCTCGATCTACCTGATGAAGAAAAGATTGATCAAGTGACCAGGTTCACCTGTCCGTTCCGTACCTCGACCTTGACCAGGGTCTTGATGTGCACGCCCAGCTCTTCCTCCAGGTTCTCTTTGTGGCCCACCTTCTCCACCACGACCACGATATCCACTATCTCAGCGCCCATGGTCTTGAGCGCCTGGACCATGGCGCGGAGGGTGCCGCCGGTGGAGATGACATCGTCGATGATGACCACCCTGTCGCCGCTCTTGATGTCATTGATGAACATGTCCTTCTCGGAGTAACCTGTCACCTGCTTCACGCTGACCTCGCCTGGCAACGAATAGCAGCGCTTGCGCACCACCACATAGGGAATGCCGGTCCGCAGCGATATCGGGACCACCAGCGGTATTCCCATGGCCTCCGGGGCCAGGATGACGTCGCAATGAAGGTCGGCGGCACGCACCACCGCATCCAGCACCTCGCGCAACAGGGCGGGGTTCATGCGGGGCACGCCATCTGTGATGGGATGGACGAAATACTGATAATCGCCCATGCTGACCACTGGGGCGTCCTCCAGGCTCTTCTTCAATCTCTCCAACATGCCAAGGCGATGGCGGTGCGGCGGTATAACGGTTTCAGACGAGGGGTTATCTGCATCAAGGTGCAATCATCCTTCATGAAGAGCACGGACGTCGGTCCCGCAGAGGATTTCCCCGAGGGTGAGAAGAGGTCGGCCCAGATCGACGGCAGCATGTTCCTCTTGGTGAGGGTGAAGGGAAAAGTGAGGGCGGTGGACATGTATTGTCCCCACCAGCATTCCAGTCTGCTGTTCGGCACCGTCACCGATGGAAAGATCGTCTGCCGCACACACCGGGCCACGTTCGACCTGGAGAGCGGAAAGGCGCTGAGCGGCCCATCGCTCAAGGACCTGCCGACCTTCGAGACGGAGGAGAGGGAAGGTAGGGTCTACGTAAGGACCTAACCGGCCTTGGACCAGTTCTTTCCCTTCTTGACCACGCGGCCGTCCGACTCGAGGTTGGCGAGGGTGTCGCGCACCATATATTCGCTCACATCGATCTGGAACTGATCGCGGAAGCCCGCCTGGATCCCGGCGATGTCCTTCGGCTCGTATAGGGTCTTGGGCAGAAGGGTACGGAGGTCCTCGTGCACGTTCCAGGGGAAGATGAACCAGGTCCAGTCCTCCTTCGGCACTCGGACGGCGAAATAGTCCGGCTCGATCTTGGAATGGTCGATGTGCAGCAATGTGACGCTCTTCAGGGACTTGGGCTTGTGCTCCTTGATGTGGCCTAGGGCCAGGGTGAGGCTCTCTCCGGTGTCGGTGATGTCGTCGACGATGATCACGTTCTCGTTGGCTATGCTGGTGTTCAGCTCCTGCGTCAGCAGCGCCTTGCCATCCTGGTTGGCGGTGACGCCCCAATGTTCCGTCTTCACCGCATAGAGCTTCTTCACCTTGAGGTGGTCGCATAGCAGCCTGGCCGGTACCCATCCCCCGCGGGTCAGCCCGATGATGACGGTGGGCTTGTTATGGTCCCTATCGAGCGACTGGCAGACCTTCTCGGTCCATTGGGCGATCTCCTCCCACGTCACAAGTTTGCATTTGAAGCTCTCGACCTTTTCCATTTGGCCATTCTCCGCGATTCTGACGGTGGAAAGGCCTGGTTGAAAAAAAAGGTTTGGGCGTCGTTATCAGCTGACGACCAGATCGACGAACTTCATCTGGCGCGAGTCGAACAGCCCTTTGTCGCTCAGCTTGAGCTCTGGCACCACCAGCAGTGATTGGAAGGAGAGCGTGGCGAAGGGGGACGGCAGCTTACAGCCCATTCCACGCAGCATCTCCACGGCAGCGTTCGTCCGTCCCGCCACCTCGACGGCGCTCGATGTGCTCATCAGGCCAGCCACGTCCAGCGAGACCGACCTTTCGTCGATGCCGTCGAACACGATGTATCCACCCTTCCTGGAGACCCTGTTGACCGCCTCGGCCATGGCATCCAGGTCCGCCCCTACCACGATGATGTTATGGGAGTCGTGTGCCACAGTGGATGCCATCGCTCCCTTCTTGAGACCAAAACCCGTAACGAAGGCCAATGCCGGCGGGGCCGGGGCATAACGGTTCACTACGGCCATCACCAGAACGTCCTTGTCCACGTCCGGCAACAAGTTACCGTCCTTCGCCTCCAGCTCCACGAAGGTGCGATAGGATTCGATCTGGTCAGGCAGGGCCTTGATCACCCTGACCCTGGCCGTGCGGCCTTCCGCCCTTGGGGCGAACTCCTCCGGTCTCCGGTCCTGCCGGCGCAGCGAGGCCTCTCCTTTCACCGGCTCCACCTGGAATAGCGCCTTGCCATCCTCTGCCACCAGTCGGCCCGCGATGTAGACCTGATGCACCCTGAACTCCCGCAGGTCGTCGACGATGACGATGTCCGCCGGCTTTCCCGGTTGCAATACGCCCAGGGGGAGGAAATAGTGCCATGCCGGCCAGGCTGTAGCCGCCCGGATGGCATGGACCGGGTTCACGCCCATCAGGACCGCCTTGCGCAGCAGGTTGTCCATGTGGCCTTCCAGCAGATCTACCGCCTGGATGTCGTCAGAGACGAGCATGAACTCGTTTCGTTTTATGAAGGGCAGGAGGTCGCGCAGGTTCTTATGGCCGCTTCCCTCCCTGGCCATGATCCACATGCCTAAATGGTACTTCTCCTCGGCCTCTCCGGCAGAGAGGCATTCGTGATCGCTGCTGATGCCCGCCTCGAAATATTTGGCCAGGTCCTTGCCTCTGAGACCAGGGCAATGACCGTCGATGGGCTTCCATTGGAACTTCGCGGCCTTGATCTTGTCCATCATCTCCGGGTCGTCCCGCAGCACGGCCATGTGGTCCATGACCTCGCCCAGGGCGACGACCTCCTTCATGGCCAGAAGTTTCTCCACTTCCGGCTTGCCCAGCTTGGCCCCGTTCGTCTCATGAACGGTGGAGGGCACGCATGATGGGGCGGTGAAATGGAATCGCAAGGGGGACCGGGAGGCATCCTCGATCATGTAACGTATACCTGTCATGCCCTGGACGTTGGCGATCTCATGGGGATCGCACACGACAGCCGTAGTGCCATGCGTCACTGCGATCTCGGCGAAACGCGAGGGGCAGAGCTGGGATGATTCCACATGGATGTGCGCATCGATGAGGCCAGGGAGGATGAACCGTTCTTGAGGTTCTGAGATCTCGGTCACGGCCTTGATCTTCCCATCCTGGAAATCCACCTGAGCGGGAAAGACCTTACCACTGACAACATCGACGAAATTGCCTTTGACCGAGCCATTCATGATGAGATTAGCGGTGCGGCGGGCATAAATAGCCTTTTGCCAGGAAGGCCCTATTAACATCGTGGTCTATCCGCGAGAGGTCCTGAACGAGATCAGATGGCGCCATGATGCCCTGGCCGAGGCGCTCATCACCTACGTTCACCGCGGGGCTCCAGGGGATGTCCTGACCATCAAAGGGTCGGACATCATGGAGCTAGGCAGGTCTTTCTTCCACACCGCGGAAAGCTCGATCCCGTATCATAGGATCGTGAGAATCGAATTTCGGGGCAAAGTGATGTTCGGAGAAGAAAATAAAGAGGATTGAGAAAGGGTTTTCAGCGTGGCGTGTTGCAGTTGGGGCAGTGGTGCATGAAGGCGGGGTACTGAACGCCGCACTTGGCGCACTTGACCATCTCCACCTTCTGCTGCGCATGCTGTTCCGGCTGGGCCGGGGCCTGTGGCGCGGGCGCCTGCTGCTGCGGTGGCGGGGCCTGGTACTGCTGCTGTGGCTGCTGTCCAGCGGGTGGCGGGGCCTGATATCCCGGCTGGGCCTGATACTGCTGGTACTGCGGGGAGAAGACCTCCTGCAGCTTGATGAACCCGATCAGGATGAGAATTCCAGGGATGAGATAGATGAACAATCCCAGGATGCCCCAGATCAGGAAGAAGATATTGGTGTCCCTGAACCTGCCCTGGTCCAACGGGTCGAAGATCGTCGATTTGATCAGGAATAGAACGACGATGGAGATTACAAGGCTGATGACCGCCGTGATGAGAATTCCCGGTGCGAATATGGCCGCAACGATGGTCACGATGATGCCGATCAGCACGAATATGAACGCGATCAAAACTCCCCAATAAGCCCATTGTCTCGCTTCCGCCACGGCAGCTGGTAACCATGGTGGCCCTTGTGCCTTTGGCATGAATGGCAAACTGTCGAACATGCTTTTTTTCACTCCCATCTCAATTTATGACCAGCATTGGGCTGGACTTGCATTAGGAAAGGATATTTTCATTATAAATATTCTGGCCTCAACGAATAAATATGGCTCCTTCGCCATTAGCATATCCAGTCGTTTAAAATATGCTGCTTTTTAACGATATTTTAAAATACAGGCGTACCTACTTCACTCTGAAACCAACCAATTATAAAGAGTGAACCTAATGAAATATGAAGATTTTAAACACCTTTACAACCAATTGAGCAGGCCTAGCGACATCAAGACCCTCGCGGGGGAGCTCGGTCTGGAAGAAGAATTTTTGAACGTCCTTTACACACAGCGCACCGTCAGGGAGACGACCAAGGCGTATTATCGCGTCGAAAGGTGGAGCCGGCAGATGCTGGCCGATTGGAACCGGGGCATGTCCTTGCTGCAGATCGCGGACAAGGCGGAGTTCTCGCCGATCCTCACTGGCCTTTTGCTTTTCAAGGAGATGGGAAAGGGAAGGAAGGAGTTCTGGGCATATGTCCGGGACCCTGAGATCATTCCCAGCGCCAGGATGAAGAAGGAGATCGTAGAGATCACCGAGGCCGATTATGTCTATTCACCCTGGGCCACCGAACTGCAGTACAAGCGTGGCGCTTGGGGCGAGAGCAAGCTGCAGACCTGGCTCAACGAGCATTCCATCACCTACAGGACGGAGAAGGACATCAGGGGAGAGTTCGCCAAGACACCTGACTGCCTTTTCGACAAGCCGGTCAAGGTGAACGGATGGGAGCTGAACTGGATCGAGTCCAAGGCCACCTTCGGGGACAGGATCGAGGTCAACAAGAATCTGAAGAAACAGCTGGCCCCGTACCTGGACATGTTCGGCCAGGGCCTAGTGGTCTACTGGTTCGGCTACGTCGATGATGTCCAGATACCAGAAGGCATCTTCATCATGGACGGCAGCCTGACCGACCAGGTCTGTAAATACCTCGACTGTGAGTGAGCCTCGGAAAGGCCAATTTTCTAATATCATACCTGCAGGTATCATAGCATGGCCGAACCGATAATTTCGGCCAGCGAGCTGGAGCGTTTCTGTTACTGTCCCCTCAGCTGGTGGCTGGGATTGCAGACCGAGGCTCAGTCCCAGCAGCTGGAACAGGGCGTGGCGCGCCATGAGGATGTGAGCAGGGAGCTGCGGAACATCCTGGATGGGGAAAAGCGAGCCCTGGCCTGGGAGCGGGCGGTCCTGTGGTTCTCATTGATAGCCACCGTCATGGCGTTGATCGGCCTGTTCATCTTCAACCGCAACTTCTCCAGGGACATCATCTGGCTCAGCGCCCTTCCGACCGTCCTGTGGATCGGACTGATCCTCTATCTGGTGATGCATGCCAGCCTGGACAAAAAGAACGGGGTGAGACGGGCGGAAAGGGTGTTCGCCATCGCCAGCGTGGTGACGGTGTTCCTCATCCTCATTGTTCTCATCACCTATGACGTGCCGATGGTACTGGCCGAGGTGGCATTGGTGCTGTCCCTGTTCTGGCTCATCGGCACCAGCTTCGCGCTGTACAACACGCTGAAGTCCCAGAGGGAGATCGAGATCAGGCGGAAGGAGATCCACCTGACAGCGAAGATCGCCTACATCGGCAACGATACCTCCCGTCTGCTCCGTTCCGAAAGATATGGCATCACCGGCAGGCCGGACTACATATTGGAGGAGGGGGACGAGCTGGTCCCGGTGGAGCTGAAGAGCGGCAGGCAGCCCCGTGGTCCGCTGTTCTCGCATATCGTTCAGCTGGCGGCATATTGCTTGATCATGAGCGATTCGGGGGAAAAGGTGACCAGGGGCATTCTGAAGTATGGGGACACCGAGTTCGATATCGATTTCGATGAGGGGCTGAGGCAGATCGTCACCGATAAGGCGGGGGAGATGAGGTCGGCCCTGAAAGGCGATATCGAAGTGCACCGCAACCACAACCGACCGGGAAAATGCCAATCCTGTTCTCGACGGGAGCAGTGCCCGGAAAAGATCGTCTAGGTCATTCGACCGTGACGCTCTTGGCCAGGTTCTTAGGCTTGTCGATGGAACGGCCCTTCTTCTGAGCAGTGTAGTAAGCGATGAGCTGCAGCACCACCGTGACCGGTATGGGCGAGAACAGCGGCGAGACGCATGGCACCTTGATCATGTTCACGGAGACCGCTGCCAATTCCCTATCTCCATCGCATCCGATGGACAGGACCGGGCTCTCCCTCGCTGCCACCTCGCTGATGTTCGCCAGCATCTTCTCGTAGGTATGGTCGGTGCGCATGGCCACCGCGATCACCGGCGTGGTTGCGTCCAGCAAGGCGAGCGGGCCGTGCTTTAGCTCCCCGGCAGCGAACCCTTCCGCATGGATGTAAGATATCTCCTTCAGCTTGAGCGCGCCCTCCAGCATGGTCGGGTAGTTCACGTTGCGGCCGATGAAGAAGATGTCCCTTGCCGGGACCAAGAGCTCCACGGTCTTCTCCACCTCGGCGGCGTTGTCCAGGACCGCCTGGACCACTCCAGGCATCTTGCGCAGCTCGGAGAGCGCCTTCCACATCGCATCGTGGCTGAGGACCCTCCTGGCAAATCCTATGCGGATGGAAATGATGTAGAGCGCGATGAGCTGGGTAAGGAACGTCTTGGTGGCGGCCACCCCGATCTCCGGACCGGCACGGGTGTAGACCACCTCGTCCACTTCCCGGGTCAAGGTGGAACCGATCACGTTGGTTATGCCCATCGTACGGCAGCCCCTGCGCCTTGCCTCCCTGGCGGCCGCAAGCGTGTCGGCGGTCTCGCCGCTCTGGGATATCAAGATGACCAGGGGGAACTCCTTGGCCCCGGGCGAATAACGATATTCGGACGCGAGCTCCAGCGTGACGGGGATCTTCCCCAGCTCCTCCAGGATGTACTTACCCACCATGGCCGCATGGTAAGATGAGCCGCAGGCGATGATCTTGATCGAAGAGAACTGCACGTTCGGAACGATCTCGCCGTTCTCGATGATGTCCAGGGTCCCCAGCAAAGAATTGTGGATGGCCTGGGGCTCCTCGAATATCTCTTTCAGCATGAAGTGAGGGAAACCCCCCTTTTGCGCGTCCTCCGCGCTCCATGTGATGATGGTGTCCTCGCGGTGCACCTCCCGGCCCTCGGAATCGAACACCCTCACGCCCTCGGGCCTGACCAGGACGGTCTCGCCGTCCATGACGTGGCGCACCTTGTTGGTGTACGAAAGAAGCGCAGTGACGTCGGAGGCAACGAAGTTCTCGTTGACGCCCACGCCGATGACCAGTGGGTTCTCCTTGCGGGCGGCGACGATCTCGTCGGACCCCTGGACGACCGCGGCGATGGCGTAAGTGCCCTTTATCTCCTTCAAGGCAGACTTGACGGCCTCGTGGAGGTCGCCCTGGTAGAACTTCTCGATGAGATGGACGATGACCTCGGTATCGGTCTGGGAGGAGAACTTGTGGCCCTCCTCCTGCAGACCCTCCTTGAGCGCCATGTAGTTCTCGATGATGCCGTTGTGGACCAGGGCGATCTTGCCGCTGCAGTCCAGGAACGGATGGGCGTTCTCGTTGGAAGGCTTGCCGCAGGTGGCCCAGCGGGTATGGCCGACGCCGACCCTGCCGTCGATGTGCGGAAGGCTGGACTGGAGCTGGTGCAGCTCCCCCTTCTTCTTATGGATCTTGAGGCTGGGGCTGAGTATGGCCACGCCGGCAGAGTCGTAACCGCGGTATTCCAGACGGCGCAACGCCTCGATCAATACCTCTGCTGCCTGCCGATATCCGGTATAACCGATGATGCCGCACATCAGATCACTATGCTCCTGTTTTCCAGATAACCTGAGACCTTGGCGCCGTTCCCAATGCGGCACGACGAGCCGATGATGCTGCCGGACGAAACTATGGCCCCGGCCCCGATGGAGGTCTCCTCCCCCACCATGCACCCGATGTTGTCAACGGAATGCCATTGCTTCTCGATCTGCACGTTCGCGTCACCGCAGGTGGCAGCGAAGTTGGAGGCTATCCTGACGCTGTCGTCGATCACGCTCTGGCAGATGTTGGAATGCGAACCGATGTTGACGTTCGCCATGATGATGCTGTTCTTGATGCAGGTGAACGGGTCGATGTTCGTGCCGTTGCCGATGCTGGTGGACGGCATGATGCTCACCGATGGTCCGATGTCGCAGCCCTCGCCGATGACGACCGGTCCCTCGACGTAGCAGCCTGACCTGATCTTGGTGCCCTTTCCGATGCGGACCGGGCCTTTAATGGTGGCGCCAGGTTCGATGGTCCCGTTGATGTCCTGCCCTCCGCTCTCCAGCGCGATCTCGTTCAGGCGCACCAGGTCCCAGGGATAGACCGCATCCTCCCATCGGCCCCTCAGCCTGATGCCGCTGAGGTCCATCCTCTTTAGAACTCCCTGGAGCGCTTCGGTGATGCCGTATTTCCCCTGCTTCACCTCATGCTCGATGAGCGGAAGGATGTCGCCCTGGAAATTGTACAGCCCGGTGTTGATGATGTTCCCTACCGTCTCCCGGGGCTTTTCATGTATCTGAACCACTCGGCCCTGGCTCAATTCGACCACGCCATACTTGGAAGGCTCGTCGCTCTCGGTCACGAGGACCGCGCTGCCCTCATTGATCGTGAGCAATGCGGCCACGGCCTCTTTGTCGACTATGTTGTCGCCTGGTAAAAGAAGGAACCTTCCCTTCACCACGCCCTTGAGATACATCATGGCATGGCCGGTGCCGAGCTGCTTGTCCTGGACCACGTAGCTGATGCGCGCTCCGAACTTCGAGCCATCGCCGAAGAACGACATGATGCGCTCCTTGTGGTAGCCGACCACCATGACTATGTCCCGAACACCATTGGCCACGAGCGATTCGACCACGAACTCCAGGATGGGACGGTTACCGACAGGCAGCATGACCTTCGGGCGGGTCAGCGTGAACGGTCGCAATCTCGTGCCCTCTCCGGCGGCTAGTATGACTGCCTGCATCTATCCCATTCCCCACTGGCCCCATTTGATACAGTGAATTTAAATGTTTCATCGCCGCACCTATTTGCGACGATTCAATCTGTGATTTGATAATTTGTTCGCAAATTTGTTTAATAATGAGCCGGGTGGTGATATATAGACAATAGAAGGCATGTTGATGGAATCGTACGAGAAGATGCGCATACCGTCCGAGATTTTCACGTTCTTCACCAGTCCGGGCGGGCATTCCCTTATCGTCAGAGGGGTGGCGGGGGCAGGCAAGACCACCTTCGCGCTCCAGGTGATAGAGGAACTGGCGCATATCGAGAAGGGGTATTACTTCTCCACCAGGGTCTCTGACAGCGCCCTCATGCAGCATTTCCCATGGCTGGAGGACCGGCTGATGGGAATAGCGTATCCATCCGTGAAGGACCCCAGCGGGAAGATCAGCCAGAAGAGCCGCAACGGCCTTAGCAAGCTCAAAGGGCTGGGATCTCAGCAGATGGGTGCCCCGAAGAAGGAGATGTCGATCTCCATCGGTCGTGACCTGGGGGAGCTGGAAAGCCTCTATGAACTGGTCGAGACCATGGCCCCGGCACGGACCTTGATCGTCATCGACAGCATCGATGCGCTGGCCGAACGCTACGGCATGACGTTCTCGTCGCTCATTTCCGCATTGCAGAAGGACCTGGTGGAAGGCTACGGCTCCAATGTGCTCTATGTCCTGGAGAACACCGAGCAATCGCTCGACTACCTGGGTGACGGTGTCGTCATCGTATCCCGGAGCGAATTCAACCGTAGACGGGTCAGGGAGATCGAGATCGTCAAGTTGCGCGGCTGTGAGATACAGCAGCCAAAATACCTATTCACCTTAAAAGGCGGAAAGATCCAGACCTTCGGTTATGGTTCCGACCGCATCCCCGCCCACACCGGGTGGATGGCCATTGAGGACCACAACGGGCACGTTTCGAGCGGGATCATCGATCTGGACAGGCTCACTAACGGCGGCCTGGAAAGGGGTTCCATGGTCCTGGTCGAGCTGGGACCGGGCGTGCCCTCCAGCGTAAGCGGCCTCATCGAGCAATCCCTGGTAGCGAACTTCGTTTCCATGAGGAGAGGCGTGCTCTGGGTGCCGTTGCGCAAGGTCAGCGCCGACGCCGTGCGGACACAGATGGCCTCGCTGGTCAGCAAGGAACAGTTCGAGAGGTGCGTACGTGTGCCTGAGGTCGCTTCCCAGATGGAGGCTTCGGCCCCGTACATCATGCCGGTCGAAGGGTCCAATGCCGCCACCGACCTGAAGTGGAAGACCATATCCTACAGCCTGAGCGGCACCGAATCCCCCATGCTCTCGCTCCTTGGCTTTGATACATTGGAATCGATCTATGGGGAGAAGGTCATGGACCAGATGCCAGAGCATCTGGGCATCATGAAGCGGAACAAGGGAGTGTGCGTTTGCATCACGTCACCTTCATCCCGTTCGAAGGAGAGGCTGTCCGACCTCGCGAACGTGCACATCAAGGCCGATCGCATAGGTGGTACCATCGTCATCTACGGCGAGGAACCGTTCACTGAATGCAACGCCCTGGCAATGGAAGAGCGAGCCAAGGGCGGAAAGATCTCGCTCACCCCCATCGTGTGAGGTGGACCGATGATCAAAGCATCATTGCCAGACATGTGCTCCATTCTCATGATGGGGTCCCCCGGCATCGGCATGCTGGAGTTCGACGTCAGCTTGGCCAAGGATTACCTGGACGGGGGCGAGACGGTCATCTTCGTCACCATGGACGTATTGCCAGCGGACCTGCTGGCCATAATGCGCAACTTCGGCATCAAGACGGACAAGCTGCTGGGCAAGAAGCTGTTCATCATCGATTACCACTCCAGTTTGCTGGGAACGGTCGATGAGAGGGCCTCGTTCGCAAGGAGCGAGGTCAGACCGGCCGGGGACATCGAAGGCATTATGTTCAACGTGGCGGCCATCGCCGGGGAATATGGCAAACCGGTGCGGATCTTCTTCTATACCCTTTCGACACTGTTCCTGTACAACCAGTCCAATGTGGTATTGAAGTTCTTCCAGATATCCAGTTCACGGGTCAGGAACGAGTTCGGCACCGCGGTCTTCTCGGTGCACGACGGAGTGCATGACGAAAAGACGGTGAACCATCTCATGGCCATAGCCGACGGCGTGCTGGAGCTGAAGTTCGATGAGGACTTGAACCGGCGCATGCGCATCCGCCATATGCGCGGCATACCAGCTGCCAACCAGTGGATCCCCTTTGAGATCAGATCAGTGGACACGAATGTTACGAATCCGCTGCTGGAATGGCGTTAGATCTCTCCTTCGCCTTCCTCGTCTATCGTCCCGTAGAGGGACTTGTGCAGCTCCTTGATCGATTGCTGCGTTGCCCGATAGAAAACGGTGCATTCCACCTTGGGCCTCACGACCATGTCCTTTTTGCGGCAGTAGATCAACTGGTCGTTGACGCCCAGCTCAGGGCGGTTCTCACGGTGGAGGCATGTGAAACACAAGGGTTTTGGGTTCATCTTGTCCCTGAACCAATCCTTTAGGTATTTGAGATTGTCGCGTTCAACTAGCGCTTCAACGATGCAAAGAGGAACTGGCCCAGGTCCTGTGTCGGCATCGTGCCAGAACGGCCCAGGTTGATCACGCAGAAGGGGCATGCCGCTACTATCATGTCCGCTCCAGCGGCGGCAGCGGAGGATGCCTTGTCCGAACCGATGACATCGGCGATATCAGGGTATCCTGAAAGGAGGGACCCGCCAGCGCCGCAACAGTCCTCCTGGGCATCATAATCGACCAGTTTCACCCCGGGTATCGCCTGCAGCAACTGAATGGTATACTCCTTGGTATGTGGCCCGACCAGCCTGTTCAGGTGACATGGATGGTGCACCGCCACCTTCACATCCCGGTGTCTAGCGGCATGGGATATCTTAGACAGCCCCACATCTTCGAACAGGTGCTCGACCAGATGCATCGCGTCCAGCCCATATCCTTCTGCCAATTGACCGGTGCATCCGGGGCAAGAGGTGACGATCCGGTCGTATCGCTCCAGTATGGATAGGTTTTGTTCTTGAAGACGCAGCTGCCTTGCCTTGTCCCCGATCTTCTCCAAAGGAGAACCGCAGCAGACCAATTCATTCGGGCATGATGCGGACGTGCCGAACCCGTGCAGGATACCGATCGCGGCCGATGCGATGTCTGGCAGGCGATATCGGCCGATGCAACCAGGGAAGAAGCACAGCTCCGAGGCAGGATCTGAAGGCAGTGAAGAGTATGCCACCGGTTCCACCGAGGAACGATGCTGGTCGATGTTGTGGACCATGCGGGCATGGCCTGGCCTAAGGGCGTTCTCATCGAACCCTGTCTCCCTCAAACGGAGTATTGCGCTTGGGATCTCGATCTTCATGGGGCAGGCCGAGGCGCAGGCGTGGCACATCGAACATTTCAGCAGTTCATCCGATGCCCGGATGGCGTTCCTCCTACCCCGGGGACCGTCCACTGCCAGCGACCTAGGCCCAGGGAACACACCTTCGCCCACCTTTGAAACGACGGGACAGGCGCGCATACAGCTGCCGCACTTGATGCAGCGGTCCGCTTCACCTACCATTTCCGACCTCCTCCGCCGCTAGCAAGGCCGTCGCCAAGCAAGGGCCCATCCCTGCCCCAGATGGTAGGTTCAATCCAGGAAGGATAGAACCGGCCGCAAGGGCGTTCGCCACCCTTGCCCCATTTTGATGAAGATGGAGTCGGCCATCGGTGCGCAGCCCTTCTCCCAGAACTGAATATTTGTTCGAACCGGTTCCGACCGATATCGTATCGAAGGTGTCGAGCGGATCGACAGCCGACGTACCGGAGACGCCTAACCCTCCTCCGACCAATCCGCCGCCGCAATGGATCAGCGCCTGAACGTCCAGATCGAACTCTCTCAGTCCAGACCTCACACCGAGGCGCTTCACCCTTCCAGACTTGATGATGACCTTGCGTACGTCCATATCATGGATGGCCACTTCTTCCCTCGCCCCCGCGTTGCGCATGGCTTGGACCACCCTTTTCCCAGGCAGGCCGAGGGGCGCATAATATTCCCTGACCTGTGTTCGATCTCCACGCTCCAGAAGCTCCATGAAGCTGCGGTAGTTCTTCAGGCCGAACAACGGGGGAACGATCACTAGGTCGGCCTCCGAATTAGAGGCTGCGCGCAAAACCCTCTCCCTCATCTCGCATTCATCCGGCGATGATGGAAGTGGTGATGCTTTTACCTCGATGTCCTTCGAACCAGCCATCAACGAGGCCTTGAGAAGGGAACCGTTATCGGCAGGTAGCACGAGGTGGACCACCGCAGCATCGGAGATGTCCTTCTTCGTCAAGGTCCATTTCTGACACAGGCTGGCCTGATGACCCATGCCGTGTCCGTCGATCAAGATGTCGGTCGGTTCGATGAGATCCAGTCCCTCGGCCTTCATGAGCTCCAGGAATGACGAACCGGCATCGATCAACGCAAGGAAAGCCTCGGACCGGTCCATTCCGATGGCCTCCATGGCCTTGGTGGACCCTAGGTCAGATATGCAACCGCTAGACATTTGCGAGGCCGGCGTTCCGCGCCCGATCACATCCACCTTGTACCCCTTGCGTGCCAGACTCCAAGCGCAGAACAGACCGGTAAGTCCCTGGCCGATCACCACCGCTTCACTGGAACGAAGAATGGTCGTTCTCATTTGGCCTCACCGCCCGGCGTGGTCGGCAGAAGATGTGCCCTGAAGATCTCCTGGCGAAGCTGATCGCCGGACAATAATGGCAGCAGCCCCTTGTCCCGCTCGGCCAGGAAATCCTGCAGAGCACCTTCGTTCCATTTACCGTTCTCTGCCAAGGCAGAGAGCATCTCCCAGACGCAATCGAGCGATTGGCAGTACCCCATTCCTGCCCGGGTTCGGCGCATCAGATCGGCGACCCCCAGGACGTCGTCCGAACGTGCAAAGTGGTCCAGTTCGAACCTCATCACCTGTTCACAGCTGCAGGACGTCTTTGCCCCATGCAGCGGACCGGTGTCTCTGATCGGCATCCCGCCATATCTCCTCAGGAGGGACCTTCTTTGATGGTCCAGCAGGCCGCCTGGAATCTTTTCCGGAGATGGCAGGGGCTCCAACGATGTACGACAGGGTGACCTGGGACCAAGCCTCTCCTCCACCTTGTCCGAAGCAGACTGGGCCATTGCACGGTATGTGGTGAGCTTTCCGCCCACCACGCTCAGAAGGTTTTCCACCCCTTGGTCAGAGTGATCGATGATGCTGCAGGTTCGGCTTGCATCCCTCCCAGCGCATGCCGAGGCCAGCGGCCTGGCGCCGCCGTACACGCGCACCAGACGGCAGTCCCTCATGGCTGGAAGCACCTGCTCCGCCTCGGACCGTAGCCTCACCAGTTCTTGGCGGTCCGGGACCGCCAGGTCGGGATCGGCCACTTTACGTGACGTGGTGCCAACGATCATGGCCGTGTGGTTGGGAACGATGATGTCGCCGTCCGATGGAGCCCTGAGCCGGTTGATCAATCGGTCCACCAGCCTTCCGTTGTAGACTACCATCGCACCGTAGTCACGGGTCATGTCCAGGTGGCATCCGGCCATCTCCGCCACCTTGTCCGCCCAGGCGCCCGCGGTGTTCACCACGATCTCAGGGTCGATCCAGGTCTTGGCCCCATTGCGGCGGTCCTCCATCTGCACCCTGGTGATGCGACATTCATCGATGGCCATGGCCTTCACGGTGCAATAGTTCCTGACCGTCGCACCCGCCTCCCTGGCAGACTCGATGTTCGACAGCACCAGGCGGAACGGATCGATCGACCCGTCCATGACCGAATAACCGTCAGAGACGGTCGATGCCAGTTCAGGTTCCAGTTCGCGAAGCTCTCTGGAAGTGAGATGCGACGCGCTGACCCCTGCGGACCTGCACCTTTCCGAAAAGGAATCGGCATAACTGGCATCCTCTTCGGCCAGTCTGACGAAGAGACCGCCGGTGTCCTCGATGCAGTGAGGGGCGATGCGCCTCAGCACCTTTGACTCGGAAGCGCATTCGATGGCGGACTCCTTGTCCTTCGAAACATATCTGGCGCCGCTATGCAACATGCCATGGTTGGCGCCGCTGGCCCCTGCACAGAAATCCCGCCTTTCCAGCAAGAGGACGTCGAAGCCCCTCATGGCCAGGTCTCGGGCTGTTCCTGCGCCGGTCGCGCCACCGCCGATGACCAAGACCTCAACTCGCATGTGCTCGCCGCCAAAATCTCTGGGTGATGACGCCCGTATATTATGCCAGGCTTGATAAAAACGTGATGGTAGCGGGGGGTCGATTTGAACGACCGGTCTCCGGGTTATGAGCCCGACGGGATGTCCTGGCTACCCTACCCCGCTATTGTGGAGCATCCTAACAGGGATGCCCTACATATATGTTTTCCCAAATCAGAAGAACTTGCGCAGCTTCATGACATCTTCCAGGGAGCCCTTCAGACGGATCTTGCGCAATGCCCAGGCCTTCATGACCTTCATCTTGCCGCTGTACAGATCGGCAACTGTCTGGCAATCCGATTCGATGACGATGTCGGATGTATCGTACAGTCCTTCGGTGAAACCTTCCACCTTCGCGTCCTTCAACGTGAAGCAATAGGTCTCCGTGCAGAGGTTGATGTTAACCTTCTTGGTGACGCCCTGCAGCTCCTTTTTCAGCTCGGCGTCCTTCTCTACCTTCTTGTGGAACTTCGCGATCGTGTCTTCCAGCTGAGGCCTAACCGTCATTTGTTTTTCACTCCCAATCTGTGATCTTCCGGGTCAGGGTCTCTGAACGGATCTCCTGACAGGTCTTCCAGCTTTTCCTGGTATGAGGCGGGAAATCCCTCTTCTCCTTTATCCACCTTTTCAAGAACGCTCTCGTGGTAGGGTCGGCCGGATATCCGCTGCCGATCTCCTCACCCAGCTCAGCGGCGATCTGCTCCACTATGCGGTCCCGCAGCACCTTGGCCACGATGGATGCGGCAGAGACGCAGGGGAACAGGTCATCGGCCTTATGGCGACAGGTCATCTCTGGAACATACTTCAGCCTCGATGACAGCTTGTCGTGGAATGCGCTCTCGCTGGGGTCGCACGCGTCGGCGAAGACCGAGGTCGGTCTCATCCTCTCTATGATCATGGCGAAATGGTCCAGTTCCAGATCGTTCAAGGAGCCTTCCCCCCTGGCATCTATGGTGAGAGCGTCGATCACCTCGACGTCCACCTTTGCCACTTTCCTTATGAGAACGTCCAGCTCGGACCGGCGGGCAGGGGTCAGTTTCTTCGAGTCACGCACCCCCATCTCCCTCAGCGGGGCTTCGTCCGCGACCATGACCCCGGCAATGACCAAGGGACCTATGACTGGCCCCCTACCTGCCTCATCCATCCCGCACAGCATCGTAAAAGGCATCCGAACCGGGATGTTAAATCTTTCCAGGGCCAGAAAAAAGGTTTTTCTAGGGGGAAAAGGACTCCATATTTGATGTCAGAAGTCTATTTCTCCAATCTCCGTGCCTCCTCAGATCGCGAAAAGACCGTGGAAAAGGTCTCCCGCCTGTTCAAAAGGGCAAAACTGGCCGACGCGATCACCGACCGAGACCTGGTCGCGATCAAATTGCATTTCGGCGAATCAGGTAACACGGCCTTCCTCCGGCCTCAATTGGTGCAGAGGGTGGTGGAACTGGTAGAGGCAGAAGGTGGAAGACCATTCCTAACTGACAGCAACACCTTGTACGTCGGTTCCCGCTCCAATGCGGTGGACCATCTCTGGACCGCGGCCCGGCATGGTTTCACATACCCTGTGGTGAACGCCCCGGTCGTCATCGCGGACGGGCTCAAAGGGAACAGCCAGGTCGAGGTCGATATAAACCAGAAGCATTGCCGCACCGCGAAGATCGGAGCGGCAGCCATGGAGGCCAGCGCGGTGATGTGCGTCACCCATCTGAAGGGACACATGATGACCGGGTTCGGCGGGGCCATGAAGAACCTGGGCATGGGATTCGGTTCCAGAGCAGGCAAGCTGGAGATGCACAGCGGAATGAGGCCGAAGGTGAACGAGAGCGTGTGCAGGGGGTGTGGCAATTGTGCCTCTCACTGCCCCGGAAATGCGATCCAGGTGAAGGAACGGAAGTCAGTCATCAATGAGAAGAAATGCATTGGCTGCGGGGAGTGCCTGGTGGTCTGCCAGTTCGCGGCCATGGAACCGAGCGACTGGACCATGGACACCACGGCCCTGCAGGAGAAGGTGGTGGAATACTGCTATGCCATCACCAAAGGGAGGAAGGAGAAGTTCGGCTACATCACGTTCATCATGGACGTGTCGCCCTACTGCGACTGCGCTTCCTGGAGTGACGTCGGCATCGTGCCGAACGTAGGCATACTGGCTTCGAAGGACATCGTCTCCATCGATCAGGCATCGGCCGATCTGGTCAACAAGCAGATGGGGGCGAGGGAGAGCGCATTGACCGGGGCGATGAAACCGGGTGAGGACAAGTTCCGCAACCTGTACGATTTCGATTGGCATGGGCAGTTGGAATATGCAGAAAAGCTGGGACTTGGGGAGAGGGACTACAAGCTCATCCAGGTCAAATGATAACCAAATCTTCAACATACTACCGAATTAATTGTTGAATGGAATTGATTTAAGAACCATGCTGGAATGGAGGAACGATTCATATGTCTTTGACAGATGTGCAGAACCGTAGGCTATCGAACGGATTCATGTTGTCCAGGGTCGGTGTTACAGGAGTAAAGAAGCCGGTCCAGGTCTGCCGTGGGGGAAAGACCGTCACTCTGTTCTGCGTCATCGACGTCTTCGTCGACCTTCCTTCCAGCCAGAAAGGTTCCCATCTGTCCCGTAACCTCGAGGTCATCTCCGATGTGGTGGAGAATTCCTTGTCCCATCCGGTGAAGGGATTGGAGGAACTGGCCGCTACCATGGGAAAGGACCTGCTGGAAAGGCACGAATATGCCTCGTTCTCAGAGGTGCTCATCACCGCTGATTACTTCATGGAAAGGACCGTGCCCAGCGGCCGGCGCACCATGGAATCCTACAAGCTTTTGGCCAGGGCCGTCGCCAAGCGCGGCAATGGCATGAAGAAGATGATTGGCGTGGAGGTCATCGGCATGACCGCCTGCCCATGCGCCATGGAGACCGTGGCGGACCTGAAGTATGGCAACCTGAGGGACAAGACCAAGGACGGGCCGAACATCACCCACAACCAGCGCAATGTCACGACCGTCATGATGGAAGTGCCCGAGGATTATGATGTCGAGGCGAACGACCTCATCGACATCGTGGAGAGCTCCTTCAGCAGCCCCACCTTCGAGATATTGAAGAGGGCGGAGGAAGCCCAAGTGGTCATCGTGGCCCATGACAACCCGAAGTTCGTGGAAGATGTGGTTAGGGCCAACCTCACCAAGATCCTGGAAAAGTTCAAGCATCTGCCGGACGACACGGTCGTCACCGTCAGAAGCGAGAGCCAGGAGTCGATCCACAAGCACAATGCCTTCGCCGAGAGGGTCACGACCCTGGGCGAGATTCGCACCGCCGAGTGATCTTTTCATGGACCGCCCTTACAAGGCCATCGTGTGCGATGTGGACGGCACGATAACAGATGCGGAGAAGCACATCCAGGCCCAGGGCATTGAGGCGTTGCGGCAGGCGCAATCATTAGGATACAAGGTCATGCTGGCCAGCGGAAACGTTCTGCCTGTGGCCTATGGCCTCAGCGCGTTCATCGGACTGGATGGGCCTGTCATCGCCGAGAACGGCGGAGTGATATCCTACAATGAGAAGATCTTCAGGTTACATTCCGGCGAGATGCCTTGGAAGGCCTACCAGCATCTGCAGGAGGTCATGCCAGGTGTCGAACGACTGTTCACTGACAACTGGCGGTTGACCGAGGTGGCCCTGAAGCGGAGCAACGACTTGACCAAGGTAAGGGGGGCGCTACAGGGCTGGGATGTCGAGATCGAGGCAACTGGATTTGCCATCCATATCATGGAGAAGGGGCACAGCAAGGTCTCCGGAGTAAGGAAGGCCTGCGATATCTTGGGAATTGGAATGGACGAGGTCGTCGCGTTCGGTGATGCTGACAACGACGTGAAGATGCTGAAGGAGTGTGGGTATGGCATCGCGGTCGGCAACGCCTCGCCTGCCGCCAAGGCCGCTGCGAAGTACGTGACGCTAGGCAAGCACTCGGCCGGCGTGGCCGAGGGGCTGGTCTACCTTGGCATGATAACCTGTAAATGCTCCGACCTGCAATGACATTAGCATGGAGATGCTAGGTCTCTGCGCATATTGCGGCAAACCTGCCAGGCATACCTGCATGATCTGCGGAAAATTGCTTTGTCCAGATCATTACGATCCGGAGACCCGGACCTGCATGGATTGTGGAATGAAGAAGAGAGGGAAAGGGGTCGCCCCCGATCCCGATGACCTATTGCGGTGACCCGTTCAGAGCAGCTTCTTCGCCGTCGCCTCGTCCATGCCGATGGACTTCAGCAGATACTTCAACGCCTTCTTGGCGATGATCTCCCTGGTCTTGTCGTCCAGGTGCTGCTCGTAGACCACTGGTGCGCGGCGGTAGTATTCTACGCCGAACTCCGAGTAATAGTACGGGGCGCTGTCGGGATCGTTCTCGGCGGCCTTGTTGTACGCGGTCTCGGCCTCGTTGAACTTGCCGGTGTCCATACAGAACGCGGCATATGACTGGTAGATGAACGGGTTGTCCGGCTGGAGCTCGATGGCCTTCTTGTATAGGGCCTCGATCTCCTCTTGAGAGACCTTCGGAACAAGGACACCTGCATCAGCCTTCGCCAGGTAGGCCTCGGCGTTCTTGGGGTCGAGCTTTATGGCCTTGTCAAACTTGGACAGAGCGGCCTGGTACTCGCCCTCGCTCATGGCCTGGAATCCTTGCTTCATCAGCTTTTCATACTCATCGGACATCGGATCACTTGGACTCAAGAAATGCCTGGGGATTGTTAAACTTATCGTTATCGTGGCCATTATTGGTATTGAATCGTCCAGAGGGGACGCTGAAGACCTCTTCGATGGCCAGATGCCTTATTGGGTTTGGGTTGCGGCCTCTTCCTCAGGATCCACCTCATCCCATGTCCTGTTTGGACATATGCCATGAGTAGGAGTAGGCCAGCGTATGATCTGAAGGAACCATTCGATGCTTGGACCATAAGAGATTTGGGGGCCCGATGACAAAATTTTGGGAAATATGTTGAAAAATATAATTGGATTGGGTTTATCTCAGCGTCACAAACGACCCTACCAGCGCATCTGGGACGTTGAGCTTTACGAAGTTCTCCTGACCGAACGCAGGAATGATGTTCACTTTAGCAGACCGACCATGTTGGATCTCGAACCCGGTTATGGTGATCTTAATGAGGTCTCCTGAGCCCATGATCTTGCTGCTGTTGTCCTTCCAAACGCCCGTTCCCGAAGCGATGTTCAACTGCTTGGCCTCGAAGCGGTAGGCCGGGTCAGTTGCATTGAAAGTGTAAGTGATGGAATCCGTCAGTGAGGTAAAGACCACGGTGAGGCCGGAAACGTCGATATCCGGGCTCCCTGGGTTCAAGCGGACCACTAGGTCCAGCTTATTCACTGAATAAGATTCGACATGACCTATGACATCTATCACTGTGAGGCCGGTCGCGACTTCATTTATCGCTTCGATGGCGGTCGACTCGGCCTGCTGCTGATAATCGTTGTTCGTATCGATGACTGTGGTGGCAGCAGCCCCGGAGACAAGGAGCAACGAGGTTATCACCAGCGTTGTCGCCACACCGGCCTCTCCGCGAAGGTCAAGCTTGAACCAATATTTCGGCAACATCCTTCATCTCCCCTGATAGGCAGAATTTCTACCTTACTCGATAATGATAATAATTGCCCGGATATTTAAATATAATTTTAACTGAAACATAAAAATTACAGAATAAATATTGTTATCAAAATATGGAAAAAAGCGATATCTGGATAGTATTATCGATTATGAAAATTAAATTAATATCCACCCCATGTAAAAATAATCTGGCCTATCTGAAAAGATAATCAGAAATGATTATTTTATAAAGTAATCATCTTTGATAAGAATTCTGGTATGTCCATTCTAGCGAAAGATTGAGAATATTGGGGTACATGTCGGTCTCATTTAGCTCCGAGGCGAACATCATGGAGAAAGAAACGGTCGCAAGGGTGGCGAAGGTGGCCCGTCTCAGATTGACAGAGGCGGAACTCGACAAGTATGGCAAGGACCTTCAGGACATCCTCGACAGCTTTGCTGTCCTGGATTCGGCACCCTCTTCGGAGAATTTTGACTTCAACCCTGTGCCCGTGCAGGATGTCCTGAGAGAGGATGAACCTGCGATCGACATCGACCCATATGAGCTCACCAAGCACATGGACTCCTATGACGGCTACATCAGGGGGCCTAAGCTCTCGTGATCGCCCGCTTCGATCTGGATTGGTTAAAGAGGCAGAACGAAAGGCATAGGGCGTTCTGCGAGATGCTGGAAATACAGCCGGAAGGGGAAAGCAAGTTCACGTTCTCAGCGAAGGATAACCTCTGCACTAAAGATTTCCAGACCAGGGCCGGCTCAAGGATACTGGAAGGGTACAGGCCGCCGTTCGATGCCGAGCCCGTCAAGAGGCTGCGACATGCTGGCGGCCTTCTTCTCGGCAAGACGAACATGGACGAGTTCGGCTTCGGTACCTTCAGCACGAACAGTGCCTTCGGTGTGCCGCTGAACCCCTTCGACAGGGAAAGGGCCTGCGGGGGGTCCAGCGGTGGGGCAGCGGTAGCTGCGGCATTGATCGCTGGCCATGCGGCCCTAGGCGTATCGACTGGAGGTTCCATCTCCTGCCCAGCATCGTTCTGCGGCGTGGTCGGGATCACCCCCACCTACGGAAGGGTTTCGCGCTACGGCCTGATCGACTACGGTAACTCCCTAGACAAGGTCGGCCTGCTCTCCCGCAACGTCAGCTTGATCGAAAAGCTCCTGCCGGTCATATCCGGTCCGGACCCTCGTGACCCGACCTCATGCTGCCAGACGCAGCTGGACATGTCGAAGGACCGCTCTGGCCCCATCGCCGTGCCGAAGGAGTGCCTGGAGGGTGTCGAACCCAAGGTGCTGGATGCGTTCAATGCTGCGGTGCAGAGAGTGAGCGCTGAGATGGGAAGAGAGATCGTATCAGTCGACATGCCCTCGCTCAAGTTCGCGATGCCAGCCTACTACGTGCTGGCAACCACCGAGGCCTCGACAAACCTGGCCAGATATGCGGGGATGCGTTACGGGGTGATGGGGAACGAATATCATCAACACTTCAACGATTACTTCTCCGGCGTCAGGACGGAATGCTTCGGTGAGGAGGCCAAGCGGCGCATACTGCTGGGAACGTTCTGCCGCATGGTCGGTTTCCGCGACAAATATTATCTCAAGGCGTTGAGCGTTCGCAACACCATCATCCAGGAGTATGCCAGTATCTTTAAGGAGTATGCCGCGGTGGCGTCGCCCACCATGCCCATGGTGGCGCCGCGGTTCGATGACATCAAGAACATGCGGCCGGTGGATATCTACCTCACCGATTTCCTCACCTTGCCGCCAAACCTAACGGGCCTGCCGCACATCTCAGTCCCGTGCGGCTATGTCGGAAAGATGCCAGTGGGGATGCAGCTGGTCACGCCGCACTGGGAGGAAGGGGCATTGGTGAAGTTCGCCAAGAGATGGGAGCAGGGCTTTGAATATCACATCCCGGAGGTGGGAGCATGAAGATCGGACTGGAGATCCACCTGCAGCTTCCCACGAAGTCGAAGCTCTTCTGTTCCTGCCCGACCACCGCGGACCAGCCCAACAGCTCGGTCTGCCCGACCTGCCTGGGCTTCCCTGGTTCCAGGCCCTCCTTGAACCGGAAAGCGCTGGAATATGGCCTTATGGTCGCCAGGTTCCTGGATTGCCACATGAACCAGAAGATCTGGTTCTCCCGCAAGACCTATTTCTATCCTGACCTGCCGAAGCACTTCCAGATCACCCAGTACGAGTCTCCGCTCGGGGTCGACGGCCATTACGACCTCAACGGCAAGCGCATCGGCATCTGGAGGGTCCATATCGAAGAGGACCCGGGCCGGATCCGCAGGGTCGGACGAAGCGGCGAGGAGGTCTCGCTGATCGATTATAACCGCAGCGGCATCCCGCTGGTCGAGATCGTCACGGCACCTGACATGAGCTCGCCTGCAGAGGCGAGGGAGTTCATCAACCAGCTCACCACCGAGCTTCGCTATCTTGTCGGCATTTCTGTGCAGGATGAACAGTCGATCAGGGTCGACTGCAACATCTCTGTGGGAGAGGAGCGGGTCGAGGTCAAGAACGTCTCCGGCCTGAGGAACATGGAGAAGGCGCTCAGCTACGAGGCCACCAGGCAGGCGAAGATGCTGGAGGCCGGCAAGAAGATCGTCAGGGAGACCCGCAGATATGATGAGGAGCGCAAGGTGACGCTTCCGGCCAGGGAGAAGGAGTTCGAAGAGGATTATGGTTACATCGGCGAACCTGACCTGGGAGAGTACGAGATAGGCGCAATGGCCGCGGCCATCAAGTTGCCCGAAACCCCCTTCATGCGCGCAGAACGCCTGGCCAAGCAATGTTCCATCCCGGAAGCGACCGCCAAGCAACTGGTACTGACATCGATGAACCTGGCGGACCTTTTCGAGGAGACGTGCAGCAAGGTCCCTCCGGAGAAGGCGGTACAGTGGCTCCTCGGACCGATCAACTCGAACTGGAGCAAGTTCGAACCGATCCTGGGCGAAAAGAAAGGGGAGATCATCGATGTGATCAAGGCCGATTCGGACGGCCGCATCAACGACAACGAGGCCAAGATGCGTCTCCTGGCCATGGTCGGAATGGCCGAGGTGTCAACATCGGACGAGGGCGGGCGTGATATCGAAGTGCTGGTGAACCAGTTCCTCGACAAGCATCCTGAGGTCGTCAAGGACTACAGGACCAACCCGAAGGCCGCCAACTCTGTCATCGGTCATTTGATGAAAGAGACAAAAGGACGCCATTCCTCGAAGGAGATCGTGGAATGCGTCAACAGGGAGATAGAAAAAAGGGTTTGAGATCAGTTCTCTTCGTCCTCTTCCGCCAAGGTCATCAATTGGAGCTCGTCCAGCTTGGCCTGCTCCACCTTTGTCGGGGAACCATCCACCAAGGACTGGAACTTCTTGTTCTTGGGGAAGGCGATGACATCGCGGATGCTCTCGCAACCGAGGAGCATGGCGCAGAATCGGTCCATGCCCATCCCAATCCCTCCATGGGGCGGGGCGCCGAACTCGAGCGCCTCGAGGAAGAAGTCGAACGCCTGTTCCATCTTCTCCTCGCTCATCCCGAGCACGCGGAACACCTTGCGCTGCACGTTCGGGTCGTGGTTACGGAGCGAACCGGAACCGATCTCGGAACCGTCCAGCACCAGGTCGTACGAGTCGCTCATGACCTTCAGGAGGTCGCCGTTCTCGTCGAAGTCCCCTCCGGCAGGATGGACGAACGGATGGTGGGCCGAGGTGACCTTTCCGGTGATCGGGTCCGCCTGGAACATAGGCCAGTCGACCACCCAAACGAACTGGTGGTCCTTCCCTTCCAGCAGGCCATTGTCTCGTCCCAGCTTGAGACGCAACTGACCGGCCGCCTTCAGCGTCTGGTGCTTCGGGCCCGCCATGAACAGCAACAGGTCGCCCTTCCGCGCGCCCATGCGCTCGGCCAGGCGGTCCAGCACGTCCTTGCTGAAGTACTTCACGATGTTGGAGCTGAGGCCTTCCTCGGTCATACGCATCCAGGTGAGGCCGCCCATGCCCTGGGCCTTGGCCCATTCGATGAGCCTGTCGACCTCCTTCCTGCCCACGTTGGCATCGAGCATCTTCTCCTTGACGATGTCCGACCGGAGGTTGATCGCTATGATCACGCCCTTCTTCTGCAGGATCTTCTGGAAGATGTCGTAGGTGGCGCAGGAGACGATGTCCGTGACCTCGACCAGTTCCAGCCCGAACCTTATGTCCGGGGCATCAGTGCCGTACTTTGAGATCGCATCGTCCAGTGAGATGCGGGGGAACGGTATCTTCAGTTCCTTGCCCAGCGCATCCTTCCAGATCTGGGAGTAGAGTCCCTCGATGGTGCGGTAGATGTCCTCCATGTCCACGAAGGACATCTCCATGTCGAGCTGGGTGAACTCCGGCTGCCTGTCCGAGCGGGAATCCTCGTCGCGATAGCAGCGGGCCACCTGGAAGTACTTCTCCACTCCGCCCACCATGAGCATCTGTTTGTAGAGCTGGGGTGATTGAGGCAGAGCATAGAACGTGCCCGGCTGGATCCTGGATGGTATTAGGAAGTCCCTTGCCCCCTCCTGCGAGCTGCGGGTAAGCGTCGGCGTCTCCACCTCTATGAAGCCGATGCCGTCCAGATATTTCCTGGCGGTGCTGAGCACCCTGTGACGGAAGCGGAGGTTTGAGACCATTTCCGCCCGTCTCAGGTCCAGGTAACGGTACTTTATGCGCAGGTCCTCGCCTGGCAGCATCGAGTTCTTCTGCTCTGCGATCTCGAAAGGCAAGGGCTTGGAGGCGTTGTGCACCCGAACCTGCTCTATGAGGACCTCCACCTTTCCAGTGGGGTTGCGCTCATCCTCGGTACCTGGCACCCGCTCCCTCACCTTGCCCATGATAGAAATGACGTACTCACGACCGATATTATTGAGGACATTACCCATTCCGACCACATCAACGTCCGACTGGTATGCCTCCGGGTCGTAGACCACCTGGGTGATGCCGAAGGAATCGGCGAGGTCGTAGAACCTCACACCGCCATGGTCCCGATAGAAGCGCACCCAGCCCGCAAGCCTTACCTTCTGCCCAATGTCCTTGGACCGAAGGGAGCCGCAATCTTGTGTCTTCAACATATTGGTTGCCTCTGGGTAACGTATCTAAATTGGCGTGTAATGGCCGGTGGGTATTAAACCCTTTTCCAGTGGACATCTGGCGATTGAATATTATTTCTGGGAACGACCTGAAAAACTGTCAATATGACAGATTCTTTCATCTATTACTATCAGGAAGATGGAGGATCGGGCGGCGCCCCGCCCATTGAAGTTATTTCCCTACCTACGCTTCCGGGGAACTGTCGCTGAAGTCAGGCAGGAACTTGAACGGGTCCTTCACCAAGCTTAGTATGACGTAGGTGTTGGTCTTCTTGACCCCGGGGATGGTGAGCATTCCCTTGACCACGCTGCTGAACTCCTCCCTGCTGCGGCAGGCCACCCAAGCGATCGAATCGCATTCTCCGGTGACGTCGAAGACAGCTACCACATTGGTCAGCTCCATGATCTTCTTCTCCACCTCCATGAGGTCGCCTTCAACATAGATATGGACGATGGCCATGAACTCATAGCCCAATTTCATGTAGTCGACGTTCGCGCGATAGCCCTTGATAACTCCCTGCTCCTCCAGATGCTTCACGCGTTGGATCAGGGTGGTGGGATGGATGCCCAACCTCTTCGCGATCTGTCTATACGAACCCTGGCTCGACCTGCAAATCTCCTGCACGATCTTCTTGTCCAGCTCATCGATCATTTATATTCCGCCTTATCAGGCCAGTAGAGGTCTGGCCCTAGCTCGGGTAGACATATGTATGGTTGAATATAAAACTGACTGCTCAAATAACTATTTCGGCAATGCTGGATGCACCATCGGCGAGGCTGAAAACGATATAATCCCGTTCGTGCATGACAACCACCCATGTCCGCATCGGTGGAAAAGCTGTATGAGAAGGACCCATATCTGGCCAAGTTCACTGCCAAGGTGACCTCGATCAATGGCGATTCGATCGAACTGGACCGCACGGCGTTCTATCCCGGCGGGGGAGGACAGGAGGCGGACGTCGGCGAGATCGGCGGGTTTGCCGTCACCGAGGTCAGGTACAAGGACGGGAGCATCATCCATCGTGTCCCTGGTCAGCGTTTCATCGTGGGACAGGAGGTCGAATGCAAGATCGCATGGGACCGAAGGATGGACCTGATGCGCGCCCATACTGGCGAACACCTCCTCTTCTCCTCACTGCAACGGATCGTTCCGGACATGGAGCTGGTGAAGATCGCCATCACACCTTCCAAGAAGAGTTTGATCGTCAAGGGACAGTTCAACTGGACGAACGTGCTGGATGCTGAGAAGATGGTCAATGAGGTGATTTGGCAGAAAATGACCACGGAGGATCTGCATGTCACCAAGGATGACCCGCTCATCGCCCAGGCGAGGATCAAACTAGAGAGGATCCCAGGAGACAAGGTAAGGCTCGTCAAGATAGGGGATTTCGATCTGGCCGCCTGCGCAGGCATCCACGTGCGCAATACCTGGGAGATCGAGATGCTTTTGGTGGAAAAGCTGACCTCCGCCAAACCGGTGGGGGATTTCGAGATCGAGTTCAGCGTCGGCCGAAAGGCGTTGTACCGATCGCTCTACCTGTCGACCCTGGCCATAGAGACTTCGGACAAGATGGGGGCTCACCCCGAAGATCTGCTCAGCGCCCTGGACAACCAGGTGAAAGAGATGGAGCGGGGCAGAAGCTCATTGCGGCATTATGCGAAGCAAAGCATCGCCCAGATGACCGGTGAAGAGCGAAATGGCGTCACTATCTACAGCGGTGTCTTCCCGGGGGTGGACCGAAAGACACTGTCCGATGAGGCGACCAAGAAGGTGCAGGAAGGCAAGCGCGTCTGCATCCTAGCGGAGGATGTGGAGAGACTGACGCTCATTGTGGCGAGCAGCAAGGATTCCGGGATCGATGCCGCAGCGGTCCTGCAGAAGGCGCTGGCCGAGCTCGGCGGGAAGGGCGGCGGCAACAAGTCGTTCGCTACTGGTGGAGCTCCGGAATCAGGCCTTGGCAAGAAGGCCGTGGATGTAGCGTTGAACGAAATCGACAATCAGTTGAGTCGGGGCTGATAGGTATAAGTAGTCTAAAGTCAAACGTCTATTTGAATAATTGAAAAATGTTCATTTCTCTAATATCCTAATCGAAAATAGACAAACATTTCAAATGCAAACCTTTTTTTAGTACACTTGTCTTCCCACTTTTTATGGCGCTTAAACAGAACGAGTTGAAAGAATCGATCCTATCTAGGGTCAAAAAAGAGAACGTGAAGTTCATCGAAATGCAGTTCTCGGACATTCTGGGAACCGTTAAGAGCGTGTCCATTCCAATAACCAGGATAGAGCATGTCATCGATGACGGCGTGTTCATCGATGGTTCCTCCATCCTCGGTTATGCGACCATAGAGGAGTCCGATATGCGGGCCATCCCCATCCTGGACTCCTTCCAGATCTATCCTTGGACCGCCGATGACAACATGAAGACAGCTCGGTTCATGTGCACCATAAGCGACCACAATGGCAACCGCTTCAAGGGAGACCCCAGGTGGGTCTTGGAAAAGATGGTGGCCAAGGTCAAGGAGATGGGGTATGACTTCAACGTCGGTCCCGAGTTCGAGTTCTTCCTCTTCCCGCTGAACGACGAGGGCAAGCCGGTCCTGAAGCCGTCCGACAATGGTGGCTACTTCGACCTCATGCCCATGGACGCCGGCGAGATGGCCAGGAAGCACATCATGTTGATGTTCGATGAACTGCAGTACGACATGGAAGCGTCCCACCACGAAGTGGCCCCGGGCCAGGTCGAGGTGGACATGCGTTACCAGGACGCCCTGACCATGGCGGACAGAGTTCTCACCCTCAAGTATGGCATCAAGACCATCGCCATGCAATACGGGCTTTATGCCACGTTCATGCCGAAGCCTGTCTACGGTCTGGCAGGTTCGGGCATGCATGTGCACCAATCATTGGCGAACAAGTCCAAGAACGCCTTTGACGACCCCAAGGGGGAGTTTGGTCTATCAAGCCTCGCGATGAAATACCTCGGCGGACTGCTGGCGCACGCAAGGGACAACTGCGCCGTCCTGGCCTCCTATGTCAACTCGTACAAGCGCCTAGTACCGGGATATGAAGCTCCCTGCTACATTTCCTGGGCGAATATGAATAGGAGTGCGCTCATCCGTGTCCCAGCCGGTAGAGGCGGCAGAACACGGATCGAGCTGAGAAACCCGGACCCGGCCGGAAATCCCTACCTGCAGTTCGCCGTCATGCTCGCGTCCGGCCTTGATGGTGTGAAGGGGAATATTAAACCTCCTGAACCCGTCGAGAAGGACATTTACCACATGACCAAGGAAGAGAGGAAGAAGTTCGGCATCGACAGCCTGCCGATGAACCTCGGTGACGCCTTGGACTGCATGTCAAAGAGCAAGATGATGAAGGATTGCCTGGGCGAGCACATCTTCAACAATTACCTCTACATCAAGGAGAAGGAGTGGGACGATTACCGCAAGTACGTCACCGACTGGGAAGTGAACAGGTACCTGTACTCCCTCTGAATCATCATCCCAAACCATTTCCCCTTCCCTTTTTCTCATACGAAATTTCCATTCGTTCGCGTGGATTTGAAAATGCTTAATATATACGGAGCAATGACTCCGGTGACCGTCATGATGCCAGGTATGGGCAGGGTTAATCCCAAGCAGATGAAGCAGGCCATGAAGCGGATGGGCATTACCACCGACGAGATCAACGGGGTGGAAGAGGTCATCATCCGAACCAAGGACAAGGAGTACGTCATCACTGACGCCCAGGTCTCTATCATGACCATGCAGGGCCAGAAGACATACCAGATCGTCGGAGAGACGGAGGTTCGGGGTCGCACCCAAGCGGCGTCTGGACCCGCCGGTCCAGCTCCGGTCGAGGCGCTGCCCGAGGAGGACGTCCAGCTGGTCATGTCCCAGACAGGGTGCGACCGGGACAAGGCCGTGGCCGCGCTGAAAGCGACCGATGGACAGCCCGCCGAGGCCATCATCAAGATCATGTCATCGTGAGGTCGAAAACATGTGCCTAGCAGTTCCAGGAAGGATAGTGTCGGTGGACGGCAAGATCGCACAGGTCGATTTTGGCGGGGTCACCAGGGAGGCGAACGTCTCCATGGTCGACGCTGACGTGGGCTCCTATGTGATCATCCATGCCGGGTTCGCCATCCAGGTGGTCGACGAGCTGGAGGCGAAGGAGACCATTAAGCTCTGGGAGGAATTGCTCCAGCAGTCCGCCCAGGAATCGGGCTGATCGATGTTCGCTCGATGAGCCGTTTTTTACCTATCCGGCCGACAATCCCTTTCGAAACCTTTAAGCAAATGTTGCGCGCCTCTAAGTTTTATTCCGCTGAACCGATGGCGCTCATCACGCGCCTGCGCTGAGGATTTGATCATGAGTTGCTGTCGAGTGGGACAATGAAGACCGTTTACGGCCCTTATCGCTCATGGAGATTGGGCTATGCACTTGGCGTCGATCCCATATGCAGGCAGCCGAAGGTCTGTAACCTGAAATGCGTCTATTGCCGCCTTGGTTGCGGGGGGATCATGGTCACGGAGAGGGGCCGGTTCGTTGATGAGGACCGGGTCAAGGAAGAGGCCAAGGAGATCCTCGACAAGGAAAAGGTGGATGTCCTCGAGTTCCGCGGAACTGGAGAACCGTTTTTGGCGAAGAACCTGCACGAGATCGTGCGGGCCCTTCGGGGATTGACGGACGTTCCGTTCGGGATCGTGACCAACGGCACGATGCTGGGCAGGGATGATGTCCGCAAGGAGTTGAAGGACTTCGATGTCATAGTCGTGAAACTTGATGCGGTCGACGAGGATGGATTCAGAAGGACCAATCGGCCGCACCACTCCATCACTTTCGAAAGGACCCTGGCGGCGATCAGGGATACGATCGCCGAGTCGAAGGGCGACGTCATCATCCAGGTCATGTTCTACAAGGGCAATGTGGCCTTGGCCGACCGCATCTCCGAACTGGTGCGGGACATCGGGCCTTCTAAGGTGTTCCTTTCAACGCCCCAATGCCCCGAGATACCTGGATTGAGCAAGAAGGAACTGACGGACCTGGTGGAGCTTTTCAGCGGCATGGACGTGCGCACGATCTATACTGAATGTGCAAAAGAAAGGTAAGGGTTTTAAATGGTTTAGATCTGGGAGAGCTTGATCAGCTCGTCCCATTTCTTGTTGACGTTGGCCTGGATCTCCTCGACCACGCTGGCCCACTGGGGCTTCATGAGGTGGGAGAATCTTCCCTGGGCCTTGAGCCAGTCCTGGATGGGGCGCTTCTCCTTGCCTCCTTCGGCGATGCGCTTGCTCTCCCCGGTCAGGTGGTACTTGCCGTTCTCGTACTCGTACAGAGGCCAGACGCAGGTCTCGACGGCCAGGCGGGACATCTCCACTGTCAGGGCAGGGTCGTAGCGCCAGCCGCGGGGGCAGGGCGCGATCACGTTCAGGAACGAGGGCCCGTTCGCATCGATGCCCTTCTTGGCCTTCTCGACCATGTCCTTCCAGTTGTGCGGTGAGGCCTGCGCTGCATAGGGCAGGTCGTGCGCGATGATGATCCTGGTCAGGTCCTTGGGGAACTCCTTCTTCCCTGGAATACATGTTCCGGCGGGACAGGTCGTGGTCTGCGCCCCGCGGCCCGTGGCTCCAGACCTCTGGATGCCGGTGTTCATGTAGGCCTCGTTGTTCAGGCAGACGTACATGAAGCGGTGCCCGCGCTCGATCGCGCCGGAAAGGGACTGGAATCCAATATCGTAGGTGGCGCCATCCCCGCCGAAGCTGATGAAGCGTATGTCCTCTTTCACCTTGCCCTTCTTCTTGAGGGCGATGTAGGCGGACTCCACGCCAGCGATGGTGGGCGAGGCGTTCTCGAAGGCGCTGTGGATCCATGGCACGTTCCACGAGGTGAACGGGTAGATGGTGGTGGACACCTCGAAGCAGCCGGTGGCGTTGCTGACTATGATCGGGTTGTCGGTGGCGAGGAGGATCTGCCTGGCCACGATCGGCTCGGCGCAACCGGCGCATAGCCTGTGGCCCTCGGTGAACTTCTCTTCCTTCTTCGACATCTCCTTCAGCGTGGTCATACGCGCACCCCCATGAAGTTCATGGTCTTGGCAGAGCCGTCCATCAATTGCTTGAACACTCCGACCAGCTCATCTGTGCGCACATCCCTGCCGCCCAGGCCGTAAACATAGTTGACGAGCTTCGGCCTGTCCTTAGCATCATATAGCGCGGAGCGGACCTCCGGGAACATCGGGCCGGTCGAACCCATGCTGATGGCACGGTCCATGACGGCCACTCCCTTCTTGCCCTGCAGCAGCTTCGCCACGTCCTCGTACGGGAACGGACGGAAGAGGCGCAGCTTGACGGAACCGACCTTGTGGCCCTCGGCCCGGAGCTGGTCCACGACATAGCGCAGCGTTCCGGCGGTGGAACCCATGGCCATGATGACGTAGTCGGCGTCCTCAGTGCGGTAGCCTTCTGCTACATCATAGTGGCGTCCGGTCCTTTGGCCGAAGTCATTCAGCGTCGATCTCACGACGGGCAGCGCGGCCTGCATGGCCTCGTGGATCTGGTACTTGTGCTCGAAGTAGTAATCGTTCATGGTGAACGGACCGTAGGTGGTGGGGTGGATGAGGTCCAGCAGCGGGCGCACCGGCTTGTACTCGCCGATGTACTTCTTGACGTCCGCCGTCTCCATTGGGATGAACTTCTCCAGGGCGTGGGTAGTGATGAAGCCGTCGATGCAGTTCATGACCGGCAGGCGCACCTTCATGTCCTCGGCGATACGGAAGGACATGAGCGAGTCGTCGTAGGCCTCCTGCACGTTCTCACCGAACATCTGTACCCAACCAGTGTCCCTGGCGCCCATGGCGTCCGAGTGGTCGCAGTGGATGTTGATCGGTCCGCTCAAGGCCCTGTTGGCCACGGACATGACGATCGGCAGGCGCATAGCAGAGGCGATCCAGAGGACCTCCCACATGAATGCCAGACCGGCCGAGGCGGTGGCGGTGGCGACTCTTGCTCCGGCCGCGGATGCGCCGATGCACAGTGACATGGCGCTGTGCTCGGACTCAGCACAGACGTATTCGGTATCGACCTCTCCGTTCGCGACGAACTCGGAGAAGTTCTCCACGATGATGGTCTGCGGGGTGATGGGATACGAGGCCACCACGTCCGGGTTGATCTGCTTCCAGGAATAGGCGATGGCCTGATCCCCATTGAAAACCAGCTGGTCTGCCATTATGCTCCCTCCTCTTTCATGGTGATGGCCTTTACCGGGCACTGGGTGGCGCAGATGCCGCAGCCCTTGCAGTGCGTAAGCTTGAATCCGCTCATCTTCTCGTCCTTGACGATGATGCAGTTGTCGGGGCAGTATATCCAGCAGAAGAGACAGTTGGTGCACTTCTCCTTGTTCACCTGCGGGGTCTTGGACCTCCAGCTGCCGGTCTCATAGTTCTTGGCGTTGCCGGCCTCAGTGATCATCGCTCCCTGGGGCAACTCCTTCGACTTCTTGTCCGCCATTCAGTCCACCTCCTCATATGCCCGCTTCACGGCCTTGAGGTTCTTGGCCACGACCTCCTTGTTGAACTTGGTGGAGAACTTGGACTCCAGCTCCTCGAGGACCGAATCCAGGCTGACGAAGTTCAAGGATTTGACCACGGCGCCGAGCATGGCGGTGTTGGTGGTCGGCCTTCCGATCTCCTCCATGGCGATCTTGGTGGCATTGACGGCGTGGACGTTCTTGGACCGACCGATGATCTGGGAGAGCTTCTCCTTTCCATCCGGGAAGTTTGCCACGACCTGGCCTTCATCCTTCAAACCATCCAAGACGTTGACCTGCTTCAGCAGAGTGGCGTCGATGACGACGACCATGTCCGGAGTGTATACCTGGCTGTGGACCATGATAGGCTTGTCCGACAACCTGGTGAACGCCCTGATGGGCGCCCCCATGCGTTCAGGACCGAACTCCGGGAAGGCCTTGATGAACTTGCCCTCCTTGAGCGCGGCACCGGCCAAAAGCTCGTTCGCTGTAACGACGCCCTGGCCGCCCCTTCCATGCCAACGTATCTCTATCGTCGTCAAAGGAATGCACCGTACAATCATCCCAGAAAATGGTCATCATATATAAGATTTCCACAAATTTCTTTACGAAACCTTGGAAGTTTAATACGAAAGACGTTGTTTTTACGCTAAAAACATATCATTTAATGACGAGCCGATGTGAAAAGGGAGAGTTTTCCCCGATTGCCTTGTCAACACATGCCAATCTACAGTGCCAGGCATGCTGTTGCATTATTGAAAAACCATGACCGGTTTTCATTAAATAATGTAGTGACCAACAACTAAATTATGTAACTACTGGTGAAGAAAGCTTATTTACTATCGTGCAAATGTGCCAAAAGCTAGGCCTGTACAGGGACTCTGCTGGCTAGCTTATCAGGGGAGATCGAAGGATGAAGCGAATCGTTGAGATAGCTGAGTTGGGCAAGGAGGACATCCCGATCGCAGGTGGCAAGGGCGCCAACCTGGGCGAGCTGGTCACCGCGGGCTTCAATGTCCCCTCCGGTTTTGTCCTGACGACCGCCTCTTATGATTATTTTGTCAAGACGAACAACCTCGAGGGGAAGATCTCCGAAATCATGGACAAGGTCGACCCCAAGTCCGAATCTTCTTTGAACAGCGCTTCCAATGCCATTCGTAAGATCTTCGACGATGCGCCCATCCCTGCCGACCTGGTGAGCGAGACCAAGGCCGAGTACAAGAAGATGTGGAGGGGCAAGAGGCCGGGACTGGTCGCCGTGCGTTCCAGTGCCACCGCCGAGGACCTCCCCACTGCGAGCTTCGCCGGGCAGCAGGACACTTACCTTAACGTAAACTCTGAGGAAGAGCTGATAGACAAGACCAAGAAGTGCTGGTCCTCGCTCTTCACCCCACGTGCCATTTCTTACCGCGTGACCAAAGGCTTCGAGCACTCCAAGGTCAAACTGGCAGTGGTCGTGCAGCGCATGGTCCACTCGGATGTCTCGGGCATCATGTTCACGGTCGATCCGAACTCCGAGATGCCCCACGTCATCATCGAGGCGGGGTATGGGCTCGGCGAGGCCATCGTTGGAGGCAAGGTCACTCCCGATACATACGTGGTGGACAAGTTCCACAACAAGATCATCAGCAAGAACATCTCGAAGCAGACCTGGAAGCTGGTCCGCGGTGAGGTGGGCGACACTGTCAGGGAGGAAGTCCCGGACAAGCTGCAGAAGGCCCAGAAGCTCACCGACGAGCAGATCCTGGCGCTGGGCAAGATCGGCAATGACATCGAGGTGCATTACGACAAGCCTATGGATATCGAGTGGTGCGTCGAGGATGGTGAGGTGTTCATTGTCCAGGCGAGACCGGTCACGACACTGAAAGGAAATGGGAAGGTGGAAAAGATGCCCAATGGAGAGGTTGGATTGGCAAAATCTGGCAAGATCCTGGTGAAAGGGCTGGCCGCCAGCCCGGGAAAGGCCAGCGGAACGGTCCGCATGGTCTCGGACGAGATGAACCTGGAGGTCGTCAAGCAGGGGGACGTGATGGTCACGGCCATGACCTCCCCGGACATGGTCCCGGCCATGACACGCGCTTCGGCCATCGTCACCGATGAGGGCGGCATGACCTGCCACGCGGCCATCGTGGCCCGCGAACTGGGCATCCCCTGCATCGTCGGCACCGGTGATGCCACTCACAAATTGAAAGAGGGAACGATCGTCACCGTGGACGGACAGACCGGCGTGGTCGTCGAAGGCGCTGAGGCAAAGCCAGAAGCGGCGAAGGAGAAGGTCGTCGTGCCGGTCGCCAGGTCGGTCCCGGTCACCGGGACCAAGGTATACGTCAACGTGGGAGTGCCACAGAAGGCCGAGGAATATTCCAAGCTGCCAGTGGCAGGCGTGGGGCTGATGCGCATCGAGTTCCTGTTCACCTCTTACATCCAGGAACACCCCTGCGCGCTCATCGAGCAGGGTCGGCAGCAGGAACTGGTGGACAAGCTGGCCGATGGAATCGCCATCGTCGGCAAGGCGTTCTATCCCAGGCCGGTCATCCTACGCACCTCGGACTTCAAGACGAACGAGTACCGCGACATGAAGGGCGGGGAGAAGTTCGAGCCCAAGGAGCAGAATCCCATGATCGGATGGAGGGGCTGCTCCAGATATGTATCCGATTCATACCGTGAGGCGTTCAAGCAGGAGCTGAAGGCCATCAAGAAGGTCAGGGACGAGATGGGCCTGAAGAACGTCCATGTCATGCTCCCGTTCGTGCGCACCATCGAGGAGCTGAAGAAGATCACCGGTATGATGAGCGAGATAGGCCTGGAGCGCAACCGCGACTTCAAGCTCTACCTCATGGCGGAGATCCCGTGCAACATATTCATGGCCGAGGAGTTCTCCGACTGGTGCGATGGTTTCAGCATCGGCTCGAACGACCTGACCCAGCTGACCATGGGAGCCGACCGCGACTCCGATGTGCTGGGGCGCATGGGTTACTTCGACGAGCGCAACGAGGCCATCAAGAGGGCCATCAAGATCCTGATCGATGCGGCGCACAAGAAAGGAAGGACCGTGGGCATCTGTGGCCAGGCGCCATCCGTGTACCCGGAGTTCTCCGAGTTCCTGGTCAAGGCCGGCATCGACACGATCAGCCTGAACCCCGACACCGTCTACGATACCATCGGCACCATAGCGTCGGCGGAGCAGAGGTTGCTGCTTGAATCGGCCAGGAAGAACCTGGGCGTGTAAAGAACGCTCAGGAATCGTTCTCTTTCCTAACCCTTTCCGCTATCTTCTTCTTTTCATCGTGCAGAAGCCTGGTGGTGATCTCGATCAGCGGATGGTGCGACCCTTCTATGATCTTCACATCGTCCAGTGTGTGCAATCCCATGTCCTCTGCCGACTTCTCCATGCCCAGATCGACGTCCCGGCTGAGCTCCAGCACGAACGCGGAGAACTGCCTGACGCCCATTTGCTTCGAGGCCAGCGCACGGTGGTGACCGTCGACCAGGATGTAGCTCTCCCCTCCGCCCTTCTCGATGACGATGAGGGGCTCGACCAGACCCCGCTTGATCTCCTCCTTGCGCCCCATGAGCTCATCGGCGAACACCTCGTGCTGGGTGGGGCGGAGCAGTTCGACCGGGATGATCTTGCGCCGCACGGTGATGGTGATGTTGTGCTTGGCCTCAAGGAAGTTCTTCACCATGGCCACCTTGTTCGGCGTGGCCCTTTCGATGTGCGAGCGGACGATGTCGAGGTTGGAGATGATGCCGATCAGCATCCCTTCATCATCGACCACCGGAATGTTCCTCAGTCCATAACGGAATAGGATGCGCGCTGCATCATCCATGTCCATGTCGGGCGTCACGGAATATGTGCCTTTGCGCATGATGTCATAGATGAGCGCGTCAGGCTTGCAAGAGGCCCGCAACAGCTCCTTGGCCGTGATGAAGCCCATCAGCTTGCCTTCATGGCATACGGGCATCCCATGAAATTCGGTGGATATCAGGCGGTCGGTGGCTTGCTGGACCGAATAATCGAACGGTATGTACTGCACGTCCCGGATCATGTAGTCCTCGACCTTCGGTTTTCTTTCCACCATGTGAAAGCTTCCTGCCGGGGAGATTGAAGCAAGGAGCAGATAAAAAGGTTTCCAGCTGAATCGAGAATGGATTAGAAGGATGCCTTGAAGGCATTTCCCATCTCAAGTGGGAAAGAAAAGATTATTACTGCGGTACTAAGAACATACCTTGATACTATGGCAGCCAAGAAGACCAAGAAGGGATTCGTGGGGAACTTGGAGAAGGATACCGTGGACAACTCTGACTTCAGGCGTGTCCTGTACACTGGCAAATATTCTCAGCTCGTCCTGATGAACCTTCGGCCAGGAGAGGAGATCGGCGAAGAGGTCCATGAGACGGTCGACCAGTTCTTCCGTTTCGAGACCGGGGAGGGCAAGGTAGTCATCGATGGAGTGGCGCACGATGTGAGCGATGGGATGGGTGTCATCGTCCCCTCTGGCGCATTGCACAACGTCATCAACACCTCATCGAAGAAGAACCTGAAGCTCTACACCATCTACTCCCCGCCAGAGCACATCGACAAGGTCGTCCGTCACACGAAGGCCGATGCGCTGAAGGAACCAGAGGAGTACGACGGTAAGCCTACCGAGTGAGCTGGAAATCACAAACGATTTATTTTATCATATTTTTTTATTTTAATGTTACAGCAGTGAGGCCCTATCATACAGTCAGGGATATGTCTCCGATTGACGGCCAGGTATCCGCCGCTGTACCTTAATGTAACGTCCAGTCACCGTGATATTTTAATATCAGTTATCTATTTGGGGAGATTACTGCCCTGGTAGTGTAGCGGCCTATCATGAAGCCCTGTCGAGGCTTCGACTCGGGTTCAAATCCCGACCAGGGCGCCATTCTGCTCTTTTATCATTAATTCCATATCAGAGCCACTTCTCTTCATAGGATCAGTGGATGTTTGGAATGACCTTATCGACCAGATAGGAGACCACGCCTTCGATCTCCTCCCGGTTTATGGCTTGCTTGGGATGGATGCGGGAGTCCTGGAGGTGGTGCAAGGCCTCGGGGTCGTAAGGGAACGCTCCGGAAACAGCACACGCGATCAGCGCCCAGGAGCGGACGCTTGCATCGATGTTGTAACCGCCACCCCCCGTGACCACCAGCTTCCCGTCGCAATGTTTGTGGGCCAGGTCGTGAGCCATCTCTGCGATGCGCTCATATGCCTTGGTGGTCAGCCCCAGGTCCGCCAGGGAATCGCCGAAATGTGCGTCCGTGCCGAACTGGTGCAAGATGAAGTCGGGCTTGAAGGCGTCCAAGGCCTCCTTGACGACCTGATCGTAGGCCCAGAGATAGATCTCATCGGGGACACCGGGCGGGAGCGGGACGTTCAAGTGATATCCGTACCCATCGTTCTTTCCGATGTCGGTCATGTTTCCGGTGCATGGATAGAAACCAGGGCCGAACCGGTGGAGGGAGATGGTCAGCACCTCCTCCTCGTAGAAGATGTCCTGGGTGCCGTCCCCATGATGTGCATCGATATCGATGATGGCGATGCGGTCATAGCCATATTTTTTCTGAAGTAAACGGGTGGCCACCGCCAGATCGTTGAATACGCAGAAGCCCGAGGCGGCCGATGGGTGAGCATGGTGCATCCCCCCGGCCGGGTTCAAGGCATGCTGTATCTCTCCCTTGGCCACGGCCTCCACCCCCATGATCGTCGCTCCGGTCACTTCTAGCGCCCCTTGATAGAGAGAGGAGGTGACCGGCGTATCGCCCTTGTCCAGATACCCCTTCCCTTGCTTGCTGAGCTCCCTCACCTGATCGATGTAGGTGCGGGTATGCACGGAACGGAGGAGCTGCTGCTTCACCGGAGCGCTCTGCCTCAGCTCGAGGGCCGGGCCGAACGCCCCTATCTCTTCCAGCTTCTCCTTGACCTTGCGATACCTTACAGGCTGGAAGGGATGGTCCTCTCCAAAATAGTACTGCATCATTTGGTCTGAATAATAGAATCCGGTCGTTCCAGACATCCGATACACTACCGAGTACAGGCAATAATCCGTAACGCTCTTAATTGTATTGTTGGATGCTACGCTCTGGTATCATTCCAGGAATATGATGGAGGCGTGGCCTTTCTCTAGGGCCAGTCGTCTCGATATCATGCCCTTCTCGATCCAGCAGGCATTGAATATGGCCACGGGTACGAGACAGGTGGCGGTCACGCCCACCTCGCTGGCTATGTCAATGATCCTCGACCCCTTCAGGTCCAACAGATCTCCGGTCGACACGGACCCGAGCACCTCCGCATAATGCTGGATCGTTTTGCAGTTCGATACTATGCGCAATTGGACCTCATCACCGGAATCGGTGGCGAAGACCTCCGTGTCCTTGTCGCACAATGGAGAGTCAACCTTGATCCTGGCGGTCATGTTCTCACCATGCTCATAGTCCCAGCTCTCCCGCCCTCTTTCTCATCCCATCCAATGCCAATGGGAGGAACTGATCCAGACCCATTCCGAGGCGTTGGCAGTAGGCCATCCTCTCCCTGTCCGCGCCCTTGGCGAAGTCCTTGGAATTATACTTCTTCATGAGGGACTCTGGCTTAACATCTGCCAGTTTTTTCGTCGGCATCACCAGGGCACAAGCGATGATCAACCCGGAAACAGCATCGCAGGCGATGAGACCGATGGACATGTCATCGTTCGGGATGATGCCTGTATGTTCATGGTTGTGGGCCATTATCGCCTTCATGATATCTTCGTCGATCTTCCCTGCCAGCAGCTCCTTTGCCTTGATGGTGTGATCGCAGGCCCCGGAACAAACCTCATAATCGATGTCGTGCAGGATGCCCGTCAGTTCCCATCGGTCCGCATCCTTGGCCAGCCTTGTTGCCGCCTCGTGCATGACCGCGCCCACCGCGATCATATGTTTCACATTGTTCTCCTTGGTGACGTGCATGCGCACAAGTGCCAGGGCTGCGTCGCGGGACATCGGTTCCATGAAGCATGCCTATCTACGGTCGGAACTATCAGGATTACGTTCCGGGCATGGAGTTTGAGGTAAGATTAGTTTAAAAAGTGGGAAGAACATCTACCCCCAACGGACGAAAAGGATATGAGTAACACTTTTTCTCCAATTCGTAGCAAGGATTTAATATTCAACTTGCCCTCCCGAAATCCATCGTTTTCGGGGAATGAACATGCAGAAAAGAGGATTCATCGCCTTGCTGGCCATATTCCTGCTGGTCGGATCGGCCATTCCGGTCGCAGTAGGGGAGAGCAGCACTGGTATCTCTATCACGGATTCTAGGAACGTAACGACCAATCTGACCCAGCCGGCCACCCACGTGGCCGCATTCGGAGCATTTGCCACCATCACTCTGGTGGACATCGGCTACCTGGACAAGGCGGTCATGTTCGATGCCACATCTGCGTATTCGAAGAGCGGTATCGTTGAGGTGCAGAACTTCTCAGCGGATAAGTTCGTCACCGTCAGCAGCGCCAACAAGGATGCGGTCGTGCAGAAGATGCTGGACCTTGTCGACAACGGCACGTGGAACAAGGACAACGATGTCATCCTCGGCTATGGATATTCTTACCTCTCGTCTGTCTGGACGGCGCTGGAAGGTTATGGGTTCAAGGTCATCACGTTCTACCCCAACACCTATGACGGAATCGTCCAGGTCGTGGAGGACATAGAGACCGTGGTCGGCGCCGATCATAAGGTCTCCGAGCAGATGAGCTATGTGAAGACGTTCATCGCCCAGACCCTGGCGGAGCACGGGATCAACGATACCCAGAAGGTCACCGCCGTCTATCTCAGTTACAGCAGCAGCGTATGGAAGATGGGCAACGGCGGATCAGTAACGGTCGATTTCATCAACTATGCTGGCGGCAACAACCTGGGCAACAACACCGCCAAGGCCATACCGACCTATTCCGTCGACCTCACCGCTGTGGTCCAGCTGTCCCCCGACTATGTACTGCTTGATGGCTACTACACCGGATCCGCGACGGACTTCTCTGCCCTACTGGGCGACAGCAGCATCCATGTTTACAAGCTCAACAAGACATGGAACTCCTACTGTCCTGATGCCATGACCGGCCTGTGGACGGTCGCCGGCCTCTTCTACCCCTCTTACTTCGAGGGCAAAATCCCGAACGCCCCGGCATCCACCCAGCCAGATAACACCATGCTCTACGTGGGCGTCGGCGCGGTGGTCGTCATCGTGGCAGTGGCTGCGGTCGTGCTGATGAAGAAGCGGAAGGCGTGAGGCCCACGTCTCCAAACCCTTTTTATCAATATTTCCATTGAGGTGCCCATGGACGGAGTCGCAAAGAGACACAAGCGTGTACTGACGGTCTTTGCGTTCCTCTTCATTCTCCTGTTAGTTTTCATGGTCCTAGACCTGGCCCAGGCTTTCATCCCATTGCCGTTCTTCGATGCGTTGCAGGCGCTCTTCGGCTATGGCTCCGAGACGAATATCATCATCGTCCAGAAAATGAACATGCCCAGAGTGCTGATGGCCATACTGGTCGGCGCGGGACTGGGGATCGCTGGTGCGGTCATGCAGGCGGTGTTCAGGAACCCCATGGCATCCCCGTTCATACTCGGCCTATCATCGGGTGCTGCACTGGGGGCGGCCATCGGCATGTCCATCACCATCTCGTTCATTCCGATGATGCTGCTAGTACCGCTGCTGGCATTCATCTCCTGCATGGCCACGTTGTTCCTTGTCTACTCCATCTCCCATGTGGGAGGCAGAGTGCCGACCGAGACATTGCTGCTGGCCGGCATCGCAGTCGGTTCTTTCCTGTCCGCCCTGGTCTCCCTGTTGACCTACCTGGCCGGGGACCAGCTCCAGGGTATCGTATACTGGACCATGGGAAATATGAGCAATGCCAGCTGGGACAACGTTCTGATCGTCGCTCCGCTCATGTTCGCTGGATGCCTGCTCATGCTGTCATGTGCCCGCGACCTGAACGCCATGATGCTGGGCGACGCCCATGCCTTGGACCTGGGAGTAGAGGTGAAGAAGGTCCGACTGCAGTTGCTGATAGCCTCTGCGCTAGTGACTGCGGCGGCGGTGGCGTTCGTCGGTGTGATAGGCTTCATCGGTCTGGTGGTACCGCATATTCTGCGCATCGCGATGGGTCCGGACAACAGGGCGCTTCTCCCGGCCTCGATCATCGGAGGGGCGGCGTTCCTGCTGATGTGCGATTACATCTCCAGGGTCATCGCGCCGAGCATTGGTGTGCTGCCCGTCGGAATCATAACGGCGCTCATCGGGGCACCTTACTTCATCTATCTGCTTCGCCGCAGGCGGAGCGAAGTGGGGTGGGATTGATGTTGAACATCAAAGGCCTCAGCTTCTCATACCGGGAGAGGCCGGTGCTGCAAGGGATCGACCTCGACATCAAGAAGGGCGAGATCATCGGCATCCTCGGCCCCAACGGCTGCGGCAAGACCACATTGCTGAAGCTGCTCAACCGCAACCTGCACCCTGAGGGCGGCAACGTGATGATGAACGAGAAGGACCTGGAAGATATCTCCAAAAGGGAGATAGCCAGGCATATTGCGGTGGTGCCGCAGAGCAACGAGATCAGGTTCGCTTTCACCGTGCGGGACATTGTGATGATGGGGCGCATGCCCTTCCTGGGGCAGTTCCAGGGAGAATCGTCCGATGACGTCGGCATAGTGGAGGATGCTATGAAGAAGACGAACATCACTTCCTTCGCCGACCGTCTCATCAACACCATGAGCGGGGGAGAGAGGCAGAGGGTCATCATCGCCAGGGCGATCGCCCAGCGCCCCGAGATAATCCTGCTGGATGAACCGACCCTGCACCTTGACATCTGCCATCAGTTCGAAGTGCTCGATCTGGTGAAACGGCTGTCCGATGAAGAGGATCTGACAGTGGTCATCGTCTCCCATGACCTGCCGATGGTGGTGAAGTACTGCGACCGCATCGTCCTCATTCATGACCATCAGATATTTGCGGCCGGCACGCCTGAAGAGGTCCTTACTAGAGAGAACATGAGGACCGTTTTCAACATCGATGCCGTGCTGGAATATGACAGCACCCTCAAGGCCATGAGCGTGAAGGTGCTTGGATCGTGCGCCGATCGATGCTGAAATCCCGTTTGTCGATGAGAAAGGTTGAAGATATCAACGGCATTGATACGCCCCGTATGCGTTTCGTGCTCAGAGGAAAGATACACCGGGCGACGGTCACTGAACGCCATCCCGATTACGTTGGCAGCATCGTGGTCGACCCCCTGTTGTTGAAGAAGACGGACATCTGGCCGGGAGAGAAGGTCTTGATCTCCGATGCGGACAACGGCGCCAGGTTCGAGACGTACATCTTCGAAGGAAAGGAAGGTTCGGGCATCATATCCGTCAATGGCGGAGCTGCCCATCTGGTGAGGGAGGGGGACAAGGTCATCATCATGTCCTTCGAACTGACCGACCATCCGATCAAGCCCAAGGTCATAATTGTGGACGAGAAGAACCGGTACGTGAGAGACGCATGAAGCTGATGCTTTATTCAGACGGAGGGTCCCGGGGCAATCCTGGTCCAGCCGCCTACGCCTTCATCGCCTGCGATGAGCAGGGGAAGGTGCTCAAGCAGGGCTCCAGATATCTAGGGGTCATGACGAACAACGAGGCGGAATACCTGGGCCTCCTGGCCGCCCTTCAGGCGGCAGAATCACTCCAGGCCGACCAGGTCACGATGACCATGGACAGCGAGCTGGTGGTGAAGCAGGTGAGGGGAGAGTATCGTATGAAGGCCGGTAATCTGGCCCCTCTATTGCAAGAGGCTCGCAACATCATCGCCAAGTTCTCCGAGTTCAAGATACAGCACGTCCCCCGGGAGAATCCCATGATCTCCAAGGCGGACCGCATGGTGAACGAGGAGCTGGACATATGCTCTAGCCGGAAAAGGTGAAACTTCTACCCGAATGAAAATAAGGAAAATATGTTTAAATATTTGGAGGTGGAGAGTGTTAAGCGGTGTAGAGGACCGGTGGCTCAACTCTCCTCCTTATAGAGTTAGTTTATCCCCCCATCTTCATCGGCCTCGCACCACTTCTCGTTAACCCTTCAGGTGCTGCACCAGGGATTCGATGGGAACCATCTTCTGCTCGCCGCTGCTCATGTCCCTGACGTTCACACAGCCGCTCTCCAGCTCCTTCTCGCCCACGATGATGGTGCGTCTGGCGCCGATGGCATCGGCATACTTGAAGTTCTTGCCCATGTTCCTGCGCATGATGTCCAGATCGCAGGAGATGCCGTTGCGCCGCAGCAATGCCGCGACCTCGTACGCCTTCATCCTGGTCTTGTCATTAACCGGGATGACGTAAGCGTCGACCAACAACTTCGGTGCCGTCTGACCTTCCTTTTCGATGGCCAACAGGGTGCGGTCGAAGCCGATGGCGAAGCCGGTGGAGAACACCTTCTCCCCACCGAACAGTTCGCTGAGGGAGTATGAACCGCCCCCGCAGATCTGCTTCTCAGCGCCGAGCTTCGGGGCATCGACCTCGAAAACGATCCCGGTGTAGTATGCCAGACCTCGAACGACGCCTAGATCGACCTCGACATTGCGGAAGCCGAACTGGGCCAGGATGGCAAAGACCTCCTTCAGATATTCCCCAGCCTCTCCTCCGTACGTATCCAGCACTGATAACGGTCCGGTCACCTTGGTGGTGGCGATGATCTTCTCGATCGAGTCGGCGCTCATGCCCGCCGCTTTCATCAACGGCTCGGCCTCCTCGTACATCTTCTTGTCCAGCTTCTGCAGGATGGGGAGGGCGGTATCACCGCTCACTCCTGCCTGTGCCAGCATCCCCTTGAGGACGCCGATGTGGCCGACCCGGATCTTGTAGTCCTTGAGACCAGTGCGCTCCAGAATGGCGGCGGCCAGACCGATCATCTCGGCATCCATCTCGGGAGTGGCCGAACCGATGATCTCCGCCCCGAACTGGAAGAACTCGCGGTAACGCCCGGCCTGAGGCCTCTCGTATCTGAAGCACTGGCCGAAATAGAACATCTTCAGCGGACGGGGATAGTTGGTGAGATCGTTGACGAAGAAGCGTATGACCGATGCCGTCAGTTCCGGACGGAGGCATATCTCCCTGTCGCCCTTGTCCTTGAAGGCGTACATCTCCTCCACAATGCCCGGGCCGGACTTGGTGGTGAACAGCTCGGTGTGTTCAAAGATGGGTGTCTGGACCTCGCGGAAGCCATGGGAGACGGCGACCGATCTCATCATGCTCTCATAATATCGCCTGGCCCCCATCTCTTCGGGGGTGAAGTCCCTCGTCCCGCGCGGTCTTTGGATCATCCGCCGAGAAATGGTCAGGTCCGACTTAACCTTTTCCTCATGTCCGGAATGCAGCCAGATGGTCCCTCAGACGCGGTCCAGCGCTTGGTTCAGGTCGTCCATCAGGTCCTCCGCATCCTCGATGCCTACGGACAGACGGATCAACGAATCGGCAATGCCCAATCTCTTCCTCTCCTCCGGCGTGAAAGCGATGTGCGAGGTGTTCATCGGCATCGATGCCAACGATTCGACCCCTCCCAGGCTCGTGGCCCGGTTGATCAGCTTGAAGGACCTCATGACCGTCTCGGCCGCTTTCATGCCTCCCTTCACCTCGAACGACACCATGCCTCCATAGCCTCGCATCGTCCTCGAGGCCAGCTCGTACTGCGGGTGCGAGGGAAGCCCGGGATAGTAGACCCATTGCACTTTGGGGTGGGCCTGCAGGTGGGTCGCGATGGCGATGCCGTTCTCGTTGTGCTGCCGCATGCGTACGGCCAGGGTCTTCATTCCCCGGAGAAGCAGGAAAGCGCCTAGGGGATCGATCACGCCGCCCATGGTCACCCTCCTCTTCCATATCTCCACCATCAGCTCGTGACTGCCAGCCAACACCCCAGCGAGCAGGTCGGAATGTCCGTTCAGGTATTTCGTGCAGGAATGCATGACCACGTCGGCCCCCATTGCCAGTGGGTTCTGGTTGATGGGCGAAGCGAACGTGCTGTCCACCACGGTGATGATGCCCCTTTTCCTGGCCTCGCTGCATATCTCCCTGATGTCCACCATCTTCAACAACGGGTTGGTGGGCGTCTCCAGCCAGAGCATCTTCGTACCGGGGGTCATGGCGGCGACGATGTCCTCTGTCCTGACGGATGGGACAAATGCCGATTCGATCCCATACCGGGTCAGGTCGTTCTTGAACAGATTGTATGTTCCGCCGTAGATGTCCTCCATGGACACCAGCCTGTCCCCTTTTTTTAGAAGGGACAGAGCGATAGCGGCCGTGGCGGCCATCCCGGAGCCAAAGACCAGTGCTTTTTCGGCCCCCTCCAGTGCTGCGATCTTCTCCTCTGCCGCCTGTATGGTAGGGTTGCCCTGTCTGGAATAAAGGTATGTTCCCTCTGGAACCGCTCCCCTCCAGGTGGATTCATCATCGGTGGGGAAGAAGAATGTCGACGTCTGGAAGATCGGCGTGTTCACCGAACCAAGCACGCCCTTGCGCTCACCTGAGTCGACGCAGCGAGTGGATAGCCCCTTCTTCTGCATGGATGCATGAAAAGACTCGGGCCTAATTATGCGTTCGCCCACGCCTCATTCGCCGGTACGTTTGATGATGACACCCAGGATGTCCCCGTCCAGGAGCACGTGGTCCAGGCCTACCATCTGACCAGGGAACTTGGCGCTCTTGCCCCAGACGGTCGCATATCTGAAGTTCTGCCGGAAGACGCGGTGCAATGCGTCGCAGACATCTCCTACCGAGCTGTCCTTACGGACGATCAGAGGTTCCTTCATGTCCGCATCCTGGCCTTGTTTCTTCAGGTAGATGCGGATGAGATCGATGTGCTTGAAGATGGCGTCCTTCAGCTCGTCCAGCCCTTGACCCGATTGGGCCGAGATGAACACTGGGTGCCAGGCCTTCATCTCCCTCTTGATCTTCTTGATCTGGTCCGGGTCCGCTATGTCGACCTTGTTGATGGCCAATATGGCCTTCATATAGATCCGGTTGCCGGTGAGCGCGTCGATGAGCTGGTCGACGTCGATGTCCTCGCGGATGACGACATCGGCGCTGACGTGCCCATACTCGGCCACGATGTCCTTGGCCAGCTCCTCATTGATCTTCGTCAGCTCCACGGTGGTCTTGATATCGATGCCGCCTTGCTCGCGCTTGGTGATGACCACGTCTGGCGGATGGGTGTTCAACCGTATGCCGGCCGTCTCCAGCTCGCTGATGAGGACGTTAAGGTTGGTATCGTAAGGGTCCATGATGAAGAGGATGAGATCGGCGGAGCGGACGACCGACAGCACTTCCCTGCCCCTGCCCTTGCCCTTCGAGGCGTCACGTATCAGGCCTGGAAGGTCGAGCACTTGGATCTTGGCGCCGTTGTAGTACATCAGGCCAGGCACGACGTCGAGGGTGGTGAAATCATAGGCGCCCACCTCCGACCTGGCATCGGTGAGCTGATTGAGGAGGGTGGACTTACCTACGCTCGGGAATCCCACCAAGGCCACGGTTGCGTTGCCGCTCTTCTTGACGGCATAGGTGCGACCGGTACCGCCTCCCTGGGACCGGCGCTTCTCGGCCTCCATCTTCAGGCGGGCTATCTTGGCCTTCAGCTTGCCGACGTGATACTCAGTATGCTTATTGATCTGAGTCTTGTCGATCTCCGCCTGGATCTCTTTGATCTGCTCCTCGATGGGCGAGCTCATTCGGTCCTGCTCCGTTCTCTGACCACGGTGGTCCCTGCCTTTCCAAGCAATGCATCCGGCAATGTCGGGGCATCGGTTATCAACGCCCTCTTGCCACAACCTCTCACGAAAGAGATGGCCGCCTGGACCTTCGGGCCCATGGAACCCGGTGGGAATTGACCCTGCGAGAGCAGGGTTTCCAGTTCGGCCGGTCCGATGGTCCGGATAGGTTGTTCTGAGACCTTTCCGTAATCTCTGTAGACTGCCCCAATATCGGTCAGCATTATTAGCGTATCGGCCCCCAAGGAACAGGCCAACAATGATGAGGTGAGGTCCTTGTCGACCACCGCCTCCCTTCCCAGATAGGTATCACCATCCCGCACCACCGGTACTCCTCCGCCCCCTCCCACAATAAGGATGAGAGGGCTGCTGCGATGCTCTGCCATCAATGTCTGCAGAGCGGCCAGCCCGATGATCGATCGAGGACGTGGGGACGGGACCAGTCGGCGATATCCGCCTCGGCCCGGGTCGAGGCGCATCTCCCATCCCTTCTGCTCCCTCAACATCTCCGCCATTTCCTTGTCGTAGTAAGGGCCGATCGGTTTGCTTGGTGGGACCGGGTTGGCATCGATCTCGACCAGGGTGAGGCAGCACATCATATCGGCCTTTTTTCTGCTCCGCCGAAGCTCGTTCATGATGGCGGTCTGGAGCATGAACCCGATCAGTCCTTGCGATTCGGCCACGCATGCATCGAGGGGCATCGGCGGGATCTCCTCCTTGGCGATCTCGTTCTGCAGGAGGATGTCACCCACCTGCGGCCCGTTGCCATGGGTAACGATGAGGGCGTTGAAATCATCCAACAGGGAAACAAGAGTTTTCGCCGTATTCTCCAGGTGTCCCATCTGGATGGAAAAAGTGGCCTTCTCCCCAGCTTGAAGTATCGCATTTCCGCCCAGGGCAACGACCGCGTTCGACATACTATCGCTGATAGTAACCTAGTACCTGGATTATATATTATTTGCCGTATTAAATTTTTATTCCATGCGAGAGTATTAAAGTGCGTTCGTTATTTGCCGTGATGATGTCATCCGGCGGATTGGGCGGTTTGGACAATCTCAGGAAGTCCAAAAATGGGCTGTACATCGGCTTGGCAATCACAGCTTTGTTGTCATTGCTATTGCTGCTGTTTGTTAACATTTGCTTCGTTTACATGGCCATCGCATTGATCATGTATGGGGTGCCAACATATTTTGGGCTGAAAAGCAAAAAGAAACTTGCCGTTTTCGGCTTGGTGCTATTATTAGTTCTTGGTCTTGCCTGGGGGGCCATGTTTGCTAACAATATTAACACATTCACCGGAGAAAAAGTTACGGCTAGCAAATATCTATCGAATGGAACAGTGGCTCCCATTCATGGAGTGCCAGACAGCACGTACCAATATGAGGTGAGTCTATCTGAGGGTTCCATTTATAAAAATGTCACACTGTCCTATTATGATACCCAGGATACGAATAGCATTAAAAGAGTGTCTATGAACACTACTAATAACTTGACCTATACGGCTTCGGCTGTCCTGGGAACTTCTGGCATATATGCTTATTATTTCTCGGTTTGGGATGGTTCGGAGACAATCTCCACTCCGATTGGAACGGGTCCAATTACCGCCAGTAATGGTGAAATCTATGGCATCTATTTGCAGCTCTGTGTTTTCTTGGCCTACCTGCAGATCGGCCTGCTGTTCTTTATGTTGCTGGTCCTGACCTGGTGGATGGACAGGAGCAAGCAGCGCATGCAGGAGCAGTTCAACGAGGCCCAGGCGAAGCGCTCCGCAGCAGCTGGTGAGGAGAAGTTCGTCTGCTCGGAATGCGGTTCTGACGTGCCGGCCGATGCGGAGAAGTGCCCCCAGTGCGGCGAGAGGTTCGATGATGCGAAGGAGACCGCGAAGCCGGCCACCGAGGACGTTAAGAAATGTCCGAAGTGCGGCGCTGCCATCTTCGATACGGACAAGAAGTGCTGGAACTGCGGCAAGATCCTGGAAAACAAAGACCAGAAGTAACTGGTCGACATCTTTTTCTACATCCCAGGGGATATCAGCCCCCTGGGATGCATTCATTTCATTCTTGTTTGAGGAGTTGTAGCCATGAGCTCAATAGCTGAGGAGCTGGCAAAGAAGCAGAAGGAGATATCGGTCTCGGAGTTCTTTGAGCGCAACAGGCAGATCCTGGGGTTCGATTCCCAGGTGAAGTCGCTGATCATGGGCGTGAAGGAGGCAGTGGACAACTCCCTGGACGCTTGCGAGGAAGCAGGAATATTGCCAGAGGTCATGGTCCGCATCGAGAGGATCGACAAGGACGAGTACAAGGTGACGGTGGAAGATAACGGCCCTGGCATCATCAAGAAGGCCATTCCGAACGTGTTCGGCCGCCTCCTTTACGGGTCAAGGTTCCACGCGGTACGCCAGTCCCGTGGACAGCAAGGGATCGGCATCTCGGCCACGGTCATGTTCGGCCAGATCACTACTGGCAAGGCCACAACCGTGCGCTCGAAGGTGGCGAACGAGGACGTGGCCTGGGAACTGGACCTGATCATCAACACCAAGAAGAACATGCCAGAGGTGCTGCGGGAGGAACCGGTCATCTGGGACGGGAAACCGCACGGCACCAGCGTGGCGTTCTACATGAACGGCCGCTACCTGTCCGGCAAGCAGTCGGTCATGGAGTACATGAAGCAGACTGCCATCGTCAACCCCCATGCCAGGATGATCTTCATCGACCCGGAGAACAGGAAGATCGTCTACGAAAGGGCCAGCGATGACCTGCCGCCCGCCACGAAGGAGATCAAGCCCCACCCTGAGGGACTGGAGCTGGGCCGCCTGATCAACATGGCCAATGAGACCAAGCAGAAATCCCTATCGAAGTTCCTGGTGAACGATTTCAGCCGGATCAGCGACCGTCTGGCCGACGAGATATGTAAGAAGGCCGGACTGGACCCGGGCCGTTCCAACATCAAGCTGCAGGACCGGAAGGAGAACCCCAACGGGCTCAGCCTGGAGGATTTCAAGAAGATCATTGCAGCGTTGGGCGAGGTCAAGATCATGGCCCCGCAGACCGACTGCCTGTCGCCCATAGGAGGCAATCTCATCCGCAAGGGTCTGAAGAACGTACTGACCGATATCAAGCCAGAGTTCTATGCCCACCCGGTGACGAGGGACCCCAAGGTATACGCGGGCAACCCTTTCACGGTCGAGGTCGGCATCGTCTACGGCGGTGACCTGCCTAAGGACCAGCCAGTTCAGATACTTCGCTTCGCCAACCGCGTCCCTCTCCTTTACCAGCAGGGGGCGTGCGCCATCACCAAGGCCATCGAATCGACCGACTGGAGACGATATGGGCTGGAGCAGAGGGGAGGCGAAGGGATACCGTACGGACCGGCGATCATCCTGGTCCACATCGCTTCAACCAAGGTGCCGTTCACGTCTGAGGCCAAGGAGGCCGTGGCCACCATCCCGGAACTTCAGGCCGAGGTCGAGCTAGCCCTGAAGATCTGTGGGCGCAGCCTGAAGACCCACCTCAACAAGAAGGAGACCAAATCCAAGACGAAGGCCAAGTTCGACATCGTCCAGGTCATCCTTCCGCTCATCGCGAGCAAGAGCGCCAAGATCGTCGGGAAGCCGGTTCCGCAGCTGTCCGGCACGATCACCAAGATCATGAACGTGGTCTGGATCGATGATGCGGTCGTTTATGAGAAGGGTCGGCACAAGGTACGCGTCACGCTTTACAACTACACACCCCGCAGCCAAAAGCTGAACCTTCATATGGTCGTCCCCAAGGAGGGCTTCGATTACACAGGCCTCCAGATATTCCCGGCGGAGGTCAAGGACGATGGCAAGATGACCTGGGAGCTTCGTTCCATCCCCTCCACCCAGAAGGTCGACATCAATTTCACCCTCAAGGGGCTGGACCAGGAGGCTTACGACGAGAACGAGATCTACGTCAGCGGCATCGACCCGGTGCTGGTCATCGGAGCCGACCCCCTCCCAGGCGATTGGGACGTGAAGCGCTTGGAGATCACCGAGACCGCACCGGCGGTCGCGGAAGAGGAGGAGGACGAGGTCGATTACGACGAGCAGAAGGAGGCGATCAACGATGACTGAGGCGAACAGCGGACAGAAGAAGGCCGTCGATGAACTGCACAAGATCGCCGAGTCCATCTATAACCAGATCGACGATGGCAAGATCCCGAAGATGACCCTGCCGTTGCGTACCAAGGGCAACATCCGGTTCGACCCGAAGCACAATGTTTGGAAGTACGGCAAGGCCACCGGCGCCCGCACGGCCAAGAAGACCAATGGCGCCATGATGCTGCTCAGGACGATGTACGTGCTGGAGCTCATCGAGGACATGATCGATACCAACAAGTCCTCCACGCTGAGAGAGATGTATTACATCTCGGAAGGCTGGGACAAGGCCAAGTTCCACTCCCAGGATGAATCAAACTATCTGGCCGAGGACCTGGAGATCGCCACCAGCTGCATGCGCGAGGACTTCAAGCTGCGCCCGGAGGAGAACGGTGCCAGCGTCATCGGCAACATCACCATCGAAGAGTTCGACCGCAAGGGCAGGATCAAGCGCATCAACTGCCTGGACGACGTAGGCGATTCCGGATATGGCATACCATACAATGTGGAGAGCGATAAGGTCAAATTGATCGAGTCCGGAGCACAGTTTGTCATCGCCATCGAGACCGGCGGTATGTTCGACCGTCTGGTGGAGAACGGCTTCGCCGAGGACTACAATGCCATACTGGTCCATCTGAAAGGACAGCCGGCACGCAGCACTCGCCGTTTCATCAAGCGCCTCAACGAGGAGATGAAGCTGCCAGTGGTGGTTTTCACCGATGGCGACCCATGGTCGTTCCGCATCTTCGCCTCCGTGGCGTACGGGGCCATCAAGACCGCGCATATCTCGGAGTACCTGGCCACGCCTTCGGCCGAATATATCGGCATCACCGCCACCGACATAACCAATTACAACCTGCCTACGGACAAGCTCACCGACAGGGACATCCAAGCGCTGCACGCAGAGCTGAAGGACCCCCGCTTCGCCGATGAGAACTGGCGCAATGAGATCGAGACCATGCTCAAGCTCAACAAGAAGGCCGAACAGCAGGCGCTGGCGAAGTATGGTCTCGACTATGTCACGGACAAGTACCTGCCGGAGAAGTTGGCACCGCTGGGCATCATGAAAAGGTAAGGCTCAGTTTTATTATCAGAGCAAAGAATGCGAACCCCATGAGCAGGTCAAGGATCAGCTTAACCAGCGTGACGGCGGTCGTCGTCCTGCTGGCGATCGCCATCGCGATCGTCATCAGCGTGCAGACGAAGGACAATCTGCTAGCTGTGATGGTGGCGCTGTTGATCGTGGGAGGTTATGTGACCGCACTGGGCTTGAGCAAGAGACTGGGCGAAGGCTCGCGCCTCAGGAAGTCCGATGGAAATTATCACCTCTTCTGGGGCAACCTGATGCTGGTGTTCGCGATCCTCGTGCTGGTGGACCACTACTATCCGGGCAACTTCGTCTGGCTGGTCGTCGTCTTCATCGTCTGGATGGCGTTCGCGATACTGCTGTTCACCATCCGCCCGAAGGGGAAGTGAACCTCAGTTCATCGCGGCGGCGATCCGGTCCAGGACGAAATTGCGGTCCAGGGTGGAGAGGAAGTACCCCAGCCTGGGCCCCTGCTTCTTATTGATGAAGATGCCGTAGAGCAGCTGGAAGGCCACCTTGGTCTGCACGCCGGCGCCCTTGGCGCATTCGTAGACGGCGTTGTGGATGTTGTCTCCCTTCCACTCCACCTTTGCCAGGGCATCGTGGAATGCCCGTAACAAGACCTTGTCCTGGTCCGATAACGTCATCTGGGGGAGTTCGGCCGCAACAGAGAACTTGACATCTTCTGGGGCGAAATTTGCCAGCCAATGCTTCACGCAGTTGACCCTCTCCTGGAGAACCTCGCGGTCCTCCGGCAGAAGTTCTGCCACATTCTCCGTCCGCTTCAGGATGTCAACGATCCCCTCGAAACCATCTGAGATCTGGACTAATGAGACGAGGTGGCGGTATGGGACATGCAGCGGCAGCTTTGTGCGCACGCATTTTGGCTGGGCGATCTCGTAGGCGCGTAGGAAGTCCTTGTCCTTGTCCTCCGCTCCACCGTTGAAGTACATCGCCTCCACTTGATCGTACTCGTCGACCACATCAAGTATTCCTAGGCCAGGGTCGTAATCGATGTGCCGTTCCGGATTGTAGCGCAGGACGCTGAAGCTCAGCACTGGAGCTGGAGTGATCATGAGGGCATCGGTCCCAGTGACCACGATCCCTGTGGACTTGTGCATCTGCCCCTTGCCCTTGAACTGGATGAACTCGTATGGAATGGGGAATGGCGGCTCGATGCCGAACAGGTCGCGGCTGAAGCGCTCGCCCGTTTCATAGGAACCGCCGGCGGCGGCGTGGTCCTTGCCGAAGGGCTCGCAGGTGACGCCCAGTATCTTCCACTTGGCCGCCCATTCGATGCGCCAGGGGAGCTTTGCCTCGCCCTTGCGGATGTCGGCCTTGCCTTCGTGCCCGCAGCCGCACTTGAAGTGAACATAGGGATATTCGTAACCGGTCACCTTGTCGGTGAAATGGCCGCACTCGGGGCACTGCGGACTTACTGGCCAGAAGTTAGGAGGCACGTCCCTGCCGGTGACCTCCTTCAATATCTGCGCCACCTTGTCCTTCTCCCTGATGACCAGATCGGTCAGCTCGGCGAACCTTCCCTGCTCGTAGAGCTCATGGGTGAAGTACACATGCGGCTTGATGCCCATCTCGCCGATGGCGTCGAGGAACGGCTGGATGAAATGATGTCCATATGATTCGTGGCAGTGGTCCCCAGGGCAGGGGATCTGGCACAGCGGTCGGCCGACCTCCTTCTCATAGCACTCCGGCAGGAAGGGGTAGCGCTTGCGCAGCGGGTCGTAGTCGTCGACCAGGTAGATCAGTTCCACGTCTGCACCCTTGTCCTTCATGGCCTTAAAGACCGCGTTGGCTGTGATGGCCTCGCGAAGGCTGCCTACGTGAATGAATCCGGACGGGCTGATTCCAGTGGAGATCAGGTGCTTTCCGCCCTTCTTGATTACCTCGTTTGCGATGACGTCTGCCCAATGCATACGAATCGGAACTGGGAATATTGCGAGACGATATAAGCATTGTCTGAAGACGCACTTTGTTCACGTTCGAGACGTTCGAAAGGAAGGGATTATGCCAGCGTAATGCATGCTCGAAAGGGACCAGGTGGTGCATCGCTGACCCCCACTCGCTTGCTGGCTGCAAATGTCGTATTGATTCTGGTATCGATAGCGTGCGCGGTCATCGCCCTGCTTAGCTCTGCACCGATGTCGTTCGGACTGGCGGCCCTGGTCGTTCTTTGGCTGATGCTCCCTTTGCTCAACAGAGGTCGGAGCGGATGGAAGGAGCCGACGCTCTACCACGTGGCAATGGTCTGCCTGATCATCCTGAACCTTTTCATCACCCTCGTTCTTTCCAAGACGGGTAACGGATGGCTCTGGAGCCCGGTGAGCGAGGTCGCGACCGGCCTCATCTACGGCATATTTGGGTACCTTTTGGTGCAAAGGGCCGTCAGCGGCCAGAGGGGATTGCTGGAGTCAAGTCCGCTGGCCATCGCGGCGTTGGTCCTTGCCACCGGTGTGTGCATCACGACCTTGTGGGAGATCATGGAGTTCGGGCTCGATTGGCTGATCGGCGCGGACCTGCAGATCGGTCTGCCGGAAACGATGATGGACCTGACTGGGGGGACCGTCGGCAGCTTGGTGTTCTCCTCGCTGACCTATACGTCCATAAGATACCACAAGCCCAAGTTCATGAGCGATTTCCTGTATGGCCTGGTCGAGACGCATCAGAGCATCTTCGTCCCTGAATCTGACCCATTGGAGATCATGAGGAGACTGAAGGAGGGGGAGAAGGAGGACCAGGAGTTCAAGTCCAGTCTGCGGACGAACCTGAAGACCGGGGAGAAGGACGCGAGGATGGAGCACGCGGTGCTGAAGACCATAGTGGCGTTCATGAACTCGCAGGGGGGAACGCTCTATGTAGGCGTGGATGATTCTGGAGCACCCATCGGCATCGACCTGCAGAGCTTCGATAACAAGGACAAGTTCTTCCTCCATTTCTCCAATCTTTTCAAGCAGAACGTTGGCACCGAGCATCTACCACTTATCGAGCCGAGGATCATCGCGCTGGATGGAAAGGATGTGTTGCAGGTCATCTGCCACCGTTCCAGAAAGGCGGTGTTCCTGAAGATGGACAACAAGGAGCAGTATTTCATCAGGAACGGGGCGTCGTCCGTGGAACTGACGGGCATCAAGATGATGGACAATATCAAGAACCGTTTCGGATGACCCCGGCCGATACGGACCGCCAAAAAGTTAAATAACCCGGCACCGGATGCGCATCCGATACAAATGGGAGACAAGGACAAGTCCGGTTTCCAGTCCTCGGCAGGTCTCATCCGTTACTTCGACAGCGAAGATGAGAAGTCGATCAAGCTGAGCCCGTACCTGGTGATGGGAGTGGCAATCGGGACCATCATCGTCGTCACCATCGCGGGCTACATCTGGCCGGTATAATCGCCCTTCACGTTTTCTATCAGGGCGAAATCGTTTGATATTTCAATCACTCTTCTTCGGCCTTGGCGAACTTGTTCGTCTTTCCATATTTCTTGCTAAAGAAATGTGACATGACCGGCGGCGAGACCAGGGTCGTTACCAGCGCCATGAACACCACCATGGCAAAGACGGAATTGCTGACTACCCCTTCCTGAAGACCAAGGGCGGCCACGATCATGGCGACCTCCCCTCTCGGGAACATTCCGGAACCGATTATCATCGCCGAGTCCTTCCCCATTTTGTAGGCACCTACGCCGCAACCTACGAACTTCGTCGCGATGGCGACACCGGTGAGGACCAACGCCAATGCGAAGACCGGTCCGAAGGCCCCTAGATCGACCTGCATGCCTACGTACAAGAAGAAGAACGGCACCAAGAACTCGTTAATGGCGTCCACCTTGTCCTTGCAGAACCATTTGTCCCTATACTCCGCGAATAGCATTCCTGCGAGGAAAGCACCCACGATCGCGGCCAGATTGAGATATGAGGATGCGAAGGAGAGCCCGAGGCAAAGGATCAATGCGATGGAGAGAGCGCTTTCGGAAAGCGTCCTGCTCTCGGGGGTCTCCGGGCGGCACACATCGTTCTTCGGCTCATTTTGACGCTTTGCCCTGAACCGAGGGATGAGACTGCTGATGAACATTATGGCCAGAACAAATATCACGGCTTCGATGGAGACGATGAGGGTCTGGACCAAACCTCCGCTTCCCCCGTTGGAAATGCCCACGACGATGGAGAGGACGATGAGGCCCAACACATCATCGATGACGGCCGCTCCGATGATGATGCGTGACTCCTTGGCATTGGTCAACTTCATGTCCTTGATGACCCTGGCCGTTATACCTACCGAGGTGGCGACGAGGGCAGCACCGACGAACATGGCCTCGGTGGTACTGTAGTTCAGAGCAAGGAACAGTGTAAGACCTGCCATAAATGGGACAAGGACACCTAATAGCGCCACGAAGAACGCGGTCCTGCCGACCTTGCGGAGCTCGCTATATGGGGTCTCGAGTCCCACTGCGAACAACAGCAGGATGACGCCCAGCTGGGCCAGTGTGATGAAGATGTCGGAATTTTCGGCTATCTTGAGGAAATCGAATAGCCCGGTGATGTTAGCGATCGCCATACCGGCCAGTATCTCACCGATGACCGAAGGGATGATCAACCTGCCCTTCATGGCCATCGTTGCCCATTCACAAAGGAGCCCAGCGACCTTAGCGATGAGGACCAGGAAGAACAACATCAGCAATATCGGCCCTATCTCCAATTCCGGTAACAATGCATCCCACCCTATTACCGTGATATACTGTGTGATATAATAAATATTCATGGAGTGATAAAACTAAAAATCCCATCCTTTTGATTACCAGAAGGAATCATCGATTCGCATATGACCTCGTTCTTGGTAGTCAATACAAAAAGAATAAGTAGGGACTAGGGATGAGATTTCAGGGAGAATATCCATGTCATTATGGAAGAAGGTCCCATCCGGCAGGAACCCGCCGGAGATCATCAATGTCATCATCGAGACCCCCAAGGACAGCAAGAACAAGTATGAGGTTTCGAAGGAATACGACTTCGTCTATCTGGACCGCGTTCTGCACTCCAGTGTCGTTTATCCGATCGCCTATGGCCTGGTGCCGCGCACATATTTCGACGACGGTGACCCGGTCGACGCTATGGTGCTCCTGTCTGAACCGACGTTCCCTGGTTGTGTCGTTGAGGCCAGGCCGGTCGGCGTTTTGCGCATGAAGGACGAGAAGGGCGTGGACGACAAGGTGCTGTGCGTCGCCACCGGAGACCCGCGCAACAAGGAGATCCATGATCTGGATGACCTCCCTCACCACTTCCTCGACGAGATCGCCGAGTTCTTCCGCACTTACAAGCGCCTGGAAGAAGGGAAGCACACTGAAGTGCTGGGCTGGGATGACCGGGAGAAGGCCATCGAGACCATCAACTACAGTTTGCAGCTGTTCCGCAACCAGTTCGGTTACAAGTGAGCCGTTCCTGGTCCAAACGCCTTACCCAAACCTCAATATTTCTCCATCGTCCCCAAGCGCCTGGAAAGGTTCTCGAACACCCTGAATATGATGTAACCTACCAGCAACCATGCCAGACCGAGTATCGCATTGTTGAACAGCAGGCCTCCCATCTCGCTCAGGCCAGCCCCATCCACTGCCATTCTTGCCGCGTCCGTGGCATATGTCAACGGCATCGCATAACCGATCGGCTGAAGCCACCCGGGCAACTGCGTGACCGGGAAGTTCACACCGCTGACCAGCAGGCCCAGGAACAGGAAGATGTTGGCCAGGACCATTGATGTGCGCAGGTACAGTCCCACCGAGCTCAGCATCAGGCCGAACAGGGTCATGGTGAAAGCTGTCAGAGTGATGACCACGGTCAGAGCGATCCAGTCGGTGTTGCCGAAGTTCACCCCGAAGAGGAATGCCGCATAGCCCAATGCGATGAAGACGGTAGCAATTCCGTTTACCACCTGGAACATCGCCCGGCCAGTGAACATGGCCAACCTATTGGCAGGGGTGACCAGTACTGGCTGCAGCGTGCCCTGCTGCTTCTCCTCGCCGGTGATGTTGCACACGGAGAAGACGGTCACGTAGGCTATGGACGAGATGGCATTGCCGATCGCCACATATGCCACGGTGGCCTCGGAGCCCTGCACATAACGTACCACGTAGACGAAGAAGGCGATCTGGAACACCGACATGAAGAAGAGCTGCATGATCCACAGCCCCGGGTTCAGCCAGGCGAACAGCGCTCTCTTCGCCAGCACCGCGCTGCTCCAGAACACCCTTCCCGCTTGTGTCACGGTCTGGAACATGTCAGTACCTCACGAACGATGCGTTGACCCTGGCCTTCATCTCCACTACGCGGAACAGATAGATGGCGATGGCCACGTATGTCAACGAGATGATGGCCATGATCGCCATGCTGCCCCAGTATCCGGTGGCGAAGCCCTCATATCCGCCGATGGCCGCGTATCGGATGGACTCGATGCCCCATGTAGGTCCAAGCGAGTATGATAGGACGTTCGTCCACCATGGCAAGAGGGCGATGGGGAACATGCATCCAGTTCCAACATAGATAGGATATTCCAGCCCGTTCGTCAGCACGCCCGCCTGCCGGGTCAGGACGAAGGCCGAGCTGAACAGCAGCCCGAGCGCGGATAGGGAAAGCAATGTGGCCAGGAAGGCCAGCAGGAACAATACCGGGTCGTACATGGACAGATCGGCATTGAAGAATACAATGGCGATGACCAGGATGAACAGCCCGTTGAATATTCCCACCAGGGCGTTCCAGATGGACCTTCCTGCGATGATCCATATCAGTCCGGACGGCGTGGCAAGAACCTCTTCCAGCGTTCCGTTCCAGCGGTCGAACTGGATGGACCAGCCCGAGGCGTAGAGCGTGTTGCCCCACATGCCCATCATGCCCCCTCCCAGGACCGCATACAGAGCGAAGTTGCCCTGCTGGCCCTGGAACATGATGAGCACCACCATGGTGATCATGAACGGAAGGATGACGTTGGGGATCAGCCATTGAGGGTCTGCCAGGAAGTGCAGGTACTGGTGCCTGAACGATGCTGCGATGGCTCTGAGCTTAGGCATTTCCTTCCACCAGCCAGAGGTATGCGTCCTCCAGGGTCGGCTCCTTCACCCTGACCCCGATGATCTTCCTTCCTTCCAGCACGTGAGTGACCGGGTTCAGCATCTCCGCCGCGTCGGCCACCTGTACCCTTAGCACCTGCTTCTCCTCGCCCAGGGTGGCGCTGACGGTCCTTACGCCTGGCAATGAGCGGATGACCTCGATCTCCTTATCGGCGATGCCGAAGCCCTCCACCTCGATGATGCTCATGTCCTTCATGAGCGATTTCAGGCCACGGGGAGTGTCCAGAGCGACGACCTTGCCCTTGTTGACGACGGCGATTCGGTCACACAGCTCGTCCGCCTCGTACATGTAATGGGTGGTGAGGAGGAGGGTCTTTCCTCCATCGACCAGCTCCTTGATCATCTTCCTGGCGTCCCTGGCCGCCTGCGGATCGAGACCGATGGTCGGCTCATCCATGAATATGACCTCAGGGTCGTTGATCAGCCCCTTGGCCAGATGGAGCCTCTGCTTCATGCCGCGGGAGTAGTCCTCCACCCTCTCGTCGGCCCTGTCCATCAGATCCACCCTCTTCAACAGTTCGTCGACCCTCTTGTCCCTCTCGGACAATGGCACCCCATAAAGGTCAGCGAAATAACGCAGGTTCTGCCTAGCAGTGATGCGATAATACAGGCCCTTCTCCCCGCCCAGCACGAGACCGATATGCTTTCGGACTTCATAAGGGTCCTTGGCCACGTCATAACCCATGACCGAGACCGTGCCAGACGTGGGCAGGAGCAGCGTTGTCATCATCTTGATGGTGGTGGTCTTGCCGGCCCCGTTGGGCCCAAGCATGCCGAACAGCTCTCCCTTATTCACCTGGAAGGAAATGTTATCCACTGCCAGTGTCTCTTTCTTTTTGCGGCGCAGCAGGCCTTCCCCGGTCTTGTAGATGCGGACCAGGTCCTTGACCTCGATGACAATGTCGTCGGATACCATTCGGCTCCCCCGGAAGGGTTGTAAAAACTGTATCTAGAAAAGCATTGTCCCGCCGGATGATGGTCCAAGTTCACCAAATCGCATGCCTTTCGCACCCTAGCGCCTGATGGGCCCTGCGTATGTAATCGCAGCGGAGCACGAACAGCTCCCCCTTTTCATCATAGAGCGAGGCGGTCATGGGATTCCTCCCGGGCTGTGGAAGAACGATGACCTCGATCTTCTTGGCCAGATCGGAAGGGATATCGTGTAGGGGCGAACCATCGGGCAGGTCGATCGTGTCCAGTGTTATGCCCTTCCTCTCCCCCATGTCGTTTATGGCCTTCAAATGCCGGTCATACCATATCTTCAGGCTCACGCCCAGCAGAGCGTTCGTGGCCTTGGTGGAGGCGATCACGAGGAGGCAACCGTCGGACCGTTCCGAAACGCAGATGGGAGGCCATGGTCTGGACCCCGTCAGTTCCTTTATCTCCGAGCCGTTCCAGGTGAACCAATCGATCCATTGCTTGAACTTGACCGATGGTAGGATGTCTGCATTGCTGATGCAGAAGAGCGGCTTGAACGTGTTATAGACAAGTTCCACTAACGTGAGCGGCCGCTTCGACCAGGTGGTGGCGCAGAGGTTGGACTCCATCAGGACGTAACGGTCCAGGTCCACCATCAGCGCTATCCCTTCGTCGATGACCTCCGGATGGTCCTCTGGGGGGTCAGTGATCAGCACTATCTTCTCTTGCATGACGCGAACTACATTTATCCAGTAAGAAATAATATTATCGGATGGAAAGAATGATGCGGTAACAATACCAATAATCCCCCATGCGCGAGGAGTCCAAAGTCATCATCGAAATGGCGGCGAAAAGAAGGTCCGAGCAGATCCTCAAGGCCACGCCCGGGGTGGAGACCAATCTTGTTCTGGACGACTCGGGACTGCGCGGTGCGTTGCAGGTGATTAAGGACGGCGAACTGCTCAGGCTGGAGTTCATCGAGACCGAGTCAACCGCAGGCCAGGTGCACTATTTTGACGACTACATCGAGGTGGCCAGATCCACTGGCTCGTTGATCCTGATATTCCCTGTGTCGAAGTACTCGCGCGACATGGCGGCAGCGGTGTATCAGGGCATCTTGAACGAGGTCAAGAAGAAGGCGGAGAGGGACGTCGAGCTGCACGGGTACGTGTTCGACACGCTGGGCAACGTCAATAAGGTGTGCTGAACGGCAAGCTTTGAAGGCGACCTAGTCTAGGTCATCTGGCCACATGTGCCCAATCGATACAATATTCGTGACCACCTTATGTCAATATGACGGGAAGGATTCCCGCCGAAATGGAGAGTATCGAGATGCGCGCGTTGGTTGCATATGGGTCGAAGTATGGCTCGACCAAGGAGATCGCCGAGAGGATCGCCAAGAACCTGAGGGAGGGCGGAATGACCGTGGACCTCAAGAACGTCACCGAGGAAAAGGTGACGGCGGGGGGTTACGATCTGGCAGTGGTAGGTTCAGGCATCTATGCCGGTAAGTGGATGAAGCCCGTTCTGAAGTTCCTGCAGGATGGTTCCCCAGAGCTTTCCAAGGGCAAGGTGGCGCTCTTCGCGTGCTGCATGGACGCCGCGGACCCCAAGGCGAACAAGGATGCCGTGAAAAGGTACATCGCTGATGTCCAGGCGGGGATGCCTGGCCTGAAGGTGGCCTCATCCGCGACCTTCGCGGGAGTGGTCGACTTCAATAAGTATGGTTTCGTCGTGAAGAAGATAATGAAGAGCATCTACGTCAAGAGGAACGAAGAGGCTGGAAGCCCCGAGAAGGCGGATGAGATCGATTGGACCAAGACCAGGGATTACCGCGATTGGAATGCCATCGACGCCTGGTCCAAGGACCTTCTCGCGAAGTGAGATCACTCCAAGAACACGGTGTCGATGTTCTCTATCGCCACCGGGTTCGTTCCTTTCAAACCCTTCTTCTTATCTTCACATCTGGCCTTGATCAGGTCGGCCAGTTCCGCAGAGGTGTGCCTAGCTATGCCTTTGGCGAAGGTGTTGATCCGCACCACATCGCCTGGTCGGAAGTTGCCTTCGACGGCAGTGACGCCGCATGCCAGCAAAGACCGCCCATCCCGCACGGCCTTCTCCGCACCTTGATCTATGGTCATCTTGCCCTTCGGCGAGGCGAAAAGTATCCAGCGCTGCTTGTTGGAGTAGACCTTTCTGGCGGTGAAGAGCGTTCCCAGCTCCTCCCCCTCAACAACTCGCAGTATGACGTCCTTGACCTGACCGTTGGCGATCACCATGTTGCAGCCAGACTCCATGGAGACCTTGGCGGCGTTGATCTTCGTCTTCATTCCGCCGGTGGACCGTTCGTTCTTCCGGCCTCCCGCGATATGCTCGATCTCTTTGGTGATCTCATCCACGGTGGGAATGAGGCGGGCGTCCTTGTCGGCCACAGGATTTCTGTCATAGAGGCCGTCCACATCGGTTAGAAGGATGAGCAGGTCAGCATCCATCTTGCTGGCCACCAGCGCCGACAGCTTGTCATTGTCGCCGAAGATCTCGGCTATCTCGTCGGTGGCGATGACGTCGTTCTCATTGACGATCGGGATGACCTTCAGGGCGAACATCTCGTCCACCGCCTTCTTCAGGTTGAGATAGCGGATGCGGTCGCTGAAAGCGCCATATGTTAAAAGGACCTGGCCGACGGAACGGCCATGTCGCTTGAAGGTGTCGCGGTATGCCATCATGAGGATGGCCTGGCCCACTGCGGCGCAGGCCTGCTTCATGGCGATGGACTTCTGGACCCCGTCCAGGCCCAGCTCGGACGAGCCGGAACCGATGGCGCCGGAAGTGACGAGGATGGTCTCGATGCCTTTCGAATCGAGGACCATGATCTGCCTGGCCAGGTCCTCGATGTAATCCATATCAAGGCGGCCGTCCGATCGGACCAGGGTATTGGTGCCGACCTTCACCACGATCCTCCGGGGGCGCAGGTCTCTCATGCCAGCCTCCGGTGCGTGAACTTCTTGGCATTGGGACCGACATAATCGGCGACCACATGCCCATTTCCTTTGAGGTGATACTTGTAGATGACCAGTCCCTCCAGGCCGACCGGTCCGCGAGCATGGGTCTTGTTCGTGCTGATCCCGACCTCCGCCCCTAGCCCATAACGGTATCCGTCAGCGAAACGGGTCGAGCAGTTCCACATGACCGAGGAGGAATCGACCTCCTTCTGGAACTTCGCCGCCTTGGCCTCATCATTGGTGATTATCGCATCCGTGTGATGCGAACCGTATCTGTTGATGTGCCCGATGGCCTCGTCCAGTCCAGAGACGATCTTTATGGAGAGCACCAGGTCGTTGTATTCCGCAGACCAGTCCTCCTCGGTGGCGGCATTGACGGTTATGATCCTTCGTGTGGCGGAGTCTCCTCTCAGCTCCACCTTCGCGCCCTCGTACATCTTGGCCATCTTGGGCAGGAAGGACTCGGCCACGTTCTGATGGACCAGGAGGGTCTCCATGGCATTGCAGACCGCAGGATATTGGACCTTCGCATCATAGCATACCTTCACCGCCAGGTCCAGGTCGGCATTGTCGTCGACATATGTGTGGCAAATGCCGGCCGCATGTCCCATCACGGGTATCTTTGTCTTCGCCTGGATGGAGCGGACCAGCTCATTGCTTCCCCGGGGGATTATTAGGTCCACCAGATCATCCTGTTCCAGCAGTTTCTGGAACTCCTCCCTGGTGGACAACAGCTGAACGGAATCGGCGAATCTGGCATCTATCCTTGCCAGGGCTGTGGTTATGGCATCGGCCAGAGCTTCGTTGGTGTTCTTGGCTTCAACCCCTCCCTTCAGAAGGACCGCATTCCCGGATTTTAGGCACAATGCGGAGATCTGCACCAGCGCCTCCGGTCTGGATTCGAACACGACCCCTATGACCCCTATGGGGCAGGTGATCTTCTCCAGTACCAGGCTGTCATCCAGTTCGGTGCGGCTGAGCACCCTCCCCAGGACCGCCTCCTGGTCCTTAAGGGAATGGAGCATTGTGATCGATTCCTTCACCTTCTCGGAATCGTACTTCAAGCGTTTGAGCAGCGGCTTTGCCAGGCCGCTCCTTGCCGCCTGGTCCATATCCTTGTGGTTGGCGGAGACTATGCTCAGCTCCCTCGATGCCAGTTCCTTGCCGATCTCCAGCAAGGCCCTGTCCCTCACCTCGTTGGTGAGGTTCTGCATCTTCAGGAACGCCTCCCTTCCTCTTATGGCCGCTTCTCTGATCATTTCCATAATGCCCTCTCCCATGGCAAATGCCATCATAATTTTTTCGCCGCTGAGATGCAGGTCGAAGGTATTATTACCGAAAGGAGGGGCTGTGATACTCGGCGAGGAAGCATGATCGACCTGCAGCATTTACTGGCCCAGATAGGTTCAGAGACCAGGCTGCACCTGTTGGGTATCCTCAGGCATCGGGATCTGGGGATTCAAGAGATCTCGGATGAATTATTCGTTTCGTCCACTGATGTCACCTCCGGACTCAACCTTCTTATCGAGGCCGGAATGGTGGAACGAACGCCAAGCGGTGGATATCGAGATTCTGCGTTCGGGGCCTTGGTCTGGGAAAATCTGGCGCCGTTCAGATATGTCGCCTCCCATAGTGAATACCTGAGAGCCCACGACCTCAGCACCATCCCTGTCCATCTCCTCAGAAGCATCGACCGACTATCTGATGCAAGCATCATTTCTGTCAGGACCGAGGCCGTGGAAGACGTCAAGCGGCAATGGACGAACATTGCCGGTGAATTCTCAATAATCACTGAATCGCTGACCCCTGAGCTTGTGTCAATGATGGTCCATTTGGCTTCGTTAGGGGTAAAGGTGCGGTGCCTGATGCAGAATGGGGTTGCCGTCGACCTCCTGGCCCCTCATCTGGGTGCCAAAAATGCCCCGATCGAGGTTCGATGGACAGACCATGGAAGGATGCTGCTCCATGTTTCCCATAATTTTTGTCTTTTAGCATTGAAAAAGAAGAGAGGCGGGGCCGACCCCGACCATATACTTCTGGGAACGGATTTGTCTTCCATATCATGGTGCAGGGACCTTTTTGCTTATCACTGGCAAGAGTCTCGGTTAAAATGAGTTTAAAAATTATTAGCTCTTTAACAATAGTTATTCTATTCGGAATCAAAGAGTCAAAAGAGTATATATCTTAACTATTGTTACCATGGTTCAGCTAGAAAAGTAAAACGGCATAGATTCAAGATGAACCATGGCTGGTCTTTGGATCGTTGATTATTCCCCACGACGATCTCCTAGGTTGCTCGGATCGATCCTCCCAGACCAGCCATCCCCTCAAAAAAGTTGCATCTTTTTTGCGTCTACTCTTAAGGCTTTAGTTAAAAATATTCAAATAATATGGTTACATCTTCACTATTGTTAACATGAAGCCCGAACAAGTGGTGTATTTTGACAACAGCGCCACGACTGCGGTCGACCCAGATGTGATGACGGAGATGACCCCATATTTTCTGCAAAGATATGGTAATGCATCCAGCCTTCACCGTTACGGCATGGACGCCTATGAGGCAATGGAGCATTCCAGGGAGAATGTAGCCAAGGCATTGGGATCATCGCCTAAGGAAATCTTGTTCACGTCCGGCGGAACAGAATCGGACAATCTTGCCTTGCAAGGTTTTGCCTTTGCCAATCGCAAAAAAGGTGGACATATCATCACCAGCGCCATCGAACATCACGCGATATTGCACACCTGCGAGTTCCTTGAGAAGGAGGGGTTCAGTGTCACATACCTTCCAGTAGGTCCCGAGGGGATCGTATCACCTGACTCATTACGGAATGCGATGACCGATGAGACCATTCTTGTTAGCATCATGATGGCCAATAATGAGATAGGGACGATTCAGCCGATCCGCGAACTGGCCGCGGTAGCGCATGAAAAGGGGGCGTTGTTCCATACGGACGCGGTCCAGTCAGTAGGAAAGATGCCCATCGATGTCGTTCGAGATGGGGTGGACATGCTATCCCTGGCGGCTCATAAGTTCCATGGACCTAAGGGGGTTGGGGCATTGTATGTGAAGAAAGGGGTCCAGCTAAGGCCATTGACATATGGGGGAGGTCATGAACGTGGCCTGAGGCCATCGACCGAGAATATACCAGGAATTGTCGGTCTGGGCAAGGCGATAGAGCTGGCGATTTCGCGAATGGAAAACGACACGGCTCGGATGAGGTCCATCCGGGATAAGCTCATGAACGGTGCACTGGATATCCCAGATTCGTTCTTGAACGGCCATAGGGAGAAGCGCCTGTGCAACAACGTCCATGTGCGCTATGACTTCATTGAGGGAGAATCGCTGGTGATGCACCTGGACATGGCAGGATTCGCCACCTCCACCGGCTCCGCTTGTTCATCGAAGAGCTTGGAACCATCCCATGTTCTTACTGCCCTTGGCATTCGGAAGGAGAGGACGCATGGGTCCCTTCGGATAACCTTGAGCAGATTGAACACCCAGGAGGAGGCTGACCGCTTTTTGCAGGTACTGCCCGCTGTGGTCGGTAAGCTGAGAGAGATGTCCCCGATCAAATCCTGGGACGATTATGAGATCACGGGAAACGAGGAGGAAGAGGAATGCCATACAGCGAACGAGTGATGGACCATTTCGCCAACCCCCGGAACATGGGCGAGATCCCTGATGCAGACGGTATCGGAAAGGTTGGGAACCCCGTTTGCGGGGATATGATGTTCATTTACATCAAGGTCAAAGATGACATACTGGTCGATGTCAAGTTCAAGACGTTCGGTTGTGCTGCGGCATTGGCGACTTCGAGCATGATAACAGAACTGGCAAAGGGCAAGACATTGGAAGAGGGAATGAGGATTTCCAGAAAGGATGTGGCCGACGCACTGGACGGATTGCCGCCACAGAAGATGCATTGTTCCAACCTCGCTGCAGATGGACTGCATGAGGCCATCAAAGATTATCTCATAAAGAATGGCAGGGCGTTCGTCAAGGTGGATCTTTGAAAACAATATTATTTTAAACACTTTTATAATATATTTTGTATTTTTATTTTCAATTTCTGCAATCAAGATATTTATGGGGAGAGCCGATAAGGGTCCAGGCGTAGGACATGAAGATGATAGGATGGTTCACCACAGCAAGAGGCCCTGGGTCCTTCAATCTATTCTCGACCATGATGGCCAGCATCAAGAGCGGTGAGATCGACGCTAAGCTTTCGTTCATCTTCATCAACCGAGACGTGAAGGGCAATCAGTACCGCCAGCGCATGATCGATATCGCCAAGGACGAGGGCATCCCGGTCATCATATTCCCCTCTGACACCTTCAGACCAGATCTCAAAGAGAAGGACATGGCCACCTGGAGGGAAGCGTATGGGGAGGGGCTGAGGGAACGCATATCCCAATATCACATGGACTTTGGCGTCCTGGCAGGGTATATGCTAATCATCGATCCGGAGACCTGCCGCCATCACACCTTGATCAATCTGCATCCCGCCCTCCCCGATACTTACAAAGGCACGTGGGAGGAGATCGTGGGCCAGGTAGTGGAAAACAACGACCCAAGCTATGGTTCGACGGTCCATCTATGCACGGCAGAGCTCGACCGTGGTGAAACGCTGGCCTATGATTCTTTCCCGTTGGCAGGACTACGGTCAAGGATCAAGGACCGGGATGAACTGGTCAAGGCGGTAAGGGCCGAGGAACTGAAGCGGGAGGCGCACCTGCTCATGGAATCAATCAAGTCCCTGGTGGACGGTGAGCTGGTCGTGAAGGGAGGGGCGGTCTATGATAGGAAAGGTAGAAAGGTCGAGGACCACCCAGATCTTGCCAGCAGGATCGATTCAAGGCTGCGCAGATGAGCGACCGTGCTCTCCGATCCTACTCGATCCCCAATATGATGAGATATATTTTTTATAATATGTTAAATTATTTTTGGTCTTCTATATTCATTTGTAATCTTCAATATTTGATTTTTTTCTAAACATAAATGATATGCTATAGATGCGGCTATTATTCCTGAGGGGAGGCATATGGTTGACTTCAATGCAATGCTAGACGACATCCTGCAACAGATTGCAGACGCGATCCCAGGAATAATAGCCGCGATCATCATCCTGATCATCGGCTACATAGTGGGATCGTTCGTGGGAAAGGCAGTGAACAAGATCGTGGAAAAGGTAGGGGTCGAAAAGACCTTTGACCAGAGCTCGACCGGAAAGGCATTTAGAGCGTCCGGTTTAGATCTTTCCGATCTTATCGGAGGGATCGTCAAGGCCCTGATCATCATCATCTCGGTGATATTGGCCATCCAGGTCCTTAACATCGGGGGAACGGTAGGAGGATACCTTACCTCAGTGGCGGACTACCTGCCGAGATTACTGGGTGGCATTATCATCCTGATCCTTGGGGTGGTGTTCGTTGACATCCTGGCCTCGTTCATCGGGAAGATAATCCGCCCCATGTTCCCTGAGGCCAAGGTCGAGATCGCCGATATGCTGAAGAACCTGCTCTTCATCGGCCTGATCGCATTCATTCTGCTCTTGGCCTTCGACACGATGCTGCTCTCGGGATCTACGGTCTATCCGCTCATCCTCGGCTTCGTAATAATCGGGGCGGGTATATCCTTGACCGATGTATTGGTCAGATCGATCTCCGAGGACCACGCCGAGTTCAAAGATGTGGCAGGATATGCGAAATTCGTCCTCTATGCCATCTTCTTGATCATCGGCGCAGGAGCGATTTTCGCAACGTTCCCTGGTGTCACCAACATCGTGGCCAATGTGTCGTGGGCATTTGCGATCGCCCTGGCGTTGATGTTGATACCGGTGACGTACACCATGACCAAGAAGATGTCCAAGGTCTGAAGAAACCTTTTTTTCTTTCTTTTTTTGATGATTGCACAGACCATCGATGTTGATGATGCCAGTTGAAAAAAAAGGTCGAAAGGTGGAGCCATTATAGCCCCGTTCAGAATGTTCCCTTAGATATACCCTCGTGGTTTAAAATAAAGAAAGATGTTATTGCTTCGATTACCTGGAACCAATAATATTTGGTAGTTCATTCTTAACCTAAGTTGATTGACCATGGATGAATATCAGCGAAATCATTAATCTTAGTTAGAAGTGATAAGAAGGAGAAAGTGGTGGTCCCGTCGGGATTTGAACCCGAGTCGAAGCCTCGAGAGGGCTTCATGATTGGCCACTACACTACGGGACCGTTGTGTTGCCCTCAACATGGTGGTTCTAATTAAAGATTTTGGGACGGTCTATGACATTAGGTCCATTAGAATGGTGCACCTCCATTGCGATAAGTTCTTTCCTCAAGAGGCGTGAGATTCACAATGCGAGAATGGTCCAGAAAAACGATTATACCGAGAATGAATGTGAATTCCGGGGGATAGACCTTTGAAGTATAACATCACGGGTGACAACCTGCAGTTCGTGAACGTCGAGTTCAATCCCGGCGAGATGATGTATTCTGAGGCCGGAAGCATGGTCTACATGAGCGGGAATGTCCGCATGGAGGCTAAGGCCAGCGGTGGCATTTTGAAGGGTCTGAAAAGAGCGGTATCGGGAGAATCGTTCTTCGTGACCAACTTCCATGCCGATGGCGGACCAGGTCTGATCGGATTCGCCGGTCAGGTGCCAGGTAAGGTCCAGGCGATCGACCTGCGCGGCGGTAAGAATTGGCTGCTGCAGAAATCTGCATTCCTTGTGGCTGAAGCCTCTGTTGATCTGGATATCGCATTCCAGAAAAAACTTGGCGCTGCTTTGTTCGGCGGGGAAGGCCTGATCATCCAATCCGTCACCGGTGAGGGCACGGTCTTCATCAACGGCTGCGGGGATTTCATCGAGTATAATCTCCAGCCAAATCAGATGCTGAAGGTATCCACGGCCCATGTCGTCGGCTGGGAGAGCAGTGTCACTTATGATATCCAGAGCATAGGGGGCATCAAGACGGCCTTGTTCGGCGGAGAAGGACTGTTCGTAACGACCCTGCGCGGACCGGGGAAGGTCATATTGCAGTCGATGACCCTGAGCAAGCTGGCAAGCTCGCTTGTACCATTCTTGCCTCGTTCGGGATCGGGTTAGGTGATAATAATGGCATCAAGAGGAAAGGATACTTTCGGACTGATCTTGGTCGGTATCGGTGTGATCGCGTTGGTCCTGCTGTTCATACTCAACCTCCCGTTCTTCGCCTGGCTTATTCTGGCGTTGATAGTCGCGGCCATATTCATCATCGCCGCGCTGGTGATCGTTGGTGTGCTGGCCATCGTTCCCATGTACTTCCTGAAGCATGGTCCGGACAGCGAACAGAGCGCTAACTACAAGATCGAGGACGTCAAGCCGATAAAGGAAGATGAGAAGAAGTGACCAGCTCGCTCGCGTGAAACCTTTTCCCAATCATTTTCTAGCTTCACCTCGTTCTGGTGGTCGTGATGAAGGAGCGGTTTGCATATCGACGCGGCAGTTTTGTGCTGACCATCTCCCTCCTCATCGTAATGTCCGCCATCATCATGTCATTCTTCATGTTGATGGACGCTGATGCCATGACCTTGGTCATGGTCGGATTGTTGTGCTTCGCGATCGTCTTCTTGTATGGTCTCGCCCCCATGATGACCTTCCACATGATCGACGAAAAGGACCTGGCCTTGGCACAGGGGCTATTCTTCAGGACGAAGATACCACTGGCATCGATCTCGTCCGTGGAACGTCTGGATGATGGCCCTAGAAAGACGGGGGCATACCTGGCCATCGGGAGAAGGACGATCTACGTGACCACCAGGCAGACGGACCTGATAATGGTCACATTGAAAGGACCGCAGAGGTTCATGATGGCCTTCGGGCGGACGGCGGACAAGGTCGTCTTCGACTGCATCGAGACCGAAAGGATGTTCAATGCCCTGACGTCCAGAATTACTCCCGCCAATCCAGACCGATCGTCCTGAGACCGATCTTGGGGATGAGCGGCATCTTGCGCTTATGCACCGAGGTGAGATGCTTCACCATGACCATCTGCACCAACGACAACTTCACACCGGTCCTTTTCACGATCTCCTCGGGTGAAAGGGATTGCTCCATGCCGAGCAGGACCTGATCGAGCTCGTTATATGTAATCCCCATCTCGGCCTCGTCCGTCTGGCCGGCCCACAGCCCTGCGGAAGGTATCTTATCGACCACGAAATCAGGCAACTGCAGCTTTCGGGCCAGTTCCCAGACCTCTGTCTTATAGAGGTCGCCGATCGGCAGGTAATCACAGCCTCCGTCCCCGTACTTGGTGAAATAGCCCATCAGCAGCTCGCTCTTGTTGCCGGTCCCCATGACCAGATGGAAGTTCATCTTGGCATAGTGGTAGAGCACCGTCATGCGCACCCTGGCCATGACATTTCCTTTCAGCTCCTTCCGTGCCATGGCAGGGAGTGTCTTTTCATACGCTTCGACCAAAGGGGTGATGTCGATCTCCGTCAACTTCGTCCCTAACTGCTTTGCCAGTTCCTTCACATGATCTCTGTCGACCTGAGGGGTCGTGCTGGATGGCAGGAAGAGGTTGGACACCTTGTCCGCCCCAACGGCCATGACGCACAGCTTGGTGACCAGGGCGGAGTCCACCCCACCGCTGAGGCCGACCACGACGCCATTGCCATGGCTCTCCTCCACCTTCTGTCGAATGAACTCGATCAGAACAAGTTCGGCATCAGGCTTCAACTGGGGGCGCATACCCTCCATAATGACGCCAAGAGTTTAATCCCTTCCGCCGTCGAAAGATTGAACTAGCCCGGCCGGCCTAGTGGCGGCCCATGAAGATCGCGCTCGCCCAGGTCCGATGTGCTTTGGGGAACAGGGAGAAGAACCTGGATAGAATGCATCAGGTCGTCTCTTCCACCGAAGCGGACCTGTTCGTCTTCTGCGAGCTGTACCTCACCGGTTATATGGTCAGGGACAGGGTGTTCAATCTGGCCGAACGGATCGAGGATGGGTCCGTGGAAGAGGTCGAGAAGGTCGCCGAGGAGCACGGGTGTGGCATCTTGTTCGGCATGGCCAGGAAGGACGATGAACTGCCTGGTGTTCTACGCAACAGTGCCGTCATGGTCTCTCCAGATGAGGGTGTGCAGGTGTATGATAAGCTCTACCCGGCCACCTTCGGCCCGTTCGAGGAAGGCCTCTATTTCGGTAAAGGGACCGAGCCAAAGATGTTCCAACTGGGCAAGACCCGTTTCGGCGTCGATATCTGTTACGACCTGTTCCATGGCGAGATCGCCAGGACATATGCGCTGGCAGGGGCCGAGGCGCTCCTAACAATCTCGGCATCGCCGTACACCTCGAGAGAGTTCTTCGAAAGGCTGGTGCCGGCTCGGGCCATTGACAATACGATCTATTCTATCTATGTCAACCAGGTTGGCGCGCAGCTGAACATGGTTTTCTTTGGCGGGTCGGAAGCATATGGTCCTCGCGGGGACCGCCTGTGCAAGTGCAAGTACTTCGATGAGGACGTGCAGGTGATCGAAACGGACAGTCATGCCCTGCACTTGGCCAGAAGGAACCGCCCTACGGTCAGGGACGGGTCAGATGCGCTATTGGAGCAATGAGAGCTGGCCATCCTTCAGTTCCTAATGCCAGCCAGGAAACCGTTAAAGTTAAATGGAAGAATTCAATAGCGCCTCTCACTAGCCGAGGTGGCCCAGACCGGTAAGGCGCAAGCCTGGAAATTTATCCGCCAGCAAGCTTGTGTCCGCAAGGACTCGGGAGTTCAAATCTCCCCCTCGGCGCTTCTTCTACCTTCGTGAGCTTGATTACCTAGGAACGCGTTGCCGCAGCCGAGGGAAAAAAGTGCGAGTGAACGTGGACCTGCGCCTCAAGGATGTGCCGGGTCAGCTCATCGGAGCGTTGGAACCAGTGTCGAAGAACGACGGTAACATCGTGGGCGTGGTGCACAGCCACGACCAGGTGAGCGCTGGCAGGATAGGCGTCAACCTCACCTTCGAGGTGAGCAACGAGAAGACGCTGGACAAGATATTCTCCGAATGGCGGGAGAAGGGAGTGGACATTTTGAAGATCGACCAGCTTTTCGAGACGTTCACTCTGGAATATGTCATCGTAGGTGACGTTTCCCCCGCCGAGATGAAGCGGATCACCGATGGCATCCAAGCGCTGGGCGACGTCGAGTCCATCGATGTCAGATATTCCATCTCATCGTCGAACGAGAGGGCCGCCCTCATCTCCGGCAAGGTCCGCAAGAAAGAGACCATCAAGCTCGCCAACCGCTTCATGAGGGAGCGCTCCAAGAAGGCCGGGTTCCTGATCGTAAGGGGGTTCGGTGATTAGAATGGATGTCGTCCTAGTCGGTTTCGGGACGGTCGGTCAGGGTGTGGCCGAGTCCATCTATCTGAAGAACAACCTATTTCAGGAGGGGTTCGGGGACGATCTCCGCGTCGTTGCCGCCTTCGACTCCAAGACCTATGTCATCGACAAGAAGGGTCTGGACCCTATCGACCTGGTCAAGGCGAAGACCAACAAAGGGGTCATCGGGCAGCGGCGCAAAGAGGATATCAAGGACATGCTGCCGGAGATCGAGTATGACGTGCTGGTGGAGATGACACCCACGAACATAGTCGATGCCAGGCCGGGCCTGGACCATTTCCGTGCGGCCTTGAGCGCAGGAAAGGATATCGTTACATCGAACAAGGGCCCGCTGGCCCTCAAGTTCCGTGAACTATCCCGCCTGGCCCAGAAGAACCGCTGCATGATGCGCTTCGAAGCGTCCGTGGGAGGGGCCACGCCGGTCATCAACTTGGCCAGCGAACTGCTCAAGTGCGAGCGGATCTCCTCCATCAGGGGCATCATGAACGGCACCTGCAATTTCATCCTCAGCCGCATGGAGTCGGAAGGACTGCCATGGGAGCCAGCCCTCCGTGAGGCCCAGCAGATGGGGTTCGCCGAGACCGACCCTTCGTACGACATCGACGGCATCGACTCGGCCTGCAAAGTGGCCATCCTGGCCAACGCCATCATGAACAAGGACGTGACGGTCCATGACGTGGAGCGCACAGGCATCCGGGGCATCAACCTGGACGCCGTCAACCTCGCCGCGCAGGAGAAGAAGGTCGTCCGACTGATCGGGGAGATAACCGAGAAAGGGGTGGAGGTCGCACCTCGCCTCATTCCTAGGGGGCATCCGCTCAGCATCAGCGGCACGCTCAACACCTTCCACATCCAGACAGACCTGGCCGGGGAGATCACCGTGGCCGGCAGAGGTGCCGGACGGTACGAGACCGCCAGCGCGGTGATGAGCGACCTGTGGGCGTTGATGAGGGCCAGGAAGGGCTCCGCCCACAGGCATTAAATATCTCAGGTTTCATAGACAGCGCCTAACACGGTAGGTATTAGCATGGTCACCAGCTCAAGAAGGGATTTATTTATTTGACCGAACAGTGAGCATTTTTGACACCACATTGAGGGACGGGGCTCAATCCGAGGGCGTCTCGTTCTCCACCGAGGACAAGCTCGAGGTCATGCAGCGCCTCGACGATTTTGGCATAGACTTCATCGAGGGAGGCTATCCTGGTTCCAACCCCAAGGACGAACAGTTCTTCCAGGCGGCCAAGAGGAGGAAGCTGAAGCATGCCAAGCTGGTCGCTTTCGGTTCCACCCGCAAGGCCAACATCAAGGCCGCGGAGGACAAGGGAATGCGATCGCTGGCCGATGCCGGGACCGAATGGGTGGCGATATTCGGCAAGTCCTGGGACATGCAGCTGGAGAAGGCACTGCAATGTTCTGTGGAAGAAGGGGTGGAGATCGTCTCGGACAGCGTATCGTTCCTGCGCTCCAAGCGGAAGAAGGTCATCTTCGACGCGGAGCATTACTTTGATGGCTGGAAGAGTAACCCCAAATTCTCCATGAAGGTCCTGGAGGCAGCGGCCGAAGCTGGAGCGGAGTACCTGGTGCTCTGCGATACAAACGGAGGCACATATCCATCCGATGTCCAGAAGGCGGTCAGGCAGGTCGCCAAGAGGTTCGACCTACCTCTGGGCATCCATGCCCATAACGACTCGGAACTGGCCGTGGCCAACTCCCTGGCGGCGCTGGAGGCGGGAGCGGAGATGGTGCAGGGCACGATAAACGGGCTGGGGGAGCGCTGCGGCAATGCTAATCTCTGTTCCATCATACCTACGCTCGTTCTGAAGATGGGAGCGAGGACCTCCATACCTGATCTGACCCAGCTCACACCTCTGTCACGCTTTGTCGGGGAGATAGCGAACATCGAGCCAGACCCCAGGTCGCCCTTTGTGGGCCGATCGGCATTCGCGCACAAGGGCGGGATGCATGTATCGGCGGTGCTGAAGGATACCCGCACCTACGAGCATATGGTGCCTGAACTGGTCGGCAACCAGCGACGAATCCTCATATCCGAACTGGCCGGAACGGCGAGCCTGCTGGCCAAATCCAAGGAGCTAGGGATCGATACCGAAAAGGACAGCGGGAAGGAGATCCTGGAGAAGCTCAAGCAGATGGAATCGGAAGGATTCCAATTCGAGGCGGCGGAGGCCAGTCTAGAACTGCTGATCAGGAAGCTGAAGGGGCTGCAGGAGCAGCCTTTCCAGTTGAGCGGGTTCCGTTTGTTCATGGATGTCGGCGGTCCGACCACCATATCCGAGGCCAGCATCCGGGTCGTGGACCATAACGGGAACGTCGAGCATACGGCCGCGGACGGGAACGGACCGGTCAATGCGCTGGACAGGGCGCTGAGAAAGGCCCTCACCAAGTTCTACCCTGTGCTCTCCGAGGTCCGCCTCATCGATTATAAGGTGCGTGTCATCGATGGCAAGGATGCTACCGCGGCCAAGGTCCGCGTGCTCATCCGCAGCACCGACGGCCGAAGCTCCTGGACGACGATAGGTGTATCGGGGAACATCATCGAGGCATCCCTGATGGCACTGATGGACAGCATCGAATACAAGCTGATGAAATCGGGCATCAACGGGGCCAGCTTGAAGAGGCGCAAGGAAAGTTAGATGTGCTCCTGCGGGCATCCAGCGCGCATGAGCTATTCGGTGGAGCTGATATCGCCAGAGCGCAAGGACGATCTGTACGCCCAGCACTTGAACGAGCCGTTCCATATGGCCAAGGCCGACATCTACGGAAGCGCGATCAAGCTCTACACCACCGACAGGGATATGAAGGAGAGGTGGGAGGATAACTTCTATGCCATGTCCGACAGCGTACGCTCGCATGGCCGGCTCATCCTCCTTAAGGATGGATCGAACGAATGCAAGGTGCTCTATGAGCCAGTGGCCAAGACGGCCTTCCTGTATAACTTCGATTACTATGGATGGGTCAAGAGCGTGGCACTGGCGGTGGCAGGAGACCTCCTAGAGGACGAGCATCATATCCATTCGGTGCACGGTGCCGCACTGGACATCAACGGGAGGGGCGTGGCTATGATAGCCCCATCGAAGACAGGCAAGACCACTCACGCCTGGGGCCTGCTGCGTCTTCCCGGGGCGAGGCTGATCACCGATGACTGGTTCTATGTGAGGATGACGGGACGCCCCGACGCATACGGATCGGAGAAGAACTGCTACGTGGACGCAGATATTGGGACCATCTGGCCAGAATATTCCAACCTTCTAAGCAACGCAGTGGTGGACAACAAGGGCAGGGCGATCGTGAACGTCAGGTGGGTGACCGGACAGGGATCGGTCGTACCGATGACGGGCCTGCAGGATGTCATCTTCCTCAAGCGGGACAAGGACGACGACGTCATCGTGAGGCCGCTCGACGCGGAAGAAGGATTGGAGTACCTGATCGAGCGGGATTTCTGCAACCCCCATCAGATGGTGAGGGATGAGAGGAAGATGAGGATACGGTCTCAGTTCTTCCTGCAGCTGCTGCAGCAGACCCGTGTGCATCTCGTGAACACGATATCCTCGCCGGAAGAAACGCAGAATGTAATACGTAGATTACTACTATAGTATGTTTCTACGGTAGATTTCTACGTAAAAAATATCCATAAATTTTCAATATGGATAATAAACATTTATTTTCAAAAAAAATGGGTAAAAAGTTATATCTATTGCAGACCAATAGTAATTCACCGGTCCGAAAGGGCCAGGGGAGGACTCAACAATGCAGACGAAATTGGTTAAATATTCAGCGATGGCCTTGGCCGCTCTGTTGCTGATATCTTTTGGCGTGGCAGGCTCTGCGAACGCCGTCAGCCAGGAGAAGGTCAAATACGTGGACACGTTCCGCGTCCAGGGGGAGGTCACTCTGGGGCCAGAAGAGTTCCTAGCTCTGTATGAGGCGGGAATGATCCCGGAGTGCATAGCGCAACAGATAGTCGATTCCGGCATCACCTCCGTGAACATCTACTTCGACGGGTTGGCGCATGTCAACCTGAAGATCACCCAGAAGGGTGAAATGACCGACATCGACCTCCAGGCGTTCTGGCACGGCCACATATGCATCGAGGCGATGCAGGGTGATGATGTCATGTTCTGCGCCACCCTTGACTTCAAGAACGCGCAGCTCTCGATGCACCTGAAGGCGACCACCGCCGAGGATATGGATATCAACGCCAACTTCCACACTAACGCAGTCGCGATCATCTGCGGATACGAGGAAGAGGTCACCCTTGACCTGGACTTCCACATCAAGGTGCTGGTCCAGGATGGCGAGTTGAAGAACCTGAAGCTCTCGGTCCCCGAGTGGGTCTACGAGCTTGCCTTGGTCTGAGCTGAATTGACGGACCCAAACCATTTCAATTCGTAATTTTTTATTTTCTGACTATTGGATTTTCACTTCTGAAATTCTCCAGAATGTAAACTTCCAGAAGGTTTTATTTCCTTCCATGTGGTAGCATCATTATTATTATCAAAACTGAGGGGGAAAGATGCACACAAAATTGTTGAAATATCCGGCAATAGCGGTGGCCGCCCTGTTGCTCCTATCATTCGGATTGACGGCGAACGCCTCGGCGGCTAGCACTTCGAGCATGAAATACCAGGAGACGGTGCCCGTGGTATGGGAGGGGGACATACCCCTTGAGGACCTGGAGCCGTTGTTCGTCATCCTGCAGAACTGCGAGATCGAGATACCTGAGTGCCTGTTGGAAGAACTGGCGACGGTCTACCTCGAAGGCGGTTCCGTGCATATAGCGGTGAACGGAATGGCCTACATCAGCCTGACCATGACAGAACGCTATGGGCTGAAGGACATCCTGTTCCAGGGTTCTTGGACTGGCACCATCCTGATCGTCGTCGGTGAGTTTAGCGTCCTGTTCGACATGAACTGCGCGCACCTGTCCGTCCGCACCATAGGCACGACCAGCTGCACGAACATGAACGTCAATATCCTGTTCTGCACGAACGGTCATGCCGACATTGCAGGACCTTGCGGAGATTTCACCTTCAACCTGAACACCGAGGGAAAGATCCGTATCAGGTCCAGCCACATCCTGATGTGGTCCCTGTCCCCAGAATGGTTGGCCACTGCGGTCCCGCAGCCCGATGAGGCTTCGTTCGCCTGGCTGGAATCGTTCTTCCCGGCCCCGACCGGATTTTCGTGGGCGGCCATCTGATGCCGCTGAGAGCGCGATAAACCCCTTACTATCCATTTTTTATCTTTATTAGAAGAAGTGAGAGCCCCCGCAAATCATAAATGGTGGGGAAGTTGGAGAAGGTCCACGGGGGCCCCCATTTATTTCAATAAGTGCTCCGGGGTAAAAAGGTTGTCGTTTACATTCGCGTATATTGAACGACGGATCGGGACCGGACGATTCAAATGTCTAGTCCAAAGGCGTCCGCGAACGCTTCCATCCGTTTGAACTCGGCAATGAACCGCTGGCCTTTATCGGTGATCTCGTACAGCACCTTCTCGCCATCCTCGGTCCTCACCAATAGGCCGCTCTCCTCCAAGTTAATGAGATACTTGCTCAGTCGGTCATGAGAAAGGTTAGACTTGTAAAGGATGTGCGTCGTCCTCGCCTTGCCTTCGTCCTGGACTGCCTTGAGTATGTCGGCGAATATGCGCCCCTTGGAGCGGTACTTCTGCTTCTCCTGGGGCACCTTCATGCCATCCTCCCTAGACGGTAGAGGACGAACCCCATCAGGGCGAAGCCGACCATCTGCATCCCTTTGGCGGAGAAGTAGAGCAGATAGTCCGCCGATTCGAACAGGATGAGGACGTGGGATACCAATACGAGCAGGAAGCTGAGCGAGACCAGGCCTTGGACCCCCCGTCCCGGTGTCCTTTCCCGCAGCACCTGGGCGATCACGATCGCGGCCAGCAGGCCGATGATGATGATCTCCAAGGGGGGCGAGTTGAACATCACGAACGGGGCCATGGGAGCGGCAGCCATCACGCTGTACCTCCTGCAATATGTATAAAGGAGAAGACCGTAGGCCACGATGCTGAAGCCGTAGTAGACGGCAAAGCCCAACTGGATGAACGTCCCGTGATCGAATGTCTGATCGAACGGTATGCCTTCCAGATATGCTGTGGACATGGTCAGAGCATCAACCAGGAAGGCGACCGCCAGCAACAGGAACGCCATGAAGATATTGTTAAGACTGGGCTCCTTGACCCAGCGATAGCCTCTCAATGCATACAGCGCCACCGCCAAGGCCACTATGCCTGTGAACAGTTGCACTGTCGTGTCCAAGGGTATGAACCAGCGTGGCGGCGGCAGCATGATGACTCCCGGGCAGAGGCCAGCCATACAGGGCTTATCTGACCTATGAATGATTCGTCCATACGATGCCTTCCGAGGGCGGATATATGGTAGGCTCGACTTACCCCCTTGGAGGTCTGATGTATGAACCGAAAAGACGAACAGGCTGCGACCATGGTCACAGCCAGTAACGAGTTGATCGGTGAACAGAGATCAGAAGGATGCACGGAAAAGGAGATGATGTAAAGGTCCGCAGCGATCTTCCATTAGCTTTCCCATGAAATTCCTTACCTTCGATGGGTCTCTCTCCCCCAGAGCATAGCCACTCATTTCACCATCGAAGGGTCACTCATTCTTTGTTCAGACTTCGTTAGTGAAGAATCATCACCGGCATAATGTTCAAATCCTGATACAATTCTGCAATGGGCAGGGAAGAACGGAGAGATAGGTTTGAGATGCAGGAATTGCGGGAAGGATAATTCTCCCTCGAGCAAATATTGCGTCCACTGCGGTGGTAAGGTGGAAGGTCAGCCTGACCCGATCCCACCATACCAGAGGAAAGTTCCTCCCCCATATACCCGAGACGATTCCAATAGGACGTTGGTCATCGCTCTGGTGGTCCTCCTGGCCGCTGCGATGGTGGTGATAGTAGTGGCAGCGATCGGCAATCAACCGACCGGCGGAGGAGGGAACATCTTTTCTCAGTATTCGGTCACGATCGACATCAATGGCATCGCAAATGCCAATTACTACAACCCAGAGGTGAAGCTCAGCATTGACCAGAATGGGGACGGCACCTACGATATCGTGAGATATTATCTTGTGGAATCTCTTTTCAATGGCACGGCCTATACCCAGATAGAAGCCATAACGGACTCATTTGATCTGTCTGGCAATGATGTGCTCTTCCATTATCGGGTGGAGATCTTCTATGGCTCGACGACGCTTTATTATGTCAGCGATCAGGCCTCCGTTACACATACTGGTATGATAAGAGATGGTGATTCAGGTAGCTGGGCATATGATCTCAATCATGCTGGTGACTGGTGCCACATGACGACCAGTTATGTCGTGCACGGCTCTTGAGATGGGCCCTAAGAAATCGCTCAGGGTCGGGTAGAATGTCCTTATAAAATGTTAAAAATGAGTCGTTCCAATGTCTTTAACACATCTCCGAGTTAGCGCTAGCCAGATAAGCACAAATTTCCATTATTATCATACTACTGGAATGTTAGGCAATCCGAAATTTAATATAACGAAATCTATAAAAACCCCACACCGGATTAAATGGGCCTAAGAGTTGGTATAATTACTCCGAAGGAGAAGGTCGCTCTCGGATCGGTGATCGCCGCTATCATCTTGGTGCTGACCAAGTTCATCGTCGGAATTTGGACCAACAGCTTGGGCATACTATCCGAGGCGCTGCATTCCAGTATCGACCTTCTTGCAGCCGTCATGACCTTGTTCGCGGTTAGAATGGCGGACAGGCCTCCAGACCTCGACCATCATTACGGACATGCCAAGATCGAGAGCATGTCCAGTCTGGCGGAGACGATGCTATTGTTCCTGACCTGCTTCTGGATCACCTATGAAGCGCTCCACCGCCTGTTCTTCGTCGATGCCATCGTCGACATCAACTACATCGCGATCCTGGTGGTGGTCATGTCCATCGTGGTCGATTATACTCGATCGCGCGCATTGATGAGGGCGGCCAAGAAGTACAAGTCCCAGGCACTGGAGGCCGATGCCATCCATTTCTCGACGGACCTGCTGTCATCGGGAGTTGTGCTGATCGGCCTGTTCATCACGATGGCCGGATTCAAGTCGTTCGACAGCATCGCCGCGCTGGGAGTTGCCGTCATCACGGCCTACATCGGCTGGGGCATTCTAAAGCGCTCCATGAACACGTTGCTCGACGCCGCACCACAGGACATCCCAAACGGCATAACCGAGACGATCGCCTCTGTGCCAGGAGTGATGGGAGTGGGAAGGGTCCGCGTGAGGGACAGCGGACACAAGGTCTTCATGGACGTGATGGTCTTTATTGACAAGGCCCTGCCGCTGGAAAAGGCGAACAGGGTCACTGCCGACGTCACCAAGAAGATCGAGGATATGGTCCCGAACGTGGATGTGGTGATCCATGCCGAGCCCCTCTGTCCCAACACAGACGACCTCGTACAGATGATCAGGGAAGAGGCTGTCGGGTTCCCGGCGATCCATACCGTTCACAACATCCGGGTCAGTAAAGTGGATGAGGAGCTCCATGTCGATATGCACCTGGAGATGGATGGCTCGTTGAACATCAAGGAGGCGCATGAGGTCGCCTCGATGCTGGAGGAGCGCATCAAGGAAATGAACAGATGCGTCTCCTATGTCTCCTCGCATCTAGAGCCGGCGGACAACGGCTTCAGCACGACAGTGTCGCAGGAGGATATGCTGTATCTGCGGCGTTCGATCGAAGAAACGGCCAAAGCGGACCCGAATATCTTGTCATTGCATGAGATCATCATCAGGAAGACGCATGGCCAGGTAGGACTGAGCCTGTGCTGCACGCTGGACCACCGGTTGAACGTCAAGCAGGCACATGAGGTGGCCACGAACCTGGAGAACAGGCTGATGGCCATGCATGAAGAGATCAATTATGTGAATGTGCACGTCGAGCCAGATATTGAACTGTGAACTGATTTTGTTAAGAACTGTGGCTGTGCCCATAGTTTGAAAAAATAAGAAAAAACTTGAGGGAATCACCTCAAGCTGAATAGGAAAGTGGGGGCACTGGGATTTGAACCCAGATCAGCGGGTTTCTTCCACGCAGGGAGCTACCCTGCGCGAACTAATGGGTCATCGCTCCAGTTACTCATCACCGGATCAGAAAACCCGTTAGCAATCACACCCAATTAACTGGAGCCCGCGAGGATGCCGAATTACCCCATACCCCCAGTTGATCAGCGTTAACGCTTGCGCATCTTCTGTGCCCGCTTACGGCGTCGCATCTTCTTCTTGCGCCATTTCCAGCGCTGCTTGCCTCTTTTCTTCCAGGCGCGTGAACTCCGCTTCATCCTGTCACCAGTTTTTTGCCCTGATTGAATGGGCGTTTATTAACGTTTGCATGTGGCGGGCCCGTCGGGAATTTCGCCCCGCCGAGGCGGAGTTTCGAACCCGAGACCACTGGCTTGCTTCGCCGCACGAAATGCGCGGCTTAGAAGGCCAGTGCTATATCCAGGCTAAGCCACGGGCCCGCTAGGGCTCGATATAGGCACTGCGCTTTAAATGTTTGCGGACATCCCAGACATGTCATTTTAACAGGTCGCTCAGGGAGGAGCCGGCCATCAGCAGGACGGCCTCCAGGATCGCCAGCAGCCCCACGATGAACATGACTGGGCGGAACGACAATATCCCCCCGGCGATAGATATCAGGTCCTCGAAGAACTTCAGCATCACATAGATGATGATCATGATGACGAACGCGATGATGACTATCACTGTCGGGGTCAGATAGCCAGTCAAGTTGTATGCCTTTGATGCCTGGTACAGGAGATATCCGACGGCGATGCCGATGATCAACGCGATCAATGCTGCGATCTTGATCTTTTTTATTAAGTGGAGGAACAGACCCAGGCCGAGTGCGAAGAGTATGATTACGGTCGAAATGGGCAGTTTTCCTGAACTCGTGAGCGAGATCAGGCCTACCACGATTATGACCGCCCCCGCGATGAATCCAAGAACGACCAGGAAATCGTCCATCAATCTCTCTTTCTTATGGCCGACGACGGCGCTCGCCACCGCCAGCAATCCACCTATCAAGAGCACGATCTCCACCACAGAGGTGGAAGCTAGATCCCCCAGGTCCATGGCCTATGGTAGGCCGGGAAGAGGTAATTATTCTTTCCCCGGTCGAACACGATCGCACAGGATAGAAGATACGAGCTGAGCGCAATGATTAAAGAGGGGTTCGTTCCACATACCACATCGTGATGATGGAATGGATGTGAAGGATGCCATCCAAACGAGAAGGGCATTGCGAGCGCTGGATACTAGAGCGATACCGAATGAGGTCGTGACGGAACTGGTGGAGGCGATGCGCCTGTCTCCCTCATGCAACAACTACCAACCATGGCGGGTTGTACTGGTGAGGAACGAACCTCATCTCGAGAACCTGAAGGCAGCGCTGAACAAAGGAAACGTCTGGGCGAAGAAAGCGCCCTTGATCATGGCCATCTGCGGAAAGCCGGATGATGATTGCCGCCTCACCGACAATCGAGATTACTTCCTCTTCGGGTGCGGCATGTCGGTGGGGCTGCTGATGTTGCGGGCGACCGAACTGGGCCTCATCGCCCACCCGATCGCCGGTTATGATCCCTTAGCGGTCAAGAAGGCGCTGAACATACCCAACGAATATGTGGTCATCACGTTGGTGAACTGTGGCTATCCAGGAACGGACACGTCCATGCTCTCGGAGAAGCAGCTGGCTCAGCAGAAAGAAAGGCCTGCCAGGAAGCCAGTGGGAGAGAACTTTTTTGAGGGGGTTTGGGGTACGCCATTCGCTTGATCATTCGGACATGAGTCGGAGAAAGTTCTCGCCCAGGAGCTTGGCCTTGACCTCATCGGAGGCCCAGGGCTCATCCGACACGAAGCCGCGCCAATAGGCATGGCAATAGGCCAGATCGAAGATCGGCCAATCCGAACCGAACAGAACCCGGTCAGGGATCCTCTTCCCTGCCTCCCTCAGGCGCTCCAGTGCGACCTCGGGGTTGCTGGGCAGCCAGCCCTGTAATGCGGAGCAATCGGCATAGGCATTGGGGCAGGCTTCCAGCAAATGGTACATCTCGTCCCGGAACATTCCGCCCAGGTGGGCCACCACAAGTCTCATCCTGGGATGGTCCTCCAGCACCTTCTGGAACATGAGCGGATGATTGTACTTTTCATCCAAGGGGCCCCAGCTGGCCCCTGCATGGGTCACGACGATAAGACCATGGTCGTCCACCAGGTCCCAGAACGGCCTTAGTCTTTCCTCTTCTGGATACCAGCCGGTGGCGGGGTAGACCTTGACTCCCCTGGCATCGAATTTCTTGATGTACTTGACCAGCAAACGACAGGCGTCCTTACGCTGCGGGTCGACCCCGATGAATGGAATGAGCTTGTCTGGATACACCGATGATGACTCGAACACCCAGTCGTTGTACGCCTCTACCCCTATCTTCGGTTCCTCCACCATGCCCCAATCCAAGGGCAGCAGCACCGACCTATCGATCCCGGCAGTGGCCATCTGTTCCACCAGGTCCTCCGGCCCGGCCTGGGACATGGGCCAGTCCATTTCCTTGTCGAGGTTCAGGTCGATGATGTCTCCCAAGGCCAGGAGCGGTTCCAGATAGGATCGCAAGATGGAGTCGGGAAGCATTGGCCTCTGCCAAATGTGAACGTGGGCATCGATGATCATGGGAACTGTCGGTACATAGCTGAGGTGGTGGTATAATCCCTTCCATGATAGGCATAAATAGTCCGGGAGGCAACATCGGTAGCTCATGAAGGTCAAGGTGGCGGAGAAGGACGACATCCTCGATGGGACCACGACGGTCGTCGAGGCGAAGGGGGAGAAGATATTGCTGGCAAAGGTGGCTGGGAGGCTCTATGCCATAGAGGGTGTGTGCTCCCATCGGGGAGGAGAGCTCTGGCATGGCCGCCTTGATGGTTTTGTGATCAGGTGCCCGAAGCATGGCGCGGAATATGACATCCGCACTGGCGAGGTGGTCGGGCAGGTGAAGTTGCCGTTGATAGGAAAGGCCCAGAACATGCGGGCCTTCCCAGTCTCCTCGGACTCGACCGGCATATACGTTGACATCTGAACTAGACGCTACAGGTCCCCGCGGGCGTATCCTCCCTTTCCAGGAGAAGTACGCCCAGCATGATGACCCAGATGACGATCGGGTATGCCACGAGCCGTTCGATGCCTCCCTCTCCCAGACCCAGGTCGATATGGGCTCCTGTCAGGACCAGGGAGATGAGCGATAGGGCACCGAGACCGAAGAAGACGAACCTCAGCGGCGGCTTGGCGATGCGATAACAGTGGACGCATGCAATTCCACCCACCCCGAACGCTATCCCTGCGCTGATCACGTGAGGCCAGTGGATTGTCTCGGGGAATATGCCCACACCCATGGCACCAATCCCCGATATGGCCGTGAACAGGGGGACCCTGCACATGCCTGGCTCGTTACGCAACAGATATGCGGCGATCACGGCCATGAGGCCGAAGAGGAAGACACTGGGATTGAATATGATCGCGGAAGGTTGACCCCATACCCCCAGGTCGGAGATCACGTTCGTCCCAGCGTTGTATCCAGGGTACTGGGTCTCGGCGATTATCAACAGCAATGCGAACTGGATCCCTGCCAGTAACAGGATCAGCCCGGCCTTCTCCCTTCCATTCACGTTCTTCATTAACTGATTACTTGGGCTAAATTTTTATTGTAGGTGATGCCACAATGCTTGAGAACCTAAGGGGCGATTCACCGCCGTGCAGCGAGAACCGAACTTGTTGAAAAGCATCTCCCCCAGCGCATCCCTGGCCGAGCTGGTCTATGGCACCATCACGGCACTGGCGGTCACTAACACCTTGTGGCTGGCCATACAGCAGGGGCCGGATGCGGATGCGGTCTTGATCATCGCTGCCATGGGGGCCAACACCGCTTGGGGGGTGGCGGACGCCATGATCTACCTCCTCACCATCTCTGTGGAGAATCGTCGGGCCTATAATCTGGCCAAGAGCGTCCGGGCCATGGACGACGAGACGGCCAAGCTGGCCATCGTGGACGATCTCTCTGGCACGGTCTTCCACACCATGGAGGACGACGACAGGGACAGATGGGCCAATGCGGTCCATTCAAAATTGATGATGACGGAACCGCATTTGCAACGTATCGGCAAGAGCGACTATATCGGTGCCGTAAGCTGCTTCGTGCTCTCCCTGGTAGCTGCCGTTCCGGTGCTGATGCCTCACCTGTTCATCGAAGATGTTCGCACCGCCGTGCTCGCCGGCAACGTGGTCGGTCTGGTGATGATGACCGTGCTGGGGTATATCTGGGCCGGCAGGATGCGCACGTCCCGCATCCGCTCGAGCATCACCATGTTCCTCATCGGACTGACCATCCTAACGGTCGTGCTACTGTTCGGGGGCTGAGCCAGCTCATCGACTACAGATAGCGGGCAACCCCATTTTTCCAGGTCCGAGGTATACTTTTAAGAACAGAATCATTATGTCATTTGAACACCGTGGAATCGCCAACCTGGATGCATCGAGGGCGAGTCGCGGCTAGCATAGAAAACGAGTGAAAGACATGAAGAAGGACCTGCTGAGAAAGGCCGTCAAGCACGTTGACGCGACCAAGTACGATGCCACGCCCATCATTGACAGCATGCGGGAGATGTCATTCACCTCCCGTGATACCGCCAGGGCCGCTGACATTTTCAAGCTAATGCTGGAGAACCGGGATTGCACCACCATATTGACGTTGGCGGGCAGCACCAGTGCCGGCGGCTGCATGCAGGTCTATGCTGACATGATCCGGTACAACATGATCGATGCGGTGGTGGCCACGGGCGCCTCGATAGTCGACATGGACTTCTTCGAGGGATTGGGATTCAAGCATTACCAGGGAACCCCATTCATCGATGATCATATGCTGCGGGACAACTACGTGGACCGCATCTACGACACCTTCATCGACGAGGAGCAGCTGCAGAAGTGCGATGCCACCATCATGAAGATCGCGGACAAACTGGAGCCCAGGCCATACTCCTCCCGCGAGTTCATCCGCGAGATGGGAAGGTACCTGACCAAGTCCTCCAAGAAGAAGGACTCCCTGGTCGAGCTGGCGTTCAAGCAAGATGTGCCCGTGTTCTGCCCGGCCTTCTCCGATTCCAGCGCAGGGTTCGGACTGGTCATGCACCAGCACCAGAACCCCAAGGCCCACGTGTCGATCGATTCGGTGAAGGACTTCTACGAATTGACGAAGATCAAGATGGAGGCGAAGACCTCCGGGCTCTTCATGGTCGGAGGCGGTGTCCCGAAGAACTTCGCCCAGGACACGGTCGTCTGCGCAGAGTGCCTAGGAAAGGAGGTGCCGATGCACCAGTACGCGGTCCAGATCACCGTGGCCGATGTGCGCGACGGCGCCTGCTCCTCCTCGACCTTGAAGGAGGCCAGCTCCTGGGGCAAGGTGCAGACCACGCATGAGCAGATGGTCTATGCTGAGGCGACCACGGTGGTGCCGCTGATCTTCAGCTATGCCTATCACAATGCCGACTGGAAGGGACGCAAAAAGTACGCCTGGACCAAGTTCCTGGACCAGTAAAACACTTTCTTTTTCCCTATTTTTCAACTATACTCGGCATTCCTTTATTAGGAAGAGGATGAAGTTTTCAGACCTTGGTGGTCAAAACGTCAAGGATCACGCATTTCGAGCTAGGGGCAAAGGATACCAAGAGGGCGATGAGGTTCTACGAAAAGGTCTTCGGATGGAGGTTCCAGAAGTGGGGAAGCGGGGACGTGGAATATTGGTTGGCGACCACGGGCGACGATGAGGACATAGGGATCAATGGGGCCATCATGCCCATGCAGCCGAACATACCCCAGATGGTAAACACCATCGGCGTGGAGAACATCGAGAAGGCATCGAAGGATATCGAGGCGAACGGCGGGAAGATCATCCAGCCGAAGATGCAGGTAGGTACGATGGGTTCAGTGGCCTACTTCCTCGACACGGAAGGGGTCATGATGGGCATCTTCGAGCCGTCCGAGGAATCCATGAGAATGGCCAGAGAGAGAATGAACAAATGAACTAAAGATGGCGAACGGGATCTGAAAGGCCCGAACGCCTTTGTCTTTTTTATCCGGGCCTCAGACCCGACTCGATCCTTTCCAGAAGCGCAGGCTTGTCTGCCAGGTCCTCCCTGAGCCGCACCAATATCTTAGGCAGGCGGGAATCCCGGTCCACCCCGTTCCAATCGATCGGACCGAATGGTGGCCGGGGGTCATATTCCAGACCGAGCTGGATGGACTTTGACTGTGCCATTCCGCCCCATTCTGCCACCAAAGCGAAGGCCATGTCTATACCCGCCGAGACCCCGGCCGAAGTGAAGAACTTGCCGTCCCTGACCCAGCGCTGCTCCTGGTATTCCGCTCCCATGGCATTCAGCACCTTGGCGTAGCTCCAGTGGGTAGAGGCCTTCCGGCCCTGCAGCAGGCCTGCAGCCGCCAGGATCAATGAACCCGTGCATACCGCGGCCATGGCGTTGACACTGCCAGATCGCCCTTTGATGTAGTCTAGCAAGCGTTCGTTGGCCATCGCCTTCGTCGCCCCCATTCCTCCCGGCACGACCAAGGCGAACGGTTCGGGCACCTGTTCGAACGTCATCTCCGCCGATAGGGTGAGAGAAGCGTCCGCTTTCATCGGGCCAAGGTCCTCGGCCACCACCACGGCCCTGAAGGGCGGCTGCATCTTCGATATGACCTGCAATGGGCCGACCAGATCGAGCATTGTCACTCCAGGATAGAGCAGGAACGCCACAATCTTTTCCGAATCGGTCGAACGGTCCATTCGATCCTCTCCCCCGATGCACCACGAGAAGTGTTGAAGGCTCATTTTAATGAACGCTTCCCATTCCGATCTGTGATAATTCCTTATGCTGCAGGCGATCTGTGATAGATGGAAGGGACAGACAGTTTGAATCGGACGCCCTTGCCAGGCACTCCATCTTCCATTATCGTGATCATGGTGATCTGCAAAATCTCCTTCGAAAGGAACATGCCCTGGCCGGTGTTCTTGCCCACACCCTGGTGGAACAGTCTGGCCTTATCTTCAGCGGTGATACCGGAGCCATTATCCTCATAGATGATTCGGAGGCCCTTTCCAGCATCCTCCTCCTTGCGCAGAGAGATGCATGTCACCGTCTCACCGTGACGGATGGAATTTTCCAGAAGATTGTAGAAGACCTTCTCCAATAGAGCGTCTGCCAGTATCTCGACCGAGCCAACATCGGTCTTGACCTCGATGCCTGTCAGATCGAGCTGCCCCACGGCCCGTTGGAACACAGCCTGAACGGACTGCCAGGTCGGTGCCGATATCCCTATCCTTTCATAATCGTGAGTGAAACGCATCAGCTCCTGGGCATCCCGCGCGTTCTTCTCCAGTTTGCCGATTATCTCATCCCTGGCCTTTCTGTCCTCGGTCCTTCTCAGAAGCTCAAGGTATCCGCCGAACACCATGAACTTGTTGAGCAGGTCGTGGCGGGTGATCCCATAGAGCAGGTTCAGCTTCTGCTGGGCGGTGCGAAGCTCCTCCGCCATCTTCCTATCGCTGATGTCATGTACGGCCACGATGAGCATCGGTTCATCGTCCAGGGTGACCGGCATCGCCGATACGTACGCCCAGAAAGTTTCGCCCTTGACGTTCATCATGGCCGATTCGAAATCGGTCAGCTTGGTCCCGGTGCTCAGCATATCGGTCATCTTCGTGATGTCAGAGGGGTCAAGGAAGAACTGGGATGCGGGATGGGATATGACCTCGCTCCTTTCACCTTTGAGCAGCGATTCCATGGCATCGTTCAACAGCATGATGCTGCCGTCCGACCTCCTGACGATCACTATAGGAAAGGGGGCACTGTCCAGCAATTTGCGATATCGCGCCTCGCTCTGCTCCATCGCCTGCTCCAGCAATTTGTGGGAGGTGATGTCCCTGAAGAAGACCAGCATCCCAGCCTGTTTCCCCTTGTCATTGCCGATCGGAAGAGTTCCCGCCTCGTAATAGGTCTTCTTGCCTCCGCTCTCATCGAGGACCACCGTGTTCAGCGAGGAACCGTATGTCAATGCATGGCCGATGACGGGAATTGATGCGGCCAGATTCTCGACCGGATGACCGATGACGGCGCTCGGGTCCAGTCTGAACGATGAGGCGGCCGCGAAGTTCATGTCGACCACCGTTCCATGGATGTCGGTGACGAAGAAAGGGTCCGGCGTGCTGTCCCAGACCAATCCCCGGGCCATGGGCACGATGTCGAATATCTGGTAGCGATAGATAGCGTACAGCAGCACAACTCCCATGTACATGAACAGGACCGGCGCCCAACTGACCCCTGGGGTGGGAGCGGAGCCGAAGGTGGTAAGGATCTCCCCGACAAAGGGAGGCGCCAAGCCAGCTATTATGAGCAGGTCCCTTTTCCGGAAGATGCCGGGGTTGGACCACGCGTGCATCCCCAGAAGTAAGAACGAGATGCCGATGAGGGAATTGGAGAAGACGAAATGCACATAGAAATAGGGGCCGATGGTGACATTGGCGAAGAACAACCCGTTCAGCGCCTCCCGGAGCCCATATTCCGTGAAGAACAGGTGGTGGTAGTCGTTCGACAGGAGCAGGCTCGTACTGATGATGGGGACCGCCAATAACAGGGCGACATATTTCGGCCGAGTGATCCAGGTCATGCCCAGATAGACCATGATGGTGACCAGCAAGGCTGGCGGAATGAAGAAGAAGCACGAGTATTCCAACGCGTCCATCGAGATGATGCTGTCCGGGTCCGAGAAGAAGAATATGGCCGATTCCAGGAAAGCCCAGGCCGCACAAAGGACGAGCAAGATGACGAACGGCCTGGTGACAGGGTTCTGTTTGTAACGCAGGGCGTAGAAGGCTATCGCCAGCAGGATGATCCCGGAGATGATCATCAGGACCATCAATACCAGGATGTCAGCTGGGAACGATGGCGATAACGGTAGAGGTGCCATTTATGACGATTCCCATGACAGAATCTGATTATTTATAATTCAGGGAGGGACGGCCTGCTGTGGTTCCCAAAGAAAAAAGAGATGCCAGTCGTTCATTTTATGGCATAGAACGCAGCCTGCATATAGGAGTACCAGAGCATCTCCACCCTACGGAATCCCTGGGCCCGGAGGAGGTCCAGATGCTCCTGGACGGTTATCGGGAAATATTCTCTGTCAAAGCGGGATAGATACGATGCTATCTCCTCCTCCTTCCTGCCATACCCCCGTTGGAATTGCGCCAGGTACCTCTTCCCGACCTCAATCCCGACCTCGGTGAACGGCCGGATGTTCTCAGAGACCACAAAGATCCCTCCTTCCTTCAGCAGTTCGAAGCAGCGAGCAACTGCCTCGATCCTCATCTCCGCCCCTTGATAATGGTGGCACTGGATGGCCGTTACCACGTCCAAGCTGGCATCTTCGATCCCTTCCAGCGATTGGGTGGTCGCCGGGGAGAGAAAACGCACGTTCTGCCTCCTCTGCAGTTTCTTCTGGGCCAGTGCGAGCATGCCTTCCGAGGGATCTGCCAGGATGAACTCGGTCTCGGGGAATATCAGTGATGCCTTGGCCACCAAGGAGCCGGTGCCGCAGCCAGTATCGAGCCATTTCGTAGGTTGACCATTATACATTCGCACCAGGTTGACCGTTTCTTGGTGCATCTCTTGGTAGAATGGAATTACGGCCCGTATCCTCACGTCGTAATCCTCGGGAAGTTGAGGGATGGTCTCCTGGCCGTACACGGGACGTGATGGGGTCATTAGAATAAATCATTTAGCAGCTAGGACTCCATTGTCCAGCACCTCTGAGGCAACCAGAATGTTTTTTTAGGACGGCTTCCCAACATTGTAACAAAGAGGGTTCAGTGTGGACCATCGGAGGTGTCCGATGGCATCACTGGCAGGTTGAGCCGGGGGAAGGAAGGAGGGAAGGTAATGAACCAGGTGGCGGAGGAAGTTGGTCAGCAGCTGTCGATAGTGAGATGGATCGATGCATCGAAGAACGATGTGTGGGATGCTTGGACGGAGCCTGAACAGATCATGGAATGGTGGGGGCCAGAATATTTTACTGCGCCGTCCGCCAAGGTGGACCTGAGGGTCGGCGGTCATTACTTGTTCTGCATGAGAGACCCGCAGGGGAAGGACTACTGGTCCACCGGGGTGTACAAGGAGATCGCGGACCGGGAAAGGATCGTGGCCACCGATTCGTTCTCTGACGATAAAGGGAACATCGTTCCGGCGGTGTACTATGGAATGCCGGGAAACTGGCCTGAAGAATTGTTATTGACCGTCACATTCAAAGAAGTGGGGGGGCGAACCCGGCTTCACCTACACCACACAGGATTACCACCGGGAGATGTCGTCGAACAGACGGCGGCAGGATGGAACGGTTCATTGGACAAACTGGAGGATTTCCTTTTGGCCAAGAGGGGGAAGCCCAAGGGGCTGCATGATGAGATGACGTTCATGGTCACGAACGAGAGGGAGATCAAGACCAGGAACATCATCAACGCCTATCCGGAGGACGTCTTCATCGCTTATGTCGATCCAGAGATGATCCCGAACTGGTGGGGGCCTCGTGAGCTCATGACATCGATCGTAAAGCTCGACGCAAGGCAGGGCGGCGAGTGGAGATTCGTACAGCAGGACGCGAAGGGCAATGTGTATGGGTTCCATGGTAAGTTCATCGCCGTAGAGCCGCCCCACAGGATCGTCCAGACCATGGAATATGAGGGAATGCCTGGCCACGTCATGGCGGAGGAGATGACCATCGATAACCTGGAGGGGAGGTCTCTCATCAGGACCGCCGCCAAGTTCGAAACGCATGACGACATGAAGGGGATGGTCGTGAGCGATATGGAGAGAGGCGTCTTCGAAGGCATGGAACGGCTGCAGGAAGTGTTCGCCAAGAAGGAGAAGATAACGATCAAAGCCTGATCGATGGGATGTGACCAGCCGCCTCATCCCAGGGTCTCGGAGGTGCATTCCTTCGGATCCTTGTCGGAGCGCAAACGGCGGAAGGACGGAGCGCGCAGATGACCGTCCCCGGTGAGCATCAGATACTCCACCTCCGCCACCAGCTCGGGCCGCACCCATGTGGTGATGGGATGGTCGGGGAAGCTCTTCACCGGGGGGTCCTCTATCACCATCGTGTCCAGAACCTTGCGGAGGTTCTCCAGATATCTCTCCGTGAAACCGGTCCCCACCCTTCCCATATATCTCAGCTCCGGGCCGAAATAGAGGCCAAGGGCCAATGCCGATATGGACCTCTTTTCCGATGTGAAGCCGATGAGAACGCAATCCAGTGTTTTCAAGGCCTTGATCTTGATCCATGATTCGGAGCGCTTGCCCGGCTCGTAGTGAGAATCGATGCGCTTGGCCATGACCCCTTCCAATTTGCGCTGTGCCACGATCGACCAAAGCTTATGGGCGTCGGTCGTGGAGACGATCACCTGGATGCCTTTTCCGTCCGTGACCGTCTCCTGCAGGATGCGGCGGCGCTCGGTGTACTTCAACGATGTAAGGTCCTTTCCATCCTTTTCCAGGATATCGAAGACGACGAACGTGGCCGGATGCTGGCGGCTGAGGAAGTGGGCGCTTCCGGTCTTTGACTGCTCCCTCTTCTGCAATAGCGAGAAAGACGGGTTGCCTTCCTTATCGTAGACCACCACCTCACCGTCCAGTACGCAGCTTGAGGCCTTCACATGGTCCCTGAATAGGAAATCTGGATACCTTTCCGATATCTCATGGCCGCGCCTGTTTATGAACTTCATACCCCCATTGACATAACAGACGGCCCGGGTCCCATCGAGCTTGGGCTCGAAGGCGTAGCCACTGCGGTCCAGGTCCGGTCTTCCTCCTAGGAAGGCCAGCATAGGTTCGTACAATTCAAGCCTCCAAGCTCTGCTTCAATACCTCCATGAGATTCTCTTCCGGCGTCTCCTTCTTCTCCTTCTCTATCGTGACCAGTTCCTTCCGGTCCCGCTTGGCGATCGCCTCCTTGAGGTGTTCGGCGAACTCGTCCTTGAAGCGCGAGATGTCGAAGTGGGCCACGCTCAACTTATCTACCAGCGCAACGGCCAGTTCCATCTCCTGAGGTTTGATCTCTACCTTCTCCTCGACGTTCTCCACGCCCTTGATGCTCCTCAGCTCATAGGAATAGTTCAGGGTGCTCAACAACAGGCCAGTCTCATAGGGGGAGATCACGCAGGTGTATTCCTTCTCCCTCATGACGAATCGGCCCACCGCTTCCTTCTTCGATTTCGCCAGCGCCTGAGCGAAGATGAAGAAGGCGCGTTCCTTCTTCTTCTCAGGCCCGATGAAATAATGGGCGTCCAGATAGACACGGTCGACCTGGTCCGGAGGGATGAACTCGATGATCTCGATTTGGTCGCTCTTTTCCGGCTTGAGCTTGGCCAGCTCTTCCTTGGTGAAAAGGAAGAAGGAACCTGGCTCGACCTCGAGCCCTTTCACGATCTCAGACCACGGGACCTCCTTGTCCTGTTTCTTGCAATAACGGCGATATTCGACCGGGCTCTGGTCCTCCGCGTGAAGCAGCTTGAACCCCGGAGCCGCAGAGTGCTCGACCGTGGAATAGAGCTTGATCGGGATGTTCACCATACCGAACGAAAGGGAACCTGACCAGATGGACTTCATGGTACCACGGCTGGAAAATATGAGAGCGGATGGGGTTTAAACCCTTGCTACGGAGCTCGCATCGCTTTTATGCGCAGATGGCGATGAGGAGGACATAGGTGGGCCTGCCGCTGAGCGTTTTCAATAAGCATGCTGGACAAGGTGTTCTTCCTGATCGCATCCCTGCATCGACGGTCGAGCAGGTGATGAGCATAAACGATACGATGGACGGACAAGGGAGGGTCTTGGTGTTCTTTGAGGGTAAGGTCGACCAGGACCGCCTGGGACGCGCCGTCCACCTCACGATAAGAGCGAACCCCATGCTCGGTTTTCGTTTCGTGGACCATCATCGCCGACCATACTGGCAGAAGGTCGATGAAAAGGATTGGTCACCCTATTTCGTGGCTTCCGATCACTCCGACGAGCGATTGCACGAGTTCATGGTGCGACCGGTCGATCCTTCAGGCGCACCACAGGTCCGGGTCGGACTTTTCCGTTCGACGAACGATATCGTCTGCATACGGATGGACCATCTGGCGATCGATGGTGGGGGAGCGATCAGATATCTCACGGAACTGGCGAGGACCTATCGTCAGTTGATGAATGAGGCCGTTCCAATCCCCACTTCTGCAAACGTCATGAGGCCTGGACCAAGGGACGTCCTAAGAACGGCCGGGTTCTTGCCCTCGATCAAGGGATTGATGGGACTGCGTCTGCCCGGGGCCGAGTGGGGACTGGAGGGGTCGAACAAGGACCATAACGAACAGGAGTTCATCATCAGACGGCTGGAACCGTGTGACCTGGCCGCGATCCGTTCATATGCCAAGGGACATGAGGTCACGGTTAACGATGTTCTTCTAGCCTCATACTGCCGGGCCCTTTTCGAGATCTGCGACCCCCCTAGGGGAAAGAAGCTGAGGGTGGAGGTACCGACGAACCTGCGCCGTTATCTTCCACGCGATTCGGAAGGTGCGGCGTGCAATCTCTCTGCGGTCTATTTCCTGTCCATCGACAGAAAGGATGATGAGCCATTCGAGGGGACGCTGCAGAGGGTGCATGATGACATCACTAGGCAGAAAGAAAGCCGGATAGAGCTGGGGGAAATGCTGCTCCTGGAGCTAGCCCTCGTCCCTGGCAAGTTCGTCCTCGAGAAACTGGAAGGCATGGCGGATTTCCAGATCGCACATCCGGTCATCTCCAACCTGGGGACCATAGCCCCGGAGATGGTCGACTTCGGAACGGTTCCAGTGCGAGACGTCCAGTTCATCGGACCAACATTGTACCCGCCCAATATCGGTCTTGGAGTGAGCTCGTTCGGTGAGAGGATGACGTTGAACATCAATTGCTGTAGCTCGTCCGTCGACCGCCATGTGATGGAGAAGCTGATGGACACGATAGTGCGAGAGCTTCCATTTTAAAAATGGTCCAAATCACTTGGCCTTGTCTGGAAGCCAGTGGGAATATCGGTCGGTCATGGCCTTTTCATACTCCTCTTCGTTGGACATGACGTGGATGCGCTTCGGCTTCAGCTGGCCGTACGACCTACCTTCCTTTACGCGCCGATCGATCTCAGCCTGGACGGACTGAAATGCGTCCGATGGTAGTACGATGACGTCCAACATGCCCAGGTCGTTGGCGATCAGGAACGACTGAGGTATGTCCGGGTCCTCATGAGTGAGGCGTTGGAAGATCTCATGCTTGAACCTTGAACGGTCCGAAGGGTCCGATTCCGGTATGACCAGTATGATCAATCTGGCAGGTGCCCCTTTTATCTTGAATATCTCCCACCAGCGCACATTTCCAGAACGATGCAGAGCTTCGTTGATCTGCCTGGTGTATACCTTGACCCCGAAGAAATTGCCGCATTCATCCTGTGCTTCGAAATCAAGGGCATCGACCGAACGCCCCATGATACGGATCAAGGGAAGGGAGAACGAGAACTCCTTGCCGTCGAGCATGGCGTTGATGCTATGAGCAGGTTCCAGCACCTCGATGACATCCCCGGTGGGATACCTCAGTAAAGGAAGGCATTGACCCGGCCTGGTGATGATTAACTCCCCTACCATCCCTGAGCTCCATTGATACCATGGGGTGGACCTCACTCGGTAGGTCGGGTCGGACTTCGCCTTGCGCACATCCTCGATCGGTGCTATCTCCGGGATGATTGAGCTGATGATCATGCAAAGCCCGTTCACGGTAGGGTCCAGCTGCGCCGCCATGATGGGATTCTCTGTGCTCCCATAGACGTCATATATCTGGAGCTTGGGGTATGAGCGCTTCAGGTCCTCCAGATATGGGCTCAACGGTTCGGCGAAGGAAATGCCCATTTTGAGCTCGCCCGTTATCTTCCTGAGGGCGTGCATGTCGACGCCCCTGAGATAGAACATCGCGGCCAATTTGGCCAACGGCCCAGGAAGACCGAAGGACCTCCTGGCCTTGTCCTCCACCATATTCCTGAGATAATCCGGTTCCCGGCTCATTCTCCCGATGAGGTAGAAGACGAGGGCGGTCGATACCATGACATCGACCTTCTCCTCCTTTGATATCCTGCGCAGCGCTTTGACCAGGTCCTTGTCATCATGCAGAAGGGTGGGAATGAGGTCTTCCATGCCCATGTCCTTTCCCATGGTGTTCATGATGTAACCAGATACATCTGGCAGAGGACCTCCCAGATTCCATAATCTGTGTTTCGAGGTTATACCGACGAGATTGGCGGCGGTCATGTATTCCGATGAGATACGCTCGATGTCGTTAATACCGTAAAAGAATGACTTGGGGCTCCCGGTCGAACCAGACGTCCTGAACGATTGCTCGACCTTTCCCAAGAGGACCTTTTCCAGACCCTCGGATTCTATGCACTTTGCAATGTCCTCGTAGAAGGTAAGAGGTATTGAAGCGAGATCGTCCAAGGATGATCCAGATACGGAAATATTTGCATATAACGGGGATTTCTTGGCATATGCCACGATGTCCGATAACAGAACCTCGTGCCTCTTTCGGTGCTGCTCGTACGAAGAAGTGAATCGTTCAAGAGTCGCGCCATCGAGAGAGACCGGCCCATCGGCGACCATGTGCCAGGAATCTCGCACATATATTTAATCCAGGGCTTCAAAGCTAAATGTATGTCGAATTTTTATCATAGATTGTTTGGGTTTCTAAAAAAAGTAATAAAATTATTATATTATTAATTTTATATTAAAATTTTGTTACTTCCGAAAAAAATTGGGTGCTTTTCTCGAGTCGTCGTCATTCCCAGAAAAAAAGAGCACTGACATCGACGGAACATGCCGATTTTCGAACTTAGGAAAAGCATTTTTCGATATTAACCGTGTTAAAAATATAATAGACACATAACTATTATTTCGAAAAATGAGAGGCAATTATCGATTTTTCATCGACAAAAATACGCATACGTTGTTTTGGAACACAGATTATATAAGTTAAAAATCATTCGCCTTTTACTCGATTCGTCGAGGAATTAGCAGGGAGACCTAGTAGAAATGCTAACTAGCGATTTGATGGAGAAAGTCAAGGCGAAGAACCCGGGGGAAAAGGAGTTCCACCAGGCCGTCCAAGAGGTCCTGGAGTCCCTTGAGCCCGTGCTCAAGAAGCACCCGGAATATGTGAAGGCGAAGGTCCTCGACCGGATCATCGAGCCCGACCGCCAGCTCATGTTTCGCGTGGCGTGGATGGATGACAAGGGAGAGGTCCAGGTCAACCGCGGTTACAGGGTAGAGTTCAACAGCGCCATCGGCCCCTACAAGGGCGGGTTGCGCTTCCACCCGTCAGTGAACCTGGGCATCCTGAAGTTCCTGGGATTCGAGCAGGTGTTCAAGAACTCGCTGACCGGTCTGCCGATGGGCGGTGCCAAGGGCGGTTCCGATTTCGACCCGAAGGGGAAGAGCGACGCCGAGGTCATGAGGTTCTGCCAGAGCATGATGAACGAACTGTACCGCCACATCGGGCCGAACACCGACGTTCCCGCCGGTGACATCGGCGTGGGCGGCAGGGAGATCGGATATCTCTTTGGCCAGTACAGGAAGATCACCAACAGGGTCGACTCGGTCCTGACCGGAAAGGGCATCAACTGGGGCGGCTCCCTCATAAGGCCAGAGGCCACTGGGTACGGCTGCACCTACTTCTGCGAGGAGATGCTGAAGACCAAGAAGCAGTCCTTCAAGGGCAAGACCGTCGCCATCTCCGGTTCCGGAAATGTGGCACAGTACGCTGTGCAGAAGGTCACCGAGCTCGGCGGAAAGGTCGTCACCATGTCCGACTCCGATGGTACCATCTACGATGCCAGCGGGATCGACAACAAGAAGTGGGCATATATCATGGACCTGAAGAACGTCAAGCGCGGCCGCATCAGTGAGTACGCCAAGAAGTACAAGTGCGACTACTGGGAGGGAGAGAGGCCGTGGAAGGCCAAGTGCGACATCGCACTGCCCTGCGCCACCCAGAACGAGCTTGAGAAGAAGGATGCCAAGATCCTCATCGACAACGGTGTCATCGCTGTTGCCGAGGGCGCCAACATGCCGACCACCCTGGACGCTACCCAGCTGTTCATCAAGAACGGTGTCTTGTTCGGACCTGGCAAGGCTGCGAACGCCGGCGGTGTCGCCACCTCCGGTCTGGAGATGTGCCAGAACCACATCGGCCTCTCCTGGACCGCGGAAGAGGTCGACCGCCAGCTCCATCAGATCATGGTGAACATCCACAAGAACGCCGCGGAGGCCGCCAAGACCTATGGCAGCCCGGGCAACTATGTGGTCGGTGCCAACATCGCTGGCTTCGTCAAGGTCGCCAGCGCCATGATGGACCAGGGACTGATCTAAACCGATTCCCAGCCCGCCCAACATCCGGGCGGGCATCTTGTTTTTCTATACCGCCGATTCCTTTACGTTCGCTCACACTTTTCATCGTTCGATCCCATGGAAAAGAAGATCGATCTTAGCCGATGCTTTGGTTGCGGGGCTGATAATCCATCAGGAATGCACTTGGTGAAAACATCTGTGGGTGAAAAGGCACGGATAGAATATGTCGTCAGGCCGGAACACACTGGTTACCCGGGGATCCTTCATGGAGGGGTGACCTGCGTACTGTTCGATGAGGTTATGTACCATGCGGTGTCCATGGTCGGGGTGGTTGCCGTCCTGGCCAAGATCGCTGTAGAGTACAAAAGACCTGCTCGGAACGGTGATCTGTTATTGGCAGAAGCGGAGATCGTTGAGAGAAAGGGACGCAAGATCGAGGCCGCCGCGATTCTTATCGAACGCCAGAAGGGAGATATCTTGGCCGAGGCCAGAGCCCTCTTCATCGAGGTCGATCTGGAAAAATTGTGATCTGTTTGTGGGTGGGCAAATCAATAAATGCGTGATATGGTCTGTTAATAATGTTAACGAATTTCTAAAGCGGCAGGAAGCAGTTCTACCCCATTAGAGGAATTTCATGGAGCACGTTGTCAAGAACAGCGGAAGGAAGCGCCAGTCCTTAGCTGACAGCAACAACGGCCCGGCAGAGTTCTTCGGTGGTGCCGACCTCCTGCAGATGGTCATCGATAAGGCAGAGGGCATCCACATCGTCTACCTCGACAGGAACTTCAATTTCATCAGAGTGAATGAGACCTATGCCAGGACCTGCGGTTATACGCCCAGGCAAATGATCGGTCTGAACCATTTTGCCCTGTACCCGGATGAGGAGGTGGAAAAGGTCTTCAGACAGGTTCGTGACACCGGGGACACCGCGAGGTTCAAGGACAGACCGTTCGTTTTCCCGGACCAACCTGAAAGAGGTACCACTTATTGGGACTGGACCCTTGAGCCAGCACTAGGAAGCAGCGGAGATGTGGTCGGTCTGGTCTTCACTCTGTTGGAAACGACCGAGCGAAAGAAGGCAGAGGACGTCCTTGCTCATTCCCAGGAGAAGTTCCGGCTTCTCCATGACACCATGCTGCAGGGCGTGGTGTTCCAAAATGCGGATGGTCAGATCGTCAGCATGAACAGGACCGCCGATAACATCCTGGGGAAGGACTCGGAGGATTTCATAGGAAGCACTTCCGTAGGCCAGGAACACTTCTGCATCCGAGAGGATGGGTCCAAGTTCAAGGGAGAGGAACATCCTGCCATGGTCGCGTTGAGGACGGGCAAGGAGGTTCGGGATGTGGTCATGGGGGTCTGGAACCCTCGCACCTCCGATTACCGCTGGATCAATATCACTGCAGTGCCGCTCTTCAGGTCCGGTGAAACGGCACCTTACCAGGTCTACACTCTTTTCGACGACATAACCGCCCGGAAGAAAGAGGGGGAGGTGCTTCGTCAGAACGAGGAGCTGTACCGAGCAGTGTTCGATAACAGTCAGGACGGATTCGCACTGACCGAACTTATCTATGACGGTTCGGGCAAACCTATCGATAGCGTCACGCTCAAGGTGAACAAGGCGTTCGAATCACAGACGGGCCAGAAGGCTTCGGACATCATCGGCCACAGAACCAGGGAACTCCATCCAGAACTGGAGCAATCCTGGCTTGACGTAAGAGATCAGGTATTGAAATCTGGCCATTCGATACATTTTGAAATATTCGACCCTTCCACGAAACGCTGGTACGACGTCTTCATGTTCCCTTATGCCAAGAACACGTTCGGAGAGCTGTTCCGGGACATAACGGCCAGAAAGAAGATGGAGGGGGAGCTGCAAGATGCGAACGAACTGCTCGAGGCGAGAGTGGCCGAAAGGACCGAGGAGCTGAAACGTTCCAATGCCGATCTGCAGCAGTTCGCCTATGTGGCCAGCCATGACCTGCAGGAACCTCTCCGCATGGTCTCGTCGTACATCGATCTCCTGCAGCACAGGTACATCGGAAAGGTACTGGATGACCAGGCCAAGGAGTATATGGACTTCGTCGTGGACGGCGCCGATCGCATGCGCCGATTGATAAACGACCTTCTGGCCTATTCGCGCATCGACACCAGAGGCAAGGCGTTCGAACCGGTCGACATGAACATGGTCCTGGCAACGTCTTTGAAGGATCTCGGCACTTCGATAACGGACAACGACGCCGAGATCACTTACGACATGCTTCCCATCATCACGGGCAATCCGGGTCAGATGGTCATTCTGATGGAGAACCTCCTGAGCAACGCGATCAAGTTCAAGAAGACCGAGGGCCCAAAGGTCTCGGTCAAGGCGACGAACGATGGCGACGAATGGATCTTTGCGGTCCAGGACAACGGCATCGGCATTGACCCGAGGTACAAGGGCAAGTTGTTCCAGATGTTCCAGAGGCTGCATACGAAGGAAGAATATGATGGGACGGGGATCGGACTCGCTATAGCCAAGAAGATAGTGGACCAGCATGGAGGTCGCATCTGGTTCGAATCAGAGCTGGGGAAGGGCTCGACGTTCTACTTCGCCTTGCCTTACAGGACCGGATGATCTGCTGGCATAACGACGGAAAGGGCGTCTTCATTGGTTACTGGTCTTCCGATATAGTTATTATAAAGGCTCCACCTTTTCACCAGGGGTCATCTAATGAAAAAGCCTTCAGCCGATTTTAAAGCGAACATCCTAGATTCGATCGGCAACACCCCATTGGTCAGGATCAACCAGCTCAATCCGAACAAGAAGGCCACCATCTACGCTAAGGTGGAAGGGTTCAATCCCACTGGGAGCATCAAGGACAGGATCGCGCTGAGCATGATCGAGCAGGCTGAAGGAGAGGGCAAGCTCAGGAAAGGAAAGACCATCATCGAGCCCACCTCCGGCAACACCGGCGTGGCGCTAGCCATGATCGGGGCAGTCAAGGGTTATGAGGTCGAGATCGTCATGAGCGAGAGCGTCTCGGTGGAGAGGCGCCAGATGATCAAGGCCTTCGGCGGCAAGGTCACGTTGAGCGAAGGAAAGTACGGGACGGACGGGGCGATCAGGATGGCCAGGGAGCTCGTCAAGGCCGACCCGGAGAAGTACTTCATGCCCGACCAGTTCTCCAACCAGTACAACAAGATCGCCCATTACCAAACCACCGGTGACGAGATCTGGAGGCAGACCGGCGGAAACGTCGATTATTTCGTATCCGCGCTGGGAACGTCCGGCACACTGATGGGCGTGGGAAAGGCCCTCAAGGAGCACAACCCCGACATCAAGATCGTCAGCGCCCACCCGGTCAAGGGTCATTACATCCAGGGCCTGAAGAACATGGAGGAGGCCATCGTCCCCGCCATCTACGACCCGACCCAGCTGGACAAGACCATCATGGTCGAGACCGAGGTCGCTTATGAAATGGCCAGGCAGATCGTCAAGCAGGAAGGGATCTTCGTAGGGATGAGCAGCGGGGCGGCGATGTATGCGGCCATAGAAGTGGCCAAGCAGATCGATTCTGGCGTCATTGTGACGATATTCCCGGACCGCGGCGAGAAGTACCTGAGCACCAATCTGTTCCCGCAATAGATGAACTTGATATGAATGTCTCAAAAAGGGTCATTTCGATCATAAGCAACACCTCGTTGATGATGCTGATCGGCCTGATCATATCGCTCGGTATCGGCGGATTCCCGTCAGATTTCACGGTGAAGAGCGGTACGATATCGATGGTATGCCTCATCATCATGATGACGCTGGCATTGTCCACGCTCGACCTGAAGAAGATCAGGTTCGGCCCTTACAAGAAGGATGCCCTGAACGCTTTCTTCTTATCCTTCGTCGCATCCACCGGTGTCACACTCTGCATCGCGTTCATGTTCACAGGAGACCTGAGATCGGGCTGGATCCTGGAAGCTGCCGTGCCATCTGCGGTCTCGGTGATCTCGTTTACTTATCTCTGGGGGGGAGATGTCGAGTCTTCCGCAGTGTCTTCGATCCTGATCTACCTTCTGGCCCTTATTGTTACGCCATTGATCACGCTGATATTCATGGGAGAGGCTGTCAGCCAGATAACCCTATTATATTATGTTGGTATTTTAATAATAATTCCATTATGTTTATCACCGTTCGTGAGAAAATTGGACATCCCAAAGACGGTGAGGGTCGTGTTCATCAACATCGCGTTCTCCGTCCTGGTGATCGCCGTGGCCGGTCAAGGAAGGGATGTGTTCTTCTCTTCTGGAACGATCATAATCGCATTGATCTTTTTCTCAGTGGTCCGTCTTTTCGGGCTGGGCCTGTTGCATCATTATGTGCTCAATAAGGGAGGAGTTGAGAGAAGCAAGATCGTCCCCGGATCCCTGTTCATCACATACAAGAACACAGGAATGGCGGCGGCATTGGCCTTGGTATTGATCGGCCCAGCGGCAGCGGTACCTGCTGCTATCACTATTGTCGTCGAGATATCATGGCTCATCTTCGCGGGCAGATTTCTGTTCAATAAAGAAAGGGACACCCCTTCGACAGAACCGCATCATGATGCCGCGTAGACGAACGATGGAACCTACTTAGCAATGCCCTTTTTCTTGAGGTATTCGATTATTGGTTGAGCCCCGATCTGAACGATATCTGCATCGACCAGGACAGGCACCTCTCTCGATCTGATGTCGTTCATGATGTACTCTGCCATGCCATCAGGTGTGCCGATGTCCATCACGGTAACATTAGACCAATCTGAGATGTGCTTCTTGACGACCTCGCATTTAGGACAGGTCCTCGTTGTGAACAAGATCATTCCATAATCCCCAAGTAAATGGCATCATCACACCGAGCCAGTGATAAAAAACCATCGGAATATTTCGCGATGATGTACTATCAATAGTGGTTATCTGGGAACAGGCAATGGATCGGGGATGGAGCTGATAATTTTGTTCTGAATTGTGATATTTTATTATTGCATTAATTTATGATTATAAAAATAACTATTATATATCATTAAATTATTGTTATACCTGAATATGACAAATGGTTACGATAAATTGGAAAGATTCGTCCCGAAGTATACACCGGTCAGACATAAAAGAAAAGTTCCATTTGGCCCTGAAATTATGGTTTCTCCGGATTTAAACAACAGGATCTTGAGAATTCGTGAACTGGATTTTGAATTAGATCGATTTGTATTGATGGAAAAAGATTATGCGGAATTGGTTCTGGATGCATATTCAACCAATATTCACTGGTCTACAAAAATCGAGGGGAATCCGCTAACTCAAGATGAAGTAAGGCGCGTTACGAGAAAGACATTGGTAGATGGGAATGTCGAAACCCAGGCTGGCCCAATTCAAGAAATTGTCAATCACTTATTGCTCTTTTTAAATAAAGAGATCGTGAACCAAAAGTGGGATAAAGAATTCATTTGTTTCATGCATGAATTGTTATTGCAAAATACAAAAACAAATGTGAATATCGGTGAGTATAAAAAAACTGAGAATGATATTCAAGAAAAAGGGGAAACCGTTTTCAGAACATGCCCATCCCAGCATGTTGAAGAAGAGATGGGTAGCCTATTGAATTGGATAATGGAGAAGGGACCGGCTTATGACCCCATCGTCGCAGCCTCCGTTTTTTTCCATGAATTTGAAAGCATACATCCATTTGAGGATGGAAATGGGAGATTGGGCAGAACATTATTTCACTTATATTTGATAAATCATGGATTGAAGAAATCAAATCTTTGTAAGATTGATTTCGAACTTCTGAAAAATGCGCCTCTGTATTACAATATTCTGGCATATACAGATGAAACAGGCGATTATTTGCCACTTACAGAAATGTTTTCTATTGCGGTCTTGAACAGTTATGAAGTTGCCATTTCATCGCTATCTGGAAAAAATCTCCTGAGTTCGTCTTTAGATGAAAGTTCAAAGAGAATAATTCAGATGGCAAAGAAAATTGGCACCTGGTTTAGTATCAAAGAAGCTGTCACGTGGGTTGATACCTTGGGGGAGCAGCCCGTCCGTGATCGACTTAAACACCTTGTTGAACTCGGTGTTCTGGAATCTCGGGGAAAAACGAAGGGCCTGCGATTTAGGTTTAAAATTCCTTTTACAAATACTCGTGAATTGATGCAATCATTGATCGATGATGAAGACGAGGAGAATGCCGGTGATCACTGAGATTGATCGCGAGGGGGTACCGAACATCTGGAGTGCTGGATGTTGAAGAAAGTTGAACTCAACGATATTTAAGCTGGTGTCGTGCTGCCCTTGGAATAAGATGTGTCTGATCTCAGATTAATTCCTTCATAAAAAGGATTATTTCTCCTTGACCTTTTTAATAAATCTTATGAACCAGACTAATACGCTCATGTGTCAGTTAATATTATTTAGATGGTTAAAAATAAAATGAAAATCATGTGTTAGCCAGAGTGAAAAGTGGACAGGGGGGGATTTGAACCCCCGGCCTCTACCATGCCAAGGTAGCGATCTTCCAGCTGATCTACCTGCCCAGTGGCAGTGGCAATATGATTAGGCTAATTAAAGGTTTCCCAGAAGGTAGCAAAGGATAAATCCGCCAGAGCCACTGCCATGCGCATGACCATCGAGGAAAAGATCAGGAAGGTGACGGAGGGCAACTGTGACTATCTGGGTTTTGCCGACCTCACACCGGCCAGGGACCTGATCCATTGGCAGTCCGGCATCGAAGCTGATTCCTATCCTTACGGCATCTCGATCGGAGTGGCGCTGGTGGATGATATCGTCGACCTGGTACCGCAGAGGGATGAGAGATGGGCCGCGACATTATACCGCACCCATGGATACGAAGCAGTGAACGCCCGCTTGGACCAGATGGCCTCCATGGTCGGCAGCGAACTGCAGCGTGCGGGATACCGAGCCATGCCCATCCCGGCATCGAGACGTGTCAGCGATGAGAAGCTCTGTGGCCCCATCTCGCACAAGATGGTGGCGCATCTGGCCGGCCTCGGATGGATCGGCAAGAGCTGCTTGCTGGTGACGCCGGACCACGGTCCCAGGGTTCGTTGGATATCGGTGCTGACAGATGCGCCGCTGAAGCCACTTGGCAAACCAATGGACCAGCGCTGCGGCGACTGCAGGGAGTGCGTCAAGGCCTGTCCGGTCTCGGCATTCACTGGACGAAACTTCATCGAGTCCGAACCTCGAGAGGCCAGGTACGACGCGAGGAATGCGAGAGCTATTCCAATGAACTGGAAGCGAAGGGCAGGGACGGGGTGTGCGGACTGTGCGTCTACTCCTGTCCCAACGGAAAACGGAAGAAGTGATCAGGCCACGTCTTCCAGGCGCTTCTGGAACCGCATCTTCTCGCCCGGGATGTTGGTCGGATACTCTCCCGACAGGCAGGCCAGGCAGAGGTCGTTCTCGTCGAGCTCCAGCGCCTTGACCAGCCCTTTCAGCGAAGTGTAACCGACGCTGTCGGCGGTGATGAGCCTGGCGATGTCCTCGGAGGTGCGATTGATGGCGGCGAACTGCTCCCTGGTCTTCATGTCGATGCCGTAGTAGCAGGGGGCTATGATCGGCGGGCAGCCGATACGCACATGGACCTCTTTGGCCCCGGCGCGCCTCGTCATCTGCACTATCTTGCGCATGGTGGTGCCGCGGACGATCGAATCGTCCACGATGACGACCCTCTTCCCCTTCATGGTGGAGCGGATCGGATTGAGCTTGAGAAGCACACCCTCGTCACGCAGCGACTGCTCCGGCATGATGAACGTCCTCTCCACGTAGCGGTTCTTCATGAACCCTTCCTCGTAGGGAATGCCGGTGGATTCGCTGAAACCGAGCGCGTGGGCACGGCCTGAGTCCGGGACGGCGACGACGACATCGGCGTCCACGGGTTGCTCCTCGGCCAATATATGGCCCAGGTTCTTGCGCACCTGGTAGACCTCCTTGCCGTCTATGACCGAGTCCGGCCGGGCGAAGTAGACCCATTCGAACATGCAGTGCGCCCGGTGGGTGGGGGCGAACGTGCGGGTGGAAATGAAACCGGTATGGTTCAGCTCGACGATCTCGCCGGGAGCGACGTCGCGGACGAAATCCCCGCCCATGACATCGAACACAGCCGACTCAGAGGCAAGAGCATACCCTTCAGGGAAGCGGCCGATGCACAGGGGGCGGAACCCAAGGGGGTCGCGCACGCCGAAAACCCTGTCGCCGACCAGTATGGTCATGGCGTAGGAACCGTCGATGACCTTCATGACGTTCTTGATGGCGCGGATCGGATCAGGGCTCATGGAGAGCTCGGTGGCCATCATGCGGATGATGATCTCAGAATCGGTGGTGGTGAGGAAGGCCCATCCCTCGGACTGGAGCTTCTGCCTCAGCTTGGGAGCGTTGACGATATCGCCGTTGTGCGCCAGGGCGACGTCCCCGGCCATCGTGGTGACGGTGATGGGCTGGCAGTTCTCCGCGCAGCTGGAACCGGTGGTGCTGTAACGGACATGGCCGATGCCGTGGTTGCCTACCAGGGCATCGAAGTTCCTTCCTGCCAGGACCTCATGTACAAGGCCCATGCCACGTAGGTACTTGATGGACTTGCCGGCCGAGACCGCAATGCCTGCAGCCTCCTGCCCGCGATGCTGGATAACACGTAGCCCTTTCTTCAGATGGGGCACAGCATCGCAGGATAACGCAAAACCGACAACCCCGCAATGGTGTTCCGGCTTGTCCTGCATTATTTGGACCTCGGCATTAATGCGTCTTGGCCCAATTGTAGCTGCGGATCCTGGCGGTCTTGCCATATCCACAAGAGGCACAGACGGAGCTGCGGATGTTGTACGCCCGCCTTCCGCACCTGCGGCACGGGACGTGAGTCTTCTTGTCGCCCATCTTACCATGTGAAGCCGTTCCCTTCGTCATCGAAATAACACTCCTTAGGGTGAAATGAATATGACGTTGTCACCACGTACGATCGTGATGTTCAGCTTGCGAACTACGTTTCCGCCGATCAGCTCTTCGGCGTTCTTCAACACGAGGTTCATGTGCGGATCGTAACCATCAAGTACGCCACGGTACTCGCGGTTTCCTTTGAGCTCCACCATGACCTGCTTATTGATCGCCGCATTGAGGACGTTCAACGGTTTCTGCAAGCTCAGTCACCAACCTTCCCGATGAGACCTTCACTATTTTAAGTTTATTATCTTTCGGCATCGTTCCTGTATATAGCCAGGCTCAGATGAACGAGCCGATGGTAGGGGCATCCAGCCGGTCCATGTCATAATAGATTATCCCCTCTCTTATGCCTTTGCCATCCAGCCTGTTGCCGTAAACGTTCGAGAGCAGCGATGCCCGCCACAGCACGTCCAGGGCGGAGGTGGCCATGACCCCGTAGTAGATGTTCGACATGTAGTCCTCGTAGGCATACTCGTCCATGAGGTGGAAGGCGTTGCCGAGCAGGCTGTCCCTCCGGTTTAGCAGGGCCATGTATGACTCCATGATGTTCTTCCCAGAGTCGACCGGCGCCTGCAGCTTGATGGCCTCAGGCTCGATGCTGCTGATGTGGTCCAGATCGCCTTCGTCGGTGAGCACGTACCTTTCGATGCTCTCGTCCTCGAAGCGGAATATGTTCCATGCGTTGTCCTCGGCGCAGTAGATAGGCGCGTCGAACGGGTCGGCGGTGCCCAATGAGTCCCTGGCGGCCTCGATGGCGGCATCCTCCAGCTCCTTGAGCTTGCGAGCGTCCATCTCCGGGACCTTCAGGGTCTGCAGGTCCAGCTCCTCCTCCTCGGCGGATGCCTCCAGCAGCGCGGCGATGAAGTTGAGGTCGTTGAACATGCCCAGGCGGGGGGCCATCTCGTCCCTCAGTTCCTGGGGGCGGCAGTCGCACTCCATGTCCATGCAGTTGCGGTAGTATTGGCGGTAGACGTCGCCTGACTGGGCGAAGACCTGCTTGATCGCGCGGTCGTTCTCGGCCACCAGCTGTGTGCCGAGAGTGACACAGTCCTCGCCCTTGTCCAGCCATACGCCGCGGCAGGAGAGGTCCAGCTCCACCTGCACCCTCGTGCCGACGTGGATGTGGAACGGGAACTGGCGGCAGAAGTGAGGCCTGACGCTGTAGACGTCACAGCGGCGGTCGTTGAGGAACGAGCAGGAACCGACCTTCTTCTTCATGGACAGGGCGAAATGCTTGTGTGGCTGCCTCTTCGCCACGATCCGGTTGGGATAGTTCTTGCGGAAATAGGGGACCTCCTGCTCCAGCAATTCCGGCTGGCAGAGGCAGCACAGCCCGCATCCCTCGATGCAGGTCAGCTTCCTTCCCTCAAGCTCGCTGAGGTCGACCTGGTATGAGTTGTTAATGGACAATCACGTCACGTCCTTGGCGTTCTCCTACCATGTGAGCATCCCTTATTAACTCCTCGCCCCGCAGGAAGACGGCGGCGGGGAATAGGGCGTCCTGACCTTCATAGGGGATCCAGCCGCACTTGCTGTGCAGCTCGTCGACGTTGATCTTGGTCATATCGGCAGGGTCGATCATCATGAGGTCGGCGTCATATCCGACGGCGATGCGTCCCTTCTTCAGCCCGAACAGGTCGGCCGCGTTCTGAGAGCAGCACCTGACCAGCACGGACATGTCCAGCTTTCCCTTCTTGACCAGGGCCAACAGCATGGGTACGGAGGTTTCCACGCCCGGCACTCCGGACGGGGTCGCGGAGAACTCCTGGCCCTTCTCGTCCATGGTGTGTGGCGCATGGTCGGAGGCCAGCATGTCGATCTTACCCTGCATGAACGCATAATAGACTGCTTCGCGGTCCTCCCTCGAACGTAGGGGAGGGTTCACCTTCCCCATGCCCTTCAGGTCGGAGGACGCGTCCAGCAATATATGGTGCATGGTGGCCTCCTTGGTGAAACCTGTCTTTCGGACCGCTTCCAGCCCTTCGGCGCTGGATATGTGGCAGATGTTGACCTTGGCCTTCGACTGGGGCGCTGCCAGGCGTTCGATGGCCCGGACCTCGCTCTTCGGAGGGCGGTTGGTGGCATGGTCTGAAAGTGAATGCTCCGGTGCCTTCGTCATCATCCTCTCGTCCTCGGCGTGGACGCTCAGCACCTTGCCCAGGCGCTCCGCCTCCTTCAGCGCCCTTAGGATACCGGCATCCTCGTAGACCAATATGCTCTGCGTGGACGAGCCCATGAACATCTTCAGACCAACGGCCTCCTTAGCCATCGCGCCCAGATCGTTATCGGGGGTGACCCCGGCGAAGAGACCGAAGTCGATGCAGGCCTTCCGTCTGGCGATCTCCCTCTTCTCCCTGAGCGCATCCAATGTTATCGTGGCCGGCTGCGTGTTCGGCATATCGAAGACGCAGGTGACCCCGCCGCAGGCTGCTGCCAGCGTACCAGTGGCGAAGTCCTCCTTATGTGTGAAGCCCGGCTCCCTGAGATGAACGTGCGGGTCGATAGCGCCTGGCAAGATGATCTTGTCCTGATAATGGTAGACCTTCTCGCCGTTCAGCGTCCTCTTCACCGCGGCGATCTTGCCGTCCTTGATGCCGATGCAGCATTGCTCCAGACGGCCGTTGAACCAGGCCCTGCCCTCGATGACGACATCCATCCTTACAGCTCCTTGCGGACCACCCGGCCGCCAGGGGCCTCCTCGCTGAATATCTCCGCCTGGAAGCGGTAGACTCGGCAGCTCGTGTCCAACCATCGGTCGGGCGTCATGCCCGCCTTGATGCACGTCTGCTCCAAAAAGGTGTTGGAGTCCCAGCACCACTCTACCGGCACCTGCGGCAGGAGCAGGCCACGATAGGGGCCTCGTTCCATGATGAGACCGTCCATTCCCACCCGCACCTGGGATGGCAATTGCCTCCTGTCCCGCAACTTGATCTCCTCCGGCACCGTGAGTATGCTGACCTCGACGACCGTCTTGTCCAGCTCATCCGCCCTCAACGGAGGGAAGCGAGGGTCGTGGCAGGCCGCCTCGGCCGCCCTCACCAGCGCCACACCCAACGGGTAGGTGGGTTCGGGATATCCGATGCAACCGCGCAGTTCCCGGTCCGGATATGTGTCCAGGGTGACGAAAACGCCCCTTTTCTCCCTGAAGCTCTCTGGCAGGTCCAGATCTCCGCCCTTGTCGCCTTTTACCTCAGATTCCACCGCGCGACGGGCCGCGCGGACCGCCAGTTGTCCTTCCTTGTCGTTCATGTGTGCGGGATACCATTTTCCTCCAGGGTTTATATGACTTGTGGATTGGGCCGAGGGGTCGCGGAAAAGGTATAAATGGGCAGGGTCGACCTATTAATCATCATGAGCGAGGAAGTCAGGGACATACTGGTGCGGGAGGTCATGAGCAGGAAGCCAAAGGTCGGCATGCCAGATATGACCGTGCAGCAGGCGGCCCGGACCATGCGGTCCGCCAAGGTGGGCAGCTTGGTCATCCTCGAGGATGGCCGTCCGGTCGGCATCTTGACGGAAAGGGACATGGTCACGAAGATCGTGGCGGAGGACAAGGCCCCTTCCAAGATCGCCGTGACGTCCATCATGTCCTCGCCGATCATCACCACCACGCCGGACGAGAACGTCACGGAGGCGGCCAGGCTCATGGCGCGCATGAAGGTCCGCCGTCTGCCGGTGGTGGAGGATGGAAAACTGGTGGGTATGCTGACCGAGAACGATATCCTGAAGCTGTCCCCGGGACTGATCGAGCTGACCAGGGAATGGTCGAAGCTGCTCGGCAAGGGGGAGAAGGAAAAAGCGGGGATGGCGTTCTCCGGCTACTGCGAGCTGTGCGGGGCCTACTCCATCGAGCTTAAGGATTCAGAAGGCCGGATGCTGTGCGCGGAGTGCCTTGAAGGAGAATAAGGAAGATTTTTGATCAGGCTCACTCGAGCTCGATCTTCTTCAATTTCCGGGACGGCTCCTTGACCGGCTTGGCGTTGATGTCCTGGATCTTCCAGTCGATCATGGCCCGGGTCATGAGCAGGAATTCCTTCTCCATGTTCTTGGCGTGAAGCTTGACCTCCTTCGGCACTGACTTCTTCGGCATGGCCTTCTCCATCGCCTGGAACAGCTCCATGCCCGCCTTCATGAGGTGCGACATCGTCTCCGGGTTGATCATCTTGCTGACATCGAAGGGCGGAGCGATCTCTGGGGGCTCCTGGGCCTCTTCCGCAGTCTTCTCCTCTTCATTCTGCTTTTTTGCTCTTGGCATCGTCCTTGACCTCCTCGAAATAGACCAGCAGCCGCCCGTTCTTGAACTCGGCCTTTGACGTCTGCTTCTTCACCAGGGCATATGGCAGCGATACCGACCGCTTGTACCAGCCCACCCTTACGATTAACACGTCGTTCGATTTATATAACTCTACCTCGGATTTTTCTGTATAGGGCAGCTTGAGGGAAATGATGTCCTGGCCCTTCTCCCGGTAGATGATCATCGACTTCTCGGTGGAGTATATCTGGCTGGGGTCGTCCTTCCCGAACACCATGTCCCCCAGCACTGTCAGGGAGTCCTTCCCCAGCACCTCGGTGGTAAACAGGTACCCCTTCAGCTGCTTCACCTCGCCGAACGATTCATGGATCATGTCCATGTACCGGTCCTGCTCGCTGATCTTCTCCTTCGGATATCGGGAATAGAGGTTCTCAGGGATGAGGCGGTTGATGACTATCGCTTCGACCGTTAGATTGTAGAGCGATAGGTAGGTGAACGCCCTCTTCGTCTCATTGATGACCATCCGCTCGGGGTTCATGACCAGGCGGATGGAAGTGGTCTCGGGGTTCTGCAGTATCTCCCGCACGAACTTCAGCCTGTCCCGGATGTGTTCTAGGTCGTCCATCAGCTCGTTCGAGGGCAGCGGGGTGCTCATGAACTTGCCCACCGTGGCACGGGCCAGCTTGACCATGTTCCGCATGATGCGATAGAACTTGTCAAAGTAGTAGTCGCCCACCTCTGGGAAGGATAGAAGGCGCATGGTGTCGGCCGTGGGGGCGGTGTCCATCACCACCACGTCGTACTTCCCTTCCTTGTAGAAGTCCTCGACGTAGAACAAGGCGGACATCAGCTCCATCCCGGGGAACACCGCCATCTCCTTGGCGCTGATGGGGTCCAGGCCCTGTGATTCCATGAAATCGGAGAAGTACTTCTCGATCTCCTTCCAGCGGTGCTCCATCTCGTAGAGCACATCGACCTCGATGGCGTCGAGGTTCTTCTCGATCTTGCGCACCTCGCCGGACAGCTCCAGGTCCAACGAGTCTGCAAGGGAGTGCGCCGAGTCGGTGCTCATGACGATGGTGCGATATCCCAGGCGGGCACACTTGAGGGCCGTGGCGGCCGACACCGAGGTCTTGCCCACACCGCCCTTGCCAGTGTAGATGATCAATCTCAATCGTGCACCTTCAGGGCATCAAGAGTCGAAGATGTACTTTAAGATGATTGAAATAATGAGATGCTGGCAATGAAAAATTAAGAAAAGGGAAGTGCCGGGGATGGGGTTCGAACCCATGACCTTCGGATTTCTTTGGAGCGAGGGTTGGTTCCTCTATTTTCCCTATGAGTCCGACGCTCCACCAGGCTGAGCCACCCCGGCAGGGGTTTATCTTTACTCTTTGTTCTCTTCGGCGGGGGCGGGCTGCTCCTCGATGACCTCGGACTCGACCGCTTCGGTCTCCTCGGCCTCGGGCTCAGCTTCCGGCTGCGACACGATCGGGGTGTCCTGTCCGCCAACTCCCATCTCCAAGACCTCGGTCTTGCGGATCTCAATCCTCTTGATGGGGACGATGACCTTGCACACCTGGGACAGCCTCTTGGCCATCTCGCCGGTGATGACGGTCTTGAGAACGTCAGAGAGGGCCATCTCCTGACCCATGCGCGCCAGCTCCTCGTCCATGAGGGTACGGCAGGCGGTCTCCTGGGACGACTGGATGCGCTTCTCGGTGATGCTCATGGGCTTCACGCGGAGGAGGTATCCATCCTTGGTGCGGAGATCGATGACGTGGTCCGTCTTGGTCCGCTTGCGGCGGGTCAGGCGGCGGATGTAATCGCTGGTGAGGTCCTGGCCGACGAAGACGGTGTGGGCGTCGAAACCGCGCACCTCGGTGACCTTGAACTTCATCTTGACATGCATCTTGGAGAAGTCGCCGGTGAGATCGTGGACGGTGGCCTCGGCCATGCGGCCCATGAGGTTGGCCGGATCGGAGCTCGGGGTCTCTCCCAGCAGCACCTGGTTGAACATCTTAGGAGCGTAGATCTTGTACCACTCCTTTGCCTTCCACCTGTCCTTGACCTTCTTTGCGGCAGGCTTGGCGGATTTCTTTGGTTCGGTTGCCATCGATATCACCTTGCTCGAAGCAATTCGGGAAACGAGTGTTCCTATTAATAGGTTTGTGAAACGAGGTTATTTCATAACAGAAAAGAAATAATAAGCCAGATAGACTTTTGCTACGAAATTCGCAGCGTTTTTAAGGACCGCTTCTATTTATGCTTTTCTTGCAGGATGCGCTGCAGCGAGAGACGAGATACCTCGTCTAGCTCCGCATCGACCTCACGCAGCCCTTCGTCTATCTGCTTCATGTCCTTGACGGTGTTAAGAAAAATGGGAAAGTAAGAGGTGGTGCCGACTATCTGCAGCACGGCCACCTTGTCCTCTTTTTGCGGAGCGTACTTCTGGCGGTTCGCCTGGAACTTCACGAAGCCGATCAGTTCCTCCGGCATCTCGCCGTGCTCGTACACCCCGATCAAGTGCGCCTTGTACAAGGACATCCCTTACAGGTTGACCTTGACGGCGTGGGCTTCCAGTCCGAGCTCGTTCTTCGGCATGCCGAAGGCGAGGCCGTAGAGCTGCGCCAGGTGGATCACCGGGATGTCGTAGCCCTTCACGGTGTCGTGCTGGGTCCTGTCGAACTGCAGGTGGCAGAACGGACAGACATCGATGATGTACTGGGCTCCGGCCGCCTTCATGTTCTTCAGCTTCTCGGCCGTGAACTCGGATGCCAGGGCAGAGTTCCTGCTCCTCACACCACCGCCGGACCCGCAGCACATCTGCTTGTCCTTGTAGTTCAGGCTCTTGGCGCCGGTCCACTCGATCAGCTCGTCCAGGATGTGGGGCCTCTCGGGGTCGTCCAGGTGCTTCAGCTTGCTGGGGCGGAGGAAGTGGCAGCCGTAGTGGGCGGCGACGTTCATCGCTGGCAGCGGGTTCTTCACCTTGGACTTGATCTTCTCGATGCCGATCTCATTGTAGAGTACCTCGGCGAAGTGGCGCACCTGGGTGTTGCCAGAGTAGTGCAGGCCGACCTCCTTGAGGATCTCGTTGACGGCCTTCAGCTTCTCCGGGTGCTCGTGCAGCATGTGGGCCACATCGAACAGGGAGCCGTAACAGCCGTTGCAGATGGTCATGATCTGGACACCCTGCTTCTCGGCGATGGCGAGGTTGCGGGCGCCCAGGGCCAGCCAGGTGGCCTCATCGAAGGAGCGGACCACACCGGGGGCGGGGCAGCACGCTGCACCCTCCAGGTCGACCAGCTCGACGCCGAGCTCCTTGAACACGGTGCGGGTGGCCTTCTCGATACCGGGGTACCTGAGAGGGGCGACGCAGCCGAGGAAGAATCCGTACTTTGCTTCCATCTTAGTTGCCTCCCATGAGCTTGTCGAATCCAGTCTTCTTCATGATCTTCACCAGGTCGTCCTGGGCCTTCTGGTTGCCGACGGTGGTCGGCGGGTTGGCGGGCAGGCCCATGTTGGACCTGAGCTTCTTCATGTCCTCGCCGAACGGCACCGTGGCGCCGATCTTCAGCAGGTTGGCCCCGATCTTCTTGTGGGCCTCGGCCATGTTGCCGGCCTGGACGGACATGTTCCTCATGAGCAGGATGATGTCGACGATCTCGACCTCACGCGGGCAGCGCTCCACGCAGCTGTAGCAGGTGGTGCACATCCAGAGTTCCTCGCTCTTCAATACCTCATCCTTCAAGCCCAGCTGGGCCTTGCGGATGATCTGGCGGGTCCTGAAGGAGGTCCTCCTGCCGGATGGGCAGGAAGCGGTGCAGGTACCGCACTGGTAGCACAGGTCGAGGGTGTCCCCGCCGGCCTTCTTGACGGCCTCGGCGAAGGCCATGTCAGGTTCCTTGTAGTTAGACAATCAATTCACCTTGACCCGGGGGACCGGGGGGTTCATATTTAAATTTAGCCGGGAAAACGTACCGGTATTACCTATTTAGGTAAATCTGCATTGCCCAGCGTGCGCTTCTTCATCTCCTTCAAGAGGACGTCCACCGACGGGCCTTCCTCCCAATAGACCGCCAGGATCTTGTGCTTCAGCTGGTCCGGGTCGGTGCTGCTGCGCAATGTAAGCCCTTTCCTCATCACCAGGCTCTCGTTCACGAAGAAGCTCATGTTGGAGCGGATCAGGGAAGCGAGCGAATGCTCCAGCCGCTCGATGCGGTACCTATCCCCCCTGGTATCGAGATATTTGAAACCGATGCGCTGCGCCCCGTATCGATACTTGCCATATGCCGCGCTGCGCTCCACATGGATCAGGCGGTCCTCCGCCACCTCGTCCCATAGCAGACCGTCGATCTCGTATGCGTACAATGGGTCGTCGAGCACGACCAGGTCCATCAGCCTCGCCTGGAACTCCTGCATGTTCCTCTCATCGTCGGAGATCACCAGTTGAAATGCGGAAGGGTCGTTGATGGCCGAGAGCGTGGTGAAAAGCAGCTCTTCCGTCACCGGCGTGCAGCCTACCACCACCTTCTCTCCCCGCCCCAGGCGCCGTTGCAAGGCCAGGTACTCCTTGGCGATCGCCTCCCCTTCCTCATTGAGCTCGGTCCCGGTGGCCTTGGTCTCCGCCAGCCTCTGGCCGCATTTGGCCTCGATCTGATGGAGGTAGCGGTGGAGGACCGGGGTGGCCACCTTCATCCTTGCCGCGGCGGCCTTCTGGCTGCCGGTCTGGTAAATGGCCAGGATGACCTCCAGCTGGTGGGGGGTCAGCTCGACGCCGTTCACCCGGAGGGAGACGGAAGGTTCCAGCTTCACACCCTGGCCCATGGCATGCGACGGTAAAAGCTTGTCCCTTCCCGATGCTTCGGGGGAAATGCTTTTTAACCGCCGCCCGATGGCCTGAGCAATGAAGGCCCGTACCTTGGTCTTGGGCATTGGCAGCCCGTTCATCACCGACGACGCGCTCGGATTCCGCGTGGCGGACGAGATCAGGAAGAAGAACCTGCCAGACGTGGATGTGGACGAGGCGAGCGTGAGCGGGCTCGACCTGATCGAGGTCATGATCGATTATGAGAGGGTCATCGTGGTCGATGCCATTCTGACCGGTGCATTCCCTGCCGGCAAGGTGATGGTGCTGGGAGAGGAGAGCTTGACGGCCACCGTCCACGGCGTCAACCCGCACGAGGTCAACATCGGCACGACCATCGCCCTCGGCAAGCAATTGGAACCGGAGCGATTCCCCAAGGAGGTCACGTTCGTGGCGGTCGAGGTGAACGATGTTTGGACCGTCGCGGACCGCATGACCCCCGAGGTCGAGGCGTCCCTGCCCGAAGCAGTGCAGACGGTCATCGACCTGATCGAAGGCCGAGAGGTCTGATCAGAAATCGATGCCGCGGATGTTCTTGGCCAATTCCTTTCCTTCCTTCTCCGGGGCGTGGATGGCCATACAGAGCTTCTTCACCTTCAACACCTCGTTGGCCGTCTTGACCACGTCCTCCTCGGTGATCGATTCGAACTCTTCCACCATCTCCTGAAGTGACTTCACCTTGCCGGTGAGCATATGGTTCTCCCCCAACCAGTACATGCGGTTCTCGGTGCTTTCCAGCTTGCGCAGGAAGACCCCCTTGACCCACCGCTTGGCCCTTTCCAGCTCGCCCTTCTCCAGCCCTTCGTTCTTGAAACGGCGCATCTCCTCGGCGGAGAGCTGGATGACCTTCTCGGCGTTCTCCACCGAGGAGGAGAAGTATCCTTCGATGACGCCGCAGTCGCTGTAGATCGCCGGTGACATGTAGATGGTGTAGACCAGGCCCTCCTCCTCTCTGATGCGCTGGTACAGCCTGGAGCTTGTGCCGGCGCCGAGGATGACCGCGGCCAGAGAGGCGGCGAACCGCTGCTGCTGCTTCGCCCCGAAGGCCGGGACGCCCAGTTCGACGTACGCCTGGTCGCCATCCTTCGGATACACATCGATGGATGAGCGGAAGCGGGGCGTGGAGCGTTTGACCTCGCCCTTGGCCGTGCCGATGTCGTCGAAGTTCTCAGCGGCCCACTTAAGCACCTGCTTGGGATTGAGGTTGCCGCACGCCACGACGGTGAGCTTCGGCTTGCGATAGTTACGCTCGTAGAAGCTCCTCAGGTCCTCGGTGGATATGCGGCGCACGCACCCCACCTCGCCCGATTCGGAGTTGGCCATCGGATGACCGCGCCAGATGGACCTGTCCAAAAGCACATGGGCGTAGCTCTCGGGCTCCTCCTCCAACATGTTGATCTCCTGCGCCACCACGCCCTTCTCCACCTGGACGTGGTCGTCGTCTATGAGGGGATGCACCATCATGCTGGACAGTAGCTTCTCCGCCGTCTCGATGGTCTCGTCCAACGAGAACACGTGGAAGGAGGTCATCTCCTTGGTGGTGAAGCCGTTCAGCTCCCCACCCGCCCCTTCGATCATGTCGGCAATCTGCTTGGCGCTCTGGTCCTTCGTGCCCTTGAACATAAGATGCTCTAACAGATGGGCGATGCCGCTCTTGTCGGCCGCCTCGTCGCGGGAGCCGACCATGACATTCACTGATAATGCCACCGAACGGAAGTAGGGCAATTTCTCTATGATGACCGGGATCCCTCCCGGGGTATGGTACAGAGACACCTGCTCGTGCGTTGGCATGCTGGGCGAATCGCCCCGTGGATTATTTCAATCTTCCACCAGTGCTCTAGGAGGAAGAAACGACCACGTCACCCTCGACATTATATACGGTTCGGTCAGTATTTTCTTCCGGGGACGATATGAACGCTCGTTCAGGGGATTATGACGGCATCTATCTGCATGAGTACAAGGACGTGCATTTGACCGATTGCATCTTAGTGGTCGGATTTCCAAGCGTGGGGCTGATCTCTTCCATCGCGGCCAACTACATCGTCCGCACCATGAAGCTGGATCGGATAGCGGCCATAGTGTCTCCGGACTTTCCGCCCTATACCATCGTTCAGGACGGACTTCCCTCCCATCCAGTGAGGATCTTCGCGGGGAAGAGGGCGTGCGAGGGCGGGCCGGGAGAGTCGTGTCAACAGATCGTCGTTATACTGGCCGAGTTCATGCCCAGACCGGAGCTGCTCATGCCCATGGCCGATCTCATGCTGGACTGGGCGAAGCACAAGGGGGTCCATTCCATAATCACCCTGGAAGGCATGAACGTAGGCGAGGAGGAGAACTCCTCCACGCTCTCCGTCGGGACGACCGACAAGGCCAGGGAGATCATCATGAAGTACAAGATTGGCATGATGGCCGACGGCATGGTGTCCGGCATGTCCGCGATCCTACTGTCCGAGGGGGAGCGGATGGGGCTGGACGTCGTTTGTCTGCTGGGGCCGGCCAAGGCCGACATCCCGGACGCGAGGGGGGCGGCGAACCTGCTGGAGATCATCGGACGCATGCTTCCCGAGCTGAAGCTGGACCCGGAACCGTTGCTGAAGGAGGCGGAACAGATCGAGCAGGGCATGAAGGCCGCCATGCAGACCATGAAGCAGCCGAAGAAGCAACCGGCGGACCAAAGCTTCCTCTACGGCTAAACCCTTCCGATTTTTTGATATCCAGTCCCCAATCGTTATATAGAATGCATCGAATATAATATACGACCCATGGAGAAGCGGAAGTACATCAAAAAGGTGGCCCTCTTGGGGGAGGGGGCCGTAGGCAAGACCAGCCTGGTCCGTCGTTATGTGCTCGATGTCTTCTCCGATGATTATATCCAGACCTTCGGGGCAAAGGTCACCAAAAAGGTGCTGGAGATGGAGTCCGTGGAACTGACCATGATGATCTGGGACATCCTTGGCCAGAAATCCAACAGCTCCCTTCATTCCACTTACTACTCGGGCAGCAACGGCGCATTGCTGGTCTTCGATCTCACCAGGCCGGAGACCCTGGAGGCGATCCCGCGCTGGCTGGACGACCTTAAGAAAGTGACCGGCAACATCCCGTTCATACTGGTGGCGAACAAGGCCGACCTGCACAAGGAGATCGCCCAGGAACGCATGGACCAGATATCCTCCCAGCTGAACACCACCATGATGTTCACCTCCGCCAAGAACGGCACCGGGGTCGATGAGGCGTTCATGCAGCTATCACTGAAGATGATGGGAGGGGTCTGATGGAAAGGAACACCCGCCCGTTCTTCGTGATGCCCGGTTCGGCCCTGCGAGACCTGAGGGAGGAGCTCGACCTTTTGGAGGGAGCCAACGGCTCCGAGACCATGGAACGATATGGCTATCGCTGTGGGGTCGGCCTGGTCCGAACTCTGGCCATAGAATGCACCGGGGTCGATCATCTGCGCGATGTGCTGAAGCAGATCTGGTCGGAGACCGGCCTGAGCCGCATGGAGGTGGACCTGATCACAGAGAACGAGATGGTCATCACCTTCGCAGACTCCATCGAGGCGGAGAGCGGCTATTCCTGTGATTTCACCAAGGGATATCTCATCGGCATCGTTTCCACGCTGATGAAGAGGCGCTATGAGGGCAAGGAGGTCTCCTGCATCTCCGACGGGTCACACCGCTGCGTGCATGTCCTGACACCCTCGGCCAATTTCTCCGATGAGGCGCCGAAGATCGCCTACCGTCCAGATAACAAGCACATCCTGCTCGACGGCAACGCCTACCTCATGGAGATGGACGACAACTCCGAGGCGTACGAGATATTCCTGGAGCAGGTATCCCATGGGCGGAAAGGGATGATCATAGCCAGGGAGTATCCTGAGAAGGTCAAGAAGCGCTACGGCATCGACAATATCCCGTTCCTCTGGTTATCATTCGAAAGGGACCGGAAGTACACCCGCGAGCCGACCAACATCCCGCTCATCTACAGCGAGGTGAAGAACTTCCTCGACACCACGCCCAAGGCCATTGTCCTCTTCAGCGGGATCGAGTACCTCATCAGCCAGAACACGTTCGTCAAGGTGCTGAAGTTCGTGCAGCTGCTCAACGAGAACATCTCCATCACGGACGGTGTGCTTCTCCTGCCGGTCAGCCCGGACGCCCTCAATCAGAAGGAAGTCAAGCAGCTGGAACGCGAGCTGCGCAACGTCTAAGCGCATCCCTGGGGAATGGGAAAACACTTAAGAGCAGGTACCAAATTACTTCGAATTATGAACCTAGTCCCCAAGAAGTACTTTGTCACATCTGGATGCGCTGTGAGCAAGGTATCGGACCTGAACGCGTTCGACCAAGCTCTGATGAAGGCAAAGATCGGCGAGCTGAACCTGGTCTCCGTGTCCTCGGTCCTGCCTGTCGGTGCCCGCAAGGTCGCTCCTCGGGAACTGCCCATGGGGTCCGTGACGCACTGCGTGCTGGCCCAGATGAGGGGCGGAGAGGGTGAGATGATCTCCGCCGGTATCGCTTATGCTAACCGGAAGGACGGCCATGGCGGATATGTGGCCGAGGGCCACATGCACGGCACCAAGAAGGCGCTGAAAGAGGTCTTGGAATGGAAGATGAACGAGATGGCGCACCTCCGTGACATCGAGCTGGAGAAGATCAACTACGCCATCGAGGAGCTCTCCATCCCCATGGACCACTACGGCACCTGCCTGGGCGCCCTTGTGTTCGTCGAGTACTGAGCAAAACCCTTATTCCATTTTTTCCAGACGGCCACATAATGGCCGTCGAATTTTTAAAAAAAAGAAATCAAGAGGTCGTTTCGCGCTTCTTCTTTTTCTTGCCCATCCGGTCGATCGCTTCCTGCACCAGATCAGGCAGCGCCCTGGAGCGGATGTACCAGTAGCACATGATCGTGTACACGGTCGCCAGTGTGAAGGTCACGTATGTGAACGGGTCATCGCCCAGCTGGTACAGCGGCAGCAGCAGGAGGTTGTAGACGATCAATAAGGCCAGCGCCTGACCGAAGTAGTACCAGGGCCTTCCCCTCGCGCTTCCGATCCCGATCAATGTGGCGCAGACCGTCGTGATCAACACCATTTGCAAAGACCAGACCGCGACGATCAGATATGCCTCGGGCGGGATGGATTCGCCGACCTTCACATACGCATTGAGGACCCGGTAGCTCAGCTGGAAGGCCATGGTCGCTCCCATGCCCAGACCGAGTGCGCAGCCGTAGAAGGCCGTGTCCAGTCGGACAGCGAACCTCTTCAGCAATAAGATGACCATCGGCACCAGCAGCACCAGCAGCGAGAAGAAGATGATCACCAGCGGATCTCCCATATCGAAGAATATCCGCACCGTCGCCAGGACGACCCCTACCACCAGTCCGACGGTGAAGAGCATGAACACCTTACGGTCATCGAAGAAGGGCAGCTCGACCTTCGGATAGGTGTACTGGGAGAGCGTGTAGAACATGATCAGCATGGCAGGCCCGATACCCAATATCCCTGCGAACAGCGACAGATAGTCCATTCCTCATCTCTGAGCGCAAGACGCTATTTAAGAAATGCGCCTAGGCCTTGGGCTTGGACACGAGCTTGTCGTAATAGTGGGCGACGACGCACGCCTCATCGCACCGGCCACAGTGGTTGCAGCGCTCGCTGTCGATCACTGGTCCGTCCATGATGCGGATGGCCTTCTGCCGGCACTGCTTGGCGCAGATGCCGCAGCGGGTGCAGAGCATGCCTTTCAGATATGCCTTGACGCCGCGCTCGAAGTAGCGCTGCGTTCGCTCTGACGTCGGTCCAGTGGCCACGATCTGACCGCCACCGAACACCTTCAGCGAGCAGTCCTTGTCCTTCACCAGGGCGATCTCGAACTCGGGGGACGCCTTGACCTTGCCCACCGCCTTCAACGTTTCTGCGACCCTTTCGAAGTCCCTCTTCCGCGGTACGCTCAGCACCCCTTCCATGGAGTAACCGCCGGTAAGGCAGAGCGAGAGCCCCTTCGTGCTCTTCAGCTCCATGCGGTCGGCCCGCTGCTGCGGCGCCTTGAGCTTGATATCCTCGGCCAGCCGCTGCATCTTGGGGGGCAGCACCTTCCACCGCCAGAAGCCGTACTTAGCGTACTCTTCGGTGCTTCCCATCCGTAGCGACCACTGCTTCAGGTAATTGTCCCACTTGGCCTGCATCTCCGGATGTAGCCTGGCCGTTTCCTTGGATTCGGAAGCGAGACAGGAGGCGCAGAGGTAGCAGCCGACCCTTTCGAAATCCTCCTCATAGAGGGGGTTGAACTCCAATTTCTGCCACCAGATGTAGGCCCAGACATCGGACGCGGTCCAGTCCTTGATGGGGTTGAGGATCGTCTGATTCGGAACGAAGGGATTGGTCTCTACGAATCCAATGCGGGAACGGGCGAACGACTCCAGCGCCCTGTTACCTTCCACCGTGATCGTTCCCTGGGGGAACTTGGACTCGATCAGCTCTGTGACCGGCCCCAGCTTGCACACCTTGCAGCACCAGCGGAAGTCCTTGGCCGGGGGGCCGAACTGGTCCACCTGCTCCCAGAAGGCATTGCCCGCCCTAGCGACGAGAAGCGTTTCCTTCCGCTTCTGGGAGAAGCTCATGGTGTAGGAGGTGGTCTCTGGGAACTCGATGCCAGTGTCCACGAAGAGCATCTTGAAATCGCTGTGAGCCCGCTTCAGCAGGCCATAAGCGGCGAGGGAGTCCTTGCCCCCGCTGAACGAGATAGTTACTGGCAGCTTCTTGTTGCCGATGAACGACTTGATGTCGCTGACGCCCTTCGAATCGATCTTCTGAAGATGCTCCAGGTTGGCCAAGACGAACTCCTCCCTGGTGCTGCTCTTTCGCGAAGCTCGGATGTTCGATGGGGCCGATTCCCTCAGGAGGACGGACTTCTCGGTGCTGCGGACGACATCGCTATTGGCCTTGGCCACACCCGCCCAGACCCCGTTCCCGACGAACACGAGGAGCGGGTCTCCGGCCTTGAACTTGCCCTGGACATCGATGATGTCAGCACCGTCCAGCTTCTTGCCCTTTAGGTGACCTTCCACCTTCCTTGCTTTCACGATCCCGATGTTGGCGGTCTCGCGCAGCATGGCAGCGCCCTCTCCCCTCAGCTCAAGGAAGAAATCATTGCGCTGCAGGTCGAAGCGCATGGCCCCGATCACATGGCCATCGACGATTATCTCGTCCGCCCTGTCCTCCCCGGCCACCTTGTTCAGGAAGATCAGTTTGCCATGCATGAACGCAGAAGTTCCGAAATGCCTGCGGAAAAGCGATTCGACGACCTCTTGGCTGCGGCGCAGCGCCGGACGAACGTCTCCGGGAAGGGAAACTTCGAAAGGACGCCCCTCGGCCCGGCTCTCGGTGCATCTGGAACTAAGCAATAAGGTATTGCAGAAGTCGCACCAGTGAAGCATTGTCTTGCCATGAAGGCGTTCGTTCATCCGACGGCCTATCCGGGGCCGACCTACTAAAACATATCTCCATTCCGTACCACGTATCGCCCCCTTGGTCCGGTCGGGAAAGAACATTTATGTACGGGCGGCAGAGTTCGATGCTTCCGGCCTCAACATGGGCAGAAAGATCAGATGGTCTGAACAGGACAATGGCAGGGGATCGTTCTCGCCGAACTACTCCCAATATAATGTCATCTATGTTCCCGATAACTATGGCAAAGTAAGCTTCAGCAAGGTCGAGCTGAGGCACATATTCATTTCGATGCTGGCCATGATCGCGATATTCGCACTGGCGTTCAGAGGGATGGGTAACAGCTATTTCAGCAACTACTGGACCCAGCTGCTATTCCTCCTGGGCATCGCCGCCGGCGCCGTGGTCCTCGGTTTCCTGCTGCATGAGCTGGGGCATAAGTTCATGGCACAGCGCTATGGCGCGTGGGCGGAGTTCCGCATGTACCCCATGGGACTGATCCTCGGGTTCGTAACGGCGATGATAGGGTTCATCTTCGTGGCGCCTGGTGCAGTTTACATACAAGGCAACATCACTAAGAAGCAGAACGGGCTCATAAGCCTGGCCGGGCCGATCACCAACATTGCGATCGGGTCGATATTCCTGATCGGATGGCTGCTCGTCGGCTCTGGACCGGTGGCCTACGCCTTGTTCCTGCTGGCAACGATGAACCTGTACCTGGCGGTGTTCAATCTCATTCCCATCCCGCCCCTGGACGGAGAGAAGATATTGAGATGGAACGTGCCGGTCTATGTGCTAACCATGGCGACGGCGATCGGTCTGCTGGCCTATGCCTGGTTCTTCTGATCAGTCCAGGTCCTTGCAGGGATAGCGCAGGTGCTTGATTATCCCGCCCTGCCATTCCTGCATCTTTCCTGGATTGAGGATGTCCTGCGGGTCCATGGCCTTCTTTATCGCGGCCATGGTGGTAAGCATGGTGGGCCTTTCCTTCTGCATGAACGGGGCCTTGGAGATGCCTACGCCGTGCTCGCCGGTCACTGTCCCGCCCAGCTTGATGACGATGTCGTAGATCTCGCCCACGGCCTTCTCCCCATTGCGCCATGACACCTCGGATATGGGGTCGACCAGCATCTTGGTGTGCAAATTTCCGTCGGCCGCATGGCCATAGGTGCCGATGATGACATTATTGCGTGCGGCGATCTGCTGGAACGCCACCACCGCGTCGGGGATCTTGGAGATCGGGACGGCCATATCATCGGCCAATGAGACGGAGACGAACTTCTCGCCGAAGCGACTGAGAGATGCCATTACGCTCTTCCTGGCGTTGGTCCATTTCGCCATGACCTTGGCATCATGGGTCAGTTCGACGCTGAATGCGTTCGTTTCGCGGGCCACCCCCTGCACCTTCTGGGCGTCCCTTTCGACGACCTCCGGCTCGCCGTCCACCTCGATCATGCACAGCGCCTCGCAATCAGGCAGGCCGGCCTGGATGGTCTTGTTCACGGCCTGGATGCAGGTCTTGTCCATCAGCTCGCAGGCAGATGGCAGCAAAGGTGTGGCGATAAGCTTGGAGACGCATTTGCCAGCGTCCTCCAGCGTAGGGAACGCGGCCATGACCATGGCCACCTTCTTCGGCTTGGGAGCGATGCGCATCGTGACCTCGGTGATGATGCCCAGAGTCCCCTCCGAACCAACAAAGAGGCGCTCCAGCTGGTAGCCTGAGGAGTTCTTGAGCGTCCTCGTTCCAGTGTGGACGATCGAGCCATCGGCCAGAACGACCACGAGCCCCATGACATAATCGCGTGTGGCACCGTACTTGATGGCCCTCATTCCAGAGGCGTTCGCCGCTACCATCCCTCCGATGGTGCAGGCCTCTCCGCTTCCAGGGGATGTGGGGAAGAAGAATTTGAATGGGGCGAGGGCCTCGTTCAGCTTATCGTTGACGACCCCCGCCTCAACCACACAATAGAGGTCCTGGACACGGATCTCCCTGATCTTGTTCATGCGGGTGGTATCGAGCACAATGCCTCCGTGCAAGGGAACGGCCCCTCCGCAGAGCCCTGTGCCCGCCCCCCTGGTGGTGATGGCTATGTGATCTCTAGCTGCCACTTTTACCACCATGCTGACCTCCTCGGTACTGCCCGGTCGTATTACGACCTCGGGCGAGTGATGGTGGATGCTGGAATCGAAACCATAGGTGTAAAGATCGGCGGCGCTGGTGGAAACGTTCTCCGAACCGACGATGTCACGCAGCTCGTTCAGGACCTCAGGGCGCATGGTGTCACACTCTGCGCAGGCATTTGAACAGGGAGTAAAAAAGCTCTTGGTATGATAATCGTTAAGACTGGAGGCACTGGAATCTGACCAATGAACATGGGATTCTTCACTGTCCTTCCATCAGGAACGGAGAAATACTCGATGAAAACGATATAAACGAAAACCGCATTGGCCGACGCATGGACATGAAGATCGTTCTCCTCGGACCACCTGGCTGCGGCAAGGGCACCCAGGCGGAGCGGTTGACCGCCAATCTTAAGTTCACCAAGATATCCACTGGCGACCTCCTCAGGGAGGCGGTCCGCCTGAACACCCCGCTGGGGCAGCAGGCCAAGCAGTTCATGGACGCCGGGAAGCTGGTGCCCGATGAGCTGGTCATCGGCCTCATAAAAGAGAAGCTGGCCGATATAAAGGGGCCGGTCCTTCTGGATGGCTTCCCCCGCTCCCTGGAGCAGGCGAGGCGCCTGGACGAACTGACCAAGATCGACCTGGCCATCGACATCGGCGTGAACGAAGAGAAGCTGGTGAAGAGGATCGTCCTGAGGCGCAGCTGCAAGAACTGCGGCGCCGTCTACCACCTGGAGTTCTCCCCGCCCAAGGTTGAAGGCAAGTGCGACAAGTGCGGTAACGAACTGTACCAGCGTTCCGACGACACCGAGGCCACCGTGCGTGAGAGGCTCAAGACATACAACGACAAGACCCTCCCCTTGGCCAACTACTACAAGCAGAAGGGCATCCTGCGGACCGTGGACGGCGAGGGAGATATCTCCGAGGTCTACGACCGCATCGTCAAGGTCCTCAAGGCGAAGTGACCGGGACCGATCAAACCATGACCCGGCAACGGGCCATTTTTCTCAATTTTTGTAATTGTGACCATAATAATTCATAAATACAAATAATTAGAATGGGCACTGGATATGTACGAGGAATGGCTCATAGCGATCGTGCCGAACCTTCTGGTCGCGGCGTTCTCCATTGAGATAGGTTATCTTGCCTGGCGGGACAGCTCGAAGCCTTATCGAAGATATTTCGCGTTCATGATATGGCTGATCTCGCCGCTGGCACTAGTGCTGTTAGGGGAGAAGGTCGTCGACAACATCGACATCGTCATCGCATTGTGCATCTTGGAATACGTTCTGGAGCTAGCCTTGCTTTTACTGCTGTTGAAGTTCGTCACGGAGTATACCGAGACGCCCGGGTTTGCCAACAGGAAGTTCATGTTCGGCCTATTCGTTCTGGGGGCCATCTCTCCGTTGTTGCTAGCCACGAATTCATGGCATCATTTGTTCTACACCAAGGTGAGCCTGACCTATCACAACGGATTCTACATCTTCAACCCCACCTACGGCACCGTGGTGGCGCTCTGGGGGATCTTCGCCATCGGCATCCTCGCCATATGTCAGTTCATACTCATGGCGTCCTACTTGCATGCCCCCAAGAATGACAAGCGCGGTTTCGCCATCGTCAGCGTGGCGTTGTTCTTCATCACGGCCTCCACCATCATATACTGGTTCAGTTCCAAGGACAATCCCCTGCTGGACATTCTCGCATTGGGACTGTTCGGGGGGGTCCTGATAGTCTACTACGGTGTGTTCTGGCGCAACATCCTCGATGCCCCCCCGTTCACCATCATTCAATTGCTGGAGAACGTCTACGATGGGACCGTTCTGATCGACGAGAACGGACGCGTCGCCTACTGGAACGCCGCGGCCAGGAAGATACTGGTCGACGATCAAGGAACGATGCTGCCGATCGGGACGTGGTTCCGGGACCAACCTGAATACGAGCTGATCCTCACCAAGGATGGGAAGGAGACCTTTTGGAGCGTCAAGGCCTCTGTTGTCACAGATGTAGGGAAAAGCCCAGGGACGGTCCTCGTACTGAGCGACATCACCAAGATGAGAGAGTACGAGAACGCCCTGACGCAGGTGAACAAGAAGCTGGCGATACTGCAGAGCGTCAACCGGCATGACCTACGCAACGACATTGTGGCGCTAGGAGGATACCTTGAACTGCTGGGACAGAACGGCCAGAAGGGCGACCCGCGCATTCTCCAGGCGAAGAAGGTCCTGGCCCGCATGGCGGAGCGCATCGACCAACTGAAGGACCAGCAGGGTGATGTCCCGATAGAGAAAATTTGGGTCGAAGCCCAGAAGGCCGCCTGGAACGCCTTGAACCAGTTAGACGTCTCTAAGCTCAACATAAATGTGCAGCTAGAAGGCCTGGAGGTCCCGTCGGAACAGCTCCTGGAACGTATCTTCTACAACCTGGCCGAAAATTCCGTTAGACATGGGAAGGTGCTCACGCGGATATCTTTGACCTACAGACGGGAGAACGATCGCTGCGTCATCACCTATGAGGACGATGGGAAGGGAATTCCTACCGAGAAGAAGGAACTGGTCTTCGAGAAGGGATATGGCGACAACACTGGCATGGGGCTCTACCTGACCAGGGAGATCGCCAGGAACACCGGGATGACCATCATCGAGAACGGCACAGCCGGGGCACGGTTCGAGCTCACGATCCCCGCTGGAAGGTGGAGAGATAGTGGCCCGGCCCCTGTCAAAAAGTGACCGATATCGATCTGGGAACGGAAAGGGTTAAAAAGAGGAAGCATTTTAGGGGGAAGCACTACAGCCCCGTAGTGTAGCGGTCAATCATGCGGGACTCTGGATCCTGCGACCTCAGTTCGAATCTGAGCGGGGCTACCATTCCTTTCTTCCAGGTCCTAATTTAGAACGAGCTTTTCCGTGCCGCTGGCCACATCCTTGAAGTACTCTTCGCCATCCGTCGGTCCGCGCACCATCAACAGATCTCCAGGCAACAGCTTCGTGTCAGCGTCCGGACCGTAGATGTATCTCCTGTCCCTCTTGATCGCCACCACCCACATGCCCGTCTGGCTGGCGAGCTTCAGTTCGCCCAGGGTGTGACCGGCCAGGTCCGAACCGTCCTGCACCTGCGCCCTGGAGATGCTGCTGTCAGCATCCCTGATGCTGAGCGATATCACAGGGTGAGGCTCAACGCCCCTCAGGACCACATCAGCGATCTGCATGGCCGCGTCTGAGATCTCCTCCACGGAAGCTGCCATCTTCACCAGGATGAACGCCTTGTCCGCATCCCCGTCCTTCACCGCCCGGGCGATCGCCTCCCGCTGGATGCGGTTGGCCAGGTCGTCGAGCGTCTCCTCCATCAACTGCACCTCCTCGGCGATCTCCTTGTTGTTATACAACAGGGAGGAGTAAGCGAGGTCGATCATGAGCTCCGAGGTGTCCTTCAGTTCCAACAGCATGTCCTCCAGCTCGTCCATCACTCCTCAGCCTCCTCATAGACCGGCCACTTGGCCTCGCCCATGACATATTTGCGCAGCGATTCGTAACCATCCTCGGTGCCGCGCACGATCATCACGTCGCCCACCTTCAGGCTGGTGCTTCCCTCCGGGTCGTATATCCAGCGCTTTCCGCGCTTCAAGGCGATGATGCGCATGCCCGTTTCCGATTCCACGCTCATATCGGCCAGGGTCCGGTTCGCCATGTCCGACCTTTCGTTTAGAGTGAGGCGGCCGATCTTCTCCTCCGCCTCCCTCAGCACGAACGTGAGGAACGGTCGCTTGTCGATCTGGCATTGAGAAAGATTGACGATGTTGACCGCGGCGTTCGACATCGCCTCGGCGGCCGATGCGACCTGCAACAGGCCGGAGAGCTTCACTGCATCATCGTGCGTGCGGGCGGAGAGCATGGCCTTGATGCGTATCTCATAGTTGAGACGCTGGATCTGCTGCTCCAGGTGCCTTACCTCACCTGCCAGCTCGTTAGAGTCGAACATGATAGCGGCATAGGAGAGGTCCACCATCAGCTCGGAGATGTCCTTCATATCCGTTAGGATCTCCCGCACTGACTTTCTGGCGGTGCTCTCTGTATCGATGTGATGTTCCCGGTCTGGGTTGGATACCACGGTTCGTTTCCCCTTGGCGTCTTTTCTAACGATGCCCGCCTATATTACCGTTCCTGAGGCATCTTCACCGGTCAATGTAAATATACCTTGCACCTGCCTGGTCAGTTGAGGGCTGGACATGGGCGACGGAGGGTTCCTTGGATTCATCTCCCGGCATCGGGCGACGTTCTCGCTCGGCTTCGTGGCGCTCATGATATCCTCGCTCGGCGACCTGGTGGCCGGCGCCACCCTGGGTTATATGACAGATACACTGGCGCTTCTGCCTGGGCTGATGGTGCTCATACCTCCAGCCATCGGCATGCGCGGCAACATCTTCGGTGCGCTGGGCAGCAGGCTGGGAACGTCTATGCACGTCGGTACGTTCGAGCTTTCATTGAGAAAGGGAGGCATCCTGAGGAACAACATGGAGGCCTCGCTGGTCCTCACCCTGATCATCTCCCTGCTGATGGGGATACTGGCCAAGATCATCTGCGAGGCGTTCGGCGTGTCCAGCATCCCGGTGGAACAGTTCATCTTCATCTCAGTATTCGGGGGAGTACTGGCCGGGCTGGCACTGCTGGTCATCAACATCGTGGTCGCTGACATCGGCTTCCGCCGGCAGTGGGACATCGACAACATCTCCGCTCCGATCATCACCGCGGCGGGCGATATCATCACCCTGCCCATGCTCTTCCTGGCGGCCATCATCGTCATGGACGGAGGGAAGGTGGCGGAGTGGGCGGTGGAGGGAGTGGCGATCGTATCGATCATCCTCTCTGTGGCGCTGGCATATCGCAGCTACCGCATGGAGAAGAGCGAGACCCGGCGCATCATCATGCATTCGCTGCCGGTCCTTGCCATCTGCATCGTGCTCGACGTGTTCGCCGGCCTTACCATCGAGCAGCAGCTTGGCGCACTTGTCACATTGCCGGTCATCCTGGTCATGATCCCCCCGTTCCTGGAGGACGCCAACGCCCTGGGGGGCATCCTCACCTCCAGGCTGTCCTCCATGCTCCACATGGGTACGCTGGAGCCGGACAGGCTGCCGCGCCGCATGGCCTTGGAGAACTTCGCCATCATCTACATCTTCAGCATCTATGTCTTCACGCTGGTCGGCCTCTCGGCCTACCTGGTGGGAACACTGCTCGGCCTAGCATCGCCGCCGTTGTTCGATCTGTTGGCCCTCAGCCTGTTCTCCGGCCTGATCACCGTGACGGTGCTGAACATCATCTCCTACTACGTGGCGGTCACCTCATTCCGCTTCCGCCTCGACCCAGACGATCATTCCATCCCATTCACGTCCTCGGCCATCGACTTCGTAGGAGCCGGGGCGTTGATGCTCGGGCTGGTGTTACTCGGGCTCGCATAAAGCGTATTCTTTTTATCGGGTGATGGCTTCCTCTAGGTGAGGACCATGATCGACCGCGAGACGATTCTGAGCCGTTTGGAAGGATACGACCTGCACGAGGCCAAGATCGGGGTGCTGGCATCCCATTCCGCTCTGGACACCTGCGATGGCGCCATCGAAGAGGGCTTCCAGACCTTGGCCATATGCCAGGAGGGCAGGGACAAGACCTACACCAAATACTTCAAGGCCCTACGCAACCCCGATGGGAAGGTGCGCCGCGGCATCGTCGACGATGTCATCATGGTCAAGAAGTTCAAGGACGCGACGGCTCCGGAGGTCATGAGCCAGCTCGTCCAGAACAACGTTCTTTTCGTTCCAAACCGTTCCTTCACCTCCTATTGCGGCATCGATTCCGTGGAGAACGACTTCGCCGTGCCGATCGTGGGCAGCAGGAACATGCTGCGCAGTGAGGACAGGGGCGGGGAGAAGGATTACTACTGGTTGCTGGAGCAGGCAGGCATGCCAGCCCCGAAGAAGGTGGCCAAGCCGGAGGACATCGACCGCCTCACCATCGTCAAGCTGCACCACGCCAAGAAGAAGCTGGAGAGGGGGTTCTTCACCGCTTCCAGCTATGAAGAGTATGAGAAGAAGTCGCAGAAGCTGGTCAAGGACGGCGTCATCGAGGCGGCCGACCTGAAGCACGCCCGCATGGAGGAGTACATCATCGGGCCGGTCTTCAACCTGGACTTCTTCTACTCTCCCCTGGAGGAGAGGGGCAGCAGGATCGAGCTGCTGGGCATCGACTGGAGGTTCGAATCGTCCCTGGACGGGTTCGTGCGCCTGCCGGCCGAGCAGCAACTTGCATTGAACGATAAGCAGAGGCTGCCGGAGTACACCGTCTGCGGCCACAACTCCGCCACTATGAGGGAATCGCTGCTGGAGAACGCCTTCGAGCTGGCCGAGAAGTATGTTAAGGCCGCGGAGACGCACTTCAAACCAGGCGTCATCGGACCGTTCTGTTTGCAGACCTGCGTCGACAAGGACCTCAACTTCTTCATCTACGACGTCGCGCCGCGCATCGGCGGCGGCACCAACGTGCACATGTCCGTCGGCCATGCCTACGGCAACTCCCTGTGGCGCAGGACCATGAGCACCGGAAGGCGCCTGGCCATGGAGGTCCGCCGGGCCATCATCGAGGAGCGCGTGGACGAGATCGTCACCTGAGACGATGAAGAAGCTCCGCGTCATCGAAACGGGTCTGGCCGATCCGTTGTACTGCACAGCGGCGGACCAGGCCATTCTGGAGGCGAGGGGGAAGGGCGAGGTCATCGACACCCTCCACCTTTACCGCCGCAATTCCCCTACGGTCAGCCTTGGTTATTTTCAAAAGGCCGAGGATACGGTCGACATCGATCTGGCCACAGAGAAGGGCATTACGATAGTGCGCCGGGTCAGCGGCGGCAGTACGATCTTCACAGACCCGGGCCAATGGATCTATGCCGTGGCATTCAGCGCCGATGAGGTGTCGGAGAATCCCTTGGAGACATATCCGGACATCTGCAGGGGCGTGATATTCGCCCTGCGGGAGATGGGAATACAGGCCGAATGGAAGCCATTGAACGATGTGCTAGTCAACGGACGCAAGATCTCTGGCAGCGCGCAGACCCGTAAGCACGGTGCGATGCTGCAGCACGGGACGCTCATGGTATCGACCGACCTGGAGCTGCTGACCTCCCTCCTCATCCCGAGAGAGGGGAAGCTCCGGACCGCCAATGACCTCACCACGATGGAGAGGGAGCTCGGTCTCCCGGTCGACATGGATGAGGTAAAGGTCGCATTGATCAAAGGCTTTTGCCTGGCGCTCGATAGAAAAGCAAAGCTGGCGGGATTGACGGATAAAGAAAAGGAAAGGATAAGGGAAATCGTTTCTTCGTGATTACTGGAACGTCTCCAGGTCCAGGAAGGAGACCTTCCTTCCGTCCATGAAGAATCCCAGCTTCTTGTGCAGCATGACCGATGCGGCCAGGTCCGGCATGATGATGCTCTGCACGGCCTTCGCGCCCTTCTTCTTGCCGTCGGTGGCGCACTTCTTCAGGAGCTTGTAGCCCACTCCCTTGCGGCGGTGATCAGGGTGCACCGCCACGCTCTCCACCCACAGCACCTTCGGGACGTTGTTGATGAAGTCCATCATCTGGGTGAAGACGAATCCGATGATCTGCCCTTCCTCCAGGGCGACATAGCTGAGCCCGCTGTCGAGGTAGTGGTCGAACGAGCCCTTCGAGGATGCGCCCAGTTGGTCGATCAGATCCTGCGGTAGGTCGTCCCAGTTCTTCTTCAAGGAAGACTCCAGGTACTCCCTGATGCAGAATAGCTCCAATGCCCTGACATGTCCGCGATCGCTTTCCTTTAATGCCCTGATCTCCACCATTCACATCTCCTCCGGGGCAGCTATGCCCAATGTGTCCAGCACGTCGCGCAGCGCCCACATGGTGGCTTCCACCAGGCAGAGGCGCGCATCCTGCACCTCGCCCGAGTTCAACACCGGCGATACGCCGTAGAACTGGTTGAAGGCCGACGCCAGCTCGTGTCCGTAGGCCGGGATGACGTGTATCTTCCTTTTCTCCCCGGCCTCTCTGACAGTGCTGGGAAATAGTGACAACACACGGATTAACTTTTTCTCCGCCTCGTTCGAAAGGAGGGCGAAGTTGGCGTTCCTGTCGTAGGACGGGGCCTTGCGCAGGATGGAGCAGCAGCGGGCGTGGGCGTACTGCAGGAACGGTGCGGAGTTCCCTTCGAAGTTCAGCGCCTCCTCCCATTGGAAGACGAACTGCTTCTCCGCCTGAACGCGGATGATGTTGTAGCGGATGGACCCTGCCCCTATCTGCTGGGCGATGCGGAACATCCTTTCCTCGGATATGTCGAAGCGCCGCTTCTTGACCTCTTCCAGGGCGCGGTCCTGCGCCTCCTCGATGAGGTCATCCAGATAGACCACTCGGCCCTTCCTGGTGGACATGCGGCCCTCTGGCAACGCCACGAAGGAATAGAAGACGCACTCCGGCACCTTGTCCACCCCCATGATGCGCAGCGCTGCCGCCAGGTGGGTCATGCCCAGCTTCTGGTCCTCGCCCAGCACGTTGATCCACATATCGGCCCGCTTGAACTTGTCCAGGTGATAGGCCAGGTCCCTGGTGGTGTAGAGGGTGGTGCCGTCGGAACGGGTGAAGAAGAACTTGGTGCTCTTCCCCTGCGTGCTGAGCTCCTCCAGATCGAGGTAGCTGGCGCCTTCCTCCTGCATGCACTTCGGTGATGCTTTGAGCTTGGCCACGACCTCCTTGGCCTGACCGTTCAGAATGAACTTGGACTCCCAGGTGAACTGGTCCACCTTGACGCCGACGCTCTCCAGGCTGGAGCCGATGCCCTGCAGCATGAGCTTGGCCGTCTCCCCGACGGTCTCGATGACCGCTGGGTCGCCAGCCTCGAAACGGACCAGCATGTCCGCGATCTGCCTGCCGACCTCGGGGTCGGACTCCATCATCTCGTTGGCCCTCTGATAGTATCCGACCAGGCGGTGGTCGGCCTTGTCCCGGTCGGCCGGCTTGACCTCGCTCTCGGGGACGTTATTTATGCCCCAGGTCAGCAGCACCACCTGCTTGCCCACGTCGTTGACGTAGTACTCGGTGGTCACATCGTAACCGCAGCGGCGCAGGATCCTTGCCAATGTATCGCCGATGAGCGGGTTCCTGGCACGGCCCACATGGATCGGCCCGGTGGGGTTGACGGAGGTGTGCTCCAGCAGCACCTTCTTGTCCTTCTTCTCCCCCCGACCATAGTTCTCCTTCTCGGCCAGAACGGCCTTGAGGGTCGAGTCGATGAGCATCTGCTCGTTGACACGGAAGTTCAGGTAGCCCTTGTCCGCCCAGACCTTGGTCAGCCTGTCGGAAGAGGCGATGTTCTTGGCCAGCTCGTCGGCGATGGCCGCGGGGGCCTTGCGCAGCTTCTTAGCCAGAGGAAAGCAGGGGATGGCAAAGTCTGCCAGTTCCGGCGAGGGCACCTCGACCTCGAACTGCACATCGGCGCCAAGCTTTCGCACTGCATCGCTCGTCAGTCTTACGACCTCATCGCGGAATGGCTGCATCGGGTCCATCTTTATCAGCTCGTAGCAAAGCGGAGGATGGCTGCGATGCCGCCGAACGCCTTCAGCAGCATCTCTCCTTCCTCGGAGTCGGTGGAGATGAGCTCCACCTTCGTTCCCATGCTCTCGGCCAGCTCGAAGAACTCGTCGACCATGTCGACGGTGTTGGTGACGTTGGCCACCGAATCGCACTTGGGGCACCGGGCCAGGTCGTCCTCTTTGACGATGGTGACCTTCCCCTTGAACCCGCACGACGGGCATTCGATCTCGGCCCGGTGCTTCCTTACACCTTCGGACAGCAGCAATGTGTCCACCTGCCCTATCTCGGTGGCATGGCGGACCTCCTCTTCGCCGTAGGCGGCGAGGCTGCCCTCGTTCTTGCGGATCTCCTCCAGTAGCCTGAGGATCAAGCGCTTCTCCCTCATCAGGTCCAGGTCCATAAGCGACTCTTTGGCCGCTGTGACCAGTTCCTTCAGGCCATACTCGTCGGTGTAGCCGATATCGTAGGTGTCGATGACCTTCTTCTGCAGCTCGTGGTGCAGGTAATTGGAATCGTTGAAGTAGTTCTTGGTCGGCCCCGGCCCGCCTACCAGTATGCCCTGAAGGCCCGGCAGGTTGAGGAAGGCGTCCGTGGCCAGGTCCGCGACCTTCTTGTAGAACTCGTTGGCGGCGATCTCGATCAGACGCTCGAATCGCTGTGCTGACTGACCACCCATGCGGTGCTTGGACGGCACCAGCGAATCGAAGTTGCGCACCACTGAGATGCGCTTGCCCCGCAGTATTCCCAGCGTGGCCTCGGACCGGTCGATGACGATCAGGCCATAGACCTTCTTGTCCAGGAGCATGTCCAGCAGCGGCTCGAGGTAGAACTCCGAATCGCAGCGGTAGAGGAAGGTGGTGATCGGGTCCGGCGGCACCAGGGTGTACTGCACCATGCGGGTCTGGTCCCCGCCCTTGGGGATCTCGCCGACGAAGAAGATGACCCCGTTGGTGGGCGGGGCCTTGAAGTACTTCAGCCGGGCCAGTATGGACTGGATGGCACCTTGGACGGCCTTGCGCGTGCCCTGCGACTTGATGTTGGAGGCCTGGGAGAACTCCTCGCGCAGATAGTTCGCGACGTCGGAGATCTGCTTCCCTGGCGGGACGTAGACTGAGATGAGCTCGGTGCCCCTGCCGTGCAGGGTCTGCAGCTCTTCCAGGTCCCTCTTGAAGTCATATTTCTGGCGGTCCGAAAGGGACTCGCCCGATTTGTTCTCTGGCATTTCCGACAACCTTATGGTTTTTTAGGGAGAATGGATTACCCTATTAAATCTATTGGTGAGTCAGATGGAAACGGTCGTCGTGTCGCTGGGTGGCTCTGTTCTCATTCCCGGGGAGAATGATTCCGATTATCTGCTGGCGCTTGCCAAAGAGGTCAGGGCGCTGTGCAAGGATAGGCAGGTCTTCCTGGTCTGCGGCGGGGGCAAGGTCGCTCGTTATTACATCACCCAAGGAAGGGAGATGGGGGCGCCGGTCCCGCAACTGGATGAGATGGGCATCATGGTAACGCGAATCAACGCCAGGCTGCTGCAGTTGGCGCTGGGCGATGCGGCCATAGAGGGGATCCCGACCACCCCGCAGGAGGCCAAGAAGATGGCCAAGCCTGGACACGTGGTCGTGATGGGCGGGACCGTTCCCGGTCACACCACCGACGCTGTCTCGGCCATGTTGGCCGAAGAAACGAAGGCCGCGCGCATCGTGAACGCCACGTCGGTCGATGCAGCCTTCACGGCCGATCCCAGGAAGCATCCTGAAGCGAAGAGGCTGAAGCACATCTCGTTCCAGGAGCTATACGATCTGGTGAACAAGGGAGCGCATGGCGCCGGCCCATCAGATGTCTTCGACCGTTTGGGCGCGGACATCGCCATGAGTAACCGCATTCCGATCTATATCGTCAACGGGCGGAACCTCAAGGAGCTTCGTCTGGCCATCGAAGGCAAGGAAGTCCAAGGGACCTACGTCGGCGATTGAGCCCGATAGCATTATTTCCATCCAGGCATATCATGCGGCCATGGGTGGGAAGGCGGCGGCGAGCGGTAGGAGGAGAGCGGACGATTTTACCGTCACCGGCGCAGGCATGTGCCTCGTGGGAGGGGCGTTTTTAGCGATCTCAATTCCACTGGCATGGGTGGTCCTGTCCCCCACCGAGCTGAACGTGTTCGACCTTATGAGCGCCAAGTTCCTGCTGATCGTCATCTTGATCGCAGAGCTGTTGGGGCTGGTCCAGGCCGGTCTATCGGCAGCCATGCTGCGCAGCGCCTCCTGGCCACCGGAGCGGAAGAAGGTGTGGTCCGTGCCTCTGCTCGCCCTCGGTCTGATCATCGCGGCCTGCATGGCCATCGGCATCATAATCGTGGAGATGGACTACATGCAGGCAGGGACGTACAGCTTTGGCCCGGCCCCGTTCTTCACCATCTTCGGCACGGTGTTCTGCGTCTCCGGCGCACTGGTCTTCCTGCTTGACATCAACGCGAAGCAGCCTGGGGCGGTACAGACGCAGAGGCAGAAGGGTCCCGGGTTCACCCAGATGAAGCAGACCAAGCATGCCAGATATGACAGCGAGTGCCCCGGATGCGGGGAGGGCGTCAGCGACGACATGGCCGTATGCCCTCATTGCGGGGCGGTGCTGGTCGGCGGCTCCGGCGATATTGAGGACATAGACGATCTGGGCGATGAAGACGAGATCGAAAAGGTCAGATGATCATCTGGGCTGGAGCGAGGCCGAATCGACCACCTTCAGGCCCAGAGCTTCACAGATGGCCCTCATCTCGCGGGCCTTCGCCCCTGACATGGACTTCTTGTGGATGTAGGCCATCGATGCCTTGCTGGCATTCATCGCCTTTGTGATCCGATCGGTAATGACCTCGACACCGATATCCTCCAGCGCATGATTTGGAACCATGTGTCCAAAGCTGATGCGGTGCGACAGGCTAGCCTCGGTAAAGCGGGGCGCATAATGACCTCCCCCGATGCCGATGGCCACGGGAGCATCATCCTGTTCGGCGTTCAGAAGACTGCGCGCGATGGCCTCCGCCGCTCCTTTATGGCCCCAGTTCCTCTCGTCGCTGCCGATCTCGATGAACAGGGTCGGCGTCTCCAGCCAGGGGCCATGATGCGTGACCTCGTACGAAACCTGGAACGGAAGGCCGTTTGATTCTATCTTCAATTGGCGCAGCAAAGCCGTCATCAGTGCCGGGGATAAAGGGACCAGTTGTCCTTCCTTTCCGCCATAATCTGCCTTTCCATAGTTGCCGATGGGATGGACAGTGAGGGTGGGGATGCCAGATGCCGCCCTGTGCCTGGAAAGGAAGATGATATCGTCGATCTTCAGACCGGTGGCGGCCATGAACTCCTTGTCGACGTCATTAGCGAAGAGATGGGGTTTCGCCATGCTGGCCAATAATAAGCCATTCGTTTTCAGCACCGGACGCCCATCGAAGGTGGCGACCTCCTCCCATTTGGCCGCTTCGAGCAAACGGTCCCGGATGTTGATCCCTGCCACGTCCTCTTCGCTGGCCAGCATCAGACGCATGATCTCTGCATGGCTGATTATGACATTAGACTTTGTGCTGTGCTATCTTTCTTTTCGAGGTCTATCTCTCTTCATCCATCGGCTTACATGGTCCATGGCACCGAGCAACGCGACGAACGGAGAGGCAGCCAGAAAGGTGCACCCTCCTAGGAATTACCGGGTTCATGCTCATAATGTGCAACGTCGCCTATTCGATGCTCAGCTTCGATTATGTGCTATGAACGTAATTAATTCCAGCACGGGAGGTTGGGCATTGACCACTGTGTTGGCGCTAAGCATGATAGGATATGCCATCTTCCTCGTCACGATGGTCCGAGCGAGGTTCTTCGATGGTTGATGCCAGACCTTCTCACAGGACCAAATGCCGCATATTTGCGGACATTTTGAGATCGTTGAATGATGGCAATGTCAGGGTCACCCATATCATTCATGATGCGAACGTTCCCTACGAACGCCTCATGCAATACCTGGATCAGATGAAAAGGAACGGATTGATAACGCTGGACCAGGGATCGGAAGGCGAGATCAGGATAACTGAGAAGGGGATGCGATACCTGACCGAATTCAAGATAATGGAGGAGTTTGGAAGCATCTTCGGTGTGGATGTCTGAACGTCATTCTCATTTTCTGGAAAGTTAGGCTAATTGTAATAGATTACGTGTCATCTTTATTCGGCGGTTTAGAGACGATATCATGCCCAGCGCCGTCACCATCGGAGAGAGGATAATCCTCCATCTGGCCCAGTATTCCAAATTCCAGCAGAACTTCGAAGCCCCAGCAGAGGTGAGCCAGGATGGCATCGCCGAGGCCTTGCGCATATCGCGTGCCCATGCGGCCATCGAGCTGAAGAAACTGAAGGAGGTGGCCGAGGTAGAGGAGAGGATCGCCCATATCAGGAAGGGGCCGACCAAGAGGAAGGTCTACTTCCTCACCGAGGCGGGAGAGAAGCGGGCGAAGAACCTGAAGGACTATGTGGAGAAGCAAGGTATCGAGCTCGCTCCCCTTCTGGACCTGAAGCGCTGCAAGGGACCCGAGCTGTGGGATTCTCTCGACGAGGAACAGAGGCCCGTCCTGGGCATGGCATCGGTCTTCAGAAAGCCGTTCCGCCGTTCCATACTTCCCGAGACCACGATCTCCTTGCTTCCTGAGGACAAGACCGGTATGGTCGACATGCCTCAGGACCTGAAGGAATCCGTTCCCGCCCTGGTCTTCGAGGACGATCTCCGGCAATATCACTCTCATGCGGCCGATTACTGGCTCAAAGAAGGGGATTACAAGGAAAGGCTGTACCACCTCCTCAAGGCAAAGCGAACGAAGGAAGTGGAGATGATGGTGGCCTCGAAGGGGCCGGTCTTGATCGAGCTGGCCGATAAGGACGTGCTGGCCGATCTCCTCCTAGTTCCCACTGCATCGGAGAAGTACGGTCCGAGGATCATCAACACGACTGGCCTGGTGGCCCAGGCGATCGGGGATACGAAGACCGCCCTGGCGATGGCCGATTCGCTCATTTCCTCCGAACCAACAGAGGATAAAGTGATCGGGGCCAAGCTCAAGGCGATCGTCCTGCTTGGCACGAACCGCCCGAAGGAGGCGCTCGATGTCCTGAATGAAGCCAGATCATGCGTTCCTTCTGATGTTACCGACCTGGAAATGGAATGCCTGTCGGCCGAGTCATTGTCGAGGACCGGACAGCATAAAGCTGCCAGGGACGGCCTGAACGCCCTGCTGGGCAAGGAGCAGGTGCGCAAGGACCCGGACGCGGTGGAAAGGCTGTACCACCAGATGGGCAAGGTGTTTTTGGCCGAGGGGAACCCGGCCGACGCGGTCAAGTATCTCAGCAAGGCCTTGGGACTGGCCCGGCCTGGCGACAAGAAGCGTATCCATGAGACGATGTACCTGGCTTACGACAAGCTAGGGCAGAAGGAAAAGGCGAAGGAACATGCCACTTTAGCAGGGATCAAAAGATCGGGCTGGACCGGAGCAGGTCCAGATCTGTGACGTACAGCTCCCTGATGTCCTTCAGGTTCCAGCGGAGCATGGCCAGGCGCTCGAAGCCGAGACCCCATGCCAGCACCGGGTACTTTAGACCCAGCGGCGAAGCCACCTCGGGACGGAACACGCCGGCCCCGCCCAGCTCCATCCAGCGGTTGTTGTAGAAGACCTCGATCTCCAGGGATGGCTCGGTATACGGGAAAGGGCCTGGCCTGAAACGGATGATATCGAAGCCCATGCGCTGATAGAACTCCTTCAGCACGCCGACCAACATGTCGAAGCTGGCGCCCTCCTCCACGATGATGCCCTCGATCTGCATGAACTCAGGCAGGTGGGTGGCGTCGATGGCCTCGTTCCTGAAGATACGGCCGATGCTGAACACCTTGGCCGGGGGGTCAGGGTGCTTTGACAGGTATCGGATGGTGTTGACGGTGGTGTGGGTCCGCAGCAACGCCCTCTCGGCCTCGTCCCTGGACCACTTGGACCTCCATCCCAGCGAACCGGTGTCACCGCCGTTCTCGTGGACCGCCTTGACCTTGCTGACTACCCCCTCGTCGTCGAGAGGGACTGTCTTCGGCCATCCCAGGTAGAAGGTGTCCTGCATGTCCCTGGCAGGGTGGTCCTGCGGAGTGAACAGGGCGTCCATGTTCCAGAACGCCGGCTGCACGAACTCGTCCTCGATCTCGGTGAAGCCCATCTGCACGAATATGCGCCTGATCTCGTCGCCGATCCTGGTCAGCGGGTGCTTCTTGGCCGCGTACTGCGCCGGGGCGAACGTCTTGATGTCGTAGCGGCGCAGGCTGACCTCCTTCCACTTGCCGGTCTGGATCAGCTCGGGGGTGAGCTGGGCGACCTCCTCCTTCAGCTCGATGCCGAGGGAGACGACCTCCTTGCCCAGGTCGGTGATGCCAAAGGTGCGGGAGATGACCAGCTTCTCGGTGATCAGCTCCTGCCTGGTCTTCAGCTGTTGCACGACGGTCATGTCCAGCTCGGTCTCGGGCCTGTCGCCTGAGGCGAGGGACTTCAATACTTGCTCGTCGGCCATGTCCCCCGAGACGGCCTTCAGGCCGTTCTCGTTCAGGACCAGCACTGGCACCGGACCGGACTTTTCGAAGTTGACCAGCCCCTTGCGCTTCAACCAACCGATGGCCAGGGATGAATCGGCCTTGCCGATGCCCTCCTCCAGCTGGGCGATGGTGGACTTGTTATCATGCTTCCCTATGAAGTCCAGCGCCTTCCTCTCTGGCAGGCCGTTGTCCAGCACGGCGGCGGAGCGGAGCGAGTACCATTTCTTGGCGCTCTCCTGGATCTCGATCAGCCCCTTGGACTGCAGCCAGGAGGCGGCGTTCATGACCTCGACCTGCTGCTGGAACTCGCCCACCTGGAAGATCCGCTCGGGACTGGCGGAGCCGTTCAACTGGTTCAGGGTGAGCAGGACCTTGCGCTCAGGGTAGCTTAGTCCTTCCAACAACTGCGAGGCGCTCATGGACCAGGGGAAACTTTCTACGATATATTTGACTTTCTTAGCGGGATGGCCAATTGTATGGCTTTATGTCCAGCAACGGGGTGCCGTCAAAGGCCTCCAGGCCCTTGACCGTCAGAACATTGCCTTCGATCTTCAGCAGCGCCACGGGATCGATGCCGATGGGATTCGGCCGGAACGGCGAATGGGAAGCGAACACCCCGACCTCAGGGTTCGATTCGATCCCCTTCGGGTGAAGATGCAGCTTGAACCCCTTTCCGATGTTCTGGTCGAAGGCGAAGACGACCACGATCTTCTCGTGCTTCTCCAGATGATAGAGGCCTTCGGTCAGCTCTGGATCGATGACGATCTCTGAGACGACCTCGGAGAAGTCCCTCGATTCATGCACGCCGTTGCGAACGTAACCGATGGGTACGAAGATCAGAGGTTCTCGTGCAGCATGAAGTCGTGGATCTGGTCCTTTGCCTTCTCCCTTCTTTCCTGATGCCCTTCCAGGAACTTGACGAGCTTCTCCGTCAGCGCCTTCTTGCATTCGCCGCATAGAACCTCACCCTTGCGACAACGATCGGCCAGATCGGCCAGTACCTCATCGTTCGATTCGAACAGGAAGAAGTTGTACTTGTACACCGCGCAGACCTCTGGCTTGCCGCCGTTCTTGCGCTGCTCCTCCACGGTGACCGCGCCGCCGGTGAAGGCGTTGCCGATCTTCTTCTTGACCTCCTTGGGGGAGTCGGTGGTGTAGATGGTGCTGCCAGGCACGGACGACGACATCTTGTCGCCGCCGGTCAGGCCGGGGAACATCTTGGTGTGCAAGAGAGCAGGCTTAGGCAGTCCCATCATCGCCGCGACGTCCCGGGTGATGCGGAAGTGGGGGTCCTGATCGATGCCGCAGGGGATGAGGCACGGGGTCGCCTTGTCGTAGAGGATCTTCTCCATGAACGCTGGTGCCGCTTGGATGCTGGTGTAGAATATCTCCCCGATGTTGTTGGAGTTCTCGAAGCCGAAGACGGCCTTGGTGGTGGAGAAGGTGACCCGCTTGGCCACTTCCAGCGCCATAGGGTAGAGGGTATCGATGCACTCTGTGTCGACCACGATCTTTGTCTTCTTCACGTCGAAGCCCAAGGCGATGACGTCCAGGGCGTTCTCGTACGCCAGCCTGTTCGTGTCCTTCAGCTGCAGAGAGTCGTTGAAGAGGAACTTCTCGTCGTCGGTCATCTGGAAGTAAAGATTCGCTCCGAATGTGTCCTGGATGTACTTGGTGAAGATCCAGGGCATGAGGTGACCCAGGTGGATGTTGCCTGACGGCCCTCGTCCGGTGTAGAGGAAGAACTTGTTCCCTTTGTCATATTCATTGAGGATCCATTCCATGTCCCGCTGGGAATAAACGATGCCGCGCCGCAATAACAGGTGGACTGGACCGTAACCGGCCAGCCTCTCCATCAGTGCGTCATCGATCTTCTTGGTGCCGAAGCGGACGATCAGCTCATCGTAATCGATGTCGCCGGTCACCTCCCAAGGGGTCACTTTGAAATCGTTCATGATATACCGTTGGGCGGAGAACGTGCCTGGGCTAAATAAATGCTTTCGACCGGGCGATTTGTTGAAATAGTTTTCCCGCCTCATTCGCCTGATCTCATGGACATTTTGCTCTTCCTGGTCAGCTTCATCTTGATCCTGGTCGGCTGCGAGTTCTTCACCAACGGCGTGGAATGGCTGGGGAAGAAGTTCGATCTGGAGGAGGGGGCGGTCGGTTCGGTGCTGGCGGCGGTCGGAACGGCGATGCCTGAGACGCTCGTGCCGCTCATAGCCATCGTCCTGGTCGGCGGGGAGGCGGGGGAGGAGATCGGTGCTGGCGCGATATTGGGCTCTCCTTTTATGATCGCCACCCTGGCCATGTTCATGTGCGGCCTGGCCGTGTTCCTGTTCCGCAAGAAGAGAGAAAGGGATACGCTGGCAATCGAGGGCCATCTGGTCCGCCGCGACCTCAAGTTCTTCCTGCTGGCCTATGGTCTGGCCGGTACGGCTGCGCTGCTCCCCAAGGAACTGGAGATCGTCAAATGGCTCATCGGGTTCAGCCTGTTCCCCATCTACATCTATTACATGTCCATCTGCATCCGCTCCAGCGGGCAGGAGGGCGATGAAGATGAGGAGATGGAGGAGCTGCTTCTCCACAAGACGCTCAAACGGCTGAACGGGAACGGAACAAACAAGGAGGAGACGATCCAGGATGATGCGAGCGAGGCGTTCCGGAAGGCTGTCTACAAATCGGAACCTGGATTGCTGCTCATCATAGTACAGATCGCCCTGGGTCTCACTGGCATATTGCTGGGCGCAACAATGTTCGTCGATCAGATCGAAGCGTTGGCCGGTTCCATTGGATTGAACCCGCTGCTGCTGGCATTGATCGTGGCCCCGATCGCCACCGAACTTCCGGAGATGTTCAATGCGGTCATCTGGGTGAGGAGTGGAAAGGACACCTATGCGATGGGCAACCTGACCGGGGCGATGGTGTTCCAGTCCTGCATTCCGGTGACGATCGGAGTGCTGCTGACGGGATGGACCCTGAACCTGAGCGTGAACGTCGAACTGCTCCAGGCAATCTGCATTGAGTTCGCTTTACTTTCTGCGGTTATCCTGTTCATGCGCTCCAAGGTGGCAGAGATCAGGTACTCTCAGCTGATGCTGGGGGGTGCGTTCTATGTCATCTTTATGGCCTTGGTGCTGATGTTAGGGTGATTGCCCATGTCGCAGCAGGAGAGGATCACCCCGGACCAGATGGACGAGGACCGGATGGACCGGTCGCGCCGCATCGTCTGGTTGAACGTACCGGCCATCGAGGCGTCGAACGTTCTCATCGTAGGTGCCGGGGCATTGGGCAACGAGGTCGTGAAGGACCTGGTGCTCTCGGGATGCAAGAACATCACTCTTGTGGACATGGACCATGTGGTTCGGTCCAACCTCAACAGGTGCGTGTTCTTCAGGGAAGAGGATGCGGACGAGAGAAGGATGAAGGCGGACATCGTGGCCAAGCGTGCCATGGAGTTGGAGCCGGCGGCCAGGATCATACCGGTGAACGGAAAGGTACAGGATATGGACTGGAAGGCCATGTCCGAATTTGACGTGGTCTTTGGGTGCCTGGACAACATCGCGGCCCGTCTTCATCTGAACGCTCAATCGTACTTCGCCAAGGTACCATATGTCGATGGCGGGACCGATGGCTTCTCTGGTAAGGTGCAGGTGGTCGTTCCGCCACGAACGCCATGCCTGCAATGCGCCATGAACCAAAGCCATTACAAGGTCATGCAGAAGCGGTTCAGCTGCACTGGGGCAGATGTAGTGTACCATGAACGGAAGATGGCGGCGGAGATCACGACCACGAGCGTTATCGCCGCGCTCCAGGTCAGGGAGGGGCTGAAGTTGTTATCGGGAAGGGATGAGGAGTGCATCAGGCATGTCCATTTCTACAACGGCCTGCAGGGTACTTCCGAGTCCTATGAGCTTAGCATCGACCCGAATTGCCCAAACCATCTGGCTTGAGCTGAGTTTTGTTACATCCTTGTTATCAAAAGGCTAACTCTAGCCGAAACCGTTTAAACCCTTCCACCAAGTCTCCTTAGATGGGAAGTTCATGAATGTCAGGATTCGTAACTCAGAGACAGGCGGAACAGTGGACATGGAACTGGAAGGAGAGCACACCGTCCAGGAGATCATAGAAGGCGCCAGCTCGTACTGGAACAAGGACGAGGGCGCATATGTTCTGAGAAAGGGAAAGAAGCTCCTCCGTGGCCAGCAAAGCGTCGCTGAGGTCGGTATAATTGATGCCGACGAACTGGAGCTCATCCCTGACCCCGAGGGCGGGGCATGAGCTTACCAGAAGAACTACTTCGTTCTAGGCTGCAAAATGAGATCGCTGCCTGCCGGCGCAGCCTGAAGGTGCAGTTAGACATCTCAGACGAGGGTCTGGCGAACTTTCCGATCAATCTTGACGTGACCTTGCTCCAGGTCCCTGGCCCGGTCATGGAGGGGAGCAAGATCGTTTACAGGTACAACCATCGCTTCCGGATGATCATAAGCAAGGAATATCCGTTTGAGAAACCCCTCATCATCTGGCAGACCCAGATATTCCATCCCAATATCATGGGACCGGAGGATGGCGGGCATCTTTGCACCCGCCTGTTGAGCGACTGGAACTTCAATTCCAACCTTCTGAGCTTCATCAAAGGGATCGAATCTCTTTTGATCGAACCGAACGGCACCAGCCCTTTCGGAACAGACTCTTGCACCAGAGCGGCCCAGTACTTCAATGCCCAGGGTAACAAGGTTGCGCCTGTCGCTAAGGTGGTCAAGCCGAAGGTGCACCGATGAGAAAGAGACCTGTCATCACCTCATCTGCAGAGATGAAGATCGAGGTGAGGCCCAGGCCGCCTGAGGATCGAACTCTCCCACATAAGTGGCTTACGACCGAATCAAGGCAGTTGTTCGATCGCAGTAATGGTTCGATCGACCTTTTCCTCAGCAAACTGGCTGAAGAGAGGATCCGCAACCATGCACTTTCCAAACTGAACGAACGCCTCGAAGTTATGGGACTGTTGCTGGGGTCGGTCTATGAAGAAGATGGGCGGAAATTCGTCCTTATCAGGGACGTGGCCACGACCGATCTGGATGCGTCCTCTGTCAGCGTGAAGTTCGAACGCGATGGATGGGAGAAGCTATTCCAGGAGCTGGAGGACAGCTGCTTCCATTATGTTGTCGTGGGCTGGTACCATTCCCATCCTGGACACAGATGTTTCCTTTCGGAGACGGATATCGATACCCAGGTGCGTATGTTCAATCAACCCTTCCACATCGCGCTCGTCATCGATCCGGTCAATTCCGAGATCGCGACATTCTACCTGAAGGATGGAAGAGTTGCCGAACGGCCTTTCGCCGTTTATTGGGATCAGTACCAGAATCCGTATTATGGTGAGAGCGTCAAAATCAGAAAAAAACGATAGGAATAAAAAATGTTACCATCTTTCACAACCTAAAGCACAGATTTCTAATTCTTCGAATATATTTTCATTGTAGTAAATAATTATAAAAAATATTTATACCTCGGAGGGCTAAAACCATCAACGGTGATGATGATGAGTGAAAGCTATGATTATTTCATGCAGATGGATGTTAGTCCATACATTGGACAATGGATAGCCATCTGCGATAAGAAAGTAGTAGGGCACTCTCACTCATTTAAGGAGGCATACGCCGAAGCAAAGAAGGTCTGTGGACATTCAAAGCCCTTCATTGCTCTGGTACCAAAGGATGTTACAATGATCCTGTGATAGAATGTCCCTGACATATCACTATAAGGAAGTAAAGATTCCAGGGCATTTTTTAATGAAGCGCCCAATGATACCGGTTACTTTGAGTAATAATGGTGAGGCGTTTGAAATTATTGGTCTGTTGGACTCAGGGGCAGATTTCACAGCATTCACAAAGGAGATCGCAGAAACGCTGAACATGGACCTCTCTGGGCCGAGAGAGAAGGCCATTGGGGTTGGAGGAGAGATAGAGACGGTCAGATCGAAGGTAACGATCTCAATTGGTAAAGGTCATGAACATTATTCAATGACCGTTCCTGTTAAAGTACTATTGATTGAAAATTCTACAACCCCGCCACTGCTTGGGCGTGAGGGTTTTTTCGATGAATTCAGAATAACGTTCGAAGAGCGGAACAAGAAGGTGTACTTGAAAAAATTTGATAAGAGTAACAGAAAACGTAAGAAATTACCCATCGGAAAATAATTATATAGTATTCAATTTTTTATAATAAATGGTTAGACCCAGATCGCGTGCCTCTTTCTCAGGGACGCCTCGGTCTGGCCCAGCTTCTGCATCAGCACCGCCACCAATGAATCGAGCATGATGGCAGTGCCCAGCTCGAAGATCGTTCCCAACGGAGCGTTCTGCCTCCGCTTCTCATCGTTGCGGGGCGGGGTGATCTCCAAAATAATATCTGCAGCCTGGCCCAGCTTGGAATGCGCCCTGGACGTTACCACGACCACCTTCGCGCCGATGCGGCCGACGATGTTCGCCGTCTGCACCGCCGACATGGTCTCGCCGGTGTTGGAGATGATGATGACCAAGTCCTCGCTCTCCACGATGGGAGTGGTCATGTCACCGATGAAGTGCACGTCCATGCCCATCTGGACCAACCTGACGGCAAAGCTCTGCCCGACCAGGCCGGAACGGCCGACACCATAGATGAAGATCTTCTTGGCCTTCGTGATGGACTCGACGATGTCCTCCACCTTGCTGTCGTCCACCTTCTCGATGGCGCACTTGACCTCAGCTAGCAGGAAGGCCGATGTTTCCTTCAATCCTAATCATCTTCCTTGTCATCGTCGTCGTACTCGTAGTCCTCGTCCTTGGCCGACTTCTTATCCTTCTTGGAGACGGTCTTGGAGTCCTTGGAGACCTTCTTGGTCAGAACACGCTCGTAGATGACCTTCATGTACATGGCATCGTGCTCGAGCAGCGGCGAGGAAGATATGATGGTGCATTCCGGGTTCTCTTCGGAAAGGTACTCTGCCAATGGCTCGAACCTCAGGTCCCCCTTCTTGATCGGGGTGACCCTCTTCTCGTTGCCGCTGTCGTGCTCCACGCCGGAGAAATGAGTGTAATAGTGGCTGCCCACATAGGACCGTACCTTGTCGAACAGCTCCCCGAAGTCCGCCGGTTCGCGCAGCGTGCCGTTCTGCCTGGCATGCAGGTGGGCGAAATTCATGACCGGCACGATTCCGTCGATCTCGTCGCACAGCTCGAGCAGCTCCTCCATCGACCCGAACACCTCTTGGCGCCCGGACGTCTCGAAGCCCAGCTTGCATTTCAGCTTGTTCTTCATCCACCAGTCAGCGATACCGGAGAGATTCTCGGTGATGACCTTGGTGGCATCCTTGTGGCTCATGTCGCCGTAAAGACCGATGTGCGAGACCACGATGGCCCCGTTCATCTGGTTCGTTAAAAGTCCTGCCCACCTGATGCTGTCCAGGCTCTTCTGGGTCAGCTCGTTGCCGGAGGTCAGGTCCATGTAGTAAGGCGTGTGCATGGAGAGCTCCACGTCCAGCTCCCTGCCCATTGTGCCCAGTTCGCGCAGCTCCTTGAAGTTCTGCACCAGACCGGACGAGAGGGTGATGAGGTTGTCGTCCTCCTTGATCTTCTCGTTGACATCGGTGATGAGCGTCTCCTTCTTGTTCTTGCGGCGCACCATCTCGATGATGAGGTCGCTCTCGACCTCCATCGGCGTCAACCCGATCTCTTCGTCCTCGGGTGAACGCTCCACCACGTTGACGCGGACCATCTGCACTTCCATGGCATTGAGGCCAAGATTGTGCACGTCCTCTATTCCATCCTTTAAAGTCCTTCCTTTACATGAAAGAGGTATACCGGCTGGGCCAAAACGAATCAATGCCTTTCCCTCGATGAGCTTTTCCGTATTGCAGACGGGATATTTATCGTTCTTGGTTTAAATAGATTATTAAAAGAATCATTTATAAAAAAAAGTACAGTGCCATATCGATTGTTTAGAAGGAATCACCCAAAGAACATTTTTCCAAGTAGGGAATAGGGCGAATGGTTATTAATCGCTTGAGGCCATGATGCTCTCCAGAGGGGATGCTATGCCAGCGCCAGTGGAATCGTTGGAGCAGAGGGTGGCCAAGTGGGAATCCGAACTGGTCGACCTCAGCCTGCGGAACAAGCTTTTGAACTACGGTACGTGCAAGTCCGCCACTATCCGCATCACCGACCCGACGCCCAAGAAGATATTCGATTCGCTCATCCTCGACCATCACACCCTGGGCGTCTACTGCCCCAAGATGCGTGATGATTTCAAGGAGGCATCGCCCACCCGGGACTGCGACCTTTATGCGTATGTCCATGTTCCGGCCTCGCGGGAAGGGCCATCGACGCTCAACCCCAACACGGAGAAGATGCTTTCCCAGCTGCGCCTGAAGTCCAGCCTGTTCAAGCGGGAACGCGGCGTCGACGCGCTGCACGTGGCGTTCGGTATTCTGCAGTGGAGGGACGACCCGAAGCAGGCCGAGCCATACCAGGCCCCCCTGGTCCTGGTCCCGGTGAAGCTGACCAAGAGGGCGGCGATCGCTCCGCATACCATGGACGTGATCGGTGAGGATGCCGTCCTCAATCCGGCGCTGGTCCTTCTGGCGAAGAAGGAGCTGGGAGTGGACCTGCCGCCGTTGCCGGACGATATGGAGAAGTTCGACATCGCCGCGTACATTGAATCGCTCAACAAGATCTTCATGCGCAGGCAGGGCTGGACCGCCCAGTTCGGTCCGCCGGTCTTGGGCCTTTTCACCTTCGCCAAGGTGGTCATCTACCAGGACATGAGGGCGAACGAGGCGGCGATCAAGCGCCATCCGTTGCTGAGGGCGCTGGGCGGCGATAGGAGCGGTATCCCTGCCCTGAAGGACGGGGAGGTGGACGTCGACCCGATGCAATGCTTCAACGTGCTGGAATCGGACTCAAGCCAGCAGGAGGCGGTAGAGGCGGTGCGGAGGGGAGAGAGCATGGTGCTCATCGGGCCGCCTGGCACGGGCAAGAGCCAGACCATCGCCAACATGATCTCGAACAAGCTGGCAGAAGGCAAGACCGTCCTCTTCGTGAGCGAAAAGATGGCCGCCCTGGAGGTCGTCAAGCGCCGTCTGGACGCGGCCGGGCTGGGGGACCACTGCCTGGAGCTGCATTCCACCTCGCCTGTGAAGCAGGAGGTGCTCGAAAGCCTCACCAGGCCGTTGCAGCAGGCGAACAACGAAACGGTCCCGGACGAAGGCCGCCTGGGTCAGCTGCGCGGTTTGAGGGACGACCTTAACGGTTATGCCAAGGCGCTGCATCAGCCCCGGGGTGGGTTGAACCGCAGCGCATACGACGGTCATGGGGAGCTGGCGATGCTTCAGGAACATGGGCAGCTGGTGTTCGACCTTCCGGACCCGTTGGCCATGACACCAGATTCGTTGGCCAAGGCGCAGGCTTCCGTGCAGAGATTGGTCTCGCTCCGGTCCGTGCTGGTGCAGAGGGACGGCCACCCCTGGGCGGACTGCAACCTGATCGACCTCGGTCCGGCCCAGCAGGCCGAACTGGTCGTGCGTCTGCAGGACGTTTCCGATGATTATGGGAGAATAATGCCGGCCGTGACGGAGTTCGGGTCCAAGGCGGGCTTTCCCGCCCCCACCACATTGGATTCATTGAAGAAGTTCGCCTCACTGCTGTCGACCGCGGCGCAAAGCCCCAGGCCGCCACGCAACTGGTTCGACCGATATGAGGTCGGCCGGCTGATCGAAACGGCCACCAGGCTGAAGACCGCCAGGAACGAGATCGCCTCCGGTGAGGAATACTTCAAGCAGAGGTACCGCCCGGAGATCATGACCTTCGACGCGAAAACGTACGCGGCAAGGTTCGAGACCGATTATGCTGGCTCGCTGCGTTTCCTGAAATCATCCTACCGCAAGGACATGGAGGTGCTGCGTTCCTTCTCATTGTCCAAGGACCTCAGCTATCAACAAGCCCGGGACGATCTGCGCATATTGCGCAACACCCAGGAGGCCAAGTCGTTGGTGCAGCGCTCCGAGACCGATGGCCCGGGTTGGTTCGGCCGCTACTTCGTCGGGGCGGCCACCGATTTCGAAGTGCTGCTCTCCGCCCTCCGCTGGACGGAGAAGTTCGTCAACCTGCCCGGTTACCATGACGGTTGGGCGACGGTAGCGTGCGAGGGCTCCACCCTTTATGATGAAGCGGCCAGGATCGGACCGAGAATGGAGGGCGAGGTGACCGAGCTGGAACGCTCCGTCGATTCTGTCAGACCATCGTTCGTCAACAACTGGATGGGCTCGGACCGGGCGGCGGACATCGCCAAGGTGAAGGACTTCTGCGACCGCCACCTCATGGCCAAGGACCGGCTAGGTGAGTGGGTCGAGTTCCAGACAACCGAGAGGACGCTGCGCCAGGTAGGACTGGGGCAGGTGTTCGACGAAGTGGTCAAGCGGCAGCCTGAGATGTCCGACCTGCCGGAGATGTTCAGCAAGCGGTTCTGGCAGTTATGGCTGCAGAGGGCCTATGCCGACGGTGCATTGAGCCGTTTCAATTCCGTGGAGCAGAACGACAAGATACGACGCTACACCGATCTGGACAAGGCTTCGCTGCAGATAAATCGAGAGAGGCTGCGCCTCAGGCTGAGGCAGCGGGTCAAGGCCAAGACGAACGGCACCGATGAGCGCTGGCGCACGGAGGTCGGATATCTGAACGGACTGCGCGGGGCCAAGCGCCTGCCGCCCGTCAGGGAGATGCTGGCAAAGTGCCCGACGGTGTTGCGCGAGGCGAAACCGTGCTTCATGATGTCCCCCATCTCGGTCAGCCAGTTCCTTCCCTCGCCCGGCAACGAACCGATGTTCGACGTGGTCATATTCGATGAGGCGTCCCAGGTCGTACCGCAGGACGCGGTCTGCTGCATCATGCGCGGCAAGCAACTGGTGGTCGTAGGGGATAACCGCCAGCTGCCCCCGACACGTTTCTTCGACAAGGTGCAGGAGGGCACGGAGGACGAGGAGCTGCAGGACCTGGAGAGCATACTCGATGAGGCATCGACCATGGGGCTGAGGGAGCACATGCTGCTGTTCCACTACCGTTCCAGGCAGGAGTCGCTAATCGCGTTCTCGAACTATCATCTGTACGCCAACAAACTGGTCACATTCCCCAGCGCCGACCCTGGCAAGCGGGACGAGGGCATCGAGCTCATCCTGTGCAAGGACGGCGTCTACGATCGAGGCGGGAAGAGGGACAATCGCATCGAGGCGGGCGTGGTGGCGGACCTTGTCATCCAGCAGTACCTAGCGCACCCGGAGAGGTCCCTGGGGGTGGTGGCGTTCAGCCAGGCCCAGCAGGAGGCGATCCTGGACGTCCTGGACTACAAGTTGAAGCGCTCCGAGAGGGACAAGCAGGAACTGGACGGCCTGATGGACGAGGACCGCCAGGACCCGTTCTTTGTGAAGAACCTGGAGAACGTGCAAGGGGACGAGCGGGACGTCATGATCTTCTCTGTCGGCTACGGCCGTGATGAGAAGGGCATGATGGCGCTGAACTTCGGCCCGCTGAACCAGGAGGGCGGAGCGAGGCGGCTGAACGTGGCCATCACCCGGGCCAAGCGCACGGTAAAGGTCGTATCGTCGATCACCTCCGCCGACATCAACGTGAATGATGCCACCCCGGCCGGCGTGAGGCTGCTGCGGGACTACCTCGATTATGCATATGTCAGAGGGGAGAAGGTGGCGCTCACCGCCACCGACATCGGATCGGAGGAGAAGGTGGAGGATTCCATCGCGGCCGCTCTGACCCAGAAGGGTTACAAGGTCGTCAGGCGGGTAGGCAAATCGGGAGTGAGGGTCGATGTGGGCGTGATGGACCCCTCCGGCCGGGACCGTTACGTTCTTGGCATACTGTGCGATGGGCCTGCCTATCGTGATGCCCGCACCGCCCGGGACCGGGACGTGCTCAGGGAGTCCGTCCTCAACGGTCTGGGGTGGCATACCATGAGGGTGTGGTCGCGCGACTGGGCCTTCGACCGGGACAGGACGCTCCGGCTCATCGAGGAGCGCATCAAGGGAGAGGTCGAGGCGAACCAACCTAAATGATGCTGGCCACGATGCCGTCCGACCGTTCTCTTGGCAAAGGTATATTAAAGACCTCTCTATATGTGCCGGTTACCAATGTCGGGAGAGTCAGAAAATGACACCAAAGAAGACTGATCCTAACCTGGTATCCCTGATCGATGACCTGAAGAGGTCCAGCAGGGAGAACGGTGTGGAGATCTGGCGAGACATTGCTCTGAGACTGGAGAGGCCCAAGGGAAACTGGGCTGAGGTCAACCTGAGCAAACTGGAGCGATTCACCACCGACGGCGATGTCATCGTCGTTGCCGGTAAGGTGCTGGGAGCTGGCAGCATCAGCAAGAAGATCACTGTCGCTGCTTACGATTTCTCCGAGTCCGCGATGAAGGCCATCGCGGCGGCGGGCGGCAAGGGCGTCACCATTCCTGAACTGATCAAGATGAAGCCCAATGGCGCCGGCGTCAAGATCATGAGGTGAATGAGATGATCGTGTACGACGCAGAGAAGCAGGTCGCTGGCCGCATGGCCACCGAGATCGCTCACAAGCTGAAGCAGGGCGAGACCATCGTTATCGTGAACGCGGAGCGCGCCATCATCACCGGTGACCGCGACAACGTGTTCGAGAAGTTCAAGGCCAAGAGGGACCGCGGTTATGCACACTCCGGTCCGTTCTTCCCGAGGCGCGCCGATCTTATCCTGAAGCGCATCGTCAGGGGCATGCTGCCCTATGACCGCCCGAACGGCCGCGATGCCTACCACCGCCTGAAGGTGTACGTGGGTGTCCCGGAAGAGTTCGCTGCCGCTGAGAAGGTCAAGGTCGAGGCCGCGTCCAGGATCACCACCAGCAAGTATGTGACCGTCGGCGAGATCGCCAACTTCCTAGGTTCGAAGGTGAAGTGAGATCATGGCAAATGTCATCAACACTAGCGGCAAGAGGAAGACTGCGGTCGCCCGGGCCGTGGTCAAGGAAGGCACCGGCAAGGTGCGCATCAACTCCATCCCGGTGGAGGCATGGGTGCCTGAGCTGGCCAAGCTGAAGATCATGGAGCCGTTGACCATGGTGCCCGAGAAGGCCGCCAAGGTCGACATCGACGTCGAGGTCTCCGGCGGCGGCGTGATGGGCCAGGCTGACGCCTCCCGTACCGCAATCGCTAAGGCCATCGTCGAGTATTACGGCGATGAGACCCTGGAAAAGGCCCTGAAGCAGTACGATCGGTCCATGCTTATCTCCGATGTCAGGAGGAAGCTGCCGAAGAAGCCGCTGGGCCGTGGTGCCAGGAAGAAGAGGCAGAAGTCCTACAGGTGAGCAGGAATGATAATACCAGTGAGATGTTTCTCGTGCGGCAAGGTGGTCGGGAGCTCCTATCAGACCTTCGTCAAGAGGGTACAGATGGGAGAGGACCCGAAAGAAGTGCTGGACGACCTGGGCCTGAAGCGCTATTGCTGCAGGCGCATGATCATCTCGCACTCGGACCTGCTTGAGGAACTGATTCCTCTCGGTTAAACCCCTTTTCTTAACCCCTTTATCATCGGGTCTGTGGGGTAGCTTGGTATCCTTCTAGCTTGGGGTGCTAGTGACTCCGGTTCAAATCCGGACAGACCCACCAACTTCTATCACTTATTCGGTTGCATCAATAGCTCATCCCAATTCTCCGGCCATCTACGATGGGGAAATTCCCATTGGGCCATCGGGTTATCTTGCGGGAACTTGAAACGATGTCCTAGGCCATAGAAGGGAAAGACAAATTCCGTTCCGTCCACCGGATGAACGTATTTCGATAGCATCCCACATTGACCATATGCAATTTTCACGATTCCTTCGATAAAGACATCTTTAGTGTCCTTGCATATCCAATAACCGCTATATGCCGGCTCATTCGGTGTGTTCACGAACCCGATGACGCTTAAGGTATGGAGACAAACGAAATCCTCACCAGCAGTAGGAATGTAGGGACCACCGGTAGGATCGTAGTATACAAAATCGGTCAAGACGACCATCTCCGCGATTACTGGCCCCCACCTATAGATCCATTCTTTGGCCTTGCCGATGTCATCAATCGTCGTCCATGCTACGATCCTTTCACAAGTTGCCCTATTCGAATCATTTCCGCAGGAAGTGCAACTGCTAGGATCCATACATTTGATATTCTGTGGGTCCGTGGGCCAGGGTCGAGCCATTTGTTCCATGGAGATGCCTCGTTCATTCACTTTTCTAAACGCATCTTCGATGAACATACCTTGATCTGGATCGCAATTGGGATTACTGGGACAAAAATATAGATCTGTTTCCGACAGGTCCTGGGTCAGGTCGTCGACCGATTGCCTTTTTCTAATTGCTAGATTGGATTCCAATGTGGCGGCAAGGGCGAAGGCGGTACATGCCCCGATATCCCCCATTTTTTTTGATGGAGTGACATATGACTTACCTTCCACGTCTCTCCAGTCTCGATCAGTGAATATTGGAGTCGAAGGCATTACTGTCTGGATATATGCCTGAGTACGCTGATGGAAATCCAGATAGAGCAACCTCATGCTCTCTGAAAGAGGGCTACCATACCTGCGTCTGATCTCCTCCTTCGAAAGGTTAGAGAAAGGTGATGGTCTGACCTTCCAACCCAATTTTTGTGCCTCTACCTTTCGCCTGATCCTATCGATGTCCCGCTCACCCATAACATATCATCTCTTCAGTTGGGAGGTGTCCTGTTCGGGATACCGATGGGCGGATAGTTCGGATCAGCTCCCTGACGGTATGCCATTATTTTCAAGATCGCACAATAAACGCACTCCGCCTGGCCTGGCCCCATCATGTGGCTGGATGCAACCCTGTCAAAGACCTCGATAGCTTCCACTCTGAGGATGTGATCGTGCGGGCAGGTTAAGTTAGGCCATGTGATCTTGGAAAATGCGATAATCTCGGCAATGTTCCGTTGGATGCAAAGGGGCAATCCCATGATCTTGTCCACAAGATCCCTCTTCTTTTGAAGGTAGATGCCCACCGAGGCGGTCAAATTCGACACAGGCCATCTCCTGCGCAGGTGCGTCTGGGCAAAGATGATAGAATTAATGAACAATTGGCGGTCGGCGGCTGAGAGGGAGCCAAGAAATTGCACGTCTGCAGAAGTGATGCATTTAGAGGTCGTTTCTTTGACCAACAGTTCAGCCTTGTTTATCCCTGCATCCACTATCATCTGAGCCCCCTTTTCGCTCATATAGTATACTTGCTTGAGTTCAATCAAACTTACACTTGTCATTTTTTTCCTCCCCCAATTTTAAGAAATTTAGGATAATATATTGTTATGATTAATTATTGAAATATTTAATGAATAGCGAGCGCCCGTCGATTATTTATATTCATGATTTTCTTATATAATTATTGGAGGGTCGAACTATCTTGATGGAGAAAAATATATTCAATATTAATAATAAATCTCCCATGATAGGTCGCGAAAACGAGGTTCAGATCATTATGGACCATTTTTCTTCGGCGTTAACGTCGAAGGGCAATACCATACTGATATCAGGAGAGGCAGGGATCGGAAAAACTAGATTGTGTAACGAATTCCTGCGCATGATCTCGGCGATAAATCCAATCGTTCTGCAGGGGGCCTGTGATAGATCATTGATGAGCCCGTTCGGCCCTTTCAGAAGAATGATCCAGAACAATACTGACGTGTTCCTTTTCGGTGGTGCGGCCCAGGCGAACAGGAGGACGGATGATATCATCGAATACATTTTCGGTCTGGCCGATGAACCCTCACATGCTCTCGAAGCAACCTTATTCCGGTTCTATGACCACATCTCATATCTGGCGAGTAAAAGGCCGGTCATCATCCTTGTTGAGGACCTGCATATGGCAGACTCTGGTTCTATTCATCTATTCCACTTTATTGCAAGGAATATTGCGGGTACGAGAGCGCTCATGATAGGTACCTATAGACCTGAAGATACCGGTAGGCCAGATCAGGTTGAAGGCAACACTTCGTTCAATGAATGTGCCAGTTCACTTCTCGGCGATAATACCGTGACGGAGATCAAGATGGCTCAGCTTCCGGATCTGGTCACCAGAGAGATTGTGGCCGGGATACTGCCGGGACAGGTCGGGGCGGATATTATGGACCCGCTCGTTGAGCTTGGGGAGGGAAACCCTTTGTTCATCATTGAATCGATTAAATGGCTTACCAGAACGGAACAGATCGTTCCGACCGAGGGTGGACGGTGGGAAGCAAAAACATCTCTGGCCATGATCATTCCGAAGACCATCTATGAATTGGTTTCGAACCGATTGACGGAGCTCGATCGAGGATCGAGGGACTTGCTCGATCTTGCAGCGGTCATAGGCCAAAAATTCACCTATTCGCTCCTGGCCAAAGCATTGGAACGACCAGTGATTCAGATCGTCGAAGAGCTTGAAGAACTGGAAAAGAAGGCTCAGTTCGTTGATTTTGATGGTTGTTCATACGGTTTCGTCCATGAGAGGTTTAGAAGAGTTGTGTACGATGAGATCGCCGAAGAAGAAAAGCATAGGATGCACGGGAAGGTAGGGAACTGCATGGTGGCCATGGGGGTTGGCCCAGATGACTATGCAAGGCTCTCTGACCATTTTCTTCTTGCTGGAATGAGCCACGAGTGCATAGATTACTCTGTTAGGGCAGGAACACACTTTGCATCCAGAATGGAAATGATCGAGGCGCTCCCATTCTATCAGAGAGCACTAGACCTGATCGATTCACCGGATCTACAAAAGGATCAGATGTGCACCTCGTTGGAAGGTGCTGCAGATGCATTGATGGTCCAGGAAAGATACCCCGAGGCGATCGTCTACTATGACCGACTATTGAATTCTCAGCCCAAAGAAAAGGTCCGCGCGAGAGGGTTGAGGAAGAAGGCGGAATGCAGCATTCCAGGAAGGATGGAAAATGGTTCCTTCGAAATATTCAAGGAGCTGTTGAATGAAGCCCTCGAGATCGATGAGATCGAGCCCTTCGAAATTGCGGAGATCCTGAGCAACAAGGCTGGAATGGAAACCCATCTCGGTCACTATGGACAAGCATCGGAATTCTTTCAGCTATCGATCGACAAGTTCTCGGAGATCGAGGCATGGGGGCGGATGGCCATGGAGGTCGCCCATTATTCTGACCTTTTGCTGACCATAGGCAAGACATCGGAGGCGCTGGCATATCTTTCCGATGCGGTGGACCATATACTGAAGGACGAGGACCCACGGAACGAGCTGGAGGTAAGGATCGTCCTGGGCGAGACCCTGATACATCAAGGAGTGTACGATGAGGCCAATGTGAATCTTAATCTCGCATCGAGGATCGCTGAAAAACTGGGAGAGAACGGAGCTGCGGCTTGGGCCAATTATTACCTGGCCTTGATGATGGATGATCTTAACGAGCTGGAAGAAGCCCTTTTCTACGCAGAGAAGGGCAGGGACCAGGCATTGAAGACCCAATCTCAGGCGTTGATGGCCGTCCCATTCGTGGTCCTAGCCCATTGCTATGCCCGGAGTGGAAGGTTGTCCGATGCGGAGAAGCTCATCGACGATGCGGTAATCGGTCTAGCTAGTTATTCTGAAACCACACCCATCGCAGGAATGGCACATATCGTGAGGGGCGAGGTGTCGTTCTACAGGGGGAACGGTCAGAAGATGATCGAAGAATATTCAGCTGGCATCGAACTATTCTCCAACTGTTACATGGAACTACTGCATCGAGCCTTGGGTGAGAAATGGTTTGCCTCCCGGTTGGCTATGATCGGTAAAACGGAAAAGGCCAGGGAGCATTTCCTGAAAGCCAGAGGCATATACCAGAACATCGACAATCCATACGAGCTGGAAAGGATAGATAGGGAATTGAACGCCCTTTAAGCCCATCGTTCTCCGATTTCTGAGCGACTAAATTAATTACTAGGCCCGGACAATAGAATCAACGCTGATAGAAAATGGCCGCTGTCAACCTCATCGGGCGAGAATCAGAGATGGAATCACTTCAAACAGCCTTAGGCCAGGCTATGATCGGAAATGGTGCAACTGTGCTTTTGTCCGGGCCCATGGGCGTAGGTAAGACCCGCCTTCTGGATGAGATACGCAGGCTGTGCACCAACCTTGATTGTTACCACTTCGACGGTACCGGACTATTGACCGACCGTATACTGATGCATCCGTGGATCGAGATTGCTGATGAGATGCTTTCCACGGACCGGACATTCTCCACGACAAAAGAGCATCTGCTGCGTTTCAAGAAGGAAATGAATGGATGGCACGATGGGAGGAGGGTCAACTCTACTGACCTAGCGTTGGCCCTGGAGTCCTTGGTCCATAACCGTCCGGTCGTCCTACTGATGAACGATGTGCACCGGTTCGATGAGGCCAGTCTGGAAACGCTCCATTGCATAGCAAGAGAGTTCAGAATGGCCAGAGTCTTGATCATCGCTTCATTCGACGACAATGGTAATGAAAAGAACGAACCCTTCGAACATATGCTCGGGGCCATGCGGGAGGAGGGCCTTGGCAGCGAGCTCCGGCTGTCAGAGCTGAACCAGGAGGAGACCCGCCGCCTCATCGAGGCCAGACTGGGGATGCCGGTGGACAAGGACCTGCATGCCTACATCTGGGAGGCGGGAAGAGGCTCACCGTTCCATACGCTGGAGACCATCGCCTTGATGAAGGAAAGGAAGGTCGTCATCGAGCGGAACGGGGTCCTGCATCGGGACAAGACCTCCATCCTTGACGTCCCTTTGGGGGTGGTCGAGCTGGCGGAGCGGCGACTGGAGAGGCTGGAGCGGGATGGGCAGCGCCTGATGGAGTTCAGGGCGGTCATGGGCCCTCACTCCGACCTTGATTCGATCGCGCAGGTGACGAACGTGCGCCTGGATAAGGCCATCGAGATCTTCAAAAGCATGGGCAACGGAGAGGGGTTCCTGATCAACGAGAGGCGGTTCGCCTTCCGTCACCCAGCGTTCGAAATTGGCATCATGAACGGAATATCCCCGCTTCGCCTGAACGAGATGCATAAGGCCATCGGAACTTTGTTCGTAAGCAGGGGGGTCGGGGATGGATATCCGGAATCAGTAGCAAGGCATCTGGCCCATGACAATGAAAACCCATCGGTGATCAAGCACATTCGAAATGCGGTCATCAAGTGCCATGCGTTCGATGCGTACAACACCGAGAGGGAGTTCCTCGGGGCGATGATGGAGAGGATCGCTCCTGAGAACAAGGACGATATGGCCTGGGCCCGTGAACGTCTGGGCGACTGCAACGTGGGGCTGGGTTCGTTCACTCAGGCCAATCTTTGGTACGATAGATGCCTGGCCAACGGACAGGACCAGCAGAGCAGGTCCAGATTGCTTCTGAAGAAGGCGAAGTGCCTCAGGGCCATCTCCCCTTCGGCGCTGGGGAGGAAGGAAAGGATGGAGGTGGTGGACGGAGCATTTGCCCTCGCGCCGTCCGATGAAACGGTCCTGGGAGGGATCTGGCTGGAAAAAGGGATGCTGCTCCGGGACGGGGGGAACCCGCAGCATGCCGTGGTGGCCTTCCACCAGGCCAACCATCATTTCGAGGCGTCGGGGGACTGGCATCTACTGGCGGGGGGTCTGCTGGAGGACATCGACCTGGCCATGCGATTGGACGACCTGGAGAGGGCGTACTTCCAGCTGATGCACCTGGAGGAGCTGATCGACCCGGAAAGGGACAGGGGGATGAAGCTGCGCATGGACGTGGCGTTCGGCGACCTGTTCATGTCCGAAGGTTATTACGAATGTGCCATCCGGCGATACTCTGAATGCGTGAGCGATGCAAGAATGCTGGGGGAGTATCGGGTGGGCTCCTGGTGCGCATTCTGCCAGGCGATGATGCTCCTTGACATGACCGAGTTCGGTGCAGCTTCGGAAATGGCCAAGGAATGCGAGGAGATGGCCTCGCTCAGCGGGAACGATGAAGCGATGATATTACCAAAGGCGCTTCGCGTCCTGCTGAACGTGGTGCTGGAGCATGTGGACGAGGCATCCACGGGCATGTCGGCATTGATGGGCAGGAGGAGGGCCCTCCCCTATCCCCCGCAGGACATGTCCGACGGCTTCGTCGACCTGGTGGACGGGATATTGAAATACCGCCTGGGTCAGGACAGTTATGGCGATATCGCCTTCGGCCAGGGCGCGCTCAATCTCTCCGGCGCCCGCCTGGGTTCGTTCTTCCAGGGACTGGGCAGGGAATGGCACGGCTCGATGCTGATGGAGAGGGGGCAGAGGAACAAGGCCCGGGAGCAATTCCAGCTGGCATATGGCATCTTTCTGAGGTTGGGGAATAAGACCCATTCCGACCGGGTCGGCTCGCATATGTTCGGGCTCGATCACGGATGGGGGATGGAGCAGATGGCCACCTGATCATGCTATCCGACGATATTCCTCGTCCATCCTGTCGGCGATCGAGTCCCAAGAGTAACCGCTGGCATGCTTCGCCGCCTTCCTGGCACATTCCCTACGTCCCTCCTCGTCCTGAAGCAGCGAGTTGATCTTCTCAGCTAGGTCCTCGTGGTCCTTGGGCCTGCAGAGGCTTCCTGCATCGCACACGACCTCGGGCAGTCCGCCAACGTTCGATGCCACGATAGGCTTGCCATAGGACATGGCCTCGGCCACTGCGATGCCGTACGATTCAAAGATGGACGGCATGACGAAGAGCTTGCAGGTGGACATGAGCTGCGTCTTTCGCTCTTCGGAGACCTTCCCGGCCAGTTCCACCTTGTCCTCCAGCCCCAGTTTAGATATCTGCTGCCTCAGGCGCCTCTCCTCCGGGCCGCCCCCGCAGATGACCAGCCGGGCCGGCACCTTGGTCATGGCCTGGACCAGGTACTTTAGCCCCTTGGTGTTGACCAGCCTGCCCACGAACAGGATGAAGTCGTCCTCCTGATAGCTTGGCTCGACCGGCGGGTTCTCGATGCCGTTGGGAATGGCCACCAGCTTCGAGGCGTCCACGCCCCGCTCCTCCAGATCGTGTCGCACGAACTCGCTCACGCAGATGATTCGGTCGAAATCGTTCAGGTGCCTCTTCCAGCCCATGTCGTTGACGACCGAAGGGATGCGGGTGATCCCCACCCCTTCGCCATAGGTGTTATGGAAGGTGAAGGCCTTCTTGCCTGGATAGCGTTGCGCCGCCTTGTTGTAGGTCGGTGCCCAGCGGTAGTGGAAATCGACCACGTCCCCGTCCAGTTCCTTCAACCGATCGAGGATCCCATGTGTGGTCACGTAGGGCGGGTTGTAGATGTTGATGTACCTGGAAGGAAGGCGGACCACCCTGTAACCGTCGATCTCCTCCTCCGGCGAAGAGTTAGGAAGCTGGCTGGTGAGCACGATCACCTCATGTTTCTTGGCCAGGCGTTTACTGACATGATGGATGCGGTGCTCGATGCCACCGCGGAACGGATAATGGAACGCGTTCACCTGGATGATGCGCAATCTCTCTGCCATATGACTGCTTCCGATGGCGAGGAATCAACTGGCGGCATAACTATTTTGCCTCTTCGTCCATCGCCGATTTCGATAATCAGAGGCATAGCGTTTTTTCCTCGAGCAGGACTTACGACCGGGAGATCATGGACAAGGGCAAGCGGAATTGGGGATTGGCCATGTTGGCCGTGGGGATCGTCATCGGGATGGTTTTGATAATCGTCGCCGCTCCGCTGCTGGCCCCGGCAAAGGCGGAGAAGACGCTGAAAGAACGATACCTGGAGGCGATCGACGAGACGATGCTGCGACAGGGGTCCTATACCTATGACAAGCTCAACCCCGTGAACGACACCAATCCCTCTCTCATCTGGAACAGCACGGCCGCGGACAAGGGCGTACTGGTTCTGATCTTCACCCGATTCAATTCCTCATATCCGGTCAATTCCAATGTCACCACCTGGTGGGGAGAGACCTGGGTGACCGTGGTGCCGGACCTGAAGGCGTTCTTCGAGGACAATGTGGCCAGCGGAACGAACAAGACGCTGCGGACATTGCAGCTGCTGGGCCTGCCGTGGGACTCCAAGAACAGCTACTTCGTCGAGGCGTTCGTTCAGCCCAAGGACCTGTTCCGGCCGGCTGGCGACAACGAGATCGACGACGCCACTGCCGGAATGACGTTGCCTTCGAATGCCAGCACGGCATATGTCAAGTGGTTCAACGGGAACATCGTCTACTCATACTACCCAAAGACGTTTCCCTGGTCCCGCATGGGCTATACCTATGATTGGGGCTCTGATTCGCACATCGGCCTGAGCGAATATGTGCTGCGCCAGAACTCGTCCATATACATCCGATCGGTCTCGACGGTCGACGCATACCTCGCCGCCTGAACGATGATGAAGGTTGAAAATCCTATATACTCCTGGCACCGTGGAATCCCAACATGGTGAAGAGGAAGATCATTGAGATCGACGAGTCGCTCTGCACTGGTTGCGGCAACTGCGTCACCGCCTGCGCTGAGGGTGCCATGGAGCTCCGCGACGGAAAGGCCAAGGTCGTGAAGGAAAGCTTCTGCGACGGCCTGGGCGCCTGCATCGGGGAATGTCCTGCCGGCGCGCTCAAGATAGTGGAGAGGGAGGCGGAGGACTTCAGCGAGGAGGATGTCAAGGAACATCTGGCCAGGAGATCGTGCGATGATATTCCCATTCAGGCCTGTCCGGGATCGGGCCCGCGCAAGTTCCATTCCGGTCCGAAGGGCGAGGCAGGAGGGGGCAGCTCTCAATTGAGCACGTGGCCCATCCAGATCCGCCTAGTTCCTCCCAATGCGCCGTACCTGCGGAATGCCCGATTGCTCATCGCGGCCGATTGCACCGCCTTCGCCTGCGGTTTCATCCAGCGGGATTTCATCAAGGACCGGGTCGTTCTGATCGGATGCCCCAAGCTAGATGACAATCAGGAGTTCGTGGACAAGCTGACTACGATCTTCCGGGTGAATGAAATCAAGGACGTCATCTTGCTGCACATGGACGTGCCCTGTTGCCGCGTATCGAAGAAGCTGGTGCACATGGCCATCGAGCGGTCTGGCAAGACCATCCCCATGGAGGAGTTCATGGTCTACGCGGACGGGGGCAGGGTCAAGAAGCTCTCCTAATCCTTTCATTTATAATTCTTTATTCTTTTATTTCTGACAATCCTTTAATAATCGCCCCGTTCCTTGTTTGAACATCAATGGGGGGATGTCGAACGGTCGACAGGGCGGAAAAGTACCAGGTCCAGTACCAGATAGCGAAGGAAGGAATTCGAAAGAGCAACCCAGACATCGATGAGGCGTCATTGGACAAGGCCGCGAACGTCGCGACAGAGCAGATACTGGCATATCAGAACGACACGGAATTCTACCGCCGCCTGATCATGTACCTGACCATCATCGTGCTGGTGGTCGTCGTCGGGACCATGGTCCTGCTGGGCATGGGCAAGGATTCGAACGACGGCCTAATCGCCATCGGGTCGGCTGCGGTCGGTGCGCTGGTAGGGATATTCTCGACCAGCAAATGACCGATCCTTTATTTGTTCATCCGTTCCGCTTGCAGCTGATGGTCTCGACCCTGAGCCTCAGCACCAGAGTCTTATGGGTGCACTTGCCGGTCATCTCGTACATGTCCTTGGTGTAATGGTCCATGAGGGCGCGGAGACCCTTCATCCGCTCCTCCTCGTCCTTTACCACGCCGATGGTGCCAGTTCCCATCACGCAGACGAAATGGTGGGTGCATTTGTACGCGTCGGTGACCATCCTGAGGCCGTGATCGATCTCCAGCTCGAACGACGCCTTCCTTTCGTCCCCGATGATCCCGACCTTCCTGCCCTCCTTGGCACTGTGGAAGTAGAAGCAGCCGTCCACATATCCGAAGTCCATGGGAACGATGTACGCCTCATCTCCGTCCACCAGGCCGACCCGGCAGACGGTGGCCTTGGCGATGTACCCGTCGATCTCCTCCCTGGACGTCACTTCCTTCTCGTTCCGGCGCATGTTCTCTACCTCAGTTTGTATCCGCAGTACGGGCAAAAGGTATCCCCGATCTCGACCCGGCCGCAGTTGCGGCAATACCTTACCTGGTCCGCCGGCTTCACCGCCTGCGGTTCGGCCTGTGTCTGATCCGCAGGCGGATAATAATAGGCTGGGGGCATGTAATAGGAGACCATCTGCGGCACCGGTTCGACGTCCTCCGGTTTCGGCTTCCTTACCATCTTGAGGACGATGGCGAACATCAGCAATGCCCCTCCGGCCAGCATGATGATGAGGAACACCTGCAGGATGGGATCGACCTCGCCCGTGCCACCCGTCGTCCCGTCCGGTCCGATGTCGATCGCCCCCTCGCCGATGATGAATGGACCGAAGGTGGCCGCTCCTTCTGCTGCGTTGCCCGCGTTATCGATCGCCCTCACCTTGAGATACCATGTTCCGGGGCCCAGGTGTCGGGTGATATAGGAACCGTAGCTATCGATGGTCATATCCGGAATGGCGGTGGGATCCGGTGTCCAGAGGATGGAATAACCGGCAATTCCGGTGTCGTTGTCGATCGCCCCGGTCCATCCGATCGTTATCGATGAGTCGAGCGATGTCTCGTTCTCATCATGGTCGGACCAATACCAGTCCGGGTTCGTCGGAAGGCTGAGGTCCTTGTCAAACCGCGCATGGAGGAAGATGGCCAGTAATGCCTGGTCCTTGTCCTCCCAATATGACCAGACATCGTCCATGGTGTCCGGAACGTCGTGGATGAAAATGGACCAGAAGATGGAGAAGCGGTCGTCCACCTGGTCCCCTAGGACATCAGTGGCCCAATAGGGCCTATCGGCCTCTGAGGTGCCGTCCAGGATGTCCCAAAGGACGTTCGCCACCGCTCCCTCCACCATGCTGCCATCCCAATCGCCCACGGTACCGTGGCCGAACGGCGAGTCGGCGTATACGGTGGATTCCAGATTGGTGAAGGCCGAGGCGGCGGATGAGTTCCTCACCGCGCAGGCGAAGAACTCAGCCCAGCCCTCGACGAAGGCGAACGTCGCGCTGGACACGGAATCGAGATAGTGCGGGTCTACCGGCACGATGTCAGGAAAATATCCTCCCCTGGCGTTGTACATGACGCAATGGCCGTACTCGTGCAGCAGGACATCTGTGTCCCAGATGGCTGCATAATCGGCGGTGCTCTCGGGCATGTCGATGCTGTCGCCATGGGAGTGGGGCCAATCCTCCATGGGCCAATACACTGTCACCAGCGACCTGGTCCAGTTGACCTTCTGGCTCAGCCATTCGCTCCCCGCCCTGACCGCATCATATGCGTTCCAGGCGCCCCTGTCGTCGGAGAGGATGGTGAGCGCGAATGCCGCGGAGGTCGTGAGGTTCTGCCATTCGGTGCGCCATTGATAGATGGGCTGGCCGATCTGGCTGGCATTCATCACCGAGACCAGCTGGTAATCCGTGGCATATATGACCGCGTAGTAGTTGCCCTCGCCCATTCCTGTGAACGTGATGTCTCCGTCTGCGTTAGTATGACCATACGCCTGCACCGCCTCCCCCTGGCGCATCTCCATCCACAGTTGGACGTATGCTCCCTGGCAGGGCAGTAGTTCCGAGCCGTCCTCCGATGCGTAATCAAAATGGGCCGTGACGGTAAGACCACCGGTGACCGATGCCTCCGATGCGATAGGGATCAGGGTGCAGAGCAGCAGCAATCCCATGAGGGAGGCCAACAACCTAGCCGGGTTCACGATGGACTCAGCATTAAGGCATTAAATCAATTTTTTGGATGAGCCCGAGGCAGGTCTGCGAGGCTTTATGTCAGGCCTTGGCCTATGAGAACGATGTCATGAAGGTCTTGGTGCTGGACGGTTCGACGGCCGAGGACGCTGGGGTGCTGGGCGTGGCGGGAACGCTCAAGGAGCTATTGATCCGGTCCGGGCATCAGCTAGAGTGGATGGAGCTGAGGGGCATGACGCTCGACCCTTGTGCGGGCTGCACCTCATGCTGGGACAGGACCCCAGGGATCTGCGTCAAGGAGGATGATGGCCGTACGATCGGAGGCGCCTGGATGTCGTCCGATCTGGTGATACTTCTGGGCCGGATCACCTTCGGCGGATATCCCAGCCTTCTGAAGAGGGCGCTGGATAGGCAGGCGGGGCTGCTGCTACCGTATTATCTCAGCGGGAAGGAGGGGGTGGTGCATATGCCTAGATATGAGAGGTACCCCAGCATCCTGGCCATAGGGGTCTGCTCCGAATATTCGCAGGAAGAGGATGAGACGTTCAAACGCATCGTGGCGCAGAACGGCATGACGTTCAAGGCGTTGCACACAAGGGTGAAGATCGTCTGCGCGGAGGAAAGGGAGGAGACCACCAGGGAGATCATCGAATCCAGCGTGATGGGGATGAAGGTGAGGAGATGACCAATGCGCTCGTATTGAACGGTTCTCCCAGCGACGGTGGCGCAAGCAGCGCGCTGGCCGACCATGCCGCCTCGTACCTTATGGAAAAGGGCGCGACCGTTGTTCAGTTGAACATGCTGGCAGCTATGAGAATGGATATTTCTGGCCTTCTTAATAGTTGCGAAGCTGCCGACCTGATCGTCCTCTCGTTCCCGGTGTTCATGGGTTCCTTGCCTTCGCATGTCATCGAATGGATGGAGATCGCATCACAGAGGGAGGGAATGGGCAAAGGGACTGCTTTCCTGGCCGTTGGGCAGGGAGCTCATCCTTCCCCTGCGGAGGTCGACCCGGCCATAAGATGCCTGGAACATTTCTGCAGGCATATCGGATGGCGCTGGGCCGGGGGACTGGGCATGGGGATGGGCTTGGTCCTGGAGAAAGGGCCTTTGGAGAGAAGGAGAGCGGCAAGGCACACGGTGGCCGGTCTCGACATGGCCTTGGAGGCGGTTATGAAGGGCGAAGCGACACCAGAAGCGGCCCGCAAGAGATTCTCCAGACGTGCAAAGACCACCTTTGCCTACCTGATGTTCGCCAACCGATATTGGAAGAGGCGGTCCAAACGGAACAGGTCCCATGATAGGATGATGGACCGTCCGCTGATGCGTTGAACCATCGACCCGCCTGGGATGAAGTATTATCTAATCCACACGAAGGTATTGTTCCAGTAATAGGGAGGATGAGAGTTATGGGTCGAATGGTAAGATTGGCAGCCGTGCTTATGGCGATCGGCATGCTGGCATGCATGATCCCGATGAACGCAGGGGCAGGAACGCCCCAAGCCCCGACGGACGCTGAGCTGGCAGCGCGATATGCTCCGATCTTGAATTTCAAGAACGGGGAGAGATGCTTTCCGGTCGAGGTGGAGTACTTCATCCAGAACTGCAACCTGAATCGCAGCGTTGGAGGGAACCCGACCCTGGTTGACAGCTCTCCAACGATATCCGAGCTGGCATCATATTCCGGAAGCGGGTACTCCGATTATTACCTGGACAACCGCCTTGGATCGGTCAACGATGACCGGATCATCAAGGCATACCAGCAGCAAGAGGCATCCTTGGGGTATACCGTTTACTATCACATCTATGCCTCGTCCTCCAGCATCGTCATCCAGTACTGGCTGTTCTATGTGTTCAACCCGGCCACGTACAACAACCACGAGGGGGACTGGGAGATGGTCCAGGTAACCCTTGACGCCAGCTACGCTCCTGTGAGCGCTTCCTTCAGCCAGCATGAATCCGGCATGGAGGCCGGCTGGGACCTGGTGGAGAGGTCCGGGGACAACATAAAGGTCTACGTGGCACTGGGCAGCCATGCCAACTACTTCCGCCCTTACCAGGGAAAGACGGGCATGGCCCAGGACTCTGTAGGGAACGATGGCAAGGTGCTGGACTCCAGCAAATATGACCTGGTGGACATGGGAGAGCTGAGCACCCCGAACACCAGCCCCAATACAGCCTGGATCAAGTTCGGCGGCCACTGGGGCGATTACGGCTCGATCAGCGCACAGTATCGCGGCGAGCGCGGCCCGCTGGGACCGGCCTATCGCCAGAACGCCCAGATGTGGAACGACCCTGTGGCCTGGAGCTCCTCCTTGGTCGTGCTGGACAACAACATGCTGCTGCTGGACCAGGTGTATACCAACTTCATCTGGATCGTTATCGGCTTCCTGCTGCTGGCCATCGTATTCATGGTATTGCGCATACTGAAGCGCAAGAAGGACGGGGAGAGCCTGAAGCCGATATGTGCGATGTTGGAGTTCAAAGGAAGGATCGGCATCGCCAACATCCTGGCCATCGCAGCGGTGGTCATTGCCATCATCGGCGCGTTCCTGCCATACTACACGGCCTCGGCCAACATCACCACCGGGCAGTTCCAGACGCCGGGCTGGGTGGACGTCTTCTCGTTCAGCGGCGTGGACGGGCTGATGGTCAATGGCGTGGACGACCAGGGGGTGCCGTATCAGCTGGCGGCGATCGCCCTTCCGTTCGGCATGCTGATCTTCCTGTCCATGGCGCTGCTGGTCATCGGAAGCGTCGTGACCAGGAGGAAGAAGATGCCGATGAGGTACATCTCCAAGGGCATCACCCTCATCGTCGTCCTGGTGATGATACTGGTGGTGGTCATGAGCATATCGGCCCTGGAGCCGATGTTCCATCAGATAGAGGGCGGGGATGGGGCCGTGGCGATAGTGCAGGAGATCGCCAAGAATCCCATCGGCGGATCGACCACTTTGACCGTGCCGTCCTATGGACAGGTGGATATGAAGTGGGGTCTAGGCATCGGAGCGCTGCTGATGGTCATCGCGGGCATTATGCTGCTGGTCGCAGGCCTGATGTATCGCACCGCCTGCAAGGAACAGAAGGCTCCGACCACTGAAGCGCCGAAGAGCCAGTAAACCATTTTCTTCATTTTTTTCTTTCCAGTTGGATGATATATCCAATTTAAATAATTGGATGTTATATCCAACTCATTATGAAAGCTGCGCTGATGCTCGGACCGGGTCAGCTGGCATTGAGGCAAGTTTCAGACCCAGTGAGGCCGAAGGGCGGGGCGCTGCTGGACCTGGTCGCCTGCGCCATCTGCGGCACGGACCCGAAGATGCTGGCGCATGGCCACAAGGACCTTTCATATCCGCGCATCATCGGACACGAGATCGTGGCCCGTATCGCCGAGGTCGAGAGCGACGCCTATCAGGTGGGCGATCTGGTCCAGGTATGGCCGGGGATCGCCTGCGGAGAATGCCGCCCATGCAGGAAAGGTGCCGACAACCAGTGCACCACCATGGGCATTCTCGGTTTCAACTACGACGGAGGGTTCGCCCAAAAGATGGCGTTGCCTGCCGTTGCAGTCAGGGAGAACAGCATCGTACCGCTACCGGACGATGCGGACGCTGCCGCGGTTTCTCTGGCCGAGCCTCTGGCCTGCTGTATAAACGGGCAGAAACTGGCCCGGGTCGGTGCGAACGACACCGTGCTCATATTCGGGGCCGGCCCGATAGGATGTCTCCATGCCATGCTGGCCCGATGGAACGGCGCCGAGAAGGTCATCATGACAGAGCACCTCGAATCACGCAGGCGTCTGCTGCCTTCGGGATTGGCCGACCTGGTGGTGGACCCGGCAGAACAGGACATCACCGAAGCCGTGAAGGATTTCACCAATGACGAGGGCGTCGATGTCGTCCTGATGGCCACCCCGGAGGTCAGAGTGGACAACTGGCTCCTGCGCCTCATGGCCCCACAGGGCCGCATTTCTGTTTTCAGCGGCCCCAAGAAGGGCAATTATGAGGTGCCCTGGGACGTCCGCACCATGCATTACAAGGAGATCTCTCTCGTCGGCGCATATGGCTGCTCCAGCGAGAGCGACTGGCAGGCCGTGGCCATCCTCCTGGAAAAGGAGATCGACGTGGACTGGCTGATCACGGAGAGGATCGCGCTTGATGATTTAGAGTCCGCCTTCGCCCGTGCCGACCAGAGGCAGGGCATGAAGACGGTAGTGACCAAGTTCTGAGGTGTGCAAAATGGAGGAGAAGCTGAAATATTTCGGAAGCAAGGTGGACGCGCTGGTGAAAGGAATGGACATAACCCGGGCAGAGGCCAGGGACCTTTTCCGCGAGATATTGCTGAACCAGCAGCCAGATCTGCAACAGGGGGCGTTCCTGGCAGCGCTGACCGCCAAGGGAGCCACGCCGGAAGAACTGGCAGGAAGCTGGGAGGCGATCTACGATATCGACACCAACAAGGTCAGGCCGGAAGTGAACGGACCGCTGGTGGACAACTGCGGTACCGGCATGGACACCATCAAGACCTTCAACATCTCCACCTCCGCCTCAATCGTGGCCGCTGCGGCCGGGATCAACATGGCCAAGCACGGAGCGAGGGCCATCACATCCAAGTGCGGCACGGTCGACATCGTGGAGGCGTTGGGCGTGGACGTGGAATGCGATGTCTCCGTGGTCAAGAGGAGCATCGAGAGCGCCGGCATCGGCATGTTCAACGGTATGAGCGGAAAGGTGCATCCCCAGGCGCTGGGACGCATCCTCTCCCAGATCCGTTTCGGCACGGTGCTCAACATGGCCGGCTCTCTGGCCAACCCCGCTCTCCCGACATATGGCGTCAGGGGCATCTACTCGAAGGAAATGGTATTGCCGGTCACGAAGACCATGAAGGAGATCGGCTACCAGAGGGCGTTCGTCATGCACGGCATGGATGCCGACCAGAAGAGGGGTCTGGACGAGATATCGACACTGGGCCCGACCTTCGTGGCGGAGCTCATGAAGGACGGTTCGATCGTAGAGTACACCATGGACTTCAGGGACCTGGGCATCAAACCGGCCAAGGAACAGGTCATCCTCTGTAAGCTGGACCGGGAACATGAGGCCAGGGAGCAGCTGCGCATCCTCAGCGGGGAGGACAAGGGCTCCCGCAGGGACATCGTCTGCCTCAACACAGCACCGATCCTTTACATCACCGGCAAGGCCACGGACCTGTTGGAAGGATACCATAAGGCCCAGCAGATGATCGACTCGGGCAAGGCCCTCAGGAAGCTGGTGCAGTGGGTGGCGCAGCAGCAGACCGGCGATGCGTCCGTCAAGTTGGAAAAACTGGAAAAGATGATCGAGGCGGCCGGCGCCTCGTCCTAAACATTTTAAAAAATTCTTAGTGGGAGTGCGACCGGTCCATGGGATGGACCTCGTGGGTCTCCCGCCTCACCTGATACTCGTTGACGTCCTCGTCCGCTGAGATGACCACGGTGCTCTTCTGCTCCTTCCCTTCCAGCGAGACCATGACGGCACGGGCGGACTTCCTCAGAGTCTGGATGTAGTCACGGAAGTACTCCAGGTCGGCCATGCTCGTCTTCGAGGGCAGGGTCACCTGGAAGATGTGCAGCTCCCTGATGGTGTCGAACTTGTAGGCGATGTCCGCCTTACCCATCATCTTCAGGAACTTGGCGCTGTCCTCTCTCTTCTTCGCCAAGGCTTCCAGTTGCGATTCCCAAGTGTCCTGGATGCCTACGGGCAGCGTCTTCTTGCCCAACACCTTCCATTCCAACATGAACGCGGCATCGCCGAGGTGTGAAATAAGCGTTGCGAAGGGCTCATTCGCCGATGTCGATCTCGATGCCTGCCTCGGCCAGTCGCGCCGGGCTGAAATCCGGTCTCAAAGCGGCTTCCTCCAGCCCATGGATGCCTATCTTGTGCGTGATCATGTGGTTCAGCACCCCGGCGCTGTCGATCTCCCCCACCAGGAACGCGCCGATCAGTCGGTCGTCCCTGACCACCAGGCTGCGGTACCAGCCATTGCCCTTGGCTGTCAGCACCTCCGCTCCGCCCCTGACCTCCGGTCGCAGCAGGCCCATGGCGATGATCGGCGTGCCGAAGATGTTGATGGCGTTCATGCCGAAACCGCCGTCATAGGACCGGTCCCCTCCGGCCATGTTCATCCCTGCCACATACCCTTGCTGCATGGCATTGGGCCAGAGCGCATGGATGGTCCTTTGGCCGGTAAGGATGTCCTTGACCTCGGCCACATCACCTGCCGCATAGATGTCCGGAATGCTGGACCGCATGTGATCGTCGACCACGATGCCCTTGCGCACCGAGATGCCTGCCTCGACGGCCAGACCGGTGTTCGCCTGGACCCCCTTGCAGAACACGACCATCTGGCAGGGAATGACCCTTCCATCGGCCAGCTTCGTTCCAGTGACGGACGACTCCCCCAGCACCTGTCCTACGTCGCACCGGGTGATCACCTTGACGTTGTGGTCCTCCAGCATCTTCTGGATGACCGAGGCGGTGGTGCCGTCCAATATCTGCGACAGCAGGTTGCCGGAACTGACGATCAATGTGACTCGGATCTTACGTGAGCTCAATGCCTCCGCCGCCTTGATGCCTACCGGTCCTCCGCCCAGGACCACCGCTTCCTTGACCTTGGGTAGATAGGCCTTGATGGCCTTGGCATCCTCATAACTGCGGAAGACGAAGCACCCATTGAGGCCCCCGCCGGGAATGTCCGGATGGACCGCGGCCGACCCGGTGCCGATCAGGAGCTTCTCGTAACCGAACACCTCTCCATCCTCGAGCATCACCTGGTGGGCCTTTGGGTCGACCTTGACGACCTTCCGACCGAGGAGCGCCTCGATGCCCTCCCTGCCATAGAAGCTGCGCGGCCGGAAGAGCATCCCCTCCTCGTCGATCTGGCCGGCCAGGAAGTAAGAGATGAGAGAACGTGAGTAGATCGGGGCCGTCTCGTCGGATATCATGGCCACGCTGCCGGCCCTGTCCTTCTGCCTGATGCCTTCATAGGCGGCGATGCCGGCGGCACTGTTGCCGATGATGATGTAACGGAAGGAACGCATCACTGCTCCCTCCGGGAATTGTCGATCTCCAAGGCGTCGACCTTGCAGGCCTGGACGCACGCCGGGGTCTCCCGGCCGTCGCAGAGGTCGCATTTCGCCACCTTCTTGGCCCTCAGGTCTCTGTGTATGGCTCCGAACGGGCAGACCATGATGCACATCCAGCAGCCCACGCATCTGTCCCTGTCATAGAGCACCCGGCCGTCGGCGTCCTGGTAGATGGCGTTGGAGATGCAGGCCTCCACGCACTTGGGCTTGGCGCAATGCCGGCAGGTGACGACATAAGGCTTGCTCGGCTCCCTCTGGCCCCTGACCACCTGCCCGTGCTTCACCCTGATCCGCGGGGCGATGCCCAATGGCGACCCGGACGAATGGCTCATCGCACATGCTATCTCGCAGGATTTGCAGCCAATGCACCGGTCGGGGCGGACCTTCACCTTCATTTCGATGCTCACCTTGTGCTCTGACGGGTGTACCGCCCGACGCCATGACGGGTTATAACTCTTGTGATGGACCGTCCCACCATGCACATGATGGCATGACAAATTTTATCAAGCCCGCCCCGTTTTCATAGCCTCATGTACCTACCCGCATACCGCGAGATGAGAGGGGTGGCCTCGGGCACCTTGTTCCGGTGGAGGAACGAGACCTCCTGGCCCATTAAGACGCTGGCGGCATTCTTCTTCGCCGTCCTGATGGCCCTGGCGGCCCAGATGCGTCTGGTCATGCCCTTCTCCCCTGTGCCGTTCACCGGGCAGGTATTGGTGGTGCTGGTGGCAGCGGTCTGTCTGGGCCGCTTCGGTGCGGTCAGCCAGGTCATGTACGTCGGCATGGGGGCCGGGCTGGGATGGTTCAGCGGCATGGTCGGAACGGCGGCGCTGCTCAGTGTCACCGGCGGCTACCTGATCGGGTTCGTCCTGGCGGCATTGTTCCTGGGCGAGCTGGTGGAGAGGAGGTCGTCCTGGAGCGTGGGCCGCCTGTCACTGGCCATGTGCGCCGCGGTGGGCATCATCTACGCCTGCGGAGTGATCCAGATGGCCTTGGTGCTCCACATGGACCTGGTGCATGCGATCATGATCGGCGCTGTGCCATTCGTGGTCGTCGATGGCCTTAAGATCGCCATGGCAGCGGGACTGTGCTCGGTCCTTGTACCGGCAAGGGAGTGACGGACTTGGCAGAGATGCTCCCTGACCACGACCACTGCAAGACCTGCGATGACCCGGTCGAAAAGGGAGAGGAGTTCTGCTCCGAGCTGTGCCGGGACAGATACAACGATGAGGTCCGAAGGGAGAAGAACAAGAACTATCTCTTCATCGCCGTGGTCGTGATCCTGCTGGTGGCGCTCTTGGCGGCCAGATATCTGGTCCGCTAGTACGGCCTCACGTTCACCGTCTGAACGGCCTTCCACAGCTTCAGCACTTTGACCGTCTCGGGAACATCATGAACACGCACGATGCTGGCCCCGTTCTGTACGGCGATCATGGCAGCGGCCAGTGAACCTTCCAGGCGGTCCTTCGGATCTCCCCCGGTGACGTGGCCGATGAAACGCTTGCGGGACGCGCCGATCAATAGAGGACGACCGAGGCAGCGGAACTCCTTCAGCCTGCGCAGCAGCTCCAGGTTCTGCTCGGCCTCCTTGCCGAACCCCAGGCCGGGGTCGAGTATGATCTTCTCTTCCTTGATGCCCGCGGCCTTGGCCCGGGAGATGATGTGAGACAGCTCGGTGTAGATGTCCCCGACCAGGTCCTCATAGCGGACGTCCTGCTGCATCGACCTCGGTTCGCCCCTCATATGCATCGCCACCACCGGCACGCGGGCATCGGCCAGCAACTTCAGCATGAGATCGTCCCTGAGGCCCGAGATATCGTTGATGATCGACGCCCCTGAAGCAAGCGCCTCCTTGGCGACCGATGCATGCCTGGTGTCGACCGAGATCGGCACCTTGATGAAGGGTACCAGTTCCTTCAGAACAGGCAGCAACCGTTCCAGCTCGATCTCCGGATCGACCTCGTTCGAGCCGGGCCTGGTCGATTCCGCCCCGATGTCGATGATGTCAGCCCCATTGGCCACCATGAACTTGGCATGGGCCACGGCCTGGTCCGTGTCGAAATATTGGCCGCCGTCCGAGAAAGAATCTGGAGTGAGATTGAGGATGCCCATCACCAGGGGACGGTCGAATCGCATCTCCTTCCGCCCGTATGGCACGGAAAGAGTGAACTCCGAATGATAGTTGCGGATGGCGTCCAGCAGCCCGCTCAAAAGGTCCATGTCGGCCCCGGAGCCCATGGCCATCTGTTCATAGATGCCTGGTGCACCGACGGCCACCACCTTCGGCCTCTTGGTCCGGCGGCAGATGTGCGCCTCCCCGCCGTTCCTCTTGACCGCTTGGACCATCGCCTCTGCCCTTTCCAGATCGATGTCGTCCTCGATGACGATGATGCTGCCCATGAGCTTGCGGCGGTCGATGAACGTCTCCGGCAGCCCGAAGCGGCGCCACTCCGCCAGCGCCTCGTCGTATGAGAAATAATGGCGAACGCGGGCCATGGTCCCTCAGAGGAGCGGCTCCACCAGCTCTACCAGGTCCATGACCTTTGTCTTGGACCTTCCATTCTCCTGCCCGTTGCGCAGATTGTTGACGCAGAAGGGACAGGCGGTCACCAGCATGTCAGCGAACGCCGCCTCGTCCACACGCTTGGCGGCGATGTTACTGGAAAGCTCGGGGAACGCGGAACGGACGCCGCCCCCGCCGCCGCAGCAGCGGGACGTCTCGCCAGACCGGGGCATCTCCTGGAACTTGATGCCGGGGATCCTCTTGATCACCTGGCGCGGTGCGTCGTAAACATGAGAATGGCGGCCCAGGTGGCAAGGGTCGTGATAGGTGATCGTCCCCTCGGCCTTGGCAAGCTTCAGGTCCCTCTCGGCCAGGAACTCGGAGATATGGCGTGCCTTGAACGGCACGTCCACGAAGCGGGGGTACTCCTCCTTGAACATGCGGTAGCAGCCGGCGCAGGAGAACAGCACCTCCTTCACGCCGCGGTCCTTCATGGCGGCGACGTTCTTCTCCATGATCTCCTTGACATCGTCCTCGTTCCAGCCCACCCTCTGCAGCACCGAGGCGCAGCAGGACTCGTCCACCACCGCATAATCGACGCCCAGCTTGTCCAGGATCGATAACGTGGCCTTGGCGATGCTGGGATTGCGGTAGGCGGCGGTGCAGCCGACGAAGTAGCCGACCTCGGCCCCCTTGTCCTCCTGGCCCAGCGCCTCCCTGACGCTCTTCCTCTCCCCATACGGGTTGCCGTGCTGGAGCACGTTGTCGATCAGCGTTCTGTGCTTTGGAAGAATGTGCCCGGAAGCGACCAGGTCCTTCCTGGCCCTCTCCACCACATCGACCACCTGGACCTTCGAGGGGCAGCGCCGCTCGCAGTCCTTGCAGGTGGTGCACTGGTAGAGGTAATCAACGACAGACTGGTCGGCGGGAAGCTCCTTCTGTAAAAGACCATATGAAAGGACCATCCGGCCCCTGGCCACGCTGGGGTCCCATGTGACGCCCTCGAAGGCTGGGCAGACGGACTTGCAGAACCCGCAGTAGGTGCAGGTCATAAGCTCCTTGCGCACGGCGCTGAGGTTCTTGGCCTCGATATGACCGGACATCAAACGACCCTCGGAACGGTGACGCTACCATCCATCATGACTATTACCTTTGCGTCCGGATGCCTCGCAAGGAACGTATCGACCGCCGACTGGACATCGAAGAACGGTTTGATGTTCGCCCGGCGCAGGAGGTCCTCGTCCAGGCAGGTGACCGCACAGATGTCGGCGTAGGTCATTATCTCCGCCACCTTGGCCGCCTTCTGGTAACCCAGACGGTACTCACGCTGCAGGTTGTCCAGGATCACATGCGGGTCCTTCGAGGCCGATAGCTGCTGGCAGAAGACCTCCTCGCCCACCCCCTGGCGGCATTTCGATACCAGGAGGACCACGCCGCCGGGCTTCACGGCGAACTTGGCGTTGTCGATCGCCTTCTGCGACTGGTACAGGTCCACATCCATCGGGTATGGCGCAACGGAGATGACCATGTCCGCCTTCTGCTCCAGGTCGACCACGAACACCTCGTTGGCCCATTCCACGGCCCGGTCGAACGCCTTGAACAGATCTCCGGAGGCGGCCTTGTAAACATGCTGGTGGCGGTCCATGACCAACTGGACGGAGAATATCTTCTTGCCCTGGACCGAGCGCAGGGCGTCGATCATGTCCTCGTGGACGGGGTTGCCCTCCAGTCCCAGCACATGCGCCTCCTTCCTCATGGCCAGGCGGTGGTTCTGGGTGATGGTCTTGTACGATGCCACCCCGGGGAGGAAGGACTTCCTTCCGCCGGTATAGCCGGCGAAGTAGTGCGGCTCGACGCTGGTGATGATCACGAGGCGGTCTGCGTTCACCGCCATCTCGTTCACTTCCATGTCAGTGCCGTTCTTGGACCTGCCCAGGTGGATGCAGTTGTCCTTCTTCGAATCATGCACGTGGATGCGGTCCCGCACCTTGTCCAGCACGCCTCCGAATATGAAATGCAGCTCCTCCTCGTTGGGACCGCGGTGGGTGCCGGTGGCGATGAGGTAGCGGAACTTGGAGAGGTCGACACGATGGGACATGGCCTGAAGGACCTTGGCCGTCGGAGTGGGCCTGGTGCCGTCGTTGAGGATGAACACCACGTCCTTCCCGCCCTCCAGGAAGCTCTCCAGGCTCTCCACGCCCAGAGGTTCGTCGAGGGAGGAATTGATGACCGCAAGTTCGTCCTGCTCCGGCACCTCCTTGGGTCTGAGCTCGCCCAGGAAGTTCTCGTTCGGGATGCTCAGCCTCATCTTGTCGTCCCTGCCGAAGGGGATCTTCAGGTCGACCATGAAAGGACTCAACACGAGCGGCCCTATTAAACGATTGCCTGCGTTGCTGGATGTGTCAAGGAAGGGTTTATCCGAACCTCCCTCCTATTACCATGCGATGCCAAGATTGAGAGAACTGGGCGAGAAGAAGATGGTCGAGCTGCTGCTTGCCAAGATCGGCAGCACGGCGGGGATCGGACCGGGCGATGACGCCGCCGCCCTTCCCATCGGCGATCGATATCTCGTGGTGAGCACCGACCTCATCGCGCAGCGGACGCACATGCCTCCCTGCATGTCTGCCTACCAGAAGGGGTGGATGGCCGCCGCGGTCAACCTGAGCGACATAGCCGCCATGGGGGCAGAGCCGCTTGGCGTGGTGATGGCCTATGGCCTGCCCAGGGAGACCGATGCGGATGACCTGTTGGCCATGGCCCAGGGCGTCAAGGACTGTTGCGAGGGATGTAGCTCCGAGTACCTGGGCGGGGATACGAAGGAGGCGCCGGAGATCGTCATCGCCGGAACCTCTCTGGGGCTGGTGCGCAAGGACGGCATCCTGAGAAGGTGCGGAGCCAGATCAGGGGACAAACTGGCATTGATCGGAACGATCGGCCATGCCTCGGCCGGGTTCGCCGAGCTGGGGCAGAAGAGGTTCAATGCGGCGGCCAGGTTGGCCGCGCTTCAGCCCATGCCCAGGATCAAGGAGGGCGTGATGCTCTCTGCGTCCGGGGCGGTCACATCGTGCATGGACACCTCGGACGGCCTGGCCATGTCCGTGCATGAATTGGCCAAGGCCAGCGGGGTAGGGTTCAGGATCGACGAAGGCACGTTGCCCTATGATGGGTCGGTATTGGAAGCGGCCGAACGACTGGGTATGGACCACCGGGAACTGGCCATCTACGGTGGTGGCGATTACGAGCTGCTCTTCACCATCGACCCGGCCGAGGTGGAGAGGCTGAAGGGGATCATGGGTAGGGACATGACCATCATAGGAGAGGCCACGACCGATGGAGCGGTTACCATATTTGACGGCAGCGGGGAGAGACCGCTGCCGAGGAAGGGGTACGAACATTTCAAGGGATGATGACATGGAGGCCAGGTACTGGAAGGAAGAGGCGGGGAAGGTGCGCTGCGGCCTGTGCCCGCATCATTGCCTCATCTCCGACGGCGCGGTGGGCATATGCGGGGTGCGCAGGAACGACTCTGGCAAGCTTACCGCGCTCTCATATGGCCTGGTCTCATCGGTCCATGTCGACCCGATGGAGAAGAAGCCCTTCTACCATATGCACCCTGGTGAAGGGGTACTTTCGTTCGGCAGCCTGGGATGCAACCTGGGCTGCATGCATTGTCAGAACTACTCCATCTCCCAGGCCAGGCCGGGAAGGGACGATACCAACCGCATCGCCCCGGAGGAAGTGCCCAGCATGGTCAGGAGGAGCGCCTGCAGGGGCGTGGCCTGGACCTACAACGAGCCGACCATGTGGCACGAATTCGCTGCGGACGCCAGCAAGGCATGTAAGAAGGAGGGCATGTTCTCGGTGTTCGTCAGCAACGGGTACATCGAGGAGACCCCGCTGCGGGACCTGAAGGGCCTGGTCGATGGGATGAACATCGACGTCAAGGGGTTCACAGAGGATTTCTATCATAAGATATGCAAGGCGAAGCTGGCGCCGGTATTGAACGCGGTCCAGGTGGCCCATGATATCGGTATGCATGTGGAGCTGACCTATCTCATCATCCCTGGCCATAATGACGACCGAGGTGAGATCGATCGCTTCTGCAGGTGGGCGGCCGGCGTGGACGCGGAGATGCCGGTGCACTTCTCCCGCTTCCACCCCGACTACAAGATGATGGACGTGCCCATGACCCCGGCGAAGACGATGGAGATGGCGCACGAGGTGGCGAAGGCGGCGGGATTGAGCTTCGTCTATCTGGGGAACATGCGTTCCGGAGCGGAGGACACCATCTGCCCGCAATGCGGCAACGTCGCCATCAAGCGGGCCTATTTCGACGTGGTGAAGATGTCCTTGAACGGCGGACGATGCGGCAAGTGCGGCAGGGACCTGAACATCATAATGTGAGAGCATGGACCTGGAAGAACTGATCTCTGCGCTTTCTGAAGAATATGACCTGGGGGTGTGGTGGCCCTCGGAATCGCCGTTCGAGGTCATGGTCGGGGCGATACTGACGCAGCAGACGAACTGGAACAGCGTTTCCCGTTCCTTGGAGATGATGAGGCGCGGAGGGCTGCTGGAGGTAGACAAGATGGCGGAATGTGACCTCGCTGTCTTGGAGGAGATGGTCCGCCCCACGGGCTTCTATCGGCAGAAGGCCTCCCGGCTGCGGTCGATGGCAGGACATATCCAGAGGAACCATGGTTCGGATGTTTCCTCCCTGTTGCAAGGGGAAACGATGAAGGTCAGGGAGGAGCTCCTTTCGCTGCCCGGGATCGGCAACGAGACGGCGGACTCCATCCTGCTCTTTGGGGCGGGGAGACCGAAGTTCGTGGCGGCAGCGTACGTCTCGCGCCTGCTGGATCGGACCGGCATATTCTCCTCGAAGGACTATATGGACCTGCAGGGTTTCGTGGAATCGGAACTGCCGCCGGACGTCACCGCCTATCGCCGTACGTACGCGCTGTGCGTGCATCATTGCCAGCGATCGTGCCTTAGGAGGCCTCGTTGCAATGCCTGCGCCATCGCGGGAAGATGCGCCACCGGTCTCAGAAGATGATGAATATCAGATTGCCGAGGATGGCAGCGAGGACGATGCCTGCGGTTATGGGGATGAGCATGGGTATCTTGGGCGTGACCCAGATCCTCTGCAGCCCCTTCGCTTCCAGCTGGGCGTAATGCTCTTCCAGTGATTCTGGCCCCTTCGGCATGGAGGAGACCTTGATCTCCTCTCCGTCCACATATTCCATGGGCCAGACGAAGCGCTTCTTGGCGTCGGCCACATCCATTCGGATCCCGAACAACATGGTGGGGAACGCCCTGTCCCCCTTCACCAGGTTGTAGAACAGGTAGTAGATTGGTATGGCCAAAGTCAGCAAGGCTCCGTAGAACAGCACCAGCAACGAGAACGGCATTATGAACTGCGCCTCGTAGGTCGGCAGCCCTATCAACGGGAACGGCCCGATGATCGGGTAGGTCGGGATCAGCAGGGACAATGCCATCAAGGCCTTGGCGTCGGCGCCGCCCTTGATGACGTCGAAGAGGTACAGCAGGAAGTACAGCAGGAACATGGCCGGGATGGATATCAGCTCGTAGAGGTAGGCCTTGCCACCGAACTTCCAGATAAGCACGCCCATGCAGACCAGGAGTATCGCGTACATGGCCATGGGAAGCAGCTTCCAGAAGGTCCCTTCCAGCCCCTCCCGGTCCCAGAGCAGGTCGATGAAGAACCATCCCACCACGAACACGAAGAGTAGATACAGAGGATCGTTGCCGCTGTCGAATATCTGCCATGCCAGCAACGCCAGACCGACCAGGCCCATCGCTATCCAGTACATGTCGGAGGCCATGCGGGTGCGCCAATCGGAATAGGAGGCTAGGCACAGCACGGCCAAGGCGATCGTGACCCTGATGACGGGCAGCCAGTCCATAGCATAGAAAAGGGGGCCCACTTTAAAATGGTTTTCAGGTATTTTCTCTTGCTTGATAATTATCGAGCTCATTTAGTTTTAAATATCGTCATTGAATCGGGATGCTAACCTTACGAGGTGTGTCATCCATGCATGTGCTGAATGCGAAGGGTGCGACGCTCTCGCGCATAGGCTTGGCCCTGATCGCGGTCATGGTGATCATGTCGCTGTCAGGACCGGCGGTCAACGCCAGCGAGGTCAACATATTGGACAAGAGAAGTCCGAACGCCGAGCTGGATGCTGAGCAGTCCATCACCTTCACCTGGATCATCTATAACAACGGTACCGATACCGTGGCGGTAAAGACCGGTCTTTACACCACAGACAGCGGTGGCCTGACCATCGATGTGGAGAATGATTTTGTAACGCTCGATGCGAACGGATCTGCCTTCGTCTCTGCGACGTTCACGGCGAGCCGCGATGCCCAAACGAGGAACGCGGTCTTCCTGGTGAACTTCACCACGACCAACCTGGCCAACATGAACGATGTGCACGTCACCACGAAGGAGATCGACCTGAGGATCGTCTCCATCTGGGGCGTCAACGCAGGACAAAACAAGATATTGGGCATATGGGACAACAACCTGCCAGCGCCGTTGAACACCAACGAAGGTGCGTTCATCGTCACCGCGCTGATATGGATCGCCATCGGCCTGCTGTTCTACTTCGTGCTCGATCCGGCCGTCAAGCTGGCCACGGCCAAGACCAAGACCGAGCTGGATGACATCATGCTGCGCATCCTGCGCATGCCGATCTTCCTCTACATCGTCCTCATCGGGATGGTCGGCTCCCTGGAGATACTGGTGCTCTCCCCGGACGTCGTGAACCAGATCGAGACCTGGTACCATGTGCTGCTGATCGGTATCAGCGCCTGGATGATCTACAAGATCTACGATGAGGTCGTGCTGTTCTACGCCAAGCGGTACGCCTCCAAGACCGAGACGGAGTTCGATGATGTCCTTGTCCCGGTGCTGGAGAAACTGGGCATGATCCTCATCCCCTTCGTGGCGCTCATGCTCATATTTGAGATATTCGGCTATGACGTGACAGTGCTACTGGCCGGCGCCGGGTTCTTGGGCATAGTGGTCGGTTATGCGGCCCAGTCCACCCTGGCCAATTTCTTCGCCGGGATCCAGTTGCTGGTCAGCCGGCCGTTCAATGTGGGCGACAAGCTGCTCATGGAGAACGGCGACTTCATGGAGGTCAAGAGGATCGGGCTGAGGGCCACCGAGATGCTGGACACGACCAACAACCAGCTGATTATCATCCCGAACGACAACCTGGCGAACAACAAGATCATCAACGCCTTCGCCCCGGACAAGGAGCTGACCGTGACCGTCGTGGTCGGGGTCGCCTACGGTTCGGACATAGAGAAGGTGAAACGGCTCATGGTGGATGCCTTCAATGAGACCCCCAATTCGGTCAAGAACAAGGTCCCCGTCATCAGGCTGAGCGAGTTCGCCGACTCCTCCATCAACATGAAGATCTTCATTCCCATCGATGATGCGAACGCGAAGTGGAAGGCCGCCTCGGACTTCAGGGAAATTCTGTACCAGAAGTTCAAACAGTCGAGCGTAGAGATCCCCTTCCCGCAGCATGTCGTATACATCAAGAACGACAAGAAGGAGTAAACAACTTAGGGGCCTAGGCCCCGTTTCTTTTAATTTTTCCAATATATAGCGGAAGCAATATCAATCATTGATTCACATGGTATTACGGGAGTCGGACCAGGGGATCTAGCATGGAAGTAATTGAGGCCATAAGGTCGAGGAGGAGCATCCGCACATACGAGCACAGGCCACTGGAGGCCAAGCATAAGGAGAGGCTGATGGAGGCCGCCAGGCTCGCGCCCTCGGGAGCGAACAGGCAGCCGTGGCAGATCATCGAGGTGACGAACGAACAGCGCCTGAAGGACCTGGTCCCCATCTGCAAGAACCAGGAGTTCATCGGCACCTGCTCGATGTTCCTCGCCGGCGTCGACGACCCCAACCAGAAATGGGCCAGGGTAGACCTGGCCATTGCTATGGACCATGTCTCCCTGGCAGCGGAGGAGATGGGTCTGGGTACGTGCTGGATCGGGGCTTTCGACCAGACCAAGCTGGCCAAGTTCCTCGAAGTACCGTTCGACCGGGTCATCACCGTCTGCATGACGGTCGGATATCCGGCGGAATTCCCTTCGGCCAGGTCCCGGAAGAGCAATGAGGACCTCTTCTTCCAGGAAAAGTTCGGCATGAAGTGAAAAGACGCTAAATAGGCCCCTGAGCATACCAGGGGCGGGCATTGTTTTTCCGTTTCCAGCCTAGTCAACCAGGAAATGGCGAGGCGATGCAATGCCTGCCCCAAGAACGTTCCTCAAACCATACCATGCCGTCTGGGCGTGGCTGTTCCTGGCATGGACCGTATGCTACATCGACCGCAGCCTGACCGGGCCTGTGGTCTCCTGGATGATCGCACATCAGGCGGGGTTCATGGCGGCGGCACCGATGCAGCATGCGCTGGGCGGCATCATAGGCTCTATGTTCTTCGCCGGCTACATGCTCACCCAGTTCCCCGCCGGATATCTGGGCGACCGCTTCGGCCATCGGGCTATGGTGGTCATCAGCACCGCCTGGGCGGGGGTCACCACGATGGCCAGCGGATTCGCTCGTACCCTGTTCTCGTTCGTCGGGCTGAGAGTGCTCACCGGGCTTGGGGAGGGTGCTTACTATTCCAATGACCGGGCGATCGTCGAGGCGGTGACTCCGCCGGAGCGCAAGGGGCTGGGGATGGGAGTTGTGTTCATCGGCCTGGCGGCCGGCCTCACCATCGCCACGACCCTCACCCCGGCCATCATGGACTGGGCGGAGGGGGAGTGGGGCGGGGAGACGGCCTGGACCGTACCGTTCCTCATCTATGCACCGATCACGTTGGCGGTATCGTTCGGCCTGGGGAAGGTACTCTCTCCTCGGCGGAACGGAGAAAGGCCCGGACCGGCGCTGGGCTTCCTGGCCCTGGTATCGATACCGATGTTCGCGGCCATCATGCTGGTCTTCTTCCTGACGCTGGAACTGGGCATGGACAGCGTGCTACAGGCGGTGGCGGTCCTCATTATGGCGTTGGTGCTGGTGGCGATCATCTTCAAGAGGCTGGGCAGGGAGAGCACGGTGCTGCACGACCGGGACCTCGTTCTGATGTATGCGACGGCCATCCCCATCCTGTACACGCTCTGGTTCTTCGGCTTCTGGGCCCTCCTCCTGGTATCGGAATCGTCGCATCTCGGCCTGGTCGGGGCGGCCGTCTATGCTGGCCTGTTCGGGGTGGCCAGCGCCATCGGATATCCGGTGGGAGGATGGCTGTGCGACAGGGCGTCGGGAAGGGGGAGGGGGCGGAGGGACGTCTATGTCGTCCTCTGCCTGTCGGTGGCGTTCCTGGTCATGCTCATGGCGTGGGGCATATCCGGCGGAGAGCTGGACCTGGGTGTGATGGGGGCATTGCTCTTCCTGATCGGGGTGCTCTTCTCCGCGATGCAGACCGTGCACATGACTCTGACCTCCGACCTGGCGCCGAGGAGGATGATGGGCCAGGCCTTCGGCATGTGGAACCTGGTGGGGGAGATCGGAGCGGTGCTGTCCCCGGTCGTTTCTGGCGCATTGAGGGATGCCACGGGCGATTGGACGCTTTCCACCATGGTCACGGCCGGTCTTCTCCTTCTCAGCGCCGCAGGCGTGATGGCGGTGGGCAGGAAGGGAAGGTGCAAGCGCCTAATACCCTGAGCCCCAATTGCCTCTGTATGACGGGATCGCTGCGCGAGCTCGAGGGCTTCGACCTCATCGAACTCATATACCAGGCCACCTGCCAGGTGCCTGAAGGTATGGTCTCCACCTATGGGGACATAGCCAAGGCCATCGGCGACGTCCGGGCGGCCAGGGCGGTCGGGGCGATCCTCTCCCGATACCCGCGCAGGGATACGCCGGTACCCTGCCACAGGATCGTCTATGGCGATGGAAGGGTGGGTTGGTACAACGGCCTGGGCAAAGGGACCGACGAGAAGTCGGGCAGGCTGGAGGCTGAAGGAGTCCATTTGAAGCACGGCATGGTCATGGAGTTCGGAACGACGAGATTCCAAGACTTCCGGGTCAGGCCAGTGCTGAAGGAGATGAGGGACGAACAGGAAAGGATGGCCAGGAAGGTAAAGGAAAAAGGGCCTGCTCATTTCCGTTACGCCATCGGCCTGGACGTCTCCTATGCGGACGATCGGGATGCGTTCGCCGCCGCTGTCATCTATGACCTTGAGAGCGGCAAGGTGGAGGAGAGGACCACGAAGTGCGCGATCGATTTCCCTTACATTCCCACATACCTAGGTTTCCGCGAAGTGCCAGTGGTGGCGCCGTTGCTGAAGGATATCGAGGACGCGGTGCTGCTGGTCGATGGTCAGGGGAGGCTCCATCCCCGCTGCTTCGGCATCGCCTGCCATCTGGGGGTTCGGTTCGGAATTCCTACGGTGGGCGTGGCGAAGAGCCATCTTACCGGGGAGGTGGGGGATGACGGCTCGATAACCTTGGAAGGGCGCGTCACCGGCAAGAAGGTGCGGGCGAGGGGAAAGGAATATTACGTGTCGGTTGGAAATCAAATAACGTTACAGGATGCGGTGTCAATGGCGGAAACCTGTCTTTCAGCGCCGGAGAGCGATGTGCTGCGCAGAGCGCATGTCGCGGCCAACAGGTTCAGGAGGGAGTGCGGATGAAGGTGGCGGTCATCGGGGCTGGTGCGGTCGGGACGTTATTGGGCGGTCTGCTGGGCAAGAAGGAACAGGTCACCATGGTGGCCAGGAATGGACAGCTCGAGGGTCTGAGGGATGGCATCAGGATCGAAGGGCTTGAGGACGGCAGGACCGGGGTCAAGGCCGTTTCGAGCACCTCCTCCCTGCCCATCCAGGATGCCGTGCTCATATGCGTCAAGGCGCATGATACGGTACAGGCTTTGCAGGACAGCAGGCGGCTGATCGGTCCGGGAACGTTGCTCCTGGTGGTGCAGAACGGCCTGGACGTGCTCAGCGTGGCGGATAGGGTCGGCTTTGCCAGGATGAACATCGGCGTGGCCGCCATGGGCGTGACCTATCTCGGACCGGGACACGTGAGATACGCTGGGAAGGGCTCCATCTCGGTAGGCAACATCGCGGGGAAGAAGGGCACGGCCATGAGGGCGGTGCAGCTTCTCCGCTCCGCCGGCATGGACTCGAAGGTGAGCGAGGACATCCTCAGGGATGTCTGGGCCAAGGCGGCCATCAACGCCGCCGTCAACCCCATCACCGCCATCATGGGCAGGCCGAACGGCTGCATCCTGGAGAGCGAGGAACTGACGCTGCTGTCCCGAAGATTGTTCATCGAGGCGGTCGCGGTCGGCAAGTGGTGGAAGGCCATCGGGCCGGACGATGTGACGTTCGATGATGTGAAAAGGGTCTTGAAGGCCACGACCTCCAACCGCTCCAGCATGTTGCAGGACATGGACCGGGGCCGGAGGACCGAGATCGATGCCATAAACGGTGCCATCTGCCGCCTGGCCCCTATGGAAGAGATGGTCGTGGCGAACCGGGCCGTGCACGCTCTGATCAAGGGAATGGAGGGGAAGGGATGACCCAGAGTCCCACCATTTGCGTTGAGGACAGTGCGGATACCAAGACCCGCTGCCTGAACCAGCGGGAGAGGGAGAGGTTGCTGGGGCGCATCCACTCGGCCCTTTACTGGGTTGGGGAGTTCGTTCCTGACGAGTACGAGATCGACGGCAGGAAGATCAAGCTGCGGGACACCATCTACTCGTTCATATCGAAGGACGACCCGACGGAGGAGGAGGTGGAGGCGGCGCTGGGCCTGGCGAACAGGCTGCAGAAGGAGGTGCGGGAGAGGGAGGACGACCTGCGCCACATGAACCTCTCGGTCGACGACGCGAAGGAGCTTATGGACGAGGTGGCCGGCCTGATGAGGGCGGTCGACGAGCTGCGGCATATCGAGGACGAGAAGGTGGACTATACCAAGCAACGGCTGCTGGACCGCATCAACGATGAAAGAAGATGGTTGAAATTCGTAAAAGAAATAAAGTAACGGATGGGAATTTCGCAGAAAATGTAGGGATTATGTTATTTTTGTAGATGTTTTTCAGAAACATTAAATAACGTTGTTCGATTTACCTAGTTTTTAATACGAATTTAATTGAAATTTGTGGAAAATGTTCCGGAAGGTGGCAATCATGATAGACCATCTCGATGACCGCATCATAGACATATTGAAGAAGGATTCGCGCAAGCCTTTCGTAGAGATAGCCAACGACCTGAAGGTGTCCGAGGGCACCATCCGCAGCAGGGTGAAGAAGCTGTTCGAGGACGGCGTCATCCAGAGCTTCACCATCAAGACCAGCAGCAAGAACGTGAAGGCTATCATCGAGGTCAAGATCGACGTCAACGTGAACACGTCCGAGGTCGCCGCCAACATCTCCAAGTTCGAGGGAGTGGCGGAGGTCTACGAGGTCACCGGAGAGGAGGACATCGTGGCCATCATCGATGTCACCTCGTCCCCGCAGCTGAACGAGATCATCGAGCGCATACGCCGCTTTGACAACGTCCAGTCCACCCGGACCCGGCTGATCCTGAAAGAGCACTTCGGAGGGGTCTGATGTTCTCCGGCTGCGCCACCGCGCTGATCACCCCGTTCAAGGAGAACGGAGAGCTGGACGAGGATGGGATCCGCCGCATGGTGGAGTTCCAGGAGCAGGAAGGCGTGGACGCCATAGTGCCTTGCGGCACGACGGGCGAGTCCGCCACCCTCACCCACAAGGAGCACCTCAGGGTCATCCAGATCGTCATGGAGACGAAGAAGAGGGCCAAGGTCTTCGCCGGAGCGGGAAGCAACGCCACCCACGAGGCGGTCCACCTGACCAGGGGGGCGAAGGACCTGGGCGTGGACGGCATACTGTCCATATCCCCATACTACAACAAGCCGACGCAGAACGGCCTGTTCAAGCATTACGAGGCCATCGCCAAGGTGGACATCCCCATCATCGTCTATAACGTGCCTGGAAGGACCGGGCAGAACATCGCGCCGGCCACCATCAAGAGGCTGTCCCAGGTGCCGAACATAGTGGGCGTCAAGGAGGCGTCGGGCAACCTGGACCAGATCATGATGATACTGGCGGACGTGCGCCCCGATTTCGATGTCATCTCTGGCGACGACGCCCTCACCCTGGCCATCATGTCCCTGGGCGGAAAGGGGGTCATATCGGTCGCCTCGAACATCGTTCCGGGGATGGTCACCAAGATGGTGCATCATGCCATGGACGGCGATTTCGCCAAGGCCCGCGAGGTCCACTACAAGCTGCTGCCCCTGTTCAAGAACCTGTTCGTGGAGACGAACCCCATACCGGTGAAGACGGCCATGCGCATGCTGGGCCGCCCGTCCGGCGCCTTCCGCCTGCCATTGTGCGAGATGGAGCACAACAACGCGGAAGTGGTGCGCCGTACATTGGCCGACATGAAGCTGTTGTGAGGTGAGACCCTTGGTACGCGTAGTGGTGGCCGGGGCCTCCGGCAAATTGGGTTCATTAGTGTGCGCCATACTGGCAAGGCAGAAGGACCTGCAGCTGGTGGGGGCGATCGTTTCGCCCGAGGGAGGGCACGTGGGCAAGGAGATCGCACCGGGCGTGCTAGGCTCGGTCCCCAGCGACCTTCCCAGGCTGCTCGAGAATGCGAACGTCTACGTGGAGCTGACCCCGGCGAACGTGGCCGATGGAAACCTAGAGGTCGCGTTGGCCAGCGGGGTGGCCTGCGTCATCGGCACGACCGGGCTGAGCGATTCGTACCTGAACCAGCTGGAGAAGGGCATCGCATCGAACGGGGCATCGGCCGTGCAGACCGCCAACTTCAGCATCGGTGTCAATGTGTTCTGGAAGGCCTGCGAACAGCTGGCCCGCTCGCTTCCTGATTACGAGGTGGAGATCATCGAGGTCCACCATGACAAGAAGAGGGACGCGCCATCGGGCACGGCCATGAAGGCGGCCCAGGTCATCACCTCCGTAACTGGCGTGGACAAGTACGTCTGCGGCAGGGAGGGCGTGACCGGCGCCCGGGGAAGGGAGATTGGTATCCATGCCATCCGCATCGGGGATGTGGTCGGTGAGCATACCGTCATCTTCGGCGGCAACAAGGAGAGGATCGAGCTGACCCATCGGGCCCATTCCAGGGAGGCCTTCGCCGAGGGCTGCATCACCGCCATCCGCTGGGTCTCGGGCAGGAAGGATGGCAAGGTCCACTCCATGGCAGAGGTGCTGGGCCTATGATCAAGGTCATGAAGTTCGGCGGTACCAGCGTTGGTTCGGGAGCAATGATGGCCAAGACCGCCGACATAATCATGCACGAGAGGGCAAGGAAGGCTGTCGTGGTCTCCGCCATGTCGGGGGTCACGAACATGCTCATAGCCATGATGAAGGAGGCGGAGCAGAGACAGGAGGCAGACCTCCAGGCGCTGCGGCAGAAGCACATCGACGCCGCCCAGGCCACCATGACGCCCGAACTGCTGGATCGCTACGTCCCGCAGCTGGACCAGAGGGTCGATGGGCTGAGGGAGGCCTTGCGCTCATATCACGCCGCGCCCCGCGGCCATGAGAAGAAGGTTTGGTACGACATCATATCCAGCTGGGGCGAGCGGCTCAGCTCCCTGACCCTGGCGTTCATATTGCGCTCCAAGGGCTGCGACGCCATCGCCCTCACCAGCGAGGAGGCGGGCATCGTTGCGACCGGGCTTCCCGGTAACGGCACGGCCGACCTGTACACCACCAGCATCAACCTGAAGGCCCGGGTCCTGCCGGCCATCGGGAGGGGCCAGACCCCGATCATAACCGGCTTCTACGGCGTGGGACCGGATGGAAGGCCCATGACGTTCGGCCGGGGCGGTTCCGATTATTCCGGATCTGTCGTGGCGAACGGCCTGGACGCCGATGCGGTGGAGATCTGGACCGATGTGGACGGCTTCATGACGGCCGACCCCCGCATCGTCCCCAAGGCCAAGACCCTGACAGTCATGGACTATAACGAGGCGGCGGAACTGGCCTACTTCGGCGCCAAGGTATTGCACCCCCGCACCATCGAACCGGCCCGCAAGAAGGACCTGGAGGTCTGGGTGAAGAACTCCTTCAACCCCGATGGCGAGGGGACCAAGATCTGCCGGCTGAGGCAGCCCAGCGGCTCCATGCTGCGCAGTGTGGCCATGAAGAAGGACCTCTCCATCGTGAAGGTCTACTCTGGCGAGATCGTCTACCAGCCGGGACTGGTCAACCGCATCCTGGAGAACGTGCTGGCGGACGGTGTCACCACCTATGCCATCTCCACCTCCCTTTCCACCCTGGCAGTGCTGATGCCGTCCGAGCAGGTGTCCGAGTCGGTGGAGCGGCTCAGGGCGCTGAAGGACGATGTCGAGAAGGTAGAGGTGAAGGACAACGTCTCTTTGATATGCGCGGTAGGCGATGGCATGCTGCAGACGTGCGGCGTGTCAGCGCAGGTGTTCGCCACCGTCGCCGACGCAGGCGCCAACGTGGAGATGATCTCCGAGGGCGCATCGGACGTCGCGCTGAACTTCGTCGTGAGCAACGAAAGGGCGGTCGATGTGGTAGTAAAGCTTCATCAAAGATACATCGGTGATTGAATGAGGAACTTCGAGAGCATCAACGGGCAGATGACCATCGGCGGCGTCAAGGCCGTGGACATCGCCAGGAAGTATGGCACCCCCGTCTACGTGACGGACGAGGCGAGGCTGAGGGAGAACTATCGCAACGTCAGCGCTGCTTTCAACAGCAGGATGCCGACCCGGATCAACTACGCCCTGAAGGCGAACAACAATCTGGCGGTCCTCCGCATCCTGGAGAAGGAGGGCAGCTGCATCGACGCCGTCTCCATCGGCGAGGTGGAGCTGTGCCTGAAGGCCGGCTTCTCCCCCGACCGGATACTGTACACGGGCACCAGCGTCAGCAACGAGGAGCTGAGCATGCTGGCGGCCAGGAAGGTTCCCATCAACATCGACTCCATGTCGGAGATGAGGAGGCTGGCGGAGATCGCTCCGGGGCATCCGATATCCATCCGCGTCAACCCCGGGGTCGGTGCCGGACATCATGCCCATGTCATGACCGGCTCGAAGACGACCAAGTTCGGCGTGCCCAAGGGGGCCATCGTGAACGCCTATTCCGAGGCGATATCGCTGGGATTCAATCCGTTCGGCATCCATTGCCATATCGGCGCGGGCGTGCAGGTGATCGATCCGTTCCTCGAAGTGACCGACGTCATGATCGACATCGTAAACGAGATCAAGGACGTGCTGGGCCTGCAACTGGAAATGCTGGACCTGGGCGGCGGCATCGGCATACCGTACAAGCCCGAGGACCACGAGATGGACTTGGACGCCATGGCCGATGCGATCACCGGAAGGGTCCTAGAGTCCACCGGAATCAAGCAGCTGGTGCTCGAGCCCGGCCGTTACATCATCTGCGATTCGACCGTCCTGCTGGCGACAGTGCATGACGTCAAGGAGACGCCGGACAAGCGCTTCGCCGGGACCGATGCCGGATTCCACACGCTCATCCGCCCTGCGTTCTACGGCAGCTATCACCACGTGGCCGTGGCCAACAGGTTCGGGGCGCCGAACGAGCTGGCCTATGACGTGGTCGGACCGATATGCGAGTCGGGCGACTTCATCGCCAAGGACCGGAAGCTGCCCCGGCTGGCCGAGGGCGATGTGCTGGTCATCTACGATACTGGCGCATACGGATTCACCATGGCCTCCAATTACAACGCCCGACCGCTGCCCGCCGAAGTGCTGGTGAGCGAGGGACAGACCTACCTGACCAGGGAGAGGCAGACCATGGACGACCTCATCCGCGGGCAGAAGATACCTTCGAGGCTGATGGTATGAGGTTCTGGAAGTACCACGGGCTGGGCAACGACTTCATCGTGCTGGAGAACTTTGACCAGAGCGCGAAGAAAGACCCGGAGTACGTCAAGAGGCTGTGCGACCGCCACACCGGCATCGGTGCTGACGGCATCCTCTACATCGAGAAGGACTGCATGTGCGACGCCCGCATGGTCGTGATGAACTCCGACGGCAGCGAGGCGGAGATGTGCGGCAACGGCATCCGCTGCGTCGCGAAGCACCTGTACGATAACTGGCTGGTGCGCTCGAAGACGATGACGATCAACACCCTGGCCGGCGGCAAGAGCATCGAATGCACCGTGCACAACGGCCTGGTCGAGTCGGTGGTCGTCGGCATGGGCGCCCCCAAGCTGGACCGGAAGCTCATCCCCATGAAGGGAGAGGGGCAGTTCGTGGACGCGGAACTGAACGTGGACGGACAGAGGATCGTCGCCACCGCCGTCTCCATGGGCAACCCACACCTGATCACGTTCCAAGAGTTCGAGCCGGAGGAGATGGACGAGCTCGGTCCGAAGCTGGAGAGGCACCCCTCGTTCCCCAAGCGGACGAACGTCGAATTCGTTAAATTGGTGAAGGGAGTATTAGAGGTCAAGGTCTTCGAGAGGGGGGCGGGATGGACCATGGCATGCGGCACTGGCGCTTGCGCCACTGCCGTGGCCGCTGCCGTATCGGGCAAGGTGCCGTTCGGCGAGGAGGTCGAGGTCCGCCTGCCGGGGGGAAGCCTCTGGATATCCGTATCGAGGGATCTGAGCGAAGTGAAGATGCGCGGCCCGGCTGTGCTGGTGTACCGCGCGGCCATCGATTGAGGTGTAAAAATGCCGTTCGAGTACGCAAACCGGTTGAAGAAGATCCCCCCGTATCTCTTCGTGGAGATCGAGGAGAAGGTCAAGAAGAAACGCCAGGAGGGCGTCGACATCATCGATTTCGGCATCGGCGACCCCGACATCCCCACGCCTCAGGTGATCGTGGAGGAAGTGCAGCGCCAGCTGAACGACCCGGTGAACCACCGGTACCCTTCCTCGGGAGGGGAGCCGGAGGTGCGCAGGGCGGTCTCCGACTGGTACAAGCGCCGCTTCAACGTGGACGTGGACCCTGACGGAGAGGTGTGCATCCTCATCGGCAGCAAGGAGGGCATAGCGAACATCTGCCGGGCCTTCGTGAACCCGGGCGAGAAGGTGCTCTGCCCCGACCCTGGATACCCTGTGTATTCCCAGGGAGGCACGCTGCTGTGCGACGCCACCCCGGTGAAGGTGCCGCTGCGCCCGGAGAAGGGGTTCCTGCCCGAACTGGACGCGCTGCCCTCGGACGCCAAGATGCTTTACCTGAACTACCCCAACAACCCGACCGGAGCGGTCGCCAGCAAGGAGTTCCTCTGGAAAGCCTCCACCTGGTGCGTTGAGACCGATACCATCCTGGCCTACGATAACGCATATTCCGAGATGACCTTCGATGACTACTCCGCCCCGAGCATTCTGGAATGCTGCCAGGGGACCGGGGCCATCGAGTTCGGCTCGCTCTCCAAGACGTTCAACATGACAGGCTACAGAGTCGGCTATGCCGTGGGAGACGCCACCCTGATCGCCGGGCTGAAGAAGGCCAAGTCACAGGTCGATTCCGGCTGCTCCATGTTCGTGCAGAAGGCCATGGTCAAGGCGCTGGACATGTACAAGGGAGCGGAGAAGCCCGAGCTGGTCAAGAAGAACATCGCCATCTACCAGGAACGCAGGAACGTACTGGTCAAGGGACTCCGCAGCCTGGGCTTCAAGGTGGACCCGCCCAAGGGAACGTTCTACCTTTGGCTGCACGTCGACACGCCATCGATGAAGTTCGCCGACAAGATGCTGCAGGCTGGCATAGTCTGTACCCCAGGGATCGGCTTCGGCGAGTACGGCGACCACTTCGTCCGTTTCGCCACGACGCAGCCCGTGCCGCGCATTGAAGAGGCCATCGAGAGGATGAGAAAGGTCCTCTAAACCATTTTTTCATTTTTCCATTCTTAGAACCGGTGCAAATCGCATCCCGCGACCGAACACCGGCCACGACCAGATGATCGTTAGGCAACGTTACTTGCACTTCTCTTCCCTGAGGTAGGAGACGCGCAGCGCCTCCACCACAGGCATCTTCTTGCCCAGGAGGTACGTCTCCAGCGCCCCTCCGCCCGTGCTGACGTAGGAGAACTTGTTGTAGAAGCCGAACTTCTCCGAGGCGGAGACCGTGTGGCCTCCTCCGATGACCGTGTATGCTCCCGATTCTACCGCGGCCTTCATCAGCTCGCGGGTGCCGAGGGCGAACTCCTCCCGCTCGAAGACCCCGGCGGGACCGGACATGAAGATCGTGCCGGCGGTGGCCAGCACCTTGCGGAACTTCTCCACCGACCTCGGGCCGATGTCGAAGATGGGATAGTCGTTGGGCAGCTGGGTAAGGTCCAGGTCCACGCGCCTCCCTTCCTGGTCCACCGCCACATCGACCGGCAAAATGATGTTCTCCCCCTTCTCCGCCAGCAGCTTCTTGGCCGCCTCCAGGTTCTCCGGGGTGAACTCCTTTGACAATATCTCCTCGCTGTCCTGGCCCAGATCGACCCCTTTGGCCTTGAGGAAAGCACTGGCGCTGAGACCAACAAGGATGACCTTGTCGGCGATCTTCTTGGTGAGGACCCTATCAATGACCTTGATGGAATCGGAGAACTTCGAGCCCCCGAGAACGAAGATGCAGGGCCTGGCCGGGTCGTCGAACACGGTGCTCAGCGCTGTCAGCTCCTTCTCCATGAGCCTGCCCGCGGCGGACGGCATGACCGCTTGGAATCCGATCAGCGAACATTGGGCCCGGTGGGCCGCTCCGAAGGCGTCCGATACATAGATGTCGGCCACCTTCGATAGGACCTGGACCATTTCCTCTTGGGCATGGTCCTCCATGGACCTCTTCTCCTGCTCGCATGCCAGCTCGCGCACGTTCTTCAGCACCAGGACATCGCCTGGACGCATCGCGCGGATGGCCGCGATGGCCTTCTCGCCGTAGAGGTCGTCGACATACTTGACCTCCTTCCCCAGATGCTTGGAGAGGATCTTCGCGTGGCTCTCCAGAGAGCAGAAGTCCCAGTCGCCGGGGCGTCCCTGGTGGGCGATGATGACGACCTTGGCCTTCTTCTGGTTCAGCTCGCGCAGGGTCGGCATGATCTGCTTGATGCGGTTGTCGTCCTCGATCTCCAGCGTTCCCTGGTTCAACGGGCAGTTGATGTCCACTCTGAGTATGACGGTCTTGCCGCCCACATCGAAATCATCCAAGGTGCAGAACTCTTTCATAGGCCCAACCCCAAGCAGATAAATTTGAGGCACCCCTGGGTAAGTGGTGGGGTTAAATTACCTTTCCGGTCGCATCGTTCCAGATAATATATATTTTGGAGACAAAAGCATTTTATCGTCAACAGTGCCCTAAGCGATACGAGTCAGCATGCCGACGTCCAATCCCACGTTGTCCCATTATATCAAGGAATGTTACAACAAGATGCATTCTGTCTGGCTGATATTCGATGAGCATGGGAACATCATCGTATCAGGCGCTATGACCGAGAGGTCCCTCGGCTATCCCATTTCCATGCTGGAGGGCACCGATGTCATGATGATCATCAAGCCAGAGGACCGGATCCGGGTGAGGTCGATAATGGACTCCCTCCTGGCCGGGGAGCAAGACATCATAAAGTCGGAGATCGAGATGGTGAACAGGGAAGGCCATCTCTCGATGGTGGGCATCCAGATGTTCCTGGTCAGATCCCGGGAAGGAACGATGCAAATTTGCCTGGCGGGCATGGACATCTCATTCTACAAGGACAACCAGTGGTCCATGGAGATGATGAACAAGAAGCTCAACATCCTGGGCTCTGCCACACGCCATGACGTGCTGAACTCGCTCACCGGCCTGTTCGGATATCTGGAACTGGCCGAGGTGAAGAACAAGGACGAGAACGTGGCCAAGTTCATCAAGAAGGCCAAGGCCTCGGCCGAGACGATCAAGAAGCAGATCGAGTTCACCCGAACGTACCAGGAGCTGGGATCGAAGAAGCCCTCCTGGATAAACGTCCGGGACGTAATCCGCCTCTCGTATGCAGGATTGAACGAGCCCCGCCTGCCGCTCAATGTCGATGTGGACGATGTGGAGGTCTATGCGGACCAGATGCTGGAGAAGGTGTTCTTCAACATCATGGAGAACGCGCAGAGGCACGCCGAGGCCACCGAGATGAGCATCACCTTCCGCAGGAAGGGCGACGAAGGAGAGATCGTCATCGAGGACGATGGGAAGGGAGTGCCGGAGAACGAGAAGGATTTCATCTTCAAGCGGGGTTATGGGAAGAACACTGGTTTCGGTCTCTACCTGTCGAGGGAGGTCCTCGAGATCACCGGCATGAAGATCGTGGAGAACGGAGCGGAAGGAAGGGGGGCCAGGTTCGTCATCACCATACCCCCGAACCGGTTCAGGACCGGACAATGAAAATGGGTTTTTAGAAAGGGTTTACTTTGCCAGGCCGATCGCCTTGTCGGTCTTGGCGATGGACTTTAGCGGGTCCTGCTCCAGCTTGCACATGGCCCTGATGCAGTCCACGTTCTCCGGGACCACATCGGACTCCTGGTGGATGGCCTGATAGTAGAACATCTGGTTACCGGTGACCTTTATCCCGTCCTTCCACACACAGATGTCCATCATGTCGCCGCGCAGGTTGCCCATGTCCCTGGCCAGCTCCATGATCTGCCCGGTGGACCTGACGCCGTCCTTGCCGGAGATGAGCCTGACGCGGGGGGACTTGCTGAGCACGCCCAGCACCTCGTCCTCCTTCGCCTCGCGCTTGAGGTCGACGGCGATGCAGTGGACGTGCATGAGCGTGGTCGGGGTGACGACCGCCATGGTCTGGATCTTGAGCCAGGGCATGATGGTCTGCACGTCCGGCCCGTGATGGGTGGGGAGCTTCAGTGCGGGCTCGATGGAATTGAGCATGGACCCTTTCTTGTCGCCCGGGTCGGCGCCGCGGCGCACCAGCGAGGCGATGACGCGCTGGATGCCGATGGCCTTGTCCAGCGGGTAGAGGGTGCGGCACAGGCCGGTGGTGTTGCAGGAGACCACGCGGACGAAGCTGGCGCCCCAGGACTCGTGGTAGTTGGCGATGGCGTTGAACGATATCCCGGCGATGGAGTGGTCCTCCCCGCCCTGGAAGATGGCCTTGACCCCGGCCTTCTCGTACTTGGGCTTGTAGTCGGCACCGACCCCGCCCGGAGTGGTGTCGATGACGATATCGCACTTGGAGATAAGGTCGTCCAGCGTGCCAGAGGTCTTTATGCCGGCCTTGTCGAACTCGGTCACGTCCTCAGCGCAGGCGGCAAAGAGAGGAAAGCCCTCTTTGATCGCATTCCTGGCCTCGAAGCTGGGCCTGGTCTTGGTGACCCCGACGACCTCCATGTCGTCCTGCTTGGAGACGGCCCAGGCCGCCCTCTTTCCGATGGTGCCGAATCCGTTCACGCCTACCCTGATCTTCATAGTCTTCCCTCGTTCCGGGTTATCGTTTCAAACCATATTTTGCTTACGGTCTGCCAGCTTAACCTGTCGTTCAATTCTTCGGGACCACCAGCACCTTCGCGGCGAAGCGGATGGACAGGAAGATGAATCCAGTGAACATGAGGGTGGCGGCGAAGATGATGACGTCGAACATGAAGTTGTCCAGCGTCAGCATCATGGCGATGGCGACGATCAGATCGACCACGCCGATGAGGATGATGTTCTTGCTGGCGAACTTGACCAGTTGCTCCTCTTTGATGTCGACGTTCGGGTCCGGCTTGTAGAAAGGCACCTTGGTGATGCCCCCGGCCTTGATCGTCATTCCGTAAGCTATGACGCCCAGTGCGATGAACAGCAGAAAATATGCGAGGATCGGCATTCGTTTCCCGGTTCAGGGTAAAAATAAGAGAAATAAAAGGGTTATGCGGGTTTGACCCGCTTTTCCATATGCTTTACTTCATCTTCTCGGTGAGCTTAGCATCGGCAGCCTTTGCCTTTGCGGCCATGCGAGCGATGAGCAAGGTCATGACGACAGCCAAGATGGTTACCAGGATGGCGTATACGAACAGACCCAATCCCTCTTCCTGGCCTAGGAACTGTTTAACGGCCCACGAGATAGCTCCGTTCCATGCCAAGGCAGCCAACAGACCGAACGCTGCTGTCATCAAGGCAGCAGTCATCTCAATCACTTGCACTTTCAAACTTGCCATTGTTTATCCTCCCTTAGCTATCATTAGAGTTAGAGCGCATATTTATTAGTTTAGATAATTTTTAACAATCGTCATTCTACTGGATGCCTTAAAATCGTTTTCAGTTTTGATAAAACCGTTCTCTTTGGATCGCTGAGATATATCTCGTGGTGTTTGCCCCGCTGCTTCAACCCGTTCCGTTCCATGAACACGTGCATCACCTTGACCGTTGCAGGCTCGGTGGAATACGGACCTACGTGAAGCATTTGGACGCACCTCCCTTCTTGGAAAGTGTCCAATCGGAGCTTTGACACGTCCAACGATGGGTCCTTCTTCATTATCTTGAGCTTGGCCGCCTCCAGATGCTCCAACTTGATATGCCCAGGCTGCAGGATCATCACCGTCCAGACCCAATCCTGCCGCTCGCCGATCTCATATACCTCGCCCTTTGACGCCCACCACAGGCCTTCCAATGCCATGACGGAATACTCCGGACCGACCTTCGCCTTCTTCAGGTCGAACTTGATGGTGTACGCAGCCCCATACAACAACTGCATGGCCTGCTGGAACTCCGTGCCTTCGGGCGCCCCCTTTCCGTCCACCATGAGGAAGTTGAGCTCCGGCACGTCCACGATCTCCGGCCTGGCCTTGGCCCCGTAAAGGTGCTTGAATTCCTTTTTCAGGTCGACCTTGTCCATTTCGCTCGCCACATGGGTGATCGGTTCAGGGGGTTATCAGGAAGATGCTTCTGCCCCGTGTCAGGGACCGTTCTCTCAAATATTAATATCGCAACGAACATCCCGAATGCGATGGCCAAACTCGTTTCGGCAGGTCAGTTCACTTATTATGCCAGATGGTGGCTGGGCAGCGTCTTCGGCAGGAAGAACGCGCTGGTCAACACCATGATGATCAACTTCCAATGCAACCTGAAGTGCAAGCACTGCAGCGTGCAGGGGAACGCGGACCTGCTGCCGGAGCCCCACCAGCTCAGCTACGACATCGCCAAGGAAGAGATGCAGTGGGGGTTCGATGAGGGGGCCAGGGTGCTGTTCTTCGAGGGCGGCGAGCCGACGCTCTGGAAGGATGGCGACAAGGATCTGCGCGACCTGATCAAGGCCGGTAGGGACATAGGTTACTTCGTGGTCGGCTATACCACCAACGGCACCAACGTCATATACGAGGACAGCGACGTCATCTCCATCTCGCTGGACGGGCCGAGGGACGTACATGACTCCATCCGCGGCGCCGGGACGTACGACAAGCTCATGGCCAATCTGGATAAGCTGTCCCATCCCAACATCTTCGCCAACATGGTGCTCATGAAGGACAATAAGGACGCTCTTCGTCGGACGGTCGAGGCGGCCGCGGCCAACAAGCACATCCGCGGCATCATGCTCAACTTCATCACGCCCCCGCCGCACGACCAGGCGCTCAGCTTGGATGAGAAGAAGGCGTTGGTCGACGAGGCGTTGATGCTGAAGAAGGAAGGCTATCCCATCCTCAACGGCACCAAGGCGCTGAAGGAGATGCTCATCGAGGATTACACCGAGCTATGCCCATATTGGGCCTCCGCTTTCGTCCTGCCGGACTGCTCGCATCATTATGGCTGCCCCATGCGCGGGACGGAATCGTGCAAGGAGTGCGGCTTCACTGCGGTCAGGGAATATTCTCTCATAGTTCGGGGCAACCCGACCGCCATCAGGGAGATGTCTAAGCGGTTCGCCTACAGCAAGTGATCAGAGGATCAGTCCGACCAATCCCTCATGGAAGCTGAGCAGGACCGACAATGCCATGGCGATGACGAGCAGAAGCTCCTGCCCCATGGCGGTCTTCAGCATGAACACCACCGGCTTGATCCAGCGATATTCGTCGTCCTTGTTCGCGAAGATGCCGCGCATCTGCATGAACAGCGGGATGGTCAGGAACGCCAGCACGAATAGGACGTTGAAGAACAGGACGAGCATGAGGTCGATGGCGTAGATCACGCACAGGAGCGACAGAGTTATCTTGGCCGCCCCCTCCCGGCCGAAGCGGACGGAGAAGTCCTTCTCCTTGGCCTCCAGATGGGCCTCGTAACCGAACATCTGGTCGACCACGCGCATCAGCATGACCACCAGACCGACGGTCAGGGCGATGAACATCATCTCCCAGCTGAACTCCGGCACGAGGACGAGGTAGGAGAACATCGATATCAAGGTGAAGGAAAGGAAGACGTCCACCTCGCCCAGACCACGGGCGCCGAGGTTCAATGGCGGGGCGGTGTAGAAGTACGACAGGAAGAATGCGACCGCGCCCATGGCCACGACCATCCATCCGCCGTAGAGGAGAATGGGGATGGCAAGGGCGGCAGCACATACGGCTAGTGCAACGATGATGATCTGGCCAGTGCGGTCGGTGACGATGCCCCGGTCGAACGCGTTCCCTTCCCAGAAGAACTTCTCATTGAACGTCTCCTTGAGGTCCTCCTTGACCTTCTTGTCGTGGTACTTCCAACGGTTCTTGTCGGCCCCGGAACGGTGGTCGAAATAGTCATTGGAGATGTTGACGAACAATGCCAGGAGGAACACGTCCAGCAGGATCAGGATGCCGATAAGGTATTCCGACTTGATGGTCCAGGCGAACGCCACGCCCGTCAGCGCCGCAAAAACGAAGGGAAGGGTGTAGCTGATGCGGAAGACGTTACGCACCTTCTCCCCGAAGGTGGTCACCTGACCGAACTGCATCGATGAGTTCTCCATCGGATGCCGGAAATCGCGAGCGCGGATTTAACGTTTATCAGTCGGCCCGGATGAAGAACGTTTTTAATGCCAGCTTCACGGGGAATGCGCGCTGTCGCCCCTTGGCGCGGTGGAGAACGCCTTGGCGGCCATGGGGGAGATGGCATGCCCCATCGCCATGTCGGTGCCGCTGATGTGGTTCACCAGCCATTCCTTGATGAAGCGGAGCAGTTCGATGGTGATGGTGGCGTTACCAGCATCGAAGTCCTCCTGGAACTTCTTGACCTTAGCCACGAATGCCTCGTGCTCCAGGCGGTGCTGCCCCATCTGTGGATAGCGATACCTGGTCATGTAACGCTCCTCGGTGTAGAAGTGCGTCACTGTGTAATCTGCCAGATCGGCCAAGGTGTCCTTCAGGACGACCTTCCCCTTGCCCTCTACCATGGCCGAATGCAGACGGTTCAGGATATTGATCAGCTCCTTGTGCTGGTCATCGATCTCCGGCAGTCCCACGCTAAGCTTGTCGCTCCATTCCACGAACGGCATAGAGGCGTCCTTGGGCCTATGCGCATATAACCATGGCGGGACGGCTATCAAAAAATGGAAAATCAATGATGGTTCAGTGAAAAATGCTCTCATCGGTAAAAGCCAGTAGTATCGTGCGACTTTCGAAATTCATTGACTAAATTTTTATATACGATGGCAGGCATCCTTGAAAACCGTGTCAAACGTACGCACGAGCGTCCCGGTTGTTCTTCTGGGTTTGGGCGTGGTTGTCGTTATTTGACATGAGGCACCTTCTTTGGGAGGGCGGCCTCAAGCAATGTGTGAAAATCAAGGGGATTAGAGAATGAAAGGTTCCAAAGCGGTTCTGACTCTGTTGGAAAAACAAGGCGTGGATGTCATGTTCGGATATCCAGGAGGGGTCACCCTCCCGATATACGACGACCTGTTGCAGTCATCCATACACCACGTCCTGGTCCGCCATGAGCAGTGCGCCGCTCACATGGCCGATGGATTCGCACGCGCCACCGGAAGGCCGGGAGTGTGTCTGGCCACATCCGGCCCAGGTGCCACGAACCTGGTGACGGGAGTGGCCACGGCCTACGCCGATTCGTCCCCGCTAATGGTGCTGACCGGGCAGGTGTCCACCAGCATGCTGGGCAACAACGCCTTCCAGGAGGCGGACATCTTCTCATTGATGATGCCCATCACCAAGCACAACTTCCGTGTGCTGGACCCGAAGATGCTGCCCGAAGCGTTCAAGAAGGGCTGGAACATCGCGATCAACGGCCGCATGGGGCCGGTGCACATCGACCTCCCGGTGGACGTGCTGAAGACCGAACTGCCGGATGCGCTGCTGGACGAGGAGTTCCCGGTGCCAGCGCCATATGAGGACCTGCATGGTGTGCTGGAGGCGGTAAAGCTGCTCAGCGAGGCGGAGAGGCCCATGCTCCTCGTGGGCGGTGGGGCGATGTGGTCCAATGCCTCCAACGAGGTGCGCAAGCTGTCAGAGATGCTCTTAGCCCCGGTGGCCACGTCCATGATGGGCAAGGGCATCATACCCGAGGAACACCCGTTGGCGCTCGGCATGGTGGGCATGCATGGCAGGGAGATCGCCCGCAAGGCGTTCCTGGAATGCGACGTGATGGTGGCGATAGGCGCCCGCTTCAGCGACCGCTCCTCCGGCCTGGACTCGGAGCTGCCCGAATCGGTCAAGATCATCCACATCGACATCGACCCGATGGAGGCGGGCAAGAATCCCCGCACCAAGGTTCGCATCATCGGCGATGCGAAGAAGGTGCTGCAGCAGATCATCAGGGGACTAGGGAAGACGAAAAAGGACACCGCCTGGTCCGAGCGCATGAAGCAGCTCAGGAAGATGTGCGACTGCGATATGGACATCAACGAAACGCCCATCAAGCCGCAGAAGGTCATCTACGAGCTGAGCAAGGTGCTGGCAGATGACGCATATGTCTGCACCGAGGTAGGCCAGAACCAGATGTGGGCCGCGCACTTCCTGCGCATGAAGAACCCACGGCACTTCATCACGTCCGGTGGACTTGGTACCATGGGATTCGGCTTCCCCGCCTCGATCGGCGTGAAGTACGCCCACCGCGACAAGCAGGTGGTCGACATCGCCGGGGACGGCTCGCTGCAGATGGTGGTGCAGGAGTTCGCCACCGCGGTGAACGAGGACCTGCCGGTGGTGGTCTGCCTGATGAACAACGGCTGGCTGGGCATGGTGCGCCAGTGGCAGAAATTGTTCTCCGACAAGCGCTACTCGGGAACGAACCTGCAGAGGAACCCGGACTTCGTCATGCTGGCGAAAGCGTACGGTGCAGATGCGATCAAGGTGGAGCGTCCGTCCGAGCTGCGCGAGGCGTTCCAACGGGCCTTCCGTTCGGATGTGCCGTTCCTGGTGGACATCCACGTGGACCCGGAGGAGGACATCCTCCCCATGCAGCCGGGAGGAAAGTCGTCCAAGGAGGTCATCCACGGGCGGTGCCGCTGGGCCCAGAACGGCGAGCGCGCTCCGAACATCGACTTCACGCCCACCATATCTGGTGCGTGAAGCGGGGCGATAAACATCTTCCCAACATCTTCCACGAACAGGAGGTGCAGATGATGCCACGGAAAGTAACGATGATATGCAACGACGGTATCACCTGTGGTGCTGGACCATGCAAATTTTTATTGAGGTTGCGGTCCCAATCACTAGCACTAGAGAGCCTCCCGGTCGTCCTATCCGTTGTCGTTTGATCGAGGCCCCTTCCCGGAGGGCGCCCTCGAACCATTGTAAGGAGGTAAGAAGATGAGAGGATCCAAGGCGGTGCTGACCCTGCTGGAGAAGCAGGGGGTCGAGGTGATGTTCGGATACCCCGGCAGTTATAATCTGCCCATATTCGACGACCTGCTGCAGTCGTCCATACACCATGTGCTGGTCCGCCACGAGCAATGCGCGGCCCACATGGCGGACGGGTATGCCAGGTCCACTGGGAAACCTGGGGTCTGCATGTCCACCTCCGGACCTGGGGCGACGAACCTCGTTACTGGTGTGGCGACGGCCTATGCCGACTCCTCGCCCCTCATCGTCATGACCGGGCAGGTGCCGGCGGAGAGGCTCGGTGACAACGCCTTCCAGGAGGCGGACGTCTTCTCATTGATGATGCCCATCACCAAGCACAGCTTCCGCGTGCTCAGTCCGGATCGGCTGCCCGCCGTCATGGAGGATGCCTACGGCATCGCCAGCAGCGGAAGGATGGGGCCGGTGCACATCGATCTGCCGGTGGATGTGCTGAAGCAGGAGGTGCCGGAACCGTGGCCTAAGTACCATGGGCTGCTGGACCGGTCCTCGGAGGACCTGAGCGGCGTGCTCGATGCTGTACGCCTCCTCAGTTCGGCAGAAAGGCCGATGATCCTGGCGGGCGGAGGGGCGATATGGTCCCGCTGCACCGATGAGCTGCTCACCCTGGCGGAGATGCTCATGGCCCCGGTCTCGACCACCCTCATGGGGAAAGGAATCATTCCAGAGGAGCACCCGCTGGCGCTGGGCATGATGGGCATGCATGGCAGAGGGATAGCGCGAAGGGCGTTCGAGCAATGCGATGTCATGCTCGTCGTAGGCGCCAGGTTCAGCGACCGGTCCACCACCGTCCAGTCCGACCTTCCGGAGAGCATCAAGATCATCCAGATCGACATTGATCCGATGGAAGCAGGCAAGGACAAGCGGACCAAGGTGCGCATCGTAGGGGATGCCAGGAAGGCCCTGCAGAACATCATCAAAGGGCTGGGCCGCACTCGGAAGGACACGCCCTGGGGCAGGAGGATGAAACATCTGCGCCAGCAATGTGATTGCAGCATGGACCTGCCGGGCGAGCCGATCAAGCCGCAGAAGGTCATCTACGAGCTGAGCAAGGTGCTGGCAGATGACGCATATGTCTGCACCGAGGTAGGCCAGAACCAGATGTGGGCCGCGCACTTCCTGCGCATCAAGACCCCGGGGCATTTCATCACCTCCGGCGGCATGGGCACGATGGGCTTCGGGTTCCCGGCGGCGCTGGGAGTGAAGTACGCTCACCGTGAGAAGCAGGTGGTCGACATCGCCGGGGACGGCTCGCTGATGATGAACTCCCGCGAGCTGGCCACGGCCGTGAACGAGGACCTGCCGGTGGTCATCTGCCTCATGAACAACAACTGGCTGGGCATGGTGAGGCAGCTCCAGAACGTGGCATACGGACGCCGCTATTCCGGGACCGACCTGGCCCGCAACCCCGACTTCGTCATGATGGCCCATGCCTACGGCGCGGAGGGCGTGAAGGTGGAGAAGGCGTCGGAGCTGGAGGAGGCGTTCCAACGGGCCTTCCGTTCGGATGTGCCGTTCCTCATCGACATCCACGTGGACCCGGAGGAGGACATGCTGCCGATGGTGCCGGGAGGTAAATCGTCCAGAGATGTCATCCATGGACGCTGCAGATGGGGCTGTGAGATGAACGGTACGGTGGACGTCAATCGCATCCAGCAATTGCCTTGAGAGTGGGACCATTACTGTTCGAAAAATGGGACTGGACGAACAACGGTATATAGAAGAAATGGGATTGCGTTATCATTCCGATTTAATTGTGAGGTTGAAATAAATGGCAAAGATCTATCACGATTCTGATGCAGACCTGAAGGTGCTGAAGGGAAAGAAGATCGCGGTGCTCGGGTTCGGAAGCCAGGGCAAGGCCCAGTCGATGTGCCTGCAGGATTCCGGCCTGAACGTGGTCGTGGGACTGAGGAAGAACGGCAAGTCCTGGAACGAGGCCAAGAAGAACGGTATGAAGGTGGCCGAGGTGGCCGATGCGGTGAAGGACGCCGATGTGGTCATGATCCTCCTCCCGGACGAGGTCCAGGGAGCCGTTTACGCCAAGGATGTCGCCCCCAACCTGAAGGCCGGCGCAGCGCTGGACTTCGCTCACGGGTTCAGCATCAACTTCAAGGAGATCAAGCCGCCAGCCAACGTGGACATCATCATGATGGCACCGAAGTCCCCTGGCCCGATGGTGCGCCAGACCTTCGTGGAAGGGTTCGGCGTGCCAGCGCTCATCGCGGTGGAGAAGGACGCCAGCAAGAACGCCAAGAAGATCGCCCTGGCCCTGGCGAAGGGCATCGGCGCGACCAAGGCTGGCGTCATCGAGACCACCTTCTACGAGGAGGCGACCTCGGACCTGTTCGGCGAGCAGGCCGTCCTGTGCGGCGGAGTGACCGCCCTGATCGAGGCTGGCTTCGACACCCTGGTCAAGGCCGGGTACCAGCCGGAGATCGCCTACTTCGAATGCCTGCATGAGGTCAAGCTCATCGTTGACCTGATCCAGAGGGGCGGCATGATGCACATGTGGACCAACGTGTCCAACACCGCCGAGTACGGTGGCCTGAGCCGTAGGGAGAGGCTCATCACTGAATCCACCCGCAAGGAGATGACCAAGATGCTGAAGGAGATCCAGCAGGGCAAGTTCGCCAAGGAGTGGATGGCCGACGCCAAGTCCGGCATGAAGGGCCTGGAGAAGATGGAGAAGGCCGAGGCCACCAGCCAGATCGAGGTCGTTGGCAAGGAGATCCGTTCGCTCTTCGAGATCGGTGGAACGAAGGCCAAGAAGGCCCCGGCCAAGAAGAAGGCTGCCGCCAAGAAGCCGGCGGCAAAGAAGGCCGCCCCGAAGAAGGCCGCGGTCAAGTCCCCGGCCAAGAAGGTCGCTGCCAAGAAGGCACCGGCGAAGAAGCCAGCCGCCAAGAAGCCTGCTGCAAAGAAGGCCAAGAAGTAAGGCCCTAACCCATTCCTTTTAATTTATATTTTTTTATTATTTATTAAGGCGTTCTATCGCCCGCCCCGTCCTGCACTTTTCCCTGCAGATATCAGGAACGCAGGGTTCATGTAATCATTACCGGCATCCAGTGGGAATCCGGGGGGATATTCGTCAATCCGTTCGAGCGACTGGGCAAGTTCATCACCAGGCATAGCAAATTGATCGTCGTGGCATGGATCTTGGCGCTGCTGGCCGCACTTCCTTTGGCCCCGATGGTCACCAAGGCGGTCAACTATAACATCGACGCCTCCGGCGTCAACGACCTGCCGTCCGAGGTGGCCCAGCGCTACATCAACGAGAACTTCGGAGGATCGACCGCCCAGGGCAGCAGCACCATCATCCTGCTCAAGAACACGGACGGCTCGATCTTCGAGGACAGCATCAAGTACTCCATCGAGAACATGACCGAACGTATCCAGAAGGCCAAGACCGATGGGAAGATCAATGCGAACGTCACCATCACTTCCCTCTATTCGTCCATCTACCTCTACACCCAGGTCTACATCGACCAGATCGGGCCGCTATACTCCGCCGCCGATAACTACTCGGTTGCGCTCCCATTGATGCTGTTCGAGGTACCGCTGCTGTACTGGGACTCGTTCAACAACACCGAGGACGCCCTTCTGATCGTATACGACCTTCCCCAGCATTATTATGATAACTGGCTAGCAGAGAACCAGACCGGCAGGACGATCACCCAGATCGATTCCTATGCGTACAACGACACCAGGCTCTGGGTTCAGGACGTCATTTCTCACCGTACCTCGCTGAACAGTACCGAGGAGGAACTGCTCTGGCTCTACCTGGACGACTTCACGAACGCCTGGAACTCCACCTCGGCCGACCCGCTTTTCAACCTGCATCCTGCGGACCGCCTGGAAGAGGCCATGGAATCGTCATATCCATTGTTCCGCGATCAGGTGATGCAGAGGCTGCACATAATCAGCCTGATCTACATCGAGCTGGCCCATGCCAACTTCAGCCTGAACGATTACCAGGACTTCCATCGTATCTCGCAATACAACGAGGTCGCCTTCGACTCCATGCTGGAGATTGTGCTGGACCAGGTACCGACAGAGATCAAGGATGACGTCCTGCTGTACTATGGCACGTTCTACAATCTGTGGAACGGCTCCGCATCGGCCCCGTCGGTAACGCAGTTCCGCAGCTACGGCGACCAGGCGGCCAATGTCACCTCGGATGCTGCTGGCTCCCCGGTCAAGGAGCTGATCGACGTCTTCTACTTCCAGCTGGGATGGGAACGGAGACTGGACCTGGCCACGATAAGGTCGCTCACCCTGACGTTCCTGTCCAACTACACGAGCACCCAGCCCTGGCTGGTGCAGGAGATCATCGACCTGGGGGACAATCCGAACAGCACTGAAGTGGACGCACTGGCGGCAAAGCTGGTGCAGAACTCCACCGTCGATGAGTATCCGCTGCCCATGCTGCCGCTCATCCCGCTCATGCTGGTGGATGACGGGAACGACTCGACCATCATCATGATCGGATACAGCGTGGATGGGAAGTACACCAGCGGGACCGGTTACGTCTCGCTCATCCGCCAGATAGTCGGCGAAGAGCTCTCCGCCCAGCCGAACGTGGAACATTACGTGACCGGCCTGGACCCCATGACCTACGACCAGGAGGCCGCGCTCTCCAAGGACCTGGAGATCGTCGACCCGGTGGCCATCATACTCATCCTGATCCTCATCGGGCTGTTCTTCAACTCGCTGCTGGCGGCCGCCCTGCCGCCATCGGTCATCGGCATGGGGCTGGGCATCAGCTTTGCGGCGGTCTATCTGATCGCCACCTATGTCTTCAGCGTCAACTTCCTGGTGATCACGCTGATGATCACCGCCAGCCTCGGGGCAGGCTGCGATTACTGCATCTTCATGCTCTCCCGGTACAGGGAGGAGAGAAGGGCGGGAAAGGAGAAGGACGAGGCGGTGCAGGAGGCGGTCACCTGGGCCGGCGAGACGGTCGCCACCAGCGGCGCCACCGTCATGATCGGCTTCGGCTCGCTGTTCCTGGCCAGCCTCGACACCATCAAATCGTTCGGCACCATGGTCATCGGCATCGTACTGGCTCTGATGATCTCCCTGACCCTCGTCCCGGCCCTGCTGCACATCTTCGGGGACAAGCTGTTCTGGCCATCTAAGGGCATCAAGCCGCAATCGCAGCTGGGACAGCGCTACTTCAAGCACGCCGCGCATAACTCGATCAAGCACGCCAAGGTCCTGCTGGTGGCGGCGATCGTCATTTCGATACCGGCGGTCTACGTCATGGCCACCACCCCGACCTCCTTCGACCTCATCGAGTCCATGCCGGACAGCGAATCGAAATCAGGCATAGAGACGATGGAGGCGACGTTCGGGGGCGGCATGATCCAGCCCACCTCGATCGGCCTGCAGATGTCCGGTTCCCTCTACAACGCCGACGGCAGCTGGAACATCACCATGTTGAACGCCGTCGAGGCCATGTCCAAACGTCTCGGCAACATCAGCGGGGTCTCCATGCTGCTGAGCGCCACCCGGCCGTACGGCCAGACGGTGGACTACGCCAACCTGAGCCATGAGTACACCGTGCAGGCGGCCGCGTGCCTGGCCGTCATGCAGCGCATGGTGGGCGAGGGGAACGACAGCGCCCTCGTGCTCATCGTGTTCCAGGAGGACCCGTTCACCGCCCACACCATCGACAGCATCAAGGAGATCCGGTCCATCGCCAACACGGTCAACGACCAGCAGCCGGACATCACGGCCGCCTATGTGGGTGGCGGAACTGCGACCATCTATGACGTGGCCACGACCACCACGTCCGATTTCCTCAACATCATCGCCATCGCCATGCTGCTCATCTACATCGTGCTGCTGCTGGTGCTCGGCTCCGTGCTCAACCCGCTGCGCTCATTGCTGACCATCCTGCTTAGCATCTCCTGGACCGTGGCCATCACCGCCATCGTGTTCGAGATGTGGATGGGGATGCACCTCAACTTCCTGGTGCCGCTCATCCTCATCGTGGTCTGCCTGGGGCTGGGCATGGACTATGACGTCCTGCTGTCCACCCGCATCCGGGAAGAGGTGCATAAGGGCATGACGACCAACGAGGCCATCGAGCACAGCATGCTCCAGACTGGAGGGATCATCACCGCCTGCGGGGTCATCATGGCCTCCGCGTTCGGCTCGTTGTTGCTTACTGGAAATCCCATGCTAATGCAGTTCGGCATGGCCCTGATGATCGCCATAGTACTGGACGCTGTGGTCGTCAGGACATACCTGGTGCCGGCCATCATGTCCCTGATGGGAAAATGGAACTGGTGGGCCCCGAAGCGGCTGCAGAGGGGCGGGCAGAAGAAGGAGTGAACTGAACAGGTCACTTCGGCATCTGCGCCATATCGTACCAGAGGATCGGGGTCACCAGGACATAGACCGAGTCTCCTGGCAGGAGATGCGTCACATCGAGCCTCCAGGTACCGTTCCAGTGGTCCTTCCCGTCATCGATCTTCCAGACCTGCTTGGACGTCACGATCTGGGCCGAGGACCAGCTGCCGCAGGAGGACCCTTCGCCATCGGTGCCCATCCAATCATTGGCAGGATCGAAAAGTGTGGATTTGGGGCTTCGATAGGTATCTGAGCCGATGACCAGGACGAAACCGACCATGCTAGAGTCCACCGGGATAGGGACGGAACCGTCCTCATGTACGGAGAAGAAATATGCCTGTCCCACGTTATGATCGACGCTGGAGGAGATGCCGTCTGGACTCAGGGCGTATCCAAGATAATCCTGGGTGGCCACTTCCAAGCGGTCCCTGACCTTCTGCGCCCTCTGATCCTCCGAACTACCGTTCACCAATGAGATGCATGACGCCCCTATGACACAAGCGATGACTGCGATGACTGCGACGTAACCGATGGCCTTCATGAACACGACCTTCCCCGATTATCATTACACCCCCCCCCGCGGAATAAATATCTTTCTGCTCGGATTTCACAACCCAAAATATTCATCTAGCGGGGACGTACAATAGGCTGCTACCATGAACCGCATCCTCCTGCGCACCAGATACGAGACGGTCGAGATCGAGCTGGACGAGTCGGACACGTCGAACGCCATCTATCTGGCGCTGCCCCTGACCAAGGAGGTCAGCACCTGGGGCGGCGAGGTCTACTTCGAGATCCCGGTGGAGATGCCGCTGCACGATGGCAAGAAGGTCATGGAGGTGGGCGAGGTGGCCTACTGGCCCGAGGGAAAGGCGTTCTGCATCTTCTTTGGCAGGACGCCGTTCAGCAAGGGCACCGCGCCCGAGGCGTATTCCATGGTCACCCCGATCGGCCGGGTGGTATCTAACCTCCAGGCCATAGAGGAGATGCTGGACCGGACCGAGGTCACACTGGACACTCATTGAGAGCCAGGCGATAGAATGCGGTAGTTCTCTTTGGGAATGATGATCTCGAAACGAGCGCCCTTCCCTTCGATCCCGTTCTCCCTGATCCACATGCCTGAGGCCGAGAGCGCTTCCCTGATGAAGTGCAGGCCATGTCCGGTACGTCCCTTGTAGCCCCACTCGAAGATCTGCTCCTTGAGCGATGCTGGTATGCCTTTGCCATCGTCCTCGATGATGAGGAACCCGTTCTCCCCCTCCTCCAGGAAAGAGAACTCCACCTTGGTGGTCTTCTGGCCATGCTTCAGCGAGTTCTGCACCACGTTCTTGATGCAGCTGAGGATGATGGGGTCGGCCAGCACCTCCATGTTCGGCAACGAGGAGATGATCTTCACATCGCCCAGCTCCACCCCCGCCATCTCCTTCTGCACGCCGGACGTGATGTCGATCCATTCCGGCTCCATCAGGCCCAGGTTCTGGTAGTTGCGGGTCAGCTCCATCTGGTGCAGGATGTTCGCGGCGCTCTGCCGGGCCTTCTTGAGGTGCCTGTCGATGGCCTCGTCCTTGTTGCGCACCTGGGCCAGTTCCAGGTAGCCTTCCAAACTGGTGAGATAGTTGATGACGTCGTGGCGGGTCAGGCTGCCCAGCAGAGTGAGCTTCCTGGTGGCGGAGCGCAGCTTGTCCTCGGTGCGCTTCAGGTTGGTGATGTCGTTGCACGACACGAACACGGCCTTCCCCTGCGCGAACGGCACGATCTGGGCCGTCATCTGCACCCAGAGGCGGATGCTGGCGTGGGTGGTCATGACCGTGTCCTTGGTCATCACCACGCCCTCCCCGCTGCGCAATAGCGCCTTGAGCATGTCGACTGTGGAATGGTCGTCCAGGAACGTCGTCATGGACGAGCCGGTCATGTTAGACCCGTCGTTCAGGGTGAAATAGCCTTGGCGATTGCCGTAGATGATGCTCAGGTCAGTGTCGAGGATGAAGATCATCGAGCTGGAGGACTCGACCATGGTGCGGTACCTCTTCTCGCTGTCCTCCAGCGCCTTCTCCAGCCTCATGCGGTAATCGACGTCCCAGACCAGGTACATGATCCGGTCGGGACGGCCGGTCTCGTCGCTCATCAAGGTGCCATGCGCCTCGATCCAGAACTCCGTCCCGTTATTCTTCAGACTGAGGAACTCTGCCACCTTCGGCTCCGAGCGGCCGGTCCGGTCCACGATGTTCAGTATCTCCTTCCTGCCCCGGTCGTCCGCCAGGAATTCCGTGATGTCCCTGCCCAGGACCTCCCCGATCTCGTAGCCCCACATGGCCAGGCCGGCGGGGTTCATGAACTGCACCTTCCCGTTCAGGTCCGTGATGGTTATCGTGGTCGGCGATGTCTCCACCACCGTGCGGAACATCAGCTCCGACTTCTCCAGCCGGCTCTCCAGCTCGTCCTTGTCCCGCAGGGCGGCCACCATCTGGTTCATGGTGCGCTCGAAATCACCCAGGAAGTCCAGTCTATGGCCGTAGTCGCCGGCGGCGATGCGGTCCAATATCCAGTTGATCTGCCGCAGATTGGCCTGCAGCTGCTTGTAATTGCCCAGAGAGGCGATGGCAGGAGGCGCCTCGACATCGAGATGGCCTTTGGCCAGCTCCCCGATGAACTCCGATGCCGCCACCTGCTCCTGTCCCAGCCTGCGCAGCGCCTCGATGATCTCTTCCTTCACCGGGTCGGGGGAATGGAGCGCCTCGATCTTCCAGAGGGCCGCCTCGATCTTGGAGTTCTTGCCCTCCAGCATGGCCTTGAGAAGCTCGAGCACCATCTGGTTCGGGTCGTTCTCGTCCATCTGGCGCTCCCATCACACTGGCCTTACGACGAAGCGGCAGGTGCGTGCCCCGGTCGTCCAGCAGTCGATCTCCTTGGCATCGAAACGTTTGGAGGCGTACTCCTCCATGATCCCGGCGATCATGCCCTCGTCAAAATTGCATACGGTCTTGCCCTTTAACGGAAGACCGGAGCAGTCCAGGTCCTCCGAGACCGTCAGCGTGAAGGCGAGGTTCTCCAGGTCCGCCTTCTCCACCCTCAAGATGCCGATGCGCATCTCCAGCATCTTCCGCTGCAGGTCCGCAAGCATCTCCGTGACCGGTTTACCGAGGTCCAGCTGCGACCGGGCGAACTCCCGGCCGGCCAAATATCCCGCCTCCTTCAGCAGTTCCTCTGTCCTCTCGATCCCATAATGCTCTTCCAGCACGTCCCTTAGGGTATACTGGAACAAACGGTACACTGCCACGAGGGTCGTGTCGCCCAGGTTGGGCCGGCCTTCCTGGATGTTCCCTAGGTCCGACCAGTCGAACTTCATCGCTTCCCACCTGAAGTGAACCATGGCGTTCCACGGTTAAATACGGCACCTACTTTCTTCTCAGAGGTGATAATATTGCTGGGCTCAGCCCAGGTGCCTTCTCACCAGCGAGCGGAGCACGTCCCTCTCCTCCGGAACGTTATCGGCCAGCTTGTCCATGGCGACCGTACCGAGCCAGGGGTTCAGCTCGTCCTCGGTGTAGTTGCACTGCCTCAGATACCCTTTGACCATGTTGCTGCGGTAGTAATCATCGTTCTCCAGCCTCAACAGCACGGCCGAGCGAGCCAGGTCCGCCAGCCACGGCCCCCTGCCGCACCCCTCCCACTTGATTGGGAACGGCCCTTCCAGGGTACAGATGATGTTCTCCGGCAGGTAGTTCCAATGCATCAGATAGTCCGCACCGGCGTTCCGCTCCAACAGCTTGAGCGCCTTCGCCTTGTGCTGCGCGTCCACGTCGACCACCCCATTGATGCGTCCGGTCATCCGCTCCACCACCGAGGGCAGCTCCGGCATGCGGATCAGGTGCATCTCATGGAAGTCATGGGAGAGCATATCGAACATCCTCTCCCACAGGTAGGGGTTCTGCGCCATCCATCCGCGGTAGTCAGGTCCCTTCGGCGCATCGATGATCACGCCCACGCGGCCATTCGATATTCCCGGCCCGTGCACGAACGGCATCGGCCCTCCCATCGCCCTTATCTCGTTCCAGCGGCGGGACATGGCCTCCGCCTCCTCCGCCGTCGTTCCCGATGGCAGCAGCTCCAAGACCTGGCCATGCTCCAACTCGACCCAGTCTGCCCTAGAAGACATGAGGACAGGATTGATGGCCAGGGATATTTAGCTTCCCCGGCCATGTTCGCGAATTGGGTTTGACATCACTGCCCGATGAGCTCCAGGCCGTCGAAGGCGACCGAAGGCAGGATGCAGTTTCGGATGGTGGTGCTGTCGTTGGCGACCTCCCTGATCTGAGACAGGGCGGCGAACATGTTGCCCGCCAGCAGCGCATGGTCGATGGTCCCCTTGACCTCTCCCTTCTCGATCAGATAGGCGCTGCGCACCTCCAGCCCGAAGGCTCCGGTCACAGGGTTGGCCTCGGCCGATGCCAGCTTGTCCACCATGATGCCCCTGTCCACCCCCGAGACGACGTCCTCCAGGCTCTTGCCGCCGGGCTCGACCACCAGGTTGATGGGCGAGATCATGAGCGGGTCGCGGTAGGTGTTCTGAGCGTCATTGAACGACCTCCTCAGCGCGTTCCCGGTGCTGCTGGTCCCGGCCAGGACGGCGTTGTAGTGGTCGTACATGAAGCCCTTCAGGGTGCCCCTGTCCACCAGTACCCTGGGCTTGGTCGGCGTGCCCTCGTCATCGTAGGCGCAGGAGCTCATCCCCTTCTCGGCCGTGGGGTCATCGATCATCGTCAGCTTGTTCGACGCGACCTTCTCACCCAGCTTCTTGGCCCAGGGGCTCCTCTGCCGGTTCACGTTCTCCGCGCTCATGGCGTAGCCCGCGGACCCTTCGATCAGCTCCGCCAGCTCGTGCGGCGGCAATATGACCGTGAGGTTCTCCTTGCCGTGGAAATGCTCCGCCCTCTGCGCCGCCACCGCCCTCTTGGCCAGCACCTGGCCGAAGTCCGTGGGGTCGAAGAACTGGAGGTGCGGGGTGAAGGCGAAATTGTTGCCCTCGCCCGGATCGTCCCCCAAGGTCATGGCACCGGCATGGGCATAGAGCAGCGTGGAACGCTGGTCCGTCTCCGCCCCGTTGGTGTTCAGCACCATGTACTGCTGCACCGCCACCCTGATGACGCCGTTGGGCACCTTGACCTCGCCCGGGCCGGAGGCTGCTGAGACCAACTCCTTCGCCATCTGGGCCAGCTGCTCCTGGGTCATCGATGCCAAGGCCTTGTCATAGGCGTTCGGCACGGGCGCGCCCCGGCTGCCCTTGGTGAAGTTCTTCATCACCGGCTCAGGCGCTGAGGCGTCGGCCAGCCTGCATGCGGTCTGGCCGCAGCGCTCTGCGTCCCGTATCGAGGCGATGGTGGTGGACGACTGTCCCACCTTCTTGCCCTTGATGACCCTGACGGCGATGCCCTGGTCCATCTTCTCCTCGATGTTCTTGATCTTCTGGTCGTCGATGTAGAGCGACAATGTGCGGGAGCGGGAGCCGAAGACCTCCACCTCCGAGGACCCTTCGGACAGGCAGATCTTCAGGGCCTTCTTCATGAACGGTTCCAGCGTCATTCAGCCACCTCCCAGGACGATCTTGGAACGACAGTAGGGGCCTCCGGACGAAACGGGCACGTAGTCCTCGATGCCCTTGCCGCACATGCCACCGTCCAGGCCGACGTCCTTTCCCACCGCGTCCACCGTCTGCAGGATCTGCAGGGCCGAACCGGTGAGCGTGAACGACCGCAGCATGTCTGTGACCTTGCCGTTCTCGATCAGGAAGCCGCGCAGGGACTTGGCCTCGAACCCTCCCCCGACGGGATCTTCCATGCCGCTGACCATCTTCTCCGTGAGGACGCCGAACTTCACGTCCTCGATCATCTCCTCCAGCTTCTGATCCCCCTTGTCGAAGAAGGTGTTGGTCATGCGCACCCAGACCCTGCGGCCGAAGTCCTGGGCCCGGCCGTTCCCGGTCGGCTTGGTGCCCATGATGGCGGCCGTCTCCAGGCTCTGCATGTAGCCCTGGTAGATGCCGTCCTTGATGATGACCGTCCTGGAGCTGGGCGTACCTTCATCGTCGAAGGGGATGTAGCCATGGGCCCTCTCGACCGTGCCGTCGTCGATCATGGTGATCTGCTCCGAAGCGACCTTCTTCCCGACCACCTTCGAAAGGAACGAGCGCTGCTTCACTATCTCGTCCGCCTCGGACGCATGGCCCATGACCTCGTGAGCCAGCAGACCAGATATGTATGGATCGCTGATGCACGTGACCAGTCCGGACGGTGCTTTCTTGGCCTGGAGCATCTTGACCGCCTCTCGGCCCACCTTCTGGCCGAAGGAGACGAGGTCGGCGTCCTTTACCACCTCCCATCCCATGGAGCCATCCAGTATGTCGTAGAACATCTCCGTGTTGGTGCCATCGCTGCTGACCGCCTGGCCGAACAGCCTGGTCCGCACCTCCTCCCAGTCCAGGTTGTCCCCCAACGAGTTCACCAGGGTGTTGTGCCGCACCTCTTCCCGGTACAGCCCGTTGCTGTTGACCACCTTGCCGTCCACCCGCTGCGCCCTCTCGGCGTCCCGCACGGCGGAGATCTTCTCGGCCAGCGGCACGGAGGAAGGATGGATCTTGACCTTCGCCTTGAAGGTGCCCGTGGTCGGCTTCCTTTCCGGGATGGTCTTCCCCTCGGCCCCGCCGGCCTGAGCGTTGTGCACCGCCTTGGAAGCGGCGTCCAGAATGGCCTGCTGGTTCCCCTCGACCAGCGTGGCGTAGCCCCAGGAGCCCTTGACCTTGGCCCGGAAGCTCATCCCGGCCATGTGGTCGTCGCTCAGCGTGCGGACCCCGCCATCGACGATGATAATCGCGGTCCTGTCGATGGTCTGGGTGCGGGCGTCGCAGAACTCCGCGCCATCGTCCCGCATCCTCTCCACTGCCTTCTCCAACAGATCCTTCATCATACCACCCTCATTTCCTTGCTGGCGCTGGTGAGCACCTTGCAGCCCTTCTTCGTGACGACGATGTCGTCCTCGATGCGGACCCCGCCCTTGCCGCGAACGTAGATGCCCGGCTCGACGGTCAGAACCATGCCCTCCTCCAGCACGAGGTCGGACGTCGGCGCCATCCTGGCCCCGTCATGCACGCTCAGACCGATGCTGTGACCCAATGAATGTATGAACAGGCCCTTGAACTCGGAGGAATCGATGATGGACCTGGCCACCGCGTCGACCTCCTTTCCGGTGATACCGGGGCGGATGGCATCGATGCCCGCCAACTGGGCTTCGAGCGTTGTCTGGTAAATGCGCTTCTGCTCCTTCGTTGCCCGACCGTAGAAGAACGTCCTGGTCAGGTCCGAGCCGTACTTCTGGAACAGCGCCCCGAAATCGAACAGGGCGAAATCGTTCTTGCGCAGCTTCGTCCCATCTGGCTCGTGATGCGGCTCGGCGCTGTTAGGGCCAAAGCCGGCGATGGTGGTGAACGACGGTCCGGTCGCTCCGTACCGCTGCATGCGGTAGTTCAGCTCCGCCGCGGCCTCCAGTTCGGTCATGCCAGGCGTGATGATGTCCGGGATCTCGTCGGCCACCTTGGACACGATGTCGCAGGCCTTCTGCAGCCGCTTCAGCTCGTCCTTGTCCTTGACCACGCGGGCGTGGAGCAGGGCGGATGAGATATCGATGAACTTGGCCTTCGGAAGCGCCTTCTTCAGCACGGAATAGTTGTTGTAGCTCAGGCCCCTGGCATTGACGCCGACGCGCTTGGCGCTGCCCAGCAGCCTGCGCAACAGGTCGTCCCTTTCGCCCGGATTCCGGAACACAGTAACATGCGCCGTAGACAAGCGTGCGCTGGTCTCCTCCAGAACGGTCGACAGCAGGTCCACCTTGCTGTCCGGCCAGACGATAGCCTGACAGCCCTCGAACAGTCCGCCGGCAGTGCCGGTGGCATAGGGGAACATGGTGTCCACGTTCGGTTCTTCATCGTTCATGAAAAGGACGGCGTCGATGTCGTCGTCCAGGTAGCGGTAGATGCGCTTCGCCCGGGATTCCATCCGATCACTCAGATGCCTGAACGGAGTGGCTGGGTTAAAAAACTTGGCCGCCCGACGGCGGTTATGCATCGGTCGGATCAGATGCCTATCCAGACATTGCCCGCGATGCGCTTGATGGCCGCGATGGCGCTCAACGCTGCCAGATAGCTCGTGGCCGGGTTGGAGGGGAACGGGACGTTCTCCGTCTCGGCGGTGATCTCGCCGAAGACGCCCTTCACCACCAGCTGGTGGGTGTTGCAGTCGCACATGGGGTCGCAGATCAGCTTCACCATGGTCTTGTCCAGGCCCAGGCCGAGCAGCGAGATGGTGGCGGAAACGTTGACGTTCTTGGGGAAATGGACGATGGCCTCGCGGGCCGGTCCCTGATAGATGATGGTGCGCTCCTTCAGGTGGTCCACATCGATGCCCTGCTGCTTCAGCCAGGGATTGTCCTTGAAGCTCTTCGGGCCCTTGGTGCTGATCAGCTCGACCGAGTCGATCTTGTCCATGCTGGCGGCGTGCAGCGCATCGGTGCCGCAGACGGCTCCGGACGGGACATAGAGGCGGCCGCCCTTCTTCTTGGCCAGGTTGAAGCACTTCTCCCTCAGCACATCGTCGGAGAACGCCCCGACGCTCATGACCAGAACGTCCTTGCCGAAGCCCAGGATGAACGGGACATAGTGAGCCACGGCATCCTGGCTGGCGGCCTCGACCACGAGGTCCAGATGCTTCAGGTGCGCCCTGATGCTCTCATCGGTGTTGGAGATGAACTTGGCCTTGCGGTACTCCTTCACACACTGCTGGGCCCGCGCCTCGTTCTTGTCGGTCATATAGAAAAGCTCCACCTCGTCCATGGTATCGATGACCTTGGCCAGGTTCTGACCGATGGCGCCGCAACCGATGATAAGCAGCCTCATGATGCGAAGGAAAGAACAGCAAGGATATAACGATAGCGATGTGGATGGCAAAGCAGCCACCGACGGCCATTTTGAACGATCGGCGCCCAACGATGAAATTAACGTCGGGCGGGATGGCCGTTCCACATCATTTTTCCAGTTACCGGAACGGATTATTAACATTCGTGATTTGAAATAAATATCCCCCGAATGCGAAAGGTTCATTTCCTTGAGGTTCGAACAATTACCTGGTGATCGTATGGAGTTCAATATACCCTTGTACGCTGGCATCCACAAAGGACAGCGCAGATGGTTGGCAGAGATGATCGTCAGGGCGGGCAGAACTGATTTCACACAGAGGGCGGAGGTGGAATGGCTGATGAACCAGCTCGATCTGTTCCTGGCCCATCATAGGGAGCATGCGGAACTGGAGCAGCGGTTCGTCCATCCTCGCCTGAGCTTGATAGTGCCGGGCGGGGCGCGGGCGATCGAAGAGGAGCACGAGGAGCATCATGAGATGCTGAAGGACATGATCCATAGCCTGGACAGGATCAAGGGGATACCCCCTGACCACCCCACCCTTCCGCTCATCGGCCAGGATTTCTACCTGGCATTGAACCGTTTCGTCGCCTCCTACCTGATGCACATCGATTACGAGGAGAGCTATGTGCAGAACGTCCTCCTGAACGATTCCACCGCCGAGGAGATCATGGACATATTCCAGCAGATACTGGCGGCCCAGCCAGCGACCAGCCTGAGGGACAATCTCACGCTCATGCTGGCGGCCATGAACGTCCCGGAGGCTGTGGGGCTGTTGACCATGGCCAAGGGCAAGCTTCCCCAGGCGCTCTATGATGACCTCACGGCCCGTGCCGCGCAGTTCATCGGGCCGCAGAGATGGACGGAGATACAGGCTGCCTTGGGGAACCATTGAGACAGGTGGGCATCAAAACGGACCATGGAAATCCATTAATGTAGCGGAGAGGATGCCACGGCCATGCGCTACGAGCTCCTGGAGCACACCGCCGACATCATGGTCCGCACCACCGGAAAGGACCTGGCGGAGTGCTTCGCCAACGCCGCCTTCGCCCTGGAGGACCAGATGGTGGAGGCGGGGAAGGTCGAGCCAAGGGAGATGGTTGTCATCGATACGGAGGGGTTCGACAAGGAATCGCTCCTGCTCAACTTCCTCTCCGAGTTCCTATTCCTCATGGACACCAGGCGGATGGTGTTCGGTCGCTTCGACGTGAAGATCGACGGCCTGCGTCTAAGGTGCGAGGCGTGGGGCGAGGAGATCGACATGGAACGCCACGGTGCCAAGAGAGAGATTAAGGCCATCACCTACCATATGATGGTCGTCGATGAGGAAACGCCCTCGGTGACGGTCATCTTCGACATCTAGGTGAGATCATGAAGGCCTCTGCCACAGCGATCCCCATCCAGGGACTGATCAAGTACCACGGGTTGAAGGACGAGAAGCTGCGATTGCCGTATCATGATTCCATTTCTGTGTGTACGGCCCCGCTCCATACCCATACCACCGTCGAGTTCGGGTACGACGAGGACAGCGCCGAGTTCGACGGTAAGGCGGCATCGGGACGGCCGATGGAGCGGATACGAGCGGTGATCGATCCGCTGCGCCGTCTGGCCGGCGAGGAGACGGGTTTCAGGATGGTCTCCCGCAACAGCTTCCAGTCGAATATCGGGCTGGGCGCGAGCGCGTCCGGCTTCGCAGCGCTGGCCATGGCCGCCCAGGCCGCACTGGAACTGAAGCTGAGCCTCAGGGACGTGAGCACCTTCGCCCGTTTGGGAGCGGGTTCGGCCAGCAGGAGCGTGGCCGGCGGTTTCTCCATCTGGTACGAAGGGAAGGATATGACCTCCAGCTATGCGGACATGATCGCCTCCAGCAAAAATCTGGACATGGGCATCCTGGCCGTCCTGGTGCCGGCATGGAAGTCCACCGAGAGCGCGCACGGGACGGTCGCCAGCTCCCCCTTCTTCCACGCCAGGGTGGAATATGTCAGGCAGACCATCCCCCTGATGGTGCGAGCCATCAAGGACAAGAACCTGACCCGCATCGGCGAACTGGCGGAGCTTGACACCCTTTTGCTGCACGGAATAACCATGACCGGCATCGACCAGCTGTTCCTTTGGCGGCCGGAGACCGTCCAGATCATCCTGGCGGTCAAGGAGATGAGGAAGAGCGGGCTGGACTGCCATTTCAGCATCGATACCGGGGCGACGGTCTATGTCAACTCCCCGCTGGAGCAGATGAAGGACGTGAGGCAGGGGCTGGAGCCGCTGGGAATGAACATCCTCGACTGCCATGTGGGGGACGAGGCCAAGGTGGTGAAGCAGCACCTATTCTGAGCCGATGATCCGCTGCATGTACTTTATGTCCTGCCAGCGGCCCAGCTTGAAGCCCACCTGGCGGAGATGGGCCACCTCCACGAATCCCCTGCTGGCGTGCAGGGCCAGGCTGGGCGATTGGGATGCGTTTATGACCGCCACGATGGAATGGTAGCCCAATTCCTGGCATCGGGGGATCATCTTATCCAGGAGCGCCCCTCCGACCCCTTTTCCGCGCTTATCCTCGCGCACGTAGACGGCGTCCTCCACCGTGTATCGGTACGCCGCCCTGATCCGATGGGGCGATATGGAGGCCCAACCGACCACCTGGCCATCGTCCTCGCACACCATCACCGGGAACCTTTCGCCGTGCTCCAGGAACCAGATCCGCCTGGTCTCGATGCTGACCGGCTCGGTCTCCATGGTGCAGTTGGACACCGGCACATAATGGTTGTAGATGTCGTTGATGGCCTCGGAATCGTCCAGCCTAGCGTCCCTGACCAGCATTCAGTTCCCCTCCCCGTATCTGCCGGGGGATATTTGGACCCGCCGTCAACCCTTTATCGGAAGGAGACTCTTCGCTTGGCCATGAGGGACGCTTTGGGCGTGGGCGCGTTGAACCTCGACCTGATCTACCAGGTGGACGACCTGAACTTAGGGGGAATGAGGTTGCGCCCCGGCGGGGAGATCGCGGCGGACGATGAGCGTTTCACCGCCTTGATGGATGATGTGCTGGCGCGCGGAAGGTTGCTGGGACGTAGCGGGGGCGGTTCCGCCGCCAACGCCATCACCGCCATGGCCCGGATGGGGATGCGCACCGGGTTCATCGGCACGGTCGGGGCGGACGAGGAGGGGGAGTTCCTGCTGAAGGAGATGGCAGGCACCGACCTGAAAGGGGTGGCCATGAAGGGGCGGAGCGGCGTCTGCCTCTCCCTCCTGGCCGGCAACGACCGTTCCTTGGTGGTGCGGCCGAACGCCAACGACATGCTCACCATCGGGCCGGCCGAGATCGAACTGGCGAACACCTACCACGCTGTGCACATGTCATCATTCTCCGGGGACGCGGCGCTGAAGGCCCAGATAGCTTTGACCGAGGCATTGGTCGATGAGGTCATGATGTCCTTCGACCCGGGCATGAAGTACGTCTCGAGGGGGCTGGAACAGATATTGCCGCTGGTGCGCCGCACCGATGTGCTGTTCGTGGGAGAGAGGGAGCTGGCCAAGCTCACTGGCATGGGCGGGGAGGAGGGGGCGTTCCGCATCATCGAGCTGGGGCCGGACATCGTGGTGCTGAAGAAGGGTGCGGAAGGTTCGGTCATCTTCGCCGACGGAGAGAGGCACCCCATACCAGCCGTATCGGCGAACGTCGTCGATACGACCGGGGCAGGGGACGTTTTTGCCGGGGCGTTCATCACAGGGCTGCTGAAGAGGTGGGGGCTGAAGACCAGCGCCAGGTTCGCCTCGGAAGCGGCTGCGAGAAGCGTGGAGGCCCCGGGTAGGGAGAGATATCCGGACCGGGGGTCGTTGGCCGAGTTCTCCCGCAGAAGGGGCGAGAAGGCCTGATAGCTGCAAGAGAAGTTTTATCAATGCCAATCACCACTAGCCGGACCGATGGCACCCAGCGACAGTATTGTCGCCAGGTGCATGGCAGAGGGGCCGCAATATGGAGTTCGATGCGCTGGACGAGATGATGCCGTACGATGGCAAGGTCATCATCAGCCAGTGCGAGGGCCCTGTCACCAAGAACGATACCGTCAGGGAGATCTGCGCGGCGTTCATACCCAACGGGGACCGCTTCTACCAGGTCATCAGCCGGTACGATGACGCCCTGACCAATGTCATCCGCAAGGAGGGGTTCAAGGCGGGGGACGCCTCCAAGCTCATACTGCCCTTCCTCAAGGCCTTCGGGGTCACGGACCAGGCGCTGGTGGAGCACTCCCGGCGCACCTGCATGATGATCCCCGGGGCGGCCAAGACCATGCGCTTCGTGCAGGAGATCATGACGCCATTCATGGTGTCCTCCTCCTACGAGCACTACCTCACCGCCGTATGCGATCACATCGGCTTCCCGCTGGACAACTGCATCTGTACCAAGTGCAGCCTGGACGGGGTGAAGATCGACGAGTGGGAGGCACAGACCCTAAGGGACATGGCCGCGGAGATCACTGCCCTGCCGGTCATCGAGGTGCCCATCAACACCCGCACCCTGAAGGACTTCCGCCTGGAGGACCGCAAGGCCATGCAGCGCCTGGACCAGATCTTCTGGAACGACATCACCGACCTGGCCAGCTATCATCTGGTCATGGAGACCGTGCCCATCGGCGACGCGGAGAAGGCGTCCACCGTGGTCGAGGTGTGCAAGAAGGTCGGCGTGGCGCTGGAGGATTGCATCTACATCGGTGAGGGGCTGACCGACGCCAAGGCCATGAACATCGTGCGCAAGGGTGGCGGCCTGACGATCTCGTTCAACGGCAATTCCTACGCGGTCAGGGAGGCCGATGTGGCGGTCATGGCAAACAATGCTGTGGTCACCTCCATGCTGGCCGAGGCGTTCTACAAGGCCGGGAAGGATGCCGTCCTCGATATGGTGGACGACTGGAAGTTCGCCTCGTTGGAACGCAGCGGCCTGGTGCACGAGTACATCGTACGCGAGGCCAAGAAGGTCTTCGGAAAGGAACTGCCGGACGTGCGCAGGGTCACCGCCGAGCGCATGTCCGATATCGCGTTGCGCTCCGTCGGATTCCGCAAGACCGTGCAGGGCCAGCCCATCAACGCCAGCAACTGATCTTTTAATATGTACGGAACTGGTGGTGCGGGACGACGACCTCGAACCTGGCGCCCTCGCCGGGCTTGCCGGTCTCCCTGATATCGATGTTCGTGATGGCCAGCACCTCCTTGGAAAGGAACAGCCCATATCCGGAGCGGGAATTGCCCCGCTGGAACAGCAGCTCCTTGCGGTGGATGCCCACCCCGTCGTCCTGGAAATAGATGACGAGATCGGTGCCGGAGATCTCCGTGCCGATGTACAGGTTCTTGGCCTTGCTGTGGATGATGGCGTTGTGGCAGAGGTTGTAGAAGACCCTGGTCACCATGGGGTCGGCGAAGATCTGGTAATGGCCGACGTCGATGTGGATGTTGATCGTGGCCTTGTCGACGGTCATCAACGAGTTGAACACCGCCTCGTTCACCTGGATCCACTGCGGGGACTTGACCCCGATCTCCTGGTAGTCCTTGGTGAAGGAGATCTGCCTCTCGATGTTCTCCACCGTCCGGGAGACCTTCATGTGCAGGTCATCGAACCGCTCCCCCGGCCCCTCCCTCTCCATGAGCGACAGGAATCCCTTCAGGGCGATGATCTGGTTGATGATGTCGTGCCTGGTGATGGAGCTGAGCAGGTTCAGCTTCCGGTTGGCCTGGTGCAGCGCCTCCTGCTGCATCACCTTGTCCGTGATGTCCTCGATGACCCCCTCCATGAAGGCCGGCTGTCCGTTCTCGTCCCTGATGAGCGTGAGGCTGAGCGAGCCGATGATGGTCCTGCCATCGGTCCTCTTCATGATTACCGTCTGGCCCTCCACCTTCCCCTGGGATTCGGCCATGTCTATCAGGCGCTGCCGGTCCGCCGGTTCCTCGTAAAGGTCCTTGGCCAGGACGTTCTTGATGTCGTCCTTCGAACCGTAACCGAAGATGCGCAGGAAGGCCGTGTTCACCTCATCGAGAATGCCCCCATCGCGATACCTGGAGCGGAAGATGCCGATGTTGACGTTCTCCACCAGGGATCGATATCTCTCCTCGCTCTCGCTCAGCGCATCCAGGGCCTCCTCCAGGTCGGTGATGCGCTGCTTCAGCTGGGGATAGTAGCTCTTGCGGTGGGACTTCTCAGAGATGCCGATGATCCGGTCCCTCATCTCCTCGCTGGGGTCTTCCTCATAAGGCACTTTCGAACACCCTCTCGATCTCGGCCACGCTAGCCTTGCGCGGGTTCGTGGCCAGGCAGGGATCGGCCGCTGCGTTCTTGGCCAGGGCCGGAATGTCGCTCCGCTTCACGCCCAGGTCGGACAGGGTCTCATCGATCCCCAGCTTCCTGCCGAACCCCTTTATCAACAATGGCAGTTCCATTTCCTCGGAACGGACGCCTTGGACCGAGCTCATCGTTCCAAGCACCTCGTCGTACTTTTGCCTCGCCGAGGGATAGTTGTACCTCACCACGTGTTCCAGCAGCAGTGCGTTGCATTCCCCGTGCACCGCATCGAGCAGGCCGCCCAGGCTGTGGGCCATGGCGTGCACCAGACCCAGGCTGGCATTGGAGAAGGCAAGACCGGCGTACATGCTGGCCAGCATCATCTTACCCCGCACCCCGATGTCCTGGGGCATATCGACCGCCCTGGGCAGCCATTCCGTGACCATGGATATGGCCTCTCGGGCATGAAGGTCCGTTATGGACGAGGCCGCGGTAGAGACATATGCCTCGATACCGTGGACCAGCGCGTCCATTCCGGTATCGGCCGTGAGCTTGGCGCCCATGGTGGTGGTAACGACCGGGTCCAGCAGAGACATGTCCGGCACCATGACCTTGCTGATTATGGCGAACTTCCGCTTTCCTTTCTCATCCGTAATTATCGAGAACTGGGACACATCGGCCGATGAGCCGGAAGTGGTGGGAACGCAGATGAGTGGCGGACCGGGCAGCGGGATCGCGTCCACCCCTTCGAACTCAAGGCACCCCATCCCGTTCGTGGCCGAGGCGCCGATGGCCTTGGCGCAATCGATGGGGCTTCCCCCTCCGACGGCCACTATGAGGTCGCAGTGCTCCTTCAGATATAGCTCTGTACCTTTGCGCACCTGGGCAGTTCGGGGGTTGGGAGAGATGCCGTCGAACAGCACATGCTCCAGCCCCGCTTTCTCGAACCCCTTGACGATGTCCTCGGCCCATCCTGCCTTCCTGACGTTCGCGTCGCTCACCAGGAGGACCCTGCTGCCTCCTAGGTCGGCGGCGTACTGTCCGGCCAGCATCCTGGCGCCCTCACCGAAAACGATCTCGGGCGCAACGAACTTGCGGATGGGAATCTTGACATCGTTCAATGGATCGCCCTATTCTTAATAGCGGCCCAGGGTTTTTATTGATATCGAACTATGGCAGAAGTATCAGCGGTTCTTCTTCCAGCCGTTGTCCTCATAGTACTTCTGGATGATGTCCGAGACGTGGGTCTCCACCGCCCTGCCCCGGTACTTGTCGGTGATGTGCTCGATGTCCTTGATGTACCATTCGAAGTCGCACTTGGGGCAACGCACCTTGGGGCAGTTCTTCACCACCTCTGCGCATCCCCTGCAGGCAGTGGTCCGCCCATAGACCAGGGCGAACTCGAAGTGACAGTTGGGGCAATGCTGCTTCCTGACAGAATCCACGGTGTTCCTTGAGAACCCGCTGTGCTTCATCGCGTTGTAATATCCGTCCAGTCGGTGATCGGTCATTTCCCTCACTTCTGATGGTGGGCTATGCCCTTCTCGGTCTCATAATAGTCTTGGATGATGTCGTATTTGATGCCATACTCTGGCAGGAGACGCTCGATGGTCTCCATGGAGGCGTGCTTCACGTCCGGGTCCCATATGCCGTGCACGATGACATGGACGGTCAGATCGCCCACCTTCAAGCCTCTGGAATCGATGGAATTGTTCACGTTGACGGGGATGTCCAGATGCACCAGCGAGACCCCGACGGACGTGCCGTGCTCGGACAGCAGGAACGACTTCACATGACCGACCAGGTCGGCCCCGTCGTGCATGCACTCCTTGGTGATCTCCTTCAGCAGTTCGACCGAGAACTGCTCGCACCGCTCCCTGCTCATGACCTTGTCCGGTCTGATCGTCATGTGGATGCTGAACTTGCCCAGCTCGTCCACCAGGCGGTGCATCTCGATGTGGAGCTCCTCGTCCATCTCCTTCATGTTCACTGCCTCTCCACATACTGCTTGCGCAGCAGTTCCTTCTCCACCGCCTCGTCGTAGCGGGGCGATAGGTCCTTCTCTATGAGCGTGGCGATCTCCTTCACGCCCTGGTTGTTACGCCCTGAGCCATGCATGATCTTGGCGTTGGGGTTCACCTGGCGGACGAACTCCTCGGCGTACTTTATCTTGTCCGGCGCGGCGGCGTCGATCTTGTTGATGAACACCACGTCCGCCTCGCGGATCTGGGTCTCCACCAGCCTCCTTACGGAGTTCAGCAGCTCCTCGATGCGGATCGCATCCACCAGCGTGACTACCGGGGCGTGCTCGATCTTGGCGTCCATCTCCTCCTCCGAATACTCGGCCGCCCTCTTCAGGCCCCAGGGGATGGCCACGCCAGATGGCTCGACGATGATTATGTCCGGCTTGAACGTGTTGTAAAGCGTGGCGACGGTGGTGGCGAAGCTTCCAGCGATCTGGCAGCATATGCACCCGCCAGAGATCTCCTTGGCCTTCAGCCCGTAGGACTCGATGAACTTCGCATCGACGTTGATGTCGCCCACATCATTGACCACGATGGCTATGCGGTGGCCCCGGTTGACGAGCTCCTTGGCCACCTCGATCAGGAAGGTGGTCTTGCCGCTGCCCAGGAATCCAGCGATCTGCGCTATCTTCATCGGAAATCACTCAGCCAATCGGGATGTACGCGAGATTATTAAATATGTTACGTGCTGGACGCTGGCCCCCAGAAGTATCATTTGAACGTGACTGTCACTGTGCGCTTCAACGCCAGGCCAGAGGCGGCCTCGAACCCCTTCAGCACGGCCATGGGCACCGGGCAGGTGGAATGCCTGAGCGTCCTGCCGCCCACCATATAGACCTGGTTCTCGGAGAAGGGCATCTTCATGGCGGCCATCATGTCACATGAACCGAGCGCCTCGGCGAACTCCTTGACATGGGGGCAGTTGCTCTTGATGGCGCTGCCCAGCGTTCCATCCTCGTTCAGCCAGCACTCGATATGAGCATCGAACCGGCATACCCCTGAATCAACATGCAAAATGACCTTTCCCTGGTCCAGGAAGAAGGTGTCGCTCGAGTTCGTGGGAGATTCGCTCATGTACGTTCAACCCTTGGTTCGTTTAAGATGTTTTGGAATATTTCCGCATGTTCGATACATTATGCTGGCCTGGGGTCCTTCTTGACGAAGAAGTGGCCCATGTACCTCACCAGCACGAACGTTATCAGCAGCAAGGCCAGTATGATCTCTAGATAGGCCAGGTACTGGATGACGGGAATGTCAATGCCCTGGGTCTGAAGCCAGGAATATGTGGCGTTGGTGGCGATGGCGCTGATGACCAGAGGGAAGGTGAAGGCCGAGCAGCTGGGATAGAACTTCAATCTCAGCATTTTCGGCATGTACAGGATGACCGCGACATAGGAAACGATGGACAGGACGAAGAGCACGGCCACGACCCACATGGTCTCCGATTCGAACGATTTAAGATATCCCGCCAGGCAGAGGCTGGCCGGCGCGGCGAATATGGCGATCGTGGGGACCAGAGGCTCCGGGACCGACCTCAGGACGGCGGCCCTGTAGAAGATCAGCGGCAGCAGCACCAGATAGGAGATGAACCCGAACCAGAAGAGAGCCTGGCCGATCTCGTACGCGCCGTAGGTCGGAGCGACCACGCTGCCGACCGTTATACCCACATAGACGATGAAATAGGAAGGGAGCACCTTCTTGATGTCCAGCTTGAACATGAAGGCCTTGGTGAAGTACACCATGATGCCAAAATGGATAACCAGCATGGCGATCCAGATGGCGAACGAGATGTTAGGAAGGACCGGTTTGGTATAGGTCGTGAGGATGGACACGCCCATCGGGATGGTGCATAGGATGCCCACCACCGCCGGGTTCTTGAACTCCTCCCTGCAGGTCTTCGAATCCAGCGTGAGCTTCAAGAGAAGGACCGCCAGGACCATGGCGGACAAGAGCCCGAAGAGAGGTCTTACCTCGGGGACCATGTTGCCTGCGGAGGCCAGGCCGAGCATCAGACCGGCCAAGGGTATGGGAGCTTTACATGCCATTCTCTTTACGCTGCTCTCCTTCACTTCCTCTGGCAAAACAAAACCTCGGATTCGGATGGCTCGGCCGGATAAATGTAGGATTTGGAAAAGGTTTATAAACGCAATTTGACAGGTCCAAATCTTACCTAGACCGCCTTTACCCGGGATTTTGCGATAGGGCCTTCCTTCATCCGCACCAGTGCGCTGACCGTATCTGCCAGCCGGACCTCGGGAATTCCCACCAGCATTTCCTCCGGGGCGATGTCCGTGGTCTTGCGGCAGCCAAAGCACCCCAACGATATGTTCACCTGGCCGGTCTGGTACGGGATGATGGTCGTGTCCACGCATGAGGCCTGGACCGATGCCATGCTGATCTCCATCCGCCCCCCCTTGGCGAAGGTCTGCGCAGCTGGAAGTATCCAGAAGACCTGTTCTGGAAGAGCGGTTATCACGACGACATCTGGCTTCAAGGTGGCCTTGCCCAAAGGCGCCATGGCCGTGGCGATGACGCTGCCCTGTTCCAGTGCTGGACGGGTGTCGATGGTCAGCTTGGCCGCCCCCTTGCTCTCATACATGCCCATGTTATGATGGAACTCCCCTGAGCCCACCTTCTCCGGCAATGGGATGATGCCCAGGGCGGAACCGCTGGCCGGGCAAGCCTGGCTATCCCCTGGGACGAGAAGCATCTCACCATGCTTGGCCCTCATCATCGCCTGGCAATGACGGAGCGGCTTGTCCGGGACCGAATAGCCTTCGGGCATCTCCATCCCTTTCTTGATCAGGGTCACGGCCACCGGCTCGTTCTTCAATCCCAAGATATCCTTCAGCTCCTTGGCCATCATTGCATAGTCCAATTCTATCCCCCACTGTCGCATCGGAACGCGATAGAATATCTTTTTGGGTTCAGAAAAAATGAAAAAAAGGAAGGTTGGTGGCCCGTTCGGCCACGCTTTTAGATGTTTACTGGCACTGGACCTGGCCGTACTTCTTGACTGTGTCGACACAGGCCTTGATGTTGTCCAGCTTGGTCGTGACGGACGGCGGGACCTCGCAGCCGGAGGCGATGCAGTACTTGCTGTGCAGTCCTCTCTGGCACATGGCCGTCTTCACTTCCGCGATCAGCTTCATGGTGGTCTGCTCCATCTTCTCGACGGAGCCGCGCACGAAGAGCTGCGGGTCGATCTGGCCACCGATCAGGCAGTTGTCGGCGTATCCCTTGGCGATGGTCTCCTTGGCGGAGGGGCTGCCCGGGATGAGCGGGTAGTATGCCATGGAATAGATGGCCGGCTTGAAGGCCTTGATCTGGGTGTCCAGGTGGGGCAGGTCAGCGCAGTTGTGGATGCAGTTCGCCATGCCGTTGTCCGCGACCAGCTTGTTCAGCTTGCCAGCGTACTTGGCCGTTCCTTCGAACTCATCGTATTCCTGATCGCCGAGGCAAGAGTAGTTGCCCCAGAGGTAGTCCCACACGAATCCGGCTGGCTTGCCCTTCAGAGCGGCGAAGGCCTT
>MVRC01000014.1 GCA_002067865.1 Methanomassiliicoccales archaeon PtaU1.Bin124 | reverse complement strand
GTGAGGGTGCTCGAGAAGGAGAAGTGAGAATATGGCAGAAACTATCGAGGTATTGGTGGATGGCGGCAAGGCCACCCCCGGTCCGCCGCTCGGCCCCGCTCTGGGTCCGACGGGGATCAACGTCGTCCAGGTCGTAGCGAAGATCAACGAGAAGACCAAGGCGTTCGCAGGGATGAAGGTCCCTGTCAAGGTCATCATCAACAAGGACAAGACCTTCGACGTCAAGGTAGGTACCCCGCCCGCCTCGGCACTGCTCTTCAAGGAGCTGGGCGTCGAGAAGGGATCAGGTGCCCCCAAGGTCACGCAGGCCGGGAACATCAACATCGAACAGGCCATCAAGGTCGCGGACATGAAGAAGGACTCCCTCATGGGGAAGGACCTGAAGAACCGCGTGCTCGAGATCGCCGGGACGTGCGTTTCCTGCGGCATCACCATCGAAGGCAAGGACCCAAAGGTCTTCCAGGCTGAGGTCAAGGAAGGCAAGTGGGACGCCAAGCTGGTGAATTAAAACCTTTACATAACCTTTATAAACGGTGGTCCCCTTAGGGGGGCTACCGCTCTGTAGGAGGGCTAACGCCCGTAAGCACTACAGGAGGGATACAAAAATGGTTGAAAAGACGACACTTGCGGCCGTCAAGGAAGTGCTGGAGAAATCTCCAAAGCGCAATTTTCGTGAGACGGTCGACCTATCGATAAACCTGAAGGACGTAGACCTGTCCATTCCGAAGAACAGGATCCAGGAAGACGTCATTCTGCCCCACGGTAGGGGTCGCCAGATAAAAGTGGCGGTCATCGGCAGCGCAGAGCTGGCGTTGAAGGCCAAAGCACTGGCGGACAAGGTCATCACCCCGGAGGAGCTGGGAACCATGGCGGACGACAAGAAGATCGCCAAGAAGGTAGCTAACGAGATGGACTTCTTCATCGCGGAAGCACCCTTGATGCCCACTGTCGGTAAGCGCCTAGGTATCGTTCTCGCCCCCCGTGGAAAAATGCCGAAGCCCATCCCGACCGGCGCAGACCCGAAGCTAATGATCGACAACCTGCGCAAGACCGTGTCGGTGAGGAGCAAGGACAGGATGACCTTCCATTTCCCGATAGGTACGACTGATATGACGCCGGAACAGCTGGCCGAAAACATAGAGCTGGTCCTCAAGCGTATCTCAGCGAAGCTAGAGAAAGGAACGATGAACTTCAGGTCGGTCTACGTCAAAACGACGATGGGACCTTCCAAGAAGATTATGTGAGGTGAACAGAAATGGCACACGTCGCATCTTGGAAGAAAGACGTCGTAAAGGAGCTGACCGATGCAATGGTCTCGAGCCATGTCGTGGCCATCGTCGACCTGCGCGGAATCCCCTCCGCCCAGCTGCAGCAGATGCGTGCTGGCATGAGGAAGGACGCCAACGTCGTGATGACCAGGAACACTCTCGTGGACATCGCCATCACCGAGGCTGCCAAGAAGCGCCCCGGGCTCGAGGTTCTGAGGGAGGCTGTCAACGGCCAGTGTGCGGTTGTCACCACCAACATGAACCCGTTCAAGCTGTTCCGGGCAATGGAGGCCACGAAGAGCCCCGCCCCGGCAAAGGCTGGCGACATCGCTCCAGAAGACATCGCAGTCAAGGCGGGAGAGACCTCCTTCAAGCCCGGCCCCATCGTGGGTGAGCTGCAGAAGGCGGGCATCCCTGCCGGTATCGAGAATGGAAAAGTGGTCTTCAAGAAGGACAAGGTCCTGGTCGAGAAGGGAAAGCCAGTGCCGGAGGACATCGCTAAGGTGTTGCCCCGCCTGGAGATCTTCCCCATGACCGTCGGTCTTGACCTGAAGGCCGCGTTCGAGGACGGCACGCTGTACCGCCGTGACGTGTTGAACGTCCCTGCAGACTACTACAGCACCATGCTGGCCACTGCATCAAGGAACGCGCTCGCTCTGAGCATGAGCATTGCGTACGTCACGCCTGTCACGATCAAACCGCTGATGGCGAAGGCTTACCGCGAGGCTATGGCGTTGAGCGTCGAAGCCGCGTACCCGACAAAAGACAACATCAAGTTCCTCCTGGCCAAGGCTGACGCCCAGATGGGCGCGCTGGCCCGTAAGACCACCGGGTTGGAGGACGAACGCCTCAAGAAGAGGATCTAAAGATAAAGAAAATTTGGAGGAATAAAAATGGAGTACATATACAGCGCACTGGTTCTTCACGCCGCTGGAAAGCAGATCACCGAGGACGCCGTCTCTGGCGTTCTGAAGGCCGCCGGTATCGAGGCTGACGCCGCAAAGGTAAAGGCCTTGACCGCGTCCCTCGAGGGCGTCAACATCGATGAGGCGATCGCCTCCGCGATGGTTGCCGCCGCCCCCGCCGCAGCTCCGGCTGCAGCAGCTGCCCCTGAGGCGAAGAAGGAAGAGAAGAAGGAGGAGCCCGCCGTCACTGAGGAAGAGGCTGCCGCCGGACTCTCTGCCTTGTTCGGCTGAAAAAGCTGTGCGAGAGCGAACGGGGCTCAGGCCCCAACAAAATCCTTTCCTTTTCTAAATTTTTATGACCTAATGATGGACGAAGTGCTCTACACCTTGTCGAACATCTGGTTGATCTCTTTTTCGATGAGCTTGGAAACGTCCCTCATCAGCCGATCCCTCATCTCTGCCGGCATGATCTCCAGGCCCAGCTCGACGCCGTTCTTCGCCAGTCTCGCCATAGCATAATACTCCCTGGCCTTGGCATCCATGAGGTCCGCCACCGCCGCCTTGATGTCGCGCTTCAGCTCTGGGTTGTCGTCCAGTTTGCCGCGGATGTAACGCTTGATCTCGTCCTTGATCATGTCGCGGACCGCTTCCACCACGAGGTCCTCGGTCTGCACCGAGGCCAGCGCCTGCCTGATGGCGTCTTCCATCACAATATCCCCGGGCGTATCAGGCCTCTCACCATATTTTATCCTTGGGACGACTGGGTACAAGAAGACATTAAATAATCACATGGTTTCTTCATCCAGCATGGCCATGGAGCTGGGCGAGCTATATCGTTTAGGGGTGCGGATGGGTATGGAGAACGACCCTCGGCCCCGGGACGAGATCGAATCCGAGCTGCACCGGGTGGCCAAGCGATATGATGCGCTGAAGGGGAAGGAGCGGGAACGATTCGACAAGGACGGTTTGTGGAATCCCTACCCCGATTCCAGGTTGTTATACGGGGATGAAGGCAGAGAGGTCAACGGCATCCTCTGGGGCATCGATATTGGCACCGGGGAGATCGTCCTGGCCGATCGTCTGAGGGAGAAGGGACGCAAGATAGACCTGGTCATGGGTCACCATCCCCGCGGACGGGCCAGGAACACCTTTGCCGATGCGCTTCAGCTCCTCTCCTATATGATGGAGGAGGAAGGAGTACCAGGCAATGTGGCCGAGGGCGTGATGGCCCCGCGCATTCGCGAGGTGCACAATTCCACCATCACAGAGAACAACGAGCAGTGCGTCGATGCGGCTAGACTGCTGGACATGCCGCTCATGTGCCTCCATTCATGCACCGATGTGCTGGTGCAGAGATATATCGAGAATTTGATGGCGGAGAAGGAGCCGAAACGGGTGGAGGACGTGATCGAGGCCCTCCTGGACATCCCCGAGATCGATCACATGGCCAAGCTCAGCAACCCTCCCGAAGTACGCACCGGGGAAAAGGGGAGGAAGGCCGGCAAGATCATGGTCAAGATGTCCGGCGGCACCGCCGGCCCCAAGGACATGTACGAGAAGCTGGCCGATGCAGGCGTGGGCACGTTCATTTGCATGCACATGCCCGAGGCGCATCTAGAAGAGGCGAGGAAACATCATATCAATGTCGTGATATCCGGTCATATGGGCTCCGATTCGCTGGGAATCAATCTTCTGGCGGACGAGGTGGAGGCCAGAGGGGTGGAGGTCATCCCCTGCTCAGGATTAGTGAGGGTGAGGCGTAAGTGATCCAGAAGGGAGGAAGGACCAGCAGGATATTCAAGGACCAGTCCAAGCTCTCCTTCGATTATGTCCCGGACCGCCTGGTCCATCGAGACGCCCAGTATGAGAAGATCCGCACCATCTTCCGTCCGGTGCAGGAGGGGCAGATGTCACAGACGGCCCTGTTGGTCGGGAACGTCGGTACTGGCAAGACCGCGACCACCAAGCGATTCTGTCTGGATATCGTGAAGGAGTCGGAAGGGACCGGCCGACCCATCGATTTCATCATCGTCAACTGCCGCCAGCGCAATTCCGAGAATGCGGTGCTGCAACGGCTCATCACCCATTTCGACGAGCATTACCCGGACCGGGGGTTCTCTACCGCCGAGATGCTGCGCTCCATCGCCAAGCACATCGAGAAGAGGAAGGTCCATCTGATCGTCGTGCTGGACGAGGC
>MVRC01000013.1 GCA_002067865.1 Methanomassiliicoccales archaeon PtaU1.Bin124 | reverse complement strand
GGTCTCGAGGTTCATCGGCGCCTTGGTCTCGATGTTGAACTTCTTGTAGATGGCCGAGGCCAGGTCGGTGCACTTATGCTCCTCTCCGTGGCAGATGATGATGCGCTCCGGCTTCGGCTCCAGGGTAGCGATGTAGTTGATCAGCTGGCGCCTGTCGCTGTGCCCGGAGAACCCTTCCGCCGTCTCGGTGTTCATCTTGTAGTTGACGATGATCGGCTTTCCCTTATCCATCATCTGCAGCTCGGTGACCCCTTTCTGGATCTTGCGGCCGATGGTGCCCTCCGCCTGGTAACCGACGAACACCAGGGAGGAGTTCGGCTGGTCGCCCCAGTACTTCAGGTACTCCATGACCGGCCCGCCGTTCATCATGCCGCCAGTGGCCAGCACGACGCACGGCTCGGTCTCGTTGCAGATCTTCTCCCTCATCTCAGAGGTCTCGACCCGCTTGAAGATGTCGGAAAGGAACGGGTTCTGCCCCATCTGGAATATCTGCGTCCTCAGCTGGGAGTTGAGATATTCAGGATAGGCGGTATGGATGGCGGTGGCCTCGAAGATCATGCCATCAAGGTAGACAGGCCTCTTGTCGATCTTGCCTGTGCGCATCTGCTCCTCGATGACCAGCATGACCTCCTGGGAACGCCCGACGGCGAACACCGGGATCAGGACCCTGCCTCCATTGGCGAAGGTGCGCTCGATGATGCTCTTCAGAGTGTTGGCCGCATCGATCCTGGAGGGCTGGATATCATGGTACCCGCCATAGGTGGATTCGATGACCATCGTTTCCAGCCGGGGGAACTTGTTGGTGGTGGCGTTGAAAAGCCAGGTGCGCTCGAACTTCATGTCGCCGGCGAAGGCGATGTTGTAAAGACCGTCGCCGATATGGAAGTGGCAGACCGCGGAGCCGAGGATATGGCCAGCGTTCTGGAACGTCAAACGCACATCAGGCGCGATGTCGGTGGTCTCGCCATACTTCAGAGGGATGCAGTGCTTCACGACCTCACGCACATCATCAGAGGTGAAGGGCACCTTCCTGTTCTCTCCCGCCGACACCTTGATCGAATCCAGCAGGAGCAGCGACATGAGGTCGCGGGTTGGCGCTGTGCAATATACCGGGCCCTCGTAGCCATATTTGTAAAGCGAAGGCAGCAGGCCGCAGTGGTCGATGTGAGCGTGGGTGATTACGATGCCGTCCAGGCGGTCCAATGGCTGGATCTCCGGGGCATCGAAGTAGGGCTTGGCAGAATCAGATGCATCGATGCCGCAGTCGATGAGCACCTTGCTCTCCTTGGTGGAAAGCAGCGACGCGGAACGCCCCACTTCCCTGTAGCCGCCGAGGGCGGTGACGCGGATCCACCCCTCCCCTTCTATGCGGGGACGGGCCAGGCGGCGTCCTACCTTCTTCAGGAAATCCTTCCTCTCCGCCTGCACCTTGGGGTTGCGCAGGTAGTTGCGAATGTCAGAGACGGTCTTAGAAGGGATGGGCGGCGCCCGGACGACCTTCGGCGCCCAACCGACCTCCTTCTTGATCTCGTTGAGGACCGCCCCCTGCTTTCCGATGACCAGGCCGGGGGCCATGGCCTCGATCGTCACTTCACCGGTCTCGGCCTCGAAGTAGATGTCGGTGATCTGCGCCTCTGTCGGGATGATCTCCCTGATGCGCTTCTCCACCGTGTCGGGGTCGGCCAGCATGGACGGGTCCGGACGGACCGCCACGCGCTTGCGCAGCCCTTGGGCCAGCTGCCTCACGATGTCGTTGTTCGAGGCGAACACCTCGATGTCCTTTGTGTAGATGACCACTATCGGCCCTTCAAAATCGATAGAAGTGATGTTGATGTGCGACGGCACTATCTTTCGCACCTGCTCCCGGGCCTCGTCGAAAATCCGCTCAGCGCTCATAGCTGTTCACTTGGTAAATTTTTATGGAGATGAATAAGAGACGATGGAAGGTGTTTACGGCTTGGGCACGTTGATACCCATGCGCGAGGCCCTCTTGGCGATCTCGTCCGCCGAAACCTCGACGAAGCCGTCCTTGGTTATGGTTATGATCGCCATACCGTCACCACTCGCCGAATCCCTCTTCATGGAGGCGTTCAGGGAACGGATGGCCAGGTTGATGCTCTCGTCCAGGTTGATGTCCTTCTTGTAGTGGTCCTCCAGGACACCGTACGAGAAGGGGCTGCCCGAACCGACGGACACGTAGTTGTCGCTGATGCAGCCACCGGCCGCATCCAGGGAGTAAACATGCCCGCCCTCGCGGTCAAATCCTCCGACGATCAGACCCACGTAGTAGAAGCCCTGTGACCCGCCGCCCCGGCGCAGGAGATTGGCCAGCAAAGTTGCCGCCGCCTTCACCGTCATCGGTGCCATGCGCTTCAGCTTGTAGAGCTCTACCTCGGCCCTGATGTATCGGGCCAGCATCTGAGCGTCACCGACCAGTCCGGCCGTGGTGAGGCCTAGGTTGTCGTCGATCTTGAATACCTTTTGAACTTCCTTGTGAGCGATGAAGTTACCCATGGTGGCGCGGTGCTCGGACGCCAGCACGACGCCTTCCGTGTTGACTATACCTATGGTGGTAGTTCCCGTCTTAAGGTTCTCTGACATATCACACCTTCCAGAACAGAAAAGGATTTACACTGGTTCTGTCAAGTGTTGATGGAAAGCGGGCTATATAAGTGTTTGCGCGTGTGGCCTCATCCCGACAATGAACTTTCTGATGCTGGGTCAGGGCTCAGTGCCATTCTCGCGATCATCGCTAGGAACAGCCCGGCCGCGATCCCTCCCAAGATCCCGGTGATGAACCTCAGCTCGTTGAAGGAGGTGTAGCTGGTGAACGCCTGCAGCCCTCCGTCCAGACCCATGGGGATGAGGAGGACGATCACCATCCAGAACCTCGGCCGGAAGTTGATGAACGCCAGGGCGAACAACGTGATGGGCAGCGCGGACAATATCCCCAGGTCGCGGGAGCACACCGGCATCTCGTTGCCGTTGAGCACATAGGTCCTTTCCTTGATCTGGTGGCAGTTGATGTCCCCCAGATAGTAGACGGCCTGGGCGAAGGGATTGAAATGAGAGATCCGTGGTCCGTTGTCGATAGTGCCAACGCTTCCTGACAGGTCCGTAACACTTCCCGAGGGCAGGGTGAATGGGGCTATGATCACACAGAAAAGGAGGGCGGTGAGGACCAAGCCTAATGCCAGCTCCATGCCCTTCAAGCCTTTAGGAAACCTATGCATCGCCTCACCTACCATGGCGCGATGATTTATCTTTTTGGCTTGACCATTTTCGTATAATAAAATCTAAGCCAAAATATTTAATGAAAATATGGATAGTAAGTCAACGGTGGCGAACTGATAACTTTCTTTGGTTTAGAGGGGATACCTGGGAATTTATTCCTCATCATATACATCGTCATCTGCATCGCCGCATTCCTGGCGGTCACCATGTGGGACAAAACCTATCGCCTTGCCACTCCAAAGTTCCTCGGGGATGACCTCAGTTCATTGGCCGTACTGACGGGTGGAAAGAAAATGACTGTCAAGGCCTCATTCTTCCGCTTGAAAGGGCGCGAGATGATAGCCCTGATACCCTCAGAAAACATCGAAGAAATCGTTGTGAAGGCGAACGTTCCCGCGAACCGAGGTGAGAATGGTGCCGAGAGGGACATCCTGCAAAGATGCCAGACCACGGTTCGTCTGCTCGATGTCATCAAGGGTTCGGAAAGGTCGATGGATGTTAAGAAAATGGCAGAGGAGGCCGAACGCAGACTAATTTCACTTTCATTGCTACGTTCCGAAAAGGATCTGAGGTCCGCATGGATCTTGTACATCGTCCTATTCGCATCGATCATGGCATTAGGGGTCGCCAGGGTTGCTTTGGTCCTGATTAACGGGGGCCCGCTGGACTTCCTCTTATTGCCAATGGGCTTCTTTGCCATGGGGATGGTCACCTATGGCAGACCTAAGCGGCCAACCATCTTGGGGCATAAGTTCTTGAGGGAGGTGAGAGCGGACATGCGATGGGCCATCTCGACACTTGAACAGGGCAAATGGCCCGCAGGCGTCGATGCAGGGAAATTGGTCACCCTCTTTGGGGCGGAAACCGTGGGGCTTCACCCTGTGTTCAGGGACCTCAAGAACGCCTTCCCCGATGGAGTGAGCTATTCCAGCTTGTTCGAATACAGCAATGAATCTATGGATTGACCTTCCCTTGGAATATTTAGTGTGGTCTCGATCATCTGGTCAGTTGATAATCGCGCTGGCAATTTTGATATGCTTAGTGAGCATTCCCTTAGGCGATGCACGAGCTACCGCCGGAGCTGGAAGCGCTGAAGCAGTTCCATGGCCATCTAGGCCCGTACGTGGTCGTAGGTTATAGGATGGGAAAGCTAGCGCGGGCCGAGATGAAGGGAAAGCTGAAGGCGGTGGCATACAGCAAGAGGCCTCCGGTCTCCTGCCTCGTTGACGGCATCCAGTTCACCTCGGGCTGTACCTTGGGGAAGGGCAACATCGAAGTGCTGGACGACGGGATCCCCAAGGCCATCTTCCGCTCGGCCGATCTCGAACTGACGCTCGAGCTCAAGGACGAGGTGCGCCGCGACGTCGATGCTCAGATGACCCACGAGACAGAGGAGATGCTGGCGCTGTCAATCTTCCGGGCCAGCACCGATTCCCTTTTCACCATCAAAAGATCGACCCCATGCCCTCCTGGGCGATGATCGAGGCGATGACGAAGGCGGTCATGGCGATAGGGGCGGTCCTGCCGAAGCCATAGATCAGGTCCCGAGGGGAGGCCTGGCCCATCAGGTTCTGGTTGAAGTAGCCCACCACCAGGCAGAGCTCGGCCACATAAATGCCGCCGATCCAGATGAGCGCGGTGCTGTCCCCCATGGGGGCGATCGAGGAGACCACCTGATATAGTCCGCTTGTGACAGCCAGCACGATCGGGGCGAAGAGCATGGTGGTGTACGACATCATGTCCACCACCGACCTCATTCGCTCCTTCCCGACCCTCTCGCTCTCCCTCAGCTCCCAGATGTATCTGGCCAGGTTCACGGCGGTCCTCCCTGCGGCCTCCGGGTCGATCTCGGCTGCCTCGGCCACGGTGATGAACGCATTGCGTACCAGGGGGGTCGTCTGGCGCAGCAGCTCGTTGGACTGCATGGACGTGGAGAGCGGTATGCCAGAGGTGCGCAGCTGGTGCATGACCCCCGCCACGAAGCGGGAGAAATGGGTGGAACGGCGCATCTGGGCGGCGGTCTGAAGTGAGGCCTCGAGCGAGGACCCCGACAGCAGTTGGTTCCCTACCTGGTAGAGCGCCGAGGAGAACTCTCCCTCCTGCTGTGGGCGCCGCTTCTCTTCGCGGTGCGACTTGCCAAACGTCCTGCAGGCCCATATCGAACCCGGTATGATGCAGCACAACAGGGCGGCGTAGGGCTGGCCGAACGGGAGAACGCTTCCGATCGCACCGCCGAAGACCAATAGCGTGAGGAATATGATGGCATCCCTCCGAGGGAGCTCGGTCCTTTCCTTGCGCCTCAGGGGGTGCTTGCTGAGTGTGGAGCGGGCATACAGGAATGCACAGCTGGGGAACATGACGAGCATGAGGAAAGCGATCTGCAGCGTGCCCAGCGGAGGCTCGACAATGTCGCTGCCCAGGGCGACCCTGATGGTCAGCAGCGGCACCATTGAGAAGAGCATCACAGGAAGTAGGACGCCGAAGGCGAACAGCACCATCGTCGGGAATGAAAGTGAGGTGATGTACCTGTCCAGCCGTTCCTTGACCCCGGCCACGGCCAGCTCGTTGGCGCGGTCCAGCAGCCGTTCCAGGCCGACCCTGGAGCTCTCCGAGGCTGCGGTGGATATCATCTGCAGCGCCTGACGCAGGTTGCGGTTCGTCTCCCCCAGCGACGCGGCCACGCGCCCGATCCCGTCGGACACTCCCCCGCTCCAGCCAGTTGCCGCATCCCACATCACATGGCGGAGACGGAACGTCAGGGCACCTTCACCGTTCCGGGCGGCATATGCCGCAGCCCTTTCCAAAGAAGGGCTCAGATGCATGCTCATGCTGATCATCCCCACGACCGTGGGCGATTCGGCCAGCATGGCCATCTGCTCTTCTCCGGACAGTCTGACCGGCGCGTTGAGGATGGAGAACGCGGTGAGCACCGGGAATAGGAGCAGGCAGAACATGATCATCAGGTTCATGGGGTAAGGTACGAGGAATGCCAGGATGACGGATATGACCAGGCTTACCACAGAATACTGGACCAACTGGGTGTAGGCGGCGGAGAGCAGTCCCTTCTCGTCAATGCCGTTGCGGACCATCCAATCCTTAGTGCATTCGTCTGGACGGAACGATATGGAGAATTTTGCTGGAGGAGAATATCTGCCGTTCTTGGCGATGCTCTTCCTCAGCTCGGCGACCTGGTCCTTCTCCATCAGCTCCACCCCTGGACCATAGAACGGAACTCTGCCAGGAAGGACTCCCTCGTTCCCTTGCCAGACTCCATCCTCTCCCACAGGAACTCGTTCGATCTCAGAACGGCCTCGGGTCCGATGAGGTCAGCGGCACTGTTCGCCTGCTCTTCCAGCAGCATCCTCCGCATCTCGGCCCTGAGCTCGATGTGTTCCATCGCCTCGTCGTACGAGATGCCCCAGTCCTTGGCCACCCTGCCGATACAGGCGGAGGTCCCTTCCCCGCCGTTGAGCAATGGCATGAGCTGAGCGAAATTCCCTGGCCCCTTCTCCCTATCCACTTCGGCCACCTCGACCAGGCGGCGTTCCTGCCTCTGCCCCCCGTTCGGCCGGACCAATCCCAGGGTCAGCACCACATCGGTGGCCTGGAAAGCCTCAGGCGCGACCCCCATGTCGTGAACGGCCCTCTCATAGACGGACCTGGCCGAGTCTCCATGGATCGTCCCCAGGACCGCCGAGCCGGCCTTACCGGTCCTCATGCTCTCATAAAGGGTCTTAGCCTCCTGACCCCTGACCTCGCCCAGGATGAGGGCCGATTCGCCCAGGCGGAGGGAGACCCGCAATGCGTCATCGGTAGCATCGCCTATGGTATGGTCCAGCGAGGGCTGGACATGGATCGATTGCACCTTGAAGCCCATCTGCTGCATGCGTCTGACCGGAAGCTCCAGGGTATCCTCGATGGCGATCATCCTCTGGGCGCAGGAGAACTCGAACATGAGGGCGGAGAGGAGGGAGGACTTACCCGCGCCCCTTGGGCCGCAAACCAGAATGGTGCTGCGGCCATCCACCAGGAAGGAGAGGAGGGCGGCGGTATGGGCATCGAGGCATCCCTGCTGCACCAGCCGCAACAGCGTCCACGGCCGCCTGGAATGCCTGCGGAACGCCAGTGCCAATCCGTGCGGGCTCATGGGAGGTCCTAGAACGGTGGCCCGGGCATCATGGCCCGGAACGTCGGTCTCCAGCACTGGGATGGCTTCGGAGAACGGTTTCAGGCTGTGCTGGCGGAGACGTGCCACCAGTCCCTGGGCCTCCCTTTCCGCCGCCGTGATGTTCGTCTGCGCCCTGACGGTCGCCTTCATGCCCGAGACCCCACCGAGGGTCACATGCCAGTGATTCTCTGCGACCGGAGCGTCCAGATAGACGTCCTCCACCCGGTCGTCGGTCAGAAGGTGCTCCAGCATCCCCAACCCGACGGTGTAACGGACGACGGTGGCCACAAACGATTCCTGCCGCATCCCCTGAGCATATAGGCGGTGATGGCGCAGGGCGGCCTGGCGTACGAACTCCCTCAGCTCCTCGGGGGTAGAGAGGAACTTCGAGGGCGGAGAGAGGCGCACTTCGTTCACGGCCGCCGCTATCAGGTCCTGTTCCTTTTGGCTGAGCGAGTGTTCCCACGGCACGATGTGATAGATGATCCTGGTCGTTCCGGGAACGCTGAGCACCCTTACCTCGGTGCCGGCACGGTTGGTGTGGTCCAGGACCTCTGCCCCTGCCGGGATCGATAGGTCCACGCCAGCCGATGAGAATGAAGGCCTCGATGTCCCGCCGACCTTCGGTTCCGTCCTTTCCCTCACCGGAAGCTGGATACGCTTGGACCTGTTCTCGTCCTTCAGGCTAAGGCCGTTCGATCTCTCTGACGATATGCTCATGGTCTCACCTTCCTCAGCGGCAGGGAGGCGATTTAAGGGGGCGAGCTACATGCACGCTACTTCCGATTCTTATTTAGAGGGGACCGCAATCAAGAGGCCATGGAGCTCCTCGCCCCCGTGGGCTACCCTGACGCATTGAAGGCAGCAGTGCTAGGCGGAGCGGACGCTGTCTACCTGGCCGGAAAGGACTTCGGAGCTAGGAGGCTGGCCGATAATTTCTCCGATGAGGAGCTGAGGGGTGCGGTCCGCTATGCCCATGATAACAAGCTGCGCGTCTACGTCACCGTCAACACCTTGATCAAGGAGTCGGAGCTGGATTCGGCCGCCTCCTTCGTCGATTTCCTCCATTCCGCCGAGGTGGACGCTCTCATCGTCCAGGACCGCGGCCTGATGCGCTACATACTCGACCGGGGCGATATGAAGGTCCATGCCTCGACCCAGATGGGCATCGAATCGTTGGACGGAGCACTTTGGGCCCAGGAGGAAGGCCTGGAGAGGGTCATCCTCTCCCGCGAACTGTCCTTGGCTCAGATCAACGCCATCAAGGAAGGCTCAAAGATCGACCTGGAGGTGTTCATCCACGGCGCCCTGTGCTACTGCTTCTCCGGCGGCTGCCTGTTCTCCTCCATGCTCGGAGGTCGTTCCGGCAACAGGGGGCTGTGCGCCCAGCCCTGCAGGAAGAAGTATGTCCTGGGCAAGGACCAGGGCTATCTGCTTTCCACCGCCGATACCTTCGGGGTCGATTCGATCCCCGAGCTGCTGCGCATAGGCGTGGCGTCGCTGAAGATCGAGGGCCGCATGAGGAGTCCGCAGTACGTCTACCTGGCATCCAAGGTCTATTCCGAGGCGATCCGCCGGGCCGAACAAGGGTCGAAGGAGATCATCACCCCCCGGGAAAGGGAGCTGCTGGAAACGGTCTTCAATCGTGGCTTCAGCCGCGGGTACTTGATGGACGACACGGTCATGCAGACGGAGTACCCGGACAGCCGCGGTCTGCCACTGGGGAAGGCAACGTCCGAGGGCCACAGGGTGAAGGTCTGGACGGACAAACTGGCCCCCGGGGACGGCATCACCTTCTACAAGGGCGTCAACAAGGTGGGCGGGTTCGAGGTGAAGAAGGTCAGCGGGGGGAAGGGCGTGGTCCAGGTGGAAAGCCCGTTCTTCCTGAACCCTGGCGACTATGTCGCCTACAAGACCAAGGACAGGGAGTTCGACGTCATCCAAGAACGCATATCGTCGGTCCAGCTGAAGGGCATGAGGGGCAGGACCCAATCGATCCATTTGGACAGGCCTCGGGCCCAGAGGAATAAGAGCGAGGCGGAGCTGTCCTTCTACGCATCATCGGTGAGCGTCATGCAGGCCGTTCTCCCGCACGCCGACCGCATCTATTTCGAGCTGAACCGCCAGTGGGAGGAGGCCAGGCAGATCTGCACCGAGGCGGGGGTGGAGTTCGTGACCCTGCTGCCGCGTTTCTCGCCGGAGATACCCGAGGTAGGGGAAGGCGCGGTCATGGCATGCACGGTCGGCCAGATGCATCATTACCAAAAGAACAAGGTCTATACCTATTACAGCCTGAACCGATTCAACTCGCTGACTGGCCCCAAGGCCTACCAGCATACCCTGTCGGTGGAGCTTTCTGCTAACGACATCGATGATGTTTGCAGCCGCACCTCCGACCGCTTGGAGGTCCTCTCGTACGGCCGGGTCGAACTGATGGTGTCGAAGGACCCTTGCCTGATCGAAGGGTTCCTGCTGGACGAGCGCGGCAAGCGCTTCCAGGTGTACCGTGACTCCCATGGGCTGGTGCACATACTGAACAGTTCGGTGACGTTCCTGCTGGACCACCTGGAGGAGATGGAGGAGATGGGGGTCGATTCGTTCGGCATCGACGTGAGGCGGCACCATCCCGACCTGGCCAAGCTGGTGGCCGAGGTATACGCCGGCAGGGACCTGAACAACAAGGCGGCCCTGCGCAAGAAATGTGGGGCCTTCACCGCGGCCCATTTCCAGGACGGGGTTCCCTGAGTTAGCGTGATTGTAGCGGTTCGATTGGTCTATCCGCTTGAAGTAGCAGAGCGCATGAGCAACACTGACCGGTTCAAGCGTGACCGTCGAGGGGATGGAGGGTTCATGGAGGCGCTCATGGCCATGATGGTCGTGACCGTGGCCGTGGCATTGCTGGCCCTGTCATTTTCCATAACATCCCATGACCTGAGGGAACAGGGCGATGGGACGGAACTGAAGGAAGGCGCCACCCGATTGCTGAATACGATGGAGAACGACGTATCCGTATGGTGGGAGGGCATGCTGGTATGGACGTCGATGCAGGCCCGGGCAGCTACCCCATACCCCCTTCCCGATGCGTTGAAGGGTTATTGCCTGGAGCTGATCGACATAGGCGACGGATCAAGTTCCGTGACCATCGAGGACATCACCCTCCCTTCCGACTCGCCGATGGTGCTGAAGCATGCCTGCAACGTGGTCCGCACCGACGGGTCCATCGGACCGGGACTGATCGTGCTGGAGGTGTGGTGAATGAAGCAGGACTCTGGCATGGCATTGATCTTCGATGCCCTGGCCTTTCTCACCATCATCACTGTCGTAGCGGCCACCATGATGCAGTTCGTGCGTATCGACGGTGCCGCAGATACCGCGGATGATTATGTCGAAGAGGTTCACAAGAGCATGCTGGCCTGCACCTATGAGGACGAGAACGGACCCACCACGATGACGATGATCGATGCCATCCGGGCATCGTTCACGTCGTCCAACCTTTCATTCCGGAATTCCGTCAAGGCGCAAGCGGAAAACATCCTCTCCTCCTATCTGGAACCGACGTTCAAATATCACTGGTGCGCCGAAATGAACGGTCATGTCATTGAATCCCGTGCTTCCGACTGGACGGACACGAAAAAGAGCGTCTACCTATCATCCTACGATGTGCCCGGCGACGTCGCGGGGATCAAGATGACGCTGCAGATATGCCGTTAGCTGCGATGCTTGGGGTAATGCTCGGCGATGTTCTTCAGGGCTATCTTCTGCGCCTTGCCCACCTCGATGAACTGGCAGCCGAACCCTATCGCCACCAGAGCGAATATGACGTAGATGTCGTTCCCGCCCAGTCCGATGTTGTAGTTGAACAGCTTGGCAAAGATGAGCGCAAGAGCCAAGGCATCGAATGCATAGGCGGCGAGACCGAAGATCGTCATCTTGGTCTTGATGACGACCCCCTTCTTCATGCAGCTGCGGCAATAGTTCCAGTTGAACCAGCTGCGCGGCATCAATTGGTCACAGTCGGGACAGTAGAGGAATCTCACATCCGGGTGATGAAGTCACGAGGATAAATCCATTGCTAATCAGACCAAGTGATGGGCCCAGATGGAATCGGGCAGATGGTGATAAGGGTCTGCGTTCCCAGTCACCATGTTGCTCCTGTCCAGCATCCTGTCCATCTTCCTCACGTTCATGATCCAATAGAAGATGCGCCAGTTGCGGCCATTGATGAGCTGCGTCTCCTCCCATCTAGTGGAGAGGATCTCAAGGTCCTGGAGGAAATAGAATAGCTTGCGGTCGTCGTTGTCCAGCACGTTGTCTATGATCTCGTCTGAATAGCCGAAATGGTTCATGACGCGGAGCGCCACCTCCGTTGCGTTCTCCTCATTGAAATAGGCCCGCTGCTTCAGGACCTCCACGATCATGGCCATTCTGCCCAGTATGACCTGCGCCCGGTCCATCGATGCTATCCTTCTATAGAGTAACCGTTTGGAGCGGGGCCTTAAAAAGATTATCTATTCATCCACACCGTCCCCTGGATAGAACGCTCTTCTGGCACAATTCCGCACAACCGAATACGAAAGGAGAACAGCAATCCCTCCGAGGCCATAAAATTCAAAGAGGAGAAGTCATCATTGCTCCCTCATGACTTTGGACAGGATGTTCGTGGATACGCTGGTCGGAGACGTTTATGACACGATCGTCACACCCTCCCGCGTAAAAGCGGACGCCCCGCTTCGGGAGGTCGTGGAACTGATGATCGCCAACCCCCGCTCCCGCAAGGCCTATGTGATCGATGACAACGGCCTGTACATTGGTACCGTCAGCACCGAGACCATCCTCCGCCTGCTCGGATACAGGGTGGGGGTGAAGGATGGCAGCGGCCTATCCTTCTACCATTTCCTCCGCGACGCCATGAAGGAACAGGTGAAGGATGTGATGGTCCGGGGCAGGACGGTCACCAAGGAAACGAAGCTGGTGAAGGCGTTGGGGATCATGCTGGAGGATCACCTGAACGACCTGCCGGTGGTCGATGCCGACGGCAAGCTGATTGGGGAGCTGATCAGCCTGGAGCTGTTCATCAAGGGAAGGAACCTGTTCAAGTAAGCTGACCCTTCCCCTTCCGCTCTTTTAGGAAGTTGTCGATCAGGGCGAGGCATTCTCCCGGTTTCTCGACAGGCAGCAGGTGAGCGGAGCCCTTCACGGTGGCGACCTGGTTGTTCGGCATGGCCTTGTGCAGTATGCCTACCATTGCCAGAGAGGCCTTCGGTGAGTGCTCTCCCTGGATCAAAAGGGTGGGCTGAGCTATGGTCTTGGCATCCTTCTTTGTGAAGGGAGGGCGTGCGGTGTCCGCCTCCCTGATGGTCTGGGCGTTGAGGACCATCATCTCCTTCGCCTTTTTGGGGTAGCTTCTCTTCTCCTCTTCCTGGGTGCAGATATCGTCCAGGTACTTTTCGACAGCCTTCCCCCCTTCCTTGGCGTCCAGGTCCGAACCGATGGCCTCCATGCTCTTCATCCAGCGAGATGCGGACCTTGCCACCGATGGCTTCGTCAACATCATGGACAGGTTATGCATGCTGCGGGGGTTCCTGCTCAGCAAGCTTGGCATGAACGGTTCCATCAACACTATGCTCGATACCCTCTCTGGACGTTTTGCGGTGTACAAGGCCGATATGGCCCCGCCATATGCATGTCCCACCAGGACGACGGGACCGCCCCCGCTCTTCTCTACCAGCCCCTCCAGGTCCTTGACATTGTTCTCGACCGTGCTGTTTTGGACGTCCCGGTTCTGGTTGGGGTTCGAGCATCTTCTGCTGTATGCTATGGTGCGGAAATGCTTCGACAGCGGATCGGCGATCTCCTTCCAGATCCGGTAGTCCCCTGCCACTCCATGGACGAAGATGACCGTCGGTCCTTCGCCTTTCTCCAAATAGTTCAGTACTGTCCCACCCACGTCTATCATTATCAAGGGCATCCCTTCCCTTGAGTTCATCTTGGGTGGGACGGATTAAGTAACTTTCGGGAAAATGATGGATTCTCTCCATGTAAAGGCAAATTCTTCCTCAAAATGGAATGACCTTGAATCAATAAGAACGCTGCTGGATGATATCCAGTTCTTGATGTTTTAGATAACATACGACGAATGGAATGGAAATCTGGTATGAAGGCATCTTTATAAATAGGGGGCGCGGCATCGGCAACTCTATCCCACAACCGCAAGGATGTGGGAAATAACCAACGTAGGTAGTTTAGTAATGTACGGAAACAGGAGTTCGGGCGGATTCCGCCCCAGGAACGATGGGCCACGCGAAATGCACGATGTCACTTGCTCGGACTGCGGTCAGCAGACCCAGGTCCCTTTCAAGCCGACCGAGGGCAGGCCTGTCTATTGCAGGGACTGCTACGCAAAGCACAAGCCGAAGGACAGGTATTAAACCCGTAGGTCTCAAACCTCTTAGGGGGCGGAAGCCCCTGGAAAACCGCTTATCTTGCTGATTTTCTCGTTCTTTCAATGTTTCACAGCGATCAACTTGTCATGGTCAAGTAGATGGTAGCCCCGATGAACACCGATGCGATCCAGGACCATGGTCGTTCTCATCAGCCATTTTCCATAACAAGCCTGGACATTGCCCGAATTTAGCGACCATCTGACCACAAGGAAGGTCGAGAGGATCAGACCGAGCGCACCGATCGGTATATGCACCAGCGAAGCCACGGTGAACGTGGTTATTGGCGGATCTAAGATGGTGCTCTGGGTCATGCTCCAGCTGGGTATCATGACCAGAAGGAAGGAGACGACGTTCATGGCCCAAGCCACCGTGGTGAGCTGGGCATGCCTGTTCATCCTCTTCTTTCTGAATGACATGTAGGCCACGAGGAGAAAAGCCAGCATCGTGATCTGCAAGACCAGGTTGATATCTTGGGACATCGTGGCCATGATATTCATTGTTGTGAGGAGCAGATATTTAATGGATGATGTTTATCCAATATAATATATATAAATTTACAATTAATAACAACATCCTATGCCATGGTCAATGAAAAAAGAAAGAAAGGGTTGGTCGATTCCAACCTTAATACTTCTTCAATATCTCTGCAAAGAATCCCGAGTACAGTGGTGCCACGGGGTTGTTAGCGGTCATGCGGTCCTTGACGGACAGCGTGGTCACATAGGCCTTCGAATGCTTGGTGAACAGCATGTCGTGTCCGACGCACAGGCCCAGGACGATGTTAAGCTGCGTTCCCGCCTGGTTCAAAAGCTCTGCCTGGTAGACAGGGTTGCACACAGTCTCGTTCTCACTCTTGATGCAATCGTCCTTCGAGATGCCGAACTCTCCCTTCTTCATGGAGAAGTTACGGCAGATGACAGAGCAGACCTCGAAGCCCCTTGCTTCCAGGACCTTGGTGAGCTTAATGCCGTCTTCGCGTGCTGCCAGGCAGAACGCCACACCTATCTTCTTCCAACCCATCTGGTCGGCGAACGCCATTATCTCGGATATGCGCGGCCTGATCGGGGTCAGTACACCGTTCACCGGTTGGAGCGTCCCCCTCTCGACCTTAGCGGCGGTCTGCATGAGGACCTGTATCTCTGGATCATGGTAACGCTCGATGATCTCTTCCTTCTTGATCTCAGAAACGTTGGTCGGGCAGCTCTTGAACTTGCCTGGTTCGCCGACCTTGCAGCCGGCGTCGCCACACCTATCACACCTTGGAAAATCCAGATTTATCACCTGCGTTGTAAACCCTATAAGGTGTTAATATAATCTGTCATTTACGAATGTAATGTTCTGTTCGGGCAAGAAAATGAAAAATGCACCAGAGACTGGTGCCTGGAAAAGAAATTGAAACATGCGAGGGTGGAAAACGTCCCCCCCCTCAGCCCTTACTTTTACTTCCGAATCCGAACCACCATATGGCCACTATGGCCGCCGGGATGGCGATGACGATCACCAACCAAACGATGGCTGTGAGGTACGAGGTCACTAGGTAGTCAAAGGTCCAGCCGGCGAACGGAGCGTTCCAGTTGCCATCGGCGCTGATCTTGAAGCAGAACACGATGAACACCACGAAGGAGAAACCATTTCCTCCGTTCCTCACCTTCGACCTCTTCCTGAAGAACCGATATTCGTTCCTTTCATCCACTGGCAACGCCTTCCACCATCTCCATGCCAAGGCCAATGCCACTATGGTTGGTATTCCGACCAGGATCAACTCCCAGAAGATGAGGTTAAGCAGGAAGCTCACCAGGGACGACATCGACCATAATCCCAGGACCGTGGGCACGGTGCCGTTCGATTGTGCCTGTCCCACATACCACAAGAAGACGAGAACTGCCCAGATCGCGACCAGGATGCCTACTGCACCGAATAGGATGACAGCGTTCCTGTGCCTGCCCCAGAACAGTCTCCAGCCCTCAGAATCGTTACTCCAAGTACCCTTATTCATAACCGAACTCCCCAATATCTGAGATGAGGATTGATAATCGTTAAGATTTAGAGTTTTCTTCTTAACGATTATTGAGATAGCATCATCAAAAAGGAACAGCGACCTTTCTTGGAAGCCGGTTCAAAGCCGCTGACATTTGCCACAGTGGTAAATGCTTCCGCCCAAGTAGGATTCCTTCTTGATCGTCGTTCCGCACAAGGGGCAAGGTGTTCCCGCAGTATTCTTGCTCAGTATCGTTACATAACTTCCAGCGCGACCGAATATGTCCTTCTCAGTATCCCTTCCGCCTCCTGCTGACATCCTCCCCAATGTCGTCTTGACGCTCTGGAACACCGATCTGATGTCCTCCTTATCCAGAGTTCCGACCTTCTTCTTCGGATGCAATCCCGCATTGAACAGGATGTCCTGCAAGACACCATTCCCCAGTCCCGGGATCCTCTGTTCGGTAGCAAGGAATGCTTTCAAGCTCAGTTTCTGGACCTCCGTCGCGTTCACCAAGGAATGGAAATAATCCTCATCGAACGCCATCGATAACGGTGAGGGCTTTGCCTTAGCGGTTAGGTAATATGGGTTGTCCAGCTCGCCATCGGCGAACGCCCCCATGCCACCATACATCTGGACGACGGCGCTGAGGGCGGTACGGTCATCAAATTCGATCAGGAACTGGTGTTTCGTCGGTCTCGATCCTTCCTTATCGTGAAATCGAAGGTTGACCCCTTCCCCGAACAAGACCTTCATTTTTCCAACAGACACCTCCACAAAACCGCCATATGCCTCAGCCCCGGCGATCTTTTGCCCTACCAGAATGCCCGAGTATCTGTTCTGGTCCCCATAGTACCAGGCGAATTTATGTGGCGAATGTCCTGAAACGATCCCAACCACCTTTTTCCCCGTGATGGTGCTGGAAATCTGCTTGGAAATGTTCACGGCCTCTGGAAGTTCGATCATGATGTCACCAGATCTCTTCAGCTCCGACTTTGACTGCAATCATTCCTTGCGGTCATCGTCATTTTTAACCATCTTTATCATATTATTTTCATGGTATGATAAATATCTATGCCGGCTTTTCTCTTGACGACATCGAACCCATCTGATCTCCGCAATGATACGGACTCGGTTGGAATCTACCGAGACCATTCTCATAAAACACGGGTTCAAGTCATTTCTTTAAATAGTAGTAGTCAAGTGGGAGAACGAAAGTAGGTCTTTTTAATGATTGGAATTACTGGAAATTTGGGTGCGGGATACCGTGCCAAAAGTGCCAATGTTGAGAAAAACGACGGACCACGTGAAATGACGGAAGTAAATTGCTCCGATTGTGGTCAAAAGACTCAGGTCCCTTTCAAGCCATCCGCGAGCAGGCCTGTCTATTGCAGGAACTGCTACCAGAAGCACAAGCCGAAGGACAGATAAAAACCCGGCTTGGTTCCCATTGAATCCTTTAATTTAATATTTTTTTATTTTATTTTAATTGGTTCTTTGTCCAAATCATTCTTTATACCTCAACCTCACAACTTGTCCTCGGTGATGATTTGCCGGTCAAAAAGAAAAAAGCTGAGGACGAAGAGAAGTTTGCTAGCGGGGAGGAGGATGAGGAATCAGAGGAATTTTACGATGAGGATGATAGGGAAGAGATGTTGGAGAACGACGAGATCACCGCTGGGGAAGAGGGATTCATGCGTGGGTGGGACGGCGAGATAGAAGGTGGGAAGAAGCGGAAAAGAGCCAGTGAGCACAAGGACGAGGTATCTGGGGAGCTCATAAAGGAACAATACCAGGAAGATTAGTTTTTCCATTTTCGATGGGCTTAAATGATGGCGACAAGCAATAAAGCGATACCAGAAAAGGTTTGATTTTATGGCAATCGAGTATATAAACCCTGAAAATCTGGTGAGGCCTAGGGGATATTCACATGCTGTTACCGTTAGTGGCAATCATCAGACAATCTATATCGGAGGACAGAACGCGATCGATGAAAATGGTCAGATTGTAGGAAAAGGCAGCTTGAGAGATCAGACAGAGCAGATTCTAACCAACATTGACAAGATATTAAACTCGGCAGGCTCAAATTTAGGAGATATTGTCAAATTCAATATCTACCTGGTCCAGGGACAGAATCCAAAGGAAGGTTTTGCCGCGTTCCAACAAAGATGGGGTGGCCGGAGTCCGCCCATTGTTACAGCGGTGTTCGTAGCAGGACTTGGCAATCCCGAATGGTTAGTAGAGATCGACGCCATTGCGGTCCGACCGATCGATTGATAACACATTTTAATTTGCTTAGTGCTATCAAACCGCTTTTAGAAACAAACGTGCAGGGGTAGAGAGTTGAACTCCAGATCAACTAAGGATGATCCTAAGTCCTGGTTCCCCTCCTCCTTAAATAATACTTACCATATCATCTTTTACTGATTTCGGAGAGGGAAGTTGATGCCAACGATGGGTCAGAAAATGGCTCTTGACATCAATGTGATGAGGTTCCCCGAAATCGATCAAATGGGTGCCTGTTTGCGCGAAGCAAACCAAATGCGGTTCGACCGCAGGGCTGAGATCATACCATAAAAACTTGATCTGGGTAATGCCAGCGGAAGGAATACTATGACATCGACGAGCAAAGCGGATATTCAGCGCCTGATAGTTCAGGCGATTGAAACGGTAAAGCAGAAGAACCCGATGGTCGGGTCCATAACGAACTCTGTGACGATAAATTTCGTCGCAAATGCACAGATCGCGGTCGGGGGGTCGGCTGCCATGGTCTATATGCCCGATGAGGGCGAGCTTTTGGCCAACGTGAGCGGTGCCGTATATATCAACGCCGGCACACTTTTCCCGATCTACGAACAGACCTTGCCGCGAACGGCCAGGGTTCTGCACGAGATAGGCAAACCATGGGTTTTGGATCCGGTCGCCGTAGGCATCGGCGAACTTAGGACCGATCTTTTGAGGCAGTTTAAAGATTATAAGCCCAGCGTGATCAGGGGGAACCCTTCCGAGATAATCGCATTGGCAGGCCTTTGGGGCTTGAACGGTGGGACTGAAAAGTCGAAGGCTCGGGGCGTCGATTCAACCGATTCGGTAATGTCCGCAAAAGTGGCGGCGATCTCGTTGGCGAATTGGACCGGGGGTGCGGTGGCCGTATCCGGCAGGACCGATCTGGTTACTGATGGGTCCATCCTGGCCTTATCGTATGGGGGGTCCCATCTCATGAACAAGATCACGGGAGCGGGATGCTCGTTGGGCGGGGTAGTTGCAGTTTATGCATCAGTCACATCACCATTCATTGCGGCACTTGCAGGTACAGCGGTCTACAATCTAGCTTCCGGTCGTGCTGAGCATCAGGTCCGCGGCCCTGGAAGTTTCCAGAACGCGTTCCTGGACGAATTGTATAATGCTGCTGCTGTGGACATCGCGAACAATCCTTTCGACATAGGAAATGTCTGAGTGGGATCACATGAAAAGGAAATGCGACATTTCCGCCTATCTCGTAATAGGGCCTGAAAATACAAAGGGTCGTCCAGTGCAAGATATTGTGAGGGATGTGATAGAGGTTGGATTCACATGCATTCAGGTCCGTTCGAAAACGTCCACCGCCCGTGAGCTGATAGACATAACGCGTAAAGTTTCCGACGTTATCGATGAGACCGACGCGGAGGTTACTCTGCTCGTCGATGACCGTCTCGACGTCATACTGGCCGCAAGAAAACAAGGAATTAAGGTGGACGGGATTCACGTCGGGCAAGGTGACATACCAGTGGATGTTTGCCGTGAATTCCTCGGGGATGATTCCATCATTGGCGTATCTGCCAGGGCCGTCGATCTCTTCGAGTACGTCAGAACGATGGATGTCAGTCAAATCGACTATTTCGGTGCAGGGCCATTGCATGAGACCGCCACAAAACCAGATTGTGGGATGGGTCCAGACGGAAAAGTGATAACGAGGAGCTTTTCGGACATAGTTCGGTTAGCAAAGATAAGCCCGATTCCGGTGGTGGTCGGCGGGGGAGTCAAGTTGAATGATGTTCCTCAAGTTGCCAGGACCCATATCGGGGGTTTCTTTGTCGTGTCGGCTGTGACGGAAGCCGATGACCCGAGATCAGAAGCCAGGAAGCTCATCGAGGCGTGGAGGTCTAACAGGATTTGAGTTGGTGTTCATACTTGGAAAAGAAAGCCCCTGCCTACAGATGGGAATAATGGTGCAGGGGTGGAGATTACTTATTCCACTTAGCCAGATAATAAGAATGAATTTTCAATCAGAGGGGGTATAAACAATTTACAATTATTTTTTTATTAATATTTTAACACATCCGTTCAATTTGACCAGACGAATCAGAACAAATCCTAGGATACGCAAATAATAACAATTGGAAATATTTCCTAATCATTTATAATCATTATTTGTTCATTTCTATTATTTCAATTCTAAAATAGAAATACCTTTTTATATTATTGATCATCAAATACCTTGAGAAAATGTTCCTGATAACCATTCCCTCACAAATGTTCTTTCCTCAATTTCATTCATTTTTACAGCATCCAAAACATTTTTTGGAACGCCAGAACAACGATTATTATTAGCACCATGTCTGAATGAGGTCAAATAAAATTTTTTATCATTCCACAGATATGGTCCAAAATGTTTCATAGATTGTGAACTACTAATCTTTCTATCCTCGCCACCATTGCCCAAAGAGGCGATAAAATTATGAATCTTAGGTGGCTTTTTAAGAAATTCAGGTTGGTTATTTATTACCGCTAATGCTGCGCCTGTTGCATATCTACCAAGAGCGATGATTAATATACTATTCGAATCCAGTGATTTAAGTTCTTGAGTAAGATTATTGATGCAATATAGTGAGCATTTTGCCCATTCATTCCTGCCCCTTTCGTTGATATCGTTATCATCCATTGGGATGCACTTCAATGAATGTGTCCAATAAAAACTATCATCAAACGCATCAAAGGGCCGACCAATAATATCTTGGATTTGTCTCAGTAATGTGTGAGGCGATTTTCTGCCTAATCCTTCATTTCTCAAGTGAATTTCTATCGCATCCTTATGATCAGGACTATCGATCGATCTTCGTTGGGCTGCAGGTTCCTGGGAAATAATAACAGCATCCATCTTAATTTTTCGACCCAACATAGGAAACAGCACCATCGGATAGTCGTCGCCCCCTCTGACACATATGTCACGATATTCACAATTTGTCTTCTCCAATATCTCCCCCCGATTTAATTTGTCCTTGTGTTAATAAATATTTATCTATGATTTTATTAACAAACGTTTTTCCTATAAACCTCATTCATTTTTACACACGGTAGCCTTTCATTTGATTCATATGAAAATCAAGTTATTCACTCCAGGTACAAAGGCGGAAATATTCTGATTTAATAAATTGGTATGCTGGTTATTAGGATTGGTTTTTGCTACCAAAATCACCAAACCCTCTACAAGCCTCAGCTTTTTTGAAAGCTTCTGATATCCTTTGCCAGATTCAGTATAGCTTGGTCCGAGTAATGATCATAAAGCCAATTGTTGTCGAAGATACCAAGAATATCAGGGTTGGCTTGATGAGAAATGATGAGGCTATGGAACTTGGTATTCTTTTCTTGCTTAGTCTTAGCTATCTTGGCCTTGGTCGTTTCGCCCAGGTCCTGTGTGATAAAATCCGAAATAAAGACAACATCTGAATTAGAGAAGTCACCCTTATCCAGCTGAGAAAGTATCTCAGAGAATGCCGCCTCCTCATTATTGCCCCCATGAAATGACATGGTTAGGAAATCGATCAGACGAGGTATCGAATCACTCAGGTCAGATAGATCCAATGTTGCTGTAGTATGAGAATAGTTAACAAGGTAACATTTACGCTTATCTCGGATGGCTATCTGCATCAATGCAAAGCACATGAGCTTGGCGATGTGCTCAGGCGTACCCTTCATCGAACCACTAGTATCGATGCATACTATGATGGGACCTTTGTCCTTAGGTTTCTTCTTCATCTCTTTTGACGAAATTTCTTCAGCATGTTGTTGTGATACCTTTTCAGAATAATCGAACGTCAACAGCTTCTTCTCAGCGAACTTTTTAAAAAAAATCGATTCGGTCAGGCCATCGCTGAGCAAAGCGACCTCGGACGGTAATAATGCACTTAGATCATCGCTTTCATGAACCCCAACCAACTCGGACTTAGAAGCATGTTCAGTAGTCCAGCCCTGTACAATGACAGTTTGCTTGACTTCCTCCTCAAACGCCTCATCTTCGGCCTCCCTAAGGCGACCGAGCATCTCAGCCAACTCTCTTATTTCCTTTTCCTTCTCGAGAAATTGAGCGTAGGAGTTCAGCACGTTGAAATCGGTCTTTCGCCACACTCCATGTGACATGTCCCAAAGGCGGCCTGTTTCGAGATAGTCAGAAAAGGGTTGCATCGCCTCTTTAAGTTTCATGAAGTTCTCAGCTTTGGCGTATAGATCCTTACATAACTCCGCACGAGCTTTATCCAATTCTTCCATTTCCCATTTCATCTGTTTCTCGCTCAATCTAGCAGACCAATCCCTCTCAAACGATTCCTTTATTGCTGATAAGCGAAACGGTTCCTTCTGCAACGATTCGTGGTCGGCCAATGCCTTGCGGAAAAAACTGACGTCCAGATCGGCTCTACGATATTTATGTTGAACAATATCGAAAAACGAGTTGGCCTCTTGAAAAAAATTATTTAAATCCATACTTTGACATCGTTTAATTTGCTGTGATTCCTCCACGAATGGGTTTTCCATATCAGCCTGGCGCTGAGCTCCTTCAAATGCCCTCAATATTTGAGTGGCAACCTGATCAGCAACTGAAGGGTTCTCAGCACAGCATGCAAGTAACTTATCATCAGAAAAGATATCATCGATAGATCGCTTGCAATGCTCAAAGTGAGTTGATCCTTTATAGGTTTGATTAATATTGCGAACGGTTTTGGCCTCAAGATAATCAACTAGTTTGATACGCTCTTCTTTATCCAATATATTACCAAACTCAACAAAGTGATTTCTATCATATGGGTTGATAGACATCAGGTCTTTCCTTCCTGATTATTAGAGTACAGATGGATGGTTTTCTCGATTGACAGGTTCATACCTTCCAAGGTTTTTCGAAGGCTTTTTACCTTGTCTTCCACTATCTCAGCATTGCTAGCATCAACAAAGATGTTGTTCCTTATCATTCCTAAGTCGGTCAGAATATATCGTTCCAATTCCTTTTTTTGTTCGTCCACCATGTGAGTAAGCAACCCTGCATGTTTATCCCAATGGTCGATGAGCACGCTATGAGGCTCTTTGTGGATTATTTCCACATCTTCAACCGTAGTCATAATTATGGTACAGGTCTCCGAGTGGTCAGAATAATTATAATCATTCCAATACACATGGATTTGATATTCTTTATCTTCCATCCTTACATTTACTCGGCTGGTCTGAGAATAACTACTGCCCTTCGCCTCATAGAGATATACTTGTTTGTCGGTTTTTGTTAATGTGTTATAGTCACTGATTTTAATAAATTGGTCCGGTTTGTCAGATTTACTTTTACTGGATGGTATCTTCACTCCATAATACGACGAATCAAAAATTTGAGGGAATGTTTTTTTCACTTTTCGTTTTTCCTGTGTTTCATCCAGAACGTCTTTGGAAAAAGCAGCAATCTCATTATCCAATGGTTTTAAGTTAAGATTGATCGAATATGTGTTCCGACGTATTGACTCGGCAACAATCTGCTTAACAACCCCGATTTCTTCAGGTCTTTGCCATATGCAATTTGAGATGAGGAAACAATCCATCAAATCAACTTTGGGACGCCCGTTTAGATAAGCGGATGCCTTGAGCAGATGGACTATCTTTTTCCACCGGCGGTCTGAGACATAGAAGTGTTCATTCTCCATCTTTTTATTTTCTTCTTGCAAGGACAGGCGAATCGCATGGATGAGGTCGAGGACTTCTATCGGGACCTCTACAGCCGCGATGCCATCTTCATAATGATTAATATCAGCGTCATTAAGCTTGTAGTCTTCCGGGATATTATCAACATACAGATTTCCAACACCTGTGATCATTTGATTAAAGTTACCTTTATCAGTTATACCAGAGACAAAACAGCGTACCAAGAAACGGTCCCAAAGCGCTTCTAAACCTTGGCCTTCAGCGGGTAACTCGTTAGAGGCGGAGATGATTCCTCGGAGACGAACCTCGACTTCTTGATCACCATTTCGATAGACCTTTTCATTAAGAATGGTCAGTAACGCGTTTTGAATCGACGGGCCAGCTTTCCAAATCTCATCTAGGAAAACTATATTCGATCCAGGGAGGTAATTTTCCGTCAGACGGACATACTTGTCCTCATCCTTCAGTTTTTTAATAGAAACAGGGCCAAATATCTCATCCGGTGTGCTGAATCGGTTCATAAGATATTCGAACGACTTGGAATCATTGAAAGCGAATTTCAATCTCCTTGCGATGAGACTTTTTGCTACGCCTGGTGGGCCAAGAAAGAAAATGCTCTCCCCGGCAATTGCGGATAGAAAAGCTAGTCTAAGTGATTCTTCTCTCTCATACATCCCCATGTTCAAACCAGTGAGTAGAACGCTGGTACGTTCACGTATGTTCATTTTCTCAGCCATTATAATAATTGGTTGATTAAAATACTTGTGACGTTTTTATTATTAGTTAGGTCAATGTAGTTTTGACAGGGAATAATGCGATAAGGAATCATAAATGAAAACAAATCTGAAAATTAAAATTATTATTTCTGCTTTAATTATAACTATTTTCATCTCAGGATTCATTTTAGGTACCTTTTACAATTCCTCCGTAAATAGTGTGGAAAAATCTGCTGGTGTTCAAGTTGTACGATTCACTGTTACAATTGGAGATGGCACAAATAATTTCATGGTCACGTTGTATAATCCAACAAATATTGTTCAATCCTGTAAAATCATGTGTAAATCAATAGGTCACATGGGTAATCAAAGTAGTAATATTATATTCATCTTCTATCAAAATGCAACAACTGGTCTGACTCCCGGTGAAACATTAACATACGGGGTTAAGGTCAATGTTTCTAATTGGCCTGGTTATAATTATGGGGGGAATAATGGGGGATATGAGCACATGTATTCCTCTGGCTGGCTGCCAATTGGATCATATTTTGAAAACATTTGCTCTGTATAATATATCTATGCCATCAAGCTCACATATTTCTATATTATTACGTCTGACTCCACCTTTACTTTTTTGCCTAGGTCTTATGAAAAGTCGGTCGGAGCAGTTCATATTTATATGAACACAAAAATAATATATCCCCACTATCCCCCAAGCTAGATAGATAGAACGGTGGTGCAGGGGTGGAGATTTGAACTCCAGAACCACTAAGGATAGGATCCTAAGTCCTACGCCGTTGGCCAAGCTTGGCTACCCCTGCTTGCCCTTCGCTGATGTAATCTTGGTAAATAATCCTTCTCTTTTCCATGCTGGCTTTGCTCATTCATTGCAGAACGACCTTGAACTTCTCGCATACGACCAGCATTTCTTCTGAAAATTCGATATTATGCGCCGCCAGTTCCTCGGAGAAGAATTCCCTGTGCACCCGCCTCCAATAGTCCAGGGTCCGGTCCCCCTCCCCCTCTTCATATGCGTGCTCCGGGGAGACCTCCAAGAACTTACAGACCTTGATTCCAGTGGTCTTGATGATGCAGGCGGCCTCGCCATCCGATCTCAAGATGATGCTCAGGTCTCCTTCCTTAGGCAATGGGGAGCCCTCTAGGGCGTATATCTGGTGGGCGGATGCAGTGGCGGTCTTGATACCTTTCAATACCAGGTCAGCCAGCCTATCGCCTACCTCGCCTCCGAAGCAAAAGCTCCAAGCCTCAAACGACCTTGCTTCTGGGTCTATGGCCTGATACTTCTTCCAGATCTCATCGGTCCTCATTTTACCACAAATTCTGATAGTGATGGACTTCGACATATGTCTTAGTCACGGTCGAAAGAGTAATGTCCCCCGTCAAAGCTAGAATGATCGGTGATGGCATGGAGGAAAGCAACATCCTAGTAACATTCCATCCAAACGAAAAAGAACGGGCAAAGGTGGAGATCAGGGAGCTATTGAAAGAGGTCAATCATCCGGCCCAATCGATCGTTCCTGTGTCGGTGGAAGGGGTCTATGCAGTGCGGATCTTCGAGGATGGCAAGGAGGCTATCTCGAAATTGAAGAGTCTGTGCATGAGCCGCCCGAGCAAATTCAGGTTCACCTTCCATTGGGTTCCTATCGACCAGTGGGTTCCAGCCAGGTTGGATAAGATGCAGGAGACGGCCAGGGAGCTGGGGAAGGGCATCGGGCGTTCTGAGCGGTGGAAGATGCACCTGCACAAGAGGCATTCCCCTGAGCATGCCGAGGAGCTGATCATAAGGTTGACCGACCCCATCGATAGAGGGGTCGTTGACCTGAAGCATCCAGACAAGATAGTCGTCGTTGAGATCATCGGTGAAATGGCAGGGATGTCATTGGCCAAGGTCGATGAGATCCTCGATGTGCACGAGATCGCCCAACGGATGGAGATAGAGATCGAGATGTGATCATCAGCCAACGGTCGGAGTCGATCATCCAGCTGAGCCCGGTTAGCTCAACATCTTCAGGCCGCTCGCTCTGAATGGCCCGCATGGGCCACCATCGCTCCAATGAATGAAATGATGCCAGCAATGACCAGTGCCAGTGCTGCTGCGGAAGCTAATGATGGACTGATCAGGATGTCCTGGCCCACCTGGAACACCAACAGCACCGTTCCGATCGCCGGCCCCAACGATATTCCTAGGTTCCTCGCCGTGGCGGTGACGCTGGACGCCACTCCGGTCTGCTCTCTGGGCAGCGCCGACATCACCTCCATGTTGTTCGGGCTCTGGAACATAGACCCGCCTAGGCCGATGAGGAAGAAAGCGATGATGGCGACGTAAACGTTGGATGAGAAGAACGCAAATGCTAGTATCAACATGGCGATGCCACGTATCGCATGACCCAGCATGGTGTAGTGAGGCCTCGGCCTCTTGTCCAATAGCCTTCCGACCAGCGGCGAGCCGAACATCATCACCGCCGGTATGACCATCAACAGCAGGCCCACGCCCTCGGCCGAATATCCCATGACCCCCTCGAAGTAGAACGGGGCCAGTATGCTGATCATCGTGGTGGTGACGAAGAAGAGCACCATGCTGGTGCACGCCAGGCTGAACCTCCTCACCTTGAAGATCGAAATGTCCAGCAACGGCTTGTCGGTCTTCCTCTCCCAATAGATGAACGCCCAGAGCGAGGCGATGAAGACCGCGAGCCAGGCCAACGAGAGGACGTTCACGGTCCCGGTGTCGGCCAGCTGACCGACCATCAGCAACAGCGAGGTCGCAGCCAGCATCAGGGTGGCCGCGCCGACAAGGTCGAACCTGGTCTTCCCCTTGACCTCCGGGAAGCGCATCAACTTCACAGCGGCCAGGGTGGCGACCACCCCGATGGGCACGTTGACGAAGAAGATGAACTGCCAGCCCAGCGAGCCGACGATGAACCCACCGAGCGGTGGACCGACCATGCTGGCGATCGCCACGACCGACCCGATGATGCCCATCATCTTGCCCCGGTCCTTTGGCAAGGACACCTCGAAGCTGATGGCCACCGATATGGAGAAGAGCATCGATGCGCCGATGCCCTGGAGGATGCGGAAGACGATAAGCTCCGGCAACGATGTAGCGATGCCGCAGAGCAATGATGCGGCTGTGAAAACGCCCAACCCAGCGGTGAACATGACGCCCTTCCCGGTACGCTCTGCCAACTTGCCGAAGACGATCAGCAGGGCGGTCTCGACCAAGGGGTAGGTGGTCATGACCCATTGTGACTCGGAGAGGTTCACCGAGAAATATGTGGTGATGTTAGGAAGGGCGACATTGACGATCATCGAGTCCAGGACCGACATGAAGACCCCGGTCATGACGATCAATTGGATGTACTTCCTGGAACGCTCGTTCAACGCCACCTATGGAAACCTCTTGGACGCAGAAATCGGGAAAGTAGGACGGGGTAATAAAGGGTTTTGAATCTGGGCCATCGGAAGAGGATGGAACATCATTCGCCCAAGAACGATTCCAGATATTCCTTCGCCCCCTTCAGCGCCACCTCGAGCTTGCGGGGATAGCTCTGCACCTTGCCGCGGACGGCGATGGCGTCATCAGTGGTCGTCATGCTCAGCTCGCCCAGGTACGCCTTCTGCTTATCCAGGCGGAAGAAGATAAAGCAATCCTCGTCCACCCTCATCTCCAGCGTGTCGAGCATCGTTTGGACGTCATCCTTCGGCATGCGCTTGAAGAAGGCCTTCACCGCCTTCTTGTCCTTGATGTGGCCTTCCAGAATGACGATCTTGTTGCCATGATGGCCTTCGGACGATTCACGTTCGAACTCCTCCAGGCCGGTGGCGAAGCGCATCGCCTCGATGACCTTCTGCTCATCCTCGCTCTCATGCACGAATGTGCGGAAATGCAGGGAAACGATGCTCATGATGACCGGCCATCGTCCACGTCGGTAATAAACGCTATCCTCATTCGACCCTAATCACGCGCTGCCTCGAGAAGCCTGTCCGGACCTTGATGTGGCCTTTGAACAACGCATCGACCGAGGCATCTCCAGTATCGACCCTCAGATGGTCCAGTGAACGAAGCTTGGAAGGGGTGGCGTAGACAATGACGTTCTTCGGCGTGATGCGGCGGAGCACTTCGGCAGAGATCTGCTGGTTCCCCCGGCCGAAGATGAACCCCTGTCTTCCGATGGGTGTGACAATGATCTCGACCTTATCCTCCACTTCGATCATTCTCAGCAGAACCCTCTCATCGACATCTCGATCGATCAGAGACCCGTCCTTGACCAGGTCCACTCCTAGCAAGGTCTTGTCCAAGCCGATGGCCTTGGCCAGAGCAGCGCACGTCGTTCCAGGGCCGATGACGTAGAGCACATCATTCTTCATCGTCCTGGCGAACTCCTCTCCCAGTTCTTCCTTCTCCTCGCCATCGGAGGAAGTGGCGATCGTACCCTTCGGTGGCTGGAGCAGGCTGGAATCGTCCGGTATGACAAGATGCCCGATGATCTCCGCCTTTAGCACTCCGTGGCGGAATGCCTCCTCGTCTATGTCCATGACCTCCGCCTCCTTCACGTCCATTCCTCCCACGATGAACCTCGAGATCAGTGCTCCAGCCTCCCGCGGTGTGTTGGCGAAGACGGCAGAGTGCATCTTCACCCCGGCCGGGATGCCCAGGCAGACAGTCTTACCTGGCGATGCCGCGAGGACATCGGCCGCCGTGCCATCGCCTCCGCAGAATATGACAAGGTCGACCATTTCTTCCAGGAACCTTGTTACCGCGGCGGTCGTGTCATATGATGTGCTCGGCTGCTTGGCATGATGGACGACCTTATGCACCAATTCCAGCCGGCGGAGCAGGTCCTCCCCCATGCTCCCAGATGCGGTGATCAGCTCGTTGCCCGATATGCCTTCCACATTTGACAGCGCCGCTTGCGCCCGATCCTCGGCCACGAACCTTCCGCCCTTGGCCAACGCCACGTCCGATCTCAACCCATCGCTTCCCTTCAGCCCGATGGCCCCGCCCATGCCGGCGATCGGGTTGATGACAAGACCTAGACGCATCGCTGCAGGGATTGTAATGCCAGGTTAAAAGTGATATGGGGTAGGGTGCGGCGGACTGGCAACCGCCTACACCCCTGTGTTTCCGGGGAAGAAGCTAGTTTATCGTTACATCGGCAGCGGCATGTGCGGCTGCATGGCTGGCTGTAGGGCCGGGTCCCTGGGCAGCTGCACTTCGCATGCCATCGGCTTTATGACCGCGTGCTCCGGCATCTTGGCCGGCTGGGCCAGGCTGGAGTTGGTGGAGAGGACGTCCTCCACCTCGCTGGTTATGGCCGACATGAACGTTTCGTTCACCTGTGCGCAGAACGAATCGATGATCTTGATGACACTGCGGTCAATGATCCCGAATGCCTTGCTGAGCGGCAGGTTCTCGGCTGACTTTATCAGCGCATCGTTCTCTACCACGAACGTGTTGGGCTGAATGGACTTCAGCTTCTGCACGCCCGCCTTCGCCTTCTCGGACCTCTCCTTCTCGAAAGAGAACGGATTGATCGCGACGACGATGGTGATGGCCTTGCTCTCCTTGGAGATCTTGGTGACGATCGGAGCGATGCCGGTCCCAGTGCCACCGCCCATGCCGGCGATGACGAACACCAGGTCCTTGCCCTTTATGGACTCCCTGATCGCCTCCTTGGCGCACTCGCCGCAGTACTCTCCCACTTCGGGGAAGCCGTTGGTGCCCTTGCCCTGGGTGACATCCTTGCCGACCAGCAGCTTGGTGTGTGCGCTAACCTTCTGCAGCGCGGCCTCATCTGTGTTGATGGCCACGGTGTGCACATTGTTCTTGCATCCAGAGTGTACCGTGCTGATGACGTTGTTGCCAGCACCTCCTACTCCCACGACGGCGATCTTCATCTCCGTCATGTTTTTCATCATCATGCTCACGAAGTGCTCTCTCCTCGCGATTTGTTCGATATCCCCGGCTGTCATTTTTTACCCCATCCGTACTTCAAGTGTTTAGGTCAAGACGTTTGTTTGCCGTCGGTTCCCAGGCCGACGGCGAGTGCATCCCATCCCTTCCACAAGCCCTGCTCATGGTGAGGCGCCGCATCACATGCGTGCTTCGATCTTGTCGAGCTTCTCGTGGGCCTTGTCGATGGATCCATCCATCCGCTTGGACATGTAGATCCTCTGCAGCGCATCCTGCACCACGGAGTTCCAGTCAAGCAGTTCGCCCTCGTCGATAAGCTGGTCGATCACGTTCTTCAGACGCGGAGCCAGCGCAACTGTCACGCGGTTACCGGAGGATGGTGCTGAAACCTTGGCGCCATCCTTCTCGATGAATGCGCGGAGGGCCATGCGGGCCAAGTGCGACCTGTTGGAGAACTCGGGGTGCTGCTCGACAAAACTGTCGATCAGTTCCAGGTCCTCAGGTTCGAGACGCAGTGAGATCCGCTCGCCATCCACTATATCTTGCTCCATTGTCCCCGCGGGACGTAATTAAGACATTGTCATATAATGTATTTAAAAATATGTCACTGTATGACATTTTTGATAATAACGTATGACAAGGCATTAGCCAGTCGTTCGTACGCCGCTGTCATACCGGTGGCGCAGAAACGCTAATAATACCATTCCCCATAACCAAGCCCACATTATTAAAGGTGCTTGAATGCTGACAAACCCCACCGAGATCGAGGCCAAGTGGCAAGAGAGGTGGTACGCCGCGAAGATAAACGAGGCGGACCGCGACGATCGGAAGAAGTTCATGATGATCTTTGCCTATCCCGGGGTCACTGGCTACTTGCATGTGGGCCATATGCGGGGTTTCTCCTACGTCGATGACATGTCCCGTTACATGCGCATGCAGGGCTACAACGTGATGTTCCCCGTCGGCACGCATGCGACCGGCAACGGCCCCATCTCCCTGGCCAAGAGGGTCGCGGCCAAGGACGAGAACATGATCTCCTACCTGCTTCGAAACGGATGCCCGGAGAAGAAGCTGGAGGACCTCACCGACCCGGTCAAGGTGGTCGAGTTCTTCAACGATGTCTACGTGAGGCAGTATTGGCGCCGCTTCGGCTTCCTGGCCGATTGGAGGCGCTTCGCCTGCACCGTGCATGAGCCGTACGGCAAGTTCATCCAGTGGCAGTTCCGCAAGCTGATGGACGCGGGCCTGCTGATCCAGAAGCCCTACTTCGCACCGGCCTGCATCAACTGCGGCCCCGTGGCCATCGATGCCTCCGAGACGGACATCTCCTGCGGAGGGAACGCGGAGACCACCGAGTACACCCTCATCAAGTTCAAATGCGGCGACCTCACCCTGCTGGCCGCCACGCTGCGCCCGGAGACCGTGTTCGGACTGACGAACTTCTGGATCAACCCGGAGGTGGAGTATGTCAAGGTCGTCAATGGCGATGAGATCTGGGTCATGAGCCGCCCATGCCTGGACAAGATGAAGTACCAGAAGGACAAGCTGAAGGAGGTCGGTTCCATCGCCGGCACCGAGCTGATCGGCAGGACCTGCATAGCACCATTCACTGGCAACGAGATACTCTGCCTGCCCGCCACCTTCTGCGACCCCAACGTCGGAACGGGTCTGGTCATGTCCGTGCCGTCCGATGCTCCGGATGACTGGGTGGCGCTGCGCATGGTGCAGGAGGACGAGGAGCAGTGTCGTAGGTACGGCCTGGACCTCGATGCGGTCAAGGCGATCAGACCGATCGCCATCATCGAGACCAAGGGCTGGGGTCCGATGCCAGCGGTGGAGATCGTGGAGCGGATGGGCATCACCCGCTCCGGCGATCCCAAGCTGGTCGAGGCGAAGAAGATCGTCTACAAGGAAGGCTTCCATGCCGGCAAGATGAACGCCAATTGCGGTAAGTACTCCAACCTGCCGGTAGACAAGGCCAAGGACATGATGAAGGACGACATGATCCGTGCCAACGAGGCGGACCTGTTCTTCGACCTATCGGAGAAGGTCGTCTGCCGCTGCGGCGAGCCGGTCGTCATCAAGAAGGTCGATGATCAGTGGTTCATCGACTACGCCAATCCCGAGGTGACGGCGAAGAGCAAGGCCCATGCCAAGCGCATGAACATCATGCCCAACGAGTACTTCGTCAACGTCCATGGCGTGCTGGACTGGTTCCGGGAGAGGGCCTGCGTGCGCCAAGGCAACTGGCTTGGGACGCGTTTCCCGTTCGACGAGAAGTGGATCATCGAGGCCATCTCCGATTCGACCCTCTACCCCATATTCTACACCATCTCGCCCTATGTGAACGACGGCAGCCTCAAGGCCGAGCAGATGACCACGGAGTTCTTTGACTACGTGTTCCTGGGCCAGGGCGTGGCCGAGCACGTGGCCAAGCGCACCGGCCTGGACGAGGAACTGGTGCAGAGGATCAAGCAGGACGTAGACTACTGGTATCCCCTGGACCTCAACTTGGGCGGGAAGGAGCACATGACCGTCCACTTCCCCGCCTTCCTGATGAACCACGTGGCCATCCTGCCGGAGGAGAAGTGGCCTCAGGGCATATTCGTCAACTGGTACGTCATCTCCAAGGCCGGTAAGATATCCAAATCGAAGGGAGGCGCCCAGCCCATACCTGGCGCGGCCGAGAAGTACGGAGTGGACGCTCTCCGCCTGTACTACGCCCACATCGCCTCGCCGTTCGCCGACGTGGAATGGGACGAGGACATCCTGGAGAACTATGTCTCCAAGATCGACCGCATCATGCGCACGGTGGAGGAGCTCTCCGCCCTGGCTGAATCGGAAGCGATGGAGGGCATCGACCTTTGGATGCTGTCCCGCATGGGCGGACACGTGTCCAACGTGGTCGAGGGCATGAAAGGTTATGACCTGCGCACGCTGGCCAATGTCACATATTTCGACATACCGAACGACATGAAGTGGTACCTGCGCCGGGGCGGTTCGAACGGAGCCGTCATGGCCAAGGTGCTCAACATGTGGGTCCGCATGATGGCCCCGATCACCCCGCATGTGGCGGAGGAGATGTGGGAGCACATCGGCGGGAACGGACTCGTGGCACAGGCCAAATTCCCGACCGCCGACCCGGCCGACCGTTCCCTCGAGGCGGAGATCGCCGAGGACTATCTGCGCGGCCTGATGGACGATGTGAACGAGATCCTGAAGGTCACGAAGATCACGCCCAAGAGGGTGCTGGTCTATACCACCTCGTCCTGGAAGGCAAAGGCCATGTCGATGGCGCTGGGCCTCCTGCGCACCGGCGAGCTGAAGACGCCCACCCTGACCAAGGCCATGATGTCCGATGCGGACATCAAGAAGCACGGCAAGGAAGCGCCTGACTTCGCCCGCAAGCTGGCCGAGGACCTGGTCAAGAGGTCGAAGGACGAGGTGTCCCGCCTGGAGGTGCAGTTCGACGAGCTGGCCTTCATGAGCTCCGTCGCCCCGTTCCTCTCCAAGGAACTTAACTGTGAGGTCCAAGCGTTCAGCGCCGAGGACGCTGCGAGGACCGACCCGCAGAACAAGGCCAGGACAGCCCAGCCGCGCCGCCCGGCCATCTTCGTGGAGTGAGCGAAAAACCCAGCCGCTACCAAGCGGCGATCATATTATTTTAAAACAAAATTTTATATTATTCTCTGGCATTACCCTTTCCGGGTGCGGTCAGGCTTTTCACCTCCAAACGAAAGTGTGGGCGCATCCAACCTACAATTCTCGACCGCATTTGTTTTAGATTGGCCACGCGATATCGGTCGTGCGCTGCCATCAGCATCGGCAGAGCGGGGAATCCATCGTGTCTAGAGCGTTCAACAGGTTGGGCAAGTTCATCACCAGGCGCTACAAGCTCATCATAGTGGTCTGGCTTCTGGCTTTGCTGGTCGCCATCCCCTTCGCCCCATTGGCCAATGATGCGGTCGTGTACAACGACACCTCGGACCCAGGCATCAATGACCGTCCCTCTGTCCAGGCGGAGAACTGGATCGAGCAGCACTTCTCTGGCGATGGGGAGGGAAGCTCGATCATCATCGTTCTGACATCGAGCGATGTTACCGACCAAGCGATGAAGAACGCGGTCGACGCGATCGCTAACAGGCTGAACAAGGCCTCGCCCATCCATGACCACGAGCTGTCCGCCAATGCGACCGTCCGGTCCATCTATAGCGAGACCACCAGCTACTCCCGCCAGTTCCTCATCCAGATGAACTACGAGTACTACTCCCTGGTGAACATAACGCAATGGCTGCAGACGATGCTGTTCGGCGTGCCGCAGATGCATCTGACCGCCTGGCAACAGGTGAACGCCTCATATCCCATGCTGCCGACATGGCAGAAGGACGAGATGGCCAATGTCGTAGTGACCCAGCAGATATCCGATCTTCTTGCCAATTACTCCTTCATGACGGATGCCCAGAGGGCCGTCGTGCACGCATATGACAATGAGTATGACACTGCCTGGAGCGCAACAGCGAACGATACGGTCCTGGTCGTCTCGCCGACCTTGCGCATGATCAACGCCACCGATGCCGGTTACGCATCGTTCGTCAGGCTGCCATCGGTCCGCTCTCTGAGTCCTCTGACCCTGGCCTCTTTGGCCGCGGTGAAGGGCACTTTCACATTCGAGACGGCGTTCAACGAGACGCTGGTGCGCCAGTTCTCGTTCGACATGATATCGGCCAGGACCGAGACCGCTCCCTGGCTGGTGTCCCAGGCCATCTCGTACGGACCGGTGATGACCGACCGGCAGCTGAACGCCTCGGTCGCCCTCAAGCTGTCCTCGCTCGCCTCGACGGTGGTGGGCAACAGCAGCCTCAGGTCATTCCCGCTGCCGCTCATCCCCGCCACCATTTCCACGTTCATCAACCGGCCGGAGAACGACACCATGCTTCTCCTGGTGACGTTCACGGACGGAGGGACCACCGTCGACCCCACCTCCCAGGACATCATCGTCCTGCGTTCCATCCTATCGGATGTCCTTTCGTCCGCCGGCATCGGACACTACGTGACCGGCAACGTCGTCATCAACAGCGACATGAGCACATCCGTGAACGAAGATGTGGCCCGGATCGATCCCATCACCGTCATACTGGTGCTCATACTGATCGGCCTCTTCTTCCGTTCGCCCGTGGCATCATCGGTCCCGCCCGCCATCATCGGTTTCGCCCTGGGCATGTCCTTCGCTGCGGTCTACTTCATCGGCACCTTTGTGATGCACGTGAACTACACCGTGCTGACGCTGATAGTCACGGCCACGCTGGGCGCCGGATGCGATTACTGCATCTTCATCATCTCCCGTTATCGGGAGGAGAGGAGGAAGGGCGCGGAGAAGAGGGAGGCGGTGGAGTCCTCCGTCACATGGGCGGGCCAGGCCATCGCCACCAGCGGGGCCACCGTCATCGTGGGCTTCGGCGCGTTGGCGCTAGGCCGTCTGGAGGTCATAAGATCGATGTCAATACTGGCTTTCAGCATCCTCATGGCCCTGCTGATCGCCCTCACGTTCCTGCCTTCCATCCTCATGCTCATCGGGGACAGGATCGTCTGGCCGGACCGGATGATGAGGCAGCGGAGACCTTCCGCCTATTTCACCAGGTCGGCCAAGTTCGCCATCAAACATGCCAAGGCGATCACGCTGGCAGCGATCCTCATCTCCGTTCCGACCACCTATGTCGTCATGACCTCGTCCACCAGCTATGATTACATCGCCGCCATGCCTAACACCGAATCCAAGCAGGGGCTGAACGCGCTCATCGCCGGCTTTGGCGGCGGTACTATCGATCCCACCAATGTGGGCGTCTCTCTGACGGTATCGCTGTTCAACGCGACCGACGATTATGACATCGCCGCGATGGATGCGATCGAAGGCCTGAGCAAGGCCTACCTATCTCTTCCGAACGTGAAGCTGGTCAAAGGGCCTACCAGGCCGTATGGCGAACCGATCGATTACCACAATATCTCCACGGACATATCGGTCAGCTCGCAGCTCTATGACCAATTCATCCGCGGGACGATGGTTGGCGATGACAACCGTTCCGTGCTGCTGACCATCGTATTCTCGGAAGAGCCGTTCTCCGCCGCCTCCATCGACAGCATCAAGACCATCAGGCAGACCAGCTTCGATGCGGTGGGCCAGGGCGGGCTGATCGATGGCATCTACGTGTCTGGAGCCACCGCCAGGACCTACGACGTCTCTTCGATGACGCAGCAGGACCTTTACCTCGTCATCCTGCTGGTGATCGTGGCCATATTCTTCATCCTGCTGTTCGTGCTGCGCTCCGTCATCAGCCCGCTCAAGTCCATCCTGACCATCCTGCTGTCCATCTCCTGGACGTTGGCGGTGACGATACTGTTCTTCGAGCACGTGATGGGGGCTCCGGTCATGTGGATGGTGCCTATGGTGCTCATCGTGGTATGCCTCGGTTTAGGCATGGACTATGATATCCTGCTCATCACCAGGATCAGGGAGGAGGTGATGCTGGGCAAGGACAACAATGAATCCATCACCCATGGGCTGGAGAGCACCGGCGGCATCATCACCGCATGCGGGGTCATCATGGCCGGGGCGTTCGGATCGATGATGTTGTCGAACGGAGAGCTGCTGAAGGAGTTCGGCTTCGCCCTCATGTTCGCCATACTGCTCGATGCCACGGTCGTGCGCATCTACCTGGTGCCGGCCATCATGGCGTTGATGGGAAAATGGAACTGGTGGGCCCCGGGATGGCTGGGAAAGGACATGCGCTCCGATGGGAAGGAGAAAAAGAACTGATAGTATCCATCTCACCCGGAGACATCTTGCCAGGCCAAGGTGGTTGCCCTCGCTGTCCTGGATGATGGCGAACCAGTTGCCTCCGACCATCTCTTATCCATCACCACCTTGCCGCCCCTGGTCGAGGCCAGGCTGACGCATTCATCGATCGAGTCGACCACCATCTCAATGAACGCATGCTTGATGCCATGCGTTCCCCTGGAGAACAGACCGCCGTTGATCGCTCCCTTCTCCAGCAGCCCTCCATCCTCGCCGGTCGGGACGGAGCGTGTGTGATGGTAATCGCCCCCGCTCCCTGGAACGGAGTCGATATCCCAGCCGAAGACCTCACGATAGAAGAACACGGCCCGGTCCATGTCATCAGCAGGCAGATTGAACGAGATGACCCTGCTCATATGATCGGCGATCAAGTTCGAGCCGCCATTAGATAATGATTCTCATGCCCAGCGCTGGAACAAATGATTGTCGACGCCCATTCTGTCCAGCACCTTGCCAACTACGAAGTCGACCATATCGTCGACGGTCTTGGGCTTGTTGTAGAAGGCCGGGCTGGCCGGTACTATGATGCCGCCCGCCCTGCTGACGCGCAGCTCGTTCTCGATCATGATCTGGGACAGCGGCGTCTCCCGGGGCACTATGACCAGCTGCCTGCCCTCCTTCAGACAGACCGACGCCGCCCTGGTGATCAGCGTGTCGGCGATGCCGGAGGCGATCTTTCCGAGGGTGGACTCGGAGCAGGGGCAGATGACCATGCCGTCATGCTTGTAAGACCCCGACGCGATCGGGGCGAAGAGGTCGTCGTCCTGATATACCTCGTCCGCCATCGACTCGACGTCGGCAACGGTGAGGTCGGTCTCGGTGGGCAGGATCCGCTTGGCCATCTCTGACATCACCAGTATCTTCTCCCCTGGAAGGGAGCGGAGCAGCCTGACCCCATAGGGTATGCCGGAAGCGCCGGTCATCGCGACTACATGCCTCACATCCTGCGGAACGATGCCTATGATATTTGAACCCTGCCGCGCAATGGACGGGGAGCCATACGCTGGTGGAAGTGAGAAACGGTTATATATGGGCACCATATTAGAGGGCGACAGCATTATCAGCGATTAATGTAAATCTTGAAAGTGCTGGAAGAGGATGGATCGATATGGTTACTGTCTACGACGTGCCCTCCGAGAAGCTCATCGCGAAGGTCGCTGTAAAATTGAAGGAGAGCAAGACCGTCTCCCCGCCGGAGTGGGCGGACTTTGTGAAGACTGGCAGGCACACCGAGAAGGCCCCCTTGCAGCCTGATTGGTGGTACACCCGTGCCGCCTCTGTGCTGCGCAAGGTGTACATGAAGGGACCCATTGGGACCTCCCGTCTCTCCGCCGAGTATGGCGGGTTCGCCGACCGCGGCTCCAAGCCGAACAAGGCGGTCAAGGGCTCGAGGTCAGTGGCGCGCAAGTGCCTCATGCAGCTGGAGTCCTCTGGACTGGTCCACAAGGACAAGAACAACGGACGCATCGTCACCGCGAAGGGCCAGGCCCTGCTCGACGCTGCTGCCAAGGAAGTTTTCGACGAAACCAACAAGTGATAAGGGAGGGAAAGGGAATGGAGGACGCCGAGCTGGAGATGCTTCGTCGCAAGAAGATGCAGGAGCTCCAGCAGCAGCAGGCCCAAGGCGCGGCAATGCAGGAACAGGAGCGTCAGATCGACGCTCAGCGCCAGGCGATAATGCGGCAGATCCTCACCCCGGAGGCGAGGGACAGACTCGCCACCGTCAAGATGGCTTACCCGGACGTGGCCCGCTCGGTGGAGGATCAGCTGATCCGTCTCGCCAGCCAGGGTCAGATCCCCAAGCCCATTGACGAGCCCACCCTGAAACAGATCCTTAGAAGGGTCGCACCCCAGAAGAGGGACATCAGCATCGAGATCAGGAAGTGATTTTAATGTCGCACAGCAAGCCCACCGCTATGAAGAGACGCCTCATGAAGAAGCTCAACCAGAACCGCCGTGTTCCGGCATGGGTCATGATGAGGACAAACCGCACCTTCACTCGCCACCCGCACAGGCGCAGCTGGAGATACAGCAAGCTTAAGGAGTGATTCTCATGGCAGAGGAGAAGCAGGTTACGTATACCATTCCATTGAGGCAGGTCAAGACCGTCGCGTACACCCACAGGGCCGAGAAGGCCATCAAGGTCATTCGCGAGTACGTCATGAGGCACATGAAGACCGAGGAGTCCCAGGTCTGGATCGACACCAAGGTCAACGAGGCCATTTGGGCCCGCAGCATCCAGAAGCCGCCCGTCAGCATCAAGGTGAAGGCGGTCCGCTTCGAGGATGGCCTGGTCGAGGTCTCATTGCCTGAGGAACAGTAATCCAACGGTGCTCCTGGCATGCTGAAACTCTCTTCCTACAACGGCGTCGAGTTCCTTGGCGTGTATTGTCGCGCCAATGAGGAACTGGCGTTCGTTCCAAACGATTCGGAGGATTCTTTTCTGGCGGACTTCGAGGAAGCTCTGGGCGTGAAGGCCGAAAGGACCACGATCGCCGGCACGAACCTCCTCGGGGCCTTGGTCGTCATGAACTCCTACGGAGCCGTTCTCACGTCTATGGCCAGCGACGCAGAGACCGAACTTTTCTCCAAGAAGCTCAACGTCGCCAAGGTCTTCGATAGGCTGAACGCGGTCGGCAACAACGTGCTGGCGAACGACAATGGGGCCATCGTCAATCCGGAGATGGAGGACGATGCGATGAAGGTCATCGAGGATGCGCTTCAGGTGGAATGCGTGCGTGCATCCATCGGCGGTCACAAGACCGTAGGTTCGGTTTGCATCGCCACCAACAAGGGGGTCCTATGCCACCCGGAGACCACTAAGGCCGAGTTCGAGCTGATTCGCTCGGTGCTCAAGGTATCCCCGGCCATCGGCACGCTCAACTATGGCTCACCGATGCTCGGGGCATCGCTCGTGGCGAACTCCAAGGGCGGCATGGTAGGCTACCGCTCCACGCCGATCGAGCTGGGTCGGGTCGAGGACGCGCTGTCCCTGTACTGATCACAGCGAGAAAAGCCAATATTCCGTTTCCTGCGGCAGTTCTTCCTGCAAGAACTCTACTTCGTTCCCGACGCGGATGACCTTGTCCTCAGGCAATCTGTTGACGAACTCGTCGACGGTATGAACGGAGATGGACAGCCCTCCGATCCTGAAATGCATCGGCACCGCGACCTTCGGCCTGACCATCTCGATCAGCTTGATGGCCGCGTCCGCATCGATGGTGAACACGCCTCCCACCGGAACGAAGAGGACGTCGATCGGGCCCAATTTGTCCACCTGCTCCTGGGTGAGTATGTGGCCCAGGTCCCCGCAGTGGAGGAACGTGATATCGTCCATGATGAAGCGGAAAAGGATGTCCCTTCCCCTCCTGGCACCTCCCTCTGCATCGTGGAAGGCGCTCAGCCCGAAGATGTGCACCCCCTTGTCCCAACGCTCTCCTGGTTCCCTTATGATATGAAAATCGCCCTTGACGATCCTGGTGCAGTTATGGTCGAAATGCTCGTGGCTGACCAGCACGATGTCTGCCTTCACCACCGGGGTCTTGATCCCAATGGACTTGCCGTCATGCGGGTCCGTGACGACCGTGGCCCCGTCCTTCACCTCAAAACAGGAATGACCATGCCAGATGATTCTCATTGAGCTCCCTCAATGGTCGTCCGAAGGCTCGAACTCGGTCCCGCAGGCAGGGCATCTGTCGCAATCGGGGCTGACACGCTCGTGGCAGGAGGGGCAGATCTCAACGATCTCATCGTCCGCCGTGCCCGGGATGTCCACTCTCATCGGCTCGTCGGCCACCTCCCAATTAATGGCCACCTGGGAGAAGCCCATGACTATCAGCATACCGGAAACGACCACGAAGCCCCAGGAGACGACCTCGCCCAGGCTCCCCTCCATGACTATCGCCACGAGATATGCCACGATGCCTAGGACCAGCAGGCCGGCGAACACCAGGGATGTCCTGTCCTTGGCCGAGACACCCCAACGGAAGAACTTGGTGCTTGGCAAGTGCTTCGGCTTCCGCCTCCGCTCCTTCTTCTTGACAGTTACGACCACAGGTCCCTCGGCCGGTTCGGCGACGATCGGTTGAACGACCTCCTCTTCCGGCTTTGGTTCTGGGACCTCGATCTCGATCGATTCGGCCTTGAATGGCTCAGGGGCGGGCTCTGGCCTTTTAACAACGATCGGTTCAGGCTTGGGCTCGGGCGGAACTGGAGCGGCAACGACCGGCTCCGGTCTCACCGGCTCCTCGATCTGCGGGGGCGGAACGAACTCGACCTTGGCCGGTTCGGGCTTGGCCACCACAACGACCTTGGGCTTCGGGGCCTCCTCCTTCTCCACCATCTCCTTGGTGACGATGGTGGCCTCTATGCGGCGGGACATGTCCTCCGAGACCTCGACCTTGCGGTTCTGCTTGGTCAGTTTCTCCAAGGCGTCGATCTGCTGTTCCCAGTCATCACTGATATCGAACTTCTGGCCGCAGAAATCGCACTGCTTCGCGGTGGGCTTGTTGCGCAACCCGCAGCGAGGGCATTCCTTGAATCCCGTCTTCTTGTCCATCCTTCCCGTCAGGATAGCTGAATTCGGCGTTATAATTCTTCCTAGGTCGTTCCAGGCATTGAAAAACCAGGTTGGACATGTCATACCCATCGTTTCTATGTGGCGGGTTTTATAGCACAATCTTGATGAATAATTAGCACCATTATCGAGCCTTGCGGGAGTCTGGACGGCAAATAGATGCGAATACTCGTGCTGAGCGTCGACAGGGATGATGATTTCGGTTCCAAGGCCGGCCTGGTAAGTCCCTTCATTGGCCGGGAGGAGAACATCGAGGCAGCGGTCGCGCTGGGCCTCAAAGACCCGGAGGACTCCGATCTCAACACGGTTCTGGCCGCGGTCAGCATCTATGAAGAGATGCTGAAGAAGGGCATCGATGCGCACATTGCCACCGTCTGCGGGGACGTGAAGGTCGGTTACGAATCGGACCTGGTCCTCGCCACTCAGCTGGAGAACGTTTTCAACCAGATCAAGCCGGACCGCGTGGTCCTTGTGTCCGACGGGGCAGAGGACGAGTACATCTATCCCATGATCACGTCCCGGGTCAAGGTTGACTCGGTACGCAGGGTCTGGGTGAAGCAGGCCCCGACCGTCGAGGGCACGTACTACATCCTGGTCAAGATGATGCAGGACGACAAGATCAGGAAGCGCATCCTCACGCCCATCGGCCTCATACTGGCCGTGATCGGCATCTTCGCCATGATCCCGCTGCTGTGGAGGCTGTACCATACGGTCGATCAGATCGGGGTCATCGCGGACATGACCTGGGGCATGCTGGCGCTAGTCCTTGGCCTGTACCTCATCGGTTATGCTTACAAGGTGGGGGAGAGGACCAAGGACATCGGGGTCCGGGCGGGCCGGGCCTTACGTAGCGGTAGCCAGATGATCCCGTTTGCGATCATATCGATCATCCTGTTCATCATGGGCATCATTCTCGGCATAAACAGTGCCGGACTGATCGCCGGGGCCGATGTGGCGGTCCAGATGATACTCTTCGTCGAGGGGGCGTTGTGGATGTGGGCCTTCTCGTTCATAGCCATCGAGACCGGCCGGTTCATCAACCATTATCTCAATACATCGCAGATCTACTGGCCGCACATGGTGGCCACGATGACCGTTCTAGCGTCAGGCTTCATCATCCAGGGTGCCAGCGACGCCAGCCTGCTATTCATGAAGCAGGACAACGTCGGAGAGACCATCATCTTCCTGGAATTCGTGGCCGGGTTCCTGCTGGCCGGTTTTGGCACTTTGCTCAGCATGACCCTCCGCTCCATCCAGAACAAGGGGAAGGACATCCCCCTGGAAGGCGGCGAGAAGGTGGAATATCCAGAGGCGTGAGGGCCGATGGACTTCCAGGAGTGGGAGCCATACTACCGCCAGATCCTGCTCGACTTCGGTTATGAGGGGGCGATGGACCAAGCTTCCGCCGAGCTGCTGCAGGCAATATCGACCAAGTTGTCCCTTTGTGACGAGACATGCTTGAGAAAGCGCATGGGCAGGGAGGTGGACATCTGTGGCAACTCCCCCGGTCTGGACTACGAACTGGAGGAGGAGTTGCTGGCCGGCCCGGTCATCGCGGCAGGCTCGGCCACCGAGACGCTGATGGACTTCGGCATCGTACCAGATATGATATTCTCCGATCTGGACGGATACGTCGAGGCGGAGATCGAGGCGAACGCCAATGGTGCGATAGCGGTCATTCTGGCGCACGGGGATAACATGGGCTTGATCTCGAAATGGGCGCCGCGGTTCAAAGGGTCGGTCATGCTCACATGCCAATGCCGACCGTTCGGTATGCTGCGCAACTATGGTGGTTTCACTGACGGGGACAGGGCGGTCATGACGGCGAGGCATCTCGGGGTGAGGACGATCAGATTGCACGGCTTCGATTTCTCAAACCCCCGCTCTAAACCCGGTTCGAGCGCTGAGATCAAGATCAAGAAGTTGGCGTGGGCGAAACGCATCATTTATGAACTGAATACCGCCGATGTGCGGTTGGTCGAGCACGGTTGACACTTTTACAATGAGGCAAATATTTCCTTTCTTGCGATTTGATGTTCAATTGAACAAAATATCTGGATATCTGCCAACAGTTCGTTAAGAATCAAGATTATTGCCTTAACGTCCAATAGAAGATTTTTCTTTTTCTGCAAAAAAGTTGTCACAATGAACAAAAATATTGAATTTCATTGTCAAATTTCCAACTTAAAAATGTGATATTGTGCTTTAGTTTAAAAACCCCCTTTTCAAATCGTCTTTTACTGATTTTTACACATCTGGCTAATGTTATTTTCATTTTTAATAATGAGCAACGTATTTATAGCAAAGAACACGTTTTAACCATACTCTCCAATTAGTTCCTATTGGGGTGAATAGAGGAGGAAAGCATAATGGAAGGATCTGCAAACCCTCTGCCTGAGGAAAAGAAGGCCAGGTCCGGCAGGAACAAGATGATTGTGATCGCTGTGGTCATAATCTTGCTTGTCGTTGCCGTTGGTGCCTACCTAGTACTTAGCCAGAAGAAGGACGTATCCGTCAAGGTGTCTGCCAATAAGACCACCGTGACGGCGGGCGCGTCCGTCACCTTTAACGCTTCACAGTCGTCAGGAGCAACATCCTACTTCTGGAAGTTCGGTGATGGCACGTTTGCAAACACTACAGACGCAACAACTTCGCACGCATATACCTACCCAGGCCTTTACCTGGTTGTTTTGAAGGCAAGCAACAGCGACAAGTCCGCTGACAACCTTGCCAGCCCGCTTGCGATCACTGTTAACAACCCCGATGAGCCGGCGGTCATCACAAATGACACCAAGCCGAAGGCGGTCGTTGCGGTCAGCGCGAACCAGGTCAAGTCCGGAACCGTCGTCCAGTTCGATGCAAGCGCATCCCTGGGTTATGAGGCCGGATCCCCAGGCAGCCCGGCATTCATCGCCAGCTACACCTGGAACTTTGGTGACGGCTCTGCTGCCCAGACCACCACAACCGGTCTGTACAACAAGACCTTCACCGGCACCGACGCCATCTACTGCGCATCGGTCACCCTGACCAGCACCCACGGTGCTGTCCAGACCTACAAGGCCACCATCATCGTCAGCGAAAAGGGCTCCAGCGCTGGAGTGACCAAGACGTTCGTGGAAGAGACCACCGGTGACCCCGACACTCTCGACCCGGCCGTCGACTATGAGACCGCTGGCGGAGAGGTTCTGCAGAACGTATATGAGACCCTCATCTGGTACAACGGAAGCAGCGCATCTGAGCTGGTCCCGCAACTGGCCACTAATGTTCCGACTGTCGCCAACGGTGGCATCACCAACGACAACAAGACCTACACCTTCCACCTGAGGGAGGGCGTCTACTTCCACGATGGTACCCTTATGACCGCTGCGGATGTGGAATACTCTCTCGAGAGGGTCCTCACCATTAACGACCCCAACGGTCCTGCATGGATGATGGGCCAGGTCATGGTCAACAACTTCGACTACGGTGTGGCTCTTAACGCGAATGAGATCAGAGACTCTGTTGTCGTCATCGACGACTACACCGTCCAGATCAACCTGGTAAAGGCCTACCCGGCGTTCATCTACGTCCTGGCCTTCACCGTAGGCTCCATCGTGTCCATGGACTTCGTTGAGGCCCACGGCGGTGTCGTGTCCCTGGAGCAGAACGAGTACATGAAGACCCACACCTGTGGAACTGGTCCGTTCAAGCTGGTCGTTTGGGACCCAAGCAACCAGATCGTCCTGGAGCGCAACAACAACTACTGGCGCACCCCGGCGAAGCTGAACGTGGTCATCATCAAGCAGGTCACTGACTTCAACGCTCGCCTCCTGCACCTGCAGAAGGGAACTGCCGACTGCATCTACGTGCCGAGGAAGAACATCGAGAGCGCCAGGAATATCACTGGAACCAGGATCATCGAAGGGTATGGACAATTCGCCATCGACTTCCTGGGGATGAACCAGAACATCCAGGCCTCTACGCTGGACGTCGGTAACATACCGTCGACCTTCTTCGCTGACGTTAACGTGAGGAAGGCGTTCGTCCACGCGTTCGACTACCAAACGTACCTGACCAGCCAGATGATGAACACTGGTAAGATCGCCAACGGGCCTATACCCGAGGGCATGGTCTACTACGACACCGAGGTCGGTACCTTCACGTACAACCTCACTCTGGCAGCTCAGTACCTGAACGCTGCGATCAACCCCGCCACCGGGCACAGCTGGCTAGCCGATGGGTTCACCATCACCTGCTTCTACAACTCCGGTAACACCGTGAGGCAGGGCGCATGTGAGATCCTGAAGGCCGGTCTCGAGCAGCTCTCTCCAGGCATAACGGTCAATGTCCAGGCCCTCGCTTGGCCTACCTATCTGTCCAACCTGTACGCGGGCAAGCTGTCCACGTTCTGCCTTGGATGGTCCGTAGACTACGCTGACCCTGACGACTTCGTGCAGCCGTTCTTGCTGGATGGAGGTACCTACGGTGGACCGCTGGGCTTCAACGACGCTGCCCTGAGCCAAAAGATCATGGATGCGGCGTTCGAGTCCAACAGTGTGACCCGCGGACAGCTGTACCACGAGATCACCCAGACCACCTACGACAACGCGACCTACCTGTGGCTGGCCCAGGCGACGAACTTCCACATCGAGAGAAGCTGGATCTCCGGATACTTCTTCAACCCGATGTACTCGGCGCTAGTGTTCTACACGTACGACAAGGTTGTAGCATAAACCCCTTTCCCTTTTATTTTTATTTTTTTACGTCCTAGCATTACTTTTAATGTTATTTATATAAAAGAAAAAATTGAAGCCATCATCCCGAAAAATGGTGTTTTTCCATTAACAATGTTTTTATAGCAGAATATCATTTTTGATACGGGAGTGAAACTGCTTGAGGCTGACCTCGTTCATCATCAAAAGACTGCTACTACTGATCCCCGTCCTTCTGGGCGTGTCCTTGCTGGTATTCGTCCTGATGGGCTTCACCGGAGAGAGATGGACGGCATACACGACAACGGATCATCCGAAGCAGGCCCAGATATGGGCAATCGAGGAGAAGTACCATCTGAACGAATCCATCGCGGTACAATACTACTACTGGCTTGATGGCATCGTGCATGGTGATTGGGGATATTCTAAACAAGCCAGAATGCCTGTCACCGATGCCATAAGTAATAAATTTCCTGTGACATTTGAATTAGCTTTGATCAGTTCGCTCATCGCGGTCATAATCGGTATCTCGATCGGTACGTTGTCGGCCATCAAACGCAACAAGCCGGTCGACCACGTGGTCAGGTTCGTGGCCCTCATCGGTGTCTCGCTGCCGATATTCTGGCTGGCACTGTTGTTGTTGCAGGCGCTCTATCTCAATCTTGGTCTGGCCCCTTCAGGGGGTCGGATATCGCTGGAATTCGATCCAAGCAACCCGTTGGCGACCACTCCATTGATCGTCAGGACCAATTTCTATACGGTCGATTCATTGCTAATGGGCAACCTCCAGATCTTTGGTGACGTTCTCTGGCATCTCATGTTGCCGGCCATCTGCCTTTCCTTTGCGACCATCGCCCTGCTGACCAGGATCATGCGCTCCAGCATGCTGGAAGTGATGAACCTCGATTACGTCAAGACCGCCAGAGCGAAGGGGCTGTCCGAAAAGGTGGTGCTGAAGAAGCACGCCAGGAGGAATGCGCTGATACCTACGACGACCGTGGTCGGTCTGGCGTTCGCAGGCCTGTTGGGCGGGGCGGTCATCACCGAGAACATCTTCTCATTGAACGGTCTGGGGAAGTGGTCCACCGCTGCGCTGCTGAGCAATGACCAGGCGGCCATCCTTGGCTTCACCATGCTCATCGCGATCATCGTGGTGCTGGCCAACCTCATCGTCGATATCATGTATGCATACCTGGACCCGAGGGTCAGGCTGGAGTGATGTAGATGAGCATTCTGAACAGAAAGAAGAAAGATGAACAGAACGCGGCTCCAGCTGATGAAGCTAAAGAGAACGCCCCCTCCGTTGAAGAGAAGGCCAGTGCCGTGAACGAAGAGGTAAAGCAGGCACCGAAGAAGGAAACGAAGGGAAGGGGACGCCTAGACCCATTGATAAAATCCATCCAGCCAAGGGTGAGGGAGTTCAGGGTCTCCATGAAGCTGCTGAGCAAGAGCTTCCTGGCCATGCTCGGGCTTATCATCGTCATCACGATGGTCATCATAGCCCTTCTGGCCCCCCTCTTGGCACCACCACCACCGGAGTGGAGGGACACATCCATCGTTCCCAAGTACTTCAACCAGGGGATCAGCCCTCCAGGGTCAACGTACTTTGATCCAGTTCATAACCGGACGGTCGACTTCATCCTCGGCTCCGGGGAGGACGGTTCTGATATCTATTATGGCGTCATCTGGGGCGCCCAAACGTCCATCAGGCTGGCGCTGGTCGTCGTACTGAGCGCCGTCGTCATGGGCATCATCGTCGGTGCCGTCGCCGGCTACTATGGCGGCAAGATCGACGAGCTGATGATGAGAGTGACCGATGTCTTCCTGTCCATCCCCGGACTGGTGCTGGCCATGGCGGTCATCGCGGTGCTCAAGCCTACCATCGACAACATCATGATCTCGCTGGTCATCGTCTGGTGGCCATCATATGCTCGTCTGATCCGCGGTCAGGTCATGACCATCAAGGAGAACACCTACGTGGAGGCGGCCAGGGCCATCGGCGCGAAGAAGAACCGCATCCTCTTCCGCCACATCATCCCTAACGCCATCTCTCCCATGCTGGTCAGCGCCACCATGGACATCGGTTCCATCGTGCTCACCACCGCGGGCCTGAGCTACATCGGGTTCGGGCCACCAGGTGTGGCAGAGTGGGGCAGGATGGCCAACGAAGGGGCAGGGTACATCGTCGGGTTCATCAGCTACCAAGGGGTATCTTACAACCCGTACTGGATCATATTCTTCCCCGGCATGATGATCTTCCTGTTCGTCATGGGGTTCAACCTCCTGGGCGACGGGCTGAGAGACATATTGGACCCGAGATTGCGGCGGTGAGCACATGACGGAACAGAACATCGTTGAGATCGAGGACCTGTACATTTCGTTCCATACCCAGTCGGGCGAGGTCAAGGCCATCGACGGCGTCAACCTGACGCTGAAGAAGGGCGAGACGTTCGGCCTGGTGGGCGAGACCGGCTGCGGCAAGAGCGTCACCGCGAACAGCATCATGAGGCTCATCCCACAGCCGCCAGGCAAGATCGAGAAGGGGCGCATATACTTCATGCCGCCAAGGCCGACCGAGGAGAAGTATGCCGAGGTCCGCCAGCGCATCGAAGAGATGAAGAAGAAGATATCCGCCGGTGGCGACGACAAGAACGTGCAGGCCGACAACCAGGACGCCCTGAAGCGCCTGGAGAAGGAGCTGGCCGACCTGGACGAGCTGAAGGCCGTCGAGGAGCAGCTGGAGATGGTCATGAAGGAACCGGACTCCGAGCAGAAGGCGGCCAAGGTGGCCGAGCTGCGGGACAAGCGCGGAGCCGTCCTGGCCAACTACAACCTGCTGTTGCGCTCGAAGGATTACATGCAGCGCATCCGCGGCAAGTACATCTCCATGATCTTCCAGGAGCCCATGGCCGCCCTGAACCCCGTCTTCACCGCTGGATTCCAGATCGGGGAGGTTCTCCTATTGCACGAGCGCAAGGAGATCGCCGAGGCGGCACTGCGCCGGGTGAACGAAGAGACAGAACTGCTACGCAACAAGCATCACATCAAGATGGAGAAGAACTCCAAGGGGGAGAACGAATGCTCGGAGTGCCATGCCATCATCCCCGAAGAGGCTGATGTCTGCCCGGGTTGCGGCAACTACGTCAACCGTCATCCCCTGAAGTACGTCACCCTCCTGCGCCACCAATATGACCGGAGGATGCTGAAGATGATAGTAGCATCCCCTAACAAGTGGCTGTCGAAGCGGGTGGCGAAGCGGGAGATGAACCGGGAGGCGATGGACAGGGCGCAGCGCATGCTCCGCCTGGTCCGTATCCCGGACCCGCAGAGCGTCGTTCGTTCCTACCCGCACGAGCTAAGCGGTGGCATGCAGCAGCGTGTGATGATCGCCATCGCACTGGCTTGCAAGCCCCAACTGCTCATCGCGGACGAGCCGACCACCGCTCTGGACGTGACCATCCAGGCGCAGATATTGAAGCTCATGCACGAACTGCAGCACGAGACCGGCACCGCCATCCTCATGATCACCCACAACCTGGGCGTCGTGGCGGAGATCTGCGACAACGTCGGCGTCATGTACGCCGGCACCATGGCCGAGGTCGGCTCCACGTTCTCAGTGTTCAAGGAGCCGCTGCATCCGTACACCCAGGGATTGATCAACTCCATCCCCAAGGTGACCAAGGACATGCCTCGCCTGATGACCATCGAAGGCAATGTGCCTAACCTGATCAAACCTCCGACCGGCTGCAGGTTCCATACCCGCTGCCCGTATGTCATGGACAGGTGCAAGGCCATCAAGCCGGAGCTGCAAGAGGTCGAGCCGGGCCATCGTGTGGCCTGCCATCTATACGGGGAGGTGAAACTGTGAGCGACGAAGAGTTCCTCATAGAGGCAAGGAGCATGAAGAAGTACTTCCCGCTGCGCGGAGGGCTGCTGAAGAAGGAGTTCGGCGCGGTCCGTGCGGTCGATGACATCAGCTTCTTCATCCGCCAGGGCGAGACGCTCGGCCTGGTGGGAGAGAGCGGGTGCGGCAAGACCACCACCGGTCGCTGCATGCTGATGCTCTCCCCTCTGACCGAGGGTGACATCTACTACAAGATGCCAGGCGATGTGCGCAAGAGGATGGTGGAGCTGGAGGAGAAGGAAGCCTCCCTGCCCCAGCCGAAGAAGCGTAAGAAGTCCAAGAAGGTGCCCAAGCCCGAGGACCCGGATATGCTGGAGCTTTGGGAGATCAGGCAGAAGTACGCCCTCAACCGCAAGGACCCAGAGACCCTCCGCCGCCTGCGCAGGGAGATGCAGATCGTGTTCCAGGACCCGTTCTCCTCGCTCAACCCCAGGATGCTGGTCAAGGACATCATAGGCGAACCGTTGAAGGTGCATGGCGTCCTGGAAGGGGACCAGATCACGGAAAGGGTCAAGCTGTTGATGGAGCGAGTCGGCCTGAACCCGGACCACCTGTACCGTTATCCGCATGAGTTCAGCGGGGGGCAGAGGCAGCGCATCGGCGTGGCCCGAGCATTGTCCCTCAACCCGAACTTCATCGTGCTGGACGAGCCCACCTCCGCTCTGGACGTGTCCGTTCAGGCGCAGATCCTGAACATGCTCAATGACCTGCAGAACGAGCTTGGACTGACGTACTTGTTCATCTCGCACGACCTGTCGACCATCAGGCACATGTGCGACCGCGTTAACGTCATGTACCTGGGCAAGATCGTCGAATCTGGTACGAAGGAGCACGTGTTCGAGAACCCGCTGCACCCATACACCACCGCCCTGATATCGGTCATCCCGGTCCCGGACCCGGAGCTGAAGAGGGAGAGGGTCGTGCTGGCTGGAGATGTGCCGTCGCCGGCCAACCCGCCCTCGGGCTGCAGGTTCCACACCCGCTGCCGCTTCCGCCAGGAGATCTGTGAGATCGAGGACCCGCCCCTGGAGGACAAAGGCAACGGTCATCTAGTGGCCTGTCATTTCCGTTGAGACGATGGCGACCAAGAGGCAGCTCAAGGCCGTGAACCGGCCGGAAACCAAATCCGAGGAGCCGCAGGAAGAGAGCCTCGGCGATTGGTCCAGGAGGGTGCTGGCCAAGTACTGGTACCTGCTGGGCTGCGCCTTCCTCGACAGCTTCCTCTGTCTGGAGGTGTCTGGACACAAGGAATGGCCGTTCGCCATTGGGCTGGCGCTCATCTTGCTCTTGGTCCTGGTCCTGATCGAGGGATTCGTCTATTGGCGCACATGGGGGCCGGACGGCCGCTGGGCGTTCAACGATGACGATCCGCTAGAGGATGGCTGAACGTTCAAAGAACCATTATATCCAGGGAATATCGATGGGGTTGTCAGGAGGATGGAAGTGACTGTCGTAAGCATGGAGGACGTGGTGCTGGCGTTGAGCAACACCCTCGGCAAGAAAGGTATGTCCGAAGAGGACATCAAGAAGCTGGCCGAGTACATCATGTCGTTCTTCGGCTTCGACGGGGAGGTCATCGACAATCGCCTCACTTCCGAGGACCGCGACGTCTTCTACATGCTGGAGGAGGAGGGCTTCCTCACCACCACCCAGGAAGAGGTGCACCTCAAGAAGGGCAAGCTTTGGCGCATCCATTACTGGATCCTGAAGAAGGACCAGATCCAGCGCATGGCCCGCCAGGCGAAGGAAGGAAAGGTCGGGGCGAACGAGGAGTCCGCCGTATACGACCAGATGGACGATGACGTCTGGAAGGGCCGGAACGTCACCTGATCTCCGCGTTCGTTCGGGCAGCATTGATATACACCCTGGTCGTTTTTGCCAACGTAGACCATGGACGGGTATCTCATAGCGTTGATTCTGGTGGTCCTGTGGACCGCGATGGTGTACTATCTGAAGCGCATCGGCTGGCTGGAGCGGCACAGCTTCTCCAACTGGGGCCCCTTCCTGATGTGGAAGACCCAGGGCGGCAAGAACGTCATCGAGAGGCTTTCCCGGTGGCAGCGGTTCTGGCGCTGGTACGCGGCGGTTTCCAAGTGGGTCGTGGTCGTGGCCATGTTCTCCATGCTGGCCCTGCTGGTCTGGGAGGCGTTCCTGGTCAGCAAGGTCCCGGCCAGCTCGGCCCCGTCCCCGGAGATGGTGCTCGGCATACCCGGTCTGAACCCGCTCATTCCCATCTGGTACGGTATCCTTGGTCTGGTCGTGGCCATCGTGGTGCATGAGTTCGCTCATGGCATCCTCACTCGCGTGGGGCAGATGGCGGTGAAGTCGCTCGGCCTGGTGTTCCTGATCTTCCCCATGGGCGCGTTCGTGGAGCCGGACGAGGAGGCGATATCGAAGTGCGACCGCAAGAGGCGCATGAACGTGTTCGCCGTCGGTCCGGCGACGAACATCATGCTGGCATTGATCGTGGCGGTACTGTTCAGCAGCGTTACCGTAGCATCGGCCACGGCCCTGCATGACGGACCGGTCGTGATGGGCACGGTGAACAACGCCCCGGCCCAGGTGGTCGGCATCGGATATGGGTACCAGATACTGGCGATCGATGGGGTGGCGATAAACAACCTCACTGCCTGGGAGACGTTCGATGCTCCCTCTCCTAACACGACGGTCACAGTGACCTATTATTACAACGGCAACACCGGAAGCGTTCAGGTCGTCTCCGGGGTCGCATTGGTGGCCGTCTCAAGCGGATTGCCGGCGGCGAACGCCGGGCTGAAGGCCGGCATGATCATCGCTGAGCTGAACGGCACGGTCATACACAACGAGAAGGACCTGCAGGACGCACTGGCCAACACCTATCCTAACGAGAAGGTCAACGTCACCGCTCTGAAGTACGACTCCTCCAGTCATATGTACGTCGTGGCGACGGACGTCACAAACATCACCCTGTCCAGCAAACTGAAGTACTATCAGGACAACGGCATCGCCGTTCCCAGCGACTTCAAGGACGTCGGGTTCATGGGCATCAACTCCGCCTACTTGGGAGTGAAGTACAGCGATCCGAACGCGATCCTGACCACGCTCTCCCATCCGTACCATGGTGTGAACGATGCCAGCTCGTTCGTCAGGGCCACGCTGTACTACATCGCCCTGCCGTTCTACGGACTGGCGCCGGTGCAGTCCCCGCTGACCCAGTTGTTCGTGCCGACCGGCGTATTCGCCTGGATGGGCTCAGACGGCTTCTGGATATTCGCCAACTGCCTGTACTGGATATTCTGGCTGAACCTGATGGTCGGCCTTACGAACGCCCTGCCGGCCGTGCCCCTGGACGGAGGGTATATCTTCAGGGACGGGCTCGACGGCATCGTGGAGAGGGTGAGGAAGAACGCCTCCCCGGAGCAGCGCGCGAGGCTGGTGTCGCAGATCACTATGACCCTGGCGTTCTTCATCCTGTTCCTGATAATCTGGCAGCTGGTAGGGCCTAGGTTGTTCGGCACCTAATGAGGGTCCGCCCTCCTTTTTCACTTTTTAAAATCTCATCTCAACGATTAATTAACCGTCGTAACATTTTCTACCATGGTCTCGCGCAGTTCGAAGGACACGGCCTTGGCGATATTCGCTGCGGCCATCGTGGTCATTTCTAGCCTTGCTCTGTTCACATTGGAGAGGGGCACTTCCGCCAAGGACGTGGTCGACCAGGCCGCGTATGAGCTCGGAAGGGGCAATTATCGGACGGCGTCCTCGCTCTACCAGAAGGCATATGTCCTGTTTGATCAGAAGGGCGATACCGTTGCCGCGGAGGCCGCCCTGATCATGAAGTTCCGGGCAGACCGGGCGCTGCTGGAATACTCGCTCACCAGGGAGGAGGTGGTGGAGGCCATGAAGGTCGGGTTCCCCTCCCTCTCCCCCTCGACCATCTCTCAGATGATCGATGACCCCTCGACCGAGAAGGTGGTCTCGGATGGCGTGACCCGCTACTTCACGGACGTGGTGATGAACTTCGCCTACCGTGACCCCGTCCTCATGAAGGATTTCACCCAGCGGATGGGTAGCACTCCGATCTATGACACCCTCTTGCCGATGATAAAAGCAAGTCAGGGCGAGGAACGGACGTTCTTCAACCAGACCAACTTCCTGATGACCGGGGAGATGACCATCCCCCGTTCCGAACTGCCCGAGACCGGCGTACTGCAGGTGTGGATACCGGTCCCGATCTCCACCGAATACCAGACGAACATAACTGACAGCATCTTCCCGTCCGAATACCTGATATCGATCGGAACCGAGACCGGGATCGGCATGGCCTACCTGGAGATACCGCTGGAAGGACGCACCACCGATGTCACGATCCGCGCTGCCACGACCTTCTCCGAATACCAGCAACACTTCGAGATCGATCCTTCGAACATCGGTTCATACGATAAGGCCGGGGAGCTGTACACTCACTACACCTCATCCGACAGGAACATCGTGATCAGCGATGATACGGCGGAAATCGCCAAGGCAGTCGTAGGGGAGGAGACCAACCCGTACATCCAGGCGAAATTGATCTACGAATATGTCATTGGAAACATCTCATACAGCCACATGCCGCACATTGCCATCGACGCCCTCCACATCCCCGAGTCGGAGTATGTCCGCATACACGAGTGCGGGGACTGCGGTGGACAGTCCAGTTACTTCAGCGCCCTTCTGCGCTCGTTGGGGGTCCCGGCCAGGACCTGCGGCGGCTACCAGTCGTTCCCGCCTGGCAGCGGTACGCACATCTGGGCGGAGTACTACCTGCCGAACTACGGTTGGGTCCCCGTCGACGTGACCGCGGCCGAGACCGCGGACTGGTCATACAACGCCACGCCCGAGGATGTGAGACTGTTCAAGGACTATTTCTTCGGGAACCTGGACATGTACCGCATGGTCCTGCAGAACGAGACGGACCTGCCACTGGTTCCAGGCGATACCGAACGTGCACTGTTCAAGACGGTGGTACAGTACCCACTGATCGTGTGCACGACCTCCGATCAGGACCTCTCCGTCCTTTCGTTCTTCTACTGGTCGCTGAAGGTAGCTCAGGTATGATCAAAATGTGGGGGCCGCTGCCCTCACATCCTTCCTTCTTTTTCTGCCAGTTTCGCACTGCATAGGCCGGACCAATCGCACTCGCCGCATACTGAACGAATGTCCTCCAGTCCAGCCAATCTCTCGTCCAACAACAAGTTCATCTCCCTGGTGCTGAGGACAGACCATTCCTCCAGCCCAAGAAATCTGAGCACGGAAGCGTCCTTTCCGGCGACCGAGCCCTTCCATTCGCACACACCATCGATCATGTGAGGGCAGGCAGAACAGACGTCGTCGCAGCCAGTGACGATATTGATGACATTGCCTCGTTCCTCCATGCGGTCGAGGATATCGTACATGTTGTCGACGAACCGCTCGTCGTATCCGCTCCCGGTGAACATGCGAAGGCAGATAAGATGATGAGGGCGAAGCTTCACTCTCGCCGCATGGCGCTATGACGATAATGAGATTTCGGAAAAATGATGAAAGAGGTTGGTTACTGCCCGAACTCTTCGGCGAACAACTGCTCGTGGTCGTTGCACTTGGGACACTTGTCGAAGTCCAGGGAGCTGATGTTGGAGAACAGCTCATAGATGCTTCCGCAATCGGAACACTTCTTGAATGCGACGAACGGTGACCTGAATATCTCGCAATGGGAGATCCTCTCATCGGCGGCAGCGCTGCGCTTGAAGCAGACATCTGCGACGCAATTGTCGCACAGGCTCCGTCTGCTTATGTTCACATATCTGTGCTCACCGATCTTTACCTTGGTCAGTCACGTCACCTCCGATTCTTGATACATCTCTACTCGATCGAGCATATTAAGCGTTGTCCGCTCTATTATCAATTCTCGGAATAATGACCGTGTTTTACGCGGGCCATATGGATTTTGAATGATTATTCCGTGCGAATTTACTGAATTATCGTAAAAGATATTCCACCTTGCTACGCTTTCGCACATATTTGGTCGATTCTCGTTGATTTCCCAAAAAAAGAGGGGAGGAAGGGGTTTGTCTCATGAGATGTTGTTCTTTACCCTCTCGTGCAGCTCGCCGATCTTGCCCTTGTTCCAAGAGTTGATCTTCGAGAAGAACCCGGTGACGCGGGTGATCCCTTCGATGTTGACGCTGTTGCAGTAGGGGCAGCTCTCCTTCAGGCCGCGGGTGGTCTTGCCGCAGTCCAGGCAGGAGGTGAACTCCGGGCTGAATGCGATCTGCGCGTTCTGCGTGTTCTCGAAGGTCTTCTTCACGAAGGCGGCGATGCTCTCGGCTGGGGGCTTGTGCTCTCCCAGCCAGACATGCGTCAGTGAGCCGGCCTCGATGAGCGGGTGGAACATGCCCTCCGCCTTCACCCTCTCGATGGCGCTCATAGGGGCGCCGACGTTCAGGTAGGTGGAGTTGGTGTAGTACACCTCGCCCTTGCTCTTGTTGCCCCTGACCACGGTCGCTGTCTGCAGCGGGTAGTACTTCTTGTCCAGCTTGGCGAAGCGGTAGGCGGTCGATTCGGCCGGGGTCTGCTCCAGCGGCATGCGGATGCCGTACTTCTCGCCGATCTCCTCCGCGTCCTTCTTCATGGTGGCGATGACCTTCAGGCCGAACTTGGTGGCGTCCTTGGACTCGTGCATCTGCTGCCCGGTGTGGTACTGCACCATCTCGTTCAGGCCGACCATGCCGATGAGGAACGAGGCCTTCTTGAAGCGGTAGTAGGGCTCGCCGTCCATCTCCATGGTCAGTAGCGCCAGCGGGCTGTGCTTGCCCATGGCGAGAAGCTTGCCGATGAACTCGCGCTTCTGCATGTGCGCCTGGGCCACGAGCTCGATCTTCTCCCGCAGCAGGCGGAACAGCGTCTCGTCGTCCTGATGCGCCTCGTAGGCGATGCGCGGCAGGTTGATCGTCACGTTCTGCATGGCGGAGTACCTCATCTTCCACGGGGTCTTGGCGTCGTCTAGGTCGCTCTTGTCGAGCTTGAATGTAAGCCTGCAGCACTCAGAGATCTTGGCGGTGTCGCCCCGGTCGAACACGAAGTAGGTGTTCCCCTTCTCGGTGGCGCAGCGGGAGATCTTGTTGAGGAACTCCTCGTGGCCTTCGGTGCGGAAGAACTTGTCCGTCATGTGGACGTTGGGCTTGGGGAAGAAGAACGGCCTTCCCATCGCATCGCCCTCCAGGTACACGTCGAAGAGCGCGTTGATGAAGCGCTGCGCCTCAGGAACGTAATCCTTGTAGGTGTGTCCGGTGAACTCACCCTTGGGCCCGATGGCCGGGACCTCCTCGAAATGCTTGGGGCATTCCCAGTACAGGTTCAGGTCGCTGAAGATGGACTGGCCGCCGCGGGCCACCGCCTGCTGGGCGAACTCGAACACCAGGATCTGGGCGAGCTGCTTCATGCGCTCGTCGTCGACATTGGTGAGGTACGGTGCCAGGAACAGGTTGAACGCGTCCCAGCCGATGGCGCCTGCGAAGTTGCCCTGCAGGGCGGCCGAGAACTTGACCACCTGCTCGATCAGCACCTCGGGGTGCTTGGCAGGCTTCGCGATCGAGATCGCGTTCGGGAGGTTCAGGCCGAACTTCTTGACATATTCTATGGACTGCCCGCTGCAATAGGGGCGGTCAATCATGCCCAGGTCATGGAGATGGATGTCCCCGCGCATGTGCGCATCGGACATCTCCTGTGAGAATATCTCGAGCAGCGCGAACTCCTTCTTGATGCGCTCGGCAAGGGTGAGGTTGGTCGCCTCGGGCCCGTGCGGCACGTTCGCGTTCTCCTTGTTCGGGCTCATGATGATCTGTCGTGCGTCGTAGAGAGGGACGCCAAGGCGAGTGTGCTGCCGCCTGATCTTAGACAGACCGTACTCTACTAGCTTGGCGTTCGTGAGCTCACGGATGAGCGGGGCGGTGATGACCTCGATTTCGAGCTCGGAGATCATCTTCTCGACCTCTCGTGCGACGATCGCTGCCGCATCCTCGCTTATGGTCGTCTCCCTCATCAAGGCTTCAAATATCTTCGACTTGTCCCATTTCCTGATCTCTTCATCAGACGTTCTAACGAACAATGATAGTTCGGTTGATTCCTTATCGTCACTATAGACGACCCCCGGTTCAGCGGAGTCCCCCATCTCTCGAGCATGTGCGGTTGCCTTCATTCACATTCACCCTGTTAAACAAAAAGACCGCGCTCTTATCCCCAAACAAGAGAACGATCCCATCCTTTGTTTTTCTGCAGCTTATCGCATTACACACGGGGATTTAAAGCCCTTTCTGAACTCGATCTGGTAACATACATTTTTGTGCAAAATCTTTATTAGTTACCATATCTGTTACCATATCTGTTATCATATGTTCCATCCAGACAAGGATTTTCGCTTCATTGTGCTTGAGACATTGACCGATGAAGGTAAATCTATCAGCTCCTTGGCAAAGGACCTGAACGGCAAGGGGGTCAAAATCAACCGTCTGCTACTTACAGGCTACCTTCGTGCCTTAACGGACCTTAAAATCGTGAAAGAGAAGACCGTTCCACCCGCCAAGATATACATTCCCATGAAGGGGAAGGAGCGCGATTTCTTCATCATCGTCGGTGATAAATCGAGGCAGTTGTTCGAGTCGAAACTAGCGGACGAAGTGACTCTATTCGCTCTCAACCGCATCATGAAAAGGGCGATATTCGCAGAGGAACTAGCCCGCGCAGGGGTCGAGGGCAACGCGCCCGGAAGGCCCGCTACGCCCGAGGAAAGGGCCGATGCTAGGAAGGTCTTGATCAAATCGGGGTTCAAGGTCCCTGACAGTTCGAAGGCCTTCCTTCATGAAGGTCCGGGCTTGGAAAAGGAGTTCACGATCCTCGTCGAATCGCTCATCGTCGAGAACTATGATATCGGGTACTTGGTCAAGGAGACGAAGCAGACCAAACTTACCTTATGAAATCTAGGTCGGGAAAGATATATGCACGGCCATCACATTCAGGGAGACATGAGCTTGAAAGCACTGGCCGAGGAGATCAGAAATTTTCCTGGCGTGACAAGGAAGCACACCATCTCTGAGGTCATCAACTTCTTTCCGAAGTTCTCTTCATTGAAGATCCTTGCATCATACGGCGAGGATGCCGCGGTGGTGGAATGGGATGACCATATCCTCCTGCTTGCCGCAGATGGCATCATGCAGCCCCTGATGAAGGCCAACCCGTTCTTCGCCGGTTACTATTCGATATTGGTCAACCTCCACGATATCGCCGCCATGGGCGGCACCCCTATCGCCATGCTCGATGTGCTCTCGGTCAAGGAGGAGAAGGTCTGCGCCCAGGTCATGAAGGGAATGGAGGCCGCCATCAACAAGTTCGGCGTGCCCATCGTGGGCGGGCATACCCATCCTGATTGCACATACAACGCCATCGATGTGGCCATCGTCGGCTTCTGCGAGGACAAGGATTCGGTCATCTTCAGCCACACGGCCCAGACCGGGGATGACGTCATCATGGTCATGGACCTTGACGGCTACTACCCTGAAGGCCTCAGCCTGGCCTGGGACACGACCAGCAAGAAGGATGCGCACACCGTGAGGAAGCAGATATCGACCATGAACAAGGTGGCCAGGAAGCATCTGGCCCACTCCGGCAAGGACATCAGCAACCCTGGTTGCTTGGGGACACTGGGCATGATGTTGGAGACCAGCGGTAAGGGCGCCTTGGTCGATGTTACGAAGATACCGGCCCCGAAGCACATCGAATTCGCCCAATGGGTGAAATCATACCAGGGGTGTGGGTATGTCATCGCCTGCGATCCTGAGAACTCACAGGCCATCATCGACCTGTTCGCATCTTCCGGTGTGACCGGGGCGGTGGTGGGAAAGGTCGACGACTCCCGCGTCCTCAGCATCACGGACGGGGACGAGACGGAGGTCCTGTTCGACTTCAACAACGAGATCATCACCGGGTGCAAGCCCGGCAGCACGCATGGCTGGAACACGCTGGACAAGGACGCCAACTGGTGATCAGCCGGCCATCGGCCGTTGATCGCCCAGCCACCTGCCGATCTCCCAATCGATCTCTCTGAGGACGTCGGCCAAGATCGACAGCCCGGTGCTCTCCCATCTGCTGGTGCCGTTCATCTCCCGTACCATTTCTTCCAGCTCCGGCAATCCTTCCCTCAGTCCGGCAAAGAGCATGGACCTGCCGATTTCGAAGATTCTTTCGGACACTTCGTTCGATGGTCTTTTTCCGTTCGACCGGATGATCCTCACCCAGATGATATAGGCGATGAGAAGGAATGAGACCAGGTCCAGTACGGATTTCATCAAAACATAGCGCCTGATGCACCGTCCGTCCCTCATCTTCGACCTCTTCCTCAGCCTCATGATCAGGAAGAGATTGATGGAGACGTTCGCGGTGATGATCATCTTGGCCATCATTCCCTGGGTGTCGGCGAAGAGATGCCTGACCGCATGCTCCTTCGGGTCGAAGAAGTCCTCGTGCAGCTCGAAGTGGTCCTCCATCTCATGCACGTGATAGGTGCCATGGCGGTAGTTCGCCTGGCTTCCCTCGACCGGAACGGCCTGCCACGACTCCTGCTTAACCCATCCTTCGCCCAGGGAAGGGACCCATGACTTCGGTATGGACAGGGGAGGGCCGCCTGCCACCACCAGGTGGAAATAGCTCTCCAGGTCGTTACCGAGGTTCTCCTTCGCCATGGTTGCTTTCTTTATGCTATCACCAAGAACAGGCGGTAAATGGATTCAGGAAATTTCTTTTTATTGATTCAGGAAGAAAAGTGAGGAGTGCTAGGCCACGAAGGTTGCCGCTCGGATCACCATGAGTGAACCATGCAGCGGCTCCGCCCCGCTCCCCTTCGAGCGTAAGTAGTCCACAGTAAGGCTGCTCCCGTCAGGGCCTGACCCGGTCTCCGTGATTAGGGCAAGGGGCACAGCCCTCCAGCTGTGCCACGATACCGCCACCGACCCCGTAGGACAGGACATCAGCACCGTCGCATGGGCTCAAGGCTCTCCGGATACGACGTCCTCCGCTGTCACCCCCGCGTATCGACGATTTCGGTGTATAAGGGCACGCCGAGCGTCCCGGTCTAGCCTAGCGGGCTGCCTTTACGATTTCGTGCTATTTATAGATGATTGCCTGGCTAGGGCGAAGGGCCATCCATACATCCCCGTCGGGGGCGAAATCAACAATAACCCCTTGATTCCAATATGAACGGGGGAGATCAAATGGACGAGGTGCTGCCGAAACCGGATTGGCTGCGGGTCAGGGCGTCATACCGCCCGGAGATCGCGGTCGTCAGGGAGGTTCTTCATTCAAAGCGGCTACGCACGGTCTGTGATTCCTCCCATTGCCCCAACCTCTGCGATTGCTGGTCCAGGAAGAGCGCGACGTTCCTCATACTGGGCTCAAGGTGCAGCAGGAGCTGCCGCTTCTGCGCGGTGGACCATTCCCCTCCGGACGGCACCTGGGAACGGGACGAGCCGGAGCGATTGGCGCGGGCGGTCGCGGAGCTGGGGCTCGACTATGTCGTGGTGACATCGGTTACGAGGGACGACCTGCCCGATGGCGGGGCGGCCGCCTACCGGTCGGTGGTCGAGAAGCTCCACGAACTGGCTCCGGGGTGCGGCGTCGAACTGCTGATCCCGGACCTTCAAGGGAACAAGACGGCATTGGAGGAGATCGTTTGCACATCGCCATCGGTCCTGGGCCACAACATCGAAGTCGTGCCACGTCTGCAGGGTTGGGCCAGAGACCCGATGGCCTCCCTCTCCACCTCCTTGGCCGTGCTTCGCATGGCAAAGGAGATCGACCCCAGGCAGGTGACGAAGAGCTCGCTCATGCTTGGTCTGGGAGAGAGCGATGACGAGGTGCGGGAGTCTTTGGAACTTCTTCACGAGGCAGGGGTGGACATCGTGACCCTGGGCCAATACCTCCGTCCCGGTCCGGCTCAGCTACCGGTCGTTCGATACGTTCCACCAAAGGAGTTCGAGCGTTGGAAGGACGAGGCCATCGCCATGGGCTTCGGTGCCGTCATGGCGGGGCCTTTCGTGCGTTCATCTTATCAGGCCAGGGAGGCCTTTGACACATTAGGGAGAGGAACAGATGCTGACAGATGATTACCACCCTTTGAAGGGGAAGAGGCTCGAGGTGCTGAAGGCGGATGGAAGCGTTGTGAAGGAGCTCGATCCCAAACTGGACGATGCCACCCTACTATCCATCTACCGCACCATGGTGCTGACCCGCCTGGCGGACGATAAGGCGGTGAAGCTGCAGCGGCAGGGCCGATTGGGGGCATATCCTCCCACCAAGGGGCAGGAGGCGTCTCAGATAGGCCCGGCCGTGGCCATGGAGAAGGACGACTGGACCGTCTGGGCCTTCCGCGAGCTGGGAAATCTCATCCACAGGGGAGTACCATTGTGGCGCCTCTACCTTTACTGGATGGGGAACGAGGAAGGTTCCAACTACGTTGAGGGGCAGAGGATCACGCCCTCGGCCGTGCCGGTCGGTTCCCAGATCCCTCATTCCGTGGGCATCGCCTATGCCGCCAGGTCCAGGAAGGAGAGGACCGCCGTGGTCTGTTACTTCGGGGACGGCGGCACGTCGGAGGGGGAGTTCCATGAGGGACTGAACTTCGCCGGCGTCTGGAAGACCCCCAACGTCTTTATCTGCCAGAACAACCAATGGGCTATATCCGTGCCCCGATCCAGGCAGACCGCCGCAGATACCATCGCACAGAAGGCCATCGCGTATGGGTTCCCAGGCATCCAGGTTGATGGGAACGATGTGCTGGCCATGTACATCGCCACCAATGAGGCGCTGGAAAGGGCGAGGAACGGGGAAGGCCCGACCCTGATCGAATCTTACACTTACAGGATGGGAGACCACACCACCTCAGACGACGCCACCCGCTACCGTCTGGAGAAGGAGCTGGAGGAGTGGGCGCAAAAGGACCCCATCAAGCGCTTCCGCACCTACCTGGTCAATAGGGGGCTGTGGGACGATGCCAAGGAGACCGCTTTGAACGAGGAGCTCGCGGCCTTCGTGGAGGAGGCCGTGAAGAAGGCGGAGGCCTATCCCCGGCCCACGCTGGAGGACACCTTCAAGTTCACCTATGAGAAGATGCCGGAGGAATTGGAGGAGCAGCTCGCTGCCCTTCGCGACGATCTGGGAAAGGAGGGATGAAGATGGCTTTGATGAACATGGTCCAGGCCATCAACACCACCCTGAAGGAGGAGATGGAGAGGGATGAGAGCGTGGTCATCCTCGGCGAGGACGTCGGCACGGACGGTGGCGTGTTCCGACTCACCGAGGGATTGCTGGCCAAGTTCGGCCCCGAACGGGTCATAGATACTCCGCTGGCCGAGGCCGGCATCGTGGGAACGAGCATCGGCATGGCCATGAACGGGCTCCGCCCCATCGCCGAGGTGCAGTTCATGGGATTCTCCTACCTGGCGCTCAATCAGATGATCTGCCACGCGGCCCGCATGCGCAACCGGACCCGGGGCCGATTGTCGGTGCCGATGGTGCTGCGCATGCCCTACGGTGCAGGGGTGAAGGCGCTGGAGCATCACTCGGAGAGCACCGAGGCGCTGTACTGCCAGATCCCTGGGCTGAAGGTGGTCGTCCCTTCCACTCCGCTGGAAGCGAAGGGCTTGCTGACCTCGGCCATCAGGGACCCGGACCCGGTCGTTTTCCTCGAGCCGACCCGTTCCTACCGCATGCTGAAGGAGGAGGTGCCGGAAGGGGAATATCTCATTCCCCTCTCCCAGGCCAGGAAGGTGCAGGACGGCAAGGACGTCACGGTCATAGGATGGGGGGCGATGATGCCGCTCATCCAGAAGGCGGTCGATTCGTTGAGGGGGAAGGTGAGCTGCGACGTGCTGGACCTGAGGACGCTAAGCCCCGCCGACTGGAAGGCCGTCATCGCGTCGGTCAAGGACACGGGCAGGGCGGTGGTGGTGCAGGAAGCGCCCCGCTCGTTCGGGGTGGGCGCCGAGATCGTGGCCCGCATCAATGAGAAGGCCCTCCTATCTCTGGAGGCGCCGGTGGAGCGGGTCACGGCACCGGATGTGACCGTTCCCCTGCCGAAGGGAGAGGATTATTACTACATTTCACCGGACAGGATCATCAAGGCGATCATGAGGACAGCGAGCTATTGAGGTGTGCAAATGGCCAAAGAGTTCAAGTTCCCCGACCTGGGGGAAGGGATCACCGAGGGAGAGATCAAGAAGTGGCTTGTCAAGGTAGGGGAGAAGGTGGCGCAGGACCAATCGTTGGCCGAGGTGGAGACCGACAAGGCCGTGGTGGAGATGCCCTCCCCCGCGGCCGGAACGGTCCTCAGCCTCTCCTTCAAGGAGGGGGAAACGGTCAAGGTGGGCGAGGTGCTGGCGGTCATCGGTGAGGCGGGCGAGGCGGCTCCGGCCGCTCCGGCGGCCGAGGGCAGGAGGCCGTCCATCAGCGTGGTGGGGGAGCTGCCCACGGAGGAGGTGATGGTCTCGTCCCGGCCCGCCCCGTCCGTTGTCTATACGCCAACGGAGGTCAAGGCGGTCCCGGCCGTGCGCAAGCTGGCCAAGGACCTGGGCGTCGATCTTGGCACCGTCAAGGGGAGCGGGGCGGAAGGGCGCATCACGGAGGAGGATGTGAGGGCGGCCTCCAAGCCTGCGGCGAAGCCAGCGGGCGAGGTCAGGAAGGGAGTTCCGAAGTTCGACCTGTACGGCTGGGTGGAACGCCTCCCCATCAAAGGGGTAAGGAAGGTCACGGCCAAGCACATGATGGAGTCCCAGATGAAGGTGGCCGCGGTCACCGCCATGGACTCAGCCGACGTCACGGACCTGGTGGCGCTGAGGGAGAAGCTTAAGGAGAAGGCGCTGACCGACAAGAAGGTCAAACTGACCTACATGCCGTTCATCATCAAGGGCGTGGCCGAGGCATTGAAGCTCCACCCTCTGCTGAACAGCGTCATCGATGATGAGGCGGAGCAGATCGTCATGAAGAAGTACTACAACATCGGCATGGCCGTGGCCATCGATGAAGGGCTCATCGTGCCGGTGATCAAGGCGGCAGACCAGAAGGACATATTCGCCCTGGCCGAGGAGGTCACCAACCTGGCCAACCTGGCGAAGGACAGGAAGCTGGACCTGGCGGACCTCAAGGGCGGGACGTTCACCATCACCAACTATGGCATCTTCGGCTCGACCTATGGCACTCCGATCATCAACTATCCGGAGGTGGCCATCCTGGGGACCGGGAAGATCATGGACACACCGGTCGTCATCGATGGGGAGATAAGGATCAGGAAGATACTGCCGCTGTCATTGACGTTTGACCACAGGGCGTTCGACGGCGCCGAGGCGGGAAGGTTCATGACCGACCTGAAGAAGCAGCTGGAGAGTCCAGAACTTCTTTTGCTGACGACGTCTAGCGACTGAGGTTCCAATCGTTGTTGGCATAGCGCATGGAGGCGATGACGTCCGCCCGAGCCTCCTCGTCCCGGCCCAGCTCGCCCAGGTACCATTCCTTGCCGTCGATGAACGCGCCTACGAGGGCCAGCAGCAGCTCTTCCTTGCGTATCGTAGAGATCTCGCCCACACCCGCCACCCTGTCCGATGGCAGGGCCGAGGGCTTATCGGATGTCTTCGTCCTGCCGACCTTCAACACCCGGAACATCGTCTCCCTGTCGACCTTGTACAGGATGGTGCCGTGCATGGTGAAGATGCCCTGTCTCCGGGTCTGTGCGCTTCCCGATACCTTCTTGCCATTCACCAGGATGTCATTGATGGGGCTGAACTCCGCATCCAGGTCCAGCGATCTGAGGGCGGCCACGGCCCATCCGCACACCTGCTTGTACGATGCGGTGATGTCCTTTTCGACCAGTCTCTCCGGGCAGATGACGCTGTAGGTGATCTCCCCGTCATGGTCATGGAAGACCGCCCCACCCCCGGTGCGCCTCCTCACTCTGTCTATGCCCAGCTCCCTGCAGGCATCGATGTCCACCTCATCCTTCATCGACTGGAAGCAGCCGATGCTGACCGCCGAAGGCTTCCAGCCATAGAAACGTATGGTGGGATTGGCCTCGTTGAATGAGACCGCCTCGGCCACCGCCTCATCGATCGCCATGTTCTCTGCGGCGGGGGCATCGTGGAACGGTATCAAACGCCATCTGTCCTTGAACATCCGATCTCCTCCAGCAGCTCCACCACGTCCTTCACTGCAAATCCGATCAGCTCCATCCGGCCGGCCTGGACCGTCCTTTCCAGTCTGGCGGTGACCTCCTGGACATCTGACGGCCTGACGTTGACCAAGGCCCTCTCCAGTGATGCCAGTCCCTCCTCTGGATAAAGGAAGAAGTCGCCCTCAATCATGGCCTGCGCCACCGATCCATCCTTACATTCGACCTTCAATCGGATCAGCTTGCCGCCCGGTACCTTCCTCTCCGCTGCCGCCCAGCTCACGGTTCGATCACTTCCCGGAGGCCCATTCCTTGAACTTCTCCAGCGGGATGCGGTATCCGCACAGCGCCTTCCCCGTCCTCTCGTTGTAGAACGCTGGCACCCCCAGCTCTCCTCCGCAAGCCTCCGAGATCTTGTCACCGTACTCCTGCATGAGCTTCTGGTTGTTCATGTCGTGCCAAACCTCCAGATGGTCCAGCTTGATGTTCATCTCAGATTCCAGCCGCTCCACGGTGGGCCGGATCTGCTTGCAGTGTGGGCATTCCCTTCCCCAGAACCAGATCAGTCTATCTCCCTTCTCAGCCATGTTTCAATCCTCCTTCTTCTTGAACAGTCCGCACCAGCATTCCCCCAGTTCGGTCCAGTTCTTCTGCCGAACGAAATTGCAGGGGCATATGAGCAGCAGGTCCTTCTCGAGGTTGCCGCTGGTGATGCGGCAGGGGCAGTATTTCAGACCCCGGTTACGCATGTTCTCCAGCACCCCGCCGGCAAGCATGCGGACCTCGTTCTCATCCTCCGCCAGCCGACATATGGGGTTGCTGGCGGCAAACTCCTTCCAGACCTGGATGACCTTCTCCTCGGTATCGATGGCCTCGGTAGGCTGCTGCACCTTCCCCACCTCTGCGGGGTCGCATCGGGCAAAGGCGTTCTTCGCGCCGCAGGTGGGACAGACCTCAGGCGGCCTCAGACCGTAATGGATGTCGTTGCACACGTGGCAGCGCCAAAATGTCTTCTGCATGATACACCTCCCCGTTGATATGAGAGCGTACAGGTTATGAAGGTATTGGCCTGGTCGTAGGTGGACAGACCGCGTCACACGATGTCATGGCCAGCATCGAAAATGTGCAGGTAAACCGATAAATATATGTCCCCCTCGGGCATGCCCGGAGGTCATGGCAGACCTATCACCCGATTCAGAGAAACTCTTTAAGGCGATGAAGAAGGCCGGAGCGGTCTCGGACGACAAGGCGATCAAGGCGGAGAAGGCCACGTCCGAGAGCGGATTGCCGAAGGCACGCTGCATGAACTCCCTCCAGGACCTGGAGAAGAAGGGCTACGTGAAGGCCAAGAAGAACAATAACGCGGTCACCTATTATCTGGTCAAGACCACGTTGGAGTGAAATTCCCGTTTCTCGAGCAAACCTCGGGCCTCAGCGCCCGTTCATCTCATTTTTATAACGCCGCATCGACCAGCAGCAGCAATATCAGCACCACCAGGGCGAACGAGACGGCGGCCGAGGCGATCGCCGCCTGCTCATGCTCATAGTATTTCGACATGCCCATGACCGTCGCCGCGGCCCAGACGAACGGCAGGGTGATGAAGACCAGTCCGACCAGCCATCCAAGCGAGCCGGTCAGGATGAAATAGACCACAAGGGCGAAGCCGATGAAAGAGCACAGGGCCTGCAGCCCTGCCGCCCGGCGGATGCCCAAGCGGTAGAGGATGTTCCTCTTACCTGCACGGATGTCCGCATGGCGGTCCGGATACTCCACGCTGATGAGCATGGCCATGGAGAAGAAGAACAACGGGAGGGAAAGCTCCCATTGTACTTGCATCAGGCTCGTGGCATAGTAGATGGCCATGGTCGGCAGGATGAAGGCGGTCAGAACGGCGACCACAGGCTCCCCGATACCAGTGTTGGCCAGACGGACCGGTCTGATGGAGTAGGACCAGGAGAGCACGAGCCCGATCGCTATGATGGGCAGGAACAGCCCCCGCCCGTCAACCGCGATGGTGACGTAATAGGCGCTCCACAATGCCAGAGCGGCCGTTACGATGCCCAGGGCCAAGGCGGAACCGGGAGATGCCCTTCCCGTCGGTATGATGCCGCTGCCCCCGGCGAAGAACGTTCTCCGGGAGAATATGTCACCCTTCCAATCCGAATATTCGTTCGCCAGCTGCCCGGAAAGTTGCACCAGCATGACCGATGCCACGCCCGCCCATAGGGCATAAGAGGACCAATCGGGGCTCTTATCGACCGTCAGGAGCGCGGCCAGGTAGATGAGCAGTGACGCTATGGCGAACTTCGGCCGCATCAGCTGGACGTAGCCCCTTAGCTGCCATCCCAAATATCCCCAGGTCACCATGGCCCTCACAACATATCCTATCGGACTTAGCCTTACGCATGCAGGAACCGGTAAATCCGGTTTTCGACTCGGCAGGTATGGGCATCGAAAAGCGTTATATGCACTTCTTTCGTTCCAGGCATCATGGACCTCGAGGGACTTTTGGCTGCGGCGACATTGCTGTTCTTCATCTTCGACCCGTTCGCCAGCTTGCCCATGTTCCTCACCCTTACCAAGGAACAGAACGAGCAGCAGAAGGTCGCCAGCGCCAACCGCGCCATACTCGTTGCCTCCCTTCTATTCCTGATATTCGCCATCATAGGGCAGCCCATCCTGGACCTGTTCGGGATCACGGGCGACGGGTTCCGCATCGCCGGCGGCATCGTCCTGTTGATGATGGCCATCGAGGTGGTGTTCGGAGTGAGCTTCTCCAAGCAGGGGGACAGCAACGTGGCCTGGGTCATCGTGGCCACCCCGATACTGACGGGGCCCGGTGTCATCACCACCGCCATCCTGCTGGTGGGAAGGTATGACATCTTCACCGTGCTCATAGCTGGTTTCTTCGCCCTGATGATCACTTGGATATTGCTGCGCAACGCGGTCTGGGTGGTCAGGCGCCTGGGCACGAACACCATCGACATCTTCTCCAAGGTCATGGGTCTGCTGATCGCGGCGGTGGGCGTGGAGTACATCATGTCCGGGGCGATCGACTACATCAACACCTACATCCCTGCCGTCGCCATCCATCTGCCATCCTTGATCTGAACAATTTCGATGGCCGTCACGGGGTGAATCGAAATCATTATTAGCGTTCGCCATCAAAGGTTCCGCCAAGGAGCAGGGTCATCCATGAAGAAGGACAAGGAATGCCGCAAGTGCGGCGAAGAGCTCGTGATCGACGAGACGCCCAAGATCAAGGTGAACGGCAAGGACGTCGGGATTAACGACCTGGACGACATAATGGTCAAGGTGTCCGGGATGAACCTTACCGACGACGGGGAGATCGGCCGCCACCTTCTGAGGCTGGTCAAGGAGAGCGATTTCGTCCCCTCCAGCGTGGAGAAGGAATACCAGCAGGCCCTGCTCGAGGAATACAAGAATCGTCTGTAGGAACGTTCCAGTCCTGCCAGAAGCTTTATTGACCAGTACCTACCATCAATCCCGGCGATGACCGACGACCTGGTTCTTCCGGTGGACGAGGCGCATCTGACCGCGCTGGGTCTGTCCACCCACATCTTGGAGTACGCCAACGCATACCGCCTGATCTCCGCACAACCGAAGTGCCTGGGGAGGCAGAGGCTGCGCTATGTCAACCTCCTGCTCATGTTCGATGAGCTGGGTAAGCTCATGGAGATTATGAAGGACTGCGAGCGGGCCGTGACCCAGAAGGACCCTTACGTGACGGTGGAGGGATTCTTCGGCCGGGACGTCCGCAGCCAGAATGCGATGGACAACATCCTGAGGGAACTGGGCAAGTCGGAGACGCTGTCCATCCTGTTCAAGAAGGTGATCGGGAAGGCGCCTTCGAACACAGACTTCGATTCGTTCAAGAAGCAGTTCCAGAAGAGCGGGGAGGAGCTGGACACGATGTTGCGCCACGCCCTCCTGTACGACATCCGGGAGAGGACCGCCCACGAGGACGACGTTCCGGAGGAGGCGGTCATGGACATGTACTTCGAGGCCGTCGCCATGAACGCCGAGGCGGCGCGGGAGTTCATATTCGAATGGGCCAGGGCGAAGGAGCTGGACCTGGATATAAGGCTCAAGGCGATCAAGGCGGAACCGGCAGAGGTAAAGCTATGGACAGCGGTGGCCATGCCTAAGACCCAGCGGAACTTCTGAGGTGGTGAGGACGGACTTCTCCCGATATGCTCAGTACGAGATCGACCTGAACGCCAAGTGCGTCTGCGGCTGCATGGAGGGCGACCGCATCCATAAGATATACCGCTTCCCGAACGATTACGGGGCGTCGGTGGTATCGGGCAGGAAGGAGCTGGACGGAAGGATGGGGTCGTACCGGATGTACGTGCTGCGGTTCGAATCGCCCCCGCCGGACCATTGCTGGGAGATCGCCACTGACACTCCGATCACCGACGATACGTACGAGGCGGACACCTGGGACGACATCGAATCCGTTCTGAAGAGGATCATCGACCTGCCCCGCCACGAGTGCCACGGGGAATGCGGGCACCACCATTGAGAAAGTATTTGTCTAGGGCGTTGGAATAGTTCGCTAGGCGGTCCGAACCAATAAGGCCCGCCGGCCTGACCGGGGTGAGCGAGACGATACGCGATGTCACTGAAGCGCTGTTCAACGACATGATGAAACGCACCGACAAGGTGGTAGTGGTGGAGTTCTGGTCGCCTGGATGTTCCGTATGCCAGATGATGGCCCCTACCTATGAGCAGGTGGCCGAGGAGATGCAGGCGGAGGCGCAGTTCGTGCGGGTCAACACCGACGCCAACACCCAGATGGCGGTGCGGAGCGGCGTGACCGGGACGCCCACCTTCATGATCTTCTGCAAGGAGGGAAAGGTGGGGGAGATCATCGGCCTGACATCTGCCACGATGCTCAGGAACACCATCAGGGACCTCATCAAGTACCAGGTGGGCTGCCCCCGCACGAAGATGAACTACGAGATGGACGGGTACGGTTGAATCATTGCTCGTTCTGCCTGCGGTAGAATCCCCTCGGCACCAATACCTCGAACCGGGCCCCCTGCCCCTCCACCCCGGTCTCCTCGATCTTCATGCCAGTGATCTCCAGGATCTCGCGCACCAGGAATAGGCCCAGGCCTGTGTTCTTGCCATACCCCCTCTGGAAGATGATCTCCTTGTTCCCGCGGGGGATGCCGTTGCCGTTGTCCTCGAAGATGATGCGGAGACCATCGGTCCCGCGCTTGGGCTTGACCCTGATAGCGGTCACCTTCTCCCCGTGGCGGATGGAATTGTCCAACAGGTTGTCGAACACCCTCGGCAGCATGGGGTCGGCGTAGATCTCTATCCCATCGCATTCGTTCATCAACGCGACCCCCGGAGGCATGTCCATTTTCTTCACCAGCTCTGCCAGGTTCTGCCATATGGGGGCGGCCAGGCCGAGGTTCTGATACTCCTTGGTGAACATGATCTGGTCTTCCACCTTCTGCAGCAGCCGGTCCTCCACCTTCAGATGCTTGAGGAACTGCTCGTCCTGCGTGCGCGTGCGGGCCAGTGCCACATGCCCCCGCAGCACCGTCAGGGTGTTCAGCAGGTCGTGCCGGGTGATGTCGGACAGAGTGTTCAGCTGCTTGTTCATCTGCATGAGGGTCGATTCCGACCTCTTCCATTCGGTCACGTCACGGACGGTCTCGATGCCCCCGATGATCTCACCGTTGTCGTCATAGAAGGGCGAGGCCCGGGCCCACAGGATGACGTCCTTCCCCTTGAGCCGCAAGGGGATGGTCTCGGCGGTGATCACGTTGCCATCCAGGCGGATGGAGTTGTACTTCGACAGCACGTCGTGGTTCTTGTTCAGGGCGTAATCGATGAGCAGCGGCCTGCGCTGCCCGTAGAATGGCATGGCATATTCATGTTCGCCCTTGCCCACGATGTCCAGCGCCTTGGTGTTGGTGAGCGACTCCATGGCCTTGTTCCATGCCACCACGATCCCGTCCACGCTGATCACCATGGTGGGGTCGGGCAGAAGGTCGATGATGTCGGCCATGCGCTTCTCGCTCTCCCGTAAGGCCTCCTCCATCCTCTTCTTGCGGATGAGCCTCCACATGCCCTCCATCAGCAATGTGAGCTCCCTCACGTCGCCGAGGTCGTAGTCCTCCTTCTTGTTCCCCACGCCGGCCACCAGGACGATCCGGCCGGAGTCGAAGACGGGCACGTTCATGTGCTTGGTCAGCCTCACATGCCCGGTCGGGGTCCCCCTCTTCATGACGCTGGGTGCAGAGTAATCGTTGGTGATGACCGCCTTCCTCAAGCGCACGGCCTCTCCCCACAGCCCCGTCTCGGACACCTTGTACTCGAAGGGCTTCTCCGTGATGGCGCACTGTTTCATGGCCTCCCTGGACCAGGCGTGCATGGTGAGCACTGTCTCGTCCTCGTTCATGAAGGCCAGGTAGCCGATCGAGCTGTTCGTCAGCCTGACCCCCTCCTCCATGGCGAAGGCGGTCAGCTCGCTCAGCGGTCGGTCGGACATCTGGTTCAGTTCGAGGAGCGCCTGCATGCGCATGGCGTTCTGCTGCCTTTCCTGGTCTATGAGGGCCTTCTCGGTTATGTCGTTCGCGATGGCGATGACATCGCTGCTCTGGCCCTCCTCTCCCTTGACGGGCGTGAAGACCGTATCGTACTTCCTGCCGCGATAATTGAAGATGTCGTGCAGGGACTCCCCCTTCGATGCCCTCTCCACGGACCTGATGAGATGCGGGTCGTTCGAGAGCAGTTCGTTGATCGACTTCCCCACCAGCTCCCCGGGCCTCCGGCCCAGGTTGGCCAGCCCCTTGCCCTCAGAAAGTGTGATGATGCCGTTGCGGTCGATGACGAAGGAAAGGGCCTCGGCGTTCGCCACCACGGAACGGAACCTCCCTTCGCTGGCCTTGAGGGCCTGTTCCGCCTTCTTGCGGTCCGTGATGTCGGTGACGGCGCAGAAGATGTACCCATCCCCTGCCGGGTTCAGCGGCGTGAGCGCGATCAGGGCGTAGAACTCGGTGCCGTCCGCCGTTTGATGGAGCCACTCGAACTTCATTGGCGCGTTCGCATTCTGGAGGACCTCCAGCATCTTCTCCTCCGAGGACCTTCCGTCCGGCTGGAAGGGCGGGGAAAGGTCTGCAGGGGACCTACCCAGAATGCCTTCCAGAGTGGTGCGGTACATCTTCAGGGCCGCTTTGTTGCAGTCGATGAACTCCTTCCCGCTCAACAGCAGGTACGCTTCAGCGGAGTCCATGAACATGGTGCGGAACTTCTCCTCGCTGGTGATCAGCCTGCGCTCCGCCTCCTGGTTGGCGGCAGCGCGGAATATCATGTTGGACAGCTCGGCGAACTGGGCCTTCGGGTCACCGCCCTTTTGCAGGTAGAACGCCGCTCCCATGTTCAGCGCGGCGACGGCGATGTCCTCCCGGCTCTTCCCAGTGAAGAGGATGAACGGGACATCGGAACCGCGCTCCTTGATCTCCCGAAGGAGCTGGAGGCCGTCCTTGCCAGGCATCTGATAATCAGAAACGATGACATCATATTGTTTGGTGGCCAGCATAGACAACGCCTCGTTGCCCGAGGGAGCAGTGTCCGCGATGATGCCCCCGGTCTTCTCCAGGAATATCTTAGAAAGCTCCAGGAGGAGCACCTCGTCATCGACGATCAAGACCCGGATAGACTTGAGGTTCAATCCGCCACCTTCTCCAACCATTTCTCTTACTTGATATATTTTTATCGTCCTAACATGCAGAAAATCCGTCCCTCCGTCACCAGAATGGCATTGGGAAGGAATTTTGTTCGGAGCGGGCCTGATGATCGGGCTAGGTCCCGCAATATAGATTTAATACCCCAACGATGCCAGGTCCATGTGGCGGCAGCTGCAGATCGAGGATTGGGTAAAGGGTAGGAAGGCCAGCCTGGCGGACGTCAAGGCACCGGTGGAGGACATCATCTCCCAGGTGCGCGGCCATGGCGATGCCGCCCTCAAGGACCTGACGGCCAAGTTCGACAAGGTGCAGCTGGACGATCTGCGCATCACCAAGGAGCAGATGCGTGCCGCCCGCGAAAAGGTGTCGCCCCAGCTGATTGCCGACCTGGAGAAGGCCGCCGCGAACGTGCGCCGCTTCCACCAGCTGCAGAGGCAGGGCGACGTATGGTTCAAGGAGGTCGAACCGGGCATCATCCTCGGGGTCAAGACCACCCCGCTGGAAAGGGTCGGCTGTTACGTGCCTGGTGGAAGGGCGTCCTATCCATCCACCGTCATCATGTGCGCCGTGCCGGCCAAGGTGGCCGGGGTCAGGCAGGTGGTCCTGTGCACCCCTCCGCCGGTGAACCCGCTGACGCTCGTCGCGATGGACGTGGCCGGGGTGGACGAGGCCTATATGGTGGGAGGGGCCCAGGCCATCGCCGCCATGGCCCTTGGCACAGAGACCATCCGTCCGGTGCACAAGATCGTGGGGCCGGGCAATGTATTCGTCACCATGGCGAAGATGCTGCTACGGGACGTGGTCGACATCGATTTCCCCGCCGGTCCGAGCGAGATCGCAGTCATCGCGGACTCCTCCGCCGATCCCGTCTACATCGCCGCTGACATATTGGCCCAGGCGGAGCACGACCCGAACTCGGCCTGCGTCCTGATATCCGCCGATCCATCCCTGCCGGACAAGGTTGGGAAGGAGATCGACAGGCAGCTGCAGATGTCCAATCGCAAGGCCATCCTGGAAAAGTCCCTGAGCAACACCGGTTACATCCTGGCCAATGACATCGACGAGGCGGCCATGATATCGGACCGGCTGGCGCCTGAGCACCTGTCATTGCAGGTGAGCAACGAGCTGCGCGCCTTGAACGCCGTGCACAACGCCGGTTCCATCTTCATCGGCCGCTATGCGGCGGTGGCATGCGGAGATTATGCATCAGGCACGAACCACATCCTTCCGACCGCTGGCTTCGCCAGGATGTTCTCGGGACTGGACGTGCACCACTTCTGCAAGCGCTCATCGTTACAGATGATCGACCGCACCGGGCTGGAGAGCATCGGAGGGACCGTGTCCCGCCTGGCCGATGCGGAGGGATTGGAGGCCCACGCCCGTTCCGTGCGCCTGCGCATGGAATGATCACTTCCAGTTGACCAGTATCTCTTCCCGCTTGAACAGGCGGAGCGAGATAAGCAGCATCACGACATCCGCCGCCAGGATCAATCCGCCGAACCCCAGCATCAACCAGGCGTTCAACGAAGCGACGCCGGCCAGCGCGGCGATGAACAGGATGACCATCGGCAGCACCACCAGAGAACCCAACTGCTGAGCGGAGCGGACATCGTTCACCCTGGAGGAGATGATGATGTTGGCCAGGATGCTCAGCGCACAGGTCAGCGGAGAGATGAGGTACACGGCGATGACGAACACATCGCTGGGAAGGGGGGCATAGCCAAGCACCGGATATGTGAAGAAGTCCACGATGAGGACGAACGGTACGAACGCCAGATAGGTCATCAGGACCGTCGGCACGAAGATGGAGGTGGATTTTCCCAGCATCAGCTCGAGATCGGTCGTGGGCGTCATCAGGAGCGGTTCCAGGCTGCGGTTCAGCTTCTCCCCGACGATGGTGTACGAGGCAACGACCGCCGGAACGATGGTCGGCATGATCAGGAAGAAGAGCAGCATGGTGTTGATGAGAAGGAGAAGAGTGGTCTCTGCGGTGGTCATCTCACCGACCAGTACCGAACCGAGCACAGTGCTGTTGATCCTCGTGACATTGTTCAGATTACATTTGGTGATGGTGCTCCCCAGGACGATAGAGTCATTGAGCTGGGAGCCCTCCACCACGCAATTGGTCAGTGTGCAGTTGTAGAAGATGCAGCCGGTCGCCACCGTGTTGGTCAGGTTGCACGAGGTGAACTCGATGTTCGCCGCATATACCTCCCTCACCTCGATGTAGGAATTGTTCAGATTGATGTTCAGATGGAGGTCCATGGGGGTCTTGCTCTCATCCGCCGCGAACATCGACACGGGAATGACGTAGATGGCCGGCAGCACGGTGGCCAGCAGCAACGGCATGAGGATGATGGAGTAGAGGATGTACTTGTTCCGCCGGAACTCCTTGAACTCCTTGGTGGCGATGGTCCACACCTTTTCCCACTGGATCATCTGCCCACCACCTTGAGGTACACGTCCTCCAGGCTGCGCTTCTGCGGCTCGATGTAACGGATCTTGGCGCCCAGCCTGACCAGGTCGGCGACGATGGCCGGATTTCGCAGTACGGGGTCGTCCACCGTGATGATGAACTTGGCATCTTCCATCCTGACCGCGACGACGCCTCGCATGGCCTGCACCTCCGCCAGAAGGTCCGGGCGGGGCATGTCCAGCTCCACCACCGTCCCTCTGCCGAAGAACGAATCGGCCAGCTCCTGGGGATGGCCCAGCGCCAGCATCCTGGTGCTCATTACGCCGATGCGGTCGCACAGCTTCTCCGCATCTTCGAGGTGATGCGTGTTGAGGAAGATGGTCCTCCCATCCTTCTTCAGCTCGGAGATGAACTCCCGTACGGTCAGAGCGGCCACCGGGTCCAGTCCCGAGGTCGGCTCGTCCAAGAACACATATTCCGGATCATGCACCAGCGCGCGGGCGATGGCCACCTTCTGTTTCATGCCCTTGGAGTAGGTGGCGATCCTGTCGTCCTTCCTGTCCTTCAGGTCCAGGCGTTCCAGCAATCGGTCGATCCGCTGCTTCCGTTGCGGTTCGGGGACCCCGTGCATATGCGCGTAGAAGTCCAGGTTCTGATAGGCGGACAGCGTTTCATAATGGCCGGGCGATTCGGGCAGCAGGCCGACCATCTGTCTGATCTTGATCTGCTGCGAACGGTCCGCCACATCGATGCCGTTCATGAACGCCCTGCCCCGGCTAGGGGCGATGAGGGCGCAGAGCATGCGCACGGTGGTGGTCTTGCCAGCCCCGTTCGGCCCGAGGAACCCGAACACCTCTCCGTTCTTGACGGTGAGGTTCAGATCGTCCACCGCCACCAGGCCGTCGAAGTTCCTGCCTAGGCCAATCGTCTCGATCATCAGTTACCATCCTTCATGCGGATCATTCCAGCGGCCTGTGGGTGAATATCTCCCTCATGGATTTATACCAGCGGTCATCCGCCTTCGATTCCGCCTCCTTGGGCGGGGACATCCGGTCCGCATTGAGGTTCAGCTCCATCCCTTCCCAGGTGCGGATGTGCTGCTTGTCGGGCGTGATGTTGTCCAGCCTGACATCTCCGCCGTCGATCTTCTGGTGGCTCCATATCATCTGGTCATGGACCCTTGCCCCGGCCCCGATGGTCAGGGGGCCGTGGCTCATGGCGGCGTGCACTGAGCATCGCGCACCGAGGACGATCGGACCGGCCAGACAAATGACCGCGCCCCGTATGATGGAATCCTCCCCGATCTCGATGGAGCGGCGGGCGATCAGGTTGCCGGTGACGACGCATTTGCGGCCCAGCTTGATGTCGGTGGCGATGATGTTGGAGACCGTCTCATCTCCCACCTTCGTCTCCTCCTCCAGCACCACGGAGCCATGGCTGATGAGGTCCCCGCACACCTTGGACCGCATCCCTACGGTGGCCCAGTCCTGGGCGAACATGCGGCCGGTGATGACCGCCTCTACTCCCATCTCCACCTTGCGGCCGAAGACGTCACCTTCCACCAGGGAGTTGTCGCCCAGCTCCACCACTCTGACCAGGTGGTGCGAGGAATAGGGCAGGATGGAGGTGGCGTATCTCACCCCGTCGTGCACGATGGCCTTCTCCCGGCCGAACTCGGACGCGGCCCTTCTTTCCTCAGGCGCCTTTGCCAAGCCGCCTCACCCCCCGATCGACGATGAGCGTGTCAAGCCAGGGCGCCCCGGTCCTCTGCCGGTAGGTGGTCCGCCCCTTGGATATGTCGGATACCAGCCCCAGGTCCACGCCCTCCTTCTCCGGCCACATCTTGGCCATGGTCTCCAAGTCGATGGCCAGCTGGGGGAATTTGGGCGTGAGGCCTTTGGCGTCGAGCCCGCATACGGGATAGATGTGGGCATGCGCCTCACCGTCCGACCGGCTCGCCACGATCCAGTAAGGGACGTGGTATCTCCCGTCCTGTTTTCCTCTGACCATGATATCGGTGATGGACCGCTCACAGGCGATACATGATTCCGATACCTCGTTGAAGGCCTTCACCAGCCTCACCCTCTCCGCCTCAAGGGCGGCCGCGCGCTCGGCATAGGGCCGGAGATGCCTGACCGCTCCCTCCACCATCATGCCTTCCGCCTGGACCATCATGTCCACCACGAATGCGCGGAGGTCCTCCAGCTGGTCCACATCCTTGCGGATGCGCTGATGGTCCTCCTCCTTGGAAATGTCCGCGGAGCTTATGGCCCGCTTGCCGGCCAGAAGCTGCATCTCCACCCTCTTCACATCGCCTGTGACCTTGGCCTTGAGGTCCTCGGCCAGGTCGCCCAGCTCTCCGGAGCAGACGATCAGGTCCTTCATGATGTCGTCCAGCAACTTCCTGGTGCGGGCAGCGATGGTATCGTAACGCTTCAACTGGCTCTCCGTCAAGGGGTCGGCCATGCGGTGCTGGCTGGGCAGGAACTGCTCGGATGGCGGGGCGGGCATGTACGCCAGCTCGTCAGGTGCGATCAGTCTTTGAGATGTGGAGGAGGAGATGAACACCCCGATTCCTGCGCCGTCCTGGGCCTTGTCCAGCAACGCCTGGGTGGGGTCCTGTCTCACATCCTCGTCGGGCCGTGACGTCCTCATCGCCTCGGCCAGCCCCGGCTGCACCGGCTTCAGGTTCTCCCCCTTGGCCTTGGCGATCGTCTCGGCCAGATGATCGATACCGGCCAGGCGGGAATCCCGCAGCCCTCCGTCCCGGCGAAGCCGGTCCCGTTCCAGCCTGACGTTGAGGGACATCCGGTCCAATAGGAGGTCGATGTAGCTTTGATCCAGCTGCAATCTTCCGTCGATCAGGTCCAGCTCCCTCTGGCTGGCCTTCTCCACCATGGTCAGCCCCTCCCTGACGTCCTCCAGGAAGGAATTGATGAGCGGATCGAAGAAACGGGGGGAGCGTTCGGTCTCGGACGATATCTTCGCAATGGAATTGCAGGAACGGTCCACCTGGTCCTTATAGAGGACATCGAGGGTCTGAAGATAGGCCTCTATCTGTTCGTTCAGGCGGGCCGTGGTCTCCTCGATATAGTGCACCTCGGAACGGCAGCTCTCCACCAGCCCGGTCAGCTCCTTCCCGGTCCTCTCGGCCTCGGGCCACTCCAGGCCCGCCATGCTCCTGGCCGGTACCGACTGGGCCGGGGTGGCCAATGACGAGAGCGCAAGCCAATCCCCCTCCTTGGTGGCCGAGGCGGTAATGGCGGCCCTGGTCCTGAACGCGTCCAGTGAGCGGAGGTCGTCCAGAGCCTCCTTTTCGTCACGATTGTCCGATAGGGTCGCCGGGAGTCTAGAGAGGGTGTCGTCCACCGCAGTGCGCATGAGCAGTTCCGTGCCGTACTCCTTCTGCCACATCATCCCTGTGCAATCCAGCGCCGCCTTGGCGCTCCCGTCCGCGTTCAACGGCACGAGGGCCAGCGGCCGATAGACCTTCTTCAGGCCGGTCAGTCCCTTGGGGCGTCTGAAAAGGAAGCCCGCCAGGCCGGCCGCACCGACCCCTGCCAGGGCGATGCCTGGGATCAACAATGGAGAATTCACGACGAACGTTGACGCGGCCAGTCCAGCGCCTGCACCGATGGCGATGATGGAGGCGAAGAACAGTCCGCGCTGCGAACGGACGAACCTGGGATCGACCTTGGTGAGATAATCGTAGCAAACAGCGAAGCTTTCAATATCTTTCCTCGCCCCATTCTCATCCACTACCACACTACCGATCTCGAACTCCGCCATGAGACCTTCCCTGTTCCCTTCCCCAAATATGACGTCGTCACGTAATTCTAGTTTTGGCAGTTTTTTTGCATTTGGGTCCTAGTTTGCCTTAAATATCAATGTCGAGAATATTTACGACGAGGGGAGTTCTGAGGAGGTATTTCCGGTGAACGAGAAGGAAAGATTGCTTGCCACGCTCAGGCTCGACCCCGTGGACCGGGTGCCGTGCGCCTGTCCGCTGCAGACCGGCACCATCGACCTGATGAAGGCGTCCGGGGCATACTGGCCCGAGGCGCATGTCAACTCGGAGCTCATGTCCAAGCTGGCCCGGGCCGCCCACGACATCGGCGGGCTGGAGAGCGTGCGCGTCCCGTTCGACGTGGGCGTGGACGCGTCGGCCTTCGGCGCAAGGACGGATCAGCGCCGCCTCATCCGTCAGCCGGCCATCCTGGACAGGGCGATCCGCACTCCCGATGACCTTCTGACCCTTCAAGTGCCGGACCCGACCAGGGCGGGACGGGCCCCGGTCGTGCTGGAGTCGATATCCAAGCTGTCGCAGCATTGTCCCAACATCCCAGTCATCTGCGGGGTCGTGGCCCCGTTCATGCTGGCCTGCCAGCTGCGCGGGGAGCAGGAGGCCATCATCGACCTGGTGCTGCGGCCCTCCTTCATGAAGCAGATATTGGAGGTGACGACGGAATGGGGCATCGCCTATGCCCAGGCCGCACTGGAGGAGGGGGCGGACGTGATCTGTCTGGTGGACGGGACCAGCTCCGGGGATGTGCTGGAGGCGAATCAGTACGAGATGTTCTCCCTGCCCTACCAGCGCCGCCTGGCCGAGGCCGTGGCCAAGCATGGCGGAACGACCATCCTGCACATCTGCGGCAACATCAACCGCAACCTGCGGTACATGGCCCAGACCGGCGTGAACGGCATAAGCGTGGACCATTGCATGCAGATAGACCGGGTCAAACAGGTGCTGGAAGGGAGGGTGGCCATCATCGGGAACATCTCCCCGGGCAGCACGCTGATGATGGGCACGGAGCTGGAGGTGTCGATGGAGACGAAGAAGTGCATCGACTGCGGCACCGACGTAATCGCCCCGGGATGCGGCTTCCTGCCCGAGACGCCATTGGACAACATGCGCACCATGGCCCAGACCACCAAGACCTACGGAAGGGTCGCAAAGGGGAGGTGCCCCTGAAATGCCGAAGGCGCTGGGGATGGTGGGATGCCACCTGCTGGAGGACGAGATGGTCCATGTGCTGGACCACGACAAGGATGCCAGGGTCATCTTCCTGGTCAGCAACGGTGTCTCGGACACCATCGAGCACAAGCTGCGTTCGCTGCAGCCCGAGCGGGACCTGCATCTGGTGAGCGAGGAGAACGTGGCCGACCTTATCATCGACCAGGAGGGAACGGTCATCCTGTGGCAGAAACCGATCGAGCTGCATCTGCTGCCGCAGGAGCTGAGGGACGATGTGGTCTCCTCCCTCCGCCTGATCGAGCCGTTGTGCGGCGCCATCATGGTCTTCTACGGGCTCTGCGGCAACGCCTTCCGCAACTTCGAGACGGTGGTGCAGTGCGTGCATGTGCCGGTCTGTTCGCTCACCGATCATCGGGGGGAGATGGTGGACGACTGCATCGGGACCGCCATGGGCGGGACCGAGGAATACCTGCACCTGCTGCGCTCCCATCCTGGGTCGTTCTACCTGACCCCCATGTGGGCCTCCAACTGGCGTCGCTTCTTCCACGACATCCGCGTGATCGAGGACGAGAAGAACCTGGACGGGGCCAAGTACGTGTTCCAGTTCATGGGCTACAAGGACACCTTCAAACTGAAGACCGGACTGGGCGATGGGGAATCGTTCGATAGGAACGTGCTGGAGTTCGGTTCCTGCTTCGATCTCAGGGTCGGGGAGATCAACTGCACCACGACAGTGGCGGAGCGCTCCTATCTCAGGGCAAAGGAACTGATGGCCGGAAAATGATCAATGAGGCCTCGGTTCCAATATCATCCTTCTGATCAACCACAGCCCAGGGATTATGGTGATGATGAGCAGCGTCGGCAATGTGGCCACGAATATGACGAGCATGGTCTTGTCAGGGATGAGGGAGAGGTCCTTCAGCACATTGACCATCATGACCACCGTGATGGCGAAGATGCCGATGAACATCGAGATCGATTCGACGATGCGGACCATGTAGGTGCGGACGAACTGATCGTGCTCCCCCATGCTCTTCCGTATGCCGGTCATCTCCGTCTCCAGCGTCTTCTGGTTCCTCTCCAGGTTCTGCCGCACCTGCTCCATCTCCGCCTTGATCCGGTCGTAATTGGAGATCAGCCGGGATTCGATCTCGCGCGGCGTGATGCATTCCTGTGCCGGGTCCATGCCCTTGGCCCGGAGGGCCTCCCGGCCTTTGTCGGTGATGGAATAGCGGTCCTCCGTTGCCGAAAGATGCGCCAGCTGAACGGTGGTCATCTCCACCGATCCGGCGATGCGCAGCGATTCCAGCGCCGTGTGGACCTCCTCCTGGTTCAGGCCGTTCTCCGCATGCAGCTCATCTGCCACTTCCTTCTCGCTGGCCTTGATCGGATGGAATCTGGCCAGGAGGCAGAGCACCAGGTCCTTCGCGTCCTTCCTCTCCTCCGCCATCCGCTCACTTCCCTATGAGGATGAACCGCTTGATGCCCCACAGCATGACCACCACGTAGACGACCACGCAGATCGGCACGCTCACCATAAGGTAGAGGTAGGTGGACGTCCCGGCCTCCTTGGCCCCTAGGCCCAACGTAAGAATGAGGACCACCACGACCGCGAATATGCTGACGAACACCCCGAAGGTCTCGATGACGCGGAGGAAGTACGTCCTGATCACCTGGTCATGGTCGGCTATGCGCTTCCGCATCTCCTCCATCTCCCCCTCCAGCGATCTCTGCCCCGTCTCGATGCCGGTGCGCATCTCCTCCATGTCGTTCTTGATGCGGTCGTAGGTCTCGACCAGTCTCGACTCCACCTCCTTGGCCGAGACGATGGTCTTCTTCGTGGTCGATTCTTCCAGAGATTGGAGGTGATCGATGCCGTCCGAGGTGATCTTGAAGCGATAGGTCTCGGTCTTGCCGAACGGGGCCTTTATGACCGCCTCTTCGATCCAGGCGTTCTCCTTCAGCACCTTGATGGCCTGCGTCACCTGATCGATGATGACGTCCTTCAGCACCTTCTGCACCGAGGAGATTAGCACGATCTCGTCCACTTTTATGGGATAGAACTCGCGCAGGCTCTTCAGCACCTGCATCTGCACATCGACATCCTCATAGTGGGCGCACAGGCCGAATCCCCCTCTCCTGTGTATAACATGCCCGGCACTGCCTTATATTAATATGCATCACATAGGAATAAAAAGGTCAAGGCACACCGCTCGGGTCCCACGAGACCCGGGAGTTGGACTCAAGGGAATCGAGCCTGTCCATATCATCTCTCTCAAGCTGGAAATCGAAGATGCGGAAGTTCTCTTCGATCCTCTCCGGTCGTGATGACCGGGGCAATGGGACGAAGCCCTTCTGCATGGACCAGCGCAGCAAGATCTGCGCCGGGGTCCGTTCCAGTCTTTGGGACATCTCGACGAGGAACTTGTCGCCGAACATCTTCGCCCTGGTCAGGGGGGAGTATGCCTGGAGCACCATTCCGAGCTGGCGGCAATGGTCGACCAGGTCCCGCTGCTGCAGGAACGGGGTCAGCTCGATCTGCTCCACCATCGGCATCACCTCTGCCAGCGATGAAAGCTGCTCCAGATGCTTTATGGTGTAATTGCTGACCCCGATGGCGCGGCATCTTCCGTCCCTATAGATGCGCTCCAGCGCCACCCACGACCGGTCCCTGGCCCTCATCACCGGCCAATGGATGAGATAAAGATCGATGTACTCCACGTTCAGCCGGTGCTCGGAACGTTCGAACGCCCGTAGCGCCTGCTCGTAGCCATGGTCGTCGTTCCACAGCTTGGTGGTGACGAAGATCTCCTTCCTGGGGATGCCGCTCTCCCTGATGGCCCAGCCCACATCCTCCTCGTTGCCGTACATGGCGGCGGTGTCGATCAGGCGATAGCCGACCTGCAGGGCATGTAGCACCGCCTTCCTGCATTCCTCTCCCTCCCTCAGCCTGTAGGTGCCGAACCCCATCGGCGGCATCGTCACCCCGTTCGCCAACGACCTGCCCTCCATGACCTTCCCTGTGTCCGACCAGGGGAGCCGCGCCTATAAATCGATGCCGAGTGGACGATAAATAGCGGCTGCTGCCTAGCTATCATCGATGACCACTTCCACTTTGGCAGAGGAGTATATCGGGCTGTGGAGGGAGGACCTGCGCCGTAAGGGCTTCACCCAAGTGGAGATCGCTCAGGGGCAGCTCACGTTCATCTCGGCACTTCGTCCGGATGGACGACGTTTCCGGGGCTTTGCGGCATTCGAACCGTTGGACCTCGACCTCAAGCTGCGCCAGGGGCTGGAGGATGCGGTCAAGGAGGGGTGCATGACCTTCCTGGTGACCTCATATGACCTCATGGAGAACGCCCGCAGCACGATCAAGCAATGGGGGTTCGAGAAGAAGGTCCAGCTGGAATCGGTGATGTGAAAAACGGTCCAGCAGCACCTCGTCGCCGTTCTTTCCGCCTTAACGTGCGGACGGACCCTCGGGGCCTGCTGCCGGACCGGATAGGAACGGCAGTTGGAGGAGGCCCCGGCGACCTCCGGTGCCGTTCAATCCGCCATAACGTGCGGACGGCAACCCGGATAGATCGCCGGATGTTAGCATCATCCAGTCATATTCTATGATGATTAATTTGGACTTTCGAGGATATAAGCATGACGGGTCGGGAATCAGACGAGATAACCTCTTTTGATAATGATACTTAAACCATGATCGCGCGGCAATAAGTCAGCCGTGGAACGAATCCCAACGCTTTGTACGCCCGCAATGCCGGCATATTGTCCGCCCTCACGTTGATAAGGGCCTTGTCCGATTCCTGGAAAATGTCCTCCAGCAAACGGGAGAGGACGGACCGGGCATATCCATGCCCGCGGAACTGTTTCGATACCGCTACGATGTTGACGTGCTTCGGGTCGCCCTTCATCCAGGAGCCTGCAACGGCCACGACGCGGCCGTTCTGCCTGATCCCATACCATGCCCCGGTGGCGACCGAATCGGCCAGGCTCGCAGCCGTCACTTCACCCCACGTAATCCTGTCCGCCTCATGCAGCAATGCCACTAAATCGTTCAGGTCCCATGGGCCGAGTCTTTCCGGTTCCCTCACGAAGATGAGCCTCTCGCTGCCCTTCTCCAGGCTCATGAGGAGGATCTCCTCCATCCTCTTCACCTTCAACCGAGCTGGCATGAGATCGACCCATTCGAGTGGCATCACCATCTCGGTCACGCCCTCCCCTACCATGGCCAATAATGCCTCCGCTGCCTGGCTCTCCCCTCTCATCTGGCATATCCGGCCCCTGAATATCAACAGCGCGCCCGCCAGCCGTCCTCCTTCCTGAGCGATACTGATCCTGGTATCATTCCGGCAGGTGTGCCAATCGACGATGAACCAATGGTAGTCCAGTTCCTTGCCTTGGATCTGCTCTTCGAACCAAGGCCAGCGGTCATCGTCCAATTCCCAGGTCTCCATACGAGATGAGATGCCGCGGCGACATATTTGATTTTTGAGAACGAAAAAGATGGAATGGCCGTTCGGCCATTCACTTCGAGCTCAGCAGTTCCATGACATCCTTGCGGCCGATGACCGCCTTTGTCTGGACATCGTTGAACGAGAGCCATTCCATGAACTCAGGCTCCATGCACATCTTCATGAACTCCTCCATGCTCGGCGATTCAAAGATATTGAAGATCTCATGGGATGTGAAATCGGTCCAGCTCCCGATCAATTTGATCTTGTGCCGGGCCAAGGCAGCCTCCTCTCCCGCCATGTACTTCTTGGAAGCCTTCAACGATCTCTCATTGAACATAGGGCACGAACTATAGTCATGCTTGCTGACCTGTAGAACCAACATGCTTTTTCACCTCCTTGCTTGGATGACCAAATCATGGCCGTTCAAAACGTGTGAGCAGGAAGTAATTGTACTATTGCCACGAGCGAACATGACATCGATCGTTTTCGACCGGCCCGCTCTTCCGATTCACATTAAATACTAGCCCTGCAAATCTTTCCTGGGGGAAGGAAAATTCAATCGTGCTCGCGCTGCGGGAACGTGATGAACGAGAACGCCATCTACTGCGATCATTGCGGGGCGAAGAGAATCGATCACCAGGGCGTGATAGTAACGGGGGAGATGGTCCGTTCGACCAAGATATATGTGAGCCAGAGTTTGCTGGTGCTGTCCGTGATCTTCATCGGCATGGGCCTGATGATGATGCTCTTCAGCATGTTCGTGCCGAACGTCCCTTTCTTCGACGATTTCCGGGCGATACCTATCCTCATGGGCCTGATCATGATCGGGATCGGAGTGGCCATATTCTTCATCGGCAGAAGGAATCAATGACCACCAATCGAAATCGGTAAATACGTAAGCCTCAAAAACCAATCGATACGGCGCAAAATGTAAGCGTGCTGGTGTTCCCAGTAAAGGACGTTGAGAAGGCCAAAGCTTTCTTTAAGAGATTTCTTGGCGTCGAACCATACGTCGACGGTCCATACTACGTTGGATTCAAAGCCGACAATATGGAGATCGGTCTGGACCCGAACTCCGATGTTGGACCGATCGCATATGTCGATGTGATTGACATAAAGGCCAGCTTAGAAGATCTGGTAAAGACTGGTGGAAATGTCATGCAGGATGCCATGGACGTCTGTGGCGGAATGATGATCGCGAAGGTCAAGGATGACAACGGAAACGTCGTTGGTCTGAGGCAGCTTCCCAAATGAACGTCCTCCGAATCGTTCAGAAGGACCCCGTCACAACATCGCCCGAACGTCCATACTCTGCGATGATGACGCCCTTGGGCGAAGTTGCGCAATGCATCAGCTTGAAAGCTGCCGGGATGACGCCATCCGCGAAAAGCCGTTTCCCCGGGCCGAGAGTGAGAGGGAACGTCTTAAGCCAGAGCTCATCGACAAGATCATGCTTGAATAATGTCTGGATCAGATCTCCGCTGCCGTGGACCTGAATGTCTGGGCCATCGTCGTCCTTGAGCTTCCTGACGGCCTCGGCCACATCTCCCTGGAGCTGGACCGACCCTTCCCAGGTAAATGTCATCGGGCTTCGTGAGACCACGTATTTGGTGGCCTTGTTGATGCCCATGTCCATGTCCCTATGGTATGGCCAATAGGAAGCGAAGATGTCATAGGTCCTCCGGCCCAAAAGAAGGTCGTATGGTCTTCCCATCTGCTCCATCATGACATTGTTTGCGAACTCATCGAGATAGGGGACGGTCCAACCACCATGCCTGAAACCGCCGGAAACGTCCTCATCTGGCCCCCCTGGTGCTTGCATGACCCCGTCCAACGTGATGAATGAAAGAACTATCAGTTTCCTCATGAAGGCGTTCTTGTCAGGAGGTGATACTAATATGGTTGCATCACCGCCCTCCTTCGCCGCCCATATGTCCTTGGTCAAGGACATGCGTTCTAGTCCACTGTCGGGATTAATAAACAGCAAGATGGTATGCTATTACGAAGATCTGATGAACTCCATCGAACGAACCTCGGCCTCTGGCCATCCACGTGGTGACAGGATCCTCGCCATCGGGGATTCCATAACCCTTGGGGTCCCTTACGTCCCACCAGATGCCACTTTCCCCGCCTTCCTGCAGGACATGACCGGCAAAGAGGTCATCAACATCGGAGTGGGCGGCTTGACATTGGCAGAGATGGAGATGGGTTTTGATGCCAACGTCGAGGAGCATGACCCTTCTTTGGTCATCATCGAAGGCGGGATCAACGACATCGAATACGGAAGGAGTTCGGAAGAGGTCATCGGAGACCTTGCCTCGATCTTAAGGAAGGCGCACCAGAAGAAGATACCCATCGCGGTCTGTACGCTTCTGCCGGCGTCGCTCGATGCAGGATCGGACGAATCCCGCGTGGAGGTGAATGTGTGGATCAGGCGGCTGAGCGACAAGGAAAGGATCTTGGTGGACATCGACATCGAATTGAGGGATTCGATCCAGAGCGACCAATTATCGTACATGTATGATTCAGGCGACCACGCCCATCCCAACCTGGAAGGAATGAAACGCATAGCAAAGTCCATATCTTCTGCCATTCAGGCTAAATAATCCAGGGTCGAATAGAATCGCGGTGATACTATCGCTAAGGCAGTGTTGTTCATGTCGATCAGCCTGGACGGGTATTTCGAGGGACCGGACCACGATATCTCTTGGCATCATGTCGACGACGAGTTCAATGATTTCGCCATTTCCCAGCTACGTGAAACTGCCATCACATGTTATGGGAGAAGGACCTACGAGCTGATGGAGAGCTATTGGCCCAAGGCTGCCGAGGATCCCTCGACCTCAGAACAGGACAGGGAGATCGCCAGGTTGATAAACGAGGGGAGGAAGATCGTTTTCTCCAGAACACTTCAGACCGTCAACGAACGCAAGAACTGGAAGGACGTGACATTGCATCACGAGATCGATCCAGATCTGATCAGGCTGATGAAGAACGAGACGGACCGGAACATAGGTGTCGGCGGTTCCGAGCTCGCCACCTCCTTTGTAATGCACGGCCTTCTGGACGAGTTGAGATTGATGGTGAATCCGATCATCCTCGGGAAAGGGACCCCGCTCCTGAAAGGATTGGAAGGACGGCTAGACCTCGAACTCATCCGAACCAGGAACTTCTCGTCTGGGAACGTCCTCCTATGTTATCGTCCTGTCCATAAGCGATCCTGACCGGCTCGTTTCTTTGAGAAAAGACGAGCTCAAAATTAATATCGAGGAAATATCTCAGAGCAGATGTGCCACCGAATCTATGGAAGAAATGCAAATTTTGTGACAGGGAGTCATACACGGAAAGCTTATACTGCCCCATTTGTAAAATGAGGCTCGACGGCACGCTTGAGTTCCGAGAAATCGTAGAAAACAAGGATTGCCCTCCAGGCCTTTACATAGAGGAAAAGCCCAGAACGGATGAATGATCCCTACTCTCACAGAAGGTCGTTGAAACAGATCATTTGGATTTACTGAAAAAGAATGGTGGGCCTAAATGCCTTCGATCCCTTCGATCTGCTGGTATTGACGCACAAAGATATTTTTTTGGCATCATGAAAGCAGTCGAATTATAAGACACCCGTCGGCGTCGAGGCTTTCGATATAAAACGATGTGCGAATTACGACCAGGCATTTTAATTAAGTTCCCAACATCTCGGATCAACCACTTTTTTTTAAAGGTGATTTTTTGCTAATAAGAATTAAGTTCAAGATGTTGGTGTTGACCTAAGTTGATCCAATGAAGAACAATATCCGGATCCGTCAAATGGTTGCCCTGGCGCTCGCTGTTCTGCTTGTAGTGGTATGCTATAGCGTCGCCATCGGACAGAGGGGAGATAAAACCGCAACTGCCTATACGACCCTTGACCGGATGATTGTTCCAACTACTCCGATCCCATCGACGATCCATCCTTTTGACGTTTCAAAATTTTCCGAATATGGCTATGGCCAATACAAATATGGGGCGGGGCTAGGGTATGATTTAAGACTGGACCTCATGTCCGCCGATTATTCATCCGCAAACATCACCAAGGTTTCCAGTTTGCTGAGATTCTTCGCCATGACCGACGTACACATCACAGATGAGGAGTCACCAGCGCAAGGGGTCTATTTCGGCATCAGGGAAAATGGGATCATCTCAGGATATTCGCCAGCCATGCTTTATTCAACTCAAATGCTGGATGCTGCCGTGCAGACAGTGAACGAGATCAACAAGAAGGACAGCCTCGATTTCGGCATTTTCTTGGGAGATGTCGGTAACAGCGGGCAATATGACGAACTCCGATGGTTCATTGACACCCTTGATGGCAAGACAATAAACCCGGACTCAGGCATCAAAGACGATCCGGTCCCGGGACCGAACAACGACTATCAGGATGAATTCAAGGCGGCCGGGCTTGACAGTTCCATTCCCTGGTACACTGCCATCGGCAACCATGATCATTTCTGGATGGGGACGAACCCTCCGACAGAATACATCGAGGGATCGTACACCGGTTCCGATATCCTCAAGGTCGGCGACATCTTCGCGCCGGGCGGCTTGTACCGCTCAGATTTCTACGTGGGAACGGTCGACGGCTCCACGCCCGATGGCACTCCGATAGGGGCTGGGCCGGTTAACTCCACGTCCCCGATCACAGTAGCCTCGGATCCAAACAGGCGTTTCATTTCCATAGAGGAATGGATGAACGAATTCTCTAACACAACCTCTTCGCCCTCTGGGCATGGATTCAGCGGCGCTGAACCGGGATTCGCTTGCTATTCCTTCGATCCGAACCCGAATGTACCCATACGGGTCATCGTCCTTGATGACACACAATCAGAGGATGACCTAGATATCCATGGTTACGGACACGGTACCCTGGACCAGAAACGCTATGACTGGCTCATAAGCGAGCTCGACAAAGGCCAGGCAGAGGACAAACTGATGATCGTTGCTGCACACATACCCATCGGTGTCCAGATGAGCGGCGTGCTCGGAGCCTTCATGGGCTGGAGCACCCAGGCTGCGGTCTCAGAAGAGGCCCTGCTCGCTAAGCTTCATACCTATCCAAATCTTCTCATGTGGACCTCTGGACATCGCCATCTGAACGATGTTACGGCGCAGTATTCTCCCGATCCTGAGCATCCAGAGCTTGGATTCTGGGTCGTCGAAACGCCCTCGCTAAGGGAATTCCCGCAGCAGTTCCGTACCTTTGAGGTGGCCCTCAACAGCGACAATACGGTCTCGCTCTTCGTCACAGACGTCGATCCGATCGTGGAAGGCAATATGCTTGCGGAGAGGTCGCGTTCCTATGCCATCGCAGCGTACCAGATCTTCAAAACCGTAATTCCGGACCAACCCACCGGTTCGGTTTCCTACAATGCGGAACTTAAAAAGCAGCTGACTCCGGTGATGCAGGAGAAGCTCAGAGCGGTATCCTCAGGTTCGAGCGAGCGAACCGGGGTATCGAATGGCGAAGGGGTCATCTCCATCTTTTCCCAGATGCAAAGCAAACCTGCGGACGGCACATATTGCTATCCCTGTGCTGTCAGTTCATTTTTGAGTTTGGGCACCGCATCCCATGATATGCCTAATATCAATGAAACCAGATTTTCCAATCTATTTTCAATGAGGGGACATAGGCCATCGGCGGAAAATCGAGATGCAATACTCTCTCACGGGAACCCCCTGTGTTATCAACTCTGGTGGGGAGGGGTTGACGGAGTTGACAAAACAGAACCACCTGGACAGAACTCGTCAACAAGTTGACGAAAACACCAAACTGCCGGAAATCGCGGGGAAAACAGTTGGATTAGCCTGTACCCGCCACCGGTACAAACCAAATGATGCCAGTGAAATGGTGGGCCCAAAGAGATTTGGGCCCATGTCTTTCCGGTTATCAGCCGGGCGCTCGAACATTACGAAGGGGTAATTGCTGACTCATCACCTCTTCCCTTCGCTTGGTCCCCTCTTGCCACTGAAAGAAGCGAGCAAGCTGCCATATGTTTTCCGCTCCCTCGAGAACAAAAGATATCCAATCCCCAGATACATAACGATCAGTCCGAGGCATACGAGCAGGTTCCCCTCCATGGAAAGCAAGTACGTCCCAGACGAATTGTAAGGGTCTGACTCGATGTTAATGCTTTGATGCATTCCATCCGATGGCGCTCGCCATGGGAGCATGAACAGGGGTATTGAATATTTGATGGGGAAATGGGCGATGATGTATTCGCTATTGTAGACCACTGATGGATCAACACTTTTTTCTTGATTGAAATCGGCCCATGAATCTGAAAGCCCCGCGTTCATTAAGAACGACGATGCTGCCATGCTACCGATCATGAACGCGATGGCCAGCACTATGGCGGTCGTTTTCTTCTTTGTCAATGATGAGATCAATATGCCGAGTGAGATGACCACGATGAATTGGTTCAGCACAAAAAATGACGAGGTGAAGAACACGCCCACATCCAATGGCAAAGATCCAGTGGCGGTGATCATGATCACAAAAACAAGCATATCACCGATCAATGCAATGGCTGAAATGATGACCAGCAAAAGGAATTTGCTAAGGTAAACTCTCCTCTTGTCCGCTCCGAAAGCAAGTGTGAACTTAAGCATGCCAGATTCTTTCTCATTTCCAAAAGCGCATGATGAGAATATGAGGAGGAGCAGTGCTTGAAATGTGATGACCTCGTTCCAGTATGAGGTCAATGCATAATTGAGACTGGTCTGCATAAGGCGAGTTGTTATGACAAGACCGTATGAGCTGGATAGATACTGAAGGACGCTGTTATATGCGAGGAATACGCTGCCCATGAGAATTATCGCGAGCAATATGAGGAGGGATGACTCCATTCTCACCCCTCTGATGTCCTTTTTGAGATGGACCATTAGTTCGCTCATCGCGCCCCACCTCCCATGAAAACCTCAGTATAGATGTCCTCGGTCGTCTTGGTCATGATTCTCGATTCCAGGATGTTCGCATCAGCAGAGACGAGTGCCCTGAAGAGTGCTGGCATTTTTTCCTTCTCGATCTCGATCATCATCTCAAGATCGTTATTCGAAAGAACGGCAGCGCCCAACCCTTTTACGATATCCAGTTCCCTGCCGTTCATGTTCAGATAGCTGATTTTCACTCGTATCCGCGGTGAGGTGGAGTGAAGTGCCACCTTCTTGATCACCTTCCCCTTGTCAATGAAGATTATTGTTTCACAGACCTTATCGATCTCCCCCAATTCGTGCGAGGACAAAAGGACGGTCAAGCCATGTCCGCTGAGCTCCTGGAGGTGACCCCGGATCTCGATAACAGCGGTCGGGTCCAGACCGGAGAACGGCTCATCCATCATGATGATGTCCGGTTCGCTGAGCATGCATCTCGCGATCGCCAATCGTTGCTTCATGCCCTTGGAGAATGTGGAGACCAACGATTTTTCCCTGCCCGCAAGCCCAAATTCGATCAGGCTTTCCTGACATTTCATCTCAGGATCGCTCAAACCGGCCAAGCGGGCAAAATAAAGCAGATTGTGGAAAGCATCCTCATCCTCGAAGAAAATGGGCTTTTCCGGAACATAGCCGATGTTCTTGCTCTCACTGGAAACGATGATCTCGCCCTGCATTCTCGGCTCAATGCCAAGGATGACTTTGATGAGAGTGCTCTTGCCTGCACCGTTAGGGCCGACAAGTCCGCATATCTCACCATCCTCCAAGGAGAAACTGACCTTGTCAAGTGCCGTGATCTCGTCCTTGAACAGTACGTTGCGGTATACCTTTGAGATCCCTCTGCATTCGATCATCGTCTTGGGGGCCGAAGGATCTACTGCCTGTACCAAATTTTCACCTCCCCCGAATACACTAACATATTGAACAGCAAAAGATAGCTGCCCTGGTCAGTAGAATATATACATTTCACGTTAACCCAGAAATAACCGTAGCGCCAGTCGTCCAGAGTACAGTTGGCCTTGACTACCACGTCCTTTGTTTCATTCACGTTCAAATTGATACTTTCATTCAACTCGAAGGATGAGCCGTCAAGTCCGAGGTATGCAGTTCCGGTCAGGGTTCCGTTCATCGCCGACATATGGCCGGCATATCCGGGATTCCCCACCGTTATCGTACCAAGGAGCTTTCTTTCCTCCTGTCCAAATGTCACAATAGCATCCAGTGTCGGTCCTTCGAGGGTGAAGAAATTATCCTCGGTCAATAAAGCCTTGTAAGAATATTCGTTGTTGATGTCCACACAAGGGATCAGGCAATATACCCCCGCCGGGGCGTCATAGTATTTTCCGACCCACGTGTCCTTTATCGTCCTATTCCATTCAAGCGTCATCGTCAGTTTTTCGCTCGATATGGCATCAATTTTCACATAGCTCGATGATTTGGAATAATCTATCCAACTGTTCGGTTCTCTATCGATCAATTCGGAAGGGGACAGCGAGGAAGTTATTCTGGCGATATTAACTCCATAGCAATCGACATAAGGCCCTTCTGGCCCCGAATATTCATTTTTGTAATAGAAATCCTTCCCTAACGTTTCCAGCTGAACCTTGAAGGTAACATTGTCATCTGGAGAGTATGTGTCCTTGTCAGCAGTCGCCCGTGCGATGAGAATTTTCTTACTTTGTATGCTCTGATAGAAGAAAATGCTCAATGAAGAAAAAAAGATCATGATAATTATCACAATGGCTATCAACATATTGCGTTTAAGGCGAATGACTACCCCCTCCTTCCCCCATTATTGTAGGATTGACCAAACTATAAAAAATGACATTATATTTTTTAAATTGGAAAATGTCCGGCCGTCATTGTCAAAGACATCCAGTGGATAGGGAACTCTGACGAATTGAACCCTCAAACACAGTCATGACAATGACTGTCTTTTCGATGATCTCACCGCATCATCAGCTGCGAAATTTCTTCATTTTTTCGCAAATTAATTAAAAATGAGAGTGGTGGGCCCAAAGAGATTTGGACTCTTGACCTCCCGGTTATCAGCCGGGCGCTCCAACCAGGCTAAGCTATGGGCCCGTTGAATTCACCGAATGGCTCTATCCTTTTTAAGGCTTGCCATGGAGATTTTCTTGGAATCCAGCATGGCATGGCCTTGCCCAGATGCCCATCAAAAGCCGAATGGACAATTCGACGTTCATCCAGCGTTCAGGCCTCATCATCGTCCTCACAACTTTCGTCCATGTCCAGCTTCATGAGCTTTCCAAAGAACTTGTTGTACCCCCGCTTCACCACGTCCCAGGCCAGATATAGCAGGAACATGGCGAGGATGAGTATGACAATCGCTCCCGTCGGGCTGATTATGATGCTCTCTGGAACGAACGGGATGATTATCACCAGTACCAGCAGGAGCATGGCGATCGTGCCCAGGTTGAGATATACCCGATAGAGGTACTTGGCGTTCTCAGGATGGCAATGGTCCGATTGCACCGCCATGTCCGTCATCTCCTTCGAGATGTTCCTGATGTTGTAGCGGATGTTGTAGATCGAAGGGAACAGCACCACCACCAGGCCTATCAGCAACAGCTCCCTCGACAGGATGTGGATGCTCAGGGCGATGTTCTCGAAGTTGGTGGTGATGCTGATCAGGCTGAACACGATCATGATGGATATCATCACTAGGCAGTCCACCGTTATCAATAGGAGTCCGTTCCTGACCGCCCTCTTCGACCTTTCCTGAATGTTCTTGTTCCTCACGACCCTCGTTCTGGTGTGATCTATCCTTGCTATCGAATCCCGTACCCTGGACGGCGTGATCCTCCACAACCAGTCCAAGATGGCCGGCTGTGATTTGGTCATGACCGGCATGATGATCATGGTGATGAGCGCTGCACCGATGACGGCCGAGTAGAGGTCCAGCGTCAATATTCCGGCGTCCAATGCCTGTTTGGCGATGATGAAGGCGAACTCACCCATCGCCACCAGGCTCATACCGATGACCAGGCTCTCCCTGGCCTTCATGTTGGCAACATAGCAACCGAAAGCCACACTACCGATCTTGCTGACGACGAAGACCAAGGCGATGATCAGCGCCAGTCCGATGTTCTGGAAGAACAGCGTCGGGCTGATCAGCATACCGATGGAGATGAAGAACACCGCCATGAACAGGTCCTTCACGGGCTCCACCTTGGCCGCGATGCTGTGGTTGTGTTTCGACAGCGACATTATCATGCCGATGATGAACGCTCCGATGGCGATCGAGAGGCCGATCTCCATCGAGATGCTGGCGATGCCGAAGCAGAGGCCGCAGGATATGATCAGCAGGATTTCCGCGGAGTACTTGTCGCCGATATAGTTCAGCACCCTCGGCACCAAGGCGATGCCGAGGAGGAGAGTTAGACCGATGAATATGACCATGGCCACGACCATCATCAATGTCGAGCCGAGCGCCGGCGTGCTGCCCGCCAGCAACGGCGCCGCCATCGTGAGTATGATGACCTGGCCCACATCCTCGAAGATGGTGATCGTTATGATGGTCTTGGCCAGGTCCTCGTTGATATGGTCATTGGTCTTGAGGACACCTACGACCACCGCCGTGCTGGTGCCGGATATGATGGCGCCGAGGAAGATCGATTGGGTGAAGTCCAATCCCAGCATGATGCCGGTCACATAACCGCAGGCCAGGACGATGGGCATCTGCAGCCCGACCACGAAGATCAGCTTCATGCCCGTCGTCCTTAGCTTGGCCATGTCCGTCTCTAGGCCTATGTAGAACAGCAGAAGGACGATACCGATGTCCGAAAGCAGACTGACCGTGGTACCTTCGACCCAAAGCTCGGGCAGCATCGTGGGACCAAGTATTATGCCCGCCCCCAGATATCCCAGGATAGGGGGCATTTTGATCTTCACGAATATGATGGAAAAGACCCCGGAGATCAAGAGCAACAGGGCCATGTCGATTACGACTCTCGTTTCTTCCATGTAATTCCGTTTTTCAACAATATGAGGGCATGATTCAAAAAGGTTGCTTTCAGGTGGAGCCCATACCTACAAATCTATGGATCACTGGCATGACAAGGTCATGAAAAAATGCTCAGAGCAAAAATCGAACATTTTGGAATTTTCATATGTTGAATAATTGATTATGAATGTTAATAATGAACCCTTCCAATGCTTATAAATGTTAAAAATCCTAGGATAGGTATGGTTTGAGGACCGCGCGCGGGGAGCGTCAGGCGCGGGAACTTCAGACCAAAAGGAGAGGACAGAAAATGTTGGTCATGCAGGTAACGAAGCATTCACCAGAGAACTGTCCCGCTTACAACCCCAAGTATCGAGCGGCGACGGTCAATTGGTATGAGAAGGTGGAGCCGACGGCCGCCAAATACGGCATCAAGTTCATGGGCTCATGGGATGACCATATGGCGCACAAGGTCTTTGCGCTCTACGACACGCCGAGCATGGACATCCTCATGAAGTTCATGATGGAGCCTGAGATGATGGCCCCCATGGAATTCTGCAGAGGGCGCATCTTCCCGGTCTTTGATCACAAGACGACCTTGGCCATGATAAACAAATGAAAATCGCATGGGTGCTCAACACCCATCGAACCTTTTTTCAGCGGACAGCGATAAATACATTGATGAATTTTCACTGGCCATGCGTTTCAAGACCTGGATGGTCGAGATCAGGGTCCCGTACCTCTATCTGCCGATCGTTCTGACCGCGGTCGGTAGCATCTTGGCATTTTACGATGGCCATTTCTCCCTTCTCCCCTGCCTGGTCTTCACGGCGGTCCTGGTGCTGCTGCACATCAGCGTCAACACCCTCAATGATTATTATGACGACAGGACCAAGATCGATCACAATACGAACAGGACCGCTTTCAACGGCGGCACCGGCATCCTGCAGGAGGGGCTTCTCAGGCCGGGGGAGGTCATGCGAACGGCCCTGCTGTGTTTCGTCATCGCCGCGCTCTTGAGCGCCTACCTGGTGATAACGGTCTCCTGGTCGCTACTGTTGATAGTCATCCCTGGCATGCTCTTTGCTCTGTTCTACACACAGTTCTTCGTGCGCAACATGCTGGGGGAGATCGCTGCGGGACTGGGACTGGGGGGCCTCCCTGTCCTGGGTGCATATCTGGTGCAGATCCAGGCGATCCCCTTACCGCTGGTCCTGCTTGCCGTCTCATCGAGCTTGTTGACGTTCGATCTCCTCCTGTTGAACGAGTTCCCCGACGAGAGCGCCGATAGGCTCGGGGGCAGGAGAAATCTGATCCTTCGATTCGGAAAGCGGCGTTCGGCATGGATCTACGGGGTGAACACACTGATGGTCTACGCCATCCTCCTGGGAGGTATCGTCCTGGGCATGTTCCCCGCATTGACCGTGGTCGGCCTATTGACCTTGCCGTTGGCATATAAGGCCGTCAGCGGCGCCTTCAAAGGTGATGAGCCGCTGGGGCATTTCTTCAACGCCCAGAGGGCAAACATTCAGGTAGTTCTCCTGACCCAGGTCCTGTTCGTCATCGGATTTGCAGCAGCGATGATCATCTGAGCACGGATCAGACCTTGCCATCCAGCTCTCTGAGGCGTCGGTCTATCTGGTTGTCGATCGCGCGAAGGGTGTCGTTCACGGCCTGGGGCGGTCGCAGCTCGATGATGAACGCACCTTTGGGACAGAGATGGGTGCAGCGCATACAGCCTCGGCAGCGGCGAGCGTTCACGACCGCCTTCTTCTCCACGATGGATATCGAACCGAAGCGGCAAAAGCCTTCCCGCACACATTTTCCGCATCCGATGCAACGGTCCTGGACGACCATGATGTGAATTCCAGGCACGCGGGCATATCGCACCGCCAGCTCCTTCGTGTCGCGGTAGATGGACCTGGCCAAGATGTCAAAAGGGTCATTGCTGGGCATGGCAGGTGCGATCGATGCCCATCCTAAGGTTTAATCCCTTCCATTCTTCATTAGTAGGGACAGCTTCAATCTCTGGCCTTGTCCAGCATCATGATCTTCTCCTGCAGGCCGACCATTTCGGTCTGGTCCGAGACCATGCCCTGAAGGTATTTTGGCATGCCCGCCTCGTCCAGGAAAGAGCAGACGACCGAGCTCAAGTACCGAACCCCGCCGTTCAGCAAGATGCGGAACCTGAACTCGCGCGGTTCCACCGTCGGGGCGGAATACGCTTCCATGTCAGAAAATATCCGCCGGTCCTCCGGATGAACCCGGTTCAAGAAATCAGCATAGCTCAGGCCCTCTCCGTTCACATCGATTCCGAAGATCGTTGCGGCAACAGGGGTCAAGGCGAACGTCCCAAACTGATAGCTGTACCTGATCCCGCCAATACATCCAGGCCTGTTCCTTCGCTCTACCTCGCCCCGCTGCATGCCGATCTCGCTCATGAGCAATTGGAGATGGCGGTCCTTCTCGACCCGGGCGCTCACATCCCTGGCATTGATGATGATCTTCTTGCTTCCATTACGCTCGAAGAGCTTGGCGATGGCCTCGATGGTCGCCCATGTTCCGTCCTTTCGCTGGATATCTATGATGATCCATTTGGAACTGAATGTCTGGGGGTTGTTGACATCCACATGCTCCACTTTTGCTAAGCCGTCCGGGTTTAAGAACTCCAAGCCCTGTCTGCCGATGACCTCGTCCTCGGTATAGCCAAGGATCTTCGTAATGGATGGGCTGACATACTCTATCTTAATGTCCCTATTAACGACCAGGATCATGTCCATGTTGTTCTCCAGCAGCTGCTTGAACAGATTCAGGTTGTATTCCACCGCATCCTCGGCTTGCTTCCGGGCCAAGGCCTGGTCGATGGTATGTAGCAACTGTGCGTATTGAGAGCGGACGTCCGTCCCCTTCTTGATGTAGAAATCGGCGCCGTGGTTGATCGCCTCGATTACGACCTCCTCTCTGCCCCTCCCGGTGAAGAGGATGAAAGGGATCTTGTCCTTCCTCGATCGCATGAGCATGAGGAACTCGATCCCGTCGGTCACAGGCATCTGGTAATCAGAGACGATGATATCAATAGGGCTTACGCCGATGTGAGTGAGGGCTTCGCTCACCGAACTGGATATGGTGACATGGTGCTGTCCCTCATTCTCCAGGAATTCCTTACCTATCTCTAGGAGGCCCTCGTCATCATCGACCAAAAGAATATTGGCCATCTCAACTTCCGGCCATTTAACGATGATAACGATATTAATACAGGCGAACAGATTATCAGGCTTGATAATTTTTATCGAAAACGATAATTCGGTTCTCAGAGGATCGTAGGCAGTTTCCACTGGCAGCGATTATCAATTTATTTTATATGTGCAATATAATATCTAATAATTAACAATTATAAAATATGCTGTAATGAAATTTACCATTAGGAAGTAGGAGAAATTTCGTGTAAATCGGCTGAGGAAGGACAGAAAACCTAGTAACAACACTGGAACGAGCTATTTACATCCTGGAAAGGAATGAAAATGATCTACACAGAGATGGATGACCATAGGACCATCAATATCAGGGTTGGCGATGGGTTCACAGTCCGCCTGGTGGAGAACCCCAGCACCGGATACCGTTGGTTCATCGAAAGGAAGGGCTGGTTGGAGATCGTGAAGGATGAGTATGTCGAGGATCAGCATGCCCCAGATGAAATGGGGGTGGGGGGTCATCGCATCTTTGACTTCAAGGGAACGAGGGCAGGGATCAATGTCCTAAAAATGAAGAAATGGCGTGATTGGGAGGGCAACTCATCCATCATCGCGACATTTCAATTGACGGTCCAGGTGATCAGGGCACCACCTCCTCGTCAGCCAAGGCCATGATGTTTTCGGCAATATCTGGTTCGAACTATGGTCCGCTCGAACGACAGACCGATGTTCCAAAGGTAATTTGAATTCGCTGACATCATTCAGGGACAGATGGAACTCCGTGTCGAACATTTTGAGAAAGGGAACATCTGCCCGCCCGATCTCGACGAGGTCCTTGACGATGCGGGTAAGGCAGTCAGGCAGATTCCTGATGTTCACGACAGGATTTTAAAATTGGACCGGCTCGAACAGATCAGGTCGGGCAAGTTCGACCTGGCCATCATCAAGGACATGGATAGACCGGTGGGATTCCTGGCCTATCAGACGATAGACGATGACGCCTCCCTTCGTTTCGGTCATGTCCTGCCCCAATATGAACGATATTTCCAGGCGGTCCTGGCATCGTCCATCGGATCCCTTAAGGCCCTAGGCCTAAGGTCGGTGATGGGCCTCTTCAACTGGCCGCAGCGCAGGTCCTTTGTCGATGAGGCGATGGCCCTTGGCTTCATCCAGATAGACCGCATGAACATGGTGCGAAGACCAGGTGTCAGCTTCGTCCATAAAGGGGTCCCCGAGGGAATTACCATCATGCCTTGGTCGAATTGTATGGCTCAGGCAGCAGCACACATGCTTTTCAAGAACTCAAGTTCCAAGGACAGGTCATTCCACCGACCGTATCGGACCCTACAAGGATGCCAAGCCTATCTCGCGGCCATAATTGGAGGCCGGTATGGAGAGTTCTTACCGGATCACAGTTTTCTTGCGCTGAGGGACGGTCGGGAGGTCGGAGTCGTCCTGGTGGCGAAAATTCCCAAGGTCGGGATCAACATGGTGGATCTTGCAGTGGACAGCGCGGAAAGGGGCCGGGGCATCGCTACTGTATTGATCGATAGAATGATCGTCGCCAATTCGAAAGGTTCGAACGTCGACATCGTTCTGGCGGTGACCAGTACGAACCTGGCCGCAAAACATCTCTATGAAAAGATGGGGTTCGAACCAATCGAGAACATCCAGTATTATTATTTAGAATTGTGAATTCAATAAGCCGTTTCACAAATTATTGTTTTATCAAAGAAGTAAGGGGGAAATGGTGGGCCCAAAGAGATTTGGACTCTTGACCTCCCGGTTATCAGCCGGGCGCTCCAACCAGGCTAAGCTATGGGCCCAATGGAACCACCGAATACCGCAATCCATTTTAAGGCTTTCTATGACCAGATGCATTAAGGCCCTTGAGGCTGGACAACCTAGGATGTTGCATGTCTGAGGGCGTCCATTCCGTCGTTCGCTAGGAAGGTCTTGTTGGGGCATATCCTCCCATCTATGTCCAACTCTCCCTCTGGCGCGCTCTTGCGGAAGACCTTGTGCCTGCTGTTCCTCATTTCCAGACCTTTGCAATGTTGACCTATGCCTTCGCTGCTCCCCAGGAACAGATAACCCCTCTCTGTCATGCCCAGATGGAGGGAGGAGATGACTCTCGCCTGCACCTCCGGCTTCAGGTAGATCAGCACGTTCCTGCAGCTGACGAGGTCCATCTTGAACAAGGGAAGGTCGGCAATGAGATTCTGGGGGGCGAACACCACCGCCTCTCTTAGTTCGTCCGATATGCGATAGGACCGCCCATTTTGTTTGAACCAACGTTCCAGACGTTCTGGTGCGATGTTCTTGAGGTGGTCACCATCGTACGTTCCCTTCGAGGCCTTCTCCAGGGAACATCCACGAACGTCCGTGGCGAAGATGGAGATGTCGCCATCGAATCCAACCCTCCCCGCCGCCTCCTTTAGGAGTATCGCCAAGGAGTATGCCTCCTCCCCTGTGGCGCAGCCTGCGGACCATACCCGGACCGGTCCAGAGCCCTTCTCTTCCAACAGCTTCGGGATGACCTCGTCATTGAGGAAACAGAACGACTCTGGGTCCCTGAAGAACTCCGTGACGCTGATCAACAGGTCATGGAACAAAGCCTCCTGCTCCCTCGGGTCCCTCTCCAACAGAGCAGAGTATTCCTTGGTGTCGGTGAGGGAATGGTTCATCATCCTCCTCCCCACCCTTCTGCTGATGGTGCTCGGTCTGTATTTTGAGAAGTCCAGGCCGAAACGACCGTTCAGCTGCCGGACGATGTCCACCATCTCCTCCTCCTTCGGCTCCAGGATGGTGTGAACGAAGGAACGACCCGTTGGCAGAGTACCTTGCATCTTCTCATGAAAAAATCTGTCTTGGCCGGTATATATAACCCCTCTCGAACGAGGACAGATCATTGGCCAACGAGAAGCGGATCGACGCTTCGGGTCGGCAGCATGTATGCCAAGGGAGTTGAGGATAGAAAAACAAATAATATCGTTGAAGTGGTTTGATTAGGTTCAGAGTCCTTCTGAGTCCGTCTTAGTTACGGAAGGCGATCGAGTACTCATATTTCTTCGCGCCGAAGTACTTGGCCACATACTCCGCTACCTTCTTTGGGCCAAATTCCTTGCAGCTGAAGACATCGATGTATGCACGGTCGGTGTCCTCTGCGAAGTGACCGGATATGCACGAGGTCTCGATGAGCTGGACCAGGGAGTAGCCCTGCACCTTTGGGTCCTTGCCAAAGCGGACGACGATAGGGTCGCCGAACCTGTTCATATCGATCTCCTCGCACAGATCTATGACGAACTGGCTAATGACCTCCTTGCTGCGGATCTTCTTTGGGTCACAGTCGTGGCAATCGACGGATACCAATAGGCCCCATTCTCCGTCCCTCTTGTACCTCTCGATCACCTGTTCATCGCTCATGAGTTTGCCCGAATTTGGACTCATACTATACATGTAGGGTTATCGCCTTCTGGAGTGGTCTATGCCACACCTTGAACTTCCCCGATGGATTATACTAATATTTGAATGTTTAACTCAAAAGGGGCGAGAATTATACCTATGATGGCCCCTAGAGGAAAAAATCGTGCCACAGTGTAGCACGATTTTGCCCTTTCGGACGCCATTTTCGTCACTTTTTCTGACGGAACTTCAAGGCTCCGGAGTTCATGCAATACCTCATTCCGTTCGGGGTAGGGCTGTCCTTGAAAAGATGACCTAGATGACCTCCGCATCGGGCGCATTTTACTTCGGTCCTCACCATCCCGAAGCTCCGGTCCGTCTCCGTCTCGACGGCATCGGGCGATACCGGATCCCAAAAGCTAGGCCATCCCGTTCCCGAATCGAACTTCTTGTCGGAGGAGAACAAGGCGCTGCCGCATCCTGCGCAAAGATAGGTCCCATCGTGCTTGTTATCCCAATATTCATTGTGGAACGCCGGCTCCGTGCCCTTCTGACGCAACAGGCGGTATTGGTCCGGGGTCAGCTCCTTCCGCCATTCCTCATCGCTCTTCACGATCTTCTCCATATAAACGACCTCGGAACACCAGGTATTTATCGCTTCCGCGGGTTCCTGACCACAAGTGGCCACTCTCGTTATGTCGAGTGACCGCTGCTCAAGGATATCATGAACGAAGCGGCATTGCCTCAGCCGGTCACGGGGAACGAGGCCTGGCTAAAACGATTCCTGTTCATCTTCAGCGGACAGGCCCTCTCCATCGTGGGAAGCGCCATCGTCCAGTTCGCCGTCATATGGTACCTGACCATAACCACCGGTTCGGCCACGGTCCTGGCCATCGCAGGCATCTGCGGCTTCCTGCCCCAGGTGATCCTGACCCCGATCGCCGGGACCTATGTGGACCGTTGGAAGAGACGCTATGTGATGATAGCGGCCGACGGTCTGATCGCCCTCAGCACGGTGGTGCTGATCGCCCTGTTCGCCTTCGGCGTGGTGCAGTTCTGGGAGATACTCGTCCTCCTGGCTGTCCGCTCCTCATTCTCTTCGTTCCATTGGCCTGCGGCCCAGGCGGCCACCACCCTGCTCGTGCCGGAGCAGCACCTGGCCAGGGTGGGCGGTCTGACCCAGGCCGTCATGGGCCTGTCGAGCATCATGGCCCCTCCCATCGCGGCCGTCCTGTTCGCCTTCGTCAGCATGGAGTTCATATTGGCGATCGATGTGGTCACAGCGCTGGCGGCGATAATCCCGCTTGCTATGATTAAGATCCCCGAGCCCGTCCGCTCTGACGAGAGGAAGAGCGTCATGGCGGAGATGAAGGAATCACTGGCCTTCATGAGGAGCTGGAAAGGGATGATCGGCGTGGTGGCCATCTTCATGGTGGCGAACATGCTGGCGGCCCCGGCGTTCTCCCTGCTCCCCCTGCTCGTGGTCGATCACTTCGGCGGAACCGCCATCGACTACGCCTCGGTCGAGGCGCTAGCAGGTGTCGGAACGCTGGTCGGCGGCGTTGCTCTGGGGGTCTGGGGAGGGACCAAGCGCAAGATGACCACCGTCATGGCAAGCCTGCTGCTCGGCGGGTTCAGCGTACTAGCGATCGGGCTGGTGCCCTCCACCGGCTTCCTCATCCTGCTGGCATTGGCCTTGTTGGTGGGTTCGATGTTCTCCATACTGAACGGAAGCATCAACGCCATGCTGCAATGCTGCATCCCCCCGGCCATGCAGGGCAGGATCTTCGCACTGGTCGCGGCCCTGGCGATGTCCATGTCACCGGTCGGCCTGGCGATCGGCGGACCGATGGCGGAGGTGTTCGGCATCCAGCCCTGGTTCCTATTGGCCGGTGGAGCGATGGCCGTCATGGCGGTCGCCTCCCTTCTCGTGCCCAACATCATGACCGTGGAGGACCGCCGCATCGAGAAGCTGCCCTCCAAGGCGGAGGGCTAGGATTATTATCGTGCAGCCAATACCTGAACCGATAAGATGACCGGAGGCCTGAAGAACCGGGGGAAGAGCAAGGCGGACGTGGACGAGCGGCGCATGGCCGTGGAGGAGTACGCCGCGACGAAGCTGCCTCATATCGGCAGCTACAGCTTCGATCCCCTGCTGGCGGAGAAGAACGTCGAGAACATGATCGGCTGCCTTCAGGTGCCGCTCGGGTTCGCCGGTCCGCTGGCGGTCAAGGGAGACCATGCCAAGGGTGAGTTCCTCGTCCCCATGGCCACCACGGAAGGGGCGCTGCTAGCATCCGTCAACCGGGGGTGCTCCGCGATCACAGCCGCCGGAGGGGCGAACGTGGTCATCATCAAGGACGAAATGACCAGGGCCCCAGTGTTCCGCACCAAGGGTGTGAGGGACGGGCAGAGGGTGGCCAAGTGGGTGGATGACAACTACGATGTGGTCAAGCGAACGGCCGAGGCGACCACGTCCCACGGCAAGCTGCTGAGCATCAAGCCCTTCGCCTCCGGCAGAAGTCTGTTCCTCCGATTCTCCTACGACACTGGAGATGCCATGGGCATGAACATGGCGACCATAGCGACGGAAGCGGCATCCCGTCTGATCGAGAAGGAGACGGGCGCCGTCCTCATCTCCGTCTCCGGCAACATGTGCATCGACAAGAAACCGGCCGCGATCGATTCCATACTGGGCCGGGGAAAGCTGGTGCTGGCCGATGTAACGGTCCCGAGGGCGGTGGTGGAGGAGAGGCTCAAGACCACCGTGGCGAAGGCCGTGGAGACGAACTACCGCAAGAACCTGGTGGGTTCCGCCCTCGCCTCCTCGTTGGGATTCAACGCCCACGTGGCGAACATCATCGCCGCCGTCTATCTGGCGACCGGTCAGGACCCCGCCCAGGTGGCGGAGGCCAGCATGGCCATGACGAACTGCGAGGACGCGGACGGCGACCTGTACGTTTCGGTCAGGCTGCCCTGCCTCGAGCTGGGAACGGTCGGCGGAGGTACGAGGCTGCCCTGCCAGAAGGAAGCTCTGTCGATGATAGATTGCGTCGGAGCGGGGAAGGTGAAGAGACTGGCCGAGATCGTGGCCGCGCTGGCGTTGGCAGGGGAGCTTTCCACCCTGGCGGCGCAATCGGCCGGCGAGCTGGGCAAGGCCCACCAGTCGCTGGGGCGGTGAAGCAAGGCTCATATATCGTAAAAAGAATGGCGAACCCGCATGCCAGTAATCAATTTCAACGTCAACGACCTGCTCTCCCAGCTGGGAGAGGAGAGGAAGGTGGAAGAGGTACTGGACCGCATCCCCATGATCGGCGCCAGCCTCGACAAGTACGACCCATCGACCGGCGAGGCCTCGGTGGAGTTCTTCCCCAACCGGCCGGACCTCTATTCTGTGGAGGGCGTGGCCAGGGCCATGCGGGCCTTCCTGGACATCAAGACTGGCATGAGGCACTATGATGTGACCGATTCCGGCCTGACCCTCACGGTCGACCCGAGCGTGGCCGAAATCCGTCCCTACATCGTCGCTGGCGCGGTGAAGGACGTCACCATGGACGATGCGCTGATCCGTTCGCTCATGGAGCTGCAGGAGAAGCTGCACCTGACAGTGGGGAGGAAGAGGTCCAAGGTGGCCATCGGCGTGCACGACCTCGACAAGGTGAAAGGCCCCTTCGTCTACAAGGGGGCCGAGCCCGATTCCATTTCGTTCGTTCCATTGGCGAAGACCGAGCCCATGACCCTGCGCGAGGTGCTGGACAAGCACGAGAAGGGCGTGGACTACAAGCACCTGGTGGAGGGGAAGCCGCTCTTCCCGGTCATCCTGGACAAGGACGGGGAACTGCTTTCTTTCCCGCCCATCATCAACGGCGCGCTTACGACCGTCACCGATGAAACGAAGAACATATTCATCGATGTTACTGGCACTGACCTTCATGCCGTCTCCGGCGTGCTGAACATCGTGTCCACCAGCATCGCTGAACGAGGGGGAAGGATCCAGACGGTGAAGCTGAAGGGCGGGGCGCTCAAGACGACCCCGGACCTGAAGTCCAAGGTCAAGCAGGTGGACATCGCCTACGCCAACAGCTGGCTGGGCCTGCACATGGACGGCAGCGAGATGTGCTCCTGGCTGGCCCGCATGGGTTATGACTCCGAAGCGAAGGGGAAGAACCTGCACGTGCAGCTTCCGCCCTGGAGGATGGACATTCTGCATCAGGCGGACATCGTCGAGGACCTGGCCATCGGATATGGTTACGAGAAGTTTGGCAAGGTCCCTCCCCGCTGCCATACCGTGGCGAAGGAGAGGCCGCAGGAAAGGGCGGCCGACCTGGTGCGCCAGCTGATGGTCGGCTATGGCTTCTGGGAAGTCACCACCCTGACCCTGACGAACAGGGAGGACCTGTTCGACAAGATGCTCCTGCCGCAGGGGGAGAACGTGGTCGAGGTGCTGAACCCGGTCACAGAGGACCACAACTGCCTCCGCACTTCGCTCATGCCGTCATTGCTGGCGGTGCTCCGGAAGAGCAAACACCGCGACCTTCCGCAGAGGATCTTCGAGGTCGGCGATGTGGTGCTGGAAGCCAAGAGGCACAAGCACATCTGCGTCCTAAGCATACATTCCAAGGCGTCGTTCACCGAGATCAAGTCGGTGCTGGAGGGATTCATGCGCGACATCTCTGCGCCGTTCGACCTCATCCCCACGCAGGACGGGACCTATCTTCCCGGACGCGGGGCGCAGGTCGTCTTCGAGAACGAGGCCATCGGCACATTCGGCGAACTGCATCCCGAGGTCATCATCAACTTCGAGCTTGGCTACCCGATAGTCGGCTTCGAGCTGGACCTCGACCGCCTGGTGAAGGACAAGGCGGACAAGCTCCTCTGAACGTCCATCGAAACACTATGGCTCGATGTGCGCCGCCGTCCTCATGCTTCTGCGGCAGACAGCCATGTCAGGGTGAAGAGCACGACTATCGCCAGAACGGCGATTGTCCACAGCTCCACCGATGGAAGCGCCAGCCACGGTAGTACGAGGAGCAATGCGATCGAAACGATGAAGATGGCGGCGAAGCGTGCGGCGCCCCCGACGGCCGAACGTATGGCCGAGAGCATGATCCATCTCTCATCCTCCGCCTCGAATCCAGGCTCCTTCTTCGGGCGAAACGTCCAATCGGTCTTTTGCAGCAGGAATCCTGCGATCAGGTAGGACATGCCCATGCTCCATACGCCCCAGGGAGAACCGTTCTGCATGGCATAGAGAACCACGTTGATCGCCATCGCCAGGCCTATGGCATAGTAGGGCACGTCGGTGCTAGGCCAGATCAGCCGGGTCGGGAGTGACAGTGCCGTGGCGATGGTCGTGATCGCCAGTATGCCCGGATATGATTGCCAAGGTTCGGCCAGAGTGAGGCCCGCTATCGCCGCAGGTATCAGGACGAGCAGTATCGCCAACGTCATCAATACCAGGGAAAAGGTCCCGACCTTCCTCATCGCCGCATCCTCCTCACGCAGGTGTTGAGGTCCATGTCCGCATCCCATTCCAGGACCTGGCAGTAAGAACGGATATCGTCCACATCATCCTTCCAACGGACCCTGTCCATCCGGTCCCGGTATCTGAGCGCCTCATCCTCGCCGGGAACCTTCCCGGACCTCACAGCCAGCACGCCTACGCTCCGTCCCTTCACAGAAAGCTCCTTGATGCTCTGGACCATGCTTGCATCGTCGAGAGGACTGATCACCAGGACGAACGAGTTGCCGGGGAAGTATCTCATCAGCATGCGGTTCAGGCCGGAGGATGACATCGATCCGCCCTGCTGCACCTCCAGCAGCCGGTCCACGATGACATGGAACTGCTTCTTTCCATACCTCGAGGGGACGACGTCCATCACATCCCGCATAACCAGCATCCCGACCCGGTCCCTCTGCCGGAGGAACTTGGACGAGATGCTGCAGGCCGCGTTCACCTCGGCGTCGACCAGCCTCTTCGACCGTTCCCCGCTCTTTGTGATGCCTCTCACATCTACGACCAGCACGATGTCCCCACAACGCTCGGTGTGCTGCTGGTTGACGATGACGTTCTCCGAACGGGCCGTCGCCTTCCAGTTTATCCTCCTCCGCTCATCCCCAGGGGAATAGTCCCGCAGGGAATGGAACTCCAACCCCTGCCCGATGAGGCGGGAACGAAGGTCTCCTGCGGGATTCCTTACCTGGTCCAGATGGAACGGGCCGCGGTCCAGTGGATAGATGTACGGCAGCACTCGGACCGAGGCTGGCGTGTTAATGGTCTTCTCCCATCTCTGGAACGAGGTCATGTCATCCCAAGACAGCCTCACATCCCCTAGGTCATACCTCCCTCTGCGGGGGAAACCGAGTCGATAGTTCAGGTCGATCTCCTCACCTGGGCGGAGCAGCAGCGGGAATCTCGTCCTCCCCTTGATGAGCGTCGTTCCCTCTGGAAGGGTCAGTTCGACGAGCGCTGAGACGGAACGGGTCCCGGGATTAGAAAGGACCAGAACGGCCTCTAGCTCCTCCCCCTCCATGATGTCCTCCTCAGGGACCAGCCAAGATGCCCTCACATCCGGGTCCCTTTCCTTGAACAGCATCCCTGCCATCAGCAGGAGCGCTATCGGCAGGACCATCCCGATCAGCGCCATCGACCGCAGGATGATTCCGGCCATGAGGAACACCAGGCCCAGGGCCATCAGGCCCGCCCTTCCAATGGAGCGCATCACTCTACCTTCGGTACCGGGATATCGCGCAGGACCGATTCGATCACGCTCTTCGGCCTAACGCCGCGGACCCATGGGTCCGCACCCAATATCAGGCGGTGGGCCAATGCGGCGGACGCCAAGGACTTCACATCGTCCGGGAGGACGAAATCACGTCCCTGAAGTGCGGCCCGGGCCGATGACAGCTTCATGAGGGCGAGCGAACCCCGCGGACTGGCGCCGACCTCCACCTGGGTATGCTTGCGGGTGGCGGCGACCAGGGACACGATGTACTCATGGATGACATCCTCCACATGCACCTTCTCGACCGCGGCCTGCATATCCTTCACGGTCGATGGGTCACAGACAGCCTTGATGGACGTGTCATCGGTGCCCCGGTTCTTCCTCTTCACCAGCATGAGCACCTCGTCCATCTTGCCGGGATACCCGACGGATGTGCGCATGATGAACCGGTCGACCTGGGCCTCGGGCAGGGGGTATGTGCCCTCATATTCGATCGGGTTCTGGGTGGCCATGACCAGGAACGGCCTCGGCAGGGGGTGCGTAACACCTTCCAGCGTCACCTGCCTCTCCTGCATGGCCTCCAACAATGCCGCCTGGGTCCTGGGCGGGGCACGGTTGATCTCGTCGGCCAGCAGGATGTTGCAGAAGACCGGGCCGGGGTTGAGGTTGAAATGGCCGGTGTTGCGGTCGAGCATGTAGCTTCCGCTGATGTCGGCCGGCAGCAGGTCCGGGGTGAACTGCACCCTCTTGAAATCCAGTCCCAGCGCCTGGGCGAACGATTTGGCCATGAGCGTCTTGGCCAGGCCGGGATAGTCCTCGAAGAGAAGGTGGCCATCGGCCAGTATGCAGAGCATTACCTTTTCGAGCACGTCCTGCTTGCCGATTATGACCCCGCCCACCTCTTCCATTATCCTGTTGCACGTCCCCCTCACATCATCCAGTCTCATGCCCACTCCTCCACTTTCAGCAATAAAGAATCAAAACGGCGACGGAAACCTTCACCGAAGATGACCACGCTCTGTTCTCTCTCCATTATCCTATCATCCAGACCGACACGCAAGAACGCCCGGAGGTCCTCGTCGTCGACCATCGATCGCAACGCCTCGTCATCCCTCGATAATGCCGTCCAGGCGTTCTTGTCGATCTTCCTCTTCATCCTGATCCTGAGAACCAGCGTCTGGCGGAGTTCACGGTAAAGATCCAGTTGGACCTTGTCATCGTCCAGGTCCTCTCGGTACCTGCGGGGCTCCAATTCCTTCCTGTAGTCATCGATGATGAACTGTTCGTCCGTGTGCGGAAAGGTAAGTCCGATGCAGGCGATGGCCAGGAGGAACAGCGCGATGATGAAGGGGATGAACCGAGACCTGTCATCGGAAAAGACGTCGCTGAACGGAGGGATGAACAGGGACAGCATGATCAGCATGGCCACTGCCATTAGTATCATGTACATCCCTTCCCAGCTGTCCAGGAACCTTTCTACCTTTTCCTTCAGTTCAGACATGAGCCTCACCTAAGGCGGCCTGCTTGATGCTGCCGATGCATCTTACGGCCCTTTCCTTTTCCTCCTCCCCCATCTGATGATCGCTGTATCTGGCCAGCTCGAAGAGCATGGTCAGGTCGTCCACATCCTTCTGGGGCCATCCGAACCGGGACACGCTCAGCTCCGCCAGCTCCCGGGGCGTCAGCACTTCTTCCCCATCCATGCGGCGTCTCACCAGTTCCAGCAATGCCAGGTACGATCGGGCGATGGCGTCGCGCAGCTCATTGCCCGTGCTGATGTTGATCTCCTTGACCGCTTTATCGGCCACGACCTCGATACCCTGGGTCGGGCGGGCCGAAATCGTCACGGAATGCCTTCTGGCATTTCTGATGATGAATGGCAGGAGAACGACGGCCAGGGCGAGCAGGATTCCGACCACGAACAGATTGGTCGATGAGGCCGCACTGTCGGGGGTGCCGATATCTATCGGCTGCTCCTGACCAGGCTCGTCCACGCCACCCCCGCCCGTATCATTGGGGTCCTGACCCCCGGCCAGCACGGCCAGGATGCTGATGAACAGGATCAGCACCAGGAACGCCCAGGGGGAGGGGGCCCGTTCAGGGGCGCCGCTCCTCGAACGCCGCACCTTTCCGCGGAACAGATATTTCACGATCACCAGGACGAAGACGACGAGCAGCACGCCCATCACGATGGGCAGGAGAAGGTTCCGCAGATGAGCGTAATCGATGCCGTCGCCTGTCCCTCCCAGCTCGGTGAGGCCGATGTTGGCCGCCAGGAGAAGGAGGCTCGCCAGGGCTAGGAGCATGATGGCTGCAGCGACGGACCTCCCCCCTTTCCGCATGAGGTGTAGAGGACCGTGGTATCATAAAAAACTAGGTCATGGCGCATCGAATGGCATGTTCGTCACAGATGTCGATGCGCCAATTCATATTCCCGCCCACCGTTCCGAGGTCGAAGAACGAGGCATCAGAGGATGAAGAAGGTCGGGAAGGTCAAGGATATCATTTACGGACGCCCGGACCCTTCGGTCCCCGAGCAGGTCTGTCCCGATTGCGGCAAGCGCGGCCAGATGCTGTATCATAAGGACTGGATGTGGTGCGGCCACTGCAAGACATTGTGGGACTGGAAGGAGTGAGGGCTTAGCGAGGATCTCCCTTCGCACGTTCCATCTGGGCCTCGAGGACAGCCAAGACGTGATGGGCGGGTTCATCATCGCCGTGAGCAAGGGGAAGAAATATGAAAATTAGGAAGGTGTTTTGGACCGATGGCCATCACTGCATGGTCTGTCTGAGGGACCTCACCATCTCCTCGGCCTGCTCGATGCCCTTCACCCAGAACTCCTCCTGGTCGAGCTCGAAGCCGAGCTGCTTGGCCAGGTCCGATGCGGAAAGGCTTGAGCCGGCGCTTAGCAGTGCGTTCATCTTCGGCACGAAGTCCTTGCCCTGCTCCTTGTACAGGCGGTACAGCGAGAAGACGAACAGCTGGGCGAAGATGTAGGGGTAGTTGTAATATCTCAGCCCGGCCATGAAGTAATGCGGCACCCTGGCCCAGGTCCAGTCGGACTCAGGCGGCCAGATCATGGCGTCCCCCATCATGCGGGTGCGGGCGGTGGTCCAGAGGTTGCATACTTTCTTCGCGTCCAGGCTCTCCCCGGCGCTGATGGACTCGTAGACAGACTCTTCGAAGCGGTACCTTGCGCCTGCGTGGAACAGGATGTAGGTGAAGGTGTCCAGGACACTCGCCAGGGCCGCGGCCTTCTCCTTGTCGCTCTTCGCTTCCTCTATCAGCATGTCGGTCAGGAGCAGCTCGCCGAAGATGGAAGCGCACTCGGCCATGCAGAAGCTGATCTGGCAGTTGCTGAGGTTCTGCTTCTGGAAATACTCGTAGGCATGGATGGAATGGCCTAGCTCGTGAGCTTCGGTGTAAAGGTCGTTCATGTTGCCGTTGAACGACATCAGGATGAACGCGCCCTTTCCGGCGAACCAGTCATCGCAGAATGCGCCGGTCCTCTTGCCGCGGCGCACCTCCGCATCGATGCGGTGGTGATCGAACATGGAGTCGACCCACTTGCCCCAGGCCGGGTCGAAGCGGTAGTAGGAGCGGGAGACGATCTGCCTGGCCTCCTCCCAGCTGTACTTCCTAGCGGAAGATGGGAGGGGCGCAAGCATGTCCCAGTCCCCGCATCTGTCGATGCCCAGGAGCTTGGCCTTGAGGTCGTAGTACTCCTTGCACAGCGGGACGTGCTTCTCCACCGCCCGCATCATGGCGTGGATGGCCTTCTCCTCCACGTCGTTGAAGATCAGACTGGAGGAGAGCGGCGAGGAGAACTTGCGCCATTTCGTCATCTCCAGATGATCCCCGCAGATGCTGGTGAGCGCATCCACCCAGACCGTATCGCTCTGTGAGACCACCTTGCCTACCTCCTGGTGGGCCAGCCTTCTCGTCTCCCGGTCGGGGTCGTTCAGGAAGGCCATCATCTCTCCCAGGGACAGTTCCTTCTCCTCCCCCTTCACGTTCAGATGGAAGCTCCTGGTGCTGAGCCACTTCTGCTGCAGCTTAGACCACTTGACGATGCCGTATTGGTCCTTGGCGAGGACCAGACGCTCCTCGACCTCGCTCAGGTTGTGCGGGGCGGCCCTGGCCATCCTCTCCAGGTAATGGCGGTAGCGGCCCAGGGTGGGGTCCTTGAGGAGCTCCGGCTGCGACATCAGCCTCTCCCCTAGCTCGATGTCCAGGAAGGTCATGTGCTGCCCTGCCTCGGTGGCCGCCTTTATCAGCGCGTTGTTCAGCGCGGAGGCGACCGGATCGGTCGTGTCGGCCGAGAACTTCAACGAGCAGTACTTGGCGGCGCTCTCATGCCTGGTGGAGACGGCGTCCTTCTCGTCCAGCATCTCCCCCAGCAGGGCGGGGCTCATACCGGCGATCCTGCCGCGGTACTTCAAGGCGAACGCCTCTGCATCCCGGACCATCTCGTCCAATTGGGTCTGGATCTCCTTCTGTTCGGTCGATCGCACCAGCACGCTCAGGTCCCACTTCATTTCTTCCATGGTATCACTTGATGCATCGCGAACATCGCTCAAGGCAGTTAAGGGTATGCCCTTCACCCCTAGCCATCCTTGCCTTTCATGGCCGAATCGTTTAAGTGCAAAAGGAGAAATGACCTGTCAGGCCGAGGTAGCTAAGTCCGGATTACGGCGCCAGCCTTGAAAGCTGGTGGCACCCAGTGCCCCGGGAGTTCGAATCTCCCCCTCGGCGCCTTTTCGTCATACGTTCTGTCACAAGATCGATCGATGTGCTGGCCATTAATTTCGTTAGATTTATATTGTCTGACACATATATCCACTTGCCAAGGGGATGGGACACTTGTGCAGATACCGCTATAAGGGCAGATATTGCGCGCACTCGGCCGTGCACGGACGGGAGTGCCAGGGAGAGGAGAGATGCCGCGTCCAGCCGCACCGGATCGTAAGCTGGAACGATCAGAACTGCTCCCACGAACGCTCCTACGGCCTTTACTGCACCAAGTACCAGAAGTTTTATTGCGCCGGCAAGGACAGCTGCGCCACGCCCGAGGCATACATGGACAGCCTGGTCAAGTTCAGGATGGAGGGCGGAAGGGCATGACGCAATGTGCTCACCTAACCAACGAGGGCAAGTGCAAGGGGATGTACAAGGGCTTCGTCTGCATCAAGGAGAAATGTCAGGCCGATAGGTCCGAAAAATGCCCCTGGAGCACCACCGAGGGCTTCTACTGCATGAAGTTCAACCGGTTCGAGTGCATCGGTCTGGAGAACTGCGGGACGCTGGAGGACTACATGCAATTCATCCGCCTGCGCCGGGAAAAGGCACATTCCTAGACGCGGTACAGATCCAAACGTATGCGCGGCACCATGGCCGCTATGACCGCCTGCTCTGTCAGTTCCTTCCTTTTCAACAGTCCATCGGTCAGCAGGCCGATCGCCCCGCCCTTGTGCCCGTTCCTCTCCAGGCGGAACATCTCATCCACGACCTCCCCCACGCTCCTCCCCGCCCTCAGCTCCCTCTCGATGCTGGGCGGGTACCTGAAACCAGGACCGTGGCCGTGGGTGATCCACCCCATGTTGTCGATGATGGCGCACTGCTGCACGTCGTACAGGCCATCGTCCCCCTGCTGGATGCCCGCCTCGATGCCGATGCCGAGGTCGAAGCCCTCCAGGGATGCCCTGGCCCTTGCGATGGCCCCCTTCAACACATCGTCCCCGAACGGCTCCAGCCCTACGCCGGAGTCCGCCTCGGTGGAATCGACGTCCACCTCCCGGTAGATCTTGCGCAGGACGTCCTTGACCGCCTCGACCTTGACCTGGTTGGCAGTGCCGACGCATACCTTCAGCGGACGGAGCAGTCTTCCTTCCTCGTCCAGTTCTCCGCGGATTATGCGGCTGGAGCTGATGGGGCGGAAATCCTGCGCCAAAACATATGGGATGGTGATGATCTTGAGCGGTGCCAGACCGGCCAGTCGCCTCTGGTCGTTTATCTTGCTGGCCCTGGTGCTGGTCTCCGGGCTGACGATCAGCACCTCGAGCGTGGGATCGGTCGCGGCAAGTTCGGTGGGGTGACCGATCTCGATGATGGTGAACTCGACCCCTTTGTTGAGGGCGTAGGACTCGACCATCTCCCTCCTCCTCTCGAAAGGGACCAGGAGCGATTTGTTGGCCTCGGCGTATTCATCGGACATGATGCCGATATGGACCTCGTCGCCGCTCTCGAATGCCCGGTCCAGAAGCGTGCGATGGCCCTTATGCAGAACGTTGAAAGTACCGCCTACGCCCACCTTCATCTTCATGCCCAGAATAGAACAGCGACTATCAGTATGATGAAGCTTATGGCATAAAGGAAGAGGAGCTGTTTCTTCTTCTTTTGCAGCACACCCTTCCTCGATGATTCACATTCATCCGAGCAGTAACGCTCCTCGCCTGCGAACGCCCTGCCGCACTCCTGACAGTGGTGATGCTGCGCGATCTTGGTCGGGGCTGCCATGGTACGTTGTAACCATGAAATGGTAGAAATCCTTATCGCTCAGCCCAGGCGGCGCCATCGGCCACTGCGGAAGGTCCAGCGGAACTGCAGCCCGTCCGGTCCGGCCTTTCCTTCCAGGGCGATGTTGGAATCCTTCGCCACCTCGGCCGCGAACGTCACCGGATGTCCTGCCTTGTCCCCCTTGAGGAGAAGGTCCAGGTCCGACTGGTTGTAACCGGCCCCGTCGTCCTCGAAGATGAGGACGAGGCTCTCCTTCTCGTTGATCGTCCTGACCCAGACGTTCTTGACGTTGGAACCGGTGACGATCATGTGGCGCAGCAGCTTTTCGAAGGAGCTGCCCAGCAGTTCGTCCGCCAGGACCTCGAACTGCCCCACCTCGAACTTCAATGCGATCGAGTCGCCCTGCAACCTACCCTGCACCGCCATCAAAATGTCCGGCAAGAGCGACCAGTTGTGCCCCTGCCCGGTCATCATCGAGAAGGCCTTTGCATTGTCCAACGAGGACAGCGCCTTCTGCGCCGTGCTGATGGCCCGTTCCATCTCGCCGCGGATCTCCCCGTCCCGGTAGTGGAACTGCATGAGCTGCAGCTGCCCGATTAGGGCGATGAGGTTCTTGCCCACATCCTGGCGGAGCATCTCCCCGGCCTCGGCCAGATGCCTATTGGCGCTCAACGCCTGCTCCTCCGCCAGAACGCTTCCGGTGACGTCGCGGAAGACGCAGACCAGATGGCCCGTCTCAGGGATGGAGCGGGCGGACAGTTCGGCATAGACCGGCGCACCGTCCCGGGACAGGAATCGGTAGCGGCGGGAGGTGACCGGGGCGTCCTGCCTCGATGCGGACAGGTCCTTGGCCAGATGTTCCTGCTCCTTCAGGTCGACCAGGTCAAGCATACGTATCCCAGTTAGTTCGGGACCATGCCCGAACATCCTGCCCGCGCGGGGGGAATGGAAGGTGACGATGCCGTCCTTGTCCAGCAACATCACCGCATCGCTGGTCGTGGTGAGGATGGTCCGGCAGGTCTCATCGGCGATCGAGACCTGCGCCGGTTCTGTCACAGGCTCCTGGGTGAAGCTGAACAGGAGGCGGGGCCGGCCCTGCACGTTGACCTTCTTCAGCGCGGCGCTCAGCAGCACCGTCGCGCCGTCCTTACCCTTCGCGTTCCAAGCGAAGGTGCCGTTGCCAGTGCCGTCGGTGCGGAAGCGGAACACCTGGGTGGCCGCGTTTCCGGCGTCCTCGGTCGCGCTGAGATCGGAAACGGTCCGGCCGATGAGGGCGGAACGGTCCAGGCCCAACAATGTTGCGGCCTGCTCGTTGCAGTCGATCACGTTCTCGTCGAGTATGAGCATGCCAGAGGGAGAAAGGTCGAACAGGGCGCGGTAGCGTTCCTCGCTCTCCTTCATCATCTCCTCGGCCGAATGGCGCTTGGTGATGTCCCGCGCGTTGAAGATGATGGATATCCTCCCCTCCCCGTCCTTGGAACGGCTGAAGGACCCTTCGACATGGGTGAATCCTGTATCGCCCCGGCGGATGCGCAGTTCCACCAGTTCGGGGACCGGGGCCACCGATGCCAGTAGCGGTTTGAACCTGGAACGGTCCTCCTCGTGGACCATCGATTCCAGCGATTGGCCGATGATCGTCTCGACCGGCAGGCCCAGCACCTTCTTCACCGATGGCGAGGCGTAACGTACGATGCCATCGGGGTTCAGGATGATGATCAGGTCCAGCGAGTTCTCGATCATGGCGCGGAATCTCTCCGCGTTGTGCTTCAGCGCCTCGATGGCCTGGCGCTTCATGACCATGTGGCGCACCAGGTTCATCAGCTCGGTGAACTGCACCCTGGGGTTGCCGCCCTTGTTCAGGTAGAAGTCGGCCCCGTTGTTGAGCGCGTCGACCGCGATCTCCTCGCGGCCGCGGCCAGTGAAGAGGATGAAGGGGATGTCGACGCCGTGGGAGCGAAGCTCCTTAAGCAGGTCGATGCCGCTCATGATGGGCATCTGGTAGTCCGAGATGATGACGTCATACTCGGTGTTGCGCATGAGGGAGAGCACGTCCTTTGCCGACGTGCACGTGGTTACACTAAGGTCGTCGTTCTCCCCCTCTAAAAACTCCTTGGCCAGATCAAGGAGCGTGGGGTCGTCGTCGACATATAATGTCTTGATCAACCAACCCATCCCAGCTTCCATATTGCCATTTTAATTAAATAAAGGTTATTAAGATAGATAATAAAGGCAGAACGATCGATTCCAAGGTCTGTGCTGGACAGGAGCGACCATCGATGCAGTTCTCCCCACGATAAAAATGTGAACTAAAAGGTGCGCGTGTCCATCTCGTGGTTCACGATGGTGATGCAATGGTCCGCGTGGTAGGAGATCGGCCCCAGGCTGACCACGTCCTTGGTCATCGATTCGAGCTCCGCCTCCTCTTCTGGAGTGAGGTCCTTGTGGTCGCTGAGCACGAAGGTGACGTCCTTCTGCAGCTCCTTGTCACGGATGGCGACCCCGTTCTCCCTCAGGTAGACGATCTGCCCCTTGGGCGCAAGCTCCTGCAGGACATCATGGAACGACTGGTCCGAGACATAGACGCCAGGCGAGCTCTTGATCAGCCCTTTCCCACCCTTCAGCAGCGCGTTGCGGACCAGCGCGCCGGTCGACCGCTCGTCCGGGTTCAGATACCGGACCTCCGAACCGAGGAAGCGGACCGTGCGGGGCGGCGCCTCAGGCCCGAGCAGGACCAGGTAGACCTCGGCATCGGTGCGGATGTTATGGCTCAGGAAGAATGCCGAGTTGACACAGCGCAGAAGCACGTCCAGACGACCCGCCCCTCCGGCCAGGTCGTCCAACTTGAAATCTGCGGTGGAATGGGCCTTGTGGCCGACAATGACGAAACGTCTCAACTCGAGCCGCCCTCCAGGCCCTGTCCCTGCATCTGCTGCATGAGCTGCTTGCGGAGCTTGCGGTTGCCCATGAAGCCCTTCACGGCCTTCTTGGAGTTGTTGTATTGCTGCAGCAGCTGCCTGACCTCCTTGGGGTCGACACCTGCGCCGCGCGCGATGCGGGCGATGCGGGAGGACTTGATGACCTTAGGGTCGTCCATCTCGGCCTCCGTCATCGAATCCATGATGATGCGGAACTTGCGCAGGCGTTCCTGCGTCTCCTCCACGTTGATCTTGTCCTGCACGTTGCCGGGCAGCCCGGGCAGCATGGACATGAGCTTCTGCAGCGGGCCCATGTTGGTGAGCATCTCCATCTGATCGTACATCTCGCGCAGGGTGAACTTGCCGGCCATGATCTTCTTGGTGGTCTCCATGGCCTGCTCTTCGCTGATGCTCTCCTTGGCTACGTCGAGCAGAGATTCTATGTCCCCCATGCCCAGCAGGCGGGAGATGAAGCGGGTGGGGATGAACGGATCGAGGTCCTCCAGGTGCTCCCCCACTCCGATGAACACGATGGGCGCCTTGGTGCGCGAGACGGCGGACAGAGCGCCGCCCCCTTTGGCCGTACCGTCCAGCTTGGTCAATATGACGCTGGTTACGCCGACCGCATTATGGAACGCCTCGGCCTGAGGCCCGGCCTGCTGACCGACGGACGCATCAAGGACGAGTATGCGCTCGGTAGGCTTCGCCACGGCGGCCACGTCCTTGATCTCTTGAATGAGGTCGCCTTCAAGCGCATGGCGGCCAGATGTATCGATGATGATGACATCGACGCTGGAGTGGGCTTTCATACCCTCTTGAACGATCTTCACGGCGCTCTTCTCGCCCGGTATGCCGAAGAACGAGATGCCGACCTGGTCGGCGATCTGTTTTAGCTGATCGTAGGCAGCGGGACGATGGACGTCCGCGGCGATGACCCCGACCTTGAGGTTCTTCTTGTGAAAGTAACGGGCCAATTTTCCGGTCGAGGTGGTCTTGCCTTGACCGTAAAGGCCGACCATCATGATGGTCTGCTTGGTGAGCGGTATCTCCTTCCTTTCGCCCAGGATCTTTACCAGCTCGTCGTAGATGATGCGGATGACATGCTCTTTGGCGCTCTTCCCTGCTGGGGGCTTCTCGGACAGCGCGCGCCGCTCCACCTCCTTGGTGATCTCCAAGACGAGCTTGACGTTGACATCGGCCTGCAAGAGCGCCCGCTGAATGTCCTTGCCGACCTCCTTCACCAACTTCTCATCGACGGTGCTGGACTTGGCGATCTTGCGGAATACGTCCTTCAGGGACTTGCCCAAACCCTCTAGAACCATTTCAGAGCGCTCCTGCTATGCCGAATGTGTGCAGGTATTAATCCGTTTTCCGCCTGGAGCGATGAGAAAGCTTGATAAAATCAGCCAATTTTAGAAGAATTGGTAAAAAGGTTTGGGAAGGGCTAGCCTTGTCAGAAGGGATGGGATGCACTCTGAGAACTAGCCCAGACCTTCCCGGAATCTATTATAATTAAATCGATATTTATACTTTATTACAATTTAAATGAAAATCGATAGCTAGTTGTCGAATTGTAAAAATGAAGAAAAGGAAGGGGATTTTTTAAGTGGTTTCGAAGGCCTTTCAGTTGTAGCCAGACTTCTGCAGGGCCATGAGATCTTCGGTGGAGAGCTTCTCGCCCTTCTTGAACTTCTCGAAGATGTCATCGGCCTCTTTCTGGGCGACAGTGTCGTCCTTCTTCTTCTTGACCTTCTTCGCCTTCTGCCTCAGGCCGGACAGGATCTTGTCGTAGTCGTGAACCTGCCTGATGTTGTCGATGTGACGGCGGTGCTCCTCGTCGGCCTTGTTCTTGGTCTCCAGGAAGTTCTCCTGGGCCTTGTCCGCCTCTTTGCGAAGAGTGTCGGCCTTCTCGTAGAGTTGGATCATGACGTCGTGCTCGGACTGCGCCCTCTCCGCTAGCTCACTGACCTTCTTGTGCTCCGCCTCGGCCGCGTCCCTGGCCTCGCGCAGTTCCTTGATGGCGATCTTGACCTCGGCGTTCTGCTCCATGGACTTTTCGCGGTCCTTGATCTGCTGGTTCAGAACCTTGATCTTCTCGACGAGCTCCTTCTCCTTGTCCTTGGTAAGGGCCTGAGACTGGTGGGTGAACTCCATCTGCTTCAGGTCCCTCTTCAGCTTGGCCACCGGTATCACACCGACGGCCTCTTCCTTAGGAGCGCTGGCCTTCTTCAGCTCGGCTACCTTCTCGTCCAGGGTCTTGACCTTCTTGTTCATCTCGTCCCTGGTGCCCTTGGCTGCCTTGACCTGCTCGTTGAGCTGGTCACGCTGTTCGCGGTGCTTCGCGGCCTCATCGACCAACTTACGGACCTCAGCGTTGAGCTCGTCTCTCTTCTGGACCCATTCCTTGGTCTTGTCGTTCAACTCGTCGCGCAATTTCTTGTGCTTTTCAGCCTCGTTATTGTTCATCGCCCTTTTTTGGTCGAGGTCCTCTAAAAGTTCGGTCATGAGCATTCACACCCAATGCGTTTGGAACACAATTAAGGCGAGTGGACATAATACATGCCGTTTATAAGATTTTCTATGGCCAAGGGCCTTCCGGCACAGCATGCCAGAGTCAAATTCCCGGACCCGGGTCGCCTTTGTCCTCTTCATCGTCCGATGAAGGAACGTCTTCCCGCTTGTCCAGCTCGATGTTATGCCAGCCGTCGTTTCGGGATTGATAGGAACCGTCCTTCATCTCGAACTTGACCTTGAGCTTTCCTTCTTCATAATAGACATGTGCGGTCTTGACCATGGAGACATAATAGGCCACGCGCTTCCCTTGCCGGGACAGCTTCCTCTCCACGCAGACGATCATGCCGAACTTCTCTAGGTCGCGGATGCGTCGATAACAAGCGGCGATGGGGATACCATACTGATCGGAGATGTCCTGGGCGCACTTGGGCGCTCTGACGGTCGCAACGAGTATCTTGACAGCATAAGGGTCTGTCAGCAGCTGCGAGACGCTCAGGAGGTCGGACATATCGCTTGGGCTCCACGACGTATTGTTTCCTATTTAGATAATAATTCTGGCCGTATGTCACATAAGTGACTGGCGATCCTACTCGGTCTACAGATGTTCAGTTGCCTTGCTTCATCAGCTGGCTTTCCTTCAGCCAGTCGATCTCGATGCTGAACGTTCCATCCTTGAACGCGAAGTTTATGGCCGACACATTGCAGCTGTAATACTTGACCTTCCTTCCGCGCTTCCTCTCGTCCACGCTCTGCGCCTTCAACAATCCCGCCTCTTCCATCTGCATGACGCGGCGGTATGCGACGGCGATCGGAATATCGCAGACGCGAGATATCTCCTGGACCGGCTGGGGCTTCTGGAACGTCATGCTCAGGATCTTAGCCCCGTACTCGTCGGCCAGCATCTTCGATATTATCTGCTCTTTGGAAAGCATCATGGCTATCGTCTTCGCCTAGGGAATCAATATAAAAAAAGGTGTCTGGCTGGCTATCGGGTCTGATAATTAAGAATGATAACCGTGCCGCCTGGCTCACAGCATGGGCATGAGCGTGGGGCGGCAGTTGTTGTCCTTGCACAGCTCGAAGTGATAGTACGGCGTGAAGGGCTTCTGTCCGCACACTAGCACCGTTCCGTTGATGCTCTCGAACTTGATGTGCATCTTCGCCTGATGTGCTAGATACGGCAGAGAGGAGGAGATCGAGGTGGCCTCGGCCATGACCACGTTGCCGCCCCGCCTCATGGCGTCGATGAACGGCATCACGCTGGGCATGACGTCCTTGCCATACGAATCCTCGATGGCGTTGAAGCCCAGGACCGACACGAACGGCGCCTTGGCGGAAGAGAGCTGGTAACGGAACTGGTCGAAGCGCAGGTCGTGGCTGGCGTCGGCCCCCTCCACTATCCTGACGAACGAGGCCTCGGGGCTCTGGTTGCCTGGGTCGAGGACGCACATCAGCTCCGATGGGCGGTCCACCTTGGCCATGTCCCGCACCTGTTTTTCCAACAGGGAATAGTCAAGTGCGTGCTGGGGATACCAGATCAGACCCCGCTTCTTGATGAGATTGTCGAGAACGAAAGTGGTCTCGAACAGGCGCACGAAATCCTGCGGCACGTCCTCTCCGACCTCGATGAGCACCAGGCCGCCCTTGGCCGGGCCGCCCAGCACCATGTCCATGGATTCCATGCCCAGGCTGATGCGCTTCGGATCATCCTCGGGTATGGGGACGTGCTTGTCAGGCCAGAACATGTTATCGAAATTGTCCCGGTCGAACACGCTCATGCGTCCATCCTGCAAGGTGAACAGGTACTTCCAGCGGTGCACGCTGGCGCCACGCAGCTTCTCGATGACGAGGGTGCGGACGCGCCTTCCAGAGCGTTCCTCCGACTGCATGGAGATGATGCCGTCCCCGAGGTAGTCCAGTATGCTCTTGCCGGACGTCTCCAGGACGTAGGTGACGTTGGAGGCGGAATGCTCCACCAGATCGCGCTGTATCGTGTTGACGATGCGCTGCGCCGGTATACCATAGGTTTCTGACAGCGCCTCGATGGAATCGAGCACTATGAGCGAGCGGCTGGGCAGATGGTTCTCCACGATGTCGTAGGCCAGCTCCAGCTCGGGCATCATGGTGCCGATCTCTAATGTGAATGAGCCGTCCCCGCTGAGGATGTCCATCTCCTCATCGCCGTCCGGCCCGATCTCGCCCGCCTCGATCTGACCTTCAAGCTTCATCAGCTCGGTGCGCACGACCACCGGCGACTGCTCGGTGTCGGTCAGCGCCTGGAGGAGGTTCTTGGTGACCTTCAGGTCCTGCTTGGCCTTTGGGTCCAGGTTGTCCTTCTCGGCCGGGACGGAGCGGCGCAGGAAGGCCTTGCCAGCCTTCAATATCTCGTTCCGCCTGGCCTTCTCCCTCAGCCATGGGAACTGTCTGAAGAGCGCCTCGTCGGAAACGCGCATAGATAGATAATATTCGGGCTGCTCGGCGCTCAGCTCCTCGATGAGCTGCAGGGCCAGCGTGGTCTTGCCCGTGCCCGCCTCTCCCTTGATTATCATCGAATGCCCGCCTGGAGAGCGGAAAAATTCCAGGATTTCCTTGGGTATCCTGCCGGGGGCGGTCTTGTCAGCCAATTTGATCGGTCTATCGAAGTCTAATAATCGTATTAAATAGTTTCTGGATAGTTCTCATTGGGCGGACGGGGTGGACAGTACGAATGGGTCCAGCGGGTCATTATTATCCGTTCCGTCAATGAAAATTATGATCCCACGCCGGCAGAACATTTTTTATGGGGTATGATGATTGCCTTGACTCTCAAGATGGAGTGATGTCATGCTTCTATGCCCATTGGACTACCGCTACGGGCGGAAGGAGATCAAGAACATATTCTCGGAGGAGAACCGCCTCCTGACCCAGCTGAAGGTAGAGGCGGCCCTCTCCCGGGCGCATGCCAAGCTGGGCAACATCCCCGCCGCCGCTGCCAAGGAGATCACCAAGAAGGCGAACCTCAGGTCGGTCAGCAATGACCGGGTCAAGGAGATCGAGGCCGAGACGAAGCATGATGTGATGGCGGTAGTGAAGGCGCTGTCCGAGCAGTGCGGAGATGCCGGGCGGTACGTGCATCTCGGCGCCACATCCAACGACATAATCGACACGGCCTCGGCCATGCAGATCATGGAAGGCCTGGACCTTCTGGACAAGGACCTGGACAAGCTCATCGCTACCTTGGCAGGTATTGCCGAGAGGCACCGCAACACCCTCATGGTCGGCAGGACGCACGGCCAGTTCGCCATCCCCACGACATTCGGGTTCAAGGTGGCCGGCTTCCTCTCCGAGGTCATGCGCCACAAGGAGCGTTTGGCGGAGATGAGGAAGAGGGTCTGCGTGGGCAAGATGTCCGGGGCCATTGGCACCGGGGCGGCGCTGGGCCCGAAGGTGTTGGAGATCCAGGACATCGTCATGGAGGACCTCGGCCTGGGTGTCGAGGAGGCAGCGACACAGATCGTCTGCCGCGACAGGTACGCCGAGCTCGTCTCGACCCTATCGATCATATGCACCTCCTGCGAGAGGTATTCCACCGAGATACGCAACCTGCAGCGCTCGGAGATCATGGAAGTGGCAGAGGCGTTCGACGTGAAGAAGCAGGTCGGCTCCAGCACCATGGCCCAGAAGCGGAACCCGGTCATCTCGGAGAACATCTGCGGGCTTTCCCGCATCGTCAGGGCGTTCGTGACCCCTGCGCTGGAGGATATGGTCCTGTGGCACGAGAGGGATTTGACCAACTCCTCCGCCGAGAGGTTCATATTGCCTCATGTCTTCGTTCTTACCGATGAGATACTGGTGAAGATGGAACAGGTGTTCGCCGGCCTGGTCGTCTATGACAAGAACATGCTGCGCAACATCGAATCGGCCAACGGTCTCATCATGGCCGAGCCGGTGATGATAACCCTGGTATCGAAGGGCATGGGCAGGCAGGACGCTCACGAGATCGTAAGGTCATCATCGATGAAGGCGGAGGACCAGGGCAGGTCGTTCAAGGAGATGCTCCTGAAGGACAAGCAGGTCTCCAAGCTCATGACCAAGGCGGAGCTGGACAAGGTCATGGACCCGCACAACTACGTTGGGAAGGCCCCAGAGCTGACCGACAAGGTCGTGGCTAGGGCAAAGAAGATGGCCAAGCCGAAGAAGAAGTGATCCGGCTCACTGCCTTTCCATTATGATCCTCTTGGCCACGTCCTCGTAGAGCAGCGGAATGTTGCAGTTGCGGCAATCCACATAACCGGCGCGGCTACAAGGGATATTCTTGGCGGCAGCTCTTGTCAGCACCATACAGAACTGATCACCTAGGACACCGCCCCCTCCTTCCGTACTGACGAGCAAATCGGCCGTCTTTATGTGCTTCATCGGGCTGGAATGACGACATAGGACTATGATATTATTATGCCCGCAAATTCTGAAGTCATCGCACCAGGCATCGTTCAAAAAGGATTATATGCAGGTTCAACTTACCAGGGGGCACAAGGGCAGCTAGATCAGCTGGAAGATCGCCGCCTTCGCAAGGCGGAGGCCAGGGGTTCAAATCCCCTGCTGTCCACTTTTCATCATTCTGGATTTTCGATTCTACCAAGTCCATCAAATCCCTGATTCAATGGATGACCAGCAATCCGATCGCAACAATAACGACGACAAAGATCGCAACACCGATGCCGGTCCAGATCAAGCCTGACCGTTCCTCTGCTTCTCTTGCCATCCTCATTTCCGGAGTGATCGACCTTTCCGATTGATACCTTCGTCTGTCGGCATCATTGACCCGATATGCCCGAGTATCAAGGCCTAACAGTTCCGGTGGGAGTTTGGATGACAATGATTTTCAATTCCTTTCCTGGTATATACCAATGTCGTGTCCCCTGCAGCAAAATAAATCGCTCTGATGGTTCGAATCATATTCTCACTATGTGGGTTCGGTCCATGCGCAATATTTTATCTTGATATTGAGTTCGAATCATTCCTATGAAAGCCTCCCTGGTAGAGATCGAGAAAGAGATCGAAAGAGGCGACGCGGTCATTTTAACGGCAAAAGAGGTAGAGCAGCTCGTCTCTAGCGGCCGTGCTTCAGAGGTCAGGGAGGTGGACGTGGTGACCACTGGCACCATGGGGATCATGAGCGGCACTTATGCGATCCTCTCTTTCCGAATCGCCCGTCCGGGCGAGCACCGCTGCTTTGACCGAGCTAAGATGAATGGCATACCAGTGGTGGTCGGTCCATGTCCTAACGAAAGTCTAGGTATAATCGACGTCATGGTGATGGGGACGAAGGAGAGCGAAGACCGCCATCGATACGGTGGCAGTCATCTGTTCCGTGATCTGGTGGAAGGGAAGAACGTCCATGTGGAGGCCATTTCGAACAATGGACGCTCGGTCGAGGTGGATGTAGACATCGGCTCGATGTTGACCGCCAAGATGATGAGCTCCCGCAACTGCTTCCGCAACTATCGTGCATTCGTCAATCCGTCGAACGAAGAGTTCTCATCTATCTTCCATACCCTTCCATTCCCTTCTAACTGTGGCGGACTGGCGTTCTCTGGCTGCGGCCGTTACAATCCCATACAGAACGACCCCACGCTAGAGACCATAGGGGTCGGAACGAAATTGCTTTTCAATGGAGCGGAGGGCTTCGCCATCTCCAACGGGACTAGAAGTTCGGAGAAATATCCAAATCTCATGACCGTGGCCGACATGCCGACCATGGACCCGGTGCTTATGGGTGGTTACATGACAGCGGTCGGTGTGGAATGTCTTTCCTCCTATGCCGTTCCTATACCTATCTTCAGCGAGGCTCAGTTACTACGTGTAATGAAGACCGACTCAGATGTTCCCCTTTCCATCGGAGACATTCACGACCGGCACAAGATCGGGGAGAGCGATTATGGCAGCGTCTGGTCTGGGACGAATGAGATAATAACGATGGATGTGGAGAAATGCATTCGTTGCGCGGTCTGTGACGCGGCTGCCATCTGCCCTACCGATGCGATTCAAATGGACGATGACAGTATGTCCATCAACAAGGGTCGGTGCATCAACTGCGGAGTCTGCACATATTCCTGCCCTCAGCACTGTTTCGTTGGGGAACTAGGAAGTGTCACTTCATCGATCGAAGGCCATGAGAAGGTGATGCCGGTCGTTTGCCGCAACTCCAACCGGGAAGGAGCGGTGAGGACGATGAACGACCTCAAAAGACGGATCGAGGGCGGCTCCTTCACCTTGACGGCGAAGGTGGCCGACATCAGACCTTAAATGGTTTGGATGGTGGAATTTCGAGCTTTCAATTCTCAACCAGAGAGACGTAAGGGTGCATTTCCATGAGCACCATCAAGAGCCATTTCTTCTGACCGTGGTCATCGAACTTGACCGTGCCCATGTCCTTCATCGTTCCCGATTCCTTCCTCTGCACGAGGATGTTGCCGCCCTCTCCGTTGCCGTTCGGCTGAACAGTAAGAACAATCTCCATTTTCCATCCCTCACTTGAAATAAACATCTACGAAGTTGCCAGTGGTGAGATCGTTCGGAATGATATCGACCTCGGGGTGGTTCCTGGTAAGCATCTCGAGGAGCGTGCTCCTCTCTTCCTTGTTGTCGTACTTCAGGGTTCCGAAAAGGATCCTGCATGTGAAGGACCTGCGGTTGTAGAGTTCGATCTTGCCGGTTTCTCCGTTTTCATCATCCCAGACCTTCAAGGAAACGATCAATAATATACCCAGGAGGTGATTTTTACTTCCATATAAAAGCTTATGGCATTTTTCTACCGTAGAATCCTTATTGTGCTTATTTAATCATTTATTAACAAATATGTGCGTAAATGTCTATTTTCGTGTGATTTATAGAGTGTTAACGATAGTATCCTTCAAATAAATCCGTCTGGATTCGGTGACACCCGGTGCGTGAGCCCCCTGACGAGTAATGGAGACGAAGGCAAACTGAGAACGATCGCGAAGAGCACCCCTGTCCCCCTCGCCGGCCTCATGCTGGGCATGGCATCCACAGGCAACATGGTCCCGGAATACAGATGGTTCTTCGGTTTCTTCGCGTTCACCATAATGTTCGTTCTGATCAACAAGATCGTTTTCGACTTCAAGTCGATAAAGGAGGAACTGAAGAACCCGGCCATCGCCGGTATCGCGTGCACGTTCCCCATGGGAGTGGCCGTGCTGTCTACTTACATCAAACCGTATTACCCCGATCTCGCGCTGGGGATATGGATCGGAATGCTGGCATTGCATATCGCGTTGATGTTGTACTTCACCCGGTCCTACATCATCAAGTTCGACCTGAAGAAGTGTCTTCCCTGTTATTTCGTCGTCTACGTTGGCTTCTCCGTGAACGCGTTCATCGCACCGGTATATGGCCAGCTTTTACTGGGCCAGATACTGTTCTGGTTCGGATTCATCTCGTTCCTTGCGCTGCTCCCGCCGCTGCTCTACCGCATCGTCGTGATAAAATCGCTGGCAGAGCCGATGATACCTACCATCGTCATCTTCGCCTCACCGGCCAGCGTTTGCCTTTACGCTTATTTGAAGGCCTATCCCACCCCTGACACCATGATGGTCTATATCCTGCTGGCCTTCTCGGTCATCCTGTACGTGGCTACGTTATCTCTCTTGCCCAGGATACTCAAGTTGAAGTTCTACCCCAGCTACTCGTCCCTGACCTTCCCTCTGGTCATTAGCGGGATCGCCACGAACGCCACGTTCCTGTACCTGTCCAACAATGAAAAGGACCTGCCGGGATTGCAGTATCTGGCATACATCGAGATCGCGTTGGCGGTGATCGTGGTGCTGTACGTGCTATCCAGATATGTGCACCACTTCATCATGAAGCGATACATGGCGGAGAGCAAGGCGAACTAGAGCTTACTGCCTTGGAGAGACGTCCCAGGTCCAGTCGTAGGTTATGGCCTCGAAGGGAAGGTCGATATCGACCGTGTATGTCTTGGTCTCTCCTCCATTCAGTTCGACCGTGACGCTCTGGCTGCACGTGCTTCCGCCTAGGTTGACCATGCAATTATAGGTCTTCGTGCCTGCAAGGTCCCCGGCATTTGTCACTTTCAGAGTGATCTTGGCATCGCCCAGGATCGTCTTGACCCCGGTCCCTTTGACGATCTTAATATCGGCCGGATCGGTGCCTCTGTCAGCCCCTTTCGCTGGCTGGAGCATCACGAACGATGCGAATGCAGCGATGATTATTAGACTGGCCATGATCACGACGGTCTTTCTTCTCAATGACTTCCCCGAAATTTTTATTACAAGTACCGGAATTTAAATAGTTATTCGCCTGGTTCGTTCTTTTGATATCGACGTCAGGCTTTTGATCTCTCGTCCTTCTGATATGGTATCACCATGATGCCTCCCAATCCCAGCAGGATCGCCCCGGCCCATAGCAGGTTCATCATCGGGACCGTCTTCGCCGACAGAACGATATCGCTGGAAGCGCCCTGATCGAACTCCAGGTACAGGTCCTCGGTCACACCGTTGAGCACCAGCACCTCGCCGTTCACCTTGGTCACCGTGCCGTTGCCATCGTCATAATAATAGTTGGTTATGACGGATCCATCGCCCAGCAGCGTTCCTCCCTTAGCTATCGTCAGATGGGCCGTCAGCACCAGGTTATAGCTATGGCTGGGGGTAGGGACATAGCTACCTTTTTCCAAGCTTTGGACCGATATCGCGTAATCGTCCACATGCACAGTATCACCAATGTTAATCGAAGTCCTATCCCCTGCCGCAGGCGTGCTCTGGAAGCTGGTCGATACGATGTATGCGATCAGGACGAGCATGGACCCGATGTGAATGACAGAAGAGCCGACCGCGCGCCATCTTATCCTCTTGACCTTTGTGAGAGAAGCGACCAGACGCATCAAGCCCATCACGAGGCCGATGATGGCGATGAGGATCGCGGCCGTCAGGAACGGGTCCCAACCAGAGACGTATCCGATGATGGAGCCTGCCACGGCGGCGAGGGCGATGATCAGGATGATGGTCCTGGTGCGTTTCCAGCCGAACCGCGAATAGGACATGCATACGATGAGCGCGAAGGATAGGGCCGCAAAGACCAGCGGTACCTTGCTGGTCAGCTCGAGATAGTTCGATGTGGTGCTAGCATCGGTGTTCTTCAGCAACAGGAGAAGCAGCACTATAAGACATACCAGGAACATGCCTGTGGCCAATGCGGGTACTGGCTCCATCATCCTGCCCTTGGCCATCTCGTACCGCTTTGCCCACCAGGCCAGAACGATCATCGCGATGATCGCGATCAACAACATCATGAACAGGACGAGCACCGACTGGCTTCCCGAAAGGACCGATATCAGACGGGAACCGGCATCGCCTGGCGTAGAGGCGGAGTAGGTGTGCACCGCAAAGAGCCAGACCTTTCCGGAACGGGTCACGAAGATGGTGAACAGCACCGCGATGAACAGCGACATGCCGATCATCTGATGCCCTATGCTCTCATTTCCCGGTCCAGAGTCAGAGCGGGCGCTGTGGAGATAGAACGTCAGAAAGACCCAGAGGATGAGAGATGCCGTCTCTACCGGGTCCCATCCCCAATATCCGCCCCATCCGACCTCGTAATAGGACCACCAGGCCCCGATGCCGATGCCCAGCGTGATCATCAACCAGGCCATTCTGGCATAAGGCAAGATGTTCTTCGTTTCCCGCCTTCCCGTGACCAGGTTCGCTGCCGCCCCTGCGAAAGGGACTATGCATGCCGCATATCCCAGGAACACCACTGGTGGATGGACCACCATCTCCCAGGTCTGTAGTGATGGAGTAAGACCGAAACCGTTAGGGAACTGGACCAGGCGCGAGGCGTCGGTCGGAACGAAGATGTTGCTCAGCAAAAGGATGATGGCCAGGCCAAAGATCACCAAGGACACTGAGAAGGAGACCAGATCGACCGTCCTGGCATGTCCCGACACCCTCCTTTCAGATCGGATGTAGTACCATGCGAACAGAGCGATCAAAATGGTCGTGAACAGCGTCGAGCCGCCGGCGCCAGAATAGGCGGAGCCGAGCTTGTAGAATGCATCGAGATCGCTCGAGGAACGGCTCCATACGTAGAGGAACGAGACATCGTTCGTGAGGAAGAGGAATATCAGATAGAGGAATGTGAGGACCAGCACGATCAATGTCAGTGACCAGATCCATGGGGACCAATATCTCATCCTGGCGCTTCCGGTCCTCAGGACAATTAGGTCGATGATCACCATCAATAGCGCTAGCAATGTCACCGCACCGATCGCGAACTCTCCTATGCTAGTCATTTTTCCTTTGCACGGCCCCGATTGAAGAATTCATGTCAGCTTCCCCCTCATAATTCCTACTATTGTGGTAGAAAGCAATGATTGGCGCCAGTTTCTAGTTCCAACCCCATCCATAGATAGAATAACAAAAATCTTAAAATAGTGTTACGGTCAGAAGTCAATCGTTTTATGGGATCGCACACTGTAAACCTAAAGCGCACAGCGTTTGTGATCGGGGCAGCATTGGCCATCCTTATTTTGGTGGCCATGCCCGCTTGGTCATCTGTCGGAGGTGTTGGCAATCGCAATATTCAAGCCAGCGATTGCAGCGCCCACAGTTCTGCCAGCCCGGCGACCATCACCATGTCGGCATCGAAGACATCGGTGGCGCCGGGAGAACAGATCACTGTGGACGTGGGTGTCTCGGGAGGTAGCTCGCTCAAGATGGGCGTAGCGTTGCTTTCCAAGACCACCGGTTCGACAGGTACAACGCCGGGAGAGAATGGGTGGACCATCGTCTCGGACCCGGCAGGAGGGGCCTTCAACTATGTGGAAAAGGACTATACTGGTACTCTGACCGATACATGGACGTTGAAAGCGCCCAGCACCGCTGGGACATACAAGCTCTACGCCAAGATATTCCACGGGAACGCGGCGTATGTGAAGCTCTACTCTACCGGTCTGACAATAACGGTCGCGGCGGCGGTCGTGAACCCGCCTACGGTGACGATCACGTCGCCGGCCACGGGAGCGACCATCTCTGGCACAGCAAGCGTTTCCGCCACCATCACCGCTGATACCGGTCAGACCATATCGAAGGCCGAGCTGAGCATGGATGGGACGTTGGTAGGAACGTTGACCGCTTCGCCTTACACTTGGTCGCTCGATACGACCGCGTACGCGAACGGCCAGCACACCCTGACCGTGACCGGTTATGATGGCGGGGGCAGGACAGGAACGTCCTCGGTCACCGTGACAACGAGCAACACCTTCACTCCGCCTACCGTGAGCATAACTGCACCATCGAACGCGGCGACCGTCAGCGGCACGGTCAGCGTGACCGCTTCCGTCATCATGGGAACGAGCCAGACGATCACAGGGGTCGATCTCAGGGTCGATGGGGTCCTGCTCAGCAAGGATACGACCTCGCCTTACTCGTGGTCGTGGAACACCATATCGTATGCGAACGGGGCACACACGCTGAATGCCACGGTGACCGATGGCGGCGGATTGACAGCGCAGAGCCAGATATCCGTCACTGTCAACAACGCTCCGACCCCGCCAACGGTGGCCATCAAGACCCCGACCAGCGGAGCGACGGTGGGAGGCGTCATATCGGTCACGGCGGACGCGGCCGGAACTGGAGGCAGGACGATAGCAACGGTCACACTGTCTGTGGACGGGGCGTCCGCAGGCACGTTGACCGCAGCCCCATATTCGTGGAGCGTCGACACCTATCTGCTGAACAAGGGAGCGCATACGCTAAACGTGACCGCCACCGATAGCATCGGCCAGGTCGCATCGTCGGTGATATCTGTCACAGTGAACAACGACGCACCGGCGCTGAGCATAACGTCGCCCACCAACGGTACTATCGTCTCTGGGTCCATCTTGATCCAGGTGAGCGCGACCACCGCCACCGGTTCTCCGTCGGTCACGATGTTCATCGACGGGACCTCGATCGGAACGATTTCTGCCGCCCCATACCAATGGACGGTCGACACCACCACGCTCACGGACGGGGTTCATATGTGGTCGTTCGAGGCGGTCAGCTCCAAGGGCAACTCCAGCAAGTCGAGCCTCACCCTGACGGTAAGCAACCAGGGGCCGACGATCTCGCTGATTGCCCCAACCAGCCTGACCGGACTAACTGGAATGGTGAACATCACGGCCCAGGCCACAGGTACGGCCGGTATCAACAACACCAAGCTGTACCTGGACGGAAAGCTGCTCAATCAGAGCTCCTCCGGCTTGGTCAGCTATGAGCTGAACGCCCAAAACTACCAGAGCGTGCACGTGCTGAACGTGACCGCGACGGACAATCTGGGACGGAACGCAAGCAGATCGTTCGACCTGGACTTCTCCGTGGCCGGACTATCGTTCATAGGCGATTACTCCTCGCTCACTGGTGTGGTGGACATCGTCGTGAACGTGACCGGAGCAGAGAATGCAGCGAACGCCACACTGTATATCGACGGCGTGGCGCAGGGCACGCTCCCCGGACCAGCGTTCTCCTGGACAGTGGACACCTCGACGCTCAGCGACGGGGACCACGTGTTCAACGTGACCGCCACGGCCGGGGGCAAGACCATCAGCAACGGATTCACGGCGACCGTTGTGAACGAACCGGCGGCGCCACCACCTAAACTGGACGTCAGCGGCGTCGACATGATGATCGCCATGGTCTTCGTGGTCATAATCACGCTGGGCCTGGTGATGAGGAGAGGGAGGGATGGAAAATGACCCTTAAATCAAGGATCAGAACCCTGAAGCGGGGGAGATGGAGGTATCTCAGCATGTTCCTGGGATTCTTCCTCATCGTCGCGCCGTTCGCGCTGATACCCCGGGCATACAACTACCTCACCGGTAGCGATCTAGTGGCTTCGGTCCACACGATCTGCTATCGCGTGTTGTTCGCCTGGATCTCTGGTCCCGGCCCGTTCCTCACGGACATATGGGCGGCCACGATACTGGTGGGCATCATCATGGCGGTGGCATTCCTCTTCGGCCCGGTGTTCTGCGGCTGGATCTGTCCGGTCGGAGCCATCGGCGAAGCCCTGAGCCGGTTGTCCCCCATACCGAACCGTTTCAAGCTCAACCTCCGCGACGCCAAGGTCACGGCCGGTCTGCGCTATGGTTTCTTCGTGGGGTACCTGCTGGTCGGAGTGGCGATAGCGCAGGATGCTATAGCGTATCAGTTCGGCGGCATCACCTGCCGTTACTGTGCTCCGCTACTGCTGGAGCAGGGGGCCAACTGGCTCTTCACCGGATCGCTGGTGCTGGAGCCGCTGACCGCCGGTGTATATCTGGTGCTGCTGTCATGGCTGTTCATCGGAGGACTGTTCATGGTCGGGGGAAGGGGCTGGTGCCTCTTCTTCTGCCCCCTGGGCGCGCTCTCCGGCCTCAGCCACAAGCTCGGTGCCAGACTCGGCCTGTATCGCATCGACCACGAGCCCGACAACTGCCGCAACTGTAAGAAGTGCCAGGTCCAGTGCACCATGATGGCCATCAAGGAGGATGGTTCCATCCAGCGCAGCCTGTGCATCGGCTGCGGCGAATGCAAGCGGGCCTGCGTGTCCCATGGATATGTCTACCGCAGGGGAGGCAAGAAGTAATGAGCATAGGTGAGAAGCTGGGAGGCATGAAAGCCTTCGCGATCGCGGCCGCCACCGCACCGATGACCTTCCTGGCGGCGGCCCCGTGCGGCCTCGTATGCGGAGGCTGCCCCCTCGGAGGCGCCTGTCTGCTCGCCTCCCCGGTGGCGTTCGGCATGGTCCTGGTGGCCCAGAAGAAGGGAGAGAGGAAGATGTTCAAGGCCTTGGAGGATGGGACTGAAGAGGGGACGTTCGAAGGGGACGTCACCTCGGATGCCAAAGCCTGATCGTCGCCTTTTCCCCCACCGGAAGGGGGAACGCGTACCTGCAGGAGATGCAACTGGAGGCGTCCAGCTCCACCCAGTAATGGCAACGCGGGCACTCCTTCCGCAGGGGAGCGAAGCACCTGGGACAAACCCTTTCCATTCTTTCTACCTCGACCTCGCACCGTATGCAATGTTTTCTGACCTCTCCGTTCAGCCAGTGAGCGGGCCATTCATGCCTCTTCGGCAGCCTGGCGGTCATATGACCCCGATCAGCAATTCACTTTTAGGTATAACGGCAGTTCAAAGATGCTTACCGGCCCGATCTCATAGGTCCAGCGGGTGACGCGCTCGATGCCGTTCTTCAGGTCCTTGGCCAGACCTGGGAGCATTGCTCTGCGGCAGCTGGTCTTGTCCGTGATGCCGCTGTTCGTCAGGGCCTTCATGACCTCCATAGGGCTGAAGGCTCCGGCCACGACGGCATTGTCCAGCGTGTAACCGTTCGTGTCCACCGGTATGACGAACGCCTTCACCTTGGCCGTTTCCAGCACGAGCTTGAGTATCTGATGGGTGATGATGGAATTGCTGGTTATGAGGATGGGAGAGCTCTCGTCGGGGTGGTTGAACTCCAAAAGCGGCTGAGGCACCTTCTGTTGCATGGGGTCGCTCTCCGGCAGCCTGATGCCTATGCTGAGCACTGCGTCCATCACCTCGGCCATCCCATTATCGATCTTTGTACAGCTGGTGGCCTTTACCTTGCCTTCTACCAGCGCTTGGGCGAACTCCCCCCACTTCTTGTACCCTTCAGGCGGGCTCTTGTCGGTCGGCAGGTAGTTCTCGATCTCGTCCGCCTTGAGCTTGTACAGGTCTATCTCCTCAATGGCCATCTTCAACCCTCCTTTTTCATGACATCGTTCACGAACTCGAACATGCGATCGTTGCCGACCTCGCTTATTCGCTTGGCCAGATCGACCACCGCTTTGATCTCCTCATCAGAGATGCCGAGCTCCCTTGCCTTGCCCAGGTGATGCTTGAAGCAGGGATGGCACCGACCGGCCACCGATGCGCTCAGCGCCACCATCTCCTTCGTCTTCGGGTCCATCCGTTCACGTCTCCGAGGTCCTAGAAAGCAATTTACCGTCCTTGCCGTAATATTTCCGCCGGAAGTACAGGGCCAAGTTCACCAATGATATCAGCGCCGGGACCTCCACCAGCGGTCCGATGACGGTGGCGAATGCCACGGCCGAACTGATCCCGAACACGCCCACGGCCACCGCAATGGCCAGCTCGAAGTTGTTGCTGGCCGCTGTGAATGACTGAGTGGCCGCATGAGGATAGTCGAACCGGAACCTCATCGACAGCCCGAACGATAGCAGGAACATGATGATGAAGTAGAACAGCAGGGGGATGGCGATGCGGACCACGTCCAGCGGGGCATCGATGATGGTCTGGGCCCTCAGCGAGAACATGACCACGATGGTGAACAGCAAGGCCAGCAGCGATATCTTACCGGCCACGGGCATGAATCTGTTATCGTACCAATCCGCCCCCTTCATCGGTCTGAGATAGTAACGGCTTGCTATTCCACCCAGGAAAGGGATGCCTAGATAGATGATCACACTGATCGCCACCGATACGATAGAAATGTCCACGGCCAAACCGGCCCCCGGTGAAACGACATCGGACAATATTGTGATCAGGAAGTACGCATAGAACGAATAGAGGATGATCTGGAAGATGGAGTTCAGAGCAACGAGGATGGCGGCATATTCGCTATCGCCTTCGGCCAATTGGTTCCACACCAGGACCATGGCGATGCATCTCGCCACCCCTGTAAGTATGAGACCGATGCGATAGAGCGGCTGGTCCGGCAGGAATATCCATGCCAGGGCGAACATGAGCATGGGGCCGACGATATAGTTCAATGCCAGCGAGGTGGTGAACATACGTTTGGCGCTGGGCTGCGTCGTGATCTCCCTTAGTTCTTCGTACTTCACCTTGGCCAGGGGCGGGTACATCATCAGGATGAGACCGATGGCGATTGGTATCGAGGTTGTTCCGACGCTCATGGAATCGAGGATATCCGCGAGACCGGGGATCGCCACTCCCATCAGGATCCCCAGACCCATGGCGAGGAATATCCAGATGGTCAGATAACGGTTAAGGAACGACAGCCTTTTCGTTACGCTTTCAACCAAATGAAGCAATCCCCCGACGAATTATACTGGTATGGAAATCATTTCAATATTAATTGAAATTATCTGTGAATATTTATCTCTGTCGTCATTCTCTATCGCCTGGAAAGATATCTGACGCCGCACTTCATTATGAAAATGTTCATGAGCCGATACGACTTTTCGAAAGACAGCGGGGCATCTGATGGCAAGGTCGAACAAGAGGGATATCGTCAGCAATGAGGAGGCTTGCTGCCAGATAGATGGAAAGCTGAACCTCCCCGAGGACATCCGGCGAGATCTCGATGGGATCGGTGGGCTGGATGGGCTATTGGGATCATTGCCGGATAGGGATGAGATCGAAAGCAAGGCCAGGGTGTGCAAGGCCATCTCAGACCCGGACCGGCTGAAGATCTTGCATGCGCTAAGCAAATGCGACCTCTGTCCCTGCATATTGAAAGAGGTCGTGCAACAATCAGATTCTAAACTATCCTACCACCTGGACGTGCTGGAAGAGGCAGGTCTGATAACATCGAGGCCGCAGAAGAAATGGCGCATCTATATGCTGACTGATGAGGGACGGTCCCATCTGTAAGAAGACCTGCCCTGTCCTGTGGCCAAGGTTTTTGGTTCGCGAAGGTATATGGGTTCGTCGATGCCGGCATCAGACCAATTCGAAATGAGACAGAGCGTCATCGCATTGGCTCTTTCGATGGGCATCGATAAGGTCGGTTTCGCATCGCTGAAAGGGATCGAATTTCGAGGAGACCTGGAACGGCGAGGCATCGGTCTAGATCAAGCGATCAGCTTGGTGATGCGGCTTCCTGCACCGGCGATCTCGAGGAACGGGGCCGATGGATATCATGAGGCGATGGTGAGGGGAAGGGAGGAGATGGACCTCGCGGCAAATGCCATTGCCAAGCTTCTTCGATCATATGGTCATCATGCTCTGCCGGTCACGAGCGATTTTAAGGCCGTTCCAGAGATCATAGCGGGCCAGATCTCTCACCGCATGGTCGCCTATCGGGCGGGATTGGGATGGATCGGACGAAGCACGCTCCTGGTGACGCCGGAGTTCGGACCCAGGGTGAGGCTCATCACCATACTGACCGATGCGGACCTGGGGAGCGGGATGCCATTGGCGAACGCCTGTGGCGATTGCCATAGATGCATCGACAACTGTCCCATGAACGCATTGAAGCTCACCCGGTTCACAGGATATCCCGACAGGGCAGCGATCATCGACTATCAAAAGTGCGATCGTTACGAACAGGCCACGCTGGAAAGGCAGCCTCCCAGCTTCTGCGCCATGTGCGTCAGGTCATGTCCTGTGGGAAAATGAGCATCCGCACCTGGTCGAGAGCGTTCATTTTTTCCTGAAGGTCATCGCTTCCAAAGAGCGATCCCGCCATGTCTCAAAGATGTGCTCTTCCAGACTGATATCGGCCTGTACCGATTCCACATCCTCGAGTGCTCGAAGTGAGTGCACGATGCCGTCCATCTCGCCCACTGTACCGGTCTGGACCTCAAAGTAGAGCATGTTCGGTTTATTCGATATTACCCAGGAGTTCAACAGATGGAAGTCGGGGTCCTCCCGCATCTTTTTCAGCACGGGATCACGGGAACTGACCGATGCTAGCTTCACGATGAGTGCGAAATTGATGACCTCCATCCCCCAGCATCTGCCTCTTGTGACCAGGTCGATCAGATGGAGCTCCAACATTCTGTCCAGATGTTTACCGATCGTCTTTGTCGTCACCCCGACGGCCTTGGCTATATCTGCCACGGACCTTCTTGCATCATAGTGCATCGCCTGGATGATGCGGTAATCAAGTTCGCTCAGGCACGAGATGTCCGAGGTCCTGGGGCTTCCTGTTGTGGGCGGGCAGTTAGCTATGACAGAACCGCTCCCGACGATCATCACCTCGGGGTTGGAGATGTGGCATCTCTCTTGAGCGAAATTCACTACCTGATCCATGTGGGAGATGTCCTGAAGCACGGCGGCCAGGTATAGGTTGTTCATGCCGCCGCACCACATGTATGGGATCGACCCTTGGGCGGCGATCTCGTTCAGCAGTTCATGGCCCATCTTGCCCTGCATCTGGCCGTAGACCATCATTCGCACCCCGCCAAAAAGGTCCAGGTTCACCAGAGCATGAAATCCAGTGATCTGTTTCGTCTCCTCCAGCCTGGCATAACGATGCTGTATGGCGGGGATCGAGAGGTGGAGCTGGTCGGCAAGTTCCCTGAACGTTATGCGGGGGTTTCGGATGACCGTCCGAAGCATCTGCCGATCGACCTTGTCCATATCCTTTTTTCATTAACCTTGCATATAATTAACAAATTGGGTCGGGATCTGACTTTGGAGGGAGGTGTGAGGTTATCTCTGCATCGGCTGCATCCAGTCCGGGAGTCCGATGCCCCGATGTCGAGTTTTTATCGAGGTCGATATAAAATGCGGAAGAATCGCTCTTTTTGAGGCTGCTTTTTGATACTTGGGGATTGACGCAGGTAGTTGAAACCTAGCGGGAATGATAGTCTCGGAGGTTAAGAAAATGAATCCGAGCAACAGAGTATTGGGATACGCGGACGACAAGGATGCGAACGACGAGAAGCTGAACCGGGGGGATGGGCGATGATGGGACCGGTGCCTCAGCCGAACGTCATCGGACCAAAGCCATCGGAGCTTCGCCTATATGCTTTGAACGAATGGAACGACGACGCTGCCTACGTGATGGAAGAGGCGAAGAGGGAAGGGACCGAGAAGGCCAACGAGGCCAAGGCAAAAAAGCCAAGGTGGGGATTCCGCTTTGGTTTCAGGAAGGCATCTTCCCACCACGATGCGCACAGATCGAAGTGACGCCTTTGGCGCCACTTCCTATCTAAATGGCCTTTGGTGCTTTCCTGCCAACCATGTACTTGAAGTACATGATCGGGGCGATCGATAGTATCCAGATGACATACCTCAGGCGGACATCGAACAATTGGACATCCCAGAAGATAGGAATGGCGGAGAAGAGGAACAGTCCGGCCTCCACCAGGTGGCTGTCCCTTTCCCCCTTATGGACCAGGGCCTCCTCCTTGCTGGTGACGATCTTGTGCTGGAACATGCCAAGTACGAGCATGATCAGACCGATGTCGATGGCAAAGAGCATGGTCGAGAATCCAGAGAGGGAAATGTCGGCGGAATCCTCCTTTCCGAGCATATATAGAAGGAACGGTTCTATCGAGACCAGTAGTAGGAGAAGGATGTTCAGCCGGAAGTCCGCCTCAGTCTCCACCTGCCTCTCGGACATGATCTTGGCGTAGGATATCCAGACATTGACGATGATGAGGAACCCGAAGCCGAACCACGCTATCCCGCGGATGACGTCATCGATGCTTTCGATATTCTGGTTGATCATGGCCAGGGAGCCTATCGACAACGCGAGCCCGAAGACGAGGTCTGACAAACCTTCGATCCGATATTTCTGCATGGGATGCAAGCGGTATCGCTCTGACCGTTTTAATTCCTTCTTCGCAAAAATGCTCCAGCATTTACAAAAATGATTAAATCCAAATGCTGGTTAACCGAAAGGGGAAGGAAATGGAACCTATCAGGATCTCCTCGGACCTGTCCGCCGTGCCGGATGGAGCGAACTGCGCGGTCATCATCAGGCATGGGGACAGGGGCGGCGGGGAGAACAAGATCGTCAACGTGGACGAGGAACTGAACGAGACGGGTCGCATGAGATCGGAACTTCTGGGCGGCCTGTTGTCCAACTTCACCTCGCTTCGTTCCTACTCCAGCCCGATAGGCAGGTGCATGGACACCTGCGTACACATCTCCAAGGGATACGGCACCATCGTGGAGCCGAAGGCGACGGAGTTCCTGGGCATGTCCGCACCGTTCATGGTGGACCCGAACGCAGCGTATGCGAAGATGAAGCAACTAGGCCTCTTGGGTTTCGTCGACGCATATGTGCATGATTCCCTGGACCGCAATATGGTCCTGCCCTGCATGGAAGGCACGGAGATGATGTTCAACAATGCCATCGAACACATCAAGGACATGAGGGGCGGGGTAGGGGTCTTCGTCACGCATGATATGATAATCACCCCGGCGATGGCCTACTTCTTCGGATTCGATTTCCGGAACGGTCTTGCCCCGTTCCTTGATGGCATTGTGCTCTACAGCAAGGGCAATGGTTATGCCGCCAGACATGGCGGAAAAGAGATGGCCGTATCGATGAGCGGCAAGCCTCTGCCTTGATCGTCATCGGTCGGTGAAGGGCCGTTCGATATCGAACCACTCTTCCAGCTGCCGGGCGATGGAGACGTACGCAGCTTCCATGAGGTAGGTGTCTCCATGCAATGCCCCCTCGATCCTCACCGCGTTAGCACCGTTCTTCCTCAGCTCGTCGCATGCGGCCACGATCTCCGGCACATCCCTCGAGCCGTAGACGATCAGGGTGCGCCGGTCATCACGCTGCCATTCCGGCATCTCCTTCAGAATGTCGAATACCTTGTTCTCCCGATCGGCCCTGACCTTATTGTGCCTCAGCTTGCGCAGGGTCTCCTGGGTCTTTTCGCTGTACGTCCTGTCGGTCGGCGGGGAGACGCCGATGGCATTGTCGGCCCCGCTCATCATCGCCAGCCGCCCGCCCAGGGAGTGGCCGATGGCCACGACCCTGCCGAATTTCCGACAGAAATCGACCGCCGCCTCCATATCGTCCAGCACGTTTTCGTCCAGGGGCAGTCTGTGCTCGCCATGTCCGCGCAGGTCGATGGCACATGCCACCAATCCCTGCTCCGCCACCCTCCAGGCCAGGCCGAGCTGTTCTTCCTTGCATCCGCCGTAGCCATGCGCGATGACCGCCGCCCCGATGACCTTTCGGGGCGTGATCATCACCCCTGGAATGGCAAAACCCTCTCCTTTGATCTCGACCCTTTGGATCTGCACTATCTGACCTTCATCAGTGATTGGTTATGGAACGATAATGGATTCGGCCGTAAAATCGGTCAGCAACCGTTTAATCCTCCTCCATCGCTTCCGTCGTCATGTTCTACGAGAAGGATGAGAAGGGATATGCCGACGTCCTGCCCGGTGTGAAACGGAAGACGCTGGTGCATGGAACTAACACCCTCTTCACGGAATTTCGTCTTAAGGCGGGGCATGAACTGCCAATGCACTCTCACCCGGAGGAGCAGACCGGGTACCTCGTCTCCGGAGCCATTCGGCTCACCATCGGCAACGAGGTGCGCGAGGTCCGACCAGGCGATTGCTGGTGCGTTCCCGGGAACGTCCCTCATGGCGCCATGGTCAGCGAGGACTCCGTGGCCATCGAGGTCTTCTCCCCGGTGCGGAATGACTACCTGCCGAAGTGATCACTTCTTACGCAGTATGTACGCTCCCACCCCGATCAGGGCTAGCATTGCCACGATCGAAGCGACGATGAATTCGATGGTGACGCGCCCGGCGTTCTCCTCCAGGTACTTGTTCGCCACCTGGACGGACGCTCCAGCCGCTACATAGATGGTCTCGGTTACGGTAGCGTACCCGACCTTCGACACGGTGATCGTGTAGTTCCCGGCGGCAAGATTTTCGATGGAATAGCTGCCATCGCTTGCGGTCGTGGTGGTCTTTCCTCCGAGACTGACCTGCGCTCCCTCCACCGGATTGCCGTTCATGTCGTCCACTCTCCCATAGACAGTGGCCGAGGCCGCGGTGGTGAAGGTGATGGTCGATCCAGAAGGAAGGGCGTTGCCGGCAAGGTCCGTGCCGTTGATGGCCAGGAAATAGGCCTTATCGGCCTTCAGGACCGATGTGGGCACGATCGTGACGGTGTTGCCTGTCCAGTAGTACGAGGCCGAGATGTTGCCAAGGTCCAGATGTACGGTCGATTGTTTCATCGGCTCGGAGAACTTGATGATGAAATAGGTGTTGGTCGGCGCGATCGGTCCTGGCGGGAAGACAGAGACGATCCCTGGAGCGGTAACATCGTACACCAGGCTGATGTTCAGATATCTGACGTTGCCAAGTATGTCCGTGGCCGTCACATTGAGCGAGTTCTGACCATCGTTCAGGGAACGGGCGATGGTGTAGTTGTAGTACTTGCCTGACACCGGTACCGATACGGCAGGCTCGGCAACATTCCCGATGTGCCATGTCAAGTTCACATAGGTGATGTCGTAGGCGCAGCTGACCTTGACCGTCAGGTTGGAGGGCGTCTGCACGTTCGTGTAGATGCTCGAACCGCCGCTGCTGACGATGGAGGGTCCGACATTGCTGCTGATGAACCGGACCTTAGAGGAGAACCTGGCACCCAGGTTGTCGATGACGAAGATGGTGACGTTGTTGTATCCCTGTCTCAGCTTCACATTGCCTATCCAGCTGGATGTACCGGAGCAGTTGCCGTAGAGGTCCAGGTCCTCATTGTACCAGACCACCTTGATGATGCCGATGCCATCGATGGCGGTGCCGCTCACATTGACATAGGACAGCTTGGTGTAAGTGGTCTTCTCGGTCGGCCAGGAGACGGTCACGTTCATCTTCACTGGATGCTGATCGATCATCGTGCCGCCTGAGATGGGATAGGTACCGTCCACCATGCCATCGTCATTGGGATCGGTCTGAAGGTCCCTCCAGCAATTGCCGTACCCGCCCACGTCCCACCTGTTCGTGCCCAGGTCATACGCCTGGATGTGACCTACGCTGTAGGTGTTGTTGGCACCGTTGTTCTTGGCCAGGATGTTGGCGTAGAAATCATTGTTCTTCGTGTTGATGGAGATGATACCGTACGATGTGCTGTTCTGGATGCCGTTGGCGATGATGGTGTTGTTCTCCGTTCCGCCGATCAGGCTGATGCCATAATAACAGTTCAGGATGGTATTGTTGAATATCCTGTTGTTCGACGAGGTATCGTACAGATAGATGCCATATCCCGACGAGTCGAAGACGGTGTTCCCGGAGATGAGGTTGTTGTCCGATCCGGAAAGGACCAGGGTGTTGGCTACCTCGCTCGACATTTGGTTGTTCGTGATGTTGCAGCGGTCGGACATGACGGAATAGATGCTGGCATCCCCATCGGCGTACGTGCTGCTGGTGATGATGAAATTGTTCTTGACGTTCACCTGGTTCGAGCTGACGAGCATGACCCCTATGTGGTTGTAGAGTATCTGGCATCTCTCTATGGTGACGTTCGATGAATTGTAGACCTCGATGCCGGACCCCGGGCCGAATATGGTCCCGGTGTCCTTGGAAGCATAGACGTAGCAATCCCTGATCACGACATGGGACGATATGTTTCCGAGGAAGATGCCCGACCCTCCTGCCGGTGCATTGATGACCAGCTGGGTGATGATGACGGGATTTGTCGGTGTGCCCGATCCGGTCCATTGGTTCTCGAGGATGGCATAGAGCAGTTCCCCTTCCCCATTGAGGCGGATCGGAGACGAGGAGGTATAAGCGTCCGAAGAACTTGGTAGCACCAGGAGAATGCCTGAGGCCAGTAACATTGCGGTAACCAGACCGACCGCTATCTTCCTGTTCATTAGGTATCACCAGTATTTACTATCTTGAATAGTAGCAACGGTTATAATTTGTTGCTCGACCACGTCCATGGCATACAAGGGCGCGGTAGAAAATAGAATCGACCAACTGGTATTAGAGAACTATTGCCTCCACCTGAACAGAGAGCAGGAAAATCACGGCAAAACCGGTTTAATCCAGAAGGGCGATGGAGGGGCGTGCAATTGACATATGTCCTGCTGCTCGCCTATCTGCTCTTGAACGTTCTGGCATTCATTATCTACGGTTCGGACAAGCGCAGGGCGAGGAAGGGGAGGGAGAGGACGCCCGAGGCCACTCTGCTGCTGTGGGCCCTGGTCGCGGCCCCCGGCTCATATCTGGGTATGAAATTCTTCCATCACAAGACGAGGAAGACCAAGTTCCTCATCGTGCCCATACTGGCCGTGGTCCATATCATAGTGATCGCCTGGTTATGGACAAGATATGTTCAATGATCTGGGCCGGTGGACCTAGAACACTATGCGGGCCAATTGTCTTTCCAGCAGCGTCTTGACCCACTGGTCCTCGACCTCGTAGTCCTGGAACAGCCAGGCCGTCATGATGACCAGCCAGGACCCCTTCCTCATGGCGGCGATCTTCATCCTCACCATGGGCTTCATGTCCAGTTCCCACAGGATGCTGTCATCGCCCACGCCCGGCCTTTTCGGCATCTCGCTCTCCAGGCCTTTCCCGATGTCCTTGAACGCCTGCTGGGCCGTTTCGTCATCGCCATAATCGAAAAGAACGATGAGAAGTTGTGCCTGCTTCTTCGTCTCCGGCGCCAGGAGCGCATAGGCCTTAACCTCACGGTACTTGTACGGGCGGTCCTCCGTCAGCTGGACGTTCTCAGGGATGATGAAGTCCCACCCCTGCCCCACCTGGTCTGGCATCAGGGCCACCTGCATGTCGTTGACGTTCTTTATGGAGGACCTGAGCCCGGTCTGTTTCTTCCTCAGCGCCATCGTATCGGGTTGAGGAAGCAGGACACGGTAATATGTAACATTGCCTCGGTTTAACGGCGTTTGCCTGTGCCAGGGATTAACAAATCTGATAGAATGTCAGAAATGATTATGTTCCAGTCCACCTTTTGATGGGATGGATGTGCGGCAGGTTCGTGATCGCTTTCACAGACGGTTTTCATAACCGGTTCAAGGTCCCAGAGGACGAGGTACCGGTCACGCCCCGTTACAACATCGCCCCGACCCAGCCGGTGCCGATCGTTCTGCGCAACAGCCCCAATCACCTGGAGGTCATGCGCTTCGGCCTCGTGCCCTCCTGGGCCAAGGAGGAGAAGGCCGGACTGAAGCTCATCAACGCCCGGTGCGAGACCGTCCGGGAAAAGCCCATGTTCCGCAAGCTTCTGGCAAAACACAGATGCCTGGTGCCTGCCACGGGCTTCTACGAATGGATGGACACCGATGAGGGCAAGGTGCCGTACTATGTCCATCGCAAGGACAACAAGCTGTTCGCCTTCGCCGGCCTGTACGACCGCTGGCGCTCTCCTGAGGGCGAGCTGATCTCATCATTCACGATCATCACCACCAATCCCAACGACATCGTGAGGCCGCTGCACGACCGCATGCCCGTGATATTGCATGAATCGGACGAGGATAAGTGGCTGGATGGAGGGGACCTGGAGGACCATGTTCTGAAAAGGGTCTTCACACCGTTCGAGGCGGACGACCTCGAGGCCTACGAGGTGCCGAAGCTGGTCAGAAACCCCCGCGTGGAGACGCCGGACCTTATCCAGCGGGTCTCCACCAGGGCCAAGACGGTGCAGATGCACTTCTGATCAGCGCTTGTCCTGGTAATCCTTCAAGCGGCGAAGGGCGCTGGCCTGGCACTTGGTCATGGCCATGTACGCCCCGACCATGATCGCCTCGAACATCTCGTCGTCGCTGGCGCCGAGCTTGGCCGCCTGGCGAAGATGAACGTCCAGGCAGAAATCCGCCGACAGGGACGAACCGGCGGCGATGGCGCAGAGCTCCATCGTCCTCTGGTCCAGGGCCTTCGGTTCGAACATCAGGTTGCGGGAGTATTCCGCATAGCCGAGATAGAGGTCCTGGTGGTCCGAGATGTACTTGGTTATGAACGGGACCTGGCCGTAATAGGCCTCGACGTTCTCCAGCGCTTCCCTTACCTTTCTTTCCTTATCTCCCTCGCCCATCTTCTTCCTCCTCCCAGGGAGGGGCGCCTCGGCACATTAAACCTGCGGGGCAGGATTATAAACCAGGCCTGCGTTCGGTCGTTCATGATCCTGCGGGCATGGGCTGTGTCAAAGGCGTTCGGGCCGAAGGAAGTGCTGAAGGAGGTCTCCCTGCAGATCAACGAGCGGGACCGCATAGCCATAGTCGGTCCGAACGGGGTGGGCAAGTCCACATTGATACGACTCTTGCTGGGCGAGCTGAAACCGGACATCGGGGAGGTGACCAGGCGCACCGAGAGGGTTTGCTACCTCTCCCAGTTCCCTTTGTACGAGCCGGAGGAGACGGTGGCCCAGGCGGTCAGCCGCTGCGGTCAGGCCGCGAATCGCATCTCCAGGCGGATGAGGGAGCTGGAGCAGCTGATGGTCGAACCGGGCGATGCGGATGTGAACGAGGTCGCCAATGAATATGCCACGCTGCAGGAGGAGTTCCTGAACGCCGACGCCTTCGACGACGAGAACAAGGTGAAGGACGTCCTGGCCAAGGTGGGTTTTAGCGATGCCGGGATGCAACGCAAGGTGGCGGAGCTGAGCGGCGGGGAGAAGACGAAGGTGATGATCGCCAGGGTCCTCATGCAGGCGGAGGACGCCGACCTCTTGGTCCTGGACGAACCTACCAGCCATCTGGACATGGACACCATCGAGTGGCTGGAGAACTACCTGCTGAAGTTCCCCGGGGCGATCGTGCTGGTCTCCCATGACAGATATTTCCTGGACCGGACCGTCACGCAGGTCATGGAGATAGAGGACGGCAGGGTGCGGCAGTTCAGCGGCAACTATACCGATTACGCTAAAAAGAAGGTGCTGGAGGTGGAGCGGCAGAAGATCGCCGCGGAGAAGTATCAGATCGAGAAGGCGCGTCTGGAGACCATCGCCGAGGAGCAGCACCAGAAGGAATGGTTCAAATCGACGCACAAGACGCGCATGAAGATGGTCGAACGCCTGGAGGAGGTGGAGGAGCCGGACGAGCGTCCCGAGCTCAAGTTCAACGTGGAGGTGAAGGAGCGTTCCGGCAAGAACGTCATCGTCGCCTCCGACATGGCAGTATCTCGTGGCGGGAAGCAGATACTTAAGGGCCTGGACCTGGAACTGGAGGTGGGGGACAAGCTGGGCGTCTTCGGACCGAACGGCTCCGGCAAGACCACCTTCATCAAGATGTTGCTGAACGAGGTGCAGTGGAGCGGAGACCTCTGGATCGCCCCAGGCGCCGTCATCGGTTATTTCGGCCAAGGCCATGACCTCCTCGACCCAGAGCTGACGCCGGAGGAGATGATGCTGGAGACCCTCGGGAGGGACGCCAGGGCCAAGGCCCGGAACATGCTGGCCAGGTTCTATCTGCGCGGCCACGAGGTGGACCGGCCCATCAAGACGCTTTCCGGAGGGGAGAGGGCCAGGGTGGCATTATCGATATTGCTGGCAGAGAAGCGCAACCTGCTGCTGCTGGACGAGCCGACGAACTATCTCGACATCCAGGCCCGACAGGCCGTCGAGAACGCCCTGCGGGACTATCCTGGCAGCCTGATCATAGTCACCCATGACCGTTACCTGCTGGACTCTGTATGCAACATGGTGGCGGAGATGAAGAACGGCCGGCTGGAGGTGTTCAAAGGGACATACTCCCAATACAAAGGACGGAGGCCGGAGGTCAAGGAGACGGTGGAGGAGGCGGGCGTCTACCGCGTCATGTCCGGCTTCACCGACTGGACCACCAAGACCAAGTACAAGGAAGGGGAGAAGGTGGCGATCGCCCAGTCCGAGCTGGAGAAGTTCCGTTGGGCGTTCGATGCTGGCAAGCTCAAGAAGATGGGCGGCACAGAGCTGAAGAAGGTCCGCAAGTAGGTCAGCGCTTTACGAACTCGGCCTGGACCACGTCCCTGACCATGCCCTGCCCGTGATATCGTTTCATTAAGGTACGATGCTCCAGGCGGACCATTTCCATCAAAGCGAAGAGCGCCTTCACCTCATCGTCCTGGAAGTAATGGTACTGGATGCCATCACCCCTCCGGAACGTACACATTTCTACCTCCTCGCCCACCCCGCATCTCATATCTCGAACGGAGAAGGCCTGAAGCTCAAGCCTCCCTCCGCATCGAAGTACCCTCAGCACTTCTCTCGAGGCGATCTTCCTGCCCTCTTCGTCAAGATGTTCCAGAACATGTGAGCAGTTCACCACGTCGAAGCACTTTTCTCTGAAAGGAAGACCGGTGGCGTCGGCCAATACATACTCGGCGCCGATAGATGCCGCCCTGGAAACCTCGAAATGGAGCGGCGAACTGCCCCGCCACATGCCACCCTTCCGGTGGTATTGCTGTTCCCAGGCCTCCCTCTCGTTCATCAGCAACTGGAACACCATTCAGCGATAAAAAGCCCGGACCGTCGCTACCGCCAATGTACGGGCAGAATAATTTATAGCGACCGACCAATGCGCGCCCTAGGGGGACTATGTCCGAGACAGTCATCGAGGTGAAGAACCTCATCAAGAACTATGGCGATTTCCGTGCAGTGGACGGGATCAGCTTCGAAGTGCGCAAGGGAGAGGTGTTCTCCATCCTGGGCCCCAACGGCGCAGGCAAGACCACAACAGTGGAGATCATGGAATGCCTGCGGAAGCCCTCATCCGGGGAGGTCAAGGTATTGGGCTTCGATATCGCGCACCAGCAGAACGATATCAGGAAGAGGGTCGGCATATTGCCGCAGGACTTCAACACATATGACCTGCTGACGGTCAAGGAGAACATCGATTATTTCGGCGTGATGTTCGACCGCTCCATTCCTACGCAGGAGCTGCTGGACGCGGTCAACCTGAACGACAAGAAGGACGAATATTTCAAGAACCTGTCAGGAGGCCTGAAGCAACGGGTCGGTGTGGCCATCGCCATGGTCAACGACCCTGACATCATCTTCCTGGATGAGCCAACGACCGGCCTCGACCCGAAGGCGAGGAGGGAGGTGTGGGAGGTCGTGAAGGACCTGAAGCGGAAGGGCAAGACGGTCATCCTCACCACCCATTACATGGAGGAAGCGGAGGTGCTATCCGACCGCCTGGCCATCATGAACGGCGGCAGGTTCATCGCTTACGACACTCCCAGGGCGATCATCAAGGAGCACGGGTATGGCACGTTGTGCATAATCCGTAGTGCGAATGACAAGGCGATGCAGCTGCTCACCGCCACCGGCCTTTCCGTGAAGCGCAAGGATGGGGACGTGGAGGTCCACATGGATGACAAATCCTCCTTGCACAAGGTGGTCGAGGTGCTGCAGGACCCGGACGCCTATTACGATGAGATCACGGTGAAGCGCTCCAGCCTGGAGGACGTGTTCCTCAAGCTGACGGGCAAGAGGATAGAGGACGACACGGGGGCGAAGGCATGAAGAGCAGGATCGGCACCGACCTCATGGCCACGGCCAAGATGTTCGTCCGCAACAAGGGGGCTATGTTCTGGACCCTGGCATTCCCCATCTTCCTGATCGTGATATTCGGGGCCATATTCAGCAGCACCGGCACCGGTTCATACACGCTGAACGTGCAGAACCTGGACCACGGGCCACTCTCCCAGAGCTTCATGGACTCGCTGAACCAGACCGGGGTCGTCAAGATAGTCATGGTCGACCCATCGGCCGACCCAGACACATACATCAAGGACAACTCCGTGACCAACTTCATGATCATTCCGGGGAACTTCACGCAGAACATCGCGTTGAACTCCACGGCCACCATCGAACTGAGGCAGGACCGCACTCAATCGGCAGCGAACATCATGGCCAGTGTGGTCGGTCAGGTCGTTAACCATTACAACCTGAACCTCTCCGGCGGCAAGGAGCACATCGCCATCCATTCCGGTTCCATCGTGACCAACAACCTCACCTTCCTGGACTTCTTCCTGCCCGGGGTCATCGGTCTAACTGCTATGACCAACTGTGTGTTCTACATGCAGGGCGTGCAGAGCCGCTACTTCGCCACGGGCATCTTCCGCAAGCTATCCACCACGCCCTTCACCAGGTTCGAATGGCTCATCTCCAGGGCACTGTGGCAGACGGTCGTGGTGTTCATGTCGGTGGCGGCCATCCTCATCGTGGGGATGCTGTTCTTCAACGTGCATATCACGCTCACCTGGATGTCGATAGTGCTCATCATCGTCGGAGGACTGATGTTCACTGGCCTGGGGATGATATTGTCCCGCTTCGCCAAGGACGAGGAGACGGCCAACGCCGCCGCATCAGCCGTCACGTTCCCGATGATGTTCCTGGGCGGATCGTTCTTCGACCTCTCGGCGTCGCCGGAATGGCTGCAGATGGTGGCGTCGATCATGCCGCTGACATACATGAACAACGGGCTGCGCGACACGATGATCTACGGCAACGATGCCGCCGCCCTGTTCAACCTGGGCATCCTGGCCGTGGTGGCAGTGGTGTTCGTGGTCATAGGCGTGTACGTATCGAAGTGGACCGACGACTGAGCGAAACCCTTTCGGCCGCTCCCGGCGGCCCTATGTTCCTTTTTTACTGGCATTTCATCCAGCACCCTTATTTTCTGGTCAATGACCAAGCCATTAATATCTGGACGCAATCTGGCCGAAAAGCTCCCCCGGTCCAACATCTGGAATGGGGTGGCTTTAGCTCAAAAAGGTGTAAAAAATGGCAACGGATTCCGCACTTATCGGTGTTTTGGCTGCGATCGTGCAGTTCATCGTCGGCCTGGTGCTGGCGATGGGCTCTGTGTACATCGGACTGAAGATGTTCGACAAGATCACCAAGGACATCGACGAATGGGAAGAGGTCAAGAAGGGCAACGTGGCAGTTGGCATCCTCATGGCGGCCGTCATCATCGCCATCGCGAACGTGGTGCAGTCGGGCGTCATGTCCATTACCGCCTCCTTCAATGGTAACAACACCCTGGGCGTCGCGCTCATCGCCCTGGTGGTCGGCATCGTCAACCTATTGATCGCACTGGTCGCGGCCATCGTGGCCATCTATATCGCCATCCGCGTCCTGGACCGCATCACCACTGACATCGACGAGATGGCCGAGATCAAGAAGGGGAACATCCCGGTGGCCATCATCATGGCCGGTGTGCTGTTCGCCGTCTCGTTCGTCATCTCCTCGGCCGTCGGCGGGTTCTCCAACGCCCTCGATGCCCAGGCGATCGCTGACGCCCTTGGCGTTCAGTGATAAAACGACTTCCATTTTCCTTTTTTTTAAATATTACCTGCACCGCTCTTATCGTTCATGGCCGAGGAAACAGAGCCGGTCAAGGTCGAGGTCTTCGCCATCCTCTGCGCCAAATGCAAGAGGATGGAGATCGCGGTCCATACCGCAAAGCAAGAGCTACCAGATGTGCCCATCGAGATCGAGCGGAAGACCGACGTCTTCGAGCTGAAACAGCGCGGGGTCATGACCAACCCGGCATTGATCATCGACGGGGAGATCGTGGCCCAGGGCAATGTGCCGTCGGTGGAGGAGATCAAGGAAATGATCAAGACCGCCCAGGTGAGGAAGGCTTCGAAGAAGGATTGAGCGTCACCATACGGTCCGGTCCTTGAGCTGGCCCATGAGCAGGTTGCGGTAATCATGCTGCATGGGCATGCTGAACTTCATCGCCTCCCCGTTCACGGTCAGGGTCACATCGTACCGCTCCTCGTCCTTATGTCCCAACCGTAGTTGCTGCACGTCCATGAGGAATATGTAGAAGTTCTTCGGGTCCTCCTTTTGAACCTCATCAGGTCCCATTTCCTGATAGCGGATGGCGTAAGAGGCCCCGCCCCCCGATTCCGGATCTGGCCGGGCGAACACCAAAAGCCCTGGCGTCTTCAGCCTGGGGCCATGACCTTGGGCCCAAAAGGCGAAGATGAGCCGCTTGTCAGTGACCATGATGGTCCAATCACCTTCCAGACGTTCCTCGCCTGAAACGAACGGAATGATGCCCAACACCTTCTCCGCCGGTTCATCGACTGGTTTCCCCTGCGCATCCACCGCCCTTTTCGTGCCGCAATAGGGGCAGAACATCATGTCTCCCGCTATGTCCCGGCCGCACGACCTGCATTCCACCATTGGATCACCTCATCCTTCCCACTGCGCTGAGGTAGATGGCCGATTCCTCCACCCCGTCGACGGAGAGGAGCGCGTTCACCTCGTCATCGTAGAAGGCCGCCACGTGACAGCATCCCAGGCCTAGGGCCGCGCAGGCCAGCGCTAGGTTCTGCCCCATGTGGCCTGCGTCCAGGGAGGCGTACCTATACGCCCTCTGCCCGTACTTCCAGGTCTGCCTGCCGAACACCGCGGTCCAGATGAACGCGACCGAGCATTCTTCCAGCATCCTCTGGTCCAGCGCGGCTGAGGCGAGCTTGGCCCCGGCCGGTCCTGGTGTGACAAGATCCAGGGAATGCGAGCGGACATGGTAGTGGTAGATGCTGGGGGCCATGGCCTCCGCGCGGTTCACGCAAATGTATGTCTCGATGGGATAGAGCGCCCCGGCCGAGGGCACGTTGCGCAGTTCCCTCCCCCTCTCCCTGCGGTTGATGCCGGAGACGCAGTACACCAGGTCGGATATCTCCTGCTTGGTGAGCATTTCTGAGGAGTAGGTCCTCACGCTCTGACGGCGGGCCATGGCCTCCCCCAAGGGCATGGCCATCGGGCCGGGCGGGGGAAGCTGGAGGCGCTCCATGCCGGGATATTCCTTGTATGTCTCCGGCCTAGAGTCCCAATCAAGGCTGCCGTCGTCCTTGTCGCGACGGTCCTTGGTGCCGTTCCAGAACCTCTCACCCAGGTCCTCGTCCACTGGCATCACCAGGTCTTCGGCCCGGTCTGCTGCTGCGACTGGTGCAACGGGAACTTCTGCTCCAGCCCCATGTAGGACTTGCCGGTGGTGGCATAGCGGTACATGGCCGCCACGACCACCTGCTTCATCGCCGAGGCGATGACCGCCAGGATGACCCAGTAGATGATAGCGATGGCAAATCCCGCAATCACTGCGCCCACGCCCATGCTGCCGAAGAGCAGGACCCCGATGATGATCGGGATGAAGCCTGCCAGCGCCAGGAGGAAGAACACCAGGCCGATGCTGAGATTGGCGATCAGACCCTCCCCCCAGTTGCTGCGGAGGAAGAGAAGGCTGCGCTTGACGGCGCCCAGGGGCCCGAGCTTTTCGAACGCCATGATCGGGACGACAAAGTAAGTGGCGACGGCCCAAGCGGCCCCGATCACGGCTGCGGCGATGTTGCCAAGGAGTCCTCCCTGCTTGCGGATGGCCTGAAGGATGACGCCCACGATGGCGGAGAAGATGGCCCACTCCAGGATGTACTTGAAACGGCTAGCTGCAAAGCCCAATCCATATCCGACGGTCGGGTTCTCCCCTTCCATGACCTTGGTGGCATTGGCCATCAACGCCACATTGCAGAATATCGATACGGTGAATGCCAGTATGTACCAGACGAAGATCATCACCCATGCATACCATTGAGTGAACGCGTCCCCGCCGGTCAAGAACCACAGCGGCAAGAAGAACGATGCGGCGATCATCAACGTCACGAACGCGGAGATGATGGGGAACACCAGCAAGGACTTCTCCTTCCTGATGACGCTCCAGCTCATCTTCGCCAGATCTCTACCTGTCCTGAACCTTCCCATTGGTTATCCCTTGGCAGGTCATTCAGCGTCCAGGCTTATCATGTTATTGGTGCTGGACTAGCGTCCGCCGCGCGAGCCGCCGCCGCCAGTTCCGCCGCCGCCCCAGCCTCCCCTGCCTCCGCCCCCTCCGAAAAGATAGGGGATGAAGAATAGGATGCGTCCCTTGGTCACGACCGTCAGCACGATCAGGATACCGACCACCAGCATCAGCTGCCAGGTGTTCAGCGGGATGAACCAGATGGGGTAGTCGGAAAGCGGATCATGGCCTGGAGAGATGTATTTGGACCGGAGCTCGTTCGTTATCGCCTCGGTGTAGAAGTATATGCCCCAGGAGACGTTTCCCTCGTCCAGCTCGGGCAGGAGGTTCTCCTGCTCAAGTGCCTTCAGCCTGGCCCCGTTCAGTATGCCTTCCACCCCGACCCCGGTCACGACCCTCCATCTGGTGGAGTTATCGTTGACCAGGAAGCATATCAGGACACCGTTGTCCTTACCGGACTGGCCTAGCTTGTTCTTCTCGAACACCTTGATCGCGTAGGTGTTGAGATCGTACTTGCCCGTCTCATTGACGATGAGCAGCGCCACCTCGCAGGAGTTGTTCTTCTCCAGCTCATAGCACATGTCATCAAGGTAAGGGAAGAGGTCGCCCTCCGGGGCCATCAGCACATAGTTGTCGTCGGTGACATATGGGGTGAGGGAAGGGATGCCCTCGTAGCTGGTGTCCTTGGGGGAATAGATGACGAACAGCGCCACGGCTGCTATGATCGTCAAGATGACGACCGCTGCCACTGCCTTGATCAGCGTGCGCCGTTCCATCCGCACCCTCAGAGCGTCGTCACTGGCCGATCTTCAGTGCCCCAGTAGGGATGGTCCTGGAAGCCGAACGCTCCGGAGAACATCATCATGGGGAACGACTTGATGGCCGTGTTGTAGTCGTTGACCTTTTCATTGTAGTTGCCGCGCGAATATGACAGCTGTTCGTTCAGGTCCACGATCTCACCCATGTATTGGCTGACGATCTGGTTGTTCTTCAGCTCGGGATAGTTGGTCCAGGTGGACAGCACCAGCACGAAGTTGGTATCGATCTGGGAGCTGATGTTGATGAGCTTGGTATCGCTCGCACCGGTGTTCAAGGCCTGCTGCCATTGGGTCTGCAGGGAGGTCAGATTGGAGAAGAGCGATGATTCATAGATGGCATAGCTCTGCACGACCGGCAGGAGCTCGCTCAGGATCTGCGTCTTCGTGGTATATCTGTTCTTGATCTGGGCTGCCGACGATTTGACGTCCTGGTCCTTACCGACCACTCCGTTATACGCGAGCACGACCCAAAGCAACATTATCACAACGACGGCGATGACCACCACCATGATCAGAATGCGTCGGTTGGACAGCGGATTTGCCATGGTCGCATCATAACATGATGTACGTTAAAAAAACTTATCATCGGCTTATCATCCGACGAACTGCCAGCGCGATGATCCCGACCATCAGCAGGGACCCGATGAAGAAGGGCACCATGTCCATCCTGCTGTACGATGCGATGGAAGAGATGCGCACCTCCAGGTAGGAGGTGTTGATGTTCCCCGCCCCGTCCTCCGTTACGACCGTGATGTTGTGCGCACCGCGATATCCTGTAAGATCGATGACCCCATCCTCGCTGTATAGCGCCCCATTGGACGAATCGACCCTTACCACGACGGACCTCACCTGCGATGTGACGTCCACCGCCCGGAAACCGATATACGCCACATCTCTCGGCAGAAGCACACCGTTCACCTGATCGAAGGAAACGGACGGGGCCACGGTATCGATGCCGAAGCGGACCGTGGTGCTGTTCTCCACGTTCCCCCACCAGTCGATGGAATAGTAGGTCAGTGTGTGGAATCCATCCTCCGCGATGGTGAACTCCGACGTGTACACATCGAAAGGATGGTCATCGATGGCGAACATCGTGCGTGCCACTCCGCTCCAGGTATCGTTCGCTTCCAGTGCGATGATGTAGGGTGCTTTCATCCAGAATCGGGTCGGGGCGTTCAGGAGCACGGTCGAGGGAAGGACATCGTCCGGTTCCGTGCCGATGCGCAGCGTCCATTCCAGCGTGTACGTGCTATCATTGTCACCGACCCTCAGGACGATATGATACTCGCCAGGCTGAGAGGGGATGCCGCTGATGGTGCAGCTGGTGTCGTTAGAACGGTCGATGCGAAGGAACGCGTCCGCCCCCTGATCGAGATGCCAGGTCGAAGGCCCCTTGTTCGGCTTGGACGCGATGGCGGTCCAGTTGTAGAGCTGACCGACCAGCCCCACGTGGAAGGGCTCATTGATGATGATCGGGGTGGAGAGCTCGAGCACGATCTTGGCGGAGGAGTTGAAGAAGTGCGATATGTAGAGGTGGTTGTCCCGGATATCGTATCCGACCGCCATCTCCCTGGCGCCGTCCAAGTTCTTCAGCGTCCCGTCCAGCATGGAGAACGTCCTTCCTCCATCGATCACCTTCACATCCCTGATGTTGTACAGGCTGAGGTCGATATCGACCGTCACTGGCGTGTTCCAGTAGCCCGCCGCCTTCGGGTCCTTCCTCGCCACATCCATGACCACGGTACCGGAATTGATGGACAGGTCCCTGATCAGCGAGGTGGTATGACGGGAATAGATGTAACTGGCCGCCTCGCCGTCGGTCGCCTTCCAGTTCTCGGGCGTTCCATCGGTCTTGGAGTTACATATCCACCGCAGCATCTTGGAGACCTCGTTGTAGGTCGGGGAGGTCAGGGAATAATCAGGATGGCCATATACCCTCAGCAGCCCGCCATTGTCGGCGAAATCGCCCAGGAACGATCTCATCTGCGCGGCGTCGATGTTGGGATAGTCCAGCGACCATTGTCTCGATGCGTCCATCAGCTGCTCCGGCTCGAACGGGTCCCAGCATGCGCCCGGGGTGGTATGCCAGCTGCCCCCCTGCACATAATAGGAGCCGAGGAGGGAGGCGTTTCCCGGGACCCCGTTCACCAGGGTCGAGCCCCTGCCTTCGATACGAACGCCGTTCAGGTACTGCGCGTACATCATGGCGTATGTGGCCGAATTGCCCGGATTCGCCAATGAGATGAACGTCCCACCTCTGCCCCCATGCCCCGGATCGTCCCAGATGCTGGCGCATGCATATTTTTCGCGGAATGAGGCCATGGCGTTCCGTGCGGAACTGACCGATTCGGACCAGGTCTTCTTCATCCAGGTGTAATAATCATGAGGATAGTGCAGGGCGATCTCGCCATGGTCCGCCAAGACCGTGTCGGACGAGCCGCTCAAGGAGAAGACATATGCGGTATATGGATGGTCGAACCCTTGAAAGAAGTACTGGGCCGATTCCGGTCCGCTGCAATCGTCCAGTCCAAAGACCGTCGCCCAGCTCCATCCGTTCCACCATCTCGATATGCTGATCCCTTCGACATCGGTCGTGGTGGTGACATCGATGTTGCCGATGACCGCGATCCCCGAGGCGATGACGGCATAGCTCGTCGATCTGGCCCAATCGACCTCCCTATCGATCGAGACCTTCCATCTCTTGTCATCGGAAGAAAAGAGAGCAGGTACGCCGCCGATCCTGACGTTAAGCTCGTTCACTGGCCATGCTCTTCCCTGCTCGTCCTTGACGCTGAGCCACAACGGGTCGTTGATATTCACATATTCGTAAGCAGGCGAAACCTCGGGCCAGGCCATACCGGAGGGGCGGATGGCCAGGTCGTCGACGAACCAGCCGCCGTTCTCACCGTAGTTGCCAGCGGATGTGACCAGAGGCATGATGCCCACATCGTCGTGGAATATCAGCTCCGGAACGGGGTGGGAATTCAACATCACTAGTGAGGAAAGGACCGATCCGGCCTTGGTATGGAAGACGGTGATCAGCAATATGTTGTCCTCTATCAACGACATTCCGACCCGATACAGGTCCGGATCATATCCGTTGGTGTTGCCGGAGTGAGGATATGCCGGCAAGATGTCCGAAACCAGCCTGACCCATTTTTCCCCGTTCAGGATGTAGACGCCTTCACCGTCGGGACCGTTGTCCCCGGCCCTCAGCTGGACACCAGCGACGATCCTTCCGTCTGCATCGGCCAGCAGGGCAGAGAGGCCATACTTGCCTGGCTTGTGACCCACGCCATAGTACGAGCTTCCTTCCCTAGGGGTGTATGCCTCGAAGGAAAGGTTCCATCCCCCACCGCCCCAGTGCGGTGAGAAGCGCATGATCTCCCTGCTCTCGTTCCCCCGGTACATGATCCAAAGGCGCCCATCAAGCACGACCAGGTCGGCGTTGGCGGAGGAGGAGAGGTGCACATCACCGAAATCGTCGGTGGTTCCGGTCGCCACACCGTCGAACGTCTCCACATATGAAGTGTTAGTGACCGCGGCCGCCCCGCTCCCATCGATCGAAAAATAGATGGGGGAGATCAGGGCCGCCAGTAAGAGCAGGACCGCTACCTTTCGGGTGATGGTCGCGGCGGTGCCCTCCATACGGAACCCTAATCTCCAGACCGGTATAAATCACCAAGCGGGGTGCATTATGCCATCCTGTCCGACGATGAACGGCAGGTACACCAACCTGGCGTCCTGTACGTCCAGGGTATAGTCCAGCTGCTGCAGGATGCCGGGCTTGTCCGCCTCCATGGTGACGAACACGAAATCGGCCGCCTGGAACGATTCCTCCTTGGTCATCTTGACCGGGGAGCGGGGCAGGTTGGCGAAGTCCATGCGCGTGGCGTATCGTGGCGCCTCGAGCGTCATGTTGATCGCCATGTTCTTGAACGTGCCGATGTTGAGCTCCATGGCCGGGACGAAGATGAACAGTGACCCCTGGTTCGAATCTCCCCTGAGGAACTTGCCCAGCTTGTGGAACGTCCCGCCCGACGAGTTGCTCTGATGGATGGCGAAGTTCGCCCACACTCGCCAGAACGGCATGTACGTGACCTGACCGGGGATGCTCGGGTTGTAGTTCCCGATCTCGATGTCCAGCACCTTGGTCCCGCCGTTCCTGGTGTGCATGGTGTTGCACTTGTCGCACCAGAAGACCCGGTCCACGAACTTGTTGATGACCGGCTGATGGCAGTTGGGGCAAGTGACCTGGATGACCTTCATCAGAACCCGCCTCCCACCATGTTGCCGATCTCCTTGCCGATGTTCCCGAGACCTCCCAGCCCATACTTCTTGTCGGAGAAGTCGCCCTCGATGATCTCAGAGCCGTGGCGGAAGAACAGGTAAGCGCCGAAGGTGATGATGGCCCCGACGATGACGCCACCTATCCCGAAAGCAGCTGAATTTTCAGTTCCGGTACTGGCGATGATCAGCCCGCCGGCGGCGATGAGCCCGCCCACAGATGTGCCGATTGTGATGGCCAGACCTTGGAACAACGGGTCTCCAGGAGCCCGGCCGGATATTACCTGGCCAGAGACCCCATCGATGGTGTAGATGTACATCCTGTCGCGGTAGCTGTATCGGACCACCCATACCGGGTAATAGACCATGCTCAGGCTGCGCGGCATGACATGCACCTTCTCGAACGTGACATGAGGCACGTTAGCCGCCCTCCTGGCGTCGGAGAGCGCCTGCGCCTTCATGCGGTCCAACGAATCGTCCTTGCTGGTCGTCGCCTCGTAGGTCGGGATCATCTCGAAGTCCTCGAAGCTGGACTCGCCGTCCATGTTGCGGAGGAACTTGATGCCCAGGTCACCGGGGTCGCAGGCGATCTCGGAGCGGCGGTACTCCTGCAGCACCATCTCCTCCTTCGGTATGCGCTCGGTGCGGGTGTGGCCCTTGCCATCGCTGTAGGTGCGCTCCTCATACCCGCAGATCCAACCCATGACCCGGATGTTGGAGTACCAGAACGGCAGATAGATAGGATACACTTCCAGCAGCTTGGCGGAACGGGGCAGGTCCCTCGCCTTGAACCCCTTGCGGAACCAGGAGTCCTTGGCCTGCTCGGCCACGGTCCTCTGGATCTTGTTCTTGAAGGCGATGGTCGTGACCCCGGCATCCCCCTCGATGTAGAGCGTGGAGGAGCAGTACTTGCAGTTCACCACGTTCTCTCCCTCCGCCATATCGAGCGAGCCGCCGCAGGCGGGACAGTTCAGACCGATTTGTATGCCCATGAGATCACATCCTCTTGGCGACCATGTACGAGCCTGCGAACAATCCCACCACGGTCAGGCCCATCAGCGCCAGGCCGATGGCCAGGCTCTGTGTCGCGATCAGACCCTCCGCCAGGAAGGCCAGGAACCCTCCCACCGCCACCGTCTGGTAGATGGTGGACGAACGGGTCGGGTATTCGGCGGTGAAGACCTCGCCCGAGGTGGCCGAGATGACCGCGCTCCAGCTCTTCCCTCCGAACGAATATTCCATCAGGTATATGGGGAAATAGACCAGAGCCTGCTCCTTGGCGGTTCCAGGCATCTGATTCAGATAGGGCAGCATCTCGATGTCAGGCTTCACCATCTCCGCGCTGCCGACGGAGAAGGTCTGGTCGAATATGCGCATGTCGCCGCCAGGCACCTTCAGCGAGTGCAGACCCGGCAACGTGGTCGACGCCGCCGGTTCCACGAACACCTGGTCCACCCCGTTCACGTCCCGCTTGAAGAGATAGACGGGGAAGTACTGGCGCTTCGTGCCGGTGATCTGGGCGAACTTGTCCAGGTCCTTGGCCTTGGTCGAGCCACCGGCCCACCGGCGGAACGTGCCGATGGCTGTGTTCTCGTCCATGGCGAACGGCAGGATGTAGTAGAACCCTGCCCCTGTCCTGTCGATGTAGATGTCCGAGGAGCAATACCTGCACCGGACGAACTTGTCCTTTACCTCGAACTCTACCGCTGCACCGCATTTAGGGCAATTGAACGACGCCATGCCCAGGCCTCAGTTGACGGTGGTGCCGCACTCGGGGCAGAACTTCGCTCCTGCTGCCACCTCAGCCCCGCACTTGGGGCACTTCTTCTTTGCCATGCTGGTGCCGCATTCCGGACAGAACTTCGAATCGGCGTTGATCTGCGCCCCGCACTTGGGGCAGGCGACCTTGTCAACCGTCATCTTTCCGCCGCAGTTCGAGCAGAACTTAGCCCCGGCGGCGTTCTGCGCCCCGCACTTGGGACATAGAACGGAAGGGCCGGCGGCTGGTGCCTGGCCCGGTGCCGGCTGGGAGTTCGCCTGCTTCATCGAGTCCATCATGGTGTAGCCCATGCCGATACCTGCGCCCACGCCGACGCCCACCCCAGCCGCCCCTCCGGACGGGTTGTTGGCGGCATCCCTCATGGACTGGCCGGTCTGGTACTGCATGTAATTGGCCCCGACCACCTGCATGGAGGCGCGCGTGTCGACCGCCTTCTGCACCTCTTCCGGCAGGGAGATGTAAAGTCCGGAGACCTTGTCGATCCCTACGCCGTACTGGGCGAAGTGGTCGTTCGACTTAGAGAGCACCACCTGCTCGATGTTCATCAGGCTGGCGGCCAGGTCGGCCACGCCCATGCCCTCGTTCTTCAGCTCCCCTATGGAGTTGTAGACCAGGATGACCATCTGTTCCTTGATGCGCTCCTCCACCTCGGCGGAGGTGGCGAAGTTGAAGGTACCGACGAACTGGTTCACGAAGTTCTCCGGCCCTGCCACCTTGTAACGGAACTCCCCGAACACCCTGAGGTTGACCATTCCGAACTCCTTGTCGCGGAACTGGTAGGGCTGCTTGGAGCCGAACTTGCCATCGAAGGCGCGTTTCTGCAGATAGATGACATCCGCCTTCTGCTCCACGCCCGACAGCATCTTGACCAACGCGCCGACGATCGGGGCGTTCTGGCTGGTCAGGGCGTACCTGTCCGGCCGGTCGAAGTAGGCCATCGTCTTGCCGTCCCTGTAGAAGACGGCGATCTCGTCCTCCCTGACGACGATGTTATCGTTGAGCCTGATGTTGCGCGGCAGCCTGTACATGATGTTGCCGCGTTTGTTGCTGTCCTCCCACTGGAAGGTCTCTGATCCGATTACGCTCATTGTTTCACAATCCTGTGCCAGATATGACCGCCTGCCGCTTGGCGAACTTCTCCTCCAAACCGGTCAAGCGCATCTTTACCGCCTTCACCGAGCTCTTGATCTCCGCATCCTGCTCGCCGGTGATGGCAGAGCGCAGCTCGCCGATCGCCTGATCGATGAACTGGATGTTCTCCAAGATGCTGATGTCGTAATCATAGAGCTGGTTCATCTCTTCCTGCTTGAACTGCACGTCCGCAGCGAACCCGGAGTAACCAGAGTCGCTGTGCACCATCACGCCCTCTACCTTCTTGTACTGGCTGATGACGCCCCCTATGGCCACGAGGCTCTTGCTCATGGGCATGGATTGGACGATCTCCTCTCGAGATTCCTCCAGCTGCTTCCGCTGCAGCGCGAGCTTCTTTGCGAGCTCCATGCGCAGCATCTTGTCTGAGTCGCGCAGGTCCTCGCGAATGCGGTAGCCACGATACCCAGGGATGACCATCTGGATCTTCTTGAGGAGCCCCCTGTCCTCCTCGACTCTCTGCCTTATGTCTGGCATGATTTATCCCGTTCGGCTTCGATGATTAGAGGGTGGCATAATAAAACAATCGGCCGAGTGCCATGCTGGACGGACATAATCGTGTCAAATTGGGATTCGTTTATCCTAATTGGGTCTTACGATTCATCCCTGCCCCGAGCAGGAAGCCCAGACCAGCCCCTAAGATGATGAGGATGAAGAACCCTGCATCGCCAGAATATGCGTAGAAGATGTTGGAAATGATGATGGCGATCACCGTCCCTAGGAGAAGGCCGGTCTCGATATCGGTCAGCTTGCGCATCTTCATCACGGAATGACTATCGTTTTCGATAAATTATTTTTTTCCTTAAACGCACACTTATGTTCATTATTATTTATACTCATTTTATAAACAGGCGATGTATTTAATATGGATGATGTTAATGGTGCCCCAACCGTTCGATAAGGGCGGGTTCACCTTAGGGTGATAGGGGACATAACAATAGGAGGAGAATTCCTTAGGAAATGGGGGAAGGGCCGCCGGTCCAAACCCTTTCCAAACCATTTTCCCAGTTAGTTGTTCATTTTGTGTGCCCAACTGCTGTTTTTTTATAAATCGAGCTACGTAGAAACCTCTGGTGACCTCAATGACCCAAGAGAAACCATTGGACATGTTCTGCTACCAGTGCTCACAGACCGCCCACGGGACCGGATGCACGGTCATGGGGGTATGCGGCAAGACGCCCATGGTCGCGAGGCTGCAAGACAACCTCGTCTTCGCGTTAAAGGGCGTATCTGCCTATGCATACCATGCCAAGGAGCTAGGAAGAAGCGATCCCGAGATCGATGCGTTCCTGGCCAAGGCTTTGTACACGACGCTCACCAACGTCAATTTCGATGCCTCCAGCCTGGTCGAGATGTCCTTGCAGGCTGGAAGGATGAACACGAAGGCGATGGCATTGCTGAAGCAAGCGCATATCGATCATTATGGCGAGCCCACCCCTGTTTCCGTTCCGGTGGGAACGAAGAAGGGAAGGGGGATCATCGCGACCGGCCATTCGCTCAAGGCATTGGAGGAGCTGCTGAAACAGACGGAGGGGACCGGGATCAATGTGTACACGCATTCCGAGCTGCTTCCCGCTCATGGCTATCCAGGCTTGCGCAAGTACAAACATCTGGCCGGGAACGTGGGCAAGGCCTGGTTCGACCAGAAGAACCTCTTCTCCAGTTTGAACGTGGCCATCGTCGGCACGTCGAACTGCGTGCTGCTGCCCAAGGACGAATACAAGGACAGGATGTTCACCCTGGGCGCGGCCGCCCTGCCGGGCGTGAAGCAAATCGAGGGGTACGATTTCTCCGAGGTGATCGCCAAGGCCAAGACCCTGCCCGATCTGCCAGAGAATCTCGAGGGGCATGTGACGACCGGATTCGGCCTGAGCACTTTGGTCAGCGTGGCCCCCAAGCTGCTGGAACTGGTCAAGGCGGGGAAGATATCCCGCATCTATCTGGTGGGAGGCTGCGACCGCCCCGGAAGGCCGGGCGAGTATTACACCGAGTTCGTCAAGCTGCTGCCCAAGGACACCATCGTTCTGACCTTGGCCTGCGGCAAGTTCAGGTTCAACGAGATGGACCTGGGCGACATTGAAGGAATCCCCCGGTTGATAGATGTGGGACAATGCAACGATGCGGTGGTGGCATTGGAAGTGGCCGCCGCCCTGGCCTCGGCCCTCAAGGTCGACGTGAACCAGCTCCCGCTCACTCTGATCGTCAGCTGGATGGAGCAGAAGGCGGTGGCGATCTTGTGGAGCCTCCTGGCGGCGGGTGTCAAGGGCATCTATCTCGGGCCGATCGTCCCGGCATGGGTGAACAACGACATCCTGGACGTGCTGGTGAAGAACTTCGATCTGCATGTGAGCAGCACCCCCGAGGCGGACATCAAGGCCACGCTGGGCAGGGCTTAAACCCACTCTTTCCCTTTTACCTTTAGGACCATCTGTCACCGAACAGAAAAAATGAGAATGAGGAAGATCATGGAGGGCGGAAAATGACACTATACAAACGCATGCTCATCGCCACCGACGGCAGCGAGAACAGCAGGTCGGCCATCGAACACGGACTGGAGGTGGCCAAGTTGTCCAACGCCAGGGTCACGGCCATCTGCGTTATGGATGCTGGCAAGAAGGGAAAACCGGACCCCAAGGCCGAAGTGATGTGCCAGGAGGCCGTTTCCAACGTGGCCGAACTGGGAAGGAAGATGGGGATCGAGGTGGAAACAATGGTGGTGTCTGGCCAGCCCTCGAACGAGATAATCAAATCATCTGATGAGTTCGACATCCTGGTCATGGGCACGACCGGCAAGGGCGGTCTGGCCAATCTGCTCCTCGGCAGCGTGGCGCAATCGGTCATCCGCTCCGCCCCATGCCCGGTCATGGTGGTTCGCCACACACCGGACATGAGGCCTGCCATGGAAGTGAGGCGAAGGATGCTGGTCCCGACCGACGGCAGCAAGGGGGCCAAATTGGCGGCGGAGCATGCCATGAGGTTGGCGCAGGCCTTTGAGGCGGAGATCATAGCGATGAGCGTGGTGGACCTGGACAACAGATGCTCCTATGACACCTGTTGGAAGGCGGTGGAATCGGTCAAGGAGGAGGGGGAGAGGCTGAAATTGAAGGTTGATGTCGAGGTCGTCACCGGCACCCCTTTCATCGAGATCGTGAACGCCTCGGCGAAGCATGACCTCATCGTCATGGCCACGAGCGGCCGGACCGGTCTGGCATACAGGCGGTTGGGAAGCGTGGCGGAGAAGGTCATCCGCCAGGCGAAGTGCCCCGTCATCATCGTCAAGTGAGAACTCTTCCGGTTGCATTCCATTATATCATAGATGATGACAAATCGCTCATAGGTGATGAGATGAGCGGAACGAATCGCTTGGCCCAGGAAAAGAGCCCCTACCTGTTGCAGCATGCGCACAACCCCGTGGACTGGTATCCCTGGGGGGAGGAGGCGTTCAAAAAGGCGGCCGAACTGGATAGGCCCATCTTCCTCTCGATCGGTTATTCCTCGTGCCATTGGTGTCACGTGATGGAGAGGGAGAGCTTCGAGGACGAGAGGATCGCAGGGGTGCTGAACCAGTACTATATCAGTATCAAGGTGGACCGGGAGGAAAGGCCGGACATCGATGAGCTGTACATGAGGGCCGCCCAGATGATGACCGGAACGGGCGGATGGCCATTGACCATCATCATGACCGCCGAGCGGGCCCCGTTCTTCGCCGCCACCTATCTTCCGCCCACCAGCAGGGGGCAGATGATGGGCCTGCTGGAGGTCCTGACCGATGTGGCGGACAAATGGAAGGTGAAGCGGGCCGGGGTGGAGCGGGTCAAGGAGGAGGTGCTGCGCAACCTGAAGCTATGTCCCTCCACCCCTTCAGAGCTGGACTGGCAGGACGTTCAGGCCCGGACCTTCGAGGGACTTAAGAACACCTATGAGAGCAGATATGGAGGCTTCGAGCTCGAGCCCAAGTTCCCCTCTCCGCACAAGAACATGTTCCTGCTGCGCCACTGGAGGAGCACCGGGTCGGAACAGGCATTGGAGATGGCCACCTGGACGCTGAGGAACATGGCGATGGGCGGGATCCATGATCACCTGGGGGGCGGCTTCCACCGCTATTCCACCGACAGGAGATGGTGGCTACCGCACTTCGAGAAGATGCTGTACGATCAGGCGATGCTATCGATGGCATACGGCGAGGCCTACCAGGCCACGCAGGATGACTGGATGAGGGAGATGGCGCGGCAGATCGTATCATATGCCCTCCGGGACCTCCATTCGCCTGAGGGTGCGTTCTATTCATCGGAGGATGCTGACAGCGAGGGGGAGGAGGGCAAGTTCTACACCTGGCGATATCAGGAGCTGCATGAGGCCCTCGGCGCAAAGGACGTGATTCTCTTCGGGGCGGCGTATAATACGAGGCCAGCGGGCAACTATCGTGACCCCATGACGGGCGATTTCAACGGCAGGAACGTCCTCTACCGGGTGAAGGACGATGCCACACTGGCCGATGATTTCGGCCTGACCAGGGACGAGGTGCAGGCCACCCTGGACCTATGCCTGAAGAAACTGGAGGGCGTGAGGCGTAAGAAGGTCAGGCCGGGCAGGGACGAGAAGGTGCTGCTGGACTGGAACGGCCTGATGTTGGCGGCCCTGGCCAAGGTGGGAAGGGTTTGCCAGGAGGGACAGTTCATCGATCAGGGCAGAGCGCTCATCGGCTTCGTGGAGAAGAACATGAGGGGCGAAGGCGGAGGCCTGCTGCATCGTTACAGTGACGGGGAGGCCGGCATCAACGGGTTCCTCAGCGATTACGCCTATTACGGCTGGGGGCTGTTGGAGATGCACCAGGCCACGCTGGATGAGAGATATCTTGACCTGGCCAAGGGCTGCGCCGATCAGATCATGCAAAGGTTCCCCACCCCGGAAGGAGGTTTCTTCATGTCGATGCCTGCACCGGACATCATCGCCCGAGGCCGAGGATCGTACGATGGCGCCATACCGTCGGGCAATTCCGTGGCGCATCTGCTGCTCAGCCAGCTGGGCGTGATGATGGATGAGCCCAATTATGCCGAGGCTGCGAGGGGCATCGTGACGGCGTTCGGAGAGGACATCAAGGCGGTCCCCCAGGCGTTCTGCTTCCTGGCCATGTCGATGGTCCGCGACAGCTGCGGATACAGTACGGTCGGCATCTCCGGTTCAAAGGACGCCGAGATCACGTTCAAGAGACCGCTGGAGAAGGATTTCGTCCCGGAGGTGCTGTGGCACAGGGTCGAGGAAGGGATGATGGGGGCCGCGGTCTGCAAGAAGAACACCTGCCTGCCACCGGCAAATGATGTGGAATCGCTCAGAAGACTGCTGGAAGTGGAAAGGAAGGAAAGGGTTTAAAGAAGTTCGAACGCCGCGGCCAGCGCGCCGTCCTCTGCCTGGCGGTAGTCCAGGCCGGTGCCGATGATGACGACGTCTCCCTCGCGTAGCTCGAATATGCCGTGGAGCTCGTTGGCGAAGTCAGGCATGTTCTGGTCCACGTTGTAGTCCGGCGGGATGAGCATCTGCCCTCCCTTGACCACGATGGTGGTGGCGCCTTCCGCACCTGCCTTCACTGCCGCATCGCGCTGCTCCACGCCTATCTTAATGCGGTCCCCCCGCCCCTTGATCTTCACGGCCACGGTCACCTGCCCGATGCTCGCGTCGGACTTGGTGACCACGCCGGATTGGATCGGGAACCCGTTGTAGAACTCGGTCCCCCGGCGGGAGATGACCACCCCGGTCTGCTTCACCTCTATCAGGTCCCTCTCCCGGAGGTTCTCCAGGATGGTGCGCATGCTGCCCTCGCCCACGCCCACCGCCTCGGCAAGCTGCTTCCTGCCCTTGCGGCGGCCGTCGGCCAAGGCTGCCAGCGTCTTGTAGACGTGATAGTCAGCGAACCGGTGCACCGGTCCATACCGGGATAGGTCGACGAGCTTCATCGCCCTAGAACACCGTCACCTGTCCTTTTACAACTTTCTCCGTCACGGTGCCGATGTTCTCCAACCAATTGTCGGCCACGCCCTGGGCCTCCTTCTGCCACTTGGCCGCGTTGGCGGCGCTGATGCCTGGCGCCATGAACAGCTGCACGCTGCAGGTCTGGGGGTCGCTGATGGGCCTGCCGATCTGGGACAGTATGCGCACGTGGGCCTCGAGGATGTCGCCCTTTCCTGCCTTGACCACGTCCTTGGCGATCCAGTTGGCCAGGATGTTGTACATCTTGCCTACGTGGGTGATCGGGTTCTTACCGGCGCTGGCCTCCATGGACATGGGGCGGTACGGAGTGATTAGCCCGTTCACACGGTTGCCGCGGCCCACGGAGCCGTCGTCGCCGTTCTCGGCGCTGAGGCCGGTGACTGTCAAGTAGAAGTTGCCGGACTCGGGGTTGTCGGCGTGGTTTATGAAGACATCAACGTCGTAATCGGTGTACTTCACGGCGTAATCGGACACGCGCTGCTTCATCTCCTGCACGACGCTGGCATAGTGGTCGGCATCGGGGATGTAGCGGTCGACCATGGCGCAGGCGATGGTCATATCGATCTTCTTGCCGTTCCTGGCGCACATGACCTTGACGTCCTCGCCGGTCTCCTTCAACTTCTTCTTCATGGCCCCGTTGATGTAGCGTTCGGTCTCCAGGCAGACGGTCTCGGTCTGGGACAGCGGCGCGTAGGAGCAGCCGAAGGACGTGTCGTTCGCAAGCAGGCAGCTGTTGCCGCTGAAGTCGGTAGAGCACTTCTTCTGCAGCTCGTCGAAGTTCTGGATCAGGTCCTGGGAGCCCTTGCCGATCTTGCAGTCGATGATGACATCGTTGTCGACGTTCAGGTTGGGGAAGCGCTTCAGGTATTCCATGGCCGCGGCCCTGGCGGTGGTAGAGAACGGCAGCCTCTCACCGTTCACCTGGGTGATGGCCCTGCCGACCAGCAGGACATAGATTGGCTCCAGCATGCGTCCGCCACCGAACTTGGGGGCGCTCTGTCCGCCCACGACCTCGTTCTGGTCGGTGTTGTGGTGCAGGATCTCGCCCACATACTCCAGGTACATCTTGCACAAGGCCTGGGAGACGGATTCGGCCAGTCCATCGGAGATGCTGTCCGGGTGCCCGATGCCCTTGCGCTCCACCAGTTCGACATGCTGCTTCTCGATCGGAGTGATGTCGACCTGCTCGACGATGATGTTCTTCTTGACCTTACCCTTGGCCGCCTTGGGGGCCGCCTTTGTCTTTACGCTCTTGGCCATTTCGTGATCCCTCTGTAGTTGCATCCCGCGGTCTTTTATGAAGCCCGCTGGCTAATCCCTTGGATAATATATCAACGCGGTAAATTGTGGCCCCATATAAGTGCTATTGACTTAATTATTCATTTATGAATATTCATATAGGAATAGACACCATATTGGTATCGATGAGATTCCCTGAAGAGACCGAGATCAAGAAGCTGCGCAAGAACCTTGACATCACCCAGTCCGAACTCGCTGCCATGTCCGGGGTGAGCCAGTCCACCATCGCAAAGATGGAGCGGGGCGTGATCAAGGGCAGTTACGACGCGGTCACCAAGATCTTCACCGTTCTGGAGCAGGAGATGGACCGCAGGAGGCAGGGTCTGCGGGCCAAGGACGTCATGACATCCGATGTGGTCAGCGTGCAGCTGGGACAGAACATCCGCCAGGCATCGGACATCATGCGGGCCAGCGGGTACTCTCAACTGCCGGTCTTCGACGGCAAGAGGGCCGTCGGCAGCATCAGCGAGTATGACATATTGAACAGGCTGAGAGAGGGAGAGAAGATGGACGACCTCGGCGCCAGGTCGGTCGGCTCGATGATGGACGACCCTTATCCGGTAGTCACCGAGGAAACGCCGGTCGAGGCGCTGACGTCTCTGCTTTCGACCACCGATGCCGTACTGGTCTCGAAGAAAGGGGACATCGTCGGCATCCTGACCAGGTCGGACGTGCTGAAGCTGATCACCGCCGAGAACCAATGAGCTATTGGCGTTTGATCTCCACCAGGTCGAGGTCGTTCGGTAGGTAGCTCTCAGGAAAGACCTCCCGGGCCTCGTTCAGCAATGAGGACGTATCCTCATACCTTCCGCTGATATGGACCAGGAACAGTCTCCTAGCCTCGGCCTGCGACGCCGCCTCCGCCGCCTGCCTGGCAGTGGAATGCATGTACTGGTTCGCCTTCTCCTGCAAGGAAGAATCGGTCGTCGCCTCGTGCACCATGGCATCGCTGCCCTTGGCCGCCTGGATGAACCTTTTGTCCGGTAATGTGTCACCGGAGTAGGCCATCTTCATCCCCTTGCGGGGCGGACCCATGACCTGGTCTGGTGTGATGGTCCTTCCCTCGACGACGACCGGGCGACCGTCCTGCAGCCTGGAGAACATCGGCCCTTCGGGAACGCCCATCTCCTTGGCCTTCTGCGGATCGAACCTGCCCGGCCTCTCATCCTCTTCGTACACATATCCAAGCGAATGGGGCAGATGGCTGGTGGGAACTGCCGTCACGGAATAACCGTCGCCGTGGACGACATCCCCTGGCACCAGTTCCCTCCAATATAGCGGAAAGCAGAGCTCGAAATGGCCCAGCATCACCGACTGTCTCGCCACGTCCTCTATGCCCTTTGGACCGAACAGCTCCAGCGGCCTCTCCCTTCCGGAGAAGTTCATCGATTGCACCAGACCGAGGACCCCCAGGAAATGGTCCCCGTGCATGTGGGTGATGAATACGCGGTCCAGCCGCATGAAGCTGAAGCGGGAGCGCATGAACTGCCTCTGCGTGCCCTCGCCGCAATCGAACAGCAGCATATGCTGGCCATTGCGAAGTGCCAGCGCCATGGTGTTGCGGTCCGGGGTGGGAACGCTGCCACCGGTGCCGAGGAATAGAAGCTCCACGACCTGGCAATGCGTCAGGTGGAGTTAATCTCTTTGCTGTGCCCCATGAGCCGGTGGGTGAACCAGAATATGATCACACCGATGGTCGCCAGTACCGTCGCGATGTACATCGCGCCATGATAGCCCAAGGTGAACGCCGAGACCCCGCCGATCATCGCGCCGATGATGGCCGATATGCTCAGCGAGGATTGCAGCAGTCCGGCGCTGGTCCCCTTCTCATCGTTCCGCTCCATGACGTACTTCACGCTGCCCACGTAGAGGCAGGACCAGGCCGCCGCGATGGATATCTGGGCCGGGATGATCTGCCAGGCCTCCGTGGCCAGCGTGTACGAGGGAAAGGTGATGATGCTGAAGATGAACCCGAAGATGACCAGCTTCATGGAGGAGAACCGGTCCACGTACTGCATGAAGACGAACTGGGCGAAGGCGTTGATGGCATAGATGGAGCCGATGAACCAGTCGGCCGCCCCCAGGTCCTCCAGGAACAGTGGATAGATAACCCATATCATGTTCGCCCCGATGTGGCGGAACATGATCGAGATGTACACCGGGAAGTTGCGCTTGATGATCGCCCGAGGGAAGAACGGCACATGATGCCTGTGCTCCGCTCCGAAGGGCATGGTCAGAGTGATGGCGAACGCCCCGAAGAGCATCAGCGCGCAGAACAGGAAGACCCCGTAGTAGATGCTGATGACACCTGCGAAGAACACGCCGAAACCGAATCCCAGCGCGCCATAGGCGGAGAACTTGCCTACCTTCCGGTCCGACTCATACACGTGGGCCAGCAGAGCGGACGGGTACATCCCGGCGCACAGCCCGACCAGAACGCGGATCATCCACAGCGAGTTGGTGCTGTCGGTGAAGGCCAGCAGGAACAGCGAGAAGGCCGTCAAGGCCAGGCCCGCCCGCAATATCAATTTGCGCCCATGCACGTCCGAGTATCGGCCAAAGTAGTAGGACGAGGCGAAGAGCGACGCATTGAATGAGGCGGTGACGAAACCGATGGTCACCGTATCGGCGCTGAAACCGTCCCTAAGAAGATTGGGGATGAGCAGCGCCGAACCGGACATGCCGGCGCTGGAGAGCATCTGGACCCACGGTGCCTTCCTCTGCGATGAACTGAGAGATCCGTGGTCCATATGATCTGCTTCAATGGCCCAGGGTACCTATCGTCCGGTCGTCCTTCGAGCCTTTCTTGTAGGCCTTGTAGTGCTCTTTGCAGAGATGGGCCCGGCGAGCGTTCTCGTCGACCTCCAGCCCTGCCTCGACGGCCGCCTCGACCGAGATGGAACGTTCCGCAGGGTTGTTGCATCCCTTAACGCTGCACTTCTCTATCTCCCTGATCGGTGACTTCCTTTCTACCATAGTGCGTTAATCCCCGTCTTTTTATTAAATATTTTCAGGCCAGGCGTTATGACGAGAATCGGTACTGCATAGGTTTATGCCAGTGGAGGATTAATTGAACTCACATGGCAGAAAGTTGCCCCAGCGGGACCTGCGGGACGAGGCAGAAGATGGCCTGGATATTGCTATGCGTGGATGGCTCTCCCGGTTCGAAACGGACGGCAAAGATGGCCAGGGACATGGCGCTGTCGTTCTCGTCCCAGGTGCTGGTGCTGCACGTCCTTCCCGTCACGCCCGGTTCTCCGCGACCCTCCGAGAATGAGCTGGAACCGGTCTTCCACGTCCCGATAGAGATACTCCAGGCTGGCAGGGTGATGTACGAGACGAAGGTTTTGATAGGGAACCCTTCCGAGATGATACTGGAGACCGCCAACGATGAGAACCATCCTTTCAGCCTGATCGTCATCGGGGCCAAGGGCGCCAGGTGCTCCGAGGCTCCTTACATCGGCAGCGTGGCAAGAGAACTGCTGCAGCATTCCAACGTGCCAGTCATTGTCGTTCCTTGAAATATCAAGAAAGCCATGCCTAGAGGGATGATCAAGGTAGCGCCATCCATCCTTTCGGCCGATTTCTCCCGCCTGGGCGAGGAGGTCAGGCGGGTAGAGGCGAGTGGGGCCGACTGGGTCCATGTGGATGTCATGGACGGCATGTTCGTGCCGAACATCACCATCGGGCCGAGCGTCATCAAGAACCTTCGTCCGCACTCCAAGCTGCCGTTCGATGTGCACCTGATGATCGTCAAGCCGGAAAGGTACATCAAGGACTTCGCATCGGCCGGTGCGGACTATATCACGGTCCATGTGGAGGCGAGCGAGGTCGTCTCGCAGAACATCGACAAGATCCATGCGCTGGGCAAGAAGGCCGGGGTGAGCGTGAACCCCGCCACTCCGCTGGAGATGGCCGAACCGTACCTGCAGAACATCGAGCTGCTCCTGATCATGACCGTCAACCCGGGCTTCGGCGGTCAGTCGTTCATGTCCGAGGTCGTGCCGAAGATAGAGCAGGCGAGAAGGTACAGGGACGAGCACGGCCTCGACTTCGACATCGAGATAGACGGCGGCATTAACGCCGCTACGGGAAGGACCTGCGTCAAGGCCGGCGCGACCGCCTTGGCGGCGGGCAGCGCACTGTTCGGAGCGAAGGACATGAAGGCGGAGATGGAGAGCTGGAGACGCTTTCCAGCATAGTGATTTCGGCCATTTTTTCAACGATTGATGATAACTCCGGCGGACCGTCGCCTTTATGATGGGTGATGCATTACCCCTAAGACAGTATAAATACACCCAGAGCGGGAACTACCATGACCAGGATAGGCTCCAAGAAATCCCTCGTGTACAAGCTGGGCATCAAGGACGGATATAAGGTCTACCTGCACAACCCGCCGGCTGGATACCGGCAGGTTCTGGGGCGCCTTCCCAAGAACACCGAGGAGCTCGACCGTCCGGTGGCCGATACCGATTTCATCCAGATGTTCACCACCACCAAGAAAGACCTCAATGACCAGTTCCCCAAGATGATGTCCTACGTAAGCAACGAAGGCGTGCTTTGGGTGTGCTGGCCGAAGGAGTCTTCCCAGATGAAGACCGACCTCAACGGCAAGCTGGTGCGTGACGCAGGCGTCTCGAACGGGCTCTCCGATGTCAAGGTCTCGTCCATCGACGATACCTGGTCCGGATTGAAGTTCGTGCGCAAGAACAAAGAGAAGTGAGCGCTGGCATATCGCCAAAAGGTTGATAAGCGGGTCATTTCATTCAGAGGCGAGTGGGTCCGTGAAGTTCAAGCTGAGTCGGAATTGGTTGATAGTGCTGCTGATGGTCGTCATCCCGCTGTTGCTTTTGGCCGTGGCCATGGTAGCACAGTCCAGCATCTGCATCTTCATGATCCTGCTGGTCTGGATCGGCATCGTCATGATCATGGCGTTCGTTCCTTATTTCAAGGAATGATCACTCCACGATCTTCCCGAAGGCCATCTTCGGGCCGACCTTTGTTATCTTGACCTTGTACTTCTTTCCTTTCACCCCATCTTGGACTATCACCACGAAACCGTTCACCGTGCCTACGCCGTCCCCTTGCGCGCCCAGGTCCGTTATGGCGATGTCGTAGATGTTCCCGACCTCCACTGGCTTCTTCCCCTTGAAACCGTACTCGTCCCTCATGGGGAATGGATGGTAGGCCGGGCCTCTTATTGCTTTCCCGCATGTTTGATTAGGCCGAGAAGGGATGCGGGGTCGGGATATCATGGGCGTCAACCTCTCCGACCTGGTCACTTTCCATGAGATGGAGCCGGCCCAGCTGGGCGGTAAGACCGTGGCCATAGACGCATACAACGCCATCTACCAGTTCCTCTCGGTGATCAGGCAGCCAGACGGCACACCGTTGAAGGACGATCAAGGAAGGGTCACGTCCCACTTGGCCGGGCTGTTGAACCGGAACGCCAACCTGATCGAGATGGGCATGCGGCCGGTGTACGTCTTCGACGGCCTTCCCTCCCGGCTGAAGGCGGCGACCATCCAGGAGAGGCATGAACGGCGGGCCAAGGCCCAGCAGGAATGGCATGAGGCCGTCAAGGCGGGGGACACGGAGGCGGCATACTCCAAGGCCACCCAGTCCACCAAGATCACCAACGATATCGTCGCCTCGTCCCGCATCCTATTGGTCCATCTGGGCATCCCCATCGTCCAGGCGCCGGGGGAGGGAGAGGCCCAGGCAGCGTACATGGCCCAAAAGGGGGACGTATGGGCGGCATCGAGCCAGGACTTCGATTCGCTGCTGTTCGGCGCCCCCCGGCTGCTGAAGAACCTCACCCTGGCCGGTCGAAGGAAGATGCCGGGTCGGAACGAGTACCGGGACGTGAAGATGGAGATGGTGGAGCTGGAAGAGGTCCTCCGCACCTTGGACATATCCCGGGAGCAGCTCATCGACATCTGCATCCTCATGGGCACGGACTTCAATGAGGGCATCAGGGGCATCGGCCCGAAGAAGGGGCTCAAGCTGATCAAAGAGCATGGGGACTTCCAAACGGTCATGGCCGCGCTCGACAAGGAGATGCCCGAGTATGAACAGGTGAGGGACATCTTCCTGCACTTCGAGCACACCGACAACTATTCATTGGACGTGAAACCGCCGGAGCCCGACCACGTCATCGAGATGCTGGTGAAGGAGCATGACTTCACCGAGGCCAGGGTGCGTTCCGCCCTGGACAAGATGGGGAAGAGGCCGGAGCCCCCTGTGAGCGGAAAGCAGAGCCGTTTGGACATGTTCTGAGCCTCCACCGCTTCTAGAAAAATGTGGCAGTTTATATCTAACCAATTGTGCATACCCCACCCAGTTCAATCGCCGACGCGACGGCCTCGGGAGAATCCAGAACCGTCAGATTCATAAACGGATGCGCGATTGGGCGGAGTTGAAGGCGATGATAAAGCCAGTCTCTGGAAACTACAACCCTGTCGAGCTCGAGAAGCAGATCAGGGAAGATTGGAAGAAAATAGACGTTTACAAACGAACGAAGGAGCTGCGGGCGTCCGGTCCGGACTTCTATTTCGTCGATGGGCCGCCGTACACCACCGGCTCCATCCATCTGGGTACGACCTGGAACAAGACGATCAAGGACACCATCCTCCGGTTCAAGCGCATGCAGCGCTTCAACGTTTTCGACAAGCCCGGTTACGACATGCACGGCCTGCCCATCGAGGTCAAGGTGGAGCAGAGCATCGGGGTCAAGAACAAGAAGGAGATCGAGGAGTACGGCATCGACCGCTTCGTCTCCACCTGCAAGAACTTCGCTGTGGAGTATCAGCGCAAGATGAACGAGCAGTTCAAGGACCTCGGCGTGTGGATGGACTGGGACAATCCCTATCTCACCATCAACTCAAGTTATATCGAGGCGGCCTGGTGGACGCTGAAGAGGGCCTATGACAAGGGTCTGCTGCTGCAGGCCAACAGGGTGCTGCCCTGCTGCCCCCGCTGCGAGACCGCGCTGGCCGAGGCGGAGATCGAATATTCGGACGAGAAGGACCCTTCGATCTACGTCAAGTTCCCGCTGAAGGACGATTCGAAGACGTTCCTGCTCATCTGGACCACCACGCCGTGGACGCTGCCGGCCAACCTGGCCGTGGCGGCCCATCCCGACTTCAAGTATGTCAGGGTCCGTTTCCGCAGGATCGGCGAGACCGAGACGGTCATCGTCATGAAGGACCTGGTGGAATCCATCCGAGACCTGGGCGGATGGGAAGGGTATGACATACTGGAAGAGATGGAGGGCGACGACCTGGTCGGTCTGGAATACCGCTCCATCTTCGAGGACGTCGTGCCTTACCAGAAGGAGGTCTCCGGCAAGTGGGTGCATCACGTCATAGCATCCAAGACCGTCGAGGCCTCGAACACCGGCCTGGTGCACATCGCTCCGGGCTTTGGTCCTGAGGACTTCGAGCTGGGCAAGGAGTACGGCATCGCCCCCTTCTGCCCCGTCGATGAGTCCGGCAAGTACACGGACCAGATCGGCACCAAGTACAACGGGCTGCACATCAAGAAGGCCAACCCGATGATCCTGCAGGACCTGACCGACAAGGGCTTCCTGTTCTACCAGACCACCATCGCGCACCGTTACGGTCATTGCTGGCGCTGCAAGTCGCCCATCATCTTCCGTACCACCAACCAGTGGTTCCTGAAGGTCACGGCGGTCAAGAACCAGATGCTCGAGGAGATCGAGCGGGTGCGCTGGACCCCGGATTGGGCCGGGTCATCGCGTGAGTACGACTGGGTCATGAACGCGCGCGACTGGTGCATCTCCAGGCAGAGGTACTGGGGCATCCCCATCCCGGTCTGGGTGTGCGGGAAGTGCGGCGACATGAAGGTCGTCGCCACCGCGGAGGACCTGGAGAAGGGGGACGGCTACCGCAGCGACATGGACCTGCACCGCCCCTGGATCGACCACGTCACGTTCAAGTGCCCGAAGTGCTCGGGCGAGATGCGCCGCGTCGCCGACGTCCTGGACGTCTGGTTCGATTCTGCGGTCGCTTCCTGGGCGCAGCTCGGGTTCCCCCGCAAGAGGGCGGAGTTCGAGAGGCTCTGGCCGGCCAAGTGGATCTGCGAGGGCCACGACCAGACCCGCGGGTGGTTCTACTCGCAGCTGGCGGCGGGGGTCATGGCGTTCGGTCGCGCCCCCTACGAATCGGTGCTCATGGTCGGCTGGATGCTGGACCCTCAGGGCCTGCCGATGTCCAAGAGCCGCGGCAACGTCATCGAGCCGGAGAAGGTGGTCAAGGACTACGGCGCGGACTCGCTGCGCTTCTATCTGCTGCGCTCATCGGCCCCATGGGAGGACATATCCTTCCAGAACGAGGGTGTGAAGAACGCCCGCAAGATGCTGAACGTCCTGTGGAACGTGGTCAACTTCGCCACCACCTACATGTCCATCGACAACTTCGACATCGACACCGTCGACACGGAGAGGGTCATGGCCAACATGAGGCCGGAGGACAAGTGGCTCGTCTCCCGCACGGAGAAGTTGAAGAACGAGGTCACCAGGGACCTGAACGCCTATGACATGCACAAGGCCACCAGGGCGCTGGAGGAGTTCGTGCTGGAGGACCTTTCCCGCTGGTACGTCCGCCTGATCCGCGACCGTATGTGGGAAGAGGAGGGCAACCTGGACAAGCTTGCCGCCTACGTCACGCTGTACCAGACGGTCACGGACCTGAACCTGCTGCTGGCGCCCATCTGCCCGCACGTCACCGACATCATCTACAAGCACCTGGACGGAAGGAAGGACTCGGTCCATATGCTGGACTGGCCCGGATCCGACCTCACCAAGGTGGATGAGAGGCTGGAATCGGCCATGGACGTGGTCAAGGAGGTCGTGGAGATCGTCACCAGGGAGCGCCAGGCCAGGAACATGAAGCTGCGCTGGCCCCTGAAGAGGATGGTCCTGCTGCCCAACACCAAGGAGTCCATGGAGGCCATGAGGCCGCTGGAGCAGATACTTCTGCCCCAGGCCAACGTGAAGAAGGTCGAGTACGTCGCGCCGGGCGAGCAGTGGCCGGAGACGAACCTGACCGTCGTGCCGAACCCCAACGCCATCGGGAAGGTATACAGGCAATGGGCCAGCAAGATCGCGATATTGCTCAAGTCCCGCCCCGCCAAGATGATCAAGGAGAGCGTGGACCGGGGAGAGTACCAACTGGGCATCGAAGGGCAGTTCGTCAAGATCGAGCAGAACATGGTCTCGTTCGTCACGACCCTCCCGGAGAACGTGGTCGCGGTGAAGTATTCCGGTGGCGAGATCTACCTGGACTTCGAAGTCACCGCCGAGATCGAGGCCGAGGGCTACTCCCGAGAGATCATCCGCCGCATCCAGCAGATGCGCAAGGACATGAAGCTGGACGTGGAGGAGTATGTCAGCGTGGAGCTGTCCGCGCCGGCCAAGATCGAGGAGTACATCAAGATCTGGCAGGAGCACATCAAGTCGGAGACGCGCTGCCGCAAGATGCAGTTCTTCCTCGAGCCCAGGGGCGAGTACAAGATGCACTGGGACATCGATGGCGAGAAGCTGGAGGTGGCCGTCACCTCGCTGCACATCCGCGAGTCCATCGTGGAGCTGATGAAGGTGCAGGGGGTCAATTCGAAGATCGCCCTGGCACTGGTCGAGGCCGGCCATAAGAACATCGAATCGCTCAAGGCCCTGGACGAGGACAAGCTGGCCAACGTACCGGGCGTGGGCAAGACCGAGGCGAAGAAGATCTGTCACGTGCTGAGCCGGATGGATACCGGAGGCAAGTGCAACACCTGCGGCGGGCCATTGGACGAAACGGGCAAGTGCCCCAAGTGCGCCACCGCCGGCCCGTCGGCCATGCCCCGGGACAAGATGCTGATCATGCTGAGGCGCATCCCCCGCATGAACCCGGTGAAGGCGGAGATGCTCTACGATTCCGGCTTCAACAGCGTGGAGAAGCTGAAGTCCGCCAGCAAGGACGACCTTTCGTCGGTGAAGGGGCTGGGCAACAAGACGCTCGAGTCGATCTTCACCTACGTCTCGGACGGACTGCTGGAGAAGCCCATCAGCTGCCGCAACTGCGGCAAGCCGGTCATGCCCGACCAGCTATCCTGCGCCTCGTGCGGCGCGGCCGTCATTGTGAGCACGGTGGAGGAAGAGGAGGCCCAGGCACCGGCGCCTGCGCCGGCCGCAGCGGCCCCGGTGGCCCAAGCGGTACAGGCCCAACCGATGGAGATCAAGGCGCTGGAGCAGTCCTTCAGCTATCTGATCAAGGAGGACAAGTCCGAACGGGCCTACGCCTTCTTCGAGAAGACCATCGGCATCGGCATGAAAGGCTTCTGCATCACCCGCAACTACCCGGTCAAGATCAAGAGCAAGTACCAGATCGGTGACGCTCAGATGATCTGGCTGAGCAATGTGGGCAAGGAGAACTCGTTGCGCCCGAAGGACCTGGAGAAGCTGTCCTACTCGCTGGAGCAGTTCCTCTCCAACAACGGCGGGGTCATATTGCTGGACGGCCTGGAATACCTCATCACCAACAACAACTTCCTGACGGTCCTGAGGTTCATCCAGTCGCTGCGCGACCAGGTGGCGATCAACCACTCCATCCTGATCATGGCGCTGAACCCGTCCACCCTGGACCCGCATGAGCTGAACCTGCTGGAGAAAGAGGTCGACGCCACGTTGTAAACGCTTTAAAACCCTCATTTTTTTATATATAATACCGGATTATATTTGCGGGATCAGATGCACTCTAGCTGCTGCCATGCCATGAACTTGGGAAAGGACGCATATTGCGGACTGAAGACGAACCATGCGCTTGAGCCAGGTGTGCAGAGCTATGTCTTCCACCAGGCCTCCGAGGTCGTACCGATCTCCTGCGACTGGATGCTCTTCCGCTCCTGCCCTTACAAGGTCACAGCAGAAGGCAAGAAGATCTCCTCCCGGGGTTCGGTGCATTGCGATCATTGCGGCAAGAGGCACATTCCTGGTTCACTAAGCCAGAAGCTGTGCGGCGAATGGAGCTCGTTCAAGCGGGCATACAAGGGAACGAAGCAGCCAGGACATAGCGGCTGGTACGAGGGCGGGTGCAGGGAGGAGATCTTCAGCGACGCCTGCGACGCATCATTGAGAAGGCAGCTCTGGCCTCGAATCCACATCACCATCCTAAGAAGGGACAGGTTCACCTGCCAGGAGTGCGGGCGCACCTTCCAGGACCTGCCGAAGAAGAGGAACGGCCGGGCGGCCTTGGAGGTCCACCACATCATCCCCCGATGCCGCGGCGGGACCGAACATCCAGGCAACCTGATCACGCTCTGCCACGACTGTCACAGGACCCACACCCTGGAGGATGTGGCGGCCTTGAGGAAGGACGGCAGGACGGAGGAGGAGGTGAGGCGCCTTTGCATGGAAGAGCACCTCATGTCCATTGATGAAGAGATAGGTGATGATCTATCCTCATTGGGTTTAGATTAATCCCCTAGTGGAATTGTTTAAAATACCGCGGACGCGAATCGCTCCCTCGGTGGGGAAGATCAACGAAGACAGTAATGGGGAGGGGTCGGTCCTAAGAAGGACCGGCGGAATGCTGGCCGTGGCAGCGATCGCGACATTCAGCATATTTTATTATCTTTCCAGGCCGGGGGACCTGCTCGCCATCAGCGCCATTATCTTCTCGATCATCGCGGTCCCGTTCGTCGTGCTCAGATGGCTGTTGTCAAGGGAGCCTTCCCCGGAGAGCAGCATCATCGATGACATCGGCAAGAACGGCGATGACAAGACCATGGACGTCAACAACATAGGCGTCCATACGTACAAGGGCAGCGACCGTTTCTCCATGACCGACGGCGACAAGATGCGCCGTCACTGAGCGATGTCCTTCAGCAACTGCCTGAACCCGTTCACCAGGTCGTAGGTATCGGCCTCGGCCAGGGTGACCCACTTATAATCAGTGGCCTCCCAGTCCAGGACGACCTTGTCGGTCGGGGCTTGGAAGTGGAACGGATGGATGGCCCACGACCTTCCTTCGGCCCGGATGTGGATGACCGGAAGGATCCTGATCAGCTTGGGGTTCTCCATCTGGACCTCCTCGGATATCTCCTTGTACGCCGTCTCGAGCGGGGTCTCCCCCTTTTCGATATAGCCAGAAATCCCAGCCCATTTGAGCTTGTTCGTGGAGACCTTGTCGCTGCGCTTGACGATGAGGTATCTGCCTTCGTACTCCATGACGCAGGTGACCACCGCGGTCTCGTCGAGACCGATCAGGCTGACGGAGCCAGCATCCCCATCGACCTCTACTTCGTCGCCATCCTGGATCAGGCCGATATCTATGCCGTCGACCATGGGGACGTTGGCCATGACGGCGCCGGTCGCAACGATCGTCTCCGCCGACTGGTTGATGATGGCGGCAGGCAGGTTGCCGTGTTTCTTCAGGTCCATGATGGTGTACGAACCTACCGTCGACCCCTTTCCCTGGGTGAAGACGAACACGCGGTCCTTGAGCACTTCCCCTTCCTTGCCAGAGCCGACGGTCAGTTTTCCGCTCGGCACGTCCACCCCGCCCAGGAAGCTGAACGGCCCATTGATGACCAACGCTTTGCCCCTGCCCTTTCCCTTCGATATGCTTCGTCCCTGCAGCATCACAATATCAGCTCCATCAGCTGCTCGGTGCTGCGGCACATGCACTTCTGCGAGCACAGCCCGGGCAGATAGTTGCATGCCTTGCAGGAGTTGGACGCGGTCACCTTGTGGGTCTTTTCGATCGGCGCCACCACCATGCACGTGTCGCTCAGCACCTTGCCGAACCTCTCCAGCACGGCCGTTTCCTTGGGGCACCAGGTCTTGACACGCTGGGAGGTGCAGAACCACACCTCTATGTCATTCCGCTTCTTCTTCCCGTCCAGGCCTTTGGCGATGGTCTTCATCTCCGTCTCGGAGAGATGAGGGCAGCCCAAGGCGATGAGGTCGGGGTCCTGGGACGTGGTCAGCTTGTCCTTCGCATCCTCCAGGTCGCGGCGGGTGATCTGGACCTTCTCCACGCCCTTCAGATCGAACTTACTGGCCTCCGGCGTCTGTCCCTGGACATGGAACAATGCCACCGAGCCGGCCGCGGCCATGGCGGCCGCCATGATCTTCGCCTGGTTCACGTCCGGCCGGATGCCTCGGAAATAAGGGATGGCGGCCCCGAACTTCATGCCGACCACCTGGCCCAGCAACGAGTAATCGAGCAGCTGGTCCTCCAGTTCCGCCTCGACGATGACGGTGGGGAGGCGGTTCTCGTCCAGATGCAGACCGTAATATGGGGTCTTGCCCAGCAGGGCGGCGGCCAGCGCTCCCGGCCCTCCTTCCCTGTTGGTCCTCGCGCCCAGCATCGAATTGGCGAACGAAAGGGCGGAGGATTCGGCCCAGGCCACGTTCTCTCCCTTGCCCGGAACGTTCCCGGCGAGGTAAGGCGTGCAGGTGCAGTTCGTTTCCACCCCCATCTTGCAGTAGAGCTTGACGATCTCGATCTGCCTCTCTGCGAAGGAGGGTTCGATCCTCATCTCCCTCCAGCGGTGCATGTCCATGCCAGCGGGGTTCAGCGTGCTCTTGACCGAGACCTTGCCGTCCTTGGCCATTTCCCGCAGGAAGTCCAGTCCGCCCTCTCCGATCGTCTTGTAGGAGACCCCGCTGAGATGGGCCGAGGTGATCGGCACCAGCTTTTCGGCCTTGTAGATCTTTCCCAACGCCAGCAGAAGCTCCATCGACTTGCGCTTGGCCTCGCCCTGCTCACCAGCCAGAATGGCCTCTTCATCGTTCGTCAGGAACATGTGATGGCGGAAAAGATGAAGGGATGATAAAAACTCATTGAAAATAAACCAGGTTTTGTTGGATGTCCGGGACGAACGGACCGTTTCAATGATATAATGAGCAAGTCCATCTAGCCCTCGAGTGGTACCATTTCTAACATCTGCATCCAGAACATAGTCGGGTCTGCGAACCTAGGAACCGAGCTCGATCTGTCCAGCCTTGCATTGCAGCTGGAAGGGGCGGAATACGACCCTGAATCGTTCCCCGGGCTGATCTACCGGATCAAGGACCCGAAGTCGGCGACACTGATATTCCATAGCGGCAAGCTGGTCTGTACCGGCGCGAAGAACCTCGACCAGATAGGAAGGGCCATCGCCACCGCGGCCGACAAGATAAGGAAGGCTGGTGTGCCGATCGCCAAGAACCCGACCTTCGAGGTGCAGAACATCGTCGCCTCGGCCGATCTGGGCCAGGAGATCAACCTGAACGCCATCGCGATATCGCTGGGGCTGGAGAGGGTGGAGTACGAGCCAGAGCAGTTCCCTGGACTGGTCTACCGCATAGACTCGCCCAAGGTCGTGGTCCTGCTGTTCGGTTCGGGCAAGATGGTGTGCACCGGAGCGAGGACAGAGGCAGACGTGGTCAAGGCAGTGGAGCATGTCAAGAAGGAGCTGAAGGCGTCCAATCTGCTGTAAGCTTGACCGGAGAAGTTGAGAGATGAGCGGGCCCGCGGGGATTCGAACCCCGGTCTAAGGCTCCGGAGGCCTTTGTGATATCCAAGCTACACTACGAGCCCAGTTGCGTCGCAATATGGAAACTTCTCATTATACTTTGCTATCTCATAGAATGTCATCTGAGAAATGTTCCAGCGGCCTCGGTTCATCCCGAACAGCTGGTGGTATACCAGGACATATGTGAAGGAAGAGAGCAGAAGGACCAGGCCTGACATCGAGAAAAACGGAAATAGTCGTTCCTGACCTTTTTAATCAAAATCGGGGGAAGAAGGGTGTATAGAATTTCCACTTCGATTTCAGTCAATGGAAGCGTCGATGAGATCTGGGAGATACTGAACGATTTTCCTAGCTATCGAGAATGGAACCCGTTCATGATATCCTTCGAAGGAGAGGGAAAGGTAGGGGGAAGGCTGAGCATATTGCTTCAGCCAAAGGACGGTGAGCCCTTTCGCTTCAGGCCAAAGGTGCTGGAGTTCTCTCGAAAAAATGGCATCCGATGGATCGGCAGGGTGGGGATCGGAGGTCTCTTCGATGGAGAACATTCATTGAAGTGGGCCTCCAACGGCGATGGTTCGACCACATTTCTCCAGGAGGAGACGTTCAAGGGATTGCTCGTACCGCTATTGAGGAAAAGGCTCGAGCTGCAGACGAAACCAGCATTTGAAGAGATGAACCGCGCCCTCAAGGCGCGTGTAGAAAAGAGATGATGGGCCAGGCATTAGGAGAAACTGACGAAAAAATTGGTCGCCAGAAATAACAGGAAGAGCAACAGACCGATGGCCAGAACAAGTGATATCGCCACTGCCTTCGGCATGTTGCGCTCAGACCTTGGTGTCCGGATGACATACCCACCCATCAGGGCTGCGAAGAACAATGGAGGGATGATGAGGGCGACGTTCATGAAGAGAAAGTTGCTCGATGAACCGACCGGATGGGGTCCGGGGACAAGGGTCAATGTCCTCTCGACCTTGTATGAGGTTTGATTCTCATACGATGCCCATACGGTCACCTGCGTCTCCATTCTCTGGATGTTCGACAAGGAGAAATCGATATTTCTCACAGTCCCTGTTCCCAAGCTGAAATTCTCTTCGGAGAAATGAACGATGTTCATTTCGTCCGCTACATACTTGCCATCGACGACGGTGCAATTGAATGCGATGGTTATGTTATGTATCGTCACGCCAGATGTTCCTTGAAAAGAAAATACCAACGTTCCATCGCTGTAGTCATGTGGCACCTCTTTAAAATTGAGGCTTAGGTACCTTGGCTCGGCCAACGCTTCGACTGAAACTGATGGGGCAAGAAGTCCGCATAGGATGATCATCGCTATGATCGCCGAGCGAATGCGCATCAAATAGATCGAGAAAATCAGAAAATAAAAAGGTTGTTAGGGAAGGTGTTTGTCAGAGAATTTACGAAAAACATGTTGCTAGTTCTAGTGAGGTATGGCGTTCATCGCGATGAAGACCATTAATGCCATGAATAACGCGATACCTAACCACAGAGCGACGACCCAGTCCATATGACCTTCATCCGCCCACCTGAAGATGAACCAGCGCCATCTGAGCAGCGGCGTGCTTCCCTTCTCATCGATCTTGTCCTTGATCCACAGGTCCCAGTATGGACGTTCAACAGCATACTGAATGACGAATCCAAAGAACGCCACCACGAAGAACAGGAGGGGCAGAAATGTGAAAAATGCAGGTAACTGCAGTCCGTCCCCGCTTGAGGCTTCCCCGAAATGGACCCAATTCCAGCCTTCCACAGTGCTTTTCGTCCCGAGAGGTCCATTAGAGACAATGACGAAAGCCCTGACCTCCATGCTAGGTATGTTCCAGTTAGGCATCCCACCATGATGTGTGAACGTGTGCGACTCGCCTGGCAGTATCTCCATGCTGCCAAGGAACATCGAATAAGTGAGATTCCCATCCACAAAGGTCGAGTCGACCCCACTGACGAGCACGGCGGTCACGTTCCAAACGGTCAGGACCTCTGTCCCGTTGTTAACCACCGTGACCGAGATGTCGCACGCACCACCGGGGTTCCCCACATAGTTCATCGAGACCGAGGCTGGCACATACCCTGGGACGAGCGTGCTCGATAACAGTCCCATCACGATTGCCAGACCGAACCACCAAGCTAATGGTCTTACTCTCGTTTCTCCCCACCAGGCGATTGAATTTTCATCTCAGAGAATAAAACTATGCATGATTTGAGAAAAATGGAAAATGAAAATGGTTTTTTAAAACGGTTTGAGAAGATCGATCACTTCTTCTTGCTGAACTCGGTGTAGCCGCACTTGCCACAGGAGGAGCGGTCCTCATGGACCGCCAGGAACACGCCGGGTCCACACTTCGGGCAGTGCTTCTTCTTGCGCTCCAGCTTTCCGTCCTTGCCGACTGCGTAAGCGTCCTTCTTGGACTTCCTGACGACCTTTGCCTTTGGGGCTCCCTTCTTGTCATCCTTTGCCATTCAGGTCACCTCACTTCTTCTTCCCGGCCGCCTTGGCCGCCTTCTTTACCTTTACCTTCTTCTCCGCCAGGCCGTGGCGGACGAGCAGGTAGTGCTTCTCGCTCTTCTTGACCGCCTCGACGTTCTCGTACACCTTGGCGTATCCGGTGGATATGCCGATGCCGGTGTCGGTGTTTGTGTGGTCGATGACGACCGCTTCCTTCTTGGCGTTCAAGGCCTCGGCGACCTTCTGGCGCATCTCGTCCCTCTTAGGGGTGGGGGCGCCCTTGTGCTCGATCTTGAAGATGACTTCCCATCTCTTCTGAAGCAGGTTCTGCTTCTTGCTCTCTATCTCGAAGTTCACTCTGATTCCTCCATTTGGTATATCAGGCGTTTAGCGTTCTCCCTGACGGCCTCGTCCATCTCGACGAAGGCCAGGCCCTTTTTGGGCAGACCGTAGACCAGACAGGAGCCGTCGGGTCCCAGCGCTGCGCAAACCAGCCCGGCCAGATCCTCCTCGCCCTCGACCAACATCTTGGTCGGCTGGGGGGAGTGCATGGCCGTAGATATGGCACAGACCAGCTCCGGTGTGATGCGGCCGGGCGGGTTCTGCACCGTGACATTCATTCCGGGCATTTCCTTGAGGTGGTTGTCCAAAAGCGTCATCGGAGCCCGTTCCGTGACGCGGTCGTATATCGTAAGATGAGGCAAAATGCCGTTCTGCACCATGGCCAGGGAGACCACGTCTCCGACGCTGCTCACCATTCTGCAGCGCTTGGCGGCCTTGACCGCCTCGGACTCCGTCATGACCTCCCCGAATGGCATACTCAGACACTCCCTCATCCTGTCGGGCAGCACCCACCCGTTCTTCGGCACGATGAGTTCAGCGCACCTTGAGCGCGAACTTGCCGTTGACATTGATGCCCATCCTCTTGGCGATCTCGGACTTGGTGTGATCGATGATGATCACATAGCCCTGCCATTCCTTGGAGGTCTGGTTGCCGCACAGCGGACAGACGTCCTCCTCGGTGATGAAGCTGCAGTGCTTGCATGCCTTCAGGATCTTCATGCCGCACCACCCTTCTCGGCCTTCTTGGCCCTTTCCTCGGCCAGCCACTCGAAGCGGCCCAGGCCGGTCTGGCGCATGGTAAGGCCGATCTTGCTCTCGCGCGGGTTGCGCTCGTTGAGCGAAAGGGAGACGACACGGGCGCGGACCCTGTCGTGGACCTTCAGGTCCCTCTTGGTGTCCTTGCCGATGAGCCTCTGGCCGGCATCATCGATGTCGATGCGGTCGTCCATGACCTGGCTGATGTGCAGCAGGCCGTCCAGCGGTCCGAAACGCACGAATGCGCCGAACTTTATGACCTCGACCACCTCGCCCTCCACGACCTCCTGGTTCTGGGGGCGGAATATCAGCGCGTTGTATTTGACGGTCTGATAGACAGCTCCGTCGCCGTGCACGATGCGGCCCGGACCGACAGGCTCGATGTTCCTGATGAGGACGGTCAGCGAGTCGCCCTCGATCCTGCCTTCGTAGGATTCCCTAGCCAACTGGTTCACGACCACGTCAAGGTCATCGCCCAGGCGGTCTGGGGGAATGCGAACAACGTTCTCACGTTGCGTCAACAAATACATGAGAGACCCTCGTAACTAATCCGCCATGCGGTAACTCTTATTTAAACATTAACTATTTAAATGGTCGACTGGCCCAGAGAGAAAAATAAAAAAAGAAAGGAAAATGGAAAGGGGTTTTCGGTCTTAGAAGCCCAGCACGATCACGCCGGCGAACACCAGGGTGATGGTGGACAGCAGCTTGACCAGCACGTGCAGGGACGGACCGGCGGTGTCCTTGAACGGGTCACCGACGGTGTCACCGACGACCGCAGCTGCGTGGACCGGGGTCTTCTTCATGCCCTTGGACTCAACGAATTTCTTCGCGTTGTCCCAGGCGCCTCCGCCGTTGTTCAGCGTAAGGGCCATCAGGACACCGGCGATGGTGCCGACCATGAGCATGGCACCGACGGCCTGGTAGGCGATGATGCCGCCGTAGGCGTAGTGCATGAAGACACCGAAGAGGACCGGGACCGCGACCGGCAGGATACCGGGCAGGATCATGGCCTTCAGGGCGCCCTTGGTCGAGATATCGACGCACTTGGCGTAGTCGGGCTTGTCGTTGCCGCCGAGGATGTTCGGGTTCTCCTTGAACTGGCGGCGAACCTCGGCGATCATGTCCTGTGCGGCCTTGCCCACGGCGCGGATGGCCAGGGAGGCGAACAGGAACACGAGCATGGCGCCGATGAGGGCGCCGACGAAGACCTCGGGCTGAGCGATGTCGACGACGTAGGCCTGGGTCGGGTCAGCCCATCCCATCTTCTCGGCCACCTGGTCGAAGAACGCTCCGAACAGCAGGTAGGCGGCGAGGGCGGCGGAACCCATTGCATATCCCTTGGTAAGGGCCTTGGTGGTGTTACCGACAGAGTCCAGCTTGTCAGTGCGGTCGCGGATCTCCTTGGGCTGCTCGGACATCTCGACGATGCCGCCAGCGTTGTCGGTGATCGGACCGAAGGTGTCCTCGGCAAGGACGAACGCGCACGGAGCGAGCATACCCATGGTGGCCACGGCAGTTCCGTACAGGCCGTACTGGAACACGACTCCGGCGGCGGATCCCGCCGGGGCGGCCAACTGACCCAGCTCGTATGCACCGAGCAATGCTGCAGCGATGCACATGATGGGCAGGAAGGTGGTCTCGAGACCGATGGCGAAACCGCTGATGATGTTGGTCGCCGGGCCGGTCTCGGACGCGGCGGCGATCTCACGCACCGGGCGGTAGGAACCTGCTGTGTAATACTGGGTAATGAACACGATGGCGATGCTGAGCACGATACCGATGATGCCGCATCCCACGAAGTAGATCCAGTTTTCACCGAGTAGTTCCATCGCAGCATATGCGAACAGCACCATGGCCAAGACGCAGGATACATAGTAACCGCGGTTCAAGGCCTTCATCGGCTCCTCGTCCTCGCTGCGCAGCTTGACCAGGAAGATACCGACTACGCCAGCGAAGATACCCAGAGCACGAGCGACCAGGGGGAAGAATACGAATCCGACCTCACCAGTGGCGGCGTACAGGAATGCACCGAGGATCATGGCACCGATGTTCTCAGCGGCGGTGGACTCGAACAGGTCTGCGCCACGACCGGCGCAGTCACCGACGTTGTCACCGACGAGGTCAGCGATAACGGCGGGGTTCTTCGGGGAGTCCTCAGGGATACCGGCCTCGACCTTACCGACGAGGTCAGCACCAACGTCCGCGGCCTTGGTGTAGATACCGCCGCCCAACTGGGCGAACAGGGCTGCGAAGGAAGCACCGAAGGCATAACCGACTGCCAGGAGAAGTGCCTCGCTGATGCCCTTATCGACACCGAGGATCAGGGTCGGGGACTCGATCCACCAGAACAAGAAGAACACACCGGCGACACCCAAAAGGCTCAGGGTGACCACGGCGATGCCAGAGACGGCGCCGCCACGGAAGGAGACCTGCAAGGCCTCGTTCAGGTTCCGGCGGGCCGCGCTTGCGGTCCTGATGTTGGAGTTGACCGACACATACATGCCGATGTATCCGGACAGGGCCGAGCAAGCGGCACCGATCAGGAATGCAACACCAGTCAGCACGTTGATGGCCGCCATGATGACTAGGCCAAGAATCACGCTGATGATCGCGATCGTCTTATATTGCCGGGCCAGGTAGGCCATAGCTCCTTCCTTGATGGCGTCGCTGACGAACCTCATCTCTTCGGTTCCGGTGTCCTTCTTGAACACCCACCTCGTCAGTATTGCCACACAGAGCAGACCAAAGGCGCCCGCAATAGGAATCAGATAGATCAATGGATTCAATTCTATCATTTTCAATACCCCTATTAAGCAGGTTTAAGTCGGAATAATGGTTCCCATATATGATGATATCCCTTTTGAGAACATCGTTTTTCGTAAACTGGCCTGTGAAAATCAAATTATTAATGTTAATGAATGATAATGACACTTGTACTCATGACCAGGGCGGTGCGAAATCGCGCAAATCCAGTCTTTTTCACATTCGATAACCGAGCAGGCTCGTTCGTTCATCGGTGAGGACGATACGACTCAAACGGATTTTGATGCGTTCCTTCGATCAATGCCCTTAGGTCAGCCCGACGATGATGCGGTGCAGCACATCGACCGTGATGCTCATGTTGCGGCCGGCGTCCTTTAGGTGATGGTACACCTCTCTCTTCTTCATGGCCGTGATGGGGTCGTCCTTGGCGAACACCGTGGATATCGCCTGGACATAGGTCTTCTCGATCTCGTGCTCGTAGCCGCGGATGAGGGGGATGGTCTCCTCCGCCTTCTGCGGGTCCGTCTTCAGCAGCATGACGGATTTGGCGATGAGGTCGACCCCGTTCTCCAGGGCCTTCGTCATCGTCATGATGGCGTTATCGGCCTGCACCCCGAACGCCCTCATCTCATATGCGGTGGTCAACGAGTAGTTCAGGATGTGGTCCATCTGCCTGGACATGGTATAGATGTCCTGACGGTCGAACGGGGTGGAGAACGCCTCCTGCAACTGCCTCTCGGTCGCCAGGCGAATGCCGTCCCCTTTCTCCTCCTCCAGCCTGATCCCTTCAGGGTCGCAGTTGCATTCAGATATGAGCCATTCATGCAACGCCCTTACCCCGACCTGGGTTTGCTGGGCCTGATCGAACAGCATCTGGTAGAAATCGTAGTTCGAAGGGAACATGAAGCTGAGAATCCCCTTCTTTTGACCATCTTTGCCTGTACTCCCCTTGTTCATTTCCATCCCTCAGATGCTTGCTAACCCATTGACGATCAGATAGATGAGCCCGGAAATAATTGCTGCGACCGGTATCGTCAGCAGCCATGAGTAGACCATCTCCTTCCCCATGGACCACTGCACCATCTTAGCGTTCTCACCGGCCCCGACCCCCATGATGCTCGATGCCACCACATGCGTCGATGAGACCGGCGCGCCGATGAACGTCGACCCCAGGACCGCTGCGGTGGAGCTGACCAGCGAATCGAAGCTGTGTATCGGCTTGATGCGGAATATCCTCTGTGCCAGCGTCTTGATTATCTTCCATCCCCCGCCGAGCGTCCCGATGGTCATGGCGATGGCCGAGGCCAGCATGATCCAGAGAGGGATGGTCGTTTCCGAGGACCAGCCCACCGAAGCGATCACCAGCACCATGACCCCCATGACCTTCTGGGCGTCGTTGGCGCCGTGACTGAACGACAACAGACCCGATAGGAGGAACTGGGACCGCTTGATGTTCCTGTTGGCGGTCTTGTGCGCGTTGCGCAGCAGGAACTTGGACAGCTTCAAGGTGATGTATCCAAGCACGAAGCCGATGAGCACCGAGAGGAAGAGGAAGATGACCACCTTGGTTATGCCGACCATCTGACCGTGTTCCAGCAGCTCGCTCAGGCCCCAGTTCACGTCCGACAGCCCGGACGCTGCGATCGCCCCTCCGATCAGGCCGCCCACCAGCGCATGGGTCGAAGAGGAGGGGATGCCGAACCTCCAGGTGACCAGGTTCCAGGCCGAGGCCGATGCGACCGATGCGAACATGATGTAGACCAGCTCCACGCCCAGAGGCACCGTTAGGAGGCTGAGCATGGTGAGCGCCACGGCCGTTCCCCCAAGCATCGCTCCAGCAAACCCCCATGCGGCCGAGAGGATGACGGCGCTCTCTGGAGTGGCCGCGCCGCATGCTATCATCGTGGCGACGGTCGAGCTGGCATCATGGAAACCATTGGTGAAGGCGAAGACGAGCGCCAGCACCAGGGATAGGATGGCGATGAGAAAAAGGAATGGCTCCATTCGGTCCAGATTGCACGTTACAGGTTTTTAATGTTTATCATGTGACATGGACCGGCACATGGCCAACGGTGTAAAAATGAAGGGATGGAAAAGGATTTGTGCTTCTCAGAAGCGGGCCTTCAGCACGACGATGCCGTCCTGACGGGATATGTCGATGGACTGCTTGCCGGTCTGGTGGTTCGTGCCGCGCATCTTCAGCACCTCGAGGTACTTGCGCCTCGCGCCCATCTCTTCCGATAGGATCAGAAGCACGATGCCGTCTGCGGCATAAGCGACCTCCGGCGGATAGATCTCGCCCGGCTTCACCTCGCCGGTCATGAGCGTGGTGGCGTTCCAGTTCTTCAGTCTGTTAGTGAGGTCGAAGAGGAACTGGCGGTAGTCGCCCTTCATGAAATTGCCGATGACGGTGATGGGGTCGATTACGATGCGCTGGGGCATGACCTCGGCGATCTTCTCCTCCATCATGTTCAGCAGCTCGTTCTCGTTCATTTCGCGCAGCTTGTCGCCCAGGTCGCAGTAGACGATCTGGTCGTTGAAGTAGGCTGGGTCCATGAAGTCGAACTGAGTGGCGTAGCGCAACATCCACTGGGTCGGCTCGGACAGGGTTGTGAAATACAGTCCCTGCTCGCCCTGCTTCGCCCCTTCACAGAGGTACCTCATGGCGAACGTTGTCTTGCCAGTGCCGGCGCTGCCGGCCAACAGTATCACTGACGGGAATGGGAACCCGCCTTCAATCATCTCATCCAGGCCCGGGATCCCGGTCGTCAGCCTTACCATATCCGGCTTCTTTCTCGCGCAGGCATCGTTGGCTATCATGTCTTGTTTCACACTCATCTGAACTGGGTTATCTGATTGGGCCTCTGCTGGGGCATCTGTGGCCTTTGCGGCGGCATCTGGCCGCCCATTCCAGCAATGGCGTTCTCGTTCACACTTATCTCGTTCTCACAGAGGGAGCGCACCATCTCGTAGAGCACGCAGTTCCTCTCCTTGTCGACCACGAACGGGATCACCAGTTTGGTGGTGGAGAGGACCCCCACGAAGTTGCGCAGGAAGAGCTCGACGCTGGAATAGCTGTTGTACGTCAGAAGTGCTGCCAGGTTGTCGATCATGGCGAAACGCAGGCTCTGCATGTCCAGCGAATTGCCGTTGGCGTTGGTGGACCATTCCCTGATGGCGTTGGGAAGCTCATCCACGTGCGAAGGCCCATGAACGAACCCCACCTTGGCCGAGGCCGTCTTCGTGTCCGCGGAAAATCGACTGATGGCGTCGAGGAATACCAGTCCGGTGGAATTGATCTGGTGCATCGTCAGCAGATGTACCATGTACTGGTGCGGACGGTCGATGGCGATGAAGATGCCTGGCATCCCATTCTCCGGAGAAAGTGCCTTCAAAAGTAGCAGGTTGATACGGACGAACTGTGTGGACTTGACGTCAAGCAATATCGGCCCAGGCTTAGCTGGTTCTCCGATGGATTCCTTGAGATAAGCCATCAGGCGCAGGTCCTTATCATTCATTCCAGCACTTGTCACTTTGATTGAGAATGACCATATATAAAAGATTGCGACTGGTTATCTCATTTCAATAAAAACGACTGGGTCTGGTCGTTTTTCCATTATTGATAAAGTGATTATAAGAAGCGTTCGGGACGGTTATCACCCCCTGCTGGGGAGTTTTTTATATCATTATTCCTTTCGAGAGGCGATATCCTTGGTCGACGGTGACGTTCTCGGTCTGCTTATCACCTATACCTATGTCATCGTCATGGTGTTCGTCGCGAGCAAGTGGGAGCTGCTCAAGAAGTACAACATGCATCGCAAGTTCATCCACATCATGATCGGCAACATCGTCATCTGGTGGTGGGTCTTCCAATCGAACTGGGTGATGTCCCTTCTGACCGCGGTGCCGTTCATTCCCGTGCTCTTCATGCTGACCCGCGAGGCCACCAGGAAGGATGAACCGCAGAGCAAACTGGACGCGGAGGTGCGGCGGTCGTTCCTGGCCCAGGCATCGATCAACGGGCACAAGCTGGGGCTCGTCTACTACGCCATCTCCTGGGCCCTGCTGGCATTCTTCGCCTTCGACAACCTCATGCTCGCCTCCATCGGCATCGTCTGCATGGCCTACGGCGACGGCATGGGAGGTCTCATCGGCAAGCGATATGGGAAGAGGAAGATACACCACGGTAAGACGCTGGAAGGAACGATGGCCGTCTTCACCTTCGCCCTGGCCGCGAGCATCTTCGTCTTCTTCTACTATGATCTCCTTTTTACTTCTGGCATCTATGGAACGCACCATCTGGCGGTGATATGGGTGCTGCCCGTGTCATTGTTCGTCGCCGCGTACGTCGCGGTCGTCGAGCTCTACACCCCGGGCGAATATGATAACCTGGTCATCCCCCTGAGCACCGTGGCCATCCTCTGGGTACTTGGCGTCGGAGGATGAGATGCGCTGGATCGTGGTCGACGGCATCGATGGCTCGGGGAAGAGCACCATCGCCCACTGGATAGCCGACAGGTATGAAGGGATGGGGAAGGTCGAGGTGGTCCATCATCCCTCCGAGAGATGGTACGGCAGGATCAGCCGCAAGGCGCTGCAGTCGGAAGGGAAGGCCATGCACACCGTGGCCGCGGTCTTCTACATCATCGACGTGCTGATGTCCGTCGGCAGGATCAGGAAGGACCGGAAGGAGGACAAGACGCTCATCTTCGTGAGATACCTCATGGGCACCGCCTACCTGCCGGAATCGCTCATGCATGCAGGTTACGATTTCTTCTGCAAGATGCTGCCTGTCCCGAAGGCCATGCTGCTGGTCGACATCGACCCCGAGGTGGCCATGTCCAGATTGTCCTCGCGGCAGGACGCCCACGAGATGTTCGAGGACGCCGACAACCTGCGCAAGTACAGGCGGAAGGTGCTGGCGCTGACGAACGATGACTGGAAGGTCCTAGATAACTCGGGCAGCGAGGAGAGCTCCCGTCGCCAGCTTGATTCCATCATGGCCGATTGGGAAGCGAAGAAGCTCATCGACTTCTGAGGGGGACCAAGGCACCGACCCCAATGTTACCTGTTCAACGAGCGAAACAACCGAGCCAGACACCTCATCGTACCCATTCGATACGTCCAAAACATTTTTCTACTGTCAGGCCTTCGATGACATCGGTAAGACGATGGAAGGCAGGAAGGTCAAGGACATCTCCGTCTCGGCTGGAATGAGCGTGGACCAACTGGTCCGTCAGATGAAGGACTCCGGCGGATTCACCGGAAGGAAGGTCGGCGATGCGGTGGACATCATGGAGAAGATGGTCCGTTCGGAAGGCTGTGTTAAGTTCCTTTCCTTCCCGGCCTGCCTCATGGCCACCGGCACCAGGGGGGTCATCGTGGAGATGGTGAAACGCAAGCTGGTCGATGTGGTGATCACCACCTGCGGCACGCTGGACCACGACCTGGCCAGGACCTGGAAGGATTACTATCATGGCGACTTCCTGATGGACGACGCCGAGCTGAGGACCCAGAGCATCAACCGCCTTGGGAACGTGTTGGTCCCTGACGAATCATATGGCCTGATCTTGGAAGAGAGGCTTCTCCCCATGTTCGAGGAGATACTGGAAGGGAAGACGTCCATTTCCACCAGGGAGATCATCGACGCGGTCGGGGCCAGGCTGGACAACGAGGACTCGCTGCTCTACTGGGCCCACAAGAACAAGATCCCCATCTTCGTGCCGGGCATCACCGACGGCTCCTTCGGTAGCCAGATCTGGATGTACTGGCAGACCCACCGCAAGCTGCACATCAACATGTTCCAGGACGAGCAGGACCTGAGCGATATCATATTCCACGCTCCGGAGAGCGGGGCGGTCATCATCGGCGGGGGCATCTCCAAGCATCACGTCATCTGGTGGAACCAGTTCCGCGGCGGTCTGGACTATGCGATCTACATGACCACAGCACCGGAGTGGGACGGTTCATTGTCCGGGGCGCAGGTCCGCGAGGCGATCTCCTGGGGCAAGGTACGCGAGGAGGCCTGGCAAGTGAATGTCGAGGGCGACGCGACCATCACCCTGCCTCTGGCAGTGGCTGCCCTGGTGGAGCGGCTGGGATGAAGAAGGTCGCGGTCATCGTGGGGGACGGCATCGGACCGGAGGTCGTTTCGGCCACGGTCAGAGTGCTGGAAGCGATGGAGCTGCCATTGGAACTGATCCCGGCCGAGATGGGCCAGGATTGCTTCAGACGGACCGGCTCATATCTGCCAGATGTCACGCTGGACACGCTCAAGGGAAGCGATTGCTGCCTCTTCGGCGCCATCACCTCCCCTCCCTCCTATGACCCGACCTACAGATCACCGATCCTTTTCCTCAGGAAGAATTTCGACCTCTATGCCAACGTACGGCCGGTCAGGCGGCTGCGCAAGGACGTCGGCCTGGTCGACCTCAACCTCACCATCGTCCGGGAGAACACCGAAGGGATGTACACCGGCAAAGAAAGGGAGGAGGGCGACGCGGTCATACTGGAACGGAAGGTCTCCGAGCATGTGTGCCGCAGGCTGGTGAAGTATGCAGCGGACCTGGCCAAGAGGGAAGGCCTGGGCGAGGTCACCTGCGTGCACAAGTCCAACGCGTTGAGAAGGTCGGACGGCCTCTTCCGCAAGGTCTTCTTCGAGGAGATGGAGGGGACCGGGCTGCAGGCCAAGGAACTGCTGGTCGACGCCGCCGCGGCAGCCATGATCACCAAGCCGAGGGAACAGGCGTGCTGGGTCACCCTGAACCTCTATGGCGACATCCTGTCGGACGAGGCGGCCGCCCTGGTGGGCGGATTGGGCTTTGCGCCGTCGGGCAACTATGGCGACAAATGGGCATTGTTCGAACCGACCCACGGCTCCGCCCCGGACATCGCCGGGAGGGGCATCGCCAACCCCACCGCCACTCTCCTCACGGCGGTGATGATGCTCCGGTTCCTGAAGATGGACACCGAGGCCAGAAGGCTGGAGCAGGCGGTGGAGCGGGCGTGGCTGGACGGCGCCATGACTCGAGACGCCGGCGGTTCGCTAAGCACGAACGAGATGGCCTCGGCGGTCGCCAGGCGTCTTTGATCAGCGGTACAGGGGATCGTGACGATGCCCCTGGCCTGCCTCTTTGTCCAGTCCGGCGGCCTTCAGCACCAGGTACTTCTGCGCATCCCTATATGAGGCCCGCCTCTCCATCAGCGCGATCGCCTCCCTCGGCGTGACGTGCGGATCGGTCTTGGCCATGTAGCGCATCAGCATGTCGTGGCGGGGCAGGTCGAACCGTATGCCGAACATGCGGTTCTCGATGGCCGGGTCGATCTCCCGGTCGTTCGAGGCGGCCACCATGTGCCCTTCGAACTCGTCGATGAAGTTGAGGAACGCCACCACCGATTCCAGCAATGCCCCGTACGACTTCATGTCGTTGCGGGTGTGGAGCAGCAGGTCGCAGTCATCGATGAAGAGCATACAGTCCTTCCCGATGCCCTTCTTGACGGCGTTCACCACGCGGATGGTATCGCCCACGAACTCCCCCACGAACATCGAGGCGGGGATGGCGTACACCTTCAGCCCCCTCTCCTGCGCGGCGCGCAGCAGCTCGTGCGCGAAGAACGTCTTCCCGGTGCCGGGCTCGCCGGTCAGCAGGATCTTCTTCCAGGGCTCCTTTCCCTCCCGGAACAGACGGAGGTAGGAACGGCCCAGGTTGGATGATATCAGCTCCTCGTCCAGGCCTTCGTCCTTTCCTTGGTAGACAAAGCGCTCCAGGTCCATGCCGTCGTCCTGCACGACGACCTCCAGCATGGTGTGGCGGTCGGTGTGGATGGCCTCCGCCGGCTCCACCCTCTCCACCTTCACGTAGATGAGCTCGCCCAGCTTGAAGTCCCCTATGTCCTCGCTGCGGAAATGCTCCAGGATGAAGTGCTCCAGCGCCCTCTTGTTAATGGCGTCGGAGCGGAAGATGGGGTAGACCTTCACCCTCATCTGCTTAGCCTTGGAGAACACGCTTCATCACCTCCGGGCTGAGCTTGGTCTCGATGAACACCCTCCGCCCCGGCTCCAGATATTTCAGGCGGAGCAGCTTGGTGCCGTCGTTCACGTTCATGGCCAGGATGTGGTCCTCGTCTGGCTCGATGCCGAAGCCTGTGGCGGTCACCATGCCGCTGAAGTATTCCAGCCAGCGGTCGTGTATGCCATACTCGGCCAGGTCGTTCATGCCGAACCCGTTCACATGCAGCACCAGGTCCGGATATTCGGTCTCGGGGAACAATAGGTAGGTGGCCGCGTCGAACGAGGACAGCTTGTCCATGAGCGGGGCATAGGCCGCCAGCCTGGCCTCCTGCACGCTGTCCATCCTCTCTGCCAGCCCGTGCGCCTTGGCCCATAGCCAGATGCGCTGCGCGAACTCGTAGTGATCGGAATATTCGGTCGGCTCCTCCAACACCAGTTCGGCCTTGGCCAGAAGCTCCGTCAATTCTCCCAGGTAGTCCTTGCATTCGTTGCAGGAGCAGGCGTGGCTGATGGAGTTGCCGTAATCATCCAGCACCTCGTACTCATAGCGGAAGAGCGGCGGAATGACGTTGGAGAACACATATCCCTCGATGTTGTCCGCGAACATGGAGCTGTCCGAGGCGAGCTCGATGAAGTCCATGAGCGGTTCCACGTCCGCCTGGGGACAGGCGAAATTTCCCCTCTTCCCCGAACTGTAGAGGGCCTTCATCCTTCCCGGGAGGCTCTTTCCCACGTTGGCGTATAGGTATATGCCATCGAACCTCTCCACCATCGATTCGATCTGGTCGATGAGGTCCTGGTCGTCGAGGGTGACGACGTCCAGTACGGGGTAGATCTTGCCGTCCTCCAAGAACATGCGGTATCCGTTATCATCCATGTGCTGCCTTACCTGGTCCGGTCCTTACCTAGCCATTCCCCCATTATTAATCTTTCACCGGCACCGTTCCGATGCATCGGGACCAGCTGTCCACGAGATCACGCTAGATGGAAAACCCTGAAATAACAGAGGGTGGAATTTTATTCTCGATAGGCATGGCATCGGAAGGACTGAAGAAGGCAGCGTTCGCCGCAGGATGTTTTTGGGGTGTGGAGGCGGCTTTCCGCAGGGTCGCCGGGGTCAAGGAAGCGGTGGTGGGTTACACGGGCGGGACCACCGAGAACCCTACGTACAAGATGGTATGCACCGGCAAGACCGGCCACGCCGAGACCACCGAGGTCACCTACGACCCTTCGGAGGTGTCGTACGCTCAGCTGCTGGAGGCGTTCTGGAACATGCATGACCCGACCCAGGTGAACCGCCAGGGGGTCGACGTCGGAAGCCAGTACCGCTCGGTCATCTTCTATTACGATGAGGAGCAGAGGGCCGAGGCAGAGCGCTCCAAGAAGGAGATGGAGACGAGCGGGCGGTTCCGCCGGGCCATTGCCACGCAGATCGTCCCCGCCACCATGTTCTGGAGGGCGGAGGACTATCACCAGAGGTACTTCGAGAAGAACAAGAACGCCCAATGCCACATCTGAGCTCAGATCTCGAAGCTCTCGGGCCCTATCTGCACGCGGTACTGGGCGGTGGACGGGTCGAACACGGTGGTCCTGCCCTTGCTGCCGCCGCAGTGCTCGCCTACCAAGGGGATGCGCTCCTTCTTGAGCGTCTCCCTTGCCACATCGGCGTTGCGCTGCCCGATGTTCAGGCTGTCGGACGTGATGAAAGAGAACATCTGCGCGCCCCCGGCCATCTTGGCGCGGAGGGACACCTTGCTGCAGCCGAGCTCAATGAGCTCGTCGACCATGATGAAGATGGAGCTGTCCGCGTACTTCGAGGCGTTCTTCTTGTCCCGGCCCTCATCGTACTTGGGGAGCATGGCATGGGCCATGCCGCCGATGCCCAGGCGTAGGTCGTATATGGCGATGCCAACACAGCTGCCCAGCCCGATGCAGGTCAGCTTGCCCGGGGCGGAGACCAGGTGATATTCGCCCACACCGCAAGTTGCGTCCCGCTTGATCTCGCCTACTCTGCCTTCAAGGTCGGAGTCGACGCGCCGCGTCGTCATCTCCTCTGCCGGTCCGGCATCGATGGTCGCCCTTTCCAACGGTCGGATGGAATCCATTCGCTCACTCTATTCCAAACTTCGTCATTAGGATCTTCTGGGTGTCTGGGTCTGGTATGTAAAGCATGAATCCGGGGAACGAGTCCCCTTCGTACTTGAACTCGGTCTTGATCACCACGACGTAATCGTAGTTCTGCGCCGCCATCTGGGCCGGCATCTGCATGATCGCCCCGAGCATGTCGATGGCCATCGACGGCGGGGAGGGAAGGAGCATGACGTTGGCGAAATCACCGATGGAGCTCAGGTACGCGGAAACGAGGATATTGCCGATCTCTGCGGCCATCTCCTTGTCGTCCTCGGTGAACTCCCTGCCCGCCACGTGCTCTGTGCCAGTGATCATGTCGGTGAGGATCATCGACATATCTACCGGAAGGATCATGATGATGTGTCCGGTCTTCGGCCCGATGGCGTCGAAGTAGGCGCTGACGACCATCTTGTTCTTGTCGCCGAAGGCGTCCGGCAGCTTCTCCACCTTGCAGACGAAGCAATCGGGGACGTCGATCATGACATCGCGCTTGATGAGGTTCGTCAAGGCGGTTGAGGCGTGCGATGCCCCGATGTTGCCCAGTTCCTTCAGGGCATCCAGCTGCATTTCCGTGAAATTAGGCTCGCTTACGGCTTCGTTTTCCATCGTTCGACCTCTTGAGTGTGATTGCGTATCTTCTCAGCTATCGCCCTTAGTTCGATGACCCCAAGTGGCTAGCGTGATTTCTGAGCTGAGATAGTAGTGGCGGTAGGACGATATTAATACCGAACATCTGGTAATCAGGGCTGATATTGACAAGGGATGTCTGGAAAATTAAAAAAGGGAAGAAATTGGATGTCCCGGCCTTCCGGCCGGGTAAGTGATTGGACCTCAGTTGTGTGCCAGACCGCGCTTGGCCAACGATTCCTTGACCTTGGCCGGCACCTTGTTGTCTTCCTTGCCGTGCTTGGCCGGGGCCTTGGGCTTCGCGATCGTCGGAGCCGCCACGGCATGCGCCGGGGCATCGTCGGATATCTTGAACTGGCCAGAGATCTTCTGCAGGTTCACGGCCATCTCGGACAGCGACTGCGCACGGGCGGTCATGTCCTCCATGCTGGCCGTAAGCTCCTCGGTCGACGAGGCGGATTCCTCCGATGCGGAGGCGGTCTCCTCGGCGATGGACGCTATGCCATCGACCGACTTCGCCGCCCGCTGGGTGCCGTCCTTCTGGGAGGTCATCAGCTTGGTGATCTCGGTGACCTCGTTGCTGGTCTGACCCGCCACGACCGCGATGTCGGCGAACGCCTTTCCGGCCAGGTCGACGATGACCATGCCTTCCGCGGCCTCCTTGGTGCCGCGGTCCATAGACTCGACCGCCTTGGACGTCTCGCTCTGCACTTCCTTGATCATCTTGGCGATGCGCTCGGCCGCCTCGCGGGAGTCCTCGGCCAGGTTCTTGACCTCCTCTGCCACGACGGCGAATCCGCGTCCCTGCTCGCCGGCACGGGCCGCCTCTATGGCCGCGTTCAGGGCCAGCAGGTTGGTCTGGTCCGATATGTTGGTGATGACGTCCACGATCTGACCGATCTCCTCGGACCTCTTGCCCAGGGACTCGATGACCTTGGCGCTCTCCGTGACCACCTTCTGGATCTCCTGCATCTTGCGCACGGTGTTCTGCACCGTCTCGCGTCCCTTGGAGGCGTTCTCCGTGGCCTTGTTGGCGGCGGACATGGCGCTGGTGGACTTCTCCACCACGATCTCCACCGAGTTGGCCATCTCGGCCATGATCTTGGCGGTGTCCTCCACCTGGGCGGCCTGGTTCTGCGCGCCCTTGGATATCTGCTGGATGGCGCTCGATACCTGTTCGGTAGAGGCGTTCATCTCCTCGGCGGAGGAGGCCAGCTCCTGTGACGTGGACGAGACCATCTCCACCGACCGGTTGACCTCCGTCAGCAGGTTGGTCAGGCTCTTGCCGATCTGGTCGAGAGAGCTGGCGAACTTGGTGAAGTCGCCCTTCGTCTCGATCTCCACGCGCGCGGTCATATCGCCGCCGGCATAGGCATCGGCCACGCGCATGGCCTCGTTGATCGGTCCGATGACTGCGTCCAGGGTGTCGTTGACGCCCTGCACGACCTCGGCGTACTTGCCCTTGTGCTGCGTGATGTCGGCCCTTGTCTCCAGCTCACCGGCGACGGCGGCATCGGACAGCATCTTGGCATCGGCGATGAGCTTGCCGATGGATTGCACCACGATGTCGAGGTTCTTGTAGATCTCGACATACTGGGCATGGACGTCCTCAGTGTACTTGTCCGCGTCGTCCAGCTCCTGGTTGATGTTGGTGTTGCCCTCGGCCAGCAGCACGAAGTTGCTGTTGAGCTGTTCGAACGCCTTGGTGCGGTAGGCAGCGGCCCTCTCGGTGGCGGTCACGTCCTGCACGACCTCGATGTGGCCGATGTTCTCGCCCTTGGCGTTCCTGATGTAGGCCGAGTCCACCTTGAAGTGTCCGCCGGCCTGGTCGAACTTGGTCTCCTTCAGACCCTCCTTCAGCCTGGCGATGCCGCAGTTCTTGGTCTTGCAGATGGCTGCGTTCCAGTTGCTGCACTGCTTGCCGAGGATGTCCTTGCGCTTCACGCCCAGCATGTCCTCGACCGGCTTGTTGATGAAGGTCCAGTTCATGTCCTTGTCAGTTACCGACAGAGGCCATGGCACGGCGTCCAGCAGCTGCTCGTACCAGAATATCTTGTCCACCACCACGTCCAGGGTGTCGTTGACGCCCTTGACCACATTGGCGAACTCGCCGCTGTGCCTGCTGGTGTCGGCCCTGGTGTCGAACTCCTCGGACTTCGCCGCGGCCACGAGCATGCCCGCGTCCATGACGAGGTTGCCGATGGCGGTGTTCAGGTCCTTCAGGCTGGCATAGATCTTCTGGAAGTTATCGTACGCCTCCTGAGTGTACTGATCCGGGGCGGTGATGTTGTTGTCGATGGTGAGATCTCCCCTGGCGATGTTCTTCAGGTTGTTGGCCAGGCGTTCCACCTCGATCTTGTTGTACTGCGCCGGCTTCATGGCGCCGGAGACGTCCTGCAGCACCTCGATGTGGCCGACGTTCTCACCGTTGGTATCCTTCAGGTAAGCGCAGTTGACCTGCGTGACCTTGCCACCGCGGTCGGAGAAGGTCTTGTGATTGCCGTTGCGCAGGCGAGCGATGCCGCAGTCCTCGGTGTTGCATATCCTGCCGTTCCAGTTGCTGCAGTGCTTGCCCTTCATCTCGGCCCGGGACTTCTTGACGATGTTCTCCGAGGCCTTGTTGAGGAAGGTCATGTTCATGTTCATGTCCGTGACCGATATCGGGAACGGTATGGAGTCCAGGATCTGTTCGTACCAGAAGATCTGCTTCGTGACGGTGTCCAAGGTCGCATCCACGCCGGAGACGATCTTAGCGTAATCGCCCTTGTGCCTGGTGACGTCCGCCCTCTTGGTGAAGTCCCCATTGGCGGAGGCTTCGACCAGCATGCTTGCGTCGGTCACGAGCAGGTTGATGGCGTCGATGCACTCATTGATGTGGTCCTTCAGCTTGGAGAAGTCGCCCTTGTAGTCAGCTGTGATCTTGTTCGGCATCTCTCCGGCGGCCAGCTTCTTCATGTAGGCGTTGACCACCAGCAACGGGGCCTGGTAGGTGTCCAGCATCTCGTTCATGCTGGTGACGATGGCCTTGTAGTTCTTGTCGAACCGGTCGGCCTTGATCCTTTCCTTGACCTGGCCGGCCTTTCCTGCCTCGACCAGCCTGCGGGCCTCCTTGGTTATCTCCACCTCAGTGGTGATGTCGAAGATCTGCTCGACCGCGCCGATGACCTTGCCCTCGGCGTCCTTTATGGTCTGGGCATGCACCCTGATCGGCACCTCTCCGTTCGGGAGGTGGGCGACCGTGTCGCCGTCATGCGCCTTGCCATCGCCGAAGCACTTCTTGATGAGGCAGTGCTCGGTGTTGCAGGCAGGGGTGTTGAAGAATGAGTGGCACTTCTTTCCCACCACATCGGCCTCGCCCTTGCCCAGCATCTTCAGGCCCGAGGGGCTCATGTAGGTGATGTTGAAGTCAGTGTCGACGGCCATGATCGGAGTGTGCACCGCGGCCATGAGCTGGTCCATGCGGCCGCACTGCGAGTTGTCGCTCTGCAGGAACACCGTTCCGCCGTTCCAGCCCTTCTCGTCCTTCATAGGACGGGCCTTCAGGCCGCAGACGACGTCATGATCGTCGGCGTCGACGAACTTGAAGTCGGCCAGTTCGACCTCCTCTCCTCCGGCCAAGGCGGCGGTCACGGCATCGCCCTTGCGGCCGATGGAACCGAAGATGTCCCTGGCCTTCATACCGATGGCCTCGCTCTTGGGGGTACCGGTCAGCTTCTCCGCAGCGGCGTTGAAGTGGGTGATGCGCCACTCCCTGTCCATAACGAATGCCGCGGTCGGCATCGACTCGAATATACCCTCGCAGTCAAGCTTCTTCTCGTTGGTCATGTTTTTCCCCTTTAACATTGATGTTTCGAGCAGGCCTCGGCTGTACCGCTACCTCTCGTTTTTGTAGGTTCAAAATTCCGAAGGGAGATTATAAACGGGCCGACCCAGTTATCATCGGCGATATTCGTTTTTTTGATAATTGAGGCGATCTGGCCGAGGATATCGGGTTCGTTATGGAATCAAAATGAGTTTCGTCATGCGGCGAACCACTTAACGCGCCTAGAGGCCGAACTTCTTGAACGTCTCGGCCTGAGATTCGTAGTCGACGCCGAACTTCTTGAAGGCGAGGGCCCTGGTCTCCTTGTCAGGGTAGAAGCAGACCATCCCCTGGTAGTTCTTGTCCGCGTCGATCAGGTTGGTCTCTATGCGAGCTAGATATCCGCTCTGCATGCCATGGAGGAAGCCCGGTATGGAGCCGTGAGGTCCGACCTCGCCGAGCTCGATCGAGGGGGCGTTGGGCATGATCTCGATGTTCAGGAAGCGGATGATCGGTCCGAAGTACTCCCTGATGCAGATGTCCCCCATCTCGATCAGGGCGTCCTTGTCCTCCTCCAGGAAATCTGCCCTGGGGGAATAGTCGCGGCCGAAGATCATGTCGGAGATGTACGTTCCGGCATCCTTGGGGAGCAGCATCAGGATGCGGCTCAGCTGCGCGGAGTTCACGTCGATGCAGATGACGGCGAACTTGTCGCCGGTCTTGCCGAAGCGGGAGGGCATGGAGGTGATCGGCCCTATGACGCACTCGGTCGATTCGACCGTGACCGGCTTCTTGGCCAGATTGGACAATGCTGCCAATGCGTAGGTGGCCCCGACGCTGCCCAGCTCCTTCAGGGCGTACTGCTGCAGGTCGTCGATCTCCTCTGTGGTTTCCGTCGCTTCCATTTCCCGTTCCCCCTTCGTTCGCAGGTATATGCCTGAGATTCTTAATGCATTTCCTAAGATGTTTCGATGTGGTGCTCACACACCTACATCGCTTAGCGCCATCACTATGTTCCTGGCGATCGAGTTCAAAGGCACGACCTTGTCGGCCGCGTTGGCTTCGACGCATGCCTTGGGCATGCCGTACACGACAGATGTGGCCTCGTCCTGTACGAGCGTCTTGCCGCCTGCGGCCTTGATCATGCTCATCCCCTCGGCCCCATCGGCCCCCATTCCGGTGAGCACCACGCCCACGCTCCTGGGCCCGTAGAACCGGGAACCGGTCTTCATCATCACGTCGACCGCCGGACGCACGAAGTGTATCTTGGGGTCGTTGGTCAGATGGACCTTGTTCTCTATGATCTCCATGTGCTTGTTGCCTGGTGCCAGCAAAGCGATGCCTGGCTTCACCTCATCGCCCTCGGAGGCCTCCTTGACCTCGAGCTGCGAGCCCCAGTTCAGCCTCTCCGCGAAGGACTTGGTGAACCCCTCGGGCATGTGCTGCACGATGCACACGCCAGCAGGAAGGTTGCCTGGCAAACGGCTCATGACCTCGGGCAGTGCCTTTGGTCCGCCGGTCGATGCTCCGATGAACACGCACCAGTCGCCGCTGGTCGATTGCACCTCGTTGCATATGATCGGCCGTTCCACCACCTTGTCCGGCGTGGCGACCTTGATGCTAGCGGCGGTGCGGATCTTCTGGCGAATGACCTCTTGTTCCTTTTCCAGGTCGATCGATAGGGATGCTCCGGTCTTGGGAATGAAATCGACCGCCCCGTGCTCCAGCGATTTCATGGTCAGCTCCGCCTGCCTCTTGCCGACGGCGCTGAGCATTACCACCGGGCGGGGAGACTCCTGCATGATGTGCTGCAGCGAGGTGATGCCGTCCATCACGGGCATCTCGATGTCCATCGAGACCACGTCCGGATTGAGCTCCTTCACCTTGGTGATGGCCTCCTTGCCGTTCTTGGCGGTTCCGACCACCTTGATGCCGGCCTCACGCTCGAGTATGTCCGTGATGATCTGCCTCATCACGACTGAATCGTCCACTACCAGGACCGAGATCGATCTTCCCATGGGATGACCTCAGATGATCACGCGGTGACCTTTGTGGCCGCCTTGAGCAGATCGTCTGCCTCGAACGGCTTGACGATGTAGTCCTTGGCGCCGTTCTCCATGGCCTGGATGACCAGGTTCTTCTGGTTCAGACCGGAGACCATCAGCACCCTGGCGGCGGGGTCCAGCGCGACCAGCTTCTTCACGCCCTCGATGCCCGTCTCGCCCGGCATGACCACGTCCATGGTGACCAGGTCCGGTTTGAGCTGGGGGTAGAGGTTGACAGCATCGGCCACGCACTTTGCCTGGCCGACCACGTTGAATCCGTTCTTGGTGAGGACGTCCCTGATCATGTTGCGCATGACCATGGAGTCGTCGACGATCATGACCTTCTTCGGTTCGCTCATGCCACTTCACCCTTTGCGCCTTCGTTGTTCACGCCAAGCAGCTTCTCCCTCTCCTCTTCGGACTCGATGAGGTTGTTGAGGTCGAGCAGCATGATGAGCTTGTCAGGCATCTTGCATATTCCAGTGAGGAAAGCGGTGTCCACTCCGGACGACAACGTCTTCGGCGGGGCGGAGATGCTCTGCAGCGGGACGCGCATGACGTCCTCGACGGCGTCCACCACGATGCCGAGCTGGTTGTCGCCTATCTCGGCCACGATGATGCGCGACTGGGCAGTGCGCCCCATGTCCTCTCCGGTCTCGATGTTGAACCGCTTCTTCAGGTCGATCACGGTGGTGATCTGGCCCCTCAGGTTCATGACACCCTCCACGTAATCCGGCATCTTGGGGATGCGGGTGATGTCCTGCACCTTCACGATCTCCCGGACATTGGCCACCTTGACAGCGAAGGTTCCCTTGCCCAGCTTGAAGGAGACGAGCTGTTCCTCGTCACCGGATATTTCCACTTTCTCGCGTCTCTTTCTCGCCATTTGCCACACCTTTTCATTTCTTTTGATCGTTGTCCCGCCTCGAACGGAGCCCCGTTCCGGCGGACTGGCCTGCACCGTCCGGTTCTGCGAAGCTCCCTAGCGCTTCGCCTCGGTCAATGCTTGCACTCTGTTGAGCTTAGGTTGTGATTTTGTCTATTAAAGGCAACGACTTGGTTATCAAGCCTGAGAGCCTGGCAGTTATTCGAAAAATGATGACTGGATGAGTGAGAAATGAAAATCGGAGGGCGGATGACGGGGCCGTGCCCTCAGCCCCGTTTCCGTGATCTGTATCAGAACTGAAGTTCCCTGATGGCCATATTGGGGACCGGGGTCCGCCTCTTGGCGAAATAGAACGGGTCCGGGGTGGAGCGGTTTTTGATCACCTTCGGCACCTTCTCGATGCGGCCGATGATGTCGACGCCATCGTTCTGACCGGCCTTGAACACCGGCTTGGGAGGGGCGAGGTTCTCCAGGTTCCTAGCGCGATATGCGATCTCGCACTGATAGTCCTCGGGTTCGTCCCAGTCCGAACATTCGACGTTCTTCATCGATGGTTCCATGTTTGCATTCTCCTAGTAGGCCTCGCTTAGGCTTGAGAGAAAAATCGCCCGGGGGATATTTTAACCGTCATGTTCAATTATCCTTCTCGATACTGAGAATCTTCATTGATAATCAGGCTAGCCAGCATGTTCCTGATTTTCCGTTTTGATAACCGGGTGAAAGGGGATTAAAAGGGGCGGCGGAAATGAAGCAATCGCATGGACAAGGTATGCACAGACCGGGAGTTCCTCTCCCTCAAGAAGCACATATACGATGCCACCACCCTTGACTGCGACCAGTACAAGGACACCTATCTGCAGCGTCGCTTCGCGGTCCGGATGAGGGCCACTTCCACCCATGACTATAATGATTACATCCGTTTCCTCGGCTCCCATCCCGAAGAGTATGACGAGCTGATGAGGGACATCACCATCAACGTCACTCAATTCTACCGGGACGAGTTCGTGTTCAAGGCGGTGGAGGAGGAGATTCTGCCGCTGATGATCTACGACAAGGTGATGAAGAGCCGGAACACCATCAAGATCTGGAGCGCGGGATGCTCCAGCGGCGAGGAGCCGTACTCCCTGGCGATCATCATGCGCGAACTGCTGGGGGATGATATCGGCAACTTCCATCTCACCATACTGGGAACGGACATCGACGAGGGTTCGATCCAGACCGCCTTGACCGGTTCATATCTGCCAAGGCAGGTGACGAACATACCCAAGCCCTACCTGGAGAAGTACTTCACCTTCAACGGGACCAACTATCAGCTCACCAATGAGATCATGGAGATGGTGGACTTCAAGTTCCTCGATCTCTTCAAAGGATCGGCCGGTACGAACTTCGACGTCATCTTCTGCCGCAACGTCGTCATCTACTTCACCAAGGAGATGCAGGAGAAGCTCTACATGAACTTCTACCGCGCATTGAACGATGGCGGATATTTCATCATGGGTAACACCGAATCGCTCGTGGGCGAGGCGGCGAAGGCGTTCGTGCAGGTGAAGGCGCGCGAGAGGATTTATCAAAAGAGGATTGCGGAGAGGGGAGGAAATTGTTCTCCGCAATCGAAGTGACAGTGATCCTTCCTAAGTAGTCGGACGCTCTGTCAGACACATAATTGATATCTCGCTATAAATAATTATCTTTACTGGGTCGAAAAAGACCTAGATCTTATTCAATTCCATTTCGATGCTCTTTTTCACCCCTTCATTTCCACTGGAACAAATAATCTCGAACGTTTGTGAGCTTTTCATCCGAGCGTCATACGTTATTTGTAAAATCGTCATCTGTATTGATGACATACCCTGCACTAACGTATGACACGAATATGTTACGAACGTGAAGTTATCATTACGGGGAACGAAAATGCAGATGAACCCGGACGAACGCTGGCTCGCTTCGATTAATTAGTATCAGGTTTGATATTTTGCAAAGAGCGTTTTTAAGGTATCGCGCCAGTCGGATAGTTCGCTAAGAGCGGAAAGAAGGAAGACACTATGGCAACCCAGAGCGTCATGAGAAGCATAACGGTCAAGGCGGTCAGCCTCTTCGTGCTGATGGTCCTGCTGCTCCCGATGTTTAGCGTAGTGTCCTCTGCCCCTTCCGATGGAGCGCCCACCGCCCCCCTCGCACCCGCAGCGGTCGCAGGGAACGGGAAGGTGTCGCTCACGTGGACCGCCCCGGCCTACAGCAACGACTCGGCCATCACCGAGTACCGCGTGTACCGGGGCGTCAACGCGTACGATCTGCATCTGCTGGTCACATTGGGCAATGTCCTCGCCTACGAGGACGTCGGCCTGGTGAACGGTGTCACCTATTACTACGGCATAAAGGCGGTGAACGGCGCTGGGGATGGTAACATCTCGGCGATCGTCTCCGCCACGCCGCTGTCGGTACCGAACAGACCGATATTCCCGGTGGCAACGCCGGGCAACCTGTTCCTGAACGTCACCTGGAGCGCGCCCGATTTCGACGGCGGCTCTGAGATCCTGGGATACAACATCTACCGGGCCATATCCGGCGGATGGGTCAAGATCGGCAATGTCAGCGGTAGATTGTGGTATGTCGATTCCAAGCTGGAGATCGGAACCACCTACAGCTATCGCATCACCGCATTCAACCAGGCCGGGGAAGGACTGGCCAGCGATTCCGTTTCCGGCACGCCCGACGTCGTCCCCGGTACCGTCACCGGTCTGCAGGCCTTCAACGGCGTGCGCAACATCACCCTCACATGGAACACCCCGGCCGACAACGGGGGGTCTCCCATCATCGGATACAAGATCTACCGCGGCAACGATTCCACCGGGTTCACGATCATCGCAACGATCGAACCGGCCAACACATATGTGGACCGCGGCCTGACAGACGATGCCACCTACTACTACAAGATCTCGGCCTTCAACCAGGTCGGGGACGGCGTCATCTCGTACCAGGTGTTCGCCAACACCTACGGCCAGCCCCATGTCTCGATCAACGCGGCCATCCCTGGCAACAGGACCGTCATACTCTACTGGTATCCGGTCGATGATGGCGGCAGCAGCGTCGTGCGCTATTGGGTGTACCGCGGCCTATCCAACGACACCATGGCGCTCCACGCCACCTTGAACGACGTGCTCACCTGGACGGACGAGGACGTCGAGAACGGCGTGACCTATTACTACTACATCGTGGCCGAGAACTCCGTAGGCATCGGCGCCTCTCAGACGGTCGCGGTCACCCCGATGACGACCCCGGGAAGACCATTGGAGCTGACGGGCCATTCGGAGAACCACTACGTCATCCTCAACTGGAACGCGCCTCTGGACGATGGCGGGTCCAGCATCGTGGCGTACAACATCTATCGCGGCCTGACCCTGGACACCATGAAGTTCATCGGCACGACCAATTCCACCACCTACATCGTGGCGGGGTTGGAGATCAGCGTGGAATATTACTACAAGGTCTCCGCCTTGAACGCCGCTGGAGAGGGGCCTAGGAGCGGTTACCTCAAGATCTCCTCCGGCAAGACGCCGACCCAGCCTCTGAACGTCACCTTCCTGGAAGGCAATGCGTTCGTAGACCTCAGCTGGGATGTTCCGGCGGACCAGGGAACGACGGTCATCCAGTACTACAGCATCTACCGGGCCAATGGAAACACCGGCTCGTTCGAGAAGATCGCTGACACCGCCATGACGAGCTACAACGACACCGCCGTGGCGAACAAGAAGTCCTACACCTACTATGTCAGGGCGTTCAACACCATCGGCTACAGCGACCAGTCGAACCGTATCTACGCCACCCCGCACCTGAGCGGCACCGTGCCTGATGCGCCGGTGAACGTGACCGCGAGGGCGGGAGCGGACTACATCTACCTCAGCTGGGATGCGCCCAGGGACAACGGCGGCCAGCCCATCTCCGGATACAACGTCTACCGCGGCTTCAGCAACGAGACCATGTTCTACTTCAAGACCACCATTAACACGTACCTGAACAACACGAACCTGCCGCTCAATGTGACGTATTACTTCAAGGTGTGCGCCATCAACGCCATCGATCCGGGCGAGTTCTCCGAACTCGTCAACGCCACCACCGCCGAGGTCCCGGTTCCGAAGCCGGTGGAGAAGTTCCTCTGGGGCATCTTCGAGAGCATGTTCTTCTACGTCGGCCTGGTCATGCTGGGCTGCGTGATCGGACTGTTCATCTACATGAAGAAGTTCCGCAAGGGCGGCTTCAAGCGCAAGGGCAAGAAGAAGGCCTCGAAGGGCGCCGGTGGACAGCTTCAGGGCCAGAACGGGCTCAGAAAGAAGTGAGCCAAACCCATTACCTTACAAATTTTTATACCAAAAAAATAGAATGATCGACGCTCAGAGCATCGGCACCAGTTTAGTGACGATCGAGTCGTCGAAGCCCTCGACGCTGAGCACGTTGCATTCGGTGAACGGCTCCTCCCCATAGACGATGAGGCCGCCGCCGCTGCGCTCCACCTTGACATAGAGGTTGGCGATATCGGCCAGCCTCTGGGTGGACCGGGTGGACTGGGAGACGATCCCGACGAACACGCCCATGTGCCGCCTGATGGAGGAAAGGTGATCGGCCATCTGGTCCGCCACCCCCTCGCCGTACAATGATTCCATGGTGTCAAAACCGATCAATGAGAGGAATGGTGAGGCCGAACCGTCCAGGCTATAGGTGAGGTTCTTCCACTTCAGGTCGACCGAGGCATCGGCGCCCTCCACCTGGAAACAGTATGGGGCCGGCGAACGGTCCACTTGGGAGGCGACCTCGAGAATGCGGACGTGCTTGTCGACCGCCGGTCCGTCAAGCGATCCGACGAGCTTGCTGCGCGCGATCTCCGCCGACGCCTTCTTCAGCGGCACCCACAGCACGCCCCGATTGTGCGACACGAAGTTCGCCACGAGCGAACGCTCGATCATCTCGATGAAGGAGGTCGGGACGTGCGCGCCCAGTTCTATGATGGCCAGGCCGCCCTTCTCCACCCCGCCCGAGGTGATGCGGTCCAGCTCGGACCAGCCGAAGGAGGTCCTGCCGTTCTTATCGGGCAGGCGGCGCCAGCGCACCTTCTCCAGGAAGTTCGTTTCGCCGATGTTGGGGAACGCCTTGACGCGCCCTCCGTTCAATGTGTAGAGGTAGCGGGACTGCTTGATGGCCTGAGCGCGTAGCTTGGTGATGCGCATCTGCCTGACGACACGGGAGCGCAACTCGCCCGTCTCCAGCACGATGACGCCGTCGCCCAGGTAGTCGAGCGCCCGGTCGTTGTTCTCCAGGATGTAGACCAGGTTGCAGCCGTAGCTTTCCACCAGGTCCTTCTGCAGAACGCGTATGATGTCGCCGTTGCTGCGGTCGTACTTCTCTGCCAAGGCATCGAGGCTGTCGATCACGATGAGCGAGCGGTTCGGCAGTGCGTCCCTGACGGTATGGTAGACCTTCTCCAGTTCCTCCAGGATGACGCCCTTCTCGTCCCGCAACGACCCAGTGCCGCGGGACTTCTCCACGAACGACCTTCTTAGCGAGTTCAGGCCCTCGTCCAGCGTGGAGCCTTCGCCCTTGAGCATCTTCTCCTTCCTATCCTGCTCGTAGGTGCGCTGCAGCTCCTCGTACCAGGAGGATTGGTTCTTGATCCATTCGTCCAGGTCCTCGCCGTACAGGCTGCCCCCGAGCCAGGGGAACTGCCTCAGCAACAGGTAATCGGAGACGCGGGTGGAGAAATAGAAGCAGCGGTCGTAGGTCGACATGGTCTCTATGATGTGCAGTGCCAGGGTGGTCTTGCCAGTACCTGCTTCCCCCCGAACCACCAAGGAGTGGCCGCCGGGGGAGGAGAAGAACGATTCCAGTTCCTGCGGGATGCTCCTCTGCGACTCGTTCATTCAGAGACCTCTGCGTATCTCATATAACCGGTCATGTGGACTTAAGTATGTTTCGAGGTCAGTTGCAGCAAATGGTAATCTCGTCAGATTACCAGCTCGTATCGCTCGCGGTAGCTGACCTCGGACTCGGATTGGTACTCGAAGGATATCCAGTACTGCTCATCGCTCCGCTGCGGCGTTCGAACCACGCCGATGCAGACCGGCAGTTCCGGAGCGAGGACGTCGATGTTCCTGGATATCATGCCGTCCTGCCAGACCTGAGAGAAGACCATCGTGTCCGGGATGTTGGTGTCGATGCGGACCGCCTTGGCCTTCCCCTTGCCGGAGTTGTGAGCGTACACCCAGACCATGCCCTTCTCGGCGTTGGGAACGCTGTCGTCCATCTGCAGACCGAGGTCGCCCAGTGAAAGCATGTATGATTCGACGACCGGACGGTGCATGCGGCGCAGCTTGTGCTTCGCTTCCCACCAGGCGTCGGTGCCGATGAGAAGGACGGTGGCGATGACCACGAGCGCCAAGAGCACTGCGCCGACCGTTATCTGGCTGAAATAGCCGTTGATGATGAGCGGCGCGGTCAGGATGGTGACCATGAATATCAACCCGGCCTTCTCCCAAAGCGCCAGCTGTCCGCCCTCGTTGCCTCGCCCGATGACGTAGCCGATCAATGCCATGAACACCGCTGTGTCTAGCAGCAGCGCCATGATGCCGAACTCCGCTTGGTTCAGGCCCTTTCCCCCCGAGATAAAAGGAACCTAAATGACATGTGCATCCTCTGATTTTGTTAAAGTAAGGGGGAGGGACATAAAAAGGGCTCCGAACTGATTATCCAGAATCGACAATGATAAAAATTCGAAGCTGTGAAAATAAGTCGATTTTTCAATGGAAATAGTTGATCTGTTCGATCATTCGGGGTGAAATCATTTATTATCATTGCCGATAAATGACGGGGAAGGTGGAGTCGATGAGGTTCGGGGGAAAGACTTGGGCAGGGTATCTGTTGGCGCTCGCGTCGGCGCAGTTCATGCTGCTGCTGATGCTGTGCGAATCGATAGCGCCGGGTTACAGCATGCATAACAACGCGATCAGCGACCTGGGAACGATCGATCAGACCAGATTGGTCTTCAATCTCTCTTTGATGGGCGTGGGCGTGTTCAACATCCTTTCGGGATATGCGCTCTATCTGGTCATCCCGTCTAAGAAGAACTTCACGATCATGATTCTGGCCGGCATTGGCGCCATCGGCGCTGGTCTCATCCCGCTTGACAGTCCTATCGGCCTGCACGGTCTGTTCGCCCTGTTCGCATTCGTGTTCATCAACATCGAGGCGATCGTCATTGGCCAACTTTCGAACGGTTTCCTGAAGTACGCCTCTCTGGCAGCTGGACTTATCGGCCTCATCTTCGTCCCGATCATGATATTGGTCGACGGCGGCTCGATCGATGTCGCTGGAAGCATAGGCCATGGGGGCGCCGAGAGGATGATCGCCTTCCCAGCGATGATCTGGATGATGGTGTTCGGCGGTTATTTGGTCGCCTCACCGAAGCTGAAGGAGCGATGACCTCGTCCTGAAGAAGAATGGTGAAAAGTGGTGCAGGAGGTGCGATTTGAACGCACGGACCACTAAGGACTAGACCCTCAATCTAGCGCCGTTGGCCAGGCTTGGCTACCCCTGCCTAGCGACACCGAACGGAGGGGTTGATTAAAAAGGTTTGCCTGAAGATGACCATATAGATTCATCGTCGATTGCTAGAATAAGACGATGGCCAGATCATTCACCTGATGGGATTGACCGTTTCTCTAGAGTATGTTTCATTTAACATTCCTTCGCATTATGCCATCAGATGGAAATACCATGCTGCCACCCCGGCACACATCTTTTTACACCGACGATGCTACATATCATGGAATGGACGAAATCGATCTGCAGATCTGCCAATTATTGATGGCCAATTCGAGGCTCCCCCAGCGAGACATCGCAGATAAGCTGGGGATAGGCGTGGCCATTGTCCATCGGAGAATGCAATCATTGGTGGATCAAGGGGTCATCAAGGGGTTCACTGCAAGTATTTCCAGGAGCTACCTGGGAGCCGTAGGGGCTCAGCTCGACGGCGTTTGTGAATGCGCCATATTGGAAGGATCACTTGACCAGCTCAAAAAGAACGGGTCGGTTTCGTCTGTTTTGACATCTGCTGCGAATCTAACATCGTTGACATTGATCCTAAGGAGCATTGAGGACCTAGGACCTACTGCGGAGAACATCGCGAAGATCTTGAAGATGTCCCGCCCCAGTGTCACCATATCAATGAAAGTGCTGGTAGGCACCGAGCCCCTGGAGAGGGAGTTCACAGGTGATCGAAAACTAACCCAACTTGATTATCGCATCATCAACGCGCTCCATCAAAACGCGCGCAAACCGATCATAGACCTGGCCGACGAGATTAATATCACTCCAAAGACCGCCAGATATCACCTGGAAATGATGGAGCAGGAAGGGTCGGTCCAATACGAACTGAATTGGGACCCGGCCAGGACCGCCGGAGCTACCTTCATAGTTAGGATAGGGCTGAAGCCAGGGTGCGACAGGACCGAGTTCATCAATCAGATCAAAAAAAGATACGGGGCCACGTTCATCTTGACCTTCATCCATAGCAACATAATGGACCAGGTGTGCGGATATTGCTGGGCGCCGACCGTCGGAAAGCACAGCGACCTCATCACGTCACTAAAATCAGAGAGCATGGTGGCCGATGTCAGGTCGGGCATCGTTCACGACCAATGGTCATTCGAAACCTGGCGAGATACACTTTTGCGCGAGCGAGCGTCAAAGGTGACCGTTCAAATACCAATGAGATAGGGCTTTTTTCTATCCAGGCATCGTAGGATCGATCGACCACTACCCTAATTTTGCATCGGCGAGATGAAAAAGGGTAATCCTTGATTGTCCGGGAGCCATTTTTCATCATTTGCAAGGAACACCCCCTCATATCACCTCCCTTTCATCCTAGTTTTAGCGCAAGGAAGCGCCGATGGAGATGTGAAGTGAGATGAAGGAAATAAAAACGATCTGGATGAAGAGAAGAAACCTGCCCGCAAGGGAAGATGGCACCGCAACGATGACGGCACCTATCGATACGCCGGAATCTGCCCGTTCAACAGGACCATCTGCGCCATCATGAACGTCTTCGCCAGGGGGAGGGCAGCGAGGAAGGGGGTATAAGACATGGAAGACGAGGAACTGTATATCCGCGCCAGGAAGAAGGCCGAGGCCAAGGTCGATTTCTATTCGGACCTGGGGCTGTATCTGATAGTGAACGCATTGCTGGTCGTACTGTGGTGGAACGGTGGCGGGGGATTCCCATGGTTCCTGTTCGTCATGTTCTTCTGGGGGTTGGGTGTGATATCGCACTGGCTGGCCCTCTTTCGGCAATCGAAGTGGTTCGACAAGATGACCGAGGCTGAGTACCAGAAGATGGTGAAGCGAGTCTATTGAATCGGCTACGAAAGAACAGAGAGCGAGGAAAGACCGGAAGAGATCCTGAGGGAAGGTCATGTTCAATAAGGAAAGGTGGGAGGAGGGTTCAGATGATCCCCGTGTACCCGCTGACAGTGGAAAGGCGAAGAATCGGAACCGGACCCTGATCATGATGGGGCTGGGCTTGGGAATGCTCGTGGCCAGCTTGGACCAGACAGTGGTAGGTACCAGCCTTCCGAAGATCGTGGGGGATCTGGGAGGGATGAGCCTGTTCTCATGGCTGTTCACGGCATATATGCTGGCCGAGACCATCGCCATCCCCATTGCCGGGATGATGAGCGACCGCGTTGGAAGGAGACGGGTCTTCCTGGCCGGGATGGGACTATTCCTGGCGGGATCGATAATGGCGGGTTTCTCCACCACCATGGAGATGCTTGTTGCCTTCCGGTTCGTACAAGGATTGGGCGGCGGGGTGCTCATCCCCATCACCATGGCGTCGGTCGCTGACCTCTATGGACCGATGGAACGCGGCAAGATGCAGGGGATCATCGGAGCCTTGTTCGCTCTTGGGAGCGTTATTGGTCCATTCCTGGGCGGATTCATCGTGGACAACGCCGATTGGCGCTGGGTCTTCTTTGTCAACATTCCAGTGGGCATAATGACGATACTCGTCCTCATGGTCAAGTATCCCATGCCAGCAAAGGAAACTGCGAAGAAAATCGACTACTTTGGCGTCATGGCGTTGATCGCAACGCTGACCCCTGCCCTGCTAGTGATGACATGGGGCGGGAGCACGTATGCATGGGACAGCATCGAGACGATGGGTCTGACCAGTATCTCGATCGTTTCCCTTCTGGCGTTCATCTTCGTAGAGAGGAGAGCGGAGGACCCGGTCCTTCCTCTGCATCTGTTCAGGGAGCCGATCTTCACTCTGGGAAGCATAGGTCTACTCATCATGGCCATGGGACTGTTCGGGGCCATCGCTTACATCCCCCTGTTCCTGCAGGCTGTGATCGGGATGAGCGCCACCAATAGCGGCATCACGCTGATACCGTTGATGTTGGGGCTGATGCTCACGCTGATGGTCAGCGGGGCCCTGGTCAAGCATACTGGATGCAGGTTCTGGCTCTTGATCGGCCCTCCGTTAACCGCTTTCGGCCTGTTCATGCTCTCCACCTTGCACCCCGGAAGCTCGCAGGTGGAAGCGATATTCTTTATGGTCATCGCTGGTGCCGGAATGGGCGCCGTCTTTTCCAACTATATCCTCGCCGCACAGAATGTGACCAGGAAGAGCGAGATGGGAGTGGTAACGTCTTCCATGAGCCTGTTCCGCAGCATCGGCGGGACGGTGGGGGTCACGATCCTGGGGGCGATATTACAGGACCGCATGGTCCTTGAACTGGATCAGAACCTCCCTGCAGAATCGCTTTCCTTACTTCCGATCGGGGACGCAATGAGCCTCGGCGGTTGGTTGATCACCCCGTCCGCCTCTTCGGCCATACCGGAGCCAATGATGGAGATCATCAGGACATCCCTGAGCAACAGCATCACCTGTGTGTTCCTGGTCGGAGCGATCGTAACACTGGTCGCCTTGGGGGCGAGCATCCTCATAAGGACAAAACCCGTGGCCAACATCGAGGAAAATGGCGAGGCGATGGCCCTTTGATGTGCAGAAAATGATTTTTCACTCTTGAGGGGCCGGGGATCTATCCCTCGGACCTTGTCCTTTTCTCAATTTTATGTTCGTAAGAAAGAAGACCATACCCGAGCGTCCATCCCACCACCGTACCCCAGACCAGGTGGGGTATCATCGAGAAGGCGACCACGACCAAGATCGGTTCCCCCAACCAGATGGCCAATGGGATACAACCGAGCGGGATCGTGACAGCTCCAGCGGCAAGACCCAATTTGAGTCCTTTCCGCACGCTGTCGATCTGAAGTGCCTCGATGCTCAACACCGATAGGGAGAAGACCAATCCTCCGGTGAGGCCTATAAGATTGTGAATTGCCAGACCGACCAGGGCACCATCCCCAAATTTCTCGCCGACAGCAGTGAAGAATATGTCCGCGGGCTGACCTGCGATCACGAAGGTGATCATCATGACCATATCCATTAGGATGGTCCCAACGATCCCCCCGACCAAACCGAATCCGATACCGATTTTCAGTGACCCATATAGCACGGTGTTTCCTTCGATAATCATTCAGATATCATGGAATAAAGGTATGGAATGTCTGCGTAAACGAGGGAGGGCCGTGTTGTTCATCGTATCGAGAATTGATATGGTGAGACCAACGGCTTTGAAACCATTCCTTTAGGTATAGGAATATTATCCTGGCTAGGAAATTTTTCTTACTAATCACCCAAGGATTTGAAACGATTCTTTAACCAATCACATTAAAAAAGACGGTGGTTGATTATCTCAACTATTTGCGGATAAGTAGAGAAAGAAAGGGTGGGATTGAGAGCGGCCATCAGGCAATGACCTTAACGATGAACCGTTCATCCCTCTTCGTTAGATCAAGCGCCTCGTCCGAGGACAGATGGGAGGCGTGGACATTCTTCAGGAAAGATTGGACGGTCTCGACTGCCTGGTTCATTTGGTCCTTTGTAGGCCTCAAATACATCTGCCCAGGGACCGGGATGTAGCCCATTATGTGGAAGGGTATGTTGCGGTCCAGGTTCGCCAACCATTCCGCGGTCGATCCCAGTTGATCGATATCGACCAGACCGGGAACGAACACCATGTTGGCCTTCATGTCCATGCCGGAGCGGTATGCTGCTTCGAAATTGGCAAAGATCGGCCCCTTAGGTCTACCGGTGTATGCCAGGTGTATCTTTTCATCCCAGGCCTTCAATCCAACGTTGGCCCCATCCAGATCTGGGATCGGTAAGCGACTGCCGTTCGTATGGCCGAGGAAAGCCTTTGCACCAAGGTCGTTCTTGACATAGGATAGCATTTCCGGCAATTCCGTCGCAACGGTGGGCTCCCCTCCCATGAAGTATACCTTGTCCAACTCTACTGACGCCAATGCCTTCTTCATCTCTGGAACCGTCAAGAAACGTTTCGGCTTCGGGAATGATAGCCCTGCTCGGCCATGCTCTCCGCTGCGTAGTTTGTAACTGCATACGGGGCAGTTGAAGGTGCATCCGTAGTTGTGGACAGTGGCAAAACGAAATTTTTCGTTATATGTGATCGAATGAAAGGCCATTGAACGACCATCTTGGTCAGTAACAAGAAAATTATTTTAATGTTACTCCATTGGTTGGCGTTCGTAGAACTTGACCTACCACTTCGAACAGCATATGGAGCGACCTATATTATTATAAAATTCAAATAATTTGTTTGGACCGCTCCAGATTCGATGTCGGTTGATCTTACTTCGCACTCGATTGAAGGTTCTTCTCCAATCTCGAAACATCAAATCCTTTTTCCAGCAGGCGTTCGAGGATCTCCTGGTATAACGATTCGTCCATCACCGGCCTTCTCGATAAGATCCACAGGTAGTTTTTCATCGGACCGCTCACCACCGCATATTCATAGTCGGCACCGAGCTCGATGATCCAGTAATCGGCAGCAAAGGGCCAAAAGAAGCGGACCTTGAGTTTGGCGTTGGTCGTTCTGTCGACTACCCATGCTTTACCCTTTGCGACCTTCAACTTTCCGTCGATGCTCCCCACATGACCACTGTTCACCACACGGACCTTACCGTTTGGCAATAAAGAATATTCGGCGGTGATGCCGACCAGGCCGTTCTCGAACGATACTGGGAACTTGGCTATCTCATACCATTTCCCCAAATATCGACTTATGTCGACGGATGTTACGGTCTCGAGCACGGTCATATCAACCCAATGAAGATGTGACTCGCCGAATAATTAGCATTATCGAACGATGGTCACCGCCCGATGCTCACCCCCACATTCGCCACCTTCTTTCCGACCGAGTAGTATGAGTGGTCATCGTGCGAATATACCAACGGTCTGATGTCCATCATCAACCCCTCGCCTGACCTCCCGATGGTCTCTTCGGACACCTTGACGTCCTTGATCTCGCCGACGAACATGGTATGCATCCCCAATTCAATGAACTGGACCGCTTGGCATTCGAGGGCCATGGGGAACTCGTCGATGAACGGGGCGTTCACCACTTCAGAACGGATCGGCGTCATTCCAGCGTTCCGCAACTTATCAGCCTTCCTTCCGGACGTCATGGCGAAGGAATCGACGGACCGCACCATTTCCTCGGAGGGAATGTTGACCGTGAAGGCCTTGGTCTCCATGATGTTCCAGTAGGTGTAGGTCTCCTTCCGCAGCGATATCGAAACGCATGGCGGGTCCGAGCAGGATATGCCGCTCCAGGCGGCCGTCATCGCATTCGCCCTCCCCTCCTTGTCATAGGAGCAGATGACGATCGCGGGTGAAGGAAAAAGAAGGGGGGACGGTCCCAACGACCTCTTCATGTCAAACCCTCCCTGCGTGTTTTTTTATGACCTCGCTCATCTTTTCCGCAGTAGGGATGCCCCCGTACAGAGCGAGGTCGTCGTCGATCAACAAGGCCGGTAGGATCGACATGCCGAACTTGTTCACCAAGGGGCGAAGCTGGGCCACTGTCCTGTCGTTCATGGCGGACATAGCCTCCGTTATCGTCATCACGTTGACCTGGGCAGGAACGTTCATCTGTCCAAGCACCTCCTCGACCCTTGTTCGATATGCCTCGTCCTCTCCTTTCAATGCGGGATTGCAGCAGGAGATCGAGAGGATGGTGATCTTCATCCGATCAGCCTCCGAAGAGAACATGACCGATCGACCTCAACGACTCCAGCCCTTGGACGTCCCGGTCCAGCAGCGGAACGGTCATGATGGCCTTTTGATCGAACCTCTTGGCGATCTCGCCGAGGTACCTTGCCTGGTTCTCGCTCCTTCGAGTAAGGAGCTGATTGCCTTGGAGAGACTCCGGCGGAATGACCAGATTAATGATCAGCGATGGGACCTGGATCCCGAACCCTTTCAGGTCCTTCACCGCCCTGGCCGTCTCTTCCAATGGCAATTTTTCAGCCAAGAGGACCAGGTTGAAGGCGGTCGTGCTCGAGTCTGTCAACGTGGCGATGGCGTTGTCGTACCTCTCCTTCTCTTTCCTCAGCATGCCCAATGTTTCCTCGGGGTCGTTCCATCCGAGGGATGAGGCCAATACCTTCCTGTCCCTGATCTGGTCGGCCATGAACGTGGACCAATCGAACGGCATGGATAGTTCCCGTAGAGTGTGACCGGTGGGCGCGGTGTCGAAGACAATGCGTTCGTAGGATTCGTCCTGGAGATAACCGACGAACTGATCGAAGGCGGCCATCTCCTCGGCACATGGCGTGCTCATCATCTCCTTATCGAGCGGGTTCCCGAACCCGCTGGTCATCCCCTCCAACCTCCTCTGGAACACGCCCGGCGCCTCCTTGGGGTTGATGTTGAGTCCGTGCAGTCGTTCCACCCCATCTATCTTCGTCGGTTCGGTCCCATCGATGCGCTGTCCGAAGATCTCCGGCAGGCTGACCGTAGGGTCGGTGGCGATCACCAGAGTATTGTATCCATGATCTGCCAGCCACAGAGATGTCGCTGCGGCCATGGTGGTCTTGCCGACGCCCCCCTTTCCTCCGAAGAACAGATATTTTCTTTGCTGGGCTATCTCCCTCATCGTTTTTTGTACCATATCGGTCATCTCGATATCGGATTTGCCGATATTCTTATAACCGTTGGTGTTGGTTCCCGATACCGATGACATCCGATCGCTCATCGAGACAGCCCATATCGGGGCCGCTCCAGGAAAGGATCATGCTGTTGTTGAACGGGAGATCGATGTATGGAAAGGAGATGATGAAGGAGCTGAAGCTGAAGAGCCCCGGGACGATCTATCCGGTCTTGGACGACCTGACCGCGAAGGGCCTTATCCATTTTCACGTCGAAATATCCGGATCCGTCCGGAAGAAGATCTACGACCTCACCCCGAAAGGAAAAAAGCAACTGAGGGCTAGCATCACCAGCACCGCCAAGTTGTTCTGTTGTGACCTTTCGCTGTATCTCGATACGATTATGCGAGACGCCAGGCCGATGGTAGACATTAAAAAACATGAGAAGGTCTATTCAACGCTGGACCTGGTCGATATGAGGGGCCTCACCAACGGGGCTGAGATCGTCTATCCTTCCACCGGTCGGACCGGAGAAAAATTCGATGCCGTCCTGACATTCACTGGCATCAACTGCTTGATGGGAGAGAAGAAGGTCGATATCATCGCTCATCTCCGTTCGGTCAGATCGTTGCTGCGGAACAACGGGAGGTTGCTCGTCGTGGAGATCGAGAGAACGGACAACCTCTTTGCCAGGATCTTCTTCAACGATGTCAGCAAATTGTCCAAGCTCCCCGGAACTACCGTAGCCGAACTGGAAATGGCATTGATCTCCGCCGGTTTCGATCGCCCAAAGGTCGTTTCGAAGTCCGGTCTGGTCTATGGTCTGGCAATATACGATGAGGGCGACCGTTGAGACAAATTGCACTTACCCACAGGCTTTTTTCACCAGGGCAGCGATCTTCGCTTCCTCTGCCTCGCTCAGCCCGATCAACGCATATGCCGTCGGCCACATGTTGCCATCATCCAGATGCGCCTCTTCATTGAAACCTATCGTCATATAACGCTCTTTTTTCTGGGCGAAGACCCCTCTGAAGAACATGATGACCTTGCCGTTCTTCGCGTAGGCGGGCATCCCATACCAGACCCTTGGGATCAGCTCCGGCCCGTTGGCCTTGATGATCGCATGCAACCGCTCCCCCATGCTCCGGTACGGTTCCGGCATTGCCGCGATCTTTTCCATAAGTGCGCTCTCTCCCTCGGCCATGTCCTTGCTCGGGTCCTTCTCGACCTTGGTTGGCTTGCTCATATCCTCACTTGATTGGTTCTCATTGGAAGAGGGTGATAATAAAATTACCTTTCAGAGATTGAATAATTATCATCCCAGTCAAACTTAGCGGCCAGGCATTTTATGATGTGGAAAAAGGTTTGTCACACCTCAGCTGCAACCTTAATTTTCCATTGTTCCATCCACGACGAATCATTTTGCTCGTTAATAAGAAACTGGGGGTCTATCATAAGCCATCGTCCAGCTGATAATCCGAGACTTGTTAAATCATCATAATGATAGACACCATGATCTCCAATATCATTTAAATGAACAAGAACAAGAGCATGACCCTTGTTGTAAGAATTTGTGTAAAATGACACGGCAGTGTCTATGCCACAAATTTCGAGAATACAAGCAAATAAAATAGAATAATCATCACAATCCCCAGTGCCACAAGACAATGTCTCGATAGGCGAAAAATATTTATTTATTATATCTGGACAATAAGATATTTTTTGATTGATAAATATAAGCGTCTTTTCAATTATTATTGCAGGTGAGTTTGATGGTTTAATACCGATAATGGTTAAAATTTGAAACATTTTATTATAAGCATCATTATATGCATGAGTATTTGTGAATTCATAATATGGTCGATCCCACTCTGGCCAATATATCTTTCCTGCATCATGTTTTGCCAATTCGGCGCAAAACTCTACATCCTTTTGCCCCGAATCTGAATATATACTCCATTGTGGGCTTTGAGGCCCAACATTTTCTCTAAGAGATTGATAATAATCTGCTGTTAAACTGTTTATACGGACGAGTTCATAATAACTGGTACCTTCAACTTTTTGATTCATCTGGGAAATCCAGAAGGAATTTGAAATTAACAATAATATGATAGAAAAAATGGCTATTTTTTTCCACTTTTCCATTTTTCTTGGCGGTTTAGGTATCTGGGAATCACGATCAATATTATCACGATCAATATTACTTATTGAGACCTTGTCATCTTCATATTGATAATTGTATTCTGAAATATTTATTTTTTCAGCCAATTAAATCTCCATTAACGAAAATTGTTAGAATTTATTATATATTTTGGTCTGAAAAATCGAGTTGATAATAAAATTAACAATTCGCATTGTCTGGGAATTTGTTTATACCATAAGGTGTCAATTTTGCCATAGGTGAAAAATATGGTGTGTTTGCCTCAACCAGCCCAGCTTTCGGTCGCACAGCTCAACAAGATAAAGGCCCTAGAGAAGGAATTGGGGGTCGTGTTGATAGCGGTCAAGGCCATGGAATTCGCAGACCTGACCGAGGCCCAGATCAAGGACCTCCAGAAGGTCGAGAAATCCACCGGTGCCGTGGTCATCGCATATAAATAATAGAAAATATATTAATAAAAAGTTATTTTATATGATGGGGGGATTTTTAACCCTCACTCCTCCTCTTCATCATCATACTCCGACTCAGGGATCAGGATGAACTGGTCGTCCTCTTCGCTGCCCCTGTACCCTCTGATCAGCTGGTCGAACACGAATACGATCTCCACGATCTCGAACTTCGCCCTCTTCTTGGTGACGTACTCGCCGATCCACTTGTCGATGTCCTCGCCCACCTTCTGAATGTCCTCGGGATAGTCGGAACCTTCCATCACCTCATCGCCATAGATGATGACCGAGCTGCCCATCTCTCCGTCGATGAGATATTTGAGGGCCGATGCGATCTCCTCCACGGCCAGATCGGGATAATCCCTGTCGAGATGGTGCCTGATGGAATCGATGAGCGGCACCAGGCCGCCGACCCTTGCTTCGAACGCCGCATCCTGGGCCTGCTCGTCCAGCTCGGTGATCTCCTCGCAGAGGTCCTCCCGGTAATCGTAAAGATCTTCCTCGTAGTACTTCTCCAGTAATTTCATGAACCGGTCTTCCATGAAATCCGGATTATTGGTCCAGGGTTAATATGTTAATGGTCCTAAGGCCGCCCATGCTCGGATTAGAAATATGTAACATAGTTTCCTCGGTCTAGATACACCCATTTCGCCATCGCTTCGATAGGGTGAAATACCTCATGAAATCAGAAACGGAATGGAAGTTCAGGAAAGAGCTGCGGAGCTTCTTCGGGCTCATCATGCTCAATCTGGTCACGGCGGCCCTGGTGATGGGTCTGAGCGTGGCGTTCGCAGTGAACACGCTGAACGAGAGGGTCCAGGCGGGGGACATACTTTCGCTGTCCCTGCTGCTGGTGCCCCTGGGCGCGATCGCGATGGCCCTGGGCGTCTACTGGATAGTGAAGACCGCCGAGATGATCGAAGGCATCACTGACATCAGGGAATCATACAAGGCACTGCCCGGTGACGCCAGCGAGGAGCAGATCACGTCCCTGATGATCAAGATGACCGCCCTGTACCGCGCCAACCGGCCGGTCGTGGCGAAGATGATCGTCCTGGGGACGGCCGGCGGTGCGCTGTTCATCCTCATGGGCGGGGTGCAGCTGATAACCCAGCTCGCTGCCGTCTATACCTCGGGCAGCGTTCTCCTCGATAACGCGTTCGCCCTGCTGGCGGCGTTCATGTCCATTGGCGTAGGGACCGTCGGCGTCCTGACCGCCAAATATTTTTCCATATACTCCAAGGTCTGGGACGCCAGGCTCACCGAGACGGAGAAGATCGAGGAAGCGCTGAAACAGAAGCTGGAGGGCGACTGAGATGAAGTCCCGGCGCTCCTCCTACGAGATCTACTGGGAGATACTGGTCTTCTGCCGCGAGCCGAGATCGTTCACCAACATCATCAACCGCTGCGACCTGAACTCAAAGATAGGGCAGCAGCACCTGAGCTTCCTGGCGGGGAAGGGGTATCTCAGCACCACCGAGCAGGGAGAGAGGACCACTTATACCACCACGGGCAAGGCCCAGGAGTACATCACCTTGTTCTCGAAGATGTACGGCGAGCTGTTCGACGAGCTGCCCGGGTTCAAGCTGTGATGGACTAGTGGCTGCAACACTTGCCATAAAGTTCGTTCAGCTTCGGGTCGTAGGACTTGCTCTCCTCTGCCAGCCTGACGAACGGGTGCATCTCCATGAGCACCATGAGCCACCATCTCTGGTCGGAGGGCGATTCGAACTTGATCTTGCCCATCTCCCTCGGCTCCCCTTCCATGCACATGACCGTGATAATCCCCGCCTCGGTGTCTCCGAGGTGCGTGATGGTCAGTTCGATGTTCACCATCCTCTCACCTACAGCTTGAAGAAGTTGTCCGCGAAGTTGCCGCAGACCGTGTCGTTCGGGATGATCTCCACCTCTGCATGGTACTTCACCAGCATCTCGTAGAGCGTGTCCTTCTCGACCTTGTTCTTGAACGTCAGAACGCCGACCAGGTTCCGGCAGGTGAACGATTTCCGATTGTAGATCTCATACCTTCCGCCCTGTCCGTCCTCATCGTCCCATATCTTCAGTGAAACGATCAATCACAACCCTCTGCCCATGAGGGAAAGGTGATCGAACGATAATATTTCTCCGACGCCCCAGAAATGATGCCGGACCCTCGTCCTGCGCTCACGATTAAATAATCCATCCTTCATGGTCATGATTGCCAGGAGAGGAAGGGCGGCCGACGGTAGGGCGCAAGCCCAGCTGAGGAAGTTCCCCCCTCCACGAGAGCGGTGGGCCACGCGAGCGGCCTGGTGAGAGCCAGGGCAAGGACGCAGAAACGACACAGCCCGGGTCAATAGGTTGATCCGTCCGACGGTGACGTTCCCCGGGATCTGGTGAAACGGTGACCCCCCACCGGAGCAAGCCCAAACAGCTGGAATGACGATCTCAGGACCGGCGGGTAGGGTGCTTAGTTGAATGCCGCCTGAAACAGAAGGGGGACTACTACCCTCACCTGGCACTTCACCATTCCTGATAATTTCGTTGGCGCATTTATCTATTGGATATCCATGTCGGCTCCGAGGCTAGTGTTTGCTGTACAAGGTCCTCTACGTGGACGATGAGCCCGACCTGAGGGAGGTCGTCAAGTTCACACTGGAGATGTCGAACCAGTTAATCGTAGAGACCGCGGCCTCGGGCGAGGAGGTGCTGATGCTCCTCCGCACCGACTTCTACAAGGCGGTAGTGAGCGATTACCAGATGTACGGCATGGACGGGATCCAGCTGCTCAAGGAGGTGCGGCAGGAGTTCGGTCCCATCCCATTCATTCTATTCACCGGCAAGGGCAGGGAGGAGGTGGTCGTCCAGGCATTGAACAACGGCGCCGACTTCTACCTGCAGAAGGGCGCCGACGTCAACTCCATGTTCGCCGAGCTGGAGAACATGGTGCTCCAGGCCATCCGCCGCCATGAGGCGGAGAAGGCCATGCGCGACAGCGAGGAAAGGCTCGAGCTGGCCATGGAGGCGACCAACGATGGTCTGTGGGACTTCGATCTGACAGAGAACTCCCTCTTCTGGAGCTCCCGCTCCCTGAGGATGTTCGGCTATTCGCTGGGGGAGCTGCAGCCGAGCGTGGAGAACTGGAGGGAGAACATCCATCCGGAGGACCGCCCCATCGTCGAAAGGCACCTGCAGGAATATCTGGAAGGCAAGTACGAGACCTTCGAGCTGGACTATCGCATCAGGCACAAGAAGGGCAGCTATGTCTGGGTCAAGGTCAAGGGAAAGATCGTGGCCAGGGATGACAACGGTCGTCCGATCCGTTTGATCGGGACGCACACGGACATCACCAAACAGAAGCTGGCCGAGGAACGCTTGAGGCAGAGCGAGCTGCGCTTTCTGGAGCTGTTCGAGACGATCGGCAGCGGCGTCACGATCTACGATGTCAAGAACGATGGCGCAACGAGCGATGATTATTTCGTGAAAGAGGCGAACCGCGCGTCCGTTAATTTGTTCGGCCAGCCGAAGGAAAGGCTGATCGGCCATACGCTCGGCGAGGTGAGCCCTGGCATCGGCGGCACCACCTTCATCGCCGCGGCCCAGAAGGTCTGGAAGACCGGGACCCCTCTCAGGCTCCCTGCGACGCACTTCGCCGCCATGGACGCCTGGCTGGAGAACAGCATCTTCCGCCTGCCTTCGAAGGAGGTCGTGGTCATCACCGATGACGTCACCCTGGAGCACAAGCAGCGCTCGGAACTTATGGCCAGCGAAGAGCGTTGGAAGTACGCGCTGGAAGGTTCCGATCAAGGGGTCTGGGATTGGAACATCGTCACCAACGAGACGTACTTCTCAAAGCGCTGGATGGAGATGCTCGGATACGAGGAGGGGGAGATCCAGCTCGATTACAACGCATGGCTGGAACGGATCCATCCGGACGATCAGACATCGACCATCGTGCAATTGCAGTCGTACATCAAGGGCGAGACGGACTCTTATCAGTCAGAGCACCGGCTGAGATGCAAGGACGGCACTTACAAGTGGGTGCTGGACAGGGGGAAGGTCATGGACAGGGCGCTGGACGGCAAGCCACTGCGCATGATCGGCACTCACACCCTGATCGAAGAGATCAAGCAGAACGAGCTGGCGCTGCGCCAGGCGAACGCCAAGCTGAACCTGCTGTCGAGCCTGACCAGGCACGACCTGATCAACAAGCTGATGGTGGTCATGGGGTACGTGGACCTGCTGAAGAAGAAGAACATCGACCCCGACTCCGAGCATTACCTCACCCGCATGGACAAGGTGCTGCGTTCGCTCCATACCGAGGTCAAGTTCACCAAGGACTATCAGGACCTGGGACTGAAGGAGCCCCAGTGGCAGCGCCTCTCCACTCTGCTGTCCGATATGGACTCGCCGGTCAATATGAGCGTGGACGTGGACAACATCACGGTCTACGCGGACCCGATGCTCATCAAGGTGTTCCGTAACCTGCTGGACAACTCCATGCGCCACGGGGAGAGGGTCTCCAACATTCGGATCCACACCTATCTCAACGAGAACGATCTGACCATCCTGTGGGAGGATGACGGTGTCGGCATTCCCTCCGATCAGAAGGAGAGGGTGTTCCAGTGGGGCGTCGGAAAGAACATGGGATTGGGGCTGTTCCTCATCCGCCAGGTGCTGTCCATCACCGGCATGACAATCAAGGAGACGGGAGAGTTCGGCCGGGGCGCCAGGTTCGAGATCTACGTGCCGTCGGAAGCGTTCCGCCTCAGCGGCCAGGCTCCCTGAGCATCGCTAGCATGGACCGTGGCAAATTCAGTCAATCTTTATTATGATGACACGGCATACCTCCCTGAGCCATGTACCAATGACATTTGGTTCATCGCTCATCAAGGTGTGATTATGGACTATTGGAGCCCCCGCATCGAGACCATGCCCGTGCAGGACCTGAAGGACCTGCAGTACAAGCTTCTGAAGACCTTGACATACAAGCTGTACAGCTTTTCCGACTTCTACCACGCCCGCATGAAGGAGGCCAAGGTGCATCCGGACGACATCAGGAGCCTGGACGATGTGGTCAAGCTGCCGTTCATGAAGAAGTCCGACCTGCGCGACAACTACCCGGACAAGCTTTTCGTCACGGCAAGGGAGGACGTGGTCCGCTTCCACGCCTCTTCCGGCACGACCGGCAAGCCCACCGTGGTCGGATACACCCAGCATGACCTCGATGCCTGGTCGACCTCGCTGGCCAGGGCGCTCACGTCCTGCGGCCTGGGGCGCGGGGACACCATCCAGGTCAGTTATGGTTACGGCCTCTTCACCGGCGGTCTGGGCCTCCACTACGGGGCCGAGAGGATCGGGGCGGCCGTCCTTCCGGCCAGCGTAGGCAACACCGAGAGGCAGATCGATCTCATGGTCGACATGAACGTCACCGCCATCGCCTGCACGCCGTCGTACCTGCTCCATATGGGGGAGGTCGCAGAGAAGATGGGCATCAACTTCGGGAAGGACACAAAGCTGCGCCGCGCCATACTCGGGGCCGAGCCGTGGACGGAGCGCATGAGGACGCGCATCGAGGAGAACCTCGGCATCAAAGCGTACGACATATTCGGAACGAGCGAGCTCTCCGGTCCGTTGTTCACAGAATGCGCGGAGCAGAAGGGCATCCACGTATGGGGCGACCTCGCGCTGACGGAGATACTCGACCCAGACACGCATGAGACGGTCGCTCCGGGAGAGAAGGGCGAGCTGGTCGTCACCATGCTGCAGAAGGAGGCACTGCCCATGATCCGTTACCGCGTGGGCGACGTGACCACCCTGCATGAGGATGTCTGTTCTTGTGGCCGCACCTCGCCTCGCATCGGACGCATCCAAGGAAGGGTGGACGACATGCTCATCATCCGCGGCATCAACGTCTTCCCGTCGCAGATCGAGCACACCCTCATGTCCATCCCGGAGGTCGGGCAGCACTTCATGATCGAGGTCGACCGGAAGGGAGAGCTGGACGACCTGCTGGTGCGGGTGGAGCTGAAGAGAGAGTATTTCTCTGACAAGATCGATGATCTGATGAAGATCAAGCGCAAGGTGGCCCACGCCCTCCGTTCCTCCCTGAACGTGGCGGTGGAGGTCGAGCTGGCCAACCCAGACTCCCTGCCCCGCTTCGAGGGTAAGGCCAAGCGCGTGATCGACAGGAGGCAGATGTGATGCCGAAGGAGCACTTGATCCAACAGGTCTCGCTGTTCTCCGAGAACAAGCCGGGAAAGCTGGCGGCGTTCGCCAAGGCCATGGAAGACGAAGGCATCGATATTCTGGCGTTCAGCATCGCCGAGGCGGAGGGCTTCGGGGTCATCCGGGCGCTGGTCTCGCAACCGGAGAAGGCCTGCAAGAAGCTCAGCTCAATGGGCTTCATGGTGCGCACGACCGACGTGCTGGGCGTGAGGATGAAGGACCGCCCCGGCGGGCTGCGCGAGGTGGCCGACATCCTGGGCGAGGCGGGCATCAACATCGATTACTCCTACGCCTTCAGCGGCAGGCACGGCGCCGTGCTGGTTCTGCGCGTAGACCGCCCCAAGGACGCGGCCAAGATCTTCATGGACAAGGGATTGGACCTGCTGCGCGAGAAGGACCTGTGACGCTCTTCCGGCGGACCTTTCCATAATTTTTTTCCTTTATCTCATCTTTCCCACAACCGCTCTTTTTTTGCTGCTGGCCATGCCCTCCTTTTTGCTGACGGAGCGCAGGCGTTCGTAACATGGCGATAATTTTCCATTGACTTTTGGCGAATTCCCGCCGTTCCGGCGGCGGTCCTGCGGATTGTTCACCGACCAAGCGGACAAGGGGGAAGTACTCACAAGGGGTGGTCGATGATCAGGAGGAAAGTTAGCATGAAGTTCGAGAACGGCAAGATGTACCTGATCGAAGAACGCGTGCCGCTGCGCACCCATCAGATACTGAGGAAGGAGCTTGCCAGGGGAAGGCCGACACTGTACATATCGAAGCATTCACCGAGCCTGATCGCGACGCAGTTCGGCGACCTGAAGGAGCCGATGACCACTAAGTGGCTGTCGCCCCGCGCCGGAGGGGACTGCATACCGCCGATGAACCTGAACATGTTCGAGGGCTACCTGGAGCAGTTCCTGATGGAGAACGAGGACGGCATCGTGGTCCTGAACGGCCTGGACGTGCTGGAGATGTGGAACGGCTTCAAGCCGGTGCTGAACATAATAAAGCGGACGAGGAAGAAGATGGGAGCCAACAGCTACAACTTCATCATCAGCCTCGACCCCAAGGACCATTACGACAAGCAGCTGGCCGAGCTTGAGAGGTTTTCCGATGAGGTCCTCGTGAGCAGCGCCGAGGCCTGAGGGCCTCGGACCAAATTTTTATCTTGATGGATATCATTTTCCCGCAGCATACTGGGGTACCGCCATGCGACTCGTTCTGTCTTCGATCGTGCAGACCGCCAAGGAGGACATGACCTCCGGAAGCTCCGAGATGACCGCCAAGCTCCTGCAGAGCCTGCGCTCCGTCCTGAGCAGCAACCGCAACCTGAACCGCATGGAATGGCAGGAGTTCGCGGCCGCGTTGAAGGAGGCGAGGCCTGGCATAGCCCCGTTCCACAACATATCGGCCATCATCTCCGAGATCGCTGGCAACATGTCGCTGAGCGACTGGAACGAGGCTATCGCGAAGAAGATAGAAGAGGTCGCGCACGACGAGATGGAGGCAGCGAAGTCCATCGCCGAGAGGTTCGCGCAGATCCAGTCGTCTTCGACGTTCCTTACCATATCCTATTCCGGCACGATCCTGGCGGCGCTGCTCCACCAGAAACTGCACGGCGAGCCGATGGTGTACGTGGCCGAGTCCCTTCCGTTCGGCGAGGGGCGCATGACCGCCAAGAAGCTCACCCAGCAGGGCATGAACGTCAGGCTCATCACCGACAGTATGATCGGCGGCGTCATAGACGAGGTCGACTGCTGCGTGGTCGGGGCGGATGCCATAATTCCGGAGGGCGTGGTCAACAAGGTCGGCACCCGGGCGCTCGCCGCCACCTGCATGACCGCGGGCAAGGAGACGTACGTACTGGCCAGTGAGCTGAAGATCGCCAAGCTGGACAAGGTGGAGCTGGGTCGGTCCACCAAGGGAGGGGAAGGATATCCCGAGCTGTCCCAATCGCTCGAGGTGACGCCGATGGACCTGGTTGACCACATCGTCACCAACAAGCGGGACCTGCCGAAGAGCTCACTGACCTGGAAGTGAGCTAAGTATTTTATCCCCATTCGGGGAATATTATTCGCATGAAGGTCATCTCGGTCACGAAGAACATGGACCTGGCGAACGTTTCGCTCTCAGGCTGCGTGATGAAGTGCGGTTATTGCATGCATAGCCGCCAGGACCGGAAGGACATGACGCTGGAGAGCATCGTTCACGAGGTCTGCGGCCCGGCGGTGAGGAGGGTCTACATCGGCGGCATGGAACCGCTGGTGCACCAGAAGGAGCTGCCGGTGCTCATCCACACATTGAAGCAGAGAGGGCTCGAGATCACATTGAAGACGTCCGGTCACGACCCTGCCTTCCTATTGCAGCTCTTGCCCTCCATCGACCGCCTGGTCTTCGAGGTCAAGGCCCCGTTGGACGATGTGAAGGTATGGACCAGACTGTCCGGGCATGACGAGGCCTGGACCATGAGATACCTGGAGGACCTGAAGAGGAGCCTGGAAATGGCCAAGGGCAAGCACGTCAGGATCATGACCAGGGCCATACCCGGCTTCATCAGCGATGAGATCGTAGAACGCCTCGGCGCCCAGCTGGCCCCGTACGCGCAGGAGGCGCTGCTGACCCAGTTCCTCGGCAACCGTATGAACGACTACCCCTGGAACGGGATAAATGACGCCTCTCCGCCTGAGGAGGAAATGATGCGTTACGGCGAAGCGCTATCCCGCCACATCCCCCAGGTCAGGGTCACCGGCTCAGGGTTTGAACGTTCCTTCAGGCGCTGACCTTCTCGGCGAAGGCGGCGTTCCTGGTGGTGCGGACGATCTTCACTTCGATCTCCTCCCCCACCTTCCCGTCCTTCACGAATATGACCAGGCCCTGCACCCGCGCCATTCCGTCCCCCTGCTTGCCCCGGTCCACGATCTTCACCTTGATCACGTCGCCCTCCTTGACCGGATTCACCGGCGGGGCGCGGTCGAACTCCTTGTACTTCATCTCAACCCTCCTTTGACAGCATCTTCATGAAAGCCTTCACTTTGACATCGTAGCCCTCGGTCATGATGATGACCTCGCGATCGTCATGCTCCGTGACCTGAACTGTGACGAACCCTCCGTCCTTCTCCAGGCACACCCTGCACAATGAGCCGTCAGTGACGACCAGACCGTCCTTCTTGAAGAATTCCTCGGCCCTGTCCAGGATCTCATCCTTGCTCAGGGACGACTTAGTGGCATATCTCACCCGATCACCGGAGGAGGATATCGAGCGTCGGTCAAATAATCCTTCTGGCGGGCGCACGGTTTAATAGCACCGGGCTACCTAGACGCTTCCATGGAGGCCGATCCCGCGCTGACCGAGAACGCCCTCAGGGTGCTGCGCCATCGCTATCTGATAAAGGACGAAGAGGGGGCGGTGGTGGAGACCCCGGCCCAGATGTTCCGCCGCGTGGCCAAGAACATGGCCGAGTCCGACAGACGGTATGGCGGAAGGGACATGGAGGAGGACTTCTACCAGGCGATGAGCAGCCTCACCTTCATGCCCAACTCCCCTACGCTCATGAACGCAGGTACGAGGCTGCAGCAGCTGGCGGCATGCTTCGTCATCCCGGTGGAGGACAGCATCGAGGGCATATTCGACGCGGTCAAGTGGGCGGCGGTGGTGCACCAGAGCGGCGGCGGCACCGGATTCTCCTTCTCCCGCCTGCGGCCTTCTGGCGACATCGTGGCTTCTACATTCGGCACTTCCTCTGGACCGATCTCCTTCATGCGGGTGTTCGACATCGCTACCGACGCCGTGAAGCAGGGCGGGCGGCGCAGGGGCGCGTCGATGGGCGTGCTGCGGGTGGACCATCCCGACATCATCTCATTCATAAAGGCCAAGCTGGACAAGACCTCGTTGGCCAACTTCAACATCTCCGTAGGTGTGAGCGACAAGTTCATGGAGGCGGTGAAGCGGGGCGAAAGGTACGACCTCATCAACCCGCACAACGGCGGCGTCTGGGGCACGGCCGATGCCAGGCAGGTGTTCGACGAGCTGTGCCATTCCGCCTGGTCCTCTGGAGACCCAGGCCTGTTGTTCCTAGACGAGATGAACCGGCATAATCCGACGCCGTTCCTAGGTCAGTTCGAAACGACCAATCCCTGCGGGGAGGTGCCGCTGCTGCCGTTCGAGGCGTGCAATCTGGGCTCGGTGAACCTGGCACGACTGCTATCGAGGGATGGGGACATCGACTGGGAGCGTTTCGATGACGCGGTGTACGTGGCGGTCCGATTCCTGGACGACGTCATCGATGCCAGCAGATACCCTCTGCCGCAGATCGATGCGGTGGTGAAGGGCAACCGCAAGATCGGCCTGGGGCTGATGGGCTTTGCGGACATCTTGCTGCGGTGGGGCATCCGCTACGGCAACAGGGAGAGCCTGGACGTGGCCAAGCGCATCATCTCCCGCATGAAGGACCTGGCCGAGGAGGCGAGCGAGGAGCTGGCCTCGGAGCGGGGCGACTTCCCCAACATCGATGGTAGCCAGATCAGCGGGCACCGGAGGAACGCCACGGTCCTTTCAATCGCCCCGACCGGCACCATCAGCATCATCGCCGGCTGCTCCAGCGGCATCGAGCCCATCTTCTCGTTCCAGCTGGAACGGCACGTGATGGAGGGGGCCGAGCTCCTGGAGAGGAACGACATACTGGCGAACGCGCTGGACGAGGCGAAGGTGGACAAGGAGATGGTGTTCCGCCAGCTCCGCATGGGAATGAGGCTGTCGGACCTTCCCGGAGTGCCTGACCACATCAGGGAGGTGTTCGTCACCGCGCATGACGTCGCTCCCAAGGACCAGGTGCGGGTCCAAGCGAAGTTCCAGGACTATGTCGACAACGCCGTCTCGAAGACCATCAACCTGCGCTCGACGGAGAGCGTGGAGACGATCAGGGACGTCTATCTGGAAGCGTACGAGATGAAGTGCAAAGGCATCACGGTGTATAGGGACGGATCGAAGCCAGGACAGGTCCTGACCTCCGCCAAGATCGAATGCTCCACCTGCGGGAACGTCGGTCTGTGAATTCCTTCATATCTTTCGAAATAATATCACAAATGATTCTGGGATGGGTCAGTTTATAAGCTCGAAAAACGAAATAGGTATTAGCAGGAAAAAGGTGGAAGACCCTCCTCCAACTTGAACTCCCCAAAGGTTCAAACTGGCCTTACCGAATAATTGGGTCCTCCGTTATGCCTTCTTCATTGCTCATTCCTCCCCCCCAGATTCACCCGGTAAGGCCAGTATAATTGGATATCGTTCTGATCGACAATCCCTGAAAAAAATATTGATGGAAAGGGTTTCACTCGAAGCGCAGCACTTCCGCCGGAGACACCTTGCTCGCGCCCCTGGCTGCAGGATAGACGCATGCCAGCGTCGCCAGGAAAGCTCCCAGGCTGATCAGCGTGATCGGCACCCAGTTGATCACGAACTGAAAGTCGAAGGAGCTGTTGGCGAAGGCGGTCTGATACAGATCGTACCCGACTATCACTCCGAGGATCGTGCCCAGAATGATGCCGAGCGCGGCGATGAACGCCGATTCGATGGCGAAGTTCGCCACCACCATGCGCTTCTTGTAACCGATGGCCCTCATCATGCCGATCTCCAAGCGCCTCTCATGGATGGAACGGATGGTGATGATGCCCAGACCGGTTATGCCGATGACCAGTCCCAGGCTGAGGAACGCCTGGAACAGCGTGAACACGCTGTCGATGATCTTCGTGACCTGCTTCGCGATGGCGTTCACGTTCACGGTCTGCACCCCGTACGGGATGAACTCCCGCTCCAGCAGGGTCGCCTGGTCCTGGACGTCCAGGCCGGGCTTGAAGTCGATCATCATGACGGTCGTGCCCGCAGCCCCATAGAACGAGGCGGCGTGCTCCTTCTGCATGAAGACGCCGTTGAAGAACGTCTGCTTCATGATGCCGATGACGGTGACGTTCTCGTACGGACCAGCGATCGACTTGACGGTGATCGTGTCGCCCACCGCCACGCTCACGCTGGACCCGCCCCCCGGACCGAACTCCATGAAGGCCGTTTGCTGCCAGCTGCCGTCAAGGATGACCAGGGATGGATCGGACATCGCAGCCAGGTAGACATCGTTCTCCGTGGCGTACGTGGTATGGTTCCACTGGCTCAGCGGGAACTTGCCTACGGTGAAGAAGTCCGAACCGAAGCCCATGATGGTCGTACCTTTGGCCCAGTGGGAGACGGTGCCGTTGCTGGCCAGTGTCGTTCCGCCCACCGTCACGGGCATGGCGCCCAGCTCCACCATCTTTGTGATGTTGGTCCCTTCCACATAACCGGTCAGCCCGTACGCGGCCGAGTCGTTCATCATGTCCCAGGGGTCGGCCGGGAACGTTCCGGTCGTCTTATAGGCGATGAGGTCGAACCCGCCGGATGAATCGGTGATGGCGTTCTGGATCCCCACGTTGATGATGCCGGAGATCATGCTGAGGACCGTTACCGTGAAGATGACCAGGCCGAATATGAAGATGCTCAGGCCGGTGCGGAACTTGGCCCTGAGCGGGTATGAGACGGAGGTCTTGATGACCGCCCGGTACCCGTTCTTCACCCTGAACACCTTGGTGATGAACATCACGATCGAGTCGGAGTTGAAGATGACGATGATCAAGGCGGACGTGACCATGAACAGCCCGCTGACGACGAACATCTCGATGCCCATGCCGTAGTCGAATATCTTCCAAGGCAGCGGCATCCACAAGAGCAGCGTGAGCCAGCCGGCGATGTTCCAGGCGATGCGGTCGCCGATGTACTTGCGCAGCAACAGACCTAACGACAGCGTCATCAGGGAAAGGCCGCCCATGGCCGGGCCGATCGATTCGAACGATATGCCGATGAACATCAGACAGAGCCCGCCCAGCAGCATCAGCACTCCCATCATGAACGCCCTGCGGTCCTTGCGCGGGACAGGCGGCTCGGGCACGTTCTTCACCGCCCTGACGATGTTCAGGTTGGAGATGCGGCTCGTGGCCAGATAGACGGTGGTGATGGTGATCAGGAAGCCGATGATGAACGCTGCGGCCAGCGAGAACGGCGTGAAGGTGAAGCTGTCGGCCAGTTTCACAGAGCCGAAGTTGATCAGATCGCTCACTGCAAAGACCATGATGTACGCCATGCCGAGACCGATGAGCGTCCCCACCAGCGAAGAGACCAGGGCGTAGAGCATACCCTCGTAGGTGAAGAGGCGGCGCAGGTCGGCCCTCTTCATGCCCAGTGCGCGGGCCATGCCCATCTCGCTCTTCCTCTCCTCACCCAGCATGGTGAAGATGTTGATGACCAGCGCCACACCGGCAATGATGGAGAACGAGCCGAAGACGAAGAACAGCTGGGTGAACATCTGGGCGTTCTTCTTGCCGTCGTCCAGCTGGGCCTTGACGTCGAAGATGGTCTTGAACTCGATGGCCGGGCCGTAGCTGTGCAGCACGGTCACGATCTGGTCCCTGACCTCGGCGTTATAAGCGTACTTGTCGCCGGGCTTGTCCTGCACGGCGATGAACATGATGTTGTACGAGCCGTTCGTATGGATGAACGCGTCTAGCGTGTCCATGTCCACGAAGACGTTTGTGGTCAGGTTGCCCTGGCCCACCTCATGGTTCTTCACCAGGTGCTCGACAGTCAGGACCATCGTCTGATTGCCCAGCGCCAGGAGTAGGTGACCTCCTTCAGTGACACCCAACGTCTTGGCGGTGGACTCATAAATGTAGCAGCCCGACGCGGTCGGCCCGTCGCTCACTTTCTGACCGGTGGACGAGGTCCATCCGCCTAGTCCTGACCAGGCGGTGGTGTTCGTGCCGGTGATGGAGAGCGAGGGAGAGGAGAGCCCGGTCTCAACGCTCATGGCCCCCAAATAGGTATGAACGGATGGGATGGCGGCGGTCACGTGATCGATCGCGCCTATCTTCGCGCTCAGGTCCATGTACTCGCTGGAGTTGAGGAAGGTATACCCGCCCTCCGGGTCCTTCACCCCGACCACGAAGTCGACGTTGCCCGCGCCTTCGGTGACCTGATTGGATATCATGTTGTCCAGCGTGTCGCCGACAACGAACGAGACGGATACTATGGCAGTGCCGATCATGAGGCCGGCCACGACCAGCGCGGTCGTCCCCTTGCGGCGTATGAAGTTGCGCTTGGCCATGGTGAACAGGATGCCGTGGCGCAGCGCATCGATGATGATGAACCCGGTGACGAGGCCGATGATGGCCAGCATGCCGTAGGCAAGCGGCAGCACGGCCAGCGCGGCCAGGCCTGCAAAGAAGAACAGCAGGACCAGGGCCAAGTAGCTTGGCTTCATTTAGCTCACCCCAGCTCTTTGATCTCCTGGGCAATGTTATGGACGGCGCCGTTCTGGGAGATGACCTCCCCGTCCCGCATGTGGATGATGCGGTCGCACCTGGCCCCGACCTCGGGGTCGTGGGTGACGATGACGAAGGTCTCACCGCTCTCGGTGTTGAGCTGGCGCATCAGATTGACGACGTCGTCCGAGGTCTTCTTGTCCAGATCCCCGGTCGGCTCATCGGCCCAGACCAGCGCGGGACGGTTGGCCAAGGCCCTGGCGATGGTGACCCTCTGCCTTTCGCCCCCGGACAGGGAGGCTGGACGAAGTCCGGCCCTCTCCTTCAGCCCCACCTGGACGAGAAGCTCCATGGCCCTCTCCCTGGCCTTCTTAGGGTCCTCGCCGCAGATGAGCAACGGGAGCTCGACGTTCTCCGCGGCGGTCAGCACTGGAAGCAGGTTGTAGAACTGGAAGATGAAGCCCATGCGCTTGGCCCGGAAGTCGCTCTTCTGATCGTCGCTCAGTGAAGTGAGCTCCGTGCCTTCGATCATGACCTTGCCAGCGGTGACATCGTCGATGCCCGAGAGGCAGTTCAGCAAGGTGGTCTTGCCGCACCCGGACGGCCCCATGACCGCCACCATCTCCCCCTTCTCGATGTCCAGGGTGATGTCCTTCAATGCTTCCACTACGATATCTCCGGTGACGTATGTCTTCTTGACATTCTGGCAACTGATGATGGGCATGTTCCGGCCTCTAAGTCGATTGTCGAAGCAATCCCAGGTAGCTATATAATATTATTTTGTAGGCCATGCTGAAGAGGTCGATCTGCCCGGATTGGAGATTGTAACACATTACAATCAATACCATTGGCCGCTCACTTGCGAGGCCGTTCGGTGCAAGAAACATTCGACAATGAACGATGTCGGACCTCATCACTTCGTTCTGTTCCAGTGGTCCGATGAGATTATCTAGGCCTTGTTCCCGTTCACCAGCACATGGCCGGAACGGAAGAGAGGGGGAACGTCATCACCTGCATTCCGCCTCTGAAGGGGGATGTGGCCCGGTACAGGCTGCTTAAGATGGTCCTGCCGCTGGCGTTCGTCCTGGCATTCGCATACCTCATCTACGCGGCATTCCAGACATATGGTATATCCATACCTCTGGAGTTCTTTCCGGTCATGATCGTCGTGGCGCTGATCTACCTACTTTTGTCGCTCTTCGCCATGATGGCCTACGTCCGCTATGCCTACCCCGTCGAGGTCTATGCCAACGGCCTCGAGTTCAGGACGACCTCCCTGGGGGCCAGACTGGGCAGGCCTGGCTTCATTCATAAGAGGGACATCGAGGAGATCGCGATCTTCAAGGTGGGCAAGCAGAACGAGAAGGTCGGGATGTCGATCTTCATGAAGGGAGGGCGATCGGCATGGATCGGGGACAGGGATCCGGCGGAGATGCACGAGGTCATCGTCGTCCTGAAAAGCAACTTCCGCGGCCTAGTGCAGGAAAAGGGCTCTATTTCCAAGAAATAAGAATATTGTTAGATAATACAATATTTTGCATCTGGCTACCCCTATTTATCAGGACTCTCCTTGTTGATAACAATGAATTTGAAGAATGCTTTAATAGACCCTTACGTGCAATTTCTACGTAAGGCCGGGGAGGACAGAGGGCCTTACCAGTTCTACCTTCCTCCCCGGTTTTAAACAACATATGTTACGGCATGTGGTTCAAGGTAATAATGTATAAAATTATACATCATAGTCCTTAAATGTTAAATACGGCAGGGACCATCTCCCTAATCATGAGCAAATATGACCACATGCGGATCAACCTTGACGTTGATGAGATACCGAAGAAGTGGTACAACATCGCCGCTGATTCTCCTGAGCCGATCCCTCCACCCCTGAACCCGGGAACGAAGGAACCGGCCACTGCCAAGGACCTCGAGGCCATCTTCCCCAAGGGGATCATCGCCCAGGAGGTCTCCACCGAGCGTTACATCGACATACCCGAGGAGGTGCGCGATGTGTACGTCCTGCTGCAGAGGCCCTCGCCGTTGCAGCGCGCCACCCGCCTGGAGAAGATGCTCAAGACCCCGGCCCGCATCTACTTCAAGCGCGAGGACCTGTCCCCCGGCGGAAGCCACAAGCCCAACAGCGCCATCCCTCAGGCCTATTACAACATGAAGGAGGGCATCGAGAACCTCACCACCGAGACCGGTGCCGGCCAGTGGGGATCGGCATTGGCCCTCGCCTGCGCCTTCTACAACATGAAGTGCACCGTCTTCATGGTGCGCGTCAGCTATGACCAGAAGCCCTTCCGCCGCTACATCATGGAGACATATGGAGCGAAGGTGTTCGCCTCCCCGTCCAAGGAGACCGAGTACGGCCGTCTGCTGCTGGGGCAGGACAAGGACAACCCCGGCTCGCTGGGCATCGCCATCTCCGAGGCCATCGAGACATGCGTGAAGCAGAAGAACACCAAGTACGCCCTCGGGTCGGTCGCCAACCACGTCATGCTGCACCAGACCGTCATCGGCCAGGAGGTCATGGCCCAGCTGAAGAAGGTCGAGGAGACCCCCGACTACATGATCGGCTGCGTCGGCGGAGGAAGCAACTTCGCTGGATTCGCCTTCCCCATGATGGGCGAGAAGCTCCGCAAGAAGAACAACGTCGAGTTCATCGCCGCGGAGCCGTCCTCCGTGCCGTCCATCACCAAGGGCGAGTACCGCTACGACTTCGGCGACACCGCCGGCATGACCCCGCTGTTCAAGATGTACACCCTGGGCCACGAGTTCATCCCGTCCGCCATCCACGCCGGCGGGCTGAGGTACCACGGCATGGCCCCGACCGTCAGCAAGATGGTCGACCTGGGCCTGGTGAAGGGCGTCGCCTACCACCAGAACGAGGTGTTCGAGGCGGCCACCATGTTCGCCAAGTCCGAAGGCATCATCCCCGCCCCGGAGAGCAGCCACGCCATCAAGGCCGCCATCGACCTGGCGCTGCAGGCGAAGCAGAAGAACGAGGAGAAGGTCATCGTCTTCAACCTCTCGGGCCACGGCCTGCTGGACATGCAGGGCTACGCCTCCTTCATCGCTGGCAAGATGAACGGCAGCATGTAAACCGCTTCCCAACCCCTTTCCTTCCCTTTTTTTTCGCAACGGTCATAAACGCCTAGAGCCGTTCCGCCGCCGATGATATCTTTGATCGTCCACGGGGGAGCTTGGGACATCCCCGATGACCTGGTGGAGGAGCATCGCAAGGGCATGAACACCGCGCTGGACTGCGGATACGAGGTGCTGTTGACAGGCGGGACCTCATTGGATGCGGTCCAGGCGGCGGTGGAGGCGATGGAGGCGGAATGCATCTTCGACGCCGGCTGCGGCTCCTTCCTGAACGAGCAGGGGGAGGTGGAGATGGACGCGGCCATCATGGAGGGCTCATCGCTGCGTCTGGGTTCGGTCGCATCGATCCGCAACGTCAAGCACCCGGTGAAGGTCGCCAGGCATGTCATGGAGCGCACGCCCCACTGCCTGCTGGTAGGCCAGGGAGCGACCGACTTCGCCCGGTCCATCGGAGAGACGATGGTGCCGAGCCATGAGCTGGTCTCGTCCCGTGAGCTGCAGCGATGGAAGGAGAACAGGAAGAACGGCAGGAAAGACGCCAAGGAGGCGTTCGCCGGCAATGGGCAGCGCCCTTCCGATACGGTGGGGGCGGTGGCGTTGGACGAGGAAGGGGTCATCAGCGTCGCCACGTCGACCGGCGGGATACCGGGCAAGATGGCGGGCAGGGTGGGCGACTCCCCGCTGGTCGGGTCGGGCATCTACGCGGACAATTTCGCCGGCGTCGCATCCACGGGCTACGGGGAATCGATCATGAAGGTCTGCCTCGCCCGGAGGGTATGCGAATCGGTCGAGGAGGGGATGGGCGTGGACGAGGCGGCGGTGAAGGGCATATCGTATCTCCAGGACAGGGTCGACGGCAACGGAGGGGTCATCGTGCTCGACCGGAAGGGCAATATGTCCTGGCGTTTCAACACCCCGAGGATGGCGGTGGGGTACGTAGACATTTACGGCCATAGGTCCGTATCGGTATCAAACCGTGAAAGTTAGACCGAAAACGTTTTAAATTCAAAACGTAGTTATTTAAATACCTAGGGAAGTTGACTACAGAAGGTGTTTTATGACCGCAATGGCCCATGATGTGGACTCATTGAAGTTCCCCAGCGTCACGCTGGCAATGGACGAAGGGCCCCTCGTGCTCGATTATGGCAGGATCTATCTGATCGAGCAGGAGCGCATGGACAAGGCGGTCGAGATCATCTCCCGTCTGTCCCGTGTACAGGAGGACATCGTCTGCGTCTCCCGCATGCACCCGGGACAGGTCATGGAACGTTGGCCCCTGGCAAAGATGACCTCATATTGGCTGAGCCAGAGGGAAGGCCCGTGGAACATCCCGCCGGAACGCCTGGACCGGGTCAAGGAGGCGATCGCCGATCATCTTTTGAAAGGGATCAACGGCGTGGCCATCCTGGACGGGCTGGAATATCTCGGCATCCACAACGATTTCCGTGAGATCAACCTGATGTTCGAAGAATTGAACGACCTCGTCATGGAGACGCGGTCGATACTTTTGATACCGCTAGACCCGCGCCTACTGGAGCCGCTCCACCTGGCGAGGTTGAGGCGATTTGCTGAGCTTGTTCTTTGACGGTCTCCATCGCCATCACGCGCGGGAATGCTGCATATATCCTATCCAAATCCACCTGCTCCAGCGTCAGCGGGTCGATGCTGATGAACAGCTCGCCCCCGTTCCGGTCCAGCATCGTGCCGAGCTCGATCATGGCGGCGAGGACCTTCTTCATGTCGTTCCACAGCAGCAGGTACTCCAGGCCGTCCAGGAAGACGAGCAGGCGCGTGTCGCGGGAATCCTGCTTGATCGCCTTGAGCATGGGAGAAAGGGACTTCGGTGAGATGGCCACATCCGATCTGTTGCCGGTGAGCCAGTAGAACTTCGGACCCTTCAGGTCGTACTTCTCCGCCACATAGTCGGGGTGGAGCCTGGAGATGCAAACGCCGGCCGAGCCATCCACTAACATGTTGGAGAAGGCCTTGAAACCCACGCGGGGATATCCCTCTACCATGATGGTCACATTGGCGACGGTTTCCTTGGTGCTCATTTCATTCACCTGATGTTACACCCTTGATTTTGGCGGTATATAAACCGGCTTGGAGCATGCTCATTTTCCGACAGAGTCTATTTTTTCCCTGGACGATAATAATCGATACCAATCATTTTTACTACCCAGGTGGATTTCTCCTCTCGTGAATCGGGTCTCGCGCAAATCCTTATTGACGGCCAGGGAGAGGCTCTTACTTCATCTGCTCCCCCTGCACCGCTATTCGCAGGACGCCGATGCACCCCGCAACGTCACGCAGGACGGGATATCCGGCGCGATCGACGTCGGCAGGAACAACGTGGCGAAGATCCTGGCCGAGCTGGAGAACGAGAAGGTGGTGGAGGTCTCCACCCGCCATGTGAAGGGCCTGCCGAGCGTCCGCAGGGTCTATTTCCTCACCCCGAAGGGGTTCGAGGTGGCCAAGGACTTCAAGGAGCACGTGGACACGCTGAAGGTCGAGGTGCTGGACCTGAACGGCGTCAGCCACGAGGACGAGATCGGGCGACTGTCGATGTACGTCCCAGGCAGCTATACCCCGCTCGAACTGATCATGGGCATAGAGAGGGGACGGTTCGACTGCTCCTCCTTCCATGAATCGAAGGTGAAGCAGGAGAAGCGCTTCGTCGACTTCACCGACAAGAAGCCGGCGGTCCGTTCCTTCTACGGCCGAGAGAACGAGATGCGGGTCCTGCAGGAACTGGTCTCGGAGGACGGGCCCAAGGCGGTGGTGGTGTACGGCATCCCCGGCATAGGTAAGACCACCCTGCTGGCCAAGTTCGCTCAGGACGTCAGGGAGCAGAGCAACGTCTTCTGGCTGAAGATCCACGAATGGGTCGACGTGCGCGGTCTGCTCCGCCCGCTGGCCGAGTTCCTTTCCCAGGATGGCAAGAAGGGACTGGAATGGCTCCTGTCCCAGGCCGAGACGCCCAAGATCGGCGAGATATTGCAGCTGCTGGTGAACGACCTGCAGGGGACGCCGGTGCTCATCATCTTCGACGACGTGCAGAAGGCCGAGGCCGGCGTGAGGGACATCATCTCCGCGCTGATCAACATCGTGGACGAACTGCCGGACGTGCGCCTCATCTTCGCCACCAGGGACATGCCCTCGTTCTATTCCAGAGGGCTCGTCGTCAAGAACGTGGTGAAGGAGGTGCAGCTGGAAGGCCTGGACGATGCCAGCAGCCAGAGGATGCTGCGGGGCCGTTCGGTGTCGGAGGAGAAGCTGGACCAGATGGTGCGCATCACCAAGGGCCACCCGCTCTTCCTCGAGCTGATCGAGGACCCGGAGGCGGCGCTGGGCAAGAACGTGCGCATGTTCATCGAGCAGGAGGTGGTCTCGAAGCTGGACCTGGCCGAGAAGCGCGTGATGAACGTGGCGGCCGTGTTCCGTTACCCCGTCATCATCGATGCGTTCTTCGTCACCGAGGAGGAGATCCACAAGGAGATCCACGGGGAGAACGCCGAGCTGGATGACCCGAACTATGCCATCTCCTATGAGACGGTCGATTCGCTATTGGCCAAGTCGATCCTGCATGAATCGATGGGGAGGATGATCGGCATGCACGACATGCTGAGGGAGTTCACCTACACCCGCCTCACCCCGAGGCAGAGGTCGGTGTATCACCTGGCCGCCTCCAAGTTCTACATCCAGGACACCTCCGCCGCCTCTCAGGTGGAGGGACTGTACCACTGCATCATGGCCAAGGACATGGCCAAGGCCATCGACATCGCCGCCGGCCGGGGGGAGGACATCATCGGCAAGGGCTACCTGAACCAGTTCAACCCCCTCCTGGAACGCCTTCTCTCGGAAGGTGAGACGAAGGAGAGGAAGGAACTCCTCCTGCTCCATGCCCAGATCATGGACCTGAAGGGGGAGTATGACCGGGCGATAGCGGAGAGCGAGGAGGTGCTGTCCCGCATCGACAGGGAGAAGGAGCCCCGCCTGGCCGCATCCACGCTGCTGAGAATGGGCATCATCGAGGTGAAGCGGACCCGTTTCGACGATGCCGTGGTACGGCTGAACGAGGCGCTGAGACTGTCCGCCATGGCAGATGACAACGCCACACTGGCAGAGTCGCATTACTACCTGGGCGGGGTGGAGGAGCGCCGTGGCCGTTACGAGGAGGCGGAGGCACATTACCGTTCCACCGCCGAGTTCGCGCAGAAGGTGGGGGACCGCCTGGCCCAGGGCAAGGCCTTGTACGGTAGCGGCAAGCTCAGGGCGGCGCAGAGGATGCCGGACGAGTCGATCAAGTTGAAGAAGGAGGCGTTGGCGGTGCTGGAGAGGACCGGCGACCTCAACATCATTGCGAAGGTAACGATGGCCATCGGCTCGGACCTGAGGGAGATGGACAGCTTCGAGGAGAGCCTGCGCATGCAGCAGAGGGCGGTCGAGCTGGCCAGCAACTGCGGTGACGTGAGCACGCTCGGTTATGCGCTATCGAACCTGGCCGCCACGAACCTGATGATCGGCAACCTGGAGTCGGCCGATGAGCAGATCCGCCAGGCCACGCGCATCATGCAGAAGCTGAACGACCCGCTGATGCTCGCCGCCCTGCACATCTACCGCGGCTTCCTGTTCAACATGCGCGGTGACTGGGAATGGGCCAAGGAGGAGTTCCAGCGCGGCACCGACCAGCTGAGGGCATTGAACCTCTCGTCCGTACTGGCACCTTTCCTGCTGGAGATAGGCAAGACCTATGCCGCCAGGGGCGAGAGCGCCGAGGCCGTTCATATCTTCGAGCAGACAGCCAGGGCGGCAGAGGAGTCGAAGAACCAACGCATATTGGTCGAGATCAAGAAGGAAATGAAAAAAATAGGAGAATGACCCCGTTCCCCCGTGAGGTCATTCTCGGGCGGCTCAGAATACGCTAATAGGGTCGATGCCTGGTATGTTGATCGGGTCGATACCAGGGATGTTGATGGGATCAATTCCCGGGATATTAATTGGGTCAATTCCCGGGATGTTGATAGGATCGATACCAGGGATGTTCAATACGCTCGCCAGTGCGGGGGCGGTTCCAATCAGGGCGCAGGCGCCAACGATGACCGCGGCAGCCCCGACCACGAATAGCAACTTCCTCGTAACCTTCATCCACTTCGCCTTCCATTTATGATTGTATCTAGCTCGTCTTGTAGCTATTAAAACCAAATTGGAGCATGCTACCTTAATGTTTAAATAATAGAATATATTTTAATTTGCTTATCAATATAATTATCTGCATCTGCAAATCCGATGAGCTCGTCCAGCAAAAAGCTGGCCAGTTTATCAAAACCGATAAAAATCCGTAAAGGTATAGTTCCAAAAGGGAGGCAGAAAGGTGGACAAACCATACCGCGGTGTGATCTTCGACCTTGACGGCACCTTGGTCCACAGCACGATCGATTTTTCTTTGATGCGGGAGCAGGTCATGGCCGCATTGAAGGAGATGCCCATCCCTCCGGACCTGCTGGAACAGAAGGGGGCGATCTCGAACAACGTGCTGAAGGCGCTCACCTACCTGGAGGGTAAGGTCGACCACGGAAAGCTCACGGCCTTGCTTGACAGGCTGGAGAACGTCTCCACCCAGGTCGAGCTGAGGGATGTGGAGAGGACGACGATGATCTCCGGGGTCAAGGAGGTGCTCGATCACATCCAGGCAAAAGGATACCGCATAGGCCTTCTTACCCGCGGATCGAGGGAATATGCGATGCGGGCGCTGCGCGCTTCAGGCCTTAACTTCCCCTTCCAGGCCACGGTGTGCAGGGACGACTTCGACCTGAGGGAGGCGAAGCCCAACCCCATCGCCCTGGTGAGGACGGCCGATCTCCTCGGCCTCGACCCGTCCGGGTGCGTCTTCATCGGAGACCATTTCATCGACCAGCAGTGCGCTGAAGCGGCCGGCTCCGGATTCGTCGGTGTGCTGACGGGATCCAACGACTGGGAGAAATGGTCCAAGCGGCCGCCCTTGGTGGTGCTCATCTCCGTGGCCGAGCTGCCGGGACTGTTGCCCCAATTGGATGGCCACAAGGTTTACTAAAGCCTGCATCGATTCGCGTGACATGAGGAAGACGGTCCATTCTGAACAGGCCCCGAAGGCCATCGGCCCCTACTCTCAGGCGATCATAAGCGACGGCATGCTCTACTGCTCCGGGCAGTTAGGACTGGACCCTGCCACGGGCAAGATCGTGCCGGGCGGGATCGAGGCGGAGACCCGCCAGGCGCTCAGGAACCTGCAGAAGGTGGCCGAGGCGGCCGGAGGGGACCTGAAGAACGCCGTGAGGTGCGGGGTCTTCGTCATCGACCTGGCCGAGTTCCCGCAGCTGAACGCCGTCTACGCGGAACATTTCCGGACCGATGCGCCTGCGCGCACCACGGTCCAGGTGGCCAAGCTACCGCTGGGCGGAAGGGTGGAGATCGACGCGATAATAAGATTATGATTCGGCCTTGGCCTTCTCGGCCTCGGCCTTCATGCTGTTGTACTTTGCCTCGAACCCCTTCTGGCAGACCGGGCAGCAGACGTAGTAGTCGCGCTCCCCCAGCCTGACCTTCACGGCGTCGTCGTGCATCTGCTTCTTGCAGTAGCTGCACTGCAGCACCACGGAGGTGTCGCCGTTGACGACAGCCCTGGGGCCTTCCTTCATGACGCTGACGATGTTGGCGATCTCGTACTCGATTATCTCAGGCACGTCGGCCAGGGAGGTGATGAACTCGTTTATCATGGCCTGGCTGGAGAAAGTGCAGACCAGCTGCAGCTTCCCATTGCTCATGGCATACATCTGGCGCACCCTCTCGCTGTTCAGGAAGCGCTCGGAGACGCGGCGCAGGTCCGCCGGCTTGGTCTTCAGGGTTATTATGACGCTGATCCCGCCCAGCTTCTCCGTGTCGATGTTGGCGGTATAGCCCTTTATCACGCCCATGTTCTCCAGGTTGCCGACCTTGCTGCTAACGGTGGGAACGCTGACCTTAATGCGTTCTGCGATCTGTCTAAAAGAGAGACGTCCGTTCTCCAGGAGCACCTTGAGAATGTTGACATCCGTGTTATCAAGGTTCATTGAACCCCGAATTTCCATGCTCTACATAAAGCTACTTGATGAACAATCTTGAAACAAGATGCATCTGCTTCTTTCCCACTGGTAGAATTTTTCCACTTTTTTTTCCATTTGTAGAGGAATAGCTAGATAAACTAGCGGCTGGAATAGACCCAGGGATGAGCGAGCGGGAAGAGATGAAGGAAGAGGTGCCGAAGACGGGCAGGCGTACCGCCAGCTTCGGTGTCACTGGCATGACCTGCGCCACCTGCGCTGGCACCATCACCGAGGCGCTGGAGAAGCTGCCTGGCGTGCAGGGAGCAAACGTCAACCTGGCGACGGAGAAGGCCACGGTGCAGTTCGACCCGGACAAGGTCGATATCGAGACCATGTCCAAGGCGGTGGTCGATGCCGGCTATGGCGTCATCGTCAACGAGGCTAGCCTGTCCATCGGGGGCATGACCTGCGCCTCGTGCGTCGGCACGGTGGAAGATGCGGTCATGGCGTTGGACGGGGTGTTCTCCGCCTCGGCGAACCTGGCCACCGAGAAGGTGCTGGTCCGCTACGATCCGGAGAGAGTAAGGCTGGCACAGATCAAACAGGCCATCCGCGACTCCGGGTATGAAGTGCTGGAGGCGAAGACCGTCGATGCGGAGAGGGAGATCAGGGAGAAGGAGACGCAGCGGCAGAAGAAGTTGCTGATCTTCGCGCTGGCATTGGGCATACCGACGCTCACCATCATGCTCCTGATGACGTTCACCTCGCTGGGCCATGAACAGTTCATCATGGATTACGGCAATTACATCCTGTTCCTGCTGGCCACCCCAGTGCAGTTCATCGCCGGGTACCAGTTCTACATCGGCGCCTGGAAGGCGCTGCGCAACCGCTCGGCCAACATGGACACGCTCATCGCCGTCGGCACCAGCGCGGCCTACTTCTATAGCGTGGCCATCACCTTCTTCCCCGAGGCGGTGCCGTTCAAGGACGTCTACTACGACAGTTCCGCCATGATCATCGCGCTCATCCTGTTCGGCAAGTACCTGGAGGCGAAGGCGAAGGGACGCACCTCCGCCGCCATCAGAAAACTGGTGGACCTGCAGGCCCGGACGGCGAACGTTCTCAGGGACGGGAAGGAGGTCGAGGTGGCCTACGACGATCTGGACGTGAACGACCTGATGGTCGTGAGACCGGGAGAGAAGGTCCCGACCGACGGCGTGGTGGTGCAGGGCGATTCGGAGGTCGATGAGTCCCTCCTTACCGGCGAGAGCGTTCCGGTGCACAAGGAGGAGGGGCTGCATGTCATCGGCGGCAGCATCAACAAGAACGGGCTGCTGCAGGTGCGCGCCACCAGGGTCGGTTCCGACACAGCGCTGGCACAGATCATCCGCCTGGTGGAGAACGCCCAGGCGTCGAAGGCGCCGATACAGCGTCTGGCGGACCGGGTGGCCGCGGTCTTCGTACCGGCGGTCATCAGCATCGCCTTGATCGCGTTCGCGTTCTGGTACTTCATCGGGACCGGGGCGTTCGGGGTCACCGACCCGCACTTCCCCTTCTCGCTGGTCATATTCATCAGCGTGCTGGTCATCGCCTGCCCCTGCGCATTGGGACTGGCGACTCCGACGGCCATCATGGTCGGTACCGGCAAGGGGGCGGAGCTGGGCGTGCTGATCAAGAGCTCCGAGGCGCTGGAGACCGCAGGCAAGGTCAACGTGATGGTCTTCGACAAGACCGGCACCCTGACCAAGGGCGAGCTGGCAGTGACCGACGTGCGCACCTTCGGATATAACGAAGCGCATCTGCTGGCCATTGCCGCATCGGCCGAGAAGGGAAGCGAGCATCCCATCGGCCAAGCCATCGTGAGAAGGGGGGAGGCGGACGGCGCGACGCTCACCCCGCCGGAGAACTTCGAGAACGTGCCGGGCAAGGGCGTCAAGGCCACATTGGACGGCCATAACGTACTGGTAGGCTCGGCCCGGCTGATGGAGCAGGAGAACGTTCCGCTGGAGAGGAGCAGGGGTGCGATCGATGAGCTGCAGGGCATGGGCCGCACCGTCATGATCGTGGCGGTGGACGGCCAGGTGGTCGGCGCCATCGGTGTGGCGGACGTCATCAAGGACTCGGCCAAGGAGGCGCTGGCGGAGCTGCGCGGCATGGGCGTGGAGCTGGTCATGATCACCGGCGACAACAAGCGGACCGCCGACGTCATCGCCAAGCAGCTGGGCATCGACCGGGTGCTGGCCGAGGTGCTCCCGGAGGACAAGGCGAAGGAGGTGGCCAAGCTCCAGACCGAAGGGAAGGTGGTGGCGATGGTCGGGGACGGTGTGAACGACGCCCCGGCGCTGGCCCAGGCGGACGTGGGCATAGCCATCGGATCGGGCACCGACGTGGCCATAGAGACCGGGGACATCGTGCTCATCCGCAACGACCTGATGGACACCGCGGTGGCGCTGCAGCTCAGCAAGCGCACCATCCAGAAGATCCGGCAGAACCTGTTCTGGGCCTTCGCCTACAACACCGCCGGCATACCCATAGCCGCGGGGGTGCTGTTCCCCGCGTTCGGCATACTACTGAACCCCATAGTGGCGGCAGGCGCGATGGCGCTCAGCTCGGTATCGGTCGTGAGCAACGCCGCGCTGCTTCGCACCTACGTGCCGGAGGCAAGAAGGAAGGGAGGTGAGAGATAATGGCAACAGACCCCATATGCAAGATGGAAGTGGACCCGAAGACGGCCAAGTGGAAGTCCAGCTACCAGGGTAAGGAGTACTATTTCTGCGCCCCGGGATGCAAGAAGAAGTTCGATTCCGACCCGGCCAAGTATTCCAAGCAGTAGGTCAAAACCACTTCTCCTTTTCTTTATTCGTTCCTTCGTCGAATCGTTTTATTTACCGCATCGCATTTTGCCCACGGTAAGGATGAACGAGCTGATCTTGTGCCTGGGCAGAGACCTGCAGGAGATGGAGGGCTCCTTGAAGTCATTGTCGACCCATGGCTGGTCGGTCAGGTTGCTGCACGACCCGGCGGAGGTCTTCCCCATCATCATCAAGGAGGATGTGTCCGGGGTGGTCGTCTTCCATGGCGGCGACGTCGATGCCCTGACGCTGCTGCCCCGGTGGAGGGTGTTCGCGCCCACCATACCTTTCTTCGTCATCACCGGTGAAGGGCGGGACCGCCTGGCCGCCGCCCTGGTCAACCAAGACCATACCTACGTCTTCCTACAGAGCAATGAGCTGGAGTGGTGCGAGGTGGTCCATAGGCTGTTGGGCCCGGCCGACAGTACCGAGCTGGGACACGTCCCTTCCACCGACGCCAGGCTCTGGGAGGTCATGGGAGAGGCGGCCGATTGGATATGGACCACCGACAGGGAAGGGCATATGACCTATTCCAGCCCCGGAACGAGAAGGCTCTTCGGCTACGATGCCTCGGAGGTACTGGGCAGAGGCATATGGGAACTGGTGCCCGAGATCGACCGGGAGGGGGTCAGAACGGCATGGACCGGTGCCGTGGCGGAGAGGAGGCCGCTACGCGACTTCCATCTAAAGCTGATAGCATCGGACGGGAAGGCCAGGGGGATGATGATGCACGCCGTCCCCATGACCAGCCCGGACGGGGAGTTCAGCGGCATGGTCTGCGTCTGCATGGACGAGACGCAGCGGCTGGCCGCGTACGAGATGGCCCTGGCCGAGGAGGAGAACTACCGCTCCCTGCTGGAGTCGCTGCCCAATCCGGTGGTGGTCACCGACCCGGACGGCAAGATCCTCATGGTCAACATCGCCACCAGCAAGCTGTTCGGCCACAATACCGCCGAACTGGTCGGGACATCGATCTTCCGCCACCTGCCGGAGGAGGATAGGCAGAGGGCCAGGCGGGACATCGCCATGGTGCTGAGCGGCGGAAAGGAGGGGCCGAAGCGGTATCACATCTTCCCTCCCGATGGCCAGCGCACCATCGAGGTGACATCATCGATACAGCACGATGCCGACGGGAAGGTGACGCGGATCGTCCTGGTGGTCAGGGACGTGACCGATGAGGACCGGCTGCGGCGCGAACTGGAGGACAGCCGGTCGAGGATCCAGAGCATCATGGAGTCGGTACCTGCGGTCGCCTTCGAGCTGGACAGGGACCTGTGCTTCACCTTCATTGGTCCGAACGCCGACAGGCTGTGGGGCTTCCCGGCGGAGGAGGTCATCGGCACCTCCCCATTCGACTATCTGGAGCTGGGGGAGAAGGTCAAGGCCATCAGCTCGGTCGAGCGCTTCATCTACGACCGCCTGCCGTTCGACGGCCTCATCGTGCGGGTCAAGCGGCCCGACGGCAAGGTCGATCACCTGGAGGTGGGAGGACGGCCTTTCTACGACCAGAACAACGTCTTCCAGGGATACCAGGGTGTCGCGAGGGAGGTCACCAAGAGGGTCGAGATGGAGCGGGAGCTGAAGAAGGCGGAGGAGATGTACCGCCTGCTCGCGTTCAACATGAACGATGCCGTCTGGACCTGCGACCTGGACATGAATATGACCTATGTCAGCCCGAGCATGCGCCGCCACATGAGGATGGGCATGCGGGATGACGTGCAGGGATACCTCGTCCGGGCCGTGGAGGAGAGCACGCAGCAGAACATGCTCCGGGCCAGGGATGAGCTGCTTGCCGAGCACGGGCCGGGGAAAGAAGATAACTATCGCATCATAGAGACAAAGGTGCAATTGCCCGGCGAACCCCCAATGTGGATCGAGCAGAAGATCAGCCTGATGCTGGACATGAACGGTCGGCCGGTCGGTCTTATCGGCGTAGCAAGGGATGTGACGGAAAGCAAGCTGCTGCTGCGCAAGCTGACGAACGCCGAGCGGTCGGCCTGGTCGCTGTTCGAGCGAGGGCCGGACGCCATGTACATCCTGGACCTCCATTCCGATAAACCGCACATCCTCATGGCCAATGACAAGGCGGTCAGGGAGACGGGCTACTCGCTGGACGAGTTCCAGGGCATGCCGCTGCGGGACCTGGTGATGGAGGTCGGTCCGAACGACGTCAGGGACTGGGTCGATGCCATCGGCCGCGAGATGAGCATAGTGGTGGAGAGGCCGCAGAGGCGGAAGGACGGCACCTTCCACGACGTCCAGGCGACGCTCTCGTTCGTCACGCTGGACGACAGACAGATGATCCTGGGGTTGGTTCGGGACGTCACCGAGCAGCATAAGAACATTCGGTTGTTGGAACGAAGGAACAGGGAGCTGGTCGCACTGAACCGCATGATCCAGTCCTGCTCCTATGTGGCGTCCGAGGAGGAGCTGCTGCGCCTCACCCTGGACCTGGTGGCCGAGGCGGGGGAGTTCGACGTCTCCGTGCTTATCCTGGTCGACGAATCGGGAAAGGCGTACCTGGCGGACCAGAGAGGTCTTGACACCGGGGCCGTGGAGTACCTCAAGGCCGACCCGACCATGCTGGATGAGATCGTCTCTTACATGGCGGACGGAGAGCCGCTGTTCATGGCGGACGTGGCGTCGATCAGCACCAGGGCCAAGACGTGGGGCATCGAATCGTTCGTGGCGTTGCCAGTGCTCTCGGACGATCGGATCATCGCCGTGCTGGTCTACACCTCCACCGCGGTCAAGGAGATCCCTATGTCCGACCGCCACCTCATGACGTCGGTGTGGAGGCAGCTTCAGGACACGGTCATGGCGCTGGAGCTGAAGCGGCAGACGAATGGATAAGAAGAGTGAGGGGCCGGTTTTCCGGCCCGAAGAGATTTAGTGCTTCTTGTCGTCCTTGGGGTGCTGGTGCACCGCCTCGGCGCGCTCCTTCTGAGCCCTCTCCAGAGCGTAGGCCTCCATCTTGTCCTCGACCAGGTGGTCGCGGGGCAGCATCTTCTTGGCGACGCCCATGGCGCCCATGCCCAGCTCATAGAGGACCGGGGAGATCTTGATGTTGCCGCGGATGGACATGCCGACCATCTTGCCCGGGTTGATGATGTCCTTCGGGTCCAGGGTGGTCTTTATCTGCCTGATGTACTTGGCGCCCGGTCCGCGCACGCGGTCCAGGTTCGGGGCGAAGAACGCGCCGAATCCCATCGGCCTGCCCCCGAACTCGTAGGCCAGGTCGTTGAACTTGGCGTTGAATCCGAACGAGGTCAGGTTGATCAGGTTGTCGAAGTCCGTCAGGTAGTACGGCATGAACATGATGGTGTTCCTGTCGGCGATGATACCGATGATGGCACCGGTCATCTTCAGGTCGTCCATCAGCTTGTAGAGGCGGTCTGTGAAGGTGGAGAAGGTGTCCATCGGCACGATGACCTCTCCCGGGATGTTCCCCAGGCCGATCTCGCGCACGCGGAACTCGTAGCAGCGCTCGTCCCACTCGTGCTGGGCGATGGCGTCGTCCATCCTCTTCGCGCCGGCCTTGATGAAGATCTCCTCGATGACCTTCTCCTCGTAGGCCACGACCTCTTTCGCGCCCTCGAGGGTGATGGTGATCATGGCGCCGACCTCAGGGGCGTGCTTGCCGATCTTGCGCAGCATCTCGAAGTGCTTGCCGTCGGCGAAGGAGATGTTCAGCGGGTCCACGCGCTTCCTCATGATCTCGAGGATGGGGGCTCCAGCTGCCTGCAGGTTCGGGAACGAGTAGGCGATGGGCTTCATGATCTCGGGCCCAGGCATGAGCTTGAGGGTCACCTTGCAGACCAGGCCCAGGGTGCCTTCCGAACCGACGATGAGGCGGTTCAGGTCGTAGCCGGACATGTTGTTGGAGATCTTGCCGGTGCCGGTGTGGAGAATGGTCCCATCGGACATCACGACCTCCATGTCGCGAATGTTGTCGCCGGCGCTGCCGTACTTCATCGAGCCCATGCCGATGCCGCCGGTGGATATCCAGCCGCCCAGAGTGGCGGATGGGAAGGAGGACGGGTAGGAGCAGAGCAGCAGGCCCTTCTCCATGCAGGCGTCGTACACCGCCTTCCAGGTGGCGCCGGGTCCGGCGGTCACGGTCAGGTTGACGGGGTCGATCTCAGTGATCTTGTTCATGGCGGCGGCGAAGTCGATGAGAATGCCGCCGTAGCAGGGCATGGAACCGCCCAGACCCCAGGAGGAGGAGCCGCGCGGGGTGATCGGGACGCCCTCTTCGGAGGCGATCTTGACGATCTTGGAGACGTCCTCGGTGCTGCGCGGCCTGACGACCACGTCGGGGACGTTCATGAAACCCACCTGGGTCACGTTAGGCAAAGGGGCAAGGTCGTGGCTGTAGAGCAGCCTCTCCATCTTGCTGGTCTTCACGTTCTCATGGCCGATTGCATCCTCCAGCCGGGCGATCAGCTGGGAGCTTGCCTTCTTTTCCTCTTTCGCCTCCATTTGAAACCCTCAGGTCAATGATGTTAATAAGATTGTAACCCGAAACTCATCATCCTATTTTAAAGGTATTGTAATCTGGCGGTATGCTGAATGAAAGAAAAAAAGTGGGGAGGACGGAACGTTCCGTCCCCAGAGCGTAGAAGGAGTCATAGGAAAGAGGTGGTCCGGAGCCTAAAGGCTTCTGGGTAGTTCGTTCCGGGTCGTCGCCGCGGGCATCTGCAGATCACCGCGGTCGCAGGGACTCGTACGCCCACTTTCCTTCACCATCCGTGCACCGACTGACTTTTAACCAACGGTGCAGGCAAGTTACGGAATCTGCCTTTTCTCCATGGTTAGCATCCATGGGGTTGAGGAAGACCTTCGCATTCGCGTTGAAGCGGGACAGACACCGTGGGCATCATCCACAAATGATGCTGATATCAATCTGCTTTCGCCAGATGCGTTGAGCTTCCGGACCGATTAGTTACTAGGCAGCCAAGGATATTTGTAACCTTCGCCGCCGAAGCATCGATGCCCTTTCCAGTTCATTCGCCTATTCGCTGCGCAGCTCTTCGATGCCCCTGCGCGCCGCCTGTATCTTCTCGTTGATCTTGCCACAATGGTCATCATGCTTCTTCTTGACCCTTTCATATTGCTGCTGGGTGATCTCCTTGCTCTTCAGCTTCTTCTCGGCCTCCAGCAGCTCCTTGTTGTACTCGGCCCGGATGGCGTTCTGGTCCTTGATCTCCTTTTCCAGCTTGCGGATCTTGTCCAGTGATGATTCCCCCAAAGTGGTAATATATCGACGAGGGGGATATAAATCGTTCCCCCTGCGCCCCCTATTGCATCCAGCGCAGCTCGTTCAGGATGAGCGGCAATGCCTCGTCCGTGACGAGGTGCAGATGGGTGCGGCAGCAGCAGTCGGAGGAGCCGAAGCCATTGCCGACCCTGGTGCAGCCAGCAGTCTGGTCCACCATGCGGTTCAGCTCGCACTCCTTGTCCCCGCCCTCCAGCAGGAACGCCCCGATGAGGTCCGCATGCTCCAGCAGATAATCGATGTGCCAGTGCTTCTTCTTGTCCTGGGAGAAATGCCTTCCCAGGCGGGATTCGAGGCCGCTCTGCGCCGAACCAGCGTAGATATAGAGCCCGGGCTGGAGACTCATCTTGCCCAGCTTGCCCACCACGACCTCCAACCTTTGGGGCAGTTCCAGGATCAGCAAATAGCTCCCCTTCATGGGGACCCCTGGGCCCTCAAGCACGGCCGTTCGATATAATCCCTTTGATGACTTTGCCTCATCCTGAAGGCCTCTCTTCCAGCGGTCCGGGCGGCCTAATGGGGACCGCTCCCGACCCGGTGATGGGCGGGCGGGACGGTGATCACGAACCTGGCCCCCTTGCCCTCGGCGCCCTCTTCGGAGATGTTCATCCCGGTCAGCCCAAGCACCTCTTTGGAATATACCATGCCATGTCCCGAACCGGCCCTCTCCTCGCCGCTGAACAGCGCCTTCCTCTTCTCATCGCTCAGTCCTGAACCGTCGTCCTGGTAGACGATGCGCAGCCGTTGACCGTCGGCCTCGGTGCCGATGCGCACGTTCCGCACCTTGCCACCATGCCTATTCGAATTGTCAAGCAGGTTGTAGAACACCTTTTTCAGCATGGGATCGGCGAAGACCTCCCTGTCGCCCACGTCCACCGTCACGTTGATCTCTGGAACATTCCCTCTGACGGAGTCCACTACCTCCTCCAGTCTCTGCCAGCGGGGTTCGTCCTCGCCCAGCCCCTGGTAGGTCCTGGTGAACTCGACGTCCTTCTCCATCTGGTCCACCTCGGAGGATATCTTGTCCAGATACGCCGAACGGGCAGAGCTCTTCTTGGCCAGTTCGATGTAGCCTCGCATCACCTGCAGGTGGTTCGACAGGTCGTGGCGGGTGATGCTGGCCATGAGGTTCAACTTCCGGTTCGCCACCCGCAGGGAGTCCTTGGCCCGGGCGATATCGGTCACGTCCAGCAGCACGGCCATCAGGTTCCTCACCTTACCGTCCCGGTCCCTCTGCTTTCGCATCGAGATGCGATTGATGATCCGATGGTTCCCGGCGATATGCTCGCTCTCCTCGGAGATCTCCTCCTTGTCTCCTTCGAGGAAGTTGCGATCGTAGCTCATGATCACCTCTCCCACGTCCCGGGGGAAGATCTCCAGGTCGGTCCTTCCCAGCACCTTCTCCGCCGGCAGGTGCACTTCCTCCAGCATCTTCCGGTTCACGGCCAGGTACCTCCCTTCCGTGTCCTTCTTGAACACCCAGCCGGGGATCAGGTCCAGCAGCTCCTGCATGCCCTTCATCTGGGACTTGAGCTCCTCCTCCAGCCGCTTCGACTCGGTTATGTCGATGAAGACAGTGGCGAACTGGTCCCTGCCCAGGTTCACCGCGGAGATGAGGAAGTGCTTGTCCATGGGCGGGAAGTAGGTCTCGAAGACATGGGCCTCCCCCGTCCTCATGGGCTTGACGTACTCCTCCAGGTAGGGGGCGCGGACATGATAGACGTTCATGCTGGCCTTGCCGATCACGTCCTCCCTCCTGAGCTCCAATATCCTTTCATAGGAGGGGTTGACGTCCAGCAGCATGTAGTCGCACACCTCTCCCTTCTCGTTCCTCATCAGCTTGTGCAGCGCCACTCCCTCGTTCATGGAGACGAAGAGGTTGTGGAAGCGCTCCTCCTGCACCTTCGTGCGCTCCTCGGCGTCCGTCAGCTCCTCCAGCTGCTGCCTCAGCTCCTCCTCGGCCGCCTGCAGTTCCTCGTTGGACGCCTGCAGCTCCTCCTCGGCCAGCTTGAGCGAGGTGATGTCCACCATGGTCCCCTGCACGATGGGGTTGCCCTGCGTCGATACCACCCGGACATTGTTCTTCACCCATCGCATCCTGCCGTCCTTGTGCATCAGACGGAACTCCACGTTCATCACGTGGCTGTGGTCTGCATCGATGAGCTTGATCTCGTCCAGCACCACGTGCAGATCGTCCGGATGCACCAGCTCGGTCCAGGTGATCTCCCGGTTCTCGAACTCGGCGGCGCCGTACCCGGTGATGTACTCGGTCTGGCCATACGCCTGTGAAAGGTACTTCGAGTCGAGCTCGGACACATACACCATGCCGTAGAAGTTCTCCACCAGGCCGCGGTAGCGCAGCTCGCTCATCTTGATCTCCGACTGCAACCTCTTCCGCTCGGTGATGTCGTGCGCCACCGCGATGAACATCCGCTTGCGGCCGTTGTCGAACAGCTGCAGGTGCACCTCGGTCGGGTAGATAGTGCCGTCCGCCCGCCTTCGCTCCGTCTCGAACACCAGTGCCGTTCGTTCTCCCTGCAGGAGGGCGTCCAGCATCTTCCTGAGCTCCCCCTCGTCAAGCGATATGGGGATGTCCTTGGGGGTGAGACCGACTATCTCCTCGGCGGTGATGCCCCAGTTGCTCAGCGCCGCATCGTTGGCATAGTAGAAGTGCAGGTCGTGCACATCGAATATGTAGAACTCCACCTGGACGGACGAGACTACGTCCACCAGGACGTCCCTTTCCTCCTGGGCCTTGAGCAGGTCGGTGACGTCCTCGCCCACGTTGCTCATGCCGATGACCTTGCCCTGCCTGTCCCTGATGAGGCTGTTGCGGAACTTGATCGTATGCTCCGAGCCGTTCCGCGAACGGAGCATGGCCAGGGTCTCGCCGGTCAGCTTGCCGGTGAGCATGATCTTGGTGAACATCTGCTTATGATCGCTGGCTCCCTTCTGCGGCACGAACTCGCTGAAGAAGTCCCGGCCCATCAGGTCGGAGATCGAGCAACCCAGCGTCTTCGCCGCGAAGGTGTTGGCATATGTGATCTTACCGTCCCGGTCCAGCTGCAGCGACAGGATGTCCACGTGGTCCATCATCTCCCTGAGCCGCCGCTCCGATTCGGTCAGGCGGTTCTCAGTGAGCCTCTTTCCGACGGCCAGCCTGATCTTGTGGGAGAGCTCGGCGAACTGCGACTCCACGTCCACGCCCTTCTGCACGTAGTAATCGGCCCCGTAGTTGAGCGCCTCGATGGCCACCGCCTCCCTTCCCTTTCCGGTGAACAGGATGAACGGCAGGTCGTCGAACTCCGCCCTCACCGCCTTCAGGAACTGGATGCCGTCATGCACAGGCATCTGGTAATCGGAGATGACGATGTCATAATGATGGTCTCGTAGCATCTCCAGGCCGGTCTGAACGCATTCGGCGGTGGAGACGTCCATCTCGTCGAACCGCTCCAGGAATATTTTGGTGATCTCCAGCAGGGCCGGTTCGTCGTCGACGTAGAGTACATTGATATGGATGGCTCCACCTCCTCTTTTTAAATAACACTGCTGGTAATAAAAAGATAACGAATAAAAAACCGAATGGACGGCCGGGCTTCGGACCGTCCCTTGCATCCGACCTATGAACGGAGCTTCATCGCCGTGGCGGCCACCCTTTCGCCCAGGGCCCGGGCGGCCTTCATGCTCTTCTCGTCGGTCTTGGCAGCGCCGAGGTCCCTGACGAAGGAGTGCGCGAACGCTCCGGACGGCAGGACCATGCCCTGCAGGGTCATGTAGTCCATGATGCAGGCCGAGGTGAACTCGTGTCCCGCCCTTCCTCCGACCGCTATGACGCCTCCGACCTTCCCTTCCAGCTTCCGGCCCAACTTCGACAGCAGATAGGTCCGGTCCAGGAACGTCTTGGTCTGGCCGGTCATGCCGCCGAAGTAGACAGGCGTGCCTATGATGATGGCGTCAGCCTCCATCAGCTTGGGATAGATGGGCTGCATGTCGTCGTCGATGAGGCACTTGCCTCCCTGGCCGCAGGTAGGGTGCGCCCTGCATCCCTTGATGTCCTTGTCCGAGAGGACTATCATCTCCACCTCGGCCCCCTTGGACCTGGCGCCTTCCAGCGCCTCCCTGATCAAGATCTCCGTGTTCCCGTCCTTGCGCGGGCTTCCCGAAATACCCAGCACATTCATTACTTCCACCTGGGGTGAAGATACCTTCTGCGGTATATTAAAAATCAGGAGGACTAGCGCCGGGAGATCACTTCGAGCCCTTTGCTTTCGCCGCGTCCTCTTCCTCCACCTGGCTGCGGGACTTGATCTTGATGAGCACGCTGCCCTCCATCCTGGAGGGGGTGATGTCGGCGATCTCGCCCAGCCTGCGCCCGTATATCTCCAGCGCGGCGATGGCGTCCTTGTACTTGTCGTACGGGACCTTGGCCCTTACACCGTCCACGTGCAGCACGACCGGGGCGGGACGGAGCGAGCCCTGGATGGCCTCGAGCCCGTCCAGCCTGTCCTTGATCTCCGCAGGGTGGACGAAGAGAGGGTCCGAATCGACGTCCCTCCTCCGCGCCAGGACGATCTGGATCACCTTCGAGCTCACTTCCTCCAGCTTCTGGATCTCCTCCGGCCGGCGCATGCGCTCCACCTTGCGCCCGATGCCGCAGACCTGGGCCTCGCAGGCGGGGAGGTGCTCGATCTCCGGGCCGCACGTCGCGACCACTGGTATCTGGATGTCCTCCCACAGCTTGTACTTGTACTTCTCCACGCAGGAGCGGAAGTTGCCGACGACGAACACGGCCGCGTCGTACTCCTCGATGATGGCCTTCTCCTCGGCGCTTATCTGCGCGGTCTGCTTCCCCCTTCCCCTGGCCAGACCCATGACGACAGTGATCGCTCCGTACCTGCGCAGCGATTCGGCGATGTCGCAGATGGGGTGGGGCATGTGATGCCTGCCCAGCGTCGGGCCGACCACCACGATCTCCGAACCGGCCAGAGGCACATCGATCAGCTTGCCGCCCAGCTCCCGGGTCTTCTTCTCGATGATCCCGCGGTCCTCCTCCGGTATGGCGAACGTCACCAGGATCTGCACCTGGATGGTGGTCTTCTGGATGACGAAGCCCCCGATGTCCTCGATGAGCTCGTAGAACTCGTTGATCTTGTAGACCCCGCCGTCGAACATCAGCACCTGGTACAATCAGTCCGCCTCCATCTCGTGGTGCAGCTTCTCCGCATCGGCCAGCCAGTTAGGCTGGAAACCGTGCTCGGTGTTGGCTATGGTCATCACATCGGGCGAGGAGAACGTATGCCGGATCTTCAGCCCCTCGGGCACCAGCTTCCAGATCGCGTCCAGCACCTGCGCCTTCAGCTCCTCCTCGGGCGAGATGCGCATCTCCCACAGGTCCATGCGCGTGGCGCCGGCGATGTAGATCTCGAAGCGCGTGAGCTGTTCCACCCGGTCCCGGCCGAACGTCTTCCACAGCAATGCCAGCAAACGCGGGGCGTATCCTTCGTCGGTGATCGACACCATGACCCCGCCCTCCTTGTCGTCCAGCTGGGCCACGTCGTAGATCGGCTTGGCCCCCGCGGCCTTGCGCATCTTCACGCTGACCACGAATAGGGGGTCGTCCGCCCGTATGAGGATCCGGACCTTCTCCAGCACGTTCGTTATGCCCATCTCGAGCAGGATCTGCTCGAACAGCTTGGCATAGCTGTCCTGTGCGTACTGGTCCGTGCCCTCGGTGATCATCTCCATCTTAGCGTCCCTCTAGGAATCCCGACGACAGCAGCGCCGCCCCGGCCGCCCCGATGTACTGGGAGTTGGGCGGAACGATCGGTCTCTGCCCCAGCGTGTGCTCCATCGCCGTTACAAGCCCGGAGATGAGCGACGTGCCGCCGACCTGGATGACCGGCTGCCTGACCTCGATCTCCTGCAGCTGCTGTTCGTATATCTGCTCGGCCACGCTGTGACACGCGGCCGATGCGACATCCTCCAGCGTGTTACCGGCCGCCAGCGACGTGACCAGGTCCTGTATGCCGAAGATGGAGCAATAGGAGTTCATCTTCACCTTGGACGGGTCTCCCTTGTCGGCCAGGGCCCCGAGCTCGGTGATCTCCACCCCCAGGCGCTTGGCGGTCAGTTCCATGAAACGTCCGGACGCCCCGGCGCAGATGCCGCCCATGGTGAAGTTGTCCGGAATGCCATCACGGATGGTGATGGCCTTGTTGTCCATGCCGCCGATGTCGATGATGGTGGCCTCGCCCTTCTGCTTGTTGGCCAGCCAGACCGCTCCCTTCGAGTTGACGGTCAGCTCCTCCTGCACCAGCTTGGCGTTGAACTTCTTGCCCAGGGTGAAGCGCCCGTAGCCGGTCGTGCCGATGGCCTCCAGCTCCGACTGCTTCACGCCCGCCTGCTCCAACGCCTGCGCGAGCACCCTCTCGGCCGAGGAGAATACGTCCGCCGTCGGCGTCCAGGCCTTACCTATGATCTGATTGTCCCGCATGATCATGGCCTTGGTGGTGGACGAGCCGGAATCGAGCCCGGCGGTGAGGCCGACCTGCCTCTCCCTGGCCAGCAGCTCCTTCCTCTCCACGATCGTAACCAGCGCTTCCATCCTGGTGAGCAGCTGACCGGCCTTCGTCCTCTCCGTGAAGGAGTAGGTGACGACCGGCAGCCTGGTGTTGTTCTGGATGAACTTCCTCAGCTCCGTGCGGACGAGCGCCGCCTCGGCGCAGCGGAAGCAGGAGGCGATGAAGACCGCGTCGGCGTCGTACCGCTTCTCCGCCAGCGACATCGCGCGGGCGATCATGAGCTTGAGCTGCGGGCTGACCGGGTTGAAGCCGAACTTCTCCACCGCGGCGTTGATCTTCTCCATGTCCACGTCGGGGTAGACCATCTTCCCGCCGACGGCCGTGGCCGCGTTCTCTATCTCCGACTGTACGCCCGAATAGTCGGTGCCGCAGGACAGCTGTGCTATCTTGATCATTTCAGTCCCTCCAGGAAGGCCTTCAGCTTGGCCACCATGGCCTTGGCCTCGTCCTCATTCTCGGGGTAGTCCAGCTCCAGTATGGGGATCTTGCGCTTGCGGATGAGGAGCTTCATCATCTCGTTCGTACGGGCGCAGCCGACGCAGCCGAACATGAACGGCGCATCCTCCATGATGACCGCTGCCTCCGCCTGGTCGATGAGGGGACCGTACACTGCCAGTCGACCACGAATTCCAGACGGCACCTCGATGCCGGCGTACTTCAGCCCCTTCTTCACGTCATCGACGGTGATGTTCATGGGCGGCGACTCGATCTCCCTGTTCTCGATCCTCTCCTGCAGCGCCCCCATGACGCTCAGCGGCTCATGCCCGAACCTCTCCACCAGGTCGAACAGTATGAGGCTGTTGGGCGGTACGATCAGCACTTTCAACGGCATTCCTCCTTGCATATCTTGGCCAGATCGCTCACTGGCATCTTCGAGGGACGCTTGCATTCCGGAGGCCTCTCTCCCCTCTCGGCGCACTGCAGCCCCTTCTCTATCAGCACCAGGTCCTTCCATTCCTTCTCCAGCTGGGCGAACCCAGGCCTGGAGCCCTTGTGGGCGCGGCAGCGGCGCTGGTCCCCGACCGGGAAGCCGCGCACCTTGCTGAATATTCGGTTCGGGTCCAACTTGCGGACCTCGTTGACCGTCCTCTTGACCTCATCGTTCTTGCCAGAGACCACTACTCCAAAGCAGGTCTCCTTGACCACCACGTCCAGGCCGAGCGCGTGGATGTTGCGGGCCAGCTGGTCGGGGGTGATCTCAGAGTCCGGAGCGAGCACGATGTATCTGGTCTGATGGTCTGCGGTCAAATGTCGACCTCCTTCTTCTTGGACAGCCTCTTCGCCTTGGGCTTCGGCTCGGCCTTCGGCCTCGCCTCCTTGGGCTTGGATGGGCGCCTCGACGCCCTCTCCACCCTCTCCCTCTGCGGCACGTCCTCATTGACAGGCGCCACATACTCCTGGCGTTGGCGTTCGATCTTCAGGTCCGGGTCCTCGAACGTCTCCCTGACGTAGACGATGTCGCCGTCCTTCAGCCCGGCCATCATCCTTTCCAGATCGCCGGAGAAGCGGCCCACCATGTTCGTGCCGTGGCCCTCCTCCCCGGTCGGTCCGAACTCGGCGCTGTCCTGTAGCCTGATACCCATTATGCCCCTATTGGGCCGTGACATGTTGGTGATGCCGATGTCGCCCCGGTGCACCATCCCGGTCCACGAGGGCTCGGGGAAGAGCTTTGCGCCGAGCGAATCGTCCCCCTCGAACGTCACCATCGGCATCCCTTCGAAGGTGAAGTGCACCTTCAGCGTGCCGATGGGCTTGTGGTCCAGCCCCGTCATCTTCTCTACATAGCGGACGGTGTTCGGGGCCGACTGCCTCAGCAGGTACCAGTAGGTGATCCGGCCCTCCGTGGTGCCGAAGGTCTCGATGTCCTTCTCGGCCATAGCCTCGATGGTCAGCTCCGGTTCCTGCTCCACGATGATGGCGTCGTCGGAGGCCGTACCAGTGCGCACCTGCCTCAGACCGCGGGACTCCAGGAACGCCTGCCCCTCCTTCTGCGTCATGCCGATGACCATGACACGAGCAGGGTCGGGGCGTACGGTCACGGTGGAACCGAGCGGGGCCAGATGGATGAGCTGGTGCCCGTTTACGATCCTGCCGGCGATGTTATGCGAGGCGACGGTCTGCCGCCTCCTCTGGTAGAAGTAGATGCGGCCCATGCCCGGGCCGCTGTGGCGGACGGTCACCATGTCCTCGTCACGGATGGCCTGGGCCTCGGCCACCAGGCTGACGTCCATGCGGGTCGAGACGGCCGTGAACGATTCCGACTTGTCCGTCACGGTCATGGTGCCCTTCTCCCCGGCCACGAGGAAATGCTCGACCGACACGGGTGAGCGCGGGTCCATCTTGACGCCCACATAGGTCTCGACCGACATCCCCTCCTCCACCTTCGTCGAGAGGTCGGTGGTGGCGAAGGCATCGGCGGAACGGAATTCGATGATGACCGGCCTGATGTCGATGACCCTATCCGTTTCCTGGATAGAATCGAGGACGTGACGCCCCCTCGTGACCCGGCCGAAGACCGGATCGGCGACGCCGTAGGAGGCGGAATGGTCCTGGCGGCTGATCATGATGTACGTGGTGCGGTTGTCGTAACCGCCCAGCGCAAAGAAGCAGTCATACCTGGTGAACTTAGCAGGGTCGCGGGATGGGACCGCCGACGAAGGGAAGGCACCGATGGCCGTCACTTTGGACGTCTGCCACCGCACGGTCTTGTCCTTGAGGTGGGGGAAGATCTCCCTCCAAAAAGGCTGCCAGCGGCCCTCGGGCACATGGACCACGAAGGAGCCCCTGGTGGTGACGATCTCGAACTCGCTGGTCTCCTTCTTCACCTGCTCCATGGAACGGATCAGGGCGATGGCAGAACCTGGTTCGTACTGCTCTCCCTTGATAACGTCGGCCAGTGCCGCCCCTTGCGGGACATCGGCCTCCCTGCCGTTGATAAAGAGCTTCATCAGATGTCCGCGCTAAATGGCACCAGGTAGTAGATAACTCTTTAGTGTTAATGGACGACTGGAACGTATTTTTTCATATATGCCAGCATGCGGTTCTGAACATAGGTTCTAACGACCGACCGATGCTGATATCATTTTATACCGTGCAAGGTCTGGAGGACCCCGTGAACCCGCAGGAGATCTTGGATGAGGTGGAACGAACCGTGAAGGCGCTCCCCGGGGTCATGGGATATGTCCTGCTGGACGATGAGTTCCGCAGGGAGATCTACGACACGGAGCTGAAGGCGGAGGAGAACGGCTGCATCGGCGGCCTCATGCCCTTCGTGAACCGGGGGGTCTTCGAGACGCTGGAACGCGATCACTGTTTCATAATCGTCGTGAACGAATCGATGCTCCTCCTCAGCCAGAGCAGGGACGTGGTCTTCATCTCCGACGAGAAGGGGCAGAAGCTGGGAGAGTATCTGCCTCCCAACCACCGGGACGACGTGAGGAACAAACCTAACGTCTCGTTCCTGAGCGATGATTTCGTCATCTACATGGACGTGGAACCGGAGGGCGCGCCATACTTCGTCCTGCCGATGCTGCCCTTCCCTTTCCTTGACAAGATCGCCGGGGTGACCAACGTGGCCTCGGGAAGCATCTCGACCCTGGCCGATGACCTTGTCCGTTCCAAGATGGGCTTCGCCGAGACGAAGCACTGGTCCCATCTGGTCGGCTTCGACCTGGCGGACAGGAAGGAAGGAAAGAGACCTCCGATCCCGCCCAGGCAACCGAATGCCTGCCGGACCTGATCAAGTCGAATATTGCAGTATTTTCTCCATTATTCCGCTCTTCGGCAACCTTTTTCGTACATCCCGCCAACAGTAGCTCGGGAGGCCGGTTCGGATCCCCCGGACGAGCACTACCGCCACTTGACCAACCGGAATGTTCGTTCGGGATCAGGGAGGGCGAATGCAAACAATGGGAGTGAGGCACATCCCGGTGACCACGTCGGAACGGGATGACAGGATCGATACGGCATTGGCGATGTGGTGGGTCGCGACCGTCGACGCCTTCGTGCGCACGGTCGGGCAGGAAAAGGCGTTGATAGCATTGACGCCGGTGTTTCGCCAGATAGGCAGGCAGGATGCTCTGAAGGTGGCCATGGACAAGAAGATAATCGGACACGATGCGATCGCTTTGGCCACCTACGTCAACTTCTGGGAGGAGATGATGGGCATTCAGGGCAAGATCGTCGAATCGACCCCGGACAGGGTCGTCAAGGAGAACTACTCCTGTCCATTGGCCCGCGGGCCTCCCGAAGCCTGCAAACTTCTGGAGCTGAGCATAAATGGCTCGGCCGAGGAGATGTCCCCGGACTTCTCCTTCATGGGAACACATGCGATGACCAAGGGAGACCACATCTGCAGATGGGTGATAGAGCGAAGAAGGTGAGCTGACGGATGACCAGCCGCAAGGGAGGAACGGCTGGCCCGTATTTTTTGAACTAGGCGGCACATCTTTATCTACCGCAGGCTCGGTGCGATAGGTTGCATGCCGGGAACAAGGATGAACGTGCCAGCGACCTCGGGGGACATGGAGCAGTACCTGGAGCGTTACGTTTGCGACGGGCAGATGCATCTGGTCATGGAGTTCGCCTCCCCGCTGGACGAGGAGAGGCTGAGGAGGGCGGCCAGGCTGGTGCTCGAGGTGGAACCGGTCCTGGCGTGCCGCTGGGAGGGGGGCAGAAGGCCTTACTGGAAACATCGGGAGGGCATCTACTCGCTCTCCTCGTTCATGCTCGTTCCGTGCGAGGACCCGATGGCGGAGGTGATGGGCTTCATGGCGACCCGTTCCGACCCATCGATCGATCCGCTCGTTCAGGTCCGCCTGTTCCGCGGCAGGACGGACATGGTGTGCATCAAGCTCAGCCATTCGGTCAGCGATGTGCATGGCCTGAAGCACGTGGCATATCTTCTGTGCGGCCTATACAACGGTGAGATGCCAGAGAACCTTCCGAGCGAGGACAGGACGGCCATGCCGATCTTCGATCTGGCCAGGACCGAAACGGAAAAGGGAACGCCATGGCCGCTGGACGCGAAACGACGAGGCACCATCTGGTCGCTGCCTTTCACCAGCAGGGATGCTCAGGGAGCCATGTCATTGATGAGGACGTTCGACGCCGAGACATGCCACACGATATTGATGTTCGCGGCCGGGAAGGGCCACTCGCTCGAGGACGTTTTCCTGGCGGCGTTCATGGTCTCGGCGCTGCAGGTCATGAACCCGAAGGAGGGGGTCGTGGTGCCGTTCCAGGCGACCTACGACCTGAGGCACTTGGCGGAGGGGAAGGGCGCCGACGTGGCCAACCTGACCGGACGAACCAGCATCGAGATCGCCATGCACGGCGGAATGAGACTGGAGGACGCCCTGGTGGCCATCAAGGTATGCCAGGGGCCGGACGGCCGTCCCCGCGGACCGATCCCTGTGTTCCATATCGGCCCGTTCACATCGTTCGATACGGTCCGAACAAAATATGAAGAGGAGGTGGACCTGGCGCTCAAGGCGAGGGTCTCGCCGCCGTTGTGGGTGCGGGCGGGTTCGATCGATAAGGCACGACTTGGATTTCAGGGTCTGGCGCCTTCATCGGCCTTCATTTTCGCACCGACGACCTATCCGCCGATGCTCCAAGCTTGCCTGAGCGAGTTCGATGGCAGCACCACTGTCGGGATCGGATTCAGTTCCTATGGGACCGATGAGAACGATATCAGAGCCATCATGGAAGGGATGGCCGCGGTCCTGCCTCGTTGACACTTTTCACAGGATCCCATCAAAGCATCCGCTCACTTTTAAAAAAATGAAAAACGGGGAAAAGGTTTGAAACGGTTTGGACTAGCCTAGACTCGATCAGGCCAGGACCGGGGGTGCTGCACACGCAGGGGTGTGGACCCAGATGGACCAACCGGATCCGTCGAAGGTCTCCACTCCGTGGTAGTAACCGTAGGCCATGGCGTGGTTGTCGAACCAGCCCCACTGGGCGTCACCGAGGAAGCCCACTGGGATCTGATAGTAGTCAGACCACGAGTAGGACTCGCCAGGAGCCAGGTCTGGAATCGCGTCGTAGGTCACTCCGGTGGTGATGTCAACAACGACGATGTCACTGAGGGTGACCTCGCCAGTGTTGACGACCATGAAGTAGAACGTCACGATCTCGCCCGGTATGGCGCTCTCCGGTCCAGTCTTCACCAGGGAGATGGACTCGGTCAGCAGCTCAGTGCAGACCTGGTCGTCATCCCAAGCGAAGTAGTAGTTGCCGTTGCAGCTCAGGTAGTCAGCGTCCACGAACACATAGTTGGTGAGACAGTCGCACTCTCCGCACAGCGGGATGGTGTACTGGGTCATCTCAGCGTCCAGGGTAACCGACTCACCGATCGCCAGGGACAACGGGTACTGCACGATGCCGAGGAGCTCATCATCCACATACGCGTTCACCGCACGGTTTCCCATGTTGGTGATCGTGATGGTGTAGGTGATGGTCTCGCCACGCACAGCGGTCATCGGCCCAGACTTCTCCACGAGGATCTCGATGTACGCAACAGCCACGGTGCTGGAGGCCTCCTGCTCGATGACATAGGTGTCATCGGCGTAGAAGGTCTCATCGGCAGATACGTAGACCGTGTTCACGACCGGGTCGGTCAGCTCGGTGCTGTCTGTCCAGTACTCAGTGGTGTACAGCACTTCGGAGTCACCGATCGCGATGGAGTCGATGAACCAGGAGTCGCCGGTCAGCGGGTCAGTGACGGTCACGTCCAGCAGGTCAACATTACCGGTGTTGGTAATGGTGATCGTCCAGACGATGGACTCGCCATAGCCGACCTCACAGGGTCCGACCTTCTCGACGGTGTAGGACGGCTGCGCGATGAACACGCAGTGCTCTGCATCATCGGTTACCTCGATGGTTCCATACTGACCTTCCACAAAGACCTGGTTGCACAGCATGCACTGGCTGCACCACGGGCTGTCACCGGTGACGAGGTACTCTACGGTTATGTAGAAGTAACCGTCAACTGGCAGGTTGCCAACGTAGTAGTCGACCAGTCCAACCAGCGGGTCGTTGATGTATACATCGCTCAGGGCAACGTTACCGCAGTTGTGCACGGTGATCTCCCAGTAGATGGTCTCGCCGATCAGCGCCACGGTGTCCTCAGTTGTCTTGAAGACCTCGATGCACGGCTCTGCTACGAAGAACTCCACATCATCCTGGCTATATACCTCGACGTTGCAGCAGCAGCTGTATCCATAGACGTAAGCGACGTTGGACAGGCTGCCGACCACATCATCATCGGGGATGACATAGTCGTAGTAGTAGGTGTAGCTGCCACCAACTGCAAGGTCCGGTATGGCCACAGGCCAGTCGGCCGGGGCATACAGGGCGAGCATGGGGTCGTACAGTACGATGTCAACGAGCGGGGTGTTCCCAGTGTTCGTGATCACGAACGAGAACGTGATGGTGTCCCCGGCCATTGCATCATGCGTGTTGACGTCCTTGTCCAGGAGGATTCCGGGCATGTCGACATGGACCACTGCATCGTCGCTGTCGCTCACAATGCAGTGCTCGTCGCCGAACACGTCACCGTATGCAACCGCAACATTGGTGAACCAGTCGCCCTCGAAGTCCTCCGGCAGGTACATCGAGATCTCGACCGTCTTGGTCTCGCCAGGCATCAGGTTGATGTCGTCGAAGGTCACGTCATATCCGGCGGCCTCATCGACGATCCTCAGGTCCTCGATCACATAGTTGCCAGTGTTGGTCACGTCTACCGTGAAGGTCATCAGGCCGATCGCGGGATCAACGCAGACCGGGCCAACCTTCTCGACATCGATGGCCGGCTTCACGATGAAGGTGCAAACGCATGCATCATCGCTGACCCACCTCTTGTCGTTGGTGGACTCGAACCACTCACAGGCGCCATGTCCGCACCACAGGCAGGACGGGCCAGGCTGGCCGTACGCCACCACATGGTTGCAGACATAGTTGCAATCGAATTCCTCAGGCACTGCAAAGGTGACGGTTACGGTCTTGCTGGCACCGACTCCGAGGTATCCCAGAGTTACCTCTGCAGAGGCCAGCGGGGAAGCATCGGACTTCTCATCGCAGGTTCCACAGGAGGGCTCGCAGGCTCCCCAGATCTGGTCCACGATATACACGTTTGTCAGGCTGACATCTCCAACGTTGGTCACGGTGATCGTCCAGGTTATGGTGTGACCCTCGGCAGAGAGTTCAGGGCCGCTCTTCTCCACCAGGATGGCCGGGTGGATCAGGTCGACCAGTGCGCTGTCCTGGCACCAGACATCAAATCCATCGTACTCGCCAGTTACCTCGGCGATGTTGATGAACTTGGTCATCAGCTCGGATCCATCGTTGTCATAGACCTCGATGGTGAACACGGGCAGGTTCCAGACTTCGCCAGGCTGCAGGGTGCCGACACCCTCGCCATCATAGTCGTCCAGATAGTAGTAGGTGTTTGTGGTTATGTCCCAAACCATCACGTTCTCCACCGGTACGTTACCAGTGTTGGTGACGGTGATGAAGAATGGAACAGCCTCTCCTTCCATCGCACGGCACGGGGAGGTCTTCTCGATCCAGAGCATCGGGCACTCCTCGGGCAGTTCGATGTTCACGGTCCAGCTAGCCTCGTCGACATCCTCACCACAGACCGAATAGGTCACGGTGACGGTGTTGACCAGCGTGGTGGACGCATAGTTAGCCGGGATGGTGTACTGGTAATCCAGGGACCAGGTTGCTCCAGCAGCCAGGTCGATCGGACCCAGGTTTCCGACAAGGCTGTCAACGACAGTTATGCCGGTCAGATCCCAGTTGCCCTCGTTGACGATGGTCACGGTGTAGGTGATCACGTCACCGGGCTTCGCATCCGTCGGACCGATCTTGCTAACCTCGAGGTCAGCATAGATCACGAACACATTGGCGCTCGCTTCGTCGCTAACCGACGCGATGTCATATCCGGCGACATCAGCGGTCACGCTTGCAGTGTTGGTGAACTCTCCTACCATGTCCTCGGTGATGTCAGTGTACACGGTGAACGACTGGGATGCACCAGCTGCGAGCAGATCGATCATCATGGTGTGACCCATGTTGTCGAAGATCGCCATCTCATCGGTGATCACGATGTTGACCAGATCAACATTACCGGTGTTGGTAATGGTGATGGTCCAGTAGGCGGTCTCGCCTGGGCAGATAGCCTCAACTTCGGTGGTCTTGACAATGTCGATACCAGCCCTTACGATCGGTATGCATACGGTATCAACATCATAGAGGCCGCCTTCCACAAACGTCTGGTCCGGCAGATAGTAGTCGGCGAAGGTGTCTGCGGTGTTGCATATCTCACTGCCCTCGAAGTCCTCGTCCACAGTGAAATCGTACGTGTACGAGATAGACATTCCCGGCTCGATCAGGGTGTGGCCAGCAACGAATCCGGTCATGTAATCGAGCATGTCCGCGTATATGGCGATGTTACCCAGGTTGGTGATGGTCACCGTGTAGGTGATCGTCTGTCCAGGAACAGCGAAATCCACATTTGCGGTCTTTTCAAGGTCGATGCCCAGCTTGACTATGGGTATGCAGACCTGTGCGGAGTCATATCCAGTCCACTGGTATCCGCCTGCACTGTATGCGGTGGCATAGGTGTCTGCGTAGTTGCACAGTTCGTCACCCTCGAAGTCCATCGGTATGGTGTAGGTGTACTCGTAGACGACAGACTCGCCAAAGGGTATCAGGACCGCGCCATACTTCGGGCCAACAACGTCCCACATATCAGCGGTGATGTCGCAGTTACCAATGTTGAAGACCTCCACAGTGTAAGTGATGGTCTGTCCTGGAACGGCCCAGCTAACATCGGCGACCTTGGTGATGTGCACGCCCGGATACAGGATCGGCACAGAGTCGCTGTCCTCTTCGTGGCCAGCTCCGTCAGGGTCGTCCGCAGAGGCGGTGTTCACGACGAATTCAGCGGTGATATCTGCTGGAACGGTGTAGGTTCCGCTGAAATCCTGGGAAGCACCAAGGGCCAGATCGATGTAGGTGTCGATACCGAGCATCTCATCGACGATGTGGACGTTGGTCAACGCAACGTTGCCGACGTTGGTCACGGTGAAGTACCAGGTGATGGTCTCACCAGGCAGGGCGTTCTCCGGACCGGACTTGACGATGGTCATCTCCGGCTCAGGATAGAACGGCACACCTGCAGAGGTCAGCTCAACAGAGGCGTCCGCCTCGTCGTACTCACCAGTGTCAGACTCGGTCACTACCGCGGTGTTGGTCATATAGGCGACGTCACCCTCGGGCGCGTCAACGTTCTTCACGGTGACCTCGTAGGTCATCGATCCAGAGGCGCTGAAGACCTGTGAGGCAAAGCCGTTCGAGACCAGCTCCCAGTGCTCCGGCACATTCAGAGTGTCGGTGACGGTGGCAGTGTTGTCCGTGGAGGACACGATCTTGGGCTCAGAAGGCAGAGAGAATCCGATCTTCGGCTCAGGGCCCCAGTCATATCCTATGTGGCCAGCGTGGTTCTTTATGGTGACCTTTGCCACATTCCTGTAGGTAGCATCGGCATCCGCATCGGGGGTGAACTCATAATTATAGCTATAGACATGAGTAACTCCCGGGTTCAGGATGGTGTAAGCTCCCAGGTTGACGGTGAAGGAAACGAAATTAACGTATCCGGCTCCGTCGTTGCGGTTGATCTGGATGGTGTCGATGATCTTCAAGCCCTGGGTAGCGACACTTCCACCGTTCTTGACGGTGATATCGCCCTTGACTCCGAATGTATCATCGGTCTCTCCAGCGCTCTTCACTACCTCGATGGTGTAAGTAAAAGTCGCATCGAAGGTATTCTCGACTAATGCGGAAGTAGGTTCTACGGTCTTGGAAATAGTCCAGTCATATTCAACGGACTGCTCCCAATAACCCGTAGCCGTCTTTTCAGCCGACAATGTAGTGCCTGGAGTGGGGCATCCACAGTCAGCTGAAGACGACCCATCGGTATCCTGCTGATAGCTCATAGAAGCGAGGAAGGGTGCGACTGCCGCCCCCGACACGCTTACCATCAACATGATAACGATAGCATACGCTCTTATTGCTGCTTTTTTGTCCATCTTTCCTCCCCCTAGATCGCCCGTCCCGACATCCTGCCGGGAACTTAGTTTGCGTTATCAGAGTGTTCGAGCAATCTGTATAGCCAAGTATTCGAGTTTGAATTCAAGGTATATAATAATCACGATTGATTATTTTTTTTGATAACTGGCTCTGGAGCCAGATGTTAATATTTAGGTGAAGTTTATGTTAATTGGATTGATGTTTTTTTCCGGCCAGTATCATTAGTAGACTTTTACCTACTTGTAAAACGATTTTTCGTAGGTAAGACACGGTGTATCACTGCCACACATGGTATTGGTCTACTTCCAAAAATGATAATTGTATTTATCTAGCCATTGTATTTTTCTCAAAAAAGATAAATATTCATAATTTGCATTAATAATTTGTTAGCAGATACTAACAAGGAATAACATCATCTTCCGAACCATCATATCAAAATTTGCGAAATATCGGGATAATATGGAGATCTTGAACGTCGGGTACAGGTCCGTAAACTGCTATTTGCTATCGGCCGGAAGTCATGTTCTGCTCATCGATTCGGGTTGGCCCGGCGGGATGGCCGAGTTGAAAAGGAGCATAGCGTGTCAAGGTCGCTCGGTGAAGCAGATCACCCACCAGCTTATGACCCATTATCACATCGATCACGCTGGCATAGCCCAAGAGCTGAAGGACAAGGGGGCCCGCCTCATCGTCATGGAGAATCAGAAGGACCATCTGAACGATCTCAAAGCGTACCTTCGTCCCCCGATGGTCTTCCACGAGATAGGACATGAGGGGAACATCGACCTGAGTTTCGAGGGAAGCAGGGCGTTCCTGGCGGGAATCGGAATATATGGAGAAATAATCCCAACGCCTGGCCATGGCCCCGATCATGTCACCCTGGTGCTGGATGAGGGCGTGGCGTTCACCGGCGACCTTCCGCCGCCGAACGGGGTGGAGGAGGGTTCGGTCGCAGCGGATGACTGGCATCGCCTACGTTCCCTCGGAGTGAGAATAGTGTATCCGGCCCACGGACCGGCCGGGGTCGAGCTCGAATGAGTCCGGGACCCTCGTTCAGTTTGCGGCGGCAGCTGCCGCCTCGTCGTTCATGAGGATTATGGCATACATGCCGACCATGAGCAGCTGCAGCAGGTTGCGGTCATCCCTGCCGAACGGCTCGATCGTCACTTCCCCCTGATATTTGAACCCCCATTTGACATGGACGCAGGCCAGCTTCCTGCCTGTACTGTCCAGGAACGACCATTCCGGATGAAGGAAGCCCATCTTCACGAACTGATATCGGCTGCCGTCGGCCAGATGCAGCACGCCCCCCTGGTGCCACCCGTCCATGAGCATCCGTCCCTGGTCCAGGTCCGAACCGAACCGGCGCAACGAGATGCTGGGCTGCAGGAAGCCCTGCCGCTTCAATGTGAAGTTCCCTTCCGCCGTCTCGGCCGAGGCCAATGAACCGAATATCGACTGGAACGTCAGCCTGCCGAAGATCTTCTCACCGGCCTTCAGCTCATACACCCGCGACAGCCCCGGCTGGGTCCAGTGCAGGGTGTTGCCGATGAGATGGTGCATCTGCTCCATAGTCCGACATAGGGACGGAACATGGTAAAATCATTTTGCTGGAGAACGCCGAAGAAGAAAATGTTCACACATGCCGCTTGATCTTGCTGACGATCTCGTCCAGCTTTGCCTGGGAGATGGTCTGTCCGCGCACCACTCCGGTGATGATCTCCACGATCTCCCCCTTGGTGCCGATGTTATCCTTCCTCGGCATGACCAGACGGGTCTTCACCCCGATGCGGGCGAAATCCTCGAAATCGACAGGGGCCTGGCATACGATGACGGCAGGCATGTCGACGTTGCGCAGGATGAGCCTCGCCTTGTAGATGATGTGGTTGCGCACGTTGCCTAGGTGGATGAGCACTAACTTGAACTGCTGGATGCGGTCGACCTCGATCTGATCCAGGCCGAATATGGAGCCGGTCGAAGCATCCGGGGCGTCCGCAGGGACTCCCGAACCGGCGTTCACCACCAGCACCGAGGTCTCGATGCCCTGCTCCCTCAGTTCGTAGGTGATCTCGCAGACCGGCTTGGTGATGTGCCTCTTTCCCGGACCCATCGCCACGGCCACCACCTGACGGCCGCTCTCGGAGATGGTGGCCCTCTGCGCCAGAGAACCTCCGACCCCCAGTCCGCGGGACTCGCGGCACTCCACGAACCTGGTCTTCCGGCCGATGCTTTCCTTCACTGGGTTCCCTCGGCCGTCTGCTCGCAGTTGTTCGCATACTCGGCCAGCTCACCCTCGGTCAGCGTGGCGACGACATCCTTCGGAGAGCCCAACGCCACCACCTTTCCGCCCTTCATCAGGGCCACGCGGTCGCAGCAGTCCAGCACGAAGTCCATGTCGTGGCTGACGATGATGAACGTCTCGCCCAGTTCCTTACGGGCGATGAGGATGGATTTGGCCACGGAGTTCTTGGTGATCGGGTCCATGGTGCCGGTCGGCTCGTCCAGTATGACGAAGCGGGGCTCCTGTATGAGGACCCTTGCCAAAGCGATGCGCTGCTTCTCGCCCACCGATAAAGTGTCAGGCAAGGCGTACAGGATGCGGTCCACCTCGCGCGCGGTGAACCCTACGCTGGTCAGCACCTGGATGGCCTTCATCTTGGCCAGCTCGGCCGGCAGTTTCATACCGATGCAGACGGTTAGGTTCTGCAGCACGGTGTTGAACGGATAGAGCGAGTATTCCTGGTGCAGCATGCCGATGTAAGGGGTGGCCCGACCGCGCCCCATCTCTCCCATCTCGGACATGTTGATCCATTCGTCCCCGATGCGCACGGCGACCAGTCCGCCGGTGGCCGGAGCGATGCCGGAGATCATCCTGGACACGGTGGTCTTGCCAGCCCCGGACAGGCCGACCAGCCCGAATATCTCCTTCTCCTTCACTTCGAACGAAACGTCGTCCACGGCCTTGACCACGCCGCGCACGATGGAATAGAAGTACTTCTTTGCCCCCTCCAGCCGGATGGTGGGCTGACCGACGGTGACGTTCATCATCGCCTCGGTCTTCTGGAAGCACACCTCGAACTCCTTGGTGACCTCTGTCGGGGCGCCCATCTTCATGATCTCGCCCGACTCCAGCCACATGGCCTTGTTCGAGAGCTGGTTGATTGCCTTGGGCCAGTGGGACGAGACGACCATGGCCATCCGTCCCGAGCGCACCGCTTCCACCAGCGCCTTGTGCACCAGGTCGGCCGTCTGCGGGTCCAACGTACCGGTCGGTTCGTCCGCCAGGAAAAGGATGGGGTCGCGGGCCAGCTGCCGCGCCAGAACGACGCGCTGCTTCTCCCCGCCGGAAAGGTCCCGGGCGATGTGCATGGTGCGGTGCTCCAGGCGGACCATCTTCAGCAGCTCTATGGCCCTCTCCACCTTGGCCTTCTCCTCCATGTCGCCCAGTGCCTCGAAGATGTTCTCGATGACGCTCGATTCGCCGTACAGGGCGAAGGTCCTCTGCAGCATGATGGCGATCCTTTCCTTCATCGCCATGCGCAGCGGGTCCCTGTCCGCCATGTTCCAGAAGTCCACTTCCCTCACGGTGGTGGAAGAACCGCATCTGGGACAGGGCTGGCCTGGGTTAGGTAGTTCCACCCGGTTGCACTTCTGACAGTAATTGATGCGATAGATGATGCTCCCTTGGTCCGGCTTGTATTCCGGCGTGCCGCGCAGGGCGTGGATGAGAACGGATTTTCCCGCGCCGCTCCTTCCGATCAGACCCAGCGTCTCGCCGGCGCTCAGATTGGCGCTGATATCCCTAAGCACCAGGTTCCCGTTGAAGCTCTTACTGATATTATCAATGCTAACGAAAACCTGCTTTTCCACGGGCATCAGGGGTGAAAATGGACCGAACACTAATATACTTTTCCCCGTTAAGACCAATTAGCCAGACGAATAAAGTATCGTTAACTTTTCTTCACAATCTTTATATGGATGGATTATATATCCAGCGAACATGACCATGGCATTCAACTCCTATTTTTCCGTCGGTCCAACGCCCAAATTCTCCATGTACCACATATGGAAGGCGTATCAGGTGATCGACAAGCAAGGCCCCATCGGACGCAAGGCCTTGGCGGACGCGCTGCAGATAGGAGAAGGGTCGATCAGGACCATCCTCGACAAGATGTCCCGGGAGGGGAGCATCGAGAACACCAGGATGGGGACGGTCATCACCGACAAGGGCCGCAGGCGTTACGAGAACTCCGGCGTCCAGGTGGCCCAGGTGGACCTGCAGGACCTGACCCTGGGGAAGCATAACTGTGCCGTCATGGTCAAGGGCATGGGCTTCAAGGTGAAGATGGGCTGCGAGCAGAGGGACGAGGCCGTCAGGGCCGGGGCGGTCGGAGCCACCACCCTGATCGTCAAATCGGGCAAGATGGTCTTCCCGGGCGACGAGGACTTCCCGGACCAGGCCCACGTGGCCCCGCTGCGCAACGTCTTCAAGATCGAGGACGGGGACGTCATCATAATCGGCTCGGCGTTCAGCTATGAGGCGGCAGAGAAGGGAGCTGTGACCGCAGCATTGGCATTGAGCAACCAGTCCCGCCGCTGCTGGACCGAAGGGACCACATTGTTATCGCAGGACACCGAGGCGGACGACCTGAAGTGCCTCTGCCTGGCCATCCACGAGCTGCTGAACCGCACGCCCGTGACGATGAGGAGCAAGAACCATCACGGCGTGAGGTGCGAGGACGGGGAGGTCGTCGACACCAACTACACCGGGCCATTGCTGGAAGAGGCCTTGAAGCGCGGCCAGATCATCCACAAGACCGCCGCCACCGGGCCGTTCCGCGGTCAGCCTGTGACGGTCGTCCCGATCATGCGCAAGAAGGAGGCCATAGCGGCCATCGGCACTCTCGACATCAGCAAGGTCGCCATGTACGAGCTCATGTCAAAGAAGAAGGGCTGATCACTTCATCAAGAAGTAGAACAGCCAGAACCACGACAGCAGTACGATCGCCCAGATCATCACCAGCACGAACAGCACGCTGCCCCTGTACTTCTTGAACCAGCCCGGCCAGCCCATGCCGTCACACATGGCCGTCCGGCATAAAGTCATTTCCTCAATACTTAGAATATTCTGAAAATTCAGAAAAGTATAAATTATCAGAAGATATGCCGAGCATTCATGCCGGAATCCAAGTGCTGCTCCTCACCGATGGACTACAAGATCGAATCGATCGTCACCGTGGACGAGCGAGGCCAGATGGTCCTGCCCAAGAACATCAGGCAGAAACTGGGCATCAACGCCGGCGACAGGCTGGCAGTGGCGATCGGGGTCAGGGAGGGCAAGGTCTGCTGCCTGCAATTGATACTCATGCCTGAGCTCGACCGGAAGGCCGGGGAGATCGTCAGCGAGGGATCGAAATGAGCCTGACCATGGATACCACCGATACGCTGGGCGGCAAGGAGCGCAACGACCATATCCTGGCCCGAATCGGTTACAAGCGGGGCGAGCACCGTGTCACGCCTGGTCTTTATCGAGTGAACGGCCCGGACGACAAGAGCCCGGTGCTGGTCACTTCCAACTATTCCCTCAGCTTCGATGCCGTACGCTCCCATCTGAAAGGCATCGCCGCCTGGGTCCTGGTGCTTGATACGAAGGGCATCAACGTGTGGTGCGCTGCCGGCAAGGGCACGTTCGGCACCGACGAGATCGTGCGCCAGGTGAAGGGGACGGGTCTGGAGGAGATAGTATCGCATCGCCGCCTCATCCTTCCCCAGCTCGGTGCTCCAGGCGTCAAGGCCCACGAGGTGAAGGAACGCACGGGCTTCGTGGTCGAGTACGGGCCGATCAGGGCGGAGGACATCCCCGCCTACCTGAAGGACCGCAAGGCGACCCCGGAGATGAGGCAGGTCCAGTTCCCGGCGAAGGACCGGGTGGTGCTGGTCCCGGTGGAATGGAGGAACTATCTCAAGCTAGGCATACCCGCGGGATTGCTCCTCGTCGTGCTGGCGGGATGGTTCGGGCTGGGCGTGTTCCTGCTAGGATACGTGGGAAGCCTGTTCTTCTTCCCCCTGCTCTTCCCCTACCTCCCCTCGAAGAAGTTCAGCATCAAAGGGATGGCACTGGGGGCGTTGTTGTCGCTGCCCCTGCTGGCCTGGTCGTGGCTCGGCCCGATGCCGCTCGTGGAGATGGCCCTGGTGGACCTGGCGGTGCTGCTGGGCATGATGGGCGTGGTCGGCTATGTCGGCCTCAACTTCACCGGCTCGACCCCGTACGCCTCCCGCACCGGCGTCAAGGACGAGATATTCAGGTTCATCCCTCCGATGGTGGCGATGTCGGCCACCGGTCTGGCGCTGGCCGTGGCGGCGGGAATTGGTATCTATGCGGGGTGGTTCTGATGGCGGAGAGCTGCAATTGCACGTCCCCCAAGCCTATGCTCATCGGCATAGGTGATGGCGTACCGGTCGGTCCAGGCAGCAAGCCGGGCGGCATCAACACCCTGATGCTCTTCCCAGACAAGTGCACCGGCTGCGGCAGATGCCAGCAGGTCTGCCCTCACCGGGTGTTCGAGGTGAAGGGGGGAAAGGCGGCGATGGTGAACGCCGATGCCTGCATGGAGTGCGGCGCCTGCATGATGAACTGTCCCGAATCGGCCATCAAGGTCGACAGCGGGGTGGGCTGCGCCATGGCGATGATCAAGGCGGCGCTGAAGGGCAGCAAGGAGGTCACTTGTGGCGACGACTGCTGCAATTGAAGCACGATAGGAAAGCGTAAAATACGAACGGCTACGAATGCAGCTAGCATGTCAGATGAGATAGTCGTGTTGCATCTGGACCCCGGAGCCTGCCGGTTCCACACCAAGATCACCGGGCACAAGGAGGATGACAAGGTGATCATCCACATGGAGTCCGACTGCCCCTACGTCAAGAAGTGCGACGAGCCGATGCGCGAGATCAATCTGGAGGAGATCGTGCACATGCCCATCGGGGAGAACCGCGCCTATGTTACGATGGGAAGGCTGCTGAGGCATTCCGTCTGCCCGGTGCCCATGGCCTATCTGAAGGTGGCCGAGGTGGCGATGGGTCTGGGACTCAAGAAGGACATCAAGGCCGAGTACCAAAAGTAGATCACTCATCATTCTTGGGATGGTCGGAGATGTACTGGTCGATCTTCTTCGACCAGATGGCCGCCTGGGGCCCGGCCAGGTACATCGCCACCATCACCGCCTCGCGTATCTCGTCCTTGGTGGCGCCAAGCTGCAGCGCGCGCTGAGCATGGACCTCCAGGCACTCCTCGCACTTCAGCACGCAGATGACCGCCACCGCCACCAGCTCCTTCTCCTTCTCGCTGAGGCTGCCATCCTTGAAGATGGTATGCTTGTAGCGGTACATCGAGTTGATGACCTCGGGCTGCTCCTGCATGATCTGGTCGAGGGACATGGTCCCTTGCACCGTAGTCGGTGCTAGATAAACCCTTTTCCATCGGCGTGGCCGAAGGGAAGATTAAAAATATCTTGCTGGGCAGTAACGAACCGCAAGGGATGGACATGATAAACCTTCAAGATCTGATAGGCAAGGAAGTGATGAGCGCGAACGCCAAGCTCGTCGGCAAGGTCGACGGCGCGGCGGTGGACGTAAAGACCTGGCACGTGCCGGCCATCAGCATCACCATCAGCAAGGGCAACGAGGCCTTCCTGAACAAGAAGAAGAAGGTCATCAGCTCGCAGGGCGCGTTCGTCAAGGTGGAATCGATCCGCTCGATCAAGGACCACGTCATGCTGAGCGAGGACCTGGAGAACATGGCGAACCTCATCCTGGAGGACTTCAAGGCCCCGGTCGCGCTGAGCGACATGATGGGGGACCGGGTGCTGTGCAAGGCCGGCAGGGAGATCGGCACGGTGTACGGGTTCCAAGTGGACAACGAGGGTGGCTGGAACGTACCGTACATGGAAGTGCTGGTGGACAAGGCCAGCATGGAAGAGCTGAACGTGAAGAAGAAGTTCGGCAAGAAGCCGATCATCGTGCTGCGCACCTCCGACATCAAGAACGTGGCGGACGTCATCCTGCTGGACATCGAGATCGAACAGGTGAAGCAGTTCCTGGACAACAAGCCGGTAGCAAGGGTCCGCTAAATCAACCTTTTATATGCTGGACGAGCATTCCCCGGCCATGGCATCGGTCGACGAGGCTGTGCGGATCATCAAGGGGATGCAGGGCGTACTGCAGGTCTTCCCCCTCGGGGAGGAGACGAGGGAGGGAGTGTTGCAGGTGGAGCGCTGCATCAAATCCCAGATGGGGATGCAGGTGAAGAACGAGGGCATGGAGCAGTGCATGAAGAGGCAATTTGTCCTCTGCATCCTGAAGAACGGCACGTTCAGGCCGCCACCCGAACCGACCGTCCAGCTGATCGCCGATGACGGCATCGTCATCGGCACCGAGATCATCAAGGGCGACCATCACAAGTACAAGGACAGGGACGACCTAATCTGGCTCAGCGAGGACTTCGTCCTCTACAAGGACGCCCGGCCGAAGCACCAGGAATACTTCTTCATGCCGCCGGTCTCGTTCCCCGAGCTGGCCGATGAACTGGGCTTCCGCAACGTGGTCTCCTGCTCGCCCTCGCCGCCGGGCGACATGGTGATCAAGAACCACCACAAGATCGTCGACGACCCGAAGAACGCCACCATCCTCGTCGGATTCGACGTGGCTAAGTGATTCGGGTTGATAACCACCCCCTCAAAATAATATACCCGGTCCGTGCTCGTTCACCGTATGGCAGAGGATAAGCTCGAGCCAATGTTCCTCAGCAAGGAAGAGATCGACCTCTTCGCGGAGGAGATGAGGTTCAAGGGCATGGACGCCCACCTGCACCGCCTGGCACAGAAGCTGGCGGCCAATACCGTTTCCAACTACGTCTTCCGGGACCAGCGCCGCTACGACCTGTGCGAAGAGGTGCTGAGGTTCAACCACCGCTTGCTTTTTCCCGGCCTGACCGACAAGGACATCGAGCACAGCCTCACCCTTTACATGGAATATCAGTCGCTGATAGACACGCTCCTCGACCTGGCCATGATGACCGGTCCGCAGGCGATCAATCAGCTGGAGAACGACCCCCGTTGGGAATCGGCCAGGAAGATCGCCATCCAGTACGGGCTGGCCATCGGCATGAAGACCAACGATGCGATGAACTACGCGCTGGCGGCGGTCGAGGCCGGGAAGGGAATAATGGGCCGGGCCAGGTATGCCGAGAAGAGGCAGCTGCTAGTCATGGAGGAGATCTTCCTGCGCACCTTGCTGGGAGGCATGGAGGGCGAGTGGCTGAAGCGCCAGAGCAATCTCGCCGTGCGCGCGCTGGAGGATTATCGGGTCCTCACCAGGTCCAGCATCATCAAGGCGCTGGACGATTCGGCCGAGTACCATTATGTGCTTCTATACTGCATGAAGTACCCCGGGGCCAGGGGCGCCCCTAACCGCCGCACCGGCGTGGAACAGCCCAGGCGCGCCAGCATGTTCTGATCACGGTCCGTAGGAATGGACCATGAACCAGCGGATTACGCCCAGGAAGAAGGCCAGGACCAATCCTGCGGCGATGACGAGGGCCACGATCTGCCAGATCTTCAGGCCCGGCGTCCAGTCGTGCCCTTCCAAATCGTCGAGCATCAGGTCGATCTCGGCCTCGGACATGCCTCCCTCTACCTCGCTCATGATGAGAACATTTCGCGGGCGAGCTGATAAATCTTACCGGAACGGCGTCGACCCGTAACATCTTCATGACTGGGCAGCTTTGCGCCATAATATTCGTTTATAATCTATCTGGCAGCGATTTTTATTCTATTAGGTCGAGTAGGGCCAGTGGATAAATTTGATGCTTACTATTGTTATTAATATATATTATTAATATGTCATTTGTTAACTTTAAAATGAATTAATTTACACAATGTAAAGGTTAAATTATCGGTAAATCGACTCTTTCGCGATAAACATTTGTTGTTCTTTTTCTGCGAGTAGGGAGGGCACACCTACGGACCGTGCCCAAAATTCATAGGGAGGATTAGGGGGAATTGAATGAATCAAATGGGGAGTGTAAGGCTGATAGTGCTACTATTGGCCGCCTCTTTGTGTATAAGCGGAGTCTTTCTCCTGTCGCTTGGCGGGCTCCAAAACCAAGGAGATAGTTATCGTGAACAAGGCGTCACGCCCGACAATTCTGGAGATACGGGCGTTCCGCCAGTGGACCAAGGTGATAAGAATGGTGACACTACACCGCCTGACACCACGCCCGGCGATGGCGGTACGGATGTAGGAACACCGAGCGCCGGCCAATATAATTGGACCATAACAAAATCGGCCGATGTCGCCTCGTTGCAACTGATGATCGGCGAGTCGGCCGATGTCACCTACACGATCACCGTGGTACGGACCTATGACGGCACAGACCCGGCGAATGCGACCGATGCGTCCGCCTCCATCACCGATGTCATGACCTTGCCGGATGGATGGGTCTCGGACCCTGCCAGCAACGGCCCGTGGACCGTGACCGGGGACCAGACCATCTCGTATGTGGTGAAGTTCACCAACGACCACTCTGACTATGGCGTTCTGGCCAGCATAACCAACGTGGCCACACTGGTCACCGTCGACTCGGCCACCACCATGACCGCCGAGGCGGCCGTGGCGACGTCCACGGAGCTCAGGGAGGACTTCTACCCGGAGATCACCATGACGAAGACCGCCACGGCCTTCGGTGTGGACGATGACGGGTTCCCGTACACCAACGTGGGCGGGACCATCGTCTGGGATGTGGTCATAGAGAACACCGGCATGATCGGATTGGTGAACCTGGTGTTCACCGATGATATGCTGGGATGGTCCGAGACGCTGCCTTCGCTGGCGGTGGGCGAGACCTGGACCCTGACCACCACCTCGGCATCGACCGAGGTAGGGATGATCACGAACAGCGCGATGGTCACGGCCGACGCCGAGTTCGCCGCAGGGGCAGTAATGGCCAGCGGCGAAGCGTCTGTGATGATCATCGACGACCCGATGCTGACGTACGTGGAATCGGACTGCCTCGTGGTCGATCTGGACGTCTATCCAGAAGTGGCGTATCCGGGGGATGAGATCACCTGGTACTACAGCATCTACAACTGTATCTACCCCGGTGAGGGACCGTGCTTCGCCAATCTGGAGATCAGCGATGTCACGTTCTGGATGGACAACAGTCAGGTGGTGTTCGACCTTCGCTCTGGAGACATGATACCAGGAACCGATCTGATGGTGCCTTGGTGCATATATCCGGGTGAATGGTTCAACTTCACCACCACTTGGACCGTGCCAATCTGGTGGACGCACTGTGATTACGGCGACTGGTTGAGGGATTCGTTCTTGGTCAAGACCTGCTGTGGGGGTCAGGTGATAGGCGCGACGGATGAGGTCAGCGTCAACATCCTGGACTACTGCTCTTTGTACGTCACCAAGAGCGCTGATGTGTCCGTGGCATCGCCCGGGGACACCATCACCTACACCGTGACCGTGTACAACCTGGGCATCAACCAGCTGTGCAATGTCAAGGTCTGGGACACCCTGCTGAACGACTTCCTGGACTTCGAGTGCAACCTGCTGCCCTGCGAGAGCCAGACGCTCACATACACGTGGACGGTACCGGAGGACTGGTGCTATTGCGATGGACCTGATTACGTGATAAACGAGGTCCTCGCCACCGCCAACTGCTGTCTGAGCGAGATCGGCCTGGAGTATTCGGCCTCATGTCTCGTCAACATCGAATACCCATGCATGCTCGAGATAGAAAAGTGGGCCGATGTCAGCGAGGCCTGGGCCAACCCGATGTACGGCAACAACCTGATCACCTACTACATCACGGTGATGAACTGCGGGCCGTGCCCGATCACCTGCATCCACGTGACCGACGAGATGTTGGGCCTGGATGACTGGATCTGCGAACTGATGCCGTGCGAATACCAGGAGTACACCTTCCAGATCGCGGTGCCCTCTGATTGGTCATACTGCGATGACGGGGACTACCTGACCAACACTGCAGCGGCCAGCGGATACGCTTGCGGCCAACCCGTAGGGGACGAGGAGACAGTGAGCATACTGATCCATGACCCATGGCACTTGGATGTAGAGAAGACCGCGCCGGAGACGGCCATAACCGGTGAGACGATCGTGTTCGGCATCACCGTGAAGAACCTCGGAAGCGAGAGCCTCCACGATGTGGACGTGAGCGACTTCCTATCCGTCTGGTGCGACATGACCCAGCAGTACCTGGTATACCAGTACATCTGGGACACCGTATCCACCGACCAGACGATCGAATGTCTGAGCCCGTGCGAGTCCGTGACCTTCGAGATAGAGTACATCGTCATGGACTTCTGCTGCGTCATGGGGCTGCAGATGTATAACACGGCCGAGGCAGACGCTTGGGACGCTGGCCTGCTGATCGAAGCGGCCGATATGTCCTACACCTATGTGGAACCGCCATGTGACATCGCGGTCGAAATGATCGGACCTTCCCATGTCGACCCTGGTGAGGAGGTAACGTTCCAGATAGTGGTCAGCAACGTGGGAGAGACCCCGCTGCTGGACGTCTGCGTGAAGTATTGGATCGAGGACAGCGGTATCGTAGGGTTGTCTCAGCCGATGCCTGAGATGATAAAGCTGGCATCCCTGCCGATGCTCGATGTGGGCGAGGTCGTGACCTATGAGGTCACCTACACCGTCCCAGAGGGCGATGAGCGGGGCTGCTTCGGATACTCCATACCGTATGGAGCGTACGTCTGCGGTGAATGCTACTGCGCCGACTGCGTCGAGTGTGGAGACAACATGCTGGACGAGGCGTCGTCCATGAACAGCATGTGGGTGCATCCGTGCTGCGACGTCGTCCTGGACATCACTGGACCTGACGAGGCCGTGCCGGGCGAGACCATCGAGTACACCATCACGGTGACCAACACCGGACTGTGCCTGATGACCTGCCTGGAAGTGACCGACGAGCTGACCGGCTTCTACCAGTATGTGGCCGAACTGCCTGCGGGAGAGTCCCTGAGCTGGGTGATATCGTACACCGTGCCCGAGGACTGGACCTACTGCGAGGACGGCGACGAGCTGGACAATGCCGCGTGGGCCACGTTCTGCTGCTGCAACTGCGAGGCGAAGCTGACAGCATACAGCGAATGGATGACGTACATCGATGACCCGGTGAGCTTCATCGTGGAGAAGGAATGGTACCTCTACTCCAGCAGCTCGATCGTGATCGATGACGCCAGGCCGATGCCTGGAGACACCATACTCTATATCATCACCGTCTCCGAGCTGGGCTACCTGCCGCTGAGCTGCGTCAACGTGTATGACCCGACGATCGGCTGGTATGCGAACATCCCGGTGCTGTGCGAGTGCAACAGCATCACCTTCGAGGTCTGGTACACCATCCCCGATGACTGGAACTACTGCGACGATGGGGAGTGGCTGATCAACACCGTGTACGCTGACGCCTGGGCCTGCGACGAGCAGGTGTTCGCCGAGGACACCGAGGAGGTCCTGCTGAACGTCGACCACATCATCGTGGTGGACAAGGTCGGACCTGAGACCGCCTCTCCGGGCGAGATCATCACCTATGATATCACAGTGCGCAACGTGGGCAAGCTGCCCCTGTGCAACGTGAACATCATGGACATGGTGAGCAACCACGCCTGCTGGGAGGATGATGAGCTAAGAGAGTTCGTGTACGAGATAGCCAACCTGTGGATCGACTGCCTCGACCCATGCGAGTCCTACACATTCACGGCGAGCTTCGAAGTGCCTTCCGACTGGACCTGCATGAACGGGGATGACCTGTTCAACTGGGTGGTCGTGGTGGCCAACGGATGCTTCCCGTGCGAGACCCTGATGGACTTCGACATGTGGGAGACCGAGATAATCAACATCCCGTGCACCATCGAGATCGCCAAGACTGGACCGGAGAGGGCGGTTCCGGGCGAGACCATCACCTATGTGATAACGGTCACCAACCCGAACTGCATGGCGCTGCAGTGTGTGTTCGTGGTCGATGAGACCATCGGCCTGAACGAGTACATCTGCTGCATCGAGCCGTTCCAGACCGTCGTGATCGAACATGAGTACACGGTGCCGGCCGACTGGTCCTACTGCGAGGACGGAGAGTACCTGACCAACGTGGTCACGGCGACCAGCACATGCTGCACCCTGACCTTGGCGGCCGAGGACGTCTGGACGACCTTCATCGATGACCCGGTGGACCTGCGCATAACCAAGACCGCGGATGTATCTGAGGCGGCGCCTGGTGACGTCGTTACCTACACCATCGTGGTGTGGAACGCCGGTTCCGGAACGCTCAGCTCCGTCTGCGTCAGGGACGACATGCTTGGCCTGTATGACATGATCGAGGTGCTCTGCCCCTGCGAGAGCAAGACCTACACGCTGACCTACACGATATCTGAGGATTGGACGCACTGCGAGTATGGCGATGTCCTCGATAACACGGTGTATGCATGCGCAGTAGGTTGCGACCTGCAGGATGCCAGTGCTGAAGCGACCGTGATCATACCGCTCGACGTCGATGTCAGCGTGCGCATCTGGAAGTACGAGGAGTTCGACTGGACCAACATCAGGCCTGGCGACGTGCTGACCTGGGAGTACGAGGTAAGGAACACGGGCATACTGCCGCTGTCCGGCATACACGCCATGGACACCGTCAGCTTTGAGCTCGGCGGAGAGATCATAGAGATGACCATCCTCGACGAGACCATCTGCTGCCTTGACTCATGCACCTCTGTGTACCTACACGCTTCGTTCACCGTACCGGACGACTGGTGCTGTGACGTATTGCTGTTGGACACCCATTCCGTCAAAGCATGCGCCTTGGTGCCTGAGGACGGCACATATGTGACCGAGACCACGTCCTACGAGGACACCCACGAATACCTCGTCTACGGCCTTGGCCAGTTGTTGGTCGAGAAGATAGGGCCGGAGGAAGTGTTCGCCGATGAGCCGATCCCATACAGCATAACGGTGACGAACGTCGGAAGCGTTACGCTGTACTGCGTGCAGCTGGTCGATGGGGACAACTCCTGGTCATGGACCGAGCTGGTGCCTGGTGCATCTGTCACCGTGACCTATATCGACTACCAGACGCTGGAGTGCAATGGCACCGAGTTCTCGGTGACGAACACTGCAGTGGCGACCGCGACCTGCCAGCCCTGCCCGTGCGATGACGACTGCAACGGATGCGTCACCGCCTCGGACAGCTGGACGGTCGAGATCGAACCGATCCTGGCGATCGATCTTGACGTCATCGTGAGTGGATCCTGCTTGCCTGGCGAAACGGTATTCTTCGATGTGACCGTGACCAACGAGGGCAAGATGAACTACGCCGGATTCCACCTGACGGACGAGCTGATGGGCTTGGACATCACGACCAACGGGGTCTACGCTCCTGGTGGCTACTGGAACATGGTGTTCTCGTACACCATCCCGGAGGACTGGACCTATTGTGATGACGGCCTGTACCTGCTGGACACCTTCGAAGTAGAGACCTGCGTGCCGTGCGGCTCCGTATGTCACTGGATAACCGATTCAGAGGATATCCAGTGGGAGGTATGCGGACCTTGGGTCGATGTGGAGAAGGTGGCGTTCGTCGATGGCGTGATGGTCGATACCGTCCGCCCGGGCGACCTGGTGACCTACCAGATCACCGTGACCAACGTGGGCGAACACTGGCTGAGCTGCATCTGGATCGTCGATGAGATGATGTTCCAGAGCTGGTACGTACCGTGCCTGGCCCCGTGCGAGTCCGTCGTGTTCACCTTCGACTATCAGGTGAGCCCCGACTGGTGCTGCGGCATGGGCGACTGGCTGAGCAACGATGTGCTCGTCTACGGCCTGTGGAACGGCAACGGATGCTGCGACCCGATCCAGTTCACCGAACTGGAGGAACTTGACCTGGCCGTGTGCAACCCGTACCACCTGATGATCTGGAAGGACAACGATGCCGGTGACTTCGCGGTGCCTGGACAGCTTGTCACGTACACCATCACGGTGTTCAACGCAGGGACCGAGTGCCTGACCAGCGTCTACGTCGATGACGAGATGCTGGGACTGCATGAGATGATCCCCTGCCTGGAGCCGTGCACCTGGATGACATACACCGTCGGTTATGTCGTCCCGGAGGACTGGTCGTACTGTGAGGATGGCGAGTACATCGAGAACATGGCCGTCGCCACCGCGCTGTACATGTGCGACGTCAGCGACGAGTGCAAGATCCTGACGGTGAACGCGACCAACTTCGTGTACATCTTTGACCCGTGCGACGTGAGGGTCACCATCATCGCCCCATCCGAGGCGGGACATGGTGACACCGTCGAGTACACGGTCATCGTGAGCAACGTTGGTTCGAACACCGCCTGCGGCCTGCGCGTATACGATGAGGTGCTGGGCCTGGACGAGATCGTCTGGTGCCTGCAGCCCTGCGAGTCCGTGACGTTCACGGTGACCCTCGTGGTCCCGCCGTGCGACATCGATGACCCGCTGCGCTCCATCGACAACACCGTCATCGTGTGCGGCTGCTGCTGCGCCCCGATGTGCTTCTCCGATAACGTGCCGACCGACTTCGACGGCCAGATGCCGCCCTGCGGTTGCTGCCACGTGTTCGCCGAGGCCTCCTGGAGCGTACTGGTCGCCTGCACCTGCTGCCTGGCATGAACGGGTGGGAAACACATTCCAAACCTTTTCCCAATTTTCTTATTTTTAATTTCAGGGCTGGATGCATGAATTTGTCCGCCTGGATCGTTCAGATTGCCTCGGATATTCACGATGACCCAGGGGAAATGAGCGAGGTCGGGGTGGACCGATCATGCTGGTGAACTGAAGGACCGACAGGAACGAGAAGCCAGAAGAGACAAGAAAAACAGCGCGGAACAAAAAAAGGGAATAATGGAAAGGGTTTGTTTACTGCTGCCTAGCCTCCGCCACCGCCGGTGGCGAATGCGTGGCGTTCCGCCTTCATGAGCTCCTTCCTCATTTCCTCCACTTCCTCGAGGGAGAGCCCTACCGCGCGGTCCTTGACCGAGGACGCCTTGTAGTCGGACTCCGAAGCCGCCTCCAGGTAGGCGGCGTTGTAGAGCAGGCTGTTGTCGAGCTCTATCCACTCGACGCCAGCCTCCTGCTGCTTCGCCACGACCCTGCCGACGGTCCCGGTGTTCTTATACCTGGCGTAGTCCCCGATCTCCATGTGGACACCTTACTTCGCGGGGATAATGACGGTGCGCTCGCCGGCCGGCATGAACTCGCGGAGACCGCCGCGGCCGAACTCCTTGGTGATGTTCGCGAAGTCGAACGGGAGGTTCTTGTCCGCGAAGGCCACCTTGATCAAGGGGTTCATGGCGAAGGCATCTCCACGTGCGAAGTGCGGGGCACCAGCGATACCGGCGTAGCCGGGCAGGTGACCGACGTTCATCGCGTAGTTCGGGTAGTTCGGGCCACGCAGCTCGTGCGGCAGACCCTCGTCGCTCCTGTAGGAGAGAGAGTTGGACGCACCGCACATGTCCTGCAGGTCGTATCCGTAGAAGCCGAGGCGGCCGAGGCGCTCGCGGTGCTGCAGCATGGACAGGTACCAGGCGTTCACACCAGCGTTGGCGTTGGCGGTAGCCATGGCGACACCGATACCAGTTGCGGCGGCGGCGACGGTCGCACGCTGGGAGCCACCGAAGTGGGCTTCCATGGCGGCCGGATACTTCTCGTAGTTCTCCAGGCAGTAGGAGTTGATCTCGGTACCGAGCTTCTCAACCAGCTCCATGGACGGCTTGGACTTGCACAGGCCACCGTACTTGCTCTTCACAAGGTCGGCGGCGTAGTAACAGTAGTCCTCCAGGATGTTGTCAGTGTAGGCTGCGGTCGCATACTGCGTGAAGCCGACACCGCCAGACATGTAGGAGCCGAGGTAGATCTGGTCGAAGATCACGGCGCCCAGGGCAACGGTCTCAAGGGAGGCGCGGACGGGGTCGTCCGGGTACTTCCTCGAGGACTGGGTCATATCGGCCAGGAAGCCGAATGGTATGCCACCAGGCTCGTTCGGGCCACGGGCGCGGCGAGCGGGCATCATGGTACCCATCTCGAGCACGGACGCGTGCTTCGCGGCGAATGCGAAGTCAGCGATCGCGGCCTCACCGGCTGCCAGCTTGTAGGAGCTGATGAAGGACATGGAGATCTGCATCGCAGACCACCTGGACATGGTACCTCCGTCGCAGACGCGGCCGACGATGGTCGGGCAGCGCACTGCCTGCCAGAGGGACTTGCCGATGGCCTCCTTCAGCTGCTTGGCCTGGTCCGCCGGGAACTCCTTGTTGATGTTGATGACGTAGGGCTTGTCGATCTCGTCGATGAGCTCGTCGTCACCGGAGAACACCTTGACGTAGCAGTCAGCGGTCAGAGCGGGGCTGCACTCAGCCATGTGCTCCTGCACGACTGCGCCACCAGGCATAGCGTGGTTGACGGTCTCGAGGTAGTGGTTGATGGTCTCAGGCGTGACTTCCTTGCCCAGCCTCTTCTCGATCACACTGTGGGCGGTGTCCAGACCGGACACGACGGTCCTGCGGATATCGTCCCACGCCTGCTGCATGGCGGCGTTGTTGACGAAGTGCAGGTCATCAGCCTCGACGTAGATGTCAGTGTGGTTCAGCTGGTAGGGCATCAGGACGCGCTGGCCGAGCGGAACACCGATGTCTTGGTTCATCATCGGGATGCCGCGCTCCTTCGCGATCTTGTTAGCCTGCTCGACCCATTCCCTCTTCCTCTTAGACTGCTTCCAGCCTCCGAAGGTGTAGTAGCTGGTCTGGGTCTCGGTAGGGGCCTCCTTGAACTTCTTCTTCATGGCGGCCATGAACAACTTGTCTTTCTCTTTTGCCATTAGAATCACTCCTTCACAGCGAACGGCTGGTATCCACACAGGGTCCTGAGCCTGTGCAGGCGCAGGTTCTGGGCCATGACCTCTGGGTCGTCCCTCATGTCCACATCATCCACGCGGAACATGGTGGTGTGGGCCTTCAGCCACTTCTCGTCCATCGGCTTGCCGACGGAGATGGGCTTGTCCAGGGGGATAGCGACCTGGTCCTTCACATACTCAACCTCGCCCTTCTTGGCGTTCCAGCGGTACCTCTGCCAGGCGTCGAACATCAGGCCGTTCTCATCAAGGCGGCAGGCGTGCCCGTGCACGGTGGCGCCCCTGATTCCGGTCCTGGCCGGGTCAAAGGTCTCGTTGTCGATGTACTCCTTGGCGACCTTTTCGAGGTCCCTCTCACGCATCTCGATGATCTGACGGCCGGACAGGGTACCAGTGTCGATACCACGGATGCGGCTGACGTACATCTGAGCGCGTACGTACGGGACTGCCGGAGCAAAGTAGACCGAGTCAGTGAACTGGATGTACCTGATGCGGTCTCCCTTCTTGGCACCCTCGATCGGTGCGACGACCTGCCTTACTGGGCAGTCGGGCTCGGAGCCCTCGTCCAGTGGCGGGTGGATGGACTTGTAGTCCTCACCGGGCTTTCTGTGGCCCATGATGCGGACGACGTCATCCATCGCAACGTCACGCAGCTTCTCCAACTTGTAGTTGGGGTCGATGAACTTGCGCCTGTTCTTTGCGGGAACAGTCGTTCCAGGGTAGAATTGCCTCTTGTATGCCATGATTTTCACCTTTGCTTCTTATAATCGGTGACGGTCGGTTTGAATTTCGAATACCTTCCGACCTCGAGACTGTAACCAAATGGCAAGATCTCTTTGCAGACCTCGTCCACCTCGGTCAATACACCATCGACGTAGTCGACGTCCTCGACCTCGACGAAGATGCGGCCGACCAGCAGCCTCAGCTCGATGTCCTCTCCCTTGACCTTGATCTTCCTCCGCTCCGGATGCTCGTTCACCATGCCCTTTCCTGGGCCTGATGTGAGCGTGGAGGGGAGAGATTCGCCGCTGACGGTCACGTGACGAACATGGGGAACCTCGTACACGCGGTTCAGCAGCTTCTCCGTCGTCTCCGCCTTTAGAAGTCGGGCGGGGAAGATGAGGATCTCAGGCAACGGGACTTGTTCGGGAAGGTTCTTCGACATTCAACGGCCACCTCAGAAGTCTCCCTTGATCTTCTTGGCCTCTTTGCCGACCACCTTTATGGGGGTCTTGAACTCGGGTATGTCTCCCAGAACCTCCTTCATGAGCGGGGAGGTGTTCTCTGCGGAGAAGTACTGAGTTCCGGCATCCAGGGCGCATGCGGCAGCGATCACTGGGATGACGAAGCCCTTGGCGTGCTTGGTAACGACGTGGTTACCGTGGAACAGACCGGGGCCACCGCCACCATAGATCGAGTGGCTGAAGAACGACATACCGACAGAGGTACCCATCGAGCGGCCATAGTCGACGCCCGGCAGGGAGGTCTCGTGCTCCAGCAGGTCGTTGTAGTACAGGATGGTCGCGGGGACACCCTGTGCAGCCCTAGCGGCACCGATGTTGACGTTGATGGCGGCCAGCATACCGGCGGCAGCGTAGGCGTTCCACAACGGGTAGTCGTTGGTGGTCATCTCGACGAATCCGGACGGGTACTTCTTGCCCTTCTTGATGACCTTGTCCTCGAGCGCCCTCTCAACGAGGCTCTCGACGACGGTACCAATGGTTCCGGACTTGCCGTTCTCCTTGGTGATCTCATAGACCATGTTGTTGGCGTTCAGGCCCTGGTAGGCCAGGCCCAGCAGCTGCTGGCGCTCGAACGGACCAACTGCGTCGCCCATTTCGAAGGAAGCGGCCATCTCGAAGATGGATGCCAGGGCGGCAGAGTTCATGGCGTTCCTGCCCGTCAGCATGACGTAGTGGTTGGCCATGACGTTCCTGAGGGCGAAACCGGCACCCTCGTTCAGCTGGGGAACATCCAGGATGCTCTTGATGATGGATCCCTGGAAGTTCAAGGTCTGCGGGTAACGGCCCCAGACGGCGCCCTTCACCATGTTCGCCTGGAACATGTCGACATCGAACTGGTCGATGACGGCCTGCACCAATGCGGAAGCGCAAGCGGTGAAGCCAGTGGTGTACTCGACACCGGCGTCCATCCTGGTGGTCGGGGCGAGGACGAGCAGCTTCTTTCCGCCAGACATGACGGAAACCTCAGTGTCGTCGTCCTTGGCGGTCTTCAGAATGTCCTTAACCCTCTTCGCGATCTTGTCAGCGTTGGCCACAATCGCGAGGTCCATTTCCCTGCCCTTCAGTTGTCCGCCTCCGACCTTTGCCTTCTTGAGGCCTCCCTCAAGTGCGGCGAGGTCGACTGCAGTAACTCTCTTGGCAAGAGACACAGTCCTCTTAATGGCCGGGTTGTACAACGGGCTGATTGCTTCGAGAGGAACGTCCTTCTCGATCAGCTTGCCCCTGTCGTCGTACAAGTCTATTTTGTCCTTGTATTTTGCCATTCTATACCTCCTTTCTACTAACTCAATTTCCATTGAATCTCAAACAGACCTCAATGAAAATTGGCTCCCCTTGCGGACGGTGAATTCACATTTTTCGAATATAAACTTGCTCTTGGATGGATAAACCATCCACCATTAACAATAGGTAAAGGACAAATGATAGCCAGTCTAAAGTAGCAACTAGTTAACACATAATAAAAAAATCGTACTTAACCGGTGTTAAGTCCCGTTCACTTTAACGGTCTTAAATCGGTTTTTTCCGGCCCTTACCGGAGGAATGGTGCAAGCGCTTCAATGTATTTAATACCTCTAAGGCATCCATTCGCTTCAAATCGAACGATTCAGAATCTAGCATCTTCTTTAAAGCTAAGAGCGTAACTTCATCGACGATCTTCGATGCGCTTTTCAGCAGTTCGTGATAGCTCCTTCTCGGATAGTAGAGGGATTTCATTTCGGCGATGATCATGTCCGCCTCCTCCTGTCCGATCACCCCTCGCCGCACCGCCTCGGCCAAGAAATGCCGCATGTTCACCAACGGCTCCGAGAGGGCGGTGAGGTCGTCCGGGTCGAAGACGAGCGCGACCTCATCATCCCCTTCGATGACGCCGTCGCGATACATTTTGAAGATGCGCCCCACGCCGATCATGCCCGCGTCCTCGAGCTCCATCGCCCTGAGCGCCCCCATGCTCCCTCCCCCGACGACCGTGATCCCTTTCTTGATCAAAGTGAGGATCTCCCTGTGCCCGACCGATGACTCGCTGAGGAAGACGCCGTCGATGATCCCGACCAACGTGACGTCCTCGGGCAGTTGCGGGATGTCACCGCGTCTGATGGGCGGGTGGTAGATAGCGGGGAGCACCTTCATCGCCTCCTCCTGCGGCAGGCTCATCCCCATGAACACATGGACGCTCATCGCCTGCTCGCCTCCATCAATCTGCGACCTACCCTGTCAGGGTCGATGGCGAAGACCTCCAGTCCCGGCACTATGACCCTTGCCACCGGGATGTCCAGCTCCTTTCTGGTGAGGTCGTGCACGATGACCCTGTCGAGGCCCACCCTTCCGAGCGAGGCACAGATGGCCTTGATGTCGTCCAGCACGTCGCCGGTGGACATCGACCCGACCTCGTCCAGCGATCTGCTCGCACCGCTGGGCTCGAACCACAGCCTGTTCATCTTCTTGATCCGGTCATAGCCCATATGGCGGTTCCGGTCCGCATGAACCGTGTCCTCCCTGGCCCCATGGATCTGAGTGAGCCGGGATTGCGCCACTTCGACCAGGGCCTTGACGGCCGCGGTCATGGGGTCGGGATGCGCCCCGATGCCCAGCGTCAACAGCCCCGGGTCCTTCGTGGCCACATCGTCCGCTGCGACCGCTATGACCGGCAGACCGATGTCGCTGGTCATGTCCTTGAAGTGAAGCTCGATGCCGTTCGAGGTGAATTTGTCCGCGAGCGTCTTGGCCTCGCCCGAACTGACGGTCAGATCGGAGACGACCTTCCTTCTCCCCTCGCAAAGCGACCAGGCATCCCGCTCGATCACCTCGCACAGGCCGTGAAGCACCGCCTCCTCCAGATTATTGCCAGATGCGAGACCGTTGGTGTTGCTGCGGAACAATGGAAGATCTGCCTTGGCCTTGTAAGGATGGAGGACTGCGCAGGCGGGGACCATCAACTCGGTCTCGTTGACGATGTCGTACGAGGCCATCCATGCGATCGGCCTCTGGGCCAGCTGGAACAACGTGGGCTGGGGAAGGATGATCTCCCTGGGGTCGATGGCGTTCTGCATCTCGCCGGCGAACTTCCTTACGATCCTGTCGCCCCTCTCCTCAGCGCTGTACCGCTCCAGTCCTTCCATGATGGCCGAGACCCTGGCCTGGATGGGCGTGGCCCCCTTTCCATTGTAGACCGATATGGCCCCGCCCTCCGCCTCAGGCCTGATGCTTGAGAAGACAGGAATGCCGACCCGGTCCAGCCCTGTGATGTCCGCCACCCTGGTGATGCCGGCGACCTTGCACAGCCCCTCGACCCTCTCCAGCGTCCTGGCGGCGGCAATGGAACGCTGCCCATCGTCGCTGCCCACCTTCGGCCTGGAAACAAGTCGCATTGGAACCGGACCCTCATCCCCTCGGCGGGATTAAAGCTTGCCCGTGGCACCGGCGACCAGGATGTCCAGTTCCGCGTCCGGGTTCAGCACCATGCGCTCGATGAGGATGTCGACCGAGACGTTCGACACGCCAGGGATCTTCAGGATCTTGTTCTGGATCAGTTCGTACAATGAATCGACGCTGCGGGTGTATGTCTCGCAGATGAGGCTGTGGTCGCCGAAGACCTTGTAGATGGTCTGGATCTCCTCCAGCTTGCGCAGCTCCTGGATGACCGTCTCCACCGATGTGCCGACCACCTCCATGCCCAGCAGCGCCCGCATGAGGCCGAGCTTGGCGGAGTTGGTGGTGAGCGTGTAGCCGGAGATGTAGCCTTCCTCCTCCAGCTTGGAGATGCGCCTAGAGACCGTGGCCTTCGATGTGCCGATGCTCTCCGCGATGACGCCCAGCGACTGGCGGGAGTTGTCCCTCAGCATCCGCAATATCCTCAGGTCGATCTCGTCCATTTCCCCCACCTTCGTGAAACATTGTTGCACGAAACCGAAGATTCCGTGAACAATGTTCTACTTTAGCGCAAAGAACGACACGTATGATATTTATGGATGACGCAGGACGAACGAAAGGAAAAGGGAGGGGTTTACGCCTTCGCCCTCGACTTGGGGATCGGGCCCTGGGCCATCTTCTCCACGGCCTCCACGGTCTTCTCGAACATCGACCATGGGATGCCGATCAGCATCTCCTCCGGCTGGATGTCGCTGGTCTTGCGGCAGCCGAAGCAGCCCAGAGAGATGTTCACATGTTTCTTGTCGATCGGGATGACGGTGCTGTCCACGCACGCTGCCTGCACCGCCGCCATCTCCACCGTGACCCTGCCGCCCTTCTCGAACGTCTGCGCCGCCGGGATGATCCAGAACGCCTGCTCGGGCAGGCCGACGACGATGACGACGTCCGGTTCGATCCTTGCCTGGCTCAGCGGGCTGACCACTGTGGCAATGGTGCTCCCCGCCGGCATGGCCGGGCGGACCGAGATCGTGACCGCTGCCGCCCCCTGCGATTCGTACATGCCCATGTTGAAGTGGAACTCGCCCGACCTGACCTTCTCTGGCAGAGGCGTCTCGCCCAATGCCGATGCCCCGACAGGGCATGCGTTCTTCTCCATCGGCACGCACAGCGACTCTCCCTTCCGTGCCCTCATGATCGACTGGCAATGACGCGTCGGGCCCTCCACGGTATTGTACCCTTCTGGAATGCTCTGGCCCTTCTTGATCAGCGTGACTGCGACCGGCTCGGTCCTGAGGCCGAGGGCGTCCATCAGCTTCTTTGAAAGTTCAGCGTAGTTCGACATAATGACACCGAACTCGAACTAGGGTCCGGACTCTATTAATAAATGTCGAAAAAGAGGAACGTCCAGATGGGCAAAGCTCGTTCACAATCGTGACGAGCTCACTTCACCAGCACTACCCATCTGTCGTAGAACCGGTCCCGGTCGTTCTCGAACACCTCGACCTTCCGCCCGGCGCACCACGGTTCCACCAGTTTCGCTTCCTTCTCGGTCTCGAGGGTTATGAGCGAGCGCTTCGAGAGGTCGAGCGTCTGCTGTATGATGTGGCGCCATAGGAACGAGTTGAACTCCGTGACCTTCCCGGCCATGAGGACCAGGCCCAGATCGACCGGTTCCACATAGGACGAGGCCTGGGTGGCGTCGATCCTCATCGTCTCGTGATGGAACAGCCTGCCTGCGGAAAGCCCGCGCGATAGCAGCCCGTCGTCCATGTCGTATGAGACCGCGTGCATGCCCAGCTCGTGGATGGCCGCTGAACCGAGACCGGTGCCGCAGCCCACGTCCAGGCAGGTCCGCCCCTTCAGCTTTCCCTTCCCGAACGCCTGCCTCAGCAGCGAGACCACCTGGTCCTTGCGCTCCGGGTTGTAGTCCTCCGGGGAGGGCTCGACTGTCTCGGCCAGCAGCACGGAATAATATTCCCTGATGGCGCCGGTGAACGCCGTGCGGTCCGTCTGGAAGACCTCCAGGTCCATCTCGCCCACCGCCTCGATGATGCCGTCGGACGGCTCCCGGTGCAGGAAGACGGTCGCATACCAGTTGTCCTTCTGGGCCGCGATGGCGAGAGGCCGCTCCTCCTTGTCGATCAGTACCCTTCCGGCCTTGGCGTCGAGGTCGAGGAACCGGTCCGAATAGGCCGGGTCCACGAGCTTCACATAATCCGGTTCCAATAAGAACAGGTCCTCCAGACCGAAGAAGTCGGCGATGAGCATGTGTATCGCCGCCCCAACCGCTCCGCACGTAAAATAGCTTTCCTCAGATGAAAGTGGTCACCCTGCGATCGTAGTAATCGAGGAGGGCGCGGCGGTATGCCTCCTCCTCGCCTGGCGGTATCTGGTAGCTCTTCTTCACCCTGATCATCAGCTCCTCCCCCGCCTGATGCATGGTCGGTGGCTTGAGGCGCATCACCTCCTCCACCATCTGCTCCAACCCCGGGATGAACGCCACCTTGTCGTTGACGACCAGCCGGTCCCGCAGCGATTCTATCGGTATGCCTGGTTCGCAGTCGATGCATTCGATCGTCTTCTTCGCCACCTAGTTCCCCTCCGTACCTTGGAAAAAAATGGAGCGGGGCGGTTATGAACGTTTTGGTGCCTGGCCGGCATCAATTGAAATAGTTTTTCGATGATGTGACTGGCGGTGCGACATTGAGGCTGCAGGACCTGATGAGGGACAGGAGGGTGCTCGTGACGGGCGGGGCGGGGTTCATCGGTTCCCACCTGGTCGAGGTCCTGAGCGAGCGGAACAAGGTCTTCGTCTACGACGACCTGTCGACCGGCAGGCTCTCCAACCTTGACGACCTGGACGCAGAGCTGGTGGTGGGCAGCCTGTCCGATCTCGACCTGCTGCAGCGCACCTGCAAGGGCATGGACTACGTTTTCCACCTCGCCGCCATTCCCTCCGTGCCTAGGAGCATCGACGACCCTGCCGGGAGCAACATCGCCAACCAGAACGGCACCCTGAACGCGCTCATCGCCGCACGGGACTGTCACGTCACCAGGCTGGTCTATTCCTCCTCTTCCTCCGTTTATGGCGACACGCCCACATTGCCGAAGCACGAGGATATGATGCCCGATCCCCTCTCCCCTTACGCCGTGAGCAAGCTGGCTGGGGAGTATTACTGCAAGGTGTTCACCCGGGTGTACCGCCTTCCCACGGTCTCGCTGCGATTCTTCAACGTCTTCGGTCCGAGGCAGGACCCCAGGTCCCAGTATGCCGCGGTCATCCCCAAGTTCATCGCCCAGGCCAGGGAAGGGAAGAGGCTGACCGTGACCGGTGATGGCACCCAGACCCGGGATTTCACCTACGTGCTGGACGCGGTGCAGGGCCTGATCAGGGCCGCGCTGACGGACAAGGGCGATGGCCAGGTGCTGAACGTCGCCAGGGGGGATAGGGTGGAGCTGAACCGACTGGCGGCGGACATCCTCGCCGCCTTCGGCCGCGTTCTCGATGATGGGGTGGAGCACATCGCCCCCCGGCCGGGCGACATCCTTCATTCCCAGGCGGACATCGGCAGGGCGAGGGCGCTGCTCGGTTACGAACCGCAGTTCACCGTCAGGCAGGGATTGGACATGACCATCGGAGCCCTGTAACGACGAGCGCCGAGCCCCTCCATTTTAATAGCATGAACGGCTCTGTGCCTAGATATGTCGCCCGATTGGCCTTCCTACAAGGGAGATTACATCCTCGGCAACGAGGAGTCCAGAGTGGCGATACTCATCATCGGCCGCGGCACCGTCGACCTGCCTCCCGACCTCTACCGGATCAAGGGAACGGTGAAGACGGAGAACCTCGGCCTGGAGAAGGTGGTGCTGAACATCGTCTCCAATCCTTCCATCCGCTACCTGGTGGTCTGCGGCAAGGAGGAGTTCGGGCATTTCCCCGGCGATGCGATCGTCTCGCTGTGGAGCAACGGGCTGGACGAGGACCGTAGGATCATCGGGGCCAAGGGGGCCATTCCCTATCTCTGCTCCATACCTGACGAGGTGCTCATCCGATTCCGCCAGCAGGTGCACGTCATCGACCTGGTGCATCCGCGGGAGGTGGAGGAGATGGTGGCCATGGACCCCATCTACGAGTTCGAGAAGGAGCGGCGGGCGGAGCTCATCAAGGTGCTGAAGCGGCTGAAGGCGGAGCCCGGGGCGGACCTGGAGTATGGGCCGATGCACCTGGAGGTCCCAGGCCTGAGGCAGAGCGGGGAGATGACCGCGAGGGGCATGCACCGCACCGCCGACATGATCATCGAGACGATGCTGACGATGCCGTCCGAGGCGCTCAGCACGAAGAGCAAGTTCATCCTCGTGTCGAACGAGTTCAACATGGGCCTGGACCCCGTCTCGGGCACGATCTTCCAGGCGCCCAGCCTTAAGCTGGCGGAGAAGATGAAGTCCTACTTCACAGGTGATTGAGCATGTTCAAGTTCCAGGCTACACAATTGGTCCATCACATCGGCGGGGTCGAGTTCGGAGGCCAGCCAGGCCGGCGCCGAACCGTCATGATCGGTTCGCTCTTCTATCCCAGGCACAGCTTGGTCCACGACCGGGTCAGCGGGGCGGTGGACGAGAGGAAGCTGGCCATGGTGCTGCGGGACATGGACAATGCCAGGATGGCGACCGGCACCCCGGCCGCCCTCATGGTCTACGCGGAAACGCCCCAGGCCATGCGCAGCCATGTGGAGCTGCTGTCCGGCATCACCCGGCTGCCGCTGTTCATCGATTCTCCCTCCTGGAGGGTGAGGATCGAGGGCATCGTGGTGGCGGACGATATGGGCATTTCAGACAGGGTGGTGTACAACACCATCAGCGCCGGCACCGGCCTGGAGGAGGTCAGCGCCATGCGCGAGGTGGGCGTGCGGAACGCCGTCGCACTGGCCTTCCACCCGGCCGACCTGGGCGTGAAGGGCAAGATCTATCTGTTGGAGGACGGGGGCGGCCTGCTTCCTTCCGGTCTCATCGCTCTAGCGAAGGAGGCGGGGGTGAAGAACCTGCTGCTGGACATGGCCGTGCTTTCGTCCCAGCAGAACGCCGGCTCGGCGCTGCGGGCATTGATGGTGGCGAAATCGAAGTGGGGCCTGCCGTGCGGATGCGCCCTGCACAACGCCGTCGAATCATATCCCCCGCTGGAGCGCTTGAGCGACGCCAAGATCTATCGCAACGTCGACACGGCGGCGTGCACCATGCCGATATTGGCCGGGGCGGACTTCGTCATGTTCGGACCGGCAGAGGCGGCCAGGAGGGCCATGTACGCCGCCGCCTTCGCCGACGAGATGATGGAGCAGGCCGTGGCCGACCTGCATTACAACGGGGACCGGTCAGAGCACTAGGCCTTGCGGCGGAAGTTGCCGGGCGGGACCAGCATCTGGAACCTTGCTCCGTTCTCATCGCCGACCTCGTCCATGCCGATGTCGGTGAGGCTGAGGATCTCCTTGGCCAGGAACAGCCCGTATCCGGTGTTCTTGCCGAAGCCCTTCTCGAACAGCCGTTCCCTGTCCTCCGGGCTGATCCCGACGCCGTCGTCGGAGTAGATGATCTTCAGATACGCCCTTTCGTCGTTCACCACCAGGTTGATCTTCTTGAGATGCTGCGCGTAGCGGATGGAGTTGTCGATGAGGTTGTAGAACACCTTCTCCAGCAGAGGATCGGCGAATATCTCCCACCCTTCCACGTCCGACCCCACCTCGATCCCTTCCAGGTAGAACTGCTGTTCGGCCCTGGCAAAGACCTCTGCGACGTTCTGCCATTCCGGGGACCTCACCCCCATGCTCTCGTAGTCCTTGGAGAACGATATCTGCCGCTCGATGTTCCTGGCCGCGTGCTTCATCTTCAGGAAGTTGGCCTCCCTGAACCCCTTGCCGCTGCGCTCCATCTCCATGTAGCCCATGAGCATCGTCAGCTGGTTCAGTATGTCGTGGCGGGTGATGGAGCTGAGCAGGTTCAGCTTGCGGTTGGCCATGCGGATGGCCTCCTCGTTGCGCTTCGTCTCGGTGACGTCCTGGTAGAAGTTTAGCACCGCGGGACGGCCGTTCCAGTCGATAAGAACGCCGTTCACCGTGCACCAGAACGTCTGTCCGGTCTTGTTCCTGAGCCGGATGGTGTACGGCTCCCTGGGCTGACCGTTGAGCATCCTCTGATGGTTGGCCAGGGTCTTCTGCACGTCCTCGGGATGGACGATGGCGAAGGGGGAGAGGGCCAGCAGCTCCTCCCGGGAGTATCCGGTCAGTTCCAGGCCCATCCGGTTCACCAGCAGGAAACGCCCGTCCTGGATGATGGTGATCGCCTCGGACGCGTTCTCCACCAGCTCGCGGTAGTGGCGCTCGCTCGCCGCCAGCGCCTCCTGCGCCATCTTCCGTTCGTGTATGTCCTTTACCACTCCGATGATGCGCGAGATGCTGCCGTCCGGGGCCTTGATGGCCTTGGCCTGGGAGTCGTACCAGCGCCATGTCCCGTCCTTCAGCCGCAGCCGGTATTCCGTCTGCACCGCCTCCTCGCTATCGCCGAAATCGGCCATGATCTCGGACCAGCCCTTGTTCTCGTCCGGGTGGATGTGGTCGAGCCAGAAGGAGAAACCGTCCCCCATCTCCTCCTTGCTGTAACCGGTTATCTTCAGCAGCTCGTCGGAGTAGGTGGCCTTGCCGGTGGCCATGTCGTACACGAAGAAGCCCTCGCCCGCCGTCTCCAATGCCAGGGCGAGGCGCCTCCTGCTCTCCTCGATCTCCTCCTCGGCCTGGATCTTCTCGGTCACATCGCGCAATATGGACATGATGGAGGTCGGCCTGCCCGATTCGTCATAGAACACCGTGGCGCGTATCTCGCCCCATATCATTCCCCCGTCCAGGCGCCTGAGGCGGTAGGGGACGTTATGCACCTCCCCGCCGGAGATGAGCGCCCGGATGTTGTCCTCCACCATCTTGACCGATTCGGGTTCCACGACCCTCATGATGTTGTCCCCGATGCCGTCATACTCCGGAGGCAATGCGAACATCCTCTTGGCCCCGGGGGACATGAACATGATGCTGCCCTGCAGATCGCTGATGACGATACCATCTGGAGAGCTGTTGACCAGGGAACGGTAGAGCAGTTCGCTCTGCTTGAGCTTCTCCTCAATGGCCCGCCGGGCGGTGATGTCCTTGATCCTGGCCAGCATGTCCAGCTCCCCGTGCAGGTTGCGGCGCACCAGGGCATGCAGCTCCATGATGTGCATGATGCCCTTGGGATCGAAGACCTTGGTCTCGATGTTGACGACCTTGCCAGGGTCCTTGCTGATCACGTTCAGCAGCTGGACTATCCTCTTTTCGTCCTCGAACCTGATGAAGTCCTTGAAATGCCTTCCCTGCAAATCCAGCGGGTCGACGCCCAGTACGGTCTTGATGCATTCGTTGGCGCTGCGCACCACGAGCGTCTCCGGATCGAGGACAGTGATGATGTCCTGGCTGCTGGTGGTGATCTCCTTGAACCGCCACTCCGACTCCTCCAGCGCGGCCTGAACATGGTTCATCTCCATGATGTACCGGGCCTGCTTCACGTTCTGCAATGCCATGTTGGACATCTGCAGGGCGAAGATGTTCAGGAACTCCGTCACCTGCTGGAACTGCGCCATCGGCATGCGGATCGCCTCCTCCAGGCCGAGGCGGAACTCCCCTTCGTCCGCACCGATCTCCCGGCAGTAGGCCATCATTCCCTCGAGATCGAAGTCCTCGTCCATGACCTGGCCGATGAGCCAGTTGGCCACGTGCTTCCCGCCCACCACGATGCTGGTGCCCGAGTCCCACAGCCCGCCGCTGAGGCAGTGCTGCACCTTCGGCCCGCCGATGCACGCCATGCCTATCTCCGTATCGGAGCGGAGGCAGTTGGCCAGCCCCTTTTCGGTGGAGCGGATGCAGTTGCACAGCCGGCAGAAGTTGCTCGGCTCGGTGATCGGCATACCGTCCGGGGCGGTGATGATGCTGGCCACGCCCATCGCCTTGGCGAAGGTGTCCTGGATGCGCTGGATCTCCTCCAGGTCGAACAGGTCGGCGAAGTCGAGCGTGCTGGTGTCATCGCCGGGGCTGACCAGCTCCAGCATGCGCTTGCGCATCAGCTCCTCGGCCCTGATCCGCTCCGTGATGTCCTGCACGAAGACGGTCACATGCATTTTTCCCTTCCAGTTGAACGATGATGCCGATATCTCGGCCGGGAAGACGGTTCCGTTCTTGCGGCGGTGGTAGCGGATGGGCACGTGCAGCTCGCCCTGGTCATGCAGGTTGTTGACCGACTCCTTGGTCAGCTCCGGCTCGGCGCTGAGGTCGGACATCGCCCTCCCCTTCAGCTCCTCCAGCGTGTAACCGTACAGCTCGGTCCACTCCCCGTTGATGTCCTCGAAGCTCTGGGTCTCGAAGTCCAGCACGGCCGTGGCCACCCTGCTGGTGCTGAAAAGGGCGCGGAACTTGTGCTCGTTCTCTATCATGTCGGCGTTCGTCGCGACGATGTTGGTCACGTCGCTCACCAGCGCGCCGAAGCAGTTGTCCGGCAGTGGGAACGCGGTGATGTTGAAATATCGGTCCTTTCCGGCCGGATCGGGGAAATAGAACTGGTTCAGCGTGACGCTCTCCCCCTTCATCAGCGACGAGGAGAGCTTGTCCACTATGTCCGGAACGTTCATCCGGGGGAACAGGTCCAACCCCCTCATCCCCACCGGGTTCACGCCGAAGGCTGCGTAGGTCCTCATCACCCAGGGGTTGGCATCGATGACCTTCAGGCTGGTGATGTCCTTGGGGTCCTCGATGCGGAAGACGATGATGCCCGAGTCCATCCGGTGCACGATGTCGTCGTACTGCATGATCTTCAGATGCTGTTGGCGCCTTTGCACCGCCATCTTGATCTTGTGCCTCAGCTCGGTGAACAGCGATTCCGTGTCGCCGCCCTTTTGGATGTAGAAATCGGCGCCGTTGTTCAGCGCCTCGATGACGATCTCCTCCCTGCCCCTGCCGGTGAAGAGGATGAACGGGATCTGGTCGCCCCGCCCCCGGATGTCCTTGAGCAGTGCGATGCCGTCGATGGGCCACATCTGATAGTCGGAGAGGATGAGGTCATAACGCTTCTTGAGCATCTGATCGAGCGCATCGCCCGCATTGTTGACCGTGTCCACCTTCAGGCCAGGGTCCGATTCCAGGAACGCCTTGGCTACCTCCAGTAGCATCTCTTCGTCATCGACATAAAGGATCTGTAGGGGCAAAGGGAACAGGCCTCGCACAGAGCGATGCAAAAATATAGGCCCATGGGTTATAAATTGATTCGTTTATGTTTATCTCCATCTGGCGTTGATCCCTCTACGCCCAGGGGTTCCTGCCGTAGCCGTACTTCTGGCACAGCGCGTTCACGCGCTCCAGCGTCTGGCGGGCGTTGGTCTCGTCCCCGATGGCCTTATAGGTCTCGGCCATGTTCTGCAAGACCCCGGCGTAATAGATGCTCTCCGGGCCATAGAAGCGCTCCACCACCCTGAGGCATTCCTGATACTCCTTGATGGCCCGGTCCGGGCGGCCCACCTGCCGGTGCACCTGTCCCAGCTGGTTCAACACCACCGCCAGAGCGGAGTCGTCCTCGCCCATGGAGCGCAGGGCGTCCCTGACGATCTCGTAGTACTTGATGGCCTTGGCGAACTCCTTGCGGTTGTGATATGCAGTGGCCAGGAACTTCTGCCGGCGGATCTGGTCGGGAGAGCCCTCATCGCCCCTGCCCTTGTCCAGCTCCAGCGACGCCAGCACCGTCTCCTCGGCCTTGCGGTTCTCGCCCTTCTTCAGGTAGACCGTGGCCAGGTTGCCCATGCTCTTGGAGACCTCGGCGCTCTCCTCGCCGTACATGGTCTTGGCGACGGCGATCTCCCGCTTGTAGAGGTCCTCCGCCTCGCGGTCCTCGTCGTTCATCATATAGATGTCCGCGGCCGCCTCCAGCAGCATGATGAACTCCGGGGTGTAGACCCTCTTGGCCCTTTCCGTGGCGGAGATCGCCTCCAGATAGAACGAGATGGCCAGCTGGGGGTTGTACTCCTCCTCGTAGAAGCGGGCCACCTGGATCATGGTCTCGATGTGCTCGATGCTGCCCTCGCCGAACATGCGGGTGGCCAGTTCGACCGCGGTCTGGCACATGCGCACCATGTGCTCCCTGTCCAGCTGCGGGTCGTAGAAACGATAGGTACGCTTCCTGGTGCCGTCCATCCGTTCCCCGCGGAGGATGCCGAGCATGCGCTTCAGCGCCTCATGCCTCAGCTGTCCGGCCTTGCCGCCCTTGCCGTCCCGGTCGGTGATCTCGGCCAGAAGCACCTGGTGAAGTGGATAGTACGGGAGGTCCATTCCGATGTAGCGCTTGTCGACGTCCAGCGCCTGCATGGCCGCCCTCCTCGCCTCGGGGAGGTCGTTCAGCTCCATGTAATCCCTGGCCAGCAGCTCGTAGGCGACCGACTGGGCCACCTCATAGCCTTCCAGGGTACCGTAGAGCGCGGTGAGACGCTCCATGACCTTGGCCGCCTCGCCGATATTGGCGTCGGACTTGTACTGCGAGTACTCCTCGCGAAGCTCCCAGATCTGGTGCTCGATGGAGCTTCTTTCGTCACGGTCGGCTGCCAAAAATGTCCTCCTGTATCGAACCGATATGCAGTCCCCGGTTATTTTATTTCTCTTATTTTATTGACACCAGCCGAGAACGAAACTATCGATGGGGGTAGAGCATGTTCAAAAGGCTCTCTCCGATGATAATATTTATTAACATCTGGCTAGAAGACCCAGTGTTCGTCCAGCATGGAATGGTTTATATTGGAGAAAACACCATCTGGTTCGATCATTTTTCATTCGGGGGATACAAGTTGTTCGAAGAACGAGTCGAAGGACCATTGCAAGGGATCGTGAAAAGGGAAAGGAGAATCATGGTCGGAGCGCTGCTCTTGTGCTGTGCGCTGTTCCTGGTGTTCAGCGCGCCGAACGCCAGCGCCGCCGGGCCCACGTACGTTAGCTCGGACATAACCGCTAACACGACCTGGACCGCCTCCGGTTCTCCCTACATCGTAACTGCGAATATCACCGTGGCCCAGGGCATCACCCTGACCATCGCACAGGACGTCGTGGTCCTGGTCAACTATGACACCTTGATCACCGTGAACGGTTCATTGGTCGTGAACGGGGCCGCCGGTCACGATGTCGTCATGACCGCAAACACCACCGGCATGGCGTGGCAGGGCATCTCCGCTTCGAAGACATCCGCTCTGAACCTCAACCATCTGCAGTTCGACAATGCCTCCGGCATCATCTCCTACAACGACGTTCTCATCGACAGCTCCCGCTTCGTCGACATATCCAACACTGGCATCCTCTGGTTGGTCGAGAACCAGAGCGCCGGACTTACCGTGACTAACTCGTACTTCCGCCATGTCGGCTACCTCGCCCTCGACATGATCCATGGCGCGATCAATGCCAACACCATCCTGACCCAGCAGGCCTCGTACGTCAACCCTGTCGTCATCACCGGCAACATGTTCGATGGCGGTCAGGGCTCCGATGTGGTCCAGATCGACATCAGCGTCATGGCGAACGACGGCTCCTCCGTCTCACTTGATTCGAACATCATATTCGACGACAACCGGTTCAACAACACCGAGTCCGGTTCCGCCGTGGGGTTCTATCTCTCCAGGAACGTCATCACCCAGCAGAACGGTACTGCCACCTTTTTCGGTGATGTGACCGTGCGGGACAATGAGTTCGATGACCTGACCAATGCGGTCGTGCTTTCGGACATCGTCCAGGCGATCGGAATCTACCAGGGCACCATAACCGTCACCGGCGACGTGGAGCTCAGCGGCAACATCTTCGGCGAGTATGTGGTGGCAGACCTGACGCTGCAGAACATCGTGATCGGTTTCGGCAGCAGCTCCATCTCATACCATAGGGATGCCGTGGTGACAGGCAACGTGATGGATGGGCAGGCATCTGCCATCAGCTACACCAGGATGATGAACGGCCTGGACAACTCGACCCTTACCAGCACCGGCGACCTGACCGTCGAGCTGAACAACTTCAAGGACATCGAATCCGGCGTCGCCCTCACGATCATGGACCAGGCCGTGTATTCTGGCGACTATAACGGCACTGTCGTCCTCAGGGGCGATCAGCGCATCATTGACAACTCATTCTGGAACATAAGCCAGGCCATGGTGAACGCGATCAGCCTCCATGTGTGCCTTGGTTGGGGAGAGGCCACCATCGATTCGTCTATGACCGTGGCCGGCAACCAGGCGGATGAAATGGGCAGCTACGTGCTATTGGTCCAGTCCGTGAACGTGGTATTCGACAACGCGTCCCTGTTCTGTCATATGCCCTATGATGTATCGGGCAACAATGTGACGACCTCGCTCGGCCTCATCTATTACACCCAGACCTTCGAGGCTCATAATGATGCGACGTCCTCGGTCATTACGCCCTTGAACATAGACGGCAATGAGATGGGCACGACCGGAGGCACCCCTGTCTACATCTATAACTCACTGACGCTCTATGATAGGGCGATAGGGGTCCTTGATGAAGGCCTGAATGTGGCCAATAGCACCGTCGATGGGTCCATGTCATCCTTGGTCCAGATCACCGTCAACCTGTCGGCGAACGACAACTCGACCTTCACCATGGATGCCGCGGCCTCGATCGTGAAGAACACCATCGCGACCGCCATCAACGTGGTCAGACCGACGCTCAATTTCGTTGCGAACCATTATTCCATGGTGAATGTGACCGCCCCGCTGTCCCTGGACGAGAACAAGGCCGATGTGGCCAATGTGAACGTGTTGATGGGACAGCTGACCGCCGTCAGCAACATGCGTGCCAAGATGACGGTGGACGCGGACATCAGCGTCGACGGCAACACCATCGGGGACTGTGACTACGTCGTGAGCTACTTGAGGACCTGGACTACGAACGACAATTCCACCATGTCGGTCCACAATTCGATATCCGCTTCCGACAACCGCCTCACGACCGCTGCCGGGATGGCATCGGTCTCGACCACCCTCACCGCCCTGGACGGAAGCTCATTGGACGCCATCGGGCCGGTGGTCTGCAACCGGAATGTCGTGGACCGGGTGACGGCCATTGCGGTCCATATCACCACCACCGCCATCTTCCATGACGACGCGATGGGAGAGGCGATGCTGGGGACGGCCGTCTCCGAGAACATCGTGGACGACAGCGCGGCGGACATCTTCCTCGAGACCCGCGCGGTCGATGCTGCGGACAACGCCGTCGGAGGGCTGATGGATACGGTGGTGGTCTCCTCGAACGAGATCAAGCACGGCACCAGCCTGGTGCTGATCGTGTCCAACGTCGAATCGAGAGAAAGTTCGAAGCTGAAGGTGGAGGCATCGACGTTCATCGGCGATAACGTGGCCGAGCAACTGACGTCCAACGCGATCATCTTCAACCCGTTGGGCTTCAGGTCCATGGACGGCTCGAGGATGAACGTTTCCGCCGATGTGATCGTCTCCAACAACCAGATACTGGTGAAGAACGGCTTCGTCCTGATGCTGGACCGCAACTTCGAGGCCATCGGTTCCTCCTCCATGAACGTGCTGGCGGGAGTCGACATCGAGGGCAACACGTTCCTGCTCGAATCCATAGCGGGAAACGCTCTGGCGATCGAGGACAGCATCGGCACCGGCCTGCAGACCGGCTCCACCCTGGTGATGACCGGGGAGGTGGCCATTGTGTCCAACATGATCAAGGGGGCGAACGGTTCCGGCATCTACTATGACATCAAGGTGAACCCCAACATCTCCGTCGGCGGAGAGAACGAGTTCGACCTGTCCCGGGTCAACTACCTCATCACCGAGAACGACATCGAACTGACCGGCGCCGGTGCAAGGGGCATCGTCTGGTCCAGCGACCTCGACAAGATGAACCAGGTGTACTATGGCGATCTGACATTGAGGATGGGCAGCGTGGAGATCTCCCGCAACACCATCACCCTAGCCGGGGACTACGCCACGGGCATCCAGCTGGTGCAGGATGTCAGGGCCTGGGCGCGTCAGGGCGGGACCATCACCGTGGAGATGAAAGGCAAGGTCGTGGACGGGAACACCGTCGGCGTGGAGGGGAACAACGGCATCGGCATATGGCTCAGCGCCCCATATCTGTACGCCCGGGGCGACCATTCCAATGCGACGGTCGTGACCGGTGAGCTCTCCGCGTTCAACAACGTGATCAGCATGACCGGCGACCAGGACATCGGCCTGAGGCTGACCACGGGCATGGTGCGCAGCATCGCGGTAGGCGATCATGATCATTCGGTCATCGCCTTTGCCGAGATCGCCGGCGGTATCAACCTGGTGCAGAACGTCATCAGCGTGGATGGGGCGGACTGCAACGGCATCCATGTCGGTGAGATAGATGCGTCGGTCACGTCCAACGGCTATCTGTGCAATGCCACCTTGATCTGTTATGTGAACATCGCCGACAACGTTATCGAAACGAGGAACGTGGGCGGCAGCGAATGGACCCATGGCATCTATGTCTCCCCGCTCATCGTACAGGCCACCTACTCCGCCTCCTATTCGCTGGTGCAGATCGGCATAGTTGTGGACGGAAACGGCGTGGAACAGACCGGGCCATACACCTGCGCCATCCACGTGACCGGCATGAACGCCTATGAGGTGGACCACAGCAGCTTCATCGGCAACGCTTGGATCATGAACAGCGTGGTCGTCGCGGACAACTCCATAGTTGGCGGCGAGTACGGCGTGTTCCTCGACCACAGCGATTTCGAGATACTCGTACTGCGGAACATCGCCCAGAAGACCTACACCTGCGGCATCGCCTGCAACGACTCGACGCTGTGCGTGCTGGAGGACAACCTCGCCCTGGACAACTTCGGCACCGGCATCGGCGTCTACGATTGCGGGTACATCGTGCTGAGGGACAACTCGGCGTTGAACAACGACGGATACGGCCTGCTGATATCCGGCAGCGACTTCATCAAAATCTACAACGGCCGCTATGAGGACAACAGCGACCAGGGATTGAGGACCGAGGCGTCCTATGCCACTTGGTATGTCGATGTGGGCGCGACCCTGCTGTCCAACGATGCGCAGCTGAACGGCGACCTGTACGTGATGGACGGCGGCATACTGACCATCGACCTGTGCCGCTTCGTCATCGGCAACGGCGCCGACGGCAACCACGAGCTCGTCGTGGAGCTGGGCGGACAGATCGTGGCGAGGAACACCGACCTCTATTCCAGCGGCAGTTCCAACGCCCTGTTCGTCGTCTATGGTGCTCTGACCTACATCGGAGGAACGGTCGAGAACTGGTACGAGGTGTACCTGGCCCCGACCTCCGTCGCCGAGATAGGCGGGGTATCGTTCTTCGACATGGAGCGTTACGGCATCCACGTGGACAACTGCTCCCCCAGGATCGCCAACTGCCTTTTGTCCGGCAGCGGTCTGGCAGGCATGTTCATCGAAGGCACCGATGCCGGGGCCAGCGTGGAGAACTGCGTGTTCTTCATGAACCCCAAGGGCATCTATGCGGTCGACGCCAACCTCGGTGAGGTGGTGGGGAACACCTTCACCGTGAACACCGTGGCCGGCATCTTCGGAGAAAAGGTCACTGGGACCATCTCCGCCAACACCTTCTTCCTGAACAAGGACGAGATCTACCTGACCAGATCCTCGGTGGTCATCTCCGACAACGAGATAGGCTACTCCCACCTGATCGATATTGCCGCGGAGTTCGCCCCGGTGGCATCGGTCATCGTGAACTACCTGGCGGGGATGGTCGATGCGAACGTCGACCTGAACGGCGTCCCGACTTCGAGCGGCCCGAGCACCTCGTACGCCGCGTACGTGGCCTCGCTGATCATGGACCATGACGGCATCGTGGCGAGCGATTCGACCATAGAGTGCCGCAATAACGTGTACGGACCAGTGTCGTGGGCCGTGTTCGCCAAGAACTCGACCGTCATCTTCAGCGATTCCGTGAAGACCGGCACGCTGGTGCTGACATGGCTGAACGGCAACTTCGTCCCGGCCATGCTGGAGGTCCCGCTGAAGGCCATGAACGGGGTCTATGCGAAGGACTCGAACGTGGTCATCGACGGCGCCGAGATCGTGGTCATGGACACGGCGGTCCTGCTGAGCAGCTCTACCGGAACGATCAGGAACTCGCAGCTGCTGGCCGATCAGTATGACCTCTATGCGGTGGGCAACTCCACCGTGCAGATGATCGACACCGTCCTGGACGGCAAGGTCGGCGCGCTGGGCGAGGCGACAGTGAAGGCGTCATACCAGCTGGACATCCTGACCATCGACGCCAAGGGCAACATCGTCACCGGCGTCAAGGTGACCGTGCGGGATGCGAAGGGCGTGCTTGTCGGTTCAGGCGTGAGCGACGCGACCGGGCACTTCAAGTGCACCGCGACGGCCTTCGAGATCGTCAACGGCAACAGGGACACCAGCATGAACCCGTACGTGGTCGAGGTGGAGTTCAGCAACGGCAAGGTGACGCAGGAGGTCGGCGTGACTTCGTCGACCAGCCTGATAGTCGCAGCGAACGTCGACAACACCCCGCTGTACGTCGGCATCGTGGTGATCGCTGCGGTCATATTGCTGCTCGGTGCCGCGGTGCTGCTGCGCCGGAAGAACTGAGAGCAAACCTATTTCCAATTCCTTTTTCTTTTTTTATTTTTTATCTGGCCTATGAAATCAACCAAAATATCCTATGTGGCATTTAGACAGTCTCGAATATCCAGAGTACGATGCGGCGGTATGCCTCCCTGCCCTTTTCCGTGAGCGCGACGACCTCATGGCCATCGTTCGGGATGATCGTCACCAGTCCCTTTTCTGTCATCCAGGTCACGTACCTAACCAGATTGTCATAGCTGGTGTTAGTGGCCACCTGAAGCCTGGTCCTCATCATGCCGTTTTCCTCCTTCCACAATCGGTCCAGGATGCGGGAGAGGACGTACATGTCCGGTTTCCACTCGGAAGGAGAGGGCATGGATCAATCTCCTTCGAAGCTGTTCTGGATCTGTGACATCAATCTCTCGATCCGCTCTTGCCAGTGTGACAATTTCACCTTGTCTTCTGCTTTGATCCCGAGCTTTACGATTATGAATATGATTATGCCCAGCCCGATGAACGATGCCAATATCGCGTAGTATAAGTCTCCCAGATAGCCCTGGAGCGACCTCATGTTCCATCCAAGCACGATCAACCCCGCAATGATAATCGTGGCTCGGGGACTTCTTACGAACATGTTGCCGCTGCGCAACTTGATCCATCGAGGGACCTGCTTGCTTGCCAGCATCACCATCTCCAGCACCGAGAAGTTTGTTCCCTCGGGGTCTGAACGTACGGCAGACGTGTCAACGACCTGCCTTGCTGTGGCCAGCCATCTTTCCCAATCGTTGAGCTCGGTGATGAGCGGACGATAATGGCGCCGCAACCGATATAGCGAGGCGATGAGGAAAGGTACCAGGATGATGAGTTCAGCGATAAGGACCAATTCTAACGGCCATTTTTGCCCGAAGGAATAGGCCAGGCTGACAACGAGGATCACTGGTATGGCGACGAGGAGTAGAACTAGTCGTTCTTGATAGGCATTTATGGTCGCCTTGTTGGCCCCGAATACCAGATGCTGCAACCTGCTGACGGTTTCGACCATCTTGCTGTTCACGTCGCGGTCCGAGTAGGTTAGACCCGGCCCTTCTTGCTCTTGTTCCTCGGCTTTTGATGAGGCCATCATCGGCTCAAGCTCTTCATGCGTGAACCTTCTGGCCTTCTCGTAGGCCTTAAGGCCATGGAACAGCACGGCCACTCCGCCGACCGGGATCAGGATGAATAGAATGAACATGATGCTGATCGTTTCGAGCGTGGGTGAGGCGCGAACGTTCAGCATCGATCTACCCGAATCGTTCCTCAAGGTCACGTTCATTACAGCCTGGCCGTCCAGTTGGATCCGGATGCCATCTGTGATGATTTCCCTGTCTCCCTTCCTTCCGTTCGTCATGTAGCAGACCTTGGAACGCAGCGCCTCGATCGAGACACCTTCCGCCGGTACTTTGATGGCTATCGAATAACAGATGAGGCCGGAGATGGCACAGTCAATATTGAACCCCAGGACCAGGAAATTGACTAAGATGAACAATCCAAACTTTTCTGTTGAGTAGAACGCATTGATGAGCTCGACAACCATCCATGAGATGAACAGAATGATGAAGACCGAAATGAGCGCCAAATGCCAGGTCTTAAGCTCCTTGATTTTCCCCACAAAGAACAAATCTGCTGAAGAGAGATAAGCATGCCTCATCCATGATGAGTTCGTAGAATGGATGAGGACGCCAGCCTACGAATTCAGATCTCGATCTCTGAGCCGGACCAGAGCATGTCCATGTTGACGAACCGGTCGGAGAGCATCTTCTGCGCGTTGAAGCCGGTGCAGTGCATCGGCGCGATCCGTTCCACGCCGAAGTTCTTCAGCGCGTCCATCGTCCTCAGGATGCGTTCGTTGTTCGGCACGTTGGCGGAGAGATGGAAGCCGCCCGCGACCATATAAACACGTTTGTCGAATTGCTTCTTCGCCAGCTGCACCATGTTGACCACGCCCGGGTGTCCGCAGCCGGTGAGGATGACCAGCCCCTGCTTCGAGCTGACCATGAGGCACATCTCCTCGGTCATGTTGTCCAGGACGATGTGGCCGTTCTCCTCCTTGAAGAACTTCGTCTCCACCTCGAACGGCATGGAACGGGGGATCTCTCCGGACACCTTCACCCCTGGAGATATCTCGGTCGGCGTGGATATGAGGTTCAGCTTCGCCCTGCCCAGCGCCTGGACGACATCATCGCCGGCGGATATGTCGCGCTGCGTGCCATCCGGAACGGCCACGAACTTCTTTCCCGAGAACGCCTTCGGGTGGGTGTAGACAGGCACGCCGTTCTCGATGAGGTACTTCAGCCCGCCCACATGGTCGTAGTGGGAGTGGGTGATAAACACCAGGTCGATGTCCTGAGGCCTGTAGCCAAGCAGCTCCAGATTGTTCCTGAACACCATCTCGGAGGCGCCGGCGTCTATGAGTATCTTCTTCCCGGCATCGGTCTCGACCAGCAGGGAGAAGCCATGCTCGGAGAGGTAGTGATGCTGCGGGCCCAGCGCCCGTCTGACCATCTTTCTGCTGTCGAACGAGGTGCCAGAATGGTTGTCGACGACGGTGCAGAACTTCACCGGCCGATCAACTCCGCTTCACGATCTTCAGCTCGCTGAAGTTGTAGCACTTCTGCGGGCAGACCGATTCGCAGTTCTTGCAGGCGGTGCCGAGGCAGTGCTCGGTGGCGATGCGGATGAGGAACTTCTTGTTGCCCAGTTCCGACACCTTCAGCGCCCGCTCGGGACATTCCTTCTCGCACTTCTTGCAGCCGATGCAGCCTTCGAACGAGCCGTCCAGGTAGACGCCGACATTGTCGAGCACCTTCAGGCCGCGGTCGCCGATGACCGGGATGTCGCTGCTGACGATGCGCACTGTCTCCTTGGGCACCTTGATCTTCGGCATGGGGCGGTAGCCCTTCTCCTTCAGCATCTCGTTGAAGAAGTCGAACGGCATGCCCTCGTCCCAGAAGGCCAGCTCGTTAACATAGATGTCCTCGAAGATCTTCGAGGAGGCGAACATGATGTGCTTGGAGCTGATGGCGTTGGCCACGTCCTGCATCTTGTCCAGGCCGTCGTCGTCCACCAGGATGTCATAGGCCATCATGAGCGAGGTGTTGCCGGCCTGGACGGTCTTGTCCAGCACGCGCGGCACCAGTCCGACCACTTGGGCTTTGACGGGGTCGACGTACGTTCCTGATGCTCCGGCCAGGTACATCGTCTTGATGTCCCCGTCCTCGATGCCGACCTCCTCGATGAGAGTCCTGTGACCGGCCCGGATTGCGCCCATGGCCTTGCCGGCCTCGTGCAAATCCGACTCGGCGAAGGTGATGCCGTTGAGCAGGTGGATCTTGTGATCGGGAGTATCGATCGAGGGCAGCTTGATGACCCCGGTCTCCAGTCCCATGGCGACGCAGGCCACGCAGCCCGTTCCGGTGATTCCCCTGGCCGCCAGGCTCTCCAATATCTGGCCGTTCCCGTCGCGGGGGTTGATGAGCGCGGTCTTGACGGGCTTCAGCTTGCTGTCCAGCACGAAGTTGTACCACTTGCCGTCCGGTCCGACGGCCAGGTCGCTGATCGCTTCCGGCGCTGCGAGCATGCCGTACTCGATGGACTGGCCCTCCATGGCCGGTCCAGCTGCGGCGGAGCCGGTGTACAGCTCTCCCTTGTACAGCAGGCCCATCTCGGCGTTCGTGCCGTAATCGGTGACCATGCTGATGTTCTTGTCCTCCAGCATGTTGGTCTTCATGATCATGGCCAACGCATCGGCCCCGATCTCATGGCGGATGGAGGGCGGGATGCGCACCTCGGCGTCCTTGCGCATGCAGCTCAGGCCCAGCTCATCGGCCTTGATGGCGTGCGCCTTGCGTTCAGGCACCTTCACGTCCAGGCGCTTCAGCATCGACTGGCCAGCGTATGCCAGGTCGCGAATCTCGATGTTCTCGAACATGGACAGCTGGGCAGGGTTGCCGCAGATGGCCAGGCGGGTGATCTCGCTGGGCTTGGCGCCGTGCAGGGAGATGAGATGGTCGACGGTCTCGATGATGATCCTGTGTCCGACCTCGTTGCCGTTCTCGATCCAGAAGTGAAGATGGTCCATGATGTTGGCGCCAGGCAATGGGTGCCTCATGGTGATGGAGGTCGAGAGGATCTTTCCGTGGTTTGAGAGGTCGACAAGGTGGGAGCGATAGCCGCTCGTCCCCAGATCAAGAGCAACGCCGTATGACATCTGATGCCTCAGGAGTGTAACGGTAGGAGGGATATTTAAAAATTGAAGACTCGTGGAACGTGGTCTTTTAACCTGTGTTAATGGCTTTCTGGGATTAATAATATAACCTAAATATTTGTTCGGGGCGGTAGTGCGAGATTTATTTTTCCATCGGGGAATGCCAGCACACGAACTATGAACGGTTGTTCAGCGGAGGTATAATCTACCATTGAGCATCGATACATGCTGCCATGCATTGCCTCGAACGCTTCGATGCCGCGTTGGGACTAAGGCCCGTGGACAGACCCCCGATCTTTTACCAGCACCTGGGTGCGGCCAAGTGGATCTTGCAGCACACCAAGCTGACGATGCGCAACGGCTTCGAGGACCCGGAGGTCTTTGCCAAGCTCTCCTTGGCATCGCATGAGCTGTTCGGTTTCGACAATGTCATGGCCGGGTGGGGGGACCTGCTGGTTGAATCGCAAGCGCATGGGCTGCAATGGAAGTTCCCGGAGAGGGACTTCTATCCCCGGCCGGCGCAGTACTTGGACATGTCGAAGGTGGACGAGGTTCGATCGGTCGATCCGATGAAGGACCACTACTGGTCGGTACCGTTGAGAGCGGCGTCGATGATGCAGGAGAAGGTCGGTCGGGAAGTGAAGGTGTTCGGCTGCCTGAACGCGCCGACGCTCATTGCCAGCGAGGTCGTTGGCATGGAGAACCTGCTGATGGGGGAGTACACCTCGCCTGATGCCGTGCTGAAGCTGGCCGGAACTATCACCGAGTCGTGCAAGGCGTATGGTGAGCATGTGGCGAAGATCGGCCTGGACACGGTGTTCATGGACTCATCCTCGGCCGGAATGGACCTGAACCCGCTGGACGCGTGCGAGAAGTTCGATCTGACATTCCAAAAGAGCCTGATCGAATCGTTCCGGTCGAAAGGAGTTGGGATTGTTCTGCACAACGATTCTCAGCAGCCATACCTGGACGAGCAGATGGCATTGAGGCCGGCGGCGATGCACTTCCATCTCAAGAACGTCATCATGAATGATGTCTTCGACAAGATGCGCGGCAAGATGTGCGTGTTCGCTGGCATCGACCATCAAGAGCTGTTGTTCCAGAAGACCCCGGCCGAGGTGAGCACCGAGGTGAGGCGGATCATGACCGCTTGGGGAAACGCTCCGGGATTCGTGATGGCTCCAGGCTGCGAACTGCCGTATAAGACGCCGATCGAAAACCTGAACGCGTTGAAAGAGGCGACCGGGGACCATCCATCGAAGTGAGGTGCCCCTTCCCCCTCCGGAGATCGGCCAGATTCACGCTATTGACCTAGGAGAGCAGTATCTAGGAGATAGCCTCCGTTCTAAGGTTCCGGGGCGTTTGAGATCGTTACAGGACGGGTATGTTGGAGGGACATTGGTGCCCGCCCTGGGGGTTTCCGTGGACCTTCTCCTTCCCTTCTCCCCAAAGATAATTATTGCCGAATTAGGCTTATAAATGTTTCTATTTCAAGGATAAATCAATCACGAAGAGGATAAATTTTACTAGAAGTGACACTCAAATCCATGAGGATTTCCTTGATGACTGGATCAAGGATCATACCGCGGCCAGACCGCCGCATCATCGTGTGGTCATTCTTCGTATGATGAGGATGGCAACGATGCCTACTGCAGCTATGACCGCCAGGACCAGCACCAGGTCCATGACATTGGAGGTGTTCTTCACCTCGGACGATATGGGGTCGGAATAGGCCGAGCTACCAGCGATGTTGATGGCCTTCACACTGAGATGATAAACGCTCCCGATGTCCAATCCCTTTATGGTGATGTTCGTGACCGAACCGTTGACGGTGGCATATAAGGTCCAGTTGTATGGAGCACCATCCTCGCTGTAGAAAACCTGGTAAGAATCGATGGTGTCATTGCTGGAGCCCTGCGGCGGTTGCCAGGTGAGCTCCACGTTCGTCCCTTTCAATTTCGAGGTGAGATTGTTAGGGGCATCTGGTACGGTCAATCTGACAGAAGTTACACCTTGCCAGGTCGGTTCGGTGAACCCCGAGGCCCCAGCTATGAACCTAGCCTTGAGGCCGCTGCCGACATCGAGGGCCCATTCGGTCCCGCAGGCAGGGGCGTTGCCAAGGAAGTTCATCTGGGTAAGGTTCGTGCAGAAGGCGAACGAGCGGTTCCCTATGGTCGATAAGATTGCAGGGAAGGTCACCTTGGTCAGCGATGAGCATTCCATGAAGGCCATGTCATCGATGGTCCTCAGACCCTTGCCTAGGGTCAGCTCTGATATCGCCGAGCATTTCACGAAGGCGCTGTTTCCGATCATCGACACGTTGTCAGAGATGCGTACAGATACCAGCGCGGTGCAATCGAAGAAGGCGTACGGGCCGATGCTTGAGACGTTCTTCGGGACGTCAATGGTCGTCAGTGAGGCGCAATAGATGAACGCATAGCCGCTGATGGAATTGACGGAGTCAGGAAGGGAAAGGTGGGAAAGACGGTAGCAGGAGCCGAACGCGGCATAACTGACGGACCTGATGTTCCCTGGGATGATCACGGATGTCAGCTCGGTGCAGCCGTAGAACGCGTAGGTCCCGACGTATATGACGCTGCTTGGGATCGAAACGTTCACCAGCGCGTCGCATCCGTAGAAGGCATAGTCGCCTATGGAACGGACTCCCTCCGAGATGTTAACGGCAGTGACCGTCTGTTCGTTCATGAACGAGGCGGTGCCGATGCCGGTGAGGGGATATGTCTGGGTGCCGTTCGTGACCGTGCTTGGGATGTTCACGCTGCCGCCCGCGCCATTGTAACCGATTATGGTCGCGTTCCCTCCACCATCGACGACGAAGACCAGGTTGCCATCGGTGAGCGCCTCTGCATCATCCGATGTGGTGATGAGAACGCCCGCCAGCGTTGAGACCAAGAGCAAGACGATGATCGATGAACCGAACAATTTTGCGCGCAACCCTATTCCCCCTATCGAGCGTGGCAACTATCATAATAGGGTGCTCTGATAAAAAATTGATTGACGAGGGGCTCCCGCCCCTCTAAGAGATTCTTGCTTAGCCCTTTACGCCCTTCACCAAGGCCTGGATGTTGGCCAAGGGGACACGGGCGGCGAGGCCGCAGCCCGGGGCGACCAGGTTGAAGCCGGCCTTCGCGCAGCGCTCGGCGGCGGCCTGGCACTCCGCGGGGGTTCCCTGCAGCAGCGGGCGCACGACACCGACGTTGCCGACCAGGGCAGCGCGGCCGTTCACGAGCTCGACCGCCTTCTCCGGGGAAACCTTCTCCTCGATGCTCAGACCGTCGGCGCCAGTGGCGATCATGTGGTCCAGCAGGATGGTGGTGTCGCCGCAGATGTGCAGCACGGTCTTGGCCTTGCCCTTGTCGGCGAAGGCTTCCTTGATCGAGGGCTTGGAGTACTCGTCGAACAGCTCACCGGACAGCATGTCGGTGGAGGACGACGGGTCGCTCATGACGATGACATCGGCGCCAGCCTCGCACAGGGCCTTGATGTAGGCGCGCTCCAGCTTGGCAGAGACATCGACGAACTTCTTGACCGCCTCGGGCTCGGTGATCATCCAGAGCAGCAGGTTCTCGGTCCCGACCAGGTGGCCAGCGATGGTCACGGGTCCGGTGGTACCGACGACGATCGGGTACTCATCGCCGACCTTCTTCTTGCACAGCTTGACGGCCTCGACGACGGTCTTGGCGCGGCCAACGATGACGTCCTTCGGCAGGCTGATCGGGCTGTCGGCCTCGAAAGCGTGCTTCTTCAGCATGGGGGTGCGGTCCTGCTTGCCCAGGTCCACGGTGCAGCCCATGATCTCGGCCTCGACGGTCAGACAGTACGGCAACCTGACGGACTCGAATCCCAACACCTGCGGGATAGCACAAGAAAGGTCGCACATCTTCTGAGCGTCAGTGTGAGCCTCGGGCCAGTAGATCTTTGCGGCGTCCATGACATCCACGGTCACGCTCTGGGTGGCGCAGATGACTGGGGGCCTGTCCAACTTCTTCATTTCCAGAGCGGCCATAACGCGCTCCTTTGGAGTCATTTTGTTTGCCATGTATATTTCCTCCTCAACGTTCTTTAACAGACTTTAAAGAAATTTCTAAGCGGTTAATTAGATTTCCTTTACTTAAAGGATTCCTCAATTCTTGAGCGGAATATTTGTATGCTGGCTGATATAAATGTGCGTTAACTATCATTGATATATGCCGTGGTCTGAATCTCCTTCGGATTCAAAGCAGCAGGCCTGCAATGGTCATCAGGGCCCAGAACAGCAGCACTAGGAACTCGATGCGCTTCAGACGGGGCATGGCGGGGTTCTCCCGGAAGGTCCACGTCGCCAGCGAGAGCAGGCCGAGGCCGGCGACCACGCCGCCGAACATCGTCATGGTGCGCTGCAATATGCCACCGATCCCCTGGATCTCGGTCGGGGCGGCGATCATCAAGGCGCACAGGCCGTCGACCACCGCTATCGACATCAGCATGAGCATCATCAGGTCGAGCGCGGTCTTGCGGAATCCGAAGTTGAAGTACTTGGTGTCCTTCAGCACCCAGGTCAGGGTGCCCATTCCGCCCAGCAGGACCATCTGAGCTCCGAACATCAATATCAGGCTGTGGGGCAGCTTGCCCAGTCCCTGTATGGTCGTATCCCCGGCGAATCCGAAGACCACCATGCCGCCGGTCGCCAGCACTATGCCGCTGAGCATGCCGATGACCTGCAGGGCGAACCTGCGGTTGAGCGCCTTCTCCCTCACCAGCCAGGCAGATACGGCCAGAGCATCGATCATGAACAGCAGGGCCGCGATGCCGACCATCCAGACCTTCTTGCCCACGAAGAAATCGCCCAGCTTGAAATCGCTGGCGGCGCCGCTGAGGTATATGGAGAATATGGCCACGGCCGCGGACAGGGCCAGCAGGAGCAGGTCCAGGATGCGGCGCTTCCTGCCCTCCATCCACTTCGAGCCGATCAGCATCCATGCGGCCAGGCCCAGGCCGCCGGTGATGATGAGGAACAGGCCGAGCAATGTCATCTTGCCTGCGCCGACATCCTTGATGAAGTCGGCGGTGAACGGCGATGCCACGCCGATGATTATCGCGCCGAAGGCGATGAGCCCAGTGCTGCCCAGGACCCCTCCGAGGAAGGTGACCAGGTTCTTGATGGGCTCCCTGCCCTTCATGTAAAGGATCAATGCCGGGAAGGAGACCAGGATCAGCTGGGAGCCGAGGACGGCCACGGCCGCCCTGCCGAACGTATAGCCATGCTGGAAGCTCACCTCCCTGGCGCTCATCGTGACCGATAATCCGATCACAACGAGGGCCGCGGAGGCGATGCCGCCGAGAACGTTGAGGACCTTGGCCACCAGCTTCCTGTCCTTCACGAAGGACATGTCCTTCAGGAGCCAGTAGAGGAACATCAGGAGGCCGAGGACGAACAGCCCCGCGCCTGCCATAGAAACGGTCCGGGCCAGTATCCCGCCGATGCCCTCGATGATGGCCGGGCGGGCATACCATATCAAGAAGGCGCCCTCTCCCATGACCACGATGGACAACAGAAGGCCCAACACCTTCCTCACGTCGATCTTCAGCCGCTCCACCCTCCTACAATCATATTGGTAACGTCTTATAAATTGGGTTCCACCCACATCGCCCTTTTCCGATAAGTAAGTTTCACCCCTTCATCGAATGGAAAGGGTGGGGGCCAAGCGTTATCTAGCGAGAGATGTTCATCGGGACCGTGCTGATATTCTGCCACCTGTTCACCGGCCTGGTTCTCGGCCTGCTGCTCTACAAGTTCACATCGCAGCGCTGGACCTTCTGGGCCTGCGCGCTCGGATCGGTGCTGCCTGACCTCATCGACAAGCCGTTGGGCCACATCCTGCTGCAGAGCACGCTGGACAACGGGCGGCTGTATGCCCACACGCTCCTCTTCTTCGGCATCGTGATGATCGCCGGTGCCGTATTGTGGAAGGGCAAAGGAAAGTACGTGCTGCTGGCGCTAGGCCTGGGCATCTTGCTCCACCAGCTGGCGGACACCATGTTCCTCGACCCGACGGGCTGGTTCTGGCCCCTGTTCGGCCCGTTCCAGGCAGAGTCGTTCCCCGACTACTTCGGACATTCGATACTGGTCGAGCTGACGAGCGCGTACGAGTGGGTGTTCGGCCTGGCCTCTGCCGGGATCATAGTGGACCGATTGCTGAGGGAGCGCGGCAGGGAACTGCCGTTCATGACCGAGAGGGCGTACGGCCTCATGGCCATCACCTGGGCCCTGTTCCTCTCCTCCCTGGTCTTCGCGATCTATGGGCTGGTCATTTCCGGCAGCAGCGACCTGGGCACGAGCGGGGCGATGTACATCTCCGCCATCGTCGCAGCGGCAGGCGGTCTAGGGCTGGAGCTGGCCTCGAAATAAGTAAAAAACTGAAAATGGTTTGATCCGGACCGATCGATCGCTCACTGCTTTATGCTGGCAATGCCAGACGCGATCATGATGGTGCCGAACACGATACCATAGGCACCGGCCAGCCACAGGATGGCCAGCATGCTCGGCCAGGGCCAGAGCAGGATGATCAGGCCGATGAGGACCGAGAATATGGCACCGATCAGGATCATGGACCTGGCGGTCTTGCCGTACATGGGCCTAAGCTCGTTCGGCATCATCAGGAAGTCCGCCAGGCGGAACAGTCCGACGATCAAGGCGAACAGGCCTAGGATGTAGAGCAGCGTTATTGCCGTCACATCGGGCAGGAAGAACGCCAGCAGGGCGAACAGAACCAGCAGCACACCCTCGGCGATCGACATCCACTTGTACCTATCTGCAACTTGTCCACTTAAGGCGTAGATGATGAAGACGATGCCGCTCATGAGGCACAGGCCTCCGATGAGCACGATCGCGGTCAACAGAACCATCGCCGGCCAGGCAAAGGCGAGGAAACCGAAGCCGATCAGGAATATACCGACGAACAGCTTCGCCCACCAATCCTTGAACAAGTCCCCTGTGTATCTCATCCCATACTGCAACTCAGACATGCAATACTTCCTCCTAACGGATTGGAAAAGGATTGTATTCCAAGGAATAAATAGATATCGTAGGAATAATAAGAATCGTGACCGCTCGACCAGCATGCGGCGAGATCATATTCACTGATCAGTAAGAAAAATAAAAAAAAGGAATAAAGGGAAGGGTTTTTACTTCAGCAGCGCCGCGGCGACCTTAACGGCCTCGTTGGCGTCGTATCCGAAGCCATCAGCACCGATCTGGGCTGCGAAGTCCTTGGAGACTGCACCGCCGCCGACCATGGTCTTGATGGCTCCCTTCTTGTTGGACTCCTTCAGCAGGCGCTCGACTTCCTTCATGCCGGCCAGGGTCGGGGTCATGAGGGTGGAGGTCGCGATGATGTTGGCGCCCTGAGAGATGGCGTCGTCCACGATCTTCTTGACTGGCACGTCGCGGCCATCGTCGATGATGGTCAGACCGGAGCCGGTCAGCATGGCCTTCACGATGTTCTTGCCGATGTCGTGCACGTCGCCTTCGACGACTGCGATGACTACCTTACCCTGAGCGGCCATGCCGGTCTTGTCGAGCTTCGGCAGGGCGACATCCAGGGACTGGTAGAGGGTCTGAGCGGACAGAAGAACCTGGGGCAGGAAGTACTCCTTCTTCTCGTACTTCTGACCGACGATCTCCATGGCCTTGTTCAATCCCTCGAAGATGATAACCCTGGCAGTGATTCCGCCAGCCATGAGCTGCTCGGTCATTGCCTTGGCTTCCTTAACCTTTCCCTTCACAACAATCTCAATCAGTTGGTCCAGTGTTGCCATTACTACTTCCTCCTAGGTTTTTATCCACTCTAAAAGAGTTGGGCTTCGAATTACAATCATGAATTATAAACCCTTTTGTGGATGGATATAACATCCAGACCAAATTTCAGATACGATTGTTAAAAGTATTTATCGAGCCAGATGTAAAATGCAAGCTAACCGTTAGCATGCGAAACGGACAATCCTTCCACAAACGTGAAATAAATTCGTTAACGAACCAGTATTACTGGGTCATTTTTAACGGACTTAATGTTGATGCTGCATAGAGGTCTACCATATACCGCTACTATAGTCCTGTTCACATATGGCCGTATGCCTGGATATATCGAACGTCGTCAATAATCGTCATCTTCGGTCTGCGAGGCTCCGCAGACGGGACACTTGCTCTGATTCTTCTTCAATACGCTTCCGCAGACGATGCATTCTGCCAACTAACCCTCCCCCTGCCCCATGTTAAGCGGTCCGATATATTGAACATTGTCCCTGCCATTTCCCCAACCGACTTTGTGATGGCTTTATATTCCATCGATTGAAATAACACTGAGGGGAGCATGATCGAGGGTGGATGGTTGGTCCTGGGACTGATATTGGTCCCTGCGGTGGCGGCGCTGGTATGCTTGGCTAGCATGGGCCGGCCCGTGTCCCGAACGTTCATCTGGGGCACGGTAGTGATATTCTGGGCCCTCGTCCTCATACTAGCCGGCCTGATGCTCTTCCAGGACGTATGGAGGTTCAATGTGCCGGAGGCGGGGCTGCCTGACCTGAACCTGCTCATCCTCGTGATCGACCTGGCACTGTCCCTGGCGTTCGCCTATATCGGGCTGAGGCGGAAGAACTGGCCCATCCTGATCATGGCGCTCTTGACGTTCGTCCTGTGCCTCTTCCTGGAATCCCAGTTGCACGGCGGTAATGTGGGTTACTGGGTGACGGTGGACCGCCTCTCCCTGCTGATGCTGCTCATCACGAACCTGGTGGGCGGGGCGATCTGCATCTTCTCCCTGAAGTACATGGAACATGACGCCCACCAGGGGCGTTTCTTCGCCCTCATGCTCCTCTTCATCGCCTCCATGAACGGGGCGGTCGTCAGTTCCAACATGCTGTGGCTGTTCTGTTTCTGGGAGGCGACCACCTTCTGCTCCTTCGCCTTGATCGCGCACGACATGAGCGAGAAGGCGCTGAAGGCGGCGGAGAGGGCGCTGGCCTTGACGCTGCTGGGCGCCTTGGCGTTCCTATTGGGGCTGATCGCCTTGGCCGACATCACCTCGAACATCGACCTGTTCTACCTCATGTCCCATCAGGACCTCATCCCGTTCTTCCTGCTGCCGCTGCTGATGGTGGCAGCTTTCACCAAATCGGCCCAGGTTCCCTTCCAGTCCTGGCTGGTGGGCGCTATGGTGGCGCCGACGCCCGTGTCCGCGCTGCTCCATTCCGCCACCATGGTGAACTTGGGGGTCTACCTCCTCATGCGCATCTGGCCGTGGTACTATCTGAACGAATCCCTCACCACCATGCTCCTTCTGGTGGGAGGCCTTACGTTCCTGGCATCGAGCATCATGGCCTTGAGGCAGAGCGACGCCAAGAGGGTGCTGGCGTACAGCACCATCGGCACCCTGGGGCTGATATTCATGACGCTGGGCATCGGCTCGATCTACGGCCTGACCGCGGCATTCCTGCTGCTGGTGTCCCATGCCGTGGCAAAGGCCATCCTCTTCCTGTCGGTCGGGGCGATCAAGCACACCTCCGGCAGCCAGGACGTGGAGGACATGGAGGGCCTGCTCTCGGACAGAAGGTTCCTGGCCTATTCCATCTACCTCGGTGTCTTCCTGATGATACTCCCGCCCTTCGGAGTGTTCGCAGGGAAGCTGATATTGCTGGAGGCGGTAACCTCGCAGGTCCTGGTGGCGTTCCTGTTGGTCATCGGCATGGCGTCCATGACTGTATATTACGGCAAATGGCTGGGGCGGACGCTGGTCGATCGGGCCGTAGGGCCTAGACCGGAGAGGACCGACCCCACCTTCGCCATGCCATTGCTGTTCCTGGCAGGCATGGGTCTCCTGCTGGTCGTCCTCACCGTGCCTTTCATCCAGATGTTCGTCACCTCCGGCACGTTCACCTTCATGGGCCGGTCCATCCTGCCGCTCGACTCGCCCTGGTGGGAACTACCGACGCCGGGCGGCATGCTGCCCCTGTACATCCTGCTTGTCGTCATCGCGGCCAGCTTCCTTCTGCTCACCTCATGGGTGAGGAGGCCGGAGGAGGCCACGACCGCCTACGCCTGCGGTGAGACGATGCAGATCGAGATCGCCGGCCACTATCTCTATTCCGAACGGACCGAGACGAACGTCAGGACGGCGTTCGAGCTGATCGGCATCGGCCTGCTGCTGGTGCTGATGATAGTGCCGTGGATGCTGGAGGGGATAGCATGACCGACGTTGTTTCACTATTGTTGCTGGCCTTCGGTCCGCTGGCCATCGGCCTGTTGCTCGGCGTCGACCGCCGCATCACCGCCCGCATGCAGAACCGGGTCGGACCGCCTCTGCTGCAGCCGTTCTACGATCTGGCCAAGCTGTTCCGCAAGGACCGCAGGTCGACCAACCGCACCCAGGTCTCGTTCGCGGTGGCGGCGCTGCTGCTTCAGATGGCGGCATGGTGCGTCTTCGCCCTGGGCGGCGATCTGCTGGTGGCCTTCTTCGTCAGCGGGGCTGGGAGCCTGGCACTGGCGCTGGGCGCGTTCAGCGTGCGTTCGGCGTACAGCCAGATAGGGGCGCAGCGGGAGCTGCTGCAGATGCTGTCGTACGAGCCGATATTGCTCCTGGCGCTGCTGGTGTTGGGATGGCAGAGCGGCACGTTCATGGCAGATGCGCAGGACGAGAGCATGCTCTTCCTCCTGCCGCTGGTCATCATCACCTTCGTTCCCGTGCTGGCGATCAAGATGCAGAAATCGCCCTTCGACCTGGCCACGGCCCATCAGGAGATCGTGTCCGGTGTCTATGTGGAGTTCGCCGGACCTTACTACGGCCTGCTCAAGCTGGCCAACTGGTTCGAGCTGGCGCTGGTCTTCGGATTCCTGTCATTGTTCTTCTGGGACCAGAACGTCTATGTGTCGATCGTAGGTAAGAGCTTGCTGGCCTTCCTCTTCCTGTTCGTGACGGTGCTGCTGGACAACTCCACCGCTCGCCTCACCCGGGAGCAGATGGTGAAGTATGCCTTGACCTTCGGTCTGGGGTTGATAGCCGTGAACGTGCTGGCGATAATCGTGGAGGCGGCATTATGAGAAGCGATGCGGCGGTCAGGTCGCCATGGATACTGCATTTCGACACTGGCTCGTGCAACGGCTGCGACCTGGAGGTGTGGGCACTGCTTACCCCCCGCTATGACGTGGAAAGGTTCGGCATGGTGAACAAGGCGAACCCCAAGCATGCCGACGTGCTGCTCATCACCGGCCCGGTCAGTCTGAAGGCCGCGCCTCGTCTGAAGGCGCTCTACGAGCAGACGCCGGAACCGAAGGTGGTCATCGCCTGCGGGGACTGCGCCTCGAACGGTGTGCCCTTCTACGATTGCTACAACGTCTGCGGGGGCATCGACCAGGTGGTCCCGGTCGACCTCTATGTGCCAGGATGCTCCTGCCGCCCCGAGGCGATCATGGACGCGGTGGTGCAGGGCATCGAGCTGTGGAGGAAGAAGGTGAGCGGACAATGACAGCACCGAACGAGGGCATGAAGAACGAACTTGAAAGGATGAGCCCCAGGCCGCGCCTGATCGATGTGATGGTGGCCGATCGGCGGGACGGCAGCTTCGACCTCGTGTACGTGTTCCAGGACGGGCACGGAATCAAGGACCTCCGCTGCGTCTTCCAGGACGGGGAGGAGCTGGAATCGATCTCCTCGCTCTACTCCGGAGCATTGTACATGGAGAAGGAGGCGGCGGAGATGTTCGGGGTGCGGTTCAAGGGAGTGGATGGCCTGTTCCTGCTGGATGAGGCCAGCCCCAAGGCGCCCTTGCGCCTGCCGAGGAAGGAGGTGGGCAAGGATGGTTAGGACCGCCATCGTGCCGGTCGGGCCGCAGCACGCGGCGTTCCTGGAGCCGTTCCATCTGAAATTGAAGGTGGAGGAGGAGACGGTGGTCGGGGCGGAGATGTCCTTCGGCTACAACCACCGGGGCATGGAGCATGCGCTGGCCCAGGACTTCAAGCGCTCCCAGTACCTGTGCGAGAGGGTCTGCGGCATCTGCTCCTACCATCATGCCTCGGCCTACTGCCAGGCCATGGAGGACCTGTATGGCCTGGTGGTGCCGGACCGGGCCAAGTTCGTGCGCATAATCATGATGGAATGCCAGAGGCTGACCAGCCATCTGCTGGCGCTCGGCCACATGGCCGAGACCATCGGTTACGAGAACCTGTTCATGCAGTTCTTCCGGGAGAGGGAGGAGTTCATGATGCTGGTGAACCGGGTGTCTGGAGGCAGGGTGCACTATTCCATGAACACCATCGGCGGGCTGAGGAAGGACGTGACCCCGGACCAGTTGAAGGACATCGCCCTGACCGTGGACCGTCTCGAGCCGAAGCTTCTCGACCTGCAGGCGATCGTGCGCAAGGACCCGACCATGCGTAAGAGGCTGATCGGGGTCGGCAGACTGACGAAGGAGGATGCGCTCGACTGGTGCGCGGTCGGGCCGACCATTAGGGGCAGCGGACTGGAGGACGACGTTCGCTCGCACGGCTTCTCCGGATACGGTCTGGATGGGGTCGATTTCAAGCCGATCGTCTACCAGGAGGGCGACTGCTACGCCCGCACCATGGTGCGCATGGACGAGGTCATCCAATCACTGGACCTAATCCGCCAGGCGCTCAATCTTATGAAGGAGGGCGAGGTGCAGACGAAGTTCAAGGGCAATCCGCCGGCCAAGGAAGGATACGGCCGTGTGGAGGCACCCCGCGGTGAGCTGATGTACTGGGTGCGGGGCAAGAACGAGGTGCAGCTGGACCGCATCAAGCTGCGCACGCCGGCGCTGGTGAACATTCCCGCTGTGAACGCCATGATCAGGGGATGCAGGGTGGCGGACGTGCCGTGCATAACGGTGTCGGTCGACCCATGCATCTGCTGCACGGACCGGTGATATGATGTCGATGATCCGTTCCTCGCTGAAGAACCTCTTCTCCAAGCCCTACACGGTGCGTTATCCATACGAGAGCACGAACATTCCGGAGAACAGCCGGGGGCATGTGGAATGGGACATGGAAGCGTGCATCTTCTGCCGGCTGTGCGAGAAGAACTGCCCCGGGAAGGCCATCACCACTGACAAGGAGGGCAAGTCCCAGACCATCGTCATACCGAGGTGCATCCAGTGCCGGGTGTGCGTCGATGTCTGTCCGGTGCATTGCATCTACATGAGGTCGGGGTACCCCACGCCAGGGCAGCAGCTGGAGGTCCATACCTATGCGGTCGGCATGGAGAGGTTCCACCACGGCACGAAGGTGTTGGAGCGGAAGCGGAGGACGAAGACCTAACGGTCCATGTCAAGCAATTAATAGCGGTGCCGCCGTCGAGTTGTCGCCGGCGCATCGTAGCTACGAACGCCGAGTGAGGGTATCACATTGATGAGCAAGGGCAGCAAGATCGCCATTGTCGCGCTGGCGGTGATCGTCATCATCGTGGCCGCGGTGGCATTGACCGGTTTCGGCCGGGTCAACACGCCTGAATCGTCCATCAGGTCGTTCTTTTCGGAGTTCGATAAAGGCAACTACCAATCTGCCATGAAGTACACCACCGCCGCCCTGGCCAACACCACGTTCCAGGAGTGGTACATCGTGGAGCTGGAGGCGCAGGAGACGAACGCGTCGGTCGGGGTGGCCTCGGTGCAGGACGTCACGGCGAGCATCTCCGACTCTACCAGAACGGTCATCCAGGACGGCCTGGACTCGCTGGCCTATGGCTTCAACGTGACCTTCGACAGCTGGGTCGTGCTGTCCGTGAACATCACGGAGAGCTATTCGTGGAGCAAGGTGCAGTACATCTCCGACACGTACCTGATCATGGTCCACTGCAACGGAAACTGGCTATTGGAGCCGACCAGCTTCCAGAACGAGATCGACGGCTGGGTCGTGGGCTGGTCCACCTAGAGCCAATGGGGCTTCGGTCGGCCCAGGGCGGACAGCGGTCCCAGCGGCATCAATCCGATCTCCGTGCAGGCATAGACCTTGGCCGATGTGATATCCGCCTTGGCCAGCACCGGGGACATGGCCTTGTCCTCCAGCTTCATGGTGAAATCGGTGCCTGAGGCCAGCGGCGAGAATGCCGGCAGGACGAGTATCCTCTCCTCCTCCAGGTGCAGGAAGCAGGGCAGCTTGAGATATGCGCCGACCTCGTCGAACACCCTCACGGAGGGATGCTCATGCCCTATGACCAGCGGCCTCTCGTCGGAATCCAGATGGCCGTGCATCATGCTGATCCCCCCGATGCGGAAGCTGTCCTGCACATCGATGCCCAGTCGGAAGGCGATGGCCGACAGGTAATTGTCATGGTTCCCTTTCGCCACGCTCACCTCGGCGCTCTGCTTGAGCAGCGAGAGGACGCTGGTGACCTCGGCCAGTTCCTGCCCGACGTTCCGGGAGAACTCGTGCTTCAGATCGCCCAGGATGATGACCCTCTCCGGCTGGTATCGGTCCAAAATGCGTAGTAATGATTCCTTCATGCTCTCCGTCTGGATGCGGGGGATGTGAACGCCATCCGCCTCCAGCGCGCTCTCCAGGCCGATGTGAAGGTCTGCTATGACTATGGTGGAATCCTGCTCCATCCATAGGCACTGGTCGCTAGTGATGCGCGCCCCGGGGAAAACCAGCTTGGACCTCACGCGCCTCAATTCCCCGCCCTGGCACATTAATCTATGCCCTTTTTCGAACATTATCTGTAAACAAGGTTTTCATTACCGGAACCTAAGCGGCCGTGATGAAGAACGGGATTTCGCCCCTACCTTTTTTTCCTAATATCAAGAATCAAAGGTGAGAAACGTTAGGCGTTTATTGATGCTGATAACAGTAAACGGCATGTGAGATGATACATCTGGCTCATCATTTTTAATCAAATCAAAATTGATTCTGAGCTAGTTTCGTTTATATAGAATCCAAGGAAATTAGTCATTTCGAGGAGTAAGAAATGCAAGCTCTTGAGACATCACAGCTGATCACTGAGGAATACTCGGCGAAGATCATCTTGGCTACCATGGGTAAGCCCAAGACGGCCTTCGAGCTCAGCGAAAAGTTGGGCATCCCAATCGCTGCGTGCTACCGCAAGATCAAGCTGCTCGAGCAGGCTGGAATGATCAACTGTGTGGAGCGCCGCCTGACCCAGGCCGGGAAGCGCATCTCCTTGTACAAGTCCAAGGTCAAGAACGCCCAGATCAGCGTGGAGCGCAACAAGCTGCGCGCCAGGATAGAGATGGTCGACGGCACGATGACCGACACCTCCTACGACATGGACATGAACCTGTTCATGGAACCGGCACTGGTCCGGTAAGAAATTACGATGACCTAAGGGACGAAGGTCCTTTCCTCCCCCCGGATAGCCTTCCATCCCGTAAACTTTTTTTTCTTCCGTTCTGTCTTGTCCAACCATGGATTTTTTGTCCGCTCGGGCGAGATTTTAAAAACTATGTCTTCCTAATAACAATCGATGCTGTTCGATAAGGTCTTGGTACCAGTTGACCTCAGTGAGGTGTCGGCCAATCAGGTCTCCTGCGTCAGCAAGTTCCACGATTATGGGATGAAGGAGGCCATCATTTTGTTCGTCTCTGGCGATGACGTGACAGTCGACCAGAGGGAAAAGTTGGACTCACTGGCACAGCAGTGCTCCACCGAGGCCTCTGGAGCGAGGGTGTTGATCGAGAAGGGAAAGCCCTCGGCCACCATACTGAAGGTGGCGAAGAGGGAGAAGGCTACCATGCTGGTCATGGCCTCCTCCGGCAAGACTAAGGCCAAGGAGCTGATGGTCGGCTCGGTATCGCTGGACGTGGTCAGGAACGCGAAGGTGCCGGTGCTCGTAGGCAAGTTCGCCACGGACCGTCCAACGTGTCCGATGCTCATGGACAGTGTGCTCGTGTCACTAGATCTCGGGCCATGCACGAAAGGCATCATGAACGTGTTCAAGGAGATGGACACCTGTGGCTGCAAGAAGGCCGTGCTGTTCCATGTCGTCCCGAGCAACAAGTTCAGCGTGGAGGACGACCGCAAGTTCCAGGACGTCAAGAAGGACCTGGGCAAGTGGAAGGACTCGCACGATGGCATCTGCAGCATCGACACCCACCTGCACTATGGGACGGCGGCTTACAACATCATGGAGGCGGCCCGGGAGTTCAATTCGACCCTCATAGTCATGGGCAATGTCGGCAAAGGGCTGTTCCATTCGATGACCCTGGGGTCGGTATCGGATGAGGTGCTGCGGAAGGGAAATGTGCACGTGCTCATCGTGCCGGTCTAATCCTTCTTCAGGATCGCCGTCATCTTTTCCACCAGGTCGTTCATGGTGTACGGTTTCTGCAGCACGCCGATGAACCCGTAGGCAAGCGGTTCCGCCATGACCGGATCGTTGGAGTAGCCGCTGGAAACGATGGCCTTGGCACTTGGGCCCAGCTCCAAGATGTGCTTGATGGCCTCCTTTCCGCCCATCCCTCCCTTTATGGTGAGGTCCATGATGTAAAGGTCGTAGGTCTGGCCGAGCGTTCGGTTCTGGCGCACCATCGGGATGGCCTGCTCCCCATTGTGCGCCTGGTCGACAGTATGCCCCATCTCCACGAGTATGGTCGATAGGACGTCCAAGATCGACTCGTCGTCATCCATTATCAGGATATGCAGAGCAGGCAGGAACGAGCTAGCGCGCTCGGACGATGGGCCCACCTGCAACTTAGCAGTCCTCTCGCTGGGAAGGAACAATGTGAAGGTCGAACCGACACCGGCCGTCGAATCCACATCGATGTAGCCGCGATGGTTCTTGACTATGGATTGCACTGTGGACAGGCCCAGCCCCGAACCCTTATCCTTGGTCGTGAAGAAAGGATCGAATATCTTGGTCAGGTTCATCGAGGGAATTCCTACCCCCTGGTCGATGATCGAGATCTTGACGTAGCAGTCCTCCTCGAAGGGGAGATTGGACTCCTGGTCTACCTCGAAGTTTGACGCATCGATGCGGACCCTTCCCCCCTCGGGCATGGCCTGGACCGCGTTTATCACTAGATTGTTGATCACCTGGCCTATCTGGAAGGGATCTGCGAGAATGGGCGGGATGCCGTCCTCAAAGGAATAGTCCGCGACGACGTTCGTGCCGGTCAGGGTGAACTCGACGTTGGTCTTGATCAAGGTCTCCACGTCGACATACTCCTTCACCGGCTTGCCTCCCTTGGAGAATGTAAGCAGCTGCTGGGTGAGCCTCTTGGCGCTCATGGCCGAACGGACGGCGTCATCGAGCCTTCTTCTTGGTCTTTCCCCCAGCGGCATCTCCTTCGCGGCGACCTCTATGTTGCTTACGATGGAGGTGAGAAGATTGTTGAAATCGTGGGCGATGCCGCCTGCCAGAAGCCCGATCGACTCGAGCTTCTGGGTCTTCACGAGCTCCTGCTCCATCTTCAGACGGTCCGTGATATCGTAACCCACCATCTGGTATTCCACCATCCTCCCCAGGGAATCGAAGATGCCACGGACCTTCCATTCGGTCCAGCGGGTCACGTCGTTCTTCATGAACACCTTCATCAAAATGTAGTCACGGTCGGGCTGTTCCGGAGTGAGCGATGAGATGGCCGCCCGCATGACCGCCAGATCGTCCTCGTCGGAGGGAGGTATGTACTTAGTGCCGACCAGCTCCGAGAAGGGCTTCTGGAAGTAGCTGGAATAGGCCTGATTGGCGAACGTTATCTTCCCCTCGCTATTGCGGCGCAGGATCATCTCCTTCTGGCTTTCCACGATGGCGCGGTACTCCGCCTCGCTGCGCTTTTTCTCGGTGATGTCCATGCCGGCCGCCTGCACCTCGACCAGATGGCCTTCTGGATCGAAAATGGCCTTACCGTTCCAGTGTATCCACCCTTCCTCATCTGGGGTTATGATGATGGTATGTTCGAACTGGAACTCAGGGTCGGTCGGAGTGGCCCGGTGGATGAGCGCCATCAACGCCGTGGCATCCTCAGGAGTTAGGATGTTCTTGACGGCCATTCCCGAAATGTCCTTTCCCAGCCTCTCCATCCAGCGCTCGTAGACCGGATTGCCGAAGGTTATCCGTCCGTCCAGGTCGAAGGTGATTATGGCCTCCGTCTGATTGTTGATGAGGGCGCGATATCTCCTGTCGCTCTCGGCCAGCCGCATCTTCGTCTCAGCCTCATGCTTGGTCAGCTCGGCCTCCTTGCGTTCGGTGATGTCGTGGAGCACCAACATGTGTCCAATGTGCTTGATCCGACCATAGTCGAACGGCAGCAGCCTGGCCTCGAAGAAACGTCCTTTGCTATCGACCTGGATCGATGGATAGGAGCCGTCCTGCTTCATCAGTTCCGTGACCTCGGGGTACTTCAGAGCGATGAGATCGATGGGCTGCCCGATGATGTCCTCCAGCTCGGCATCGATCAATTCCAGACCCGATTTGTTCGCATCGCTCAGCACACCCTTCGCATCCATGATGAAGATGCCGTCCTGCATGACATCCAGCATCTCCTTCCTTGCCATGGGGGCGAGATCGAACATGCCGAAGACCAATGCGGCGATGTAGAAAAACAGGGCCACGATGGTGACCGTGAGGCCGTCCAGCGGCAGAATTTTAAGCTCGTCGAGGAAGAGCGCGGCGGTGTTGAGGGCATATGCAAAGATGGCGCCCACCACGAACACGTAGAAGATGGCCCTGTCGTAATATTTCCTCAATCTCTGGGCCAGCATGATGATGAAGAAGATCCCGATAACGAAGCAGAATATGGTGAAGAACCAGTTGAAGATGGTCGGTTCATATTTGAGATAGGGGACCTCGTATCCAGGAACAGTGTCCAGCACATAGGAGCTGTTGTATAGGTGGAGCCATGGGTCGGTCAGCTCTACGACCGCAGTGAAAATTGGTACCGCCGAGAGCAGGATGATGTTTCGTCTCTTCTTCGGGTCCAGCCAGCCCGTGAACTCCACCGCGAAGAACAGGAAGCTGGAGAACAGCACGAGGAACATGAAGGTGGTGAAATAGTACAGCAGCTGGAGGCTCTGTAGGTCGTAGAAAAATATCTGGAGGATCCCTCCGGCCGATAATGCGGCGCAGGCCGGCAACATGATCAGGCCTGATTTCACTCGAAGGGGACGGCGCCCGAGCAAGGCGATGAACACGCCCAGGCAGAGGACAATGAAGATGAGGTAGATCGTGAGAAGGATCTCTGTCCACATTGCTTACCATTCCTCGAACGCCATTCTATCTTTTCAATCACGGCCGAGTTCGGTATATATCGTTTTATACCCAGAAATCACAAATGGCGAACGAGCTCCTTGGCTCGAACAGGTTAATTACAGGGAAAATGGGAAGGTCACATCCCGATGGTCCTCGCCTGCTGTCTCATGAACTGTGTCAGGTATAGGTCGGTCCCAGTTCCTTTGCCGGTGCTTCCGGACGCCTTCCATCCGCCGAACGGCTGGCCTCCGACCATGGCTCCGGTCGTAGCACCCCTGGCCCTGTTCGCGTAGCACACCCCCGCCTCGATGTTGTCGAAGTAGTACTGCAGCTCCTGCTGCTCCTTGGTGAATATGCCAGAGGTTAGGCCGAAGTCGACCGAATTGGACTTGCGCACCGCATCCTCGACGGAGCGGCACTTCAAGACGCAGAGGATCGGGACGAACAGCTCGTTCATGACGAGGAAGTGGTCGTCTGGCAGCCCCCCAACGATGGTCGGGGCCGCGTACAGCTTGCCGTCGACGCCCTCTGGCTTGACGATCTTACCGCCCGTCAGCACCTTCCCGTCCTTCCTGGCCATCTCCACATACCGCTCATAGTCCTGCACCGCTTTGGCATGGATGACCGGCCCGACGAACGTTCCCTTCTTTCTTGGATCGCCCACGACCAGCGCCTCGGTGCGCTTGACCAGCTCTTTCATGAACGGGTCGTAGATCGATTCGTGAACATACACGCGGGAGCAGGCGGAGCACTTCTGCCCGGAGAACGAGAAGGCCGACTGGATGATGCCCTTCGCCGCCTTCACCTGATCGGCGCTGGCCATGACCAGCGCAGCGTTCTTACCGCCCATCTCCGCGATGACCGGGGTGGGATATTTCTTCAATGATTTTCTGATGATGTCATAGCCGACATCCTTGCTGCCGGTGAAGACCGTCCCGGAGATGCCGGGATGCTGCACCAGATGGTCCCCGACCTCTGCCCCGGAGCCGGAAACGACGTTCATGACCCCGCCCGGAAGGCCAGCGCGTTCGAGGACATCGTACAGCAAGTACACTGGAAGCGGCGCGGGGGAGGAGGGCTTCGCCACCACGGTGTTACCGGTGATCATCGCCCCGCTCATCATGCCGCAACTGATGGCCAGGGGGAAGTTGAACGGGCATACCACGGCCCATACGCCGTACGGCCGCATGAGGCTCTTGGGCCTCTCGTCCTCGTAAGGCCGGTGCATGTCCTGCTCGTATCCGTTGTTGCGCCGCATGGCGTCCACGTACCAGCGGATGAAGTCGATGGCCTCGTCCGTCTCGGCGATGGCCTCGTCCCTGTCCTTGCCGTTGTCGAAGGTGAGCGCGGCGGAGAAGCGGAACCGCTCCTCGTCCATCAGGTCCGCGGCCCTCTCGAATATCTTCGCCCTGGTCAGATGATCGGTATGTGACCAGGAGTTGAACGCTCCCTGTGCTGCCTCGACGGCCCGGTCCACATCCTCCTTGGTGGCGCTTGGGAACTTGCCGACGATCATCGATGCATCGATGGGCGAGATGTCATCGAAGTGGGACCTGGCCTCCAGCCTCTGTCCTCCGAGGATGATGGGATATCTCTTCGGTCCTGCGGCCATCTCCTTCTCGAAGATGCCCACCTCGCTCTCGTAGCGGATGTGGTACATGTTCTCCTGGCCGTCGTGGACCATGTTCTTCCAAGTGAGCGTGTTCTGAAATGCCATAATGACCACCTTTGAGACCTCGGCCGCACCGGGGTCCATGGTGATAGACAATTGAGCCGGGGTTATTTCAAATCATACGCTCACGCCTGGCATCGTTCATGGCGTTCCAAATGTAGAAATATCCAAGCGCCGGTCCATGAAGGAGGAGGCGGGCGAGCTGAGGGTCCTGATGGTCAACAAGTACTACCATCCGCGCATCGGCGGAGTGGAGACTCTGGTCAGGACACTCTCGGAGCGGTACGTGGCGTTGGGCCACGAGGTCACCGTCCTCGCCCTGGATGACGAGCGCACCGCGGACGAGGTCATCAACGGGGTCAGAGTGGTCCGTTTTAAACGCGGGGTCTGGGGCGAGAGCGGCTTTCACCCCGAGGTATGGTCCTTCCTCATGTCGGCCGATGTGGCCGAGAACTTCGACATCGTGCATGTGCACGGCTACCACACATTGATCGCTTTCGAGGCGGCGCTGTTCTGCCGCATGCACCACATCCCCTTCGTCTTCACCACTCACTACCATGGCAAGGGCCACACGCCGGGAAGGGACGTGCTGTTCAAGGCCTACCGCGTGGCGGGCAAGCGCATCTATGACTGGAGCGGCAAGGTGGTGTGCGTCTCCGACTACGAACGCTCGCTGGTGGGAAGGGACTTCACCGTAGCGGAGGAGAAGTACGCCATCATCCCCAACGGCGGCAAAGGGTACCAGGCGCTGGACGTGCAGAGGCGCAAGGACGTCATCCTGTACGTGGGACGGCTGGTCGATTACAAGGGACTGGACCATGTCCTGGCGGCCATGGCGAAGCTGAAGCAGATGGGCAGGAGAACGGAGTTCCGCATCGTGGGGGACGGCCCGGACCGGCAGAGGCTGGAAGGCATCGCATCGTCCCTGGGTCTGGAGAAGGACGTGGTCTGGGTGGGCAGGATCTCGGAGGACCAGCTGAACGCGGAGTATCGGACGGCCACAGTGCTGGTGCTGCTGTCCTCGGCCGAGGCGTACGGCCTGGTGGTGGCCGAGGCGCTCACCTGCGGCACGCCCTGCATCGTCACCAAGGCCGCGGCGCTGACGGAGTTCACCGTCGAGCCGGGTTGCTTCGGGATCGAATACCCCATCGACGATGATGAGCTGGCCGGGCGGCTGGCCTATGTTTTCGACAACGCTGGTTCGATCAAGATCGGCCCGTTCAGCAACAAGATGATCACCTGGGACCAGGTGGCAGAGGAGTACCTGAAGTGCTACGATCAGGTGCGCAGGCAGTAGGCGCTTTTCCAGAATCGTGCCTACGGGCCCTTATCGACGCTCTCATAGATGGCGATCGTGCGTTTCGCCCTGGCGCTTTCCGAGAATGTGCTGGCGTGGTCCATGGCGGCCTTCCTGTCGTAAGGAAGATGACCTCTCAACAGCAAGGCGACCTTGACGGCCATATCGTCCGGTGAATCGCATCTGATGGCATGCTTGGCGACCTCCGCCGGTATCTTCGCATCCCGCAGTATGAACACCGGCACGCCGCACCGCTGCGCCTCCAATATGCCCAGTCCGAACCCCTCGTGCATCGATGGATACAGGAGCGCCGCCAGCTCGTTGTATTCCGCCACGATCCTCTGCTCCGATACCTCTCCCCGGAAATCGATGCTCCCTGCGAGCTCCGGATCGGCCATGCCCTCCTCTACCGACCCGCTGGGGCCGCTGCCGCAGATCTTCAACCGGACGTCCCTCATGTCCTCCATGGCATGAAGCCGCTTGAACGCCTGGAACAGCGCTGGGATGTTCTTCCTGGTAGTGAAGGGGCCGATGTAGCCGACCACCCTTCCCTTGCGCAGCGATGGCATCTCCACGAACTTGTCGGCCACGGCCTGGGAGACGACGGATATTTTATCTTCTTCTATTTTATATAAATCAATCAATTCTTTCTTCGTCTGCTCGGAGATGCAGATGACCTGGTCGGCATGGGCTATGGCCACGTCCGTGCAGTAGCGCCAGAACAGAGCGTACCAGGTGCTCGGCCGGTAGAGGTCCCGCAGCTTCAGATGCAGCGGATTGATGTGATGGACCGTGACCACCTTCTTTCCTTGGACGAATGGAAAGACCAGCCCCTGCGACTCAGAGATGGCGTGGAAGACCGGCCGGTCCTTCCTCCTCCTCAGCATCCCCAGCATGGGGTAGATGAGGTCGTAGAAGATCGGGGAGAGCTTGGGGTCGTCCACGAACCTCTCGTCCTTGGCCGTCCTCACCTCGAAGTCCAGACCTTCCTTCTGGTACTCCTTGATCAGGCTGCCAGCATATGCATCGAAACCGTTCCTGATCTCGTGAGGAAAGGTCCTGACCAGAATAACCACGTGCATTGACAGCTGCCCGGCGAACGAATCGGTTGCAGCATATTTACGTTTTTACCGGTTTGTGCCAGATGATATATGAGATGATGGCCAGGATGTCGAACGAGATGATGACCAGGATGAGGCTGATGTCGCCGGAGATCGTGAACTGCGACAATGCCATCATCTTGTTCCCCCCGGCCACGTAAACGACGTCCTTGCCGACCGCTATGGACTGGTCCGGGAGCGGCCTCTCGGAGACGTACTGCCAGATCACATTCCCTTCCGGATCGATCCTCTTCAGTATGGTCTCGTTCCCGACCAGAACGCCGCCCGTTTCGAACGCCGCCCTCGGGGTCTGCACGGACACCTTCTTCCACAGCAGCTCCCCGTTCGAGGCCAGTGCGTACAGTGTGCCGTTATGATGGGCGTAGACCACGCCCTTGCCATCGACATAGGCCACGCTGCCGGTGTAATTGAGGCCCGGCTGCATGGCCTCATGTTGGTCCAGTATCGTCTCCCATAGCAGCGAACCGTCGGTGATGTTCAATGCCACGACGCATGTGACCGCCGTGCTCCCGCTCCATTCCTCGAACATCTCATAGGTTATGTTGCCGCACATGGACGAGACGAAATATGGCCTGGAGCCGAGCGGCACGGACCATACCACCTCGCCGTCCTCGTTCAGGGCGAGGGCGCTGCTCTGGTCGTCATCGTAGGACAGCACGACCATGGTGTCATTGAGGAACACGGAATGGTCCAGGAATGTGAATGGATAATCGACCAGGCCTCTCTCCCAAAGGACCGTCCCGTTCCTTATCCCCATGAGCATTGAGCCGTTCCTTTCCACGATCATGGTGCCGTCGGGGAAGACGCCCCAGATGGACAATGAGCCGTTCGAAATGTAGTTCCACAATCTATGGCCATGGACATCGTACGCGGTCAGGTTGTTGAACACCAAGGTCTCTGACTGCCAGTCAGATGAGTTCGTCAGGTCCACGCAGTACAGATTGCCGTCGCACCCTATGGTCAGCTCCTGCAGCATGACATTGGTGCCGATCCTCCATCGGGCATCCCCGTTCACGTCCAGGGAGATGAGGCAGGCCCTCTGTGCAGGCGGCACCCATGTGGCCAGCGCCTCGCTGATGTAGACCGTGCCGTTATCGTCCGCGGCCAGTACCCGGTAGGTGTTGTCATCCGTCGTGCCCACCTCCGCGTCGGAGAAGGTGTACTTGGCCTGGATGCCCCCGGTGGTTATCTGGTGCGAAGCGAGGAAGGCGCAAGCTATCAGCGAGACCACGAGGATCACGACCAGGATGACGTTGGCAGGCCGCCAACTCCACTTGCGCATCTCCTATCCCCCCAGCTAGTCATCCGGAGCGAGGCAGAAATATTTTTGGGTGAGTTTTTTTTCGCTCCCAGGCCACGGCTCTAAAAATTATTCTCGACATTGAAAAATTTATAATCGCTTTGATGGATGACCCTCCGTTGTCCTCTAGCGAGAGGTTCCACAGCTTCGCCAAGCCGGCGCTCATACTCTTCATGGTCACGGTCATCGGGGGGGCCTGCAATTACATCTACCAGGTCTTCATGATGAACTCGCTGACGGTGGAGCATTACTCCGAGTTGGCTGCGGTCCTTTCACTGTTCTACATCGTTTCCGTGCCGAACCAGACGGTCGCCACCATGTTGCTTCGGTACACGTCCAAGTTCGTGGCCGAAGGGAGGAAGGCGCAGATCTCCTGGCTGATGAGAAGGTCCATGTGGATATCCCTGGCCATCAGCGGGGTCATGGTCCTGGTCCTGTTCCTCATGACGCCTTGGATCGTCGACTACCTTTCCCTCACCTCCGATCTGCCGCTGTACGTCATGATGGTCGGCATCATCGTCTACATGATGACGGCGGTCGGTTTCGGTACCGGGCAGGGGCTGCAGCGCTTCAACATCCTATCGCTGAACACGCTGTGGCCGGTGGGAAAGCTGCTGTTCGGTATCTTGTTGGTCGTGGCGGGTTTCGGGGTCGCCGGGGCCATGGGAGGCGTGGTCATCGGGATGAGCTGGGGGTTGATGGTCGTCATCCTCGGGGTTCGCGATTATCTTTCCAAGAAGGGAGAGCCGATCGAAAAGAGCGATTCCACGTCGATCCTGGTATATCTGATCCCAGTGACGGCGGCGGTCGTCTGCTACGCCATCCTGACCAATGTGGACATCTTCCTGGCCAACCACTACCTGGACAAGACCCAGGCGGGTATCTATTCTACCGCCTCCACCCTGGGCAAGATCATCCTCGTGCTTCCTGGTGCCATCGGGACGGTCATGTTCCCCAAGATCAGCGAGGCGCATACGAAGAGGGAAGATACGGTTCGAATCATGCGGCGTTCCATACTGTACTGTCTGGGCCTTACCGGCGTGGCGGCATTGGTCTTTCTGCTCGCGCCGAACTTCGTGCTCACATTGCTCACCAGCAACAAGTATGCCGACGCCGCCGGCCCGCTGCAGATACTCGGCGTCTCGATGATGTTCTTCGGACTGGCCAGCTTGTTCATGAACTATGGATTGGCCACGAACCGCCGGCAGTACATCTCCGTGCTCATCGCGCTGACGGTGGTGCAGTTCGTCCTGATCACACTTTACCATTCCACCCCGATGGACATCGCCTACGACATGTTGGCCACCAGCATGGCCATCTGTGTCTTCTCCTGGCTCTACATGGAGCTGAAGTTCCGCACCTCGGCCACTTATTAAAAAATGGCGGACCTGTAAAAAATCCAGATCCGCAGATCGCATTGGGGAGTCGTTATCGTCAGGCGAACAGCGTTTGCTTCTCACCGGCCAACATCGAGGACGACCGCGCCCCGGTCATGATGAGCAGCACCTTGATGGTCTTCTCCATCTCCGGCTCGATGCTGCAGCCCCAGATGATGCGGGCCTTCTGGTTGACGGCCTTCGACACGATGGCCGCGGCCTTCTGGGCCTCTCCGACGGTCATGTCCGGTCCGCCGGTGACGCGGATCAGGACCCCTCTGGAGCCGCTCATGTCAATGTCCCCCAGCAGCGGCGAATGCAACGCCTCGTTGACGGCCAGGTCCACCCTGTCGCCCTCCTCGGCCGATTCGCCCATGCCCACGAAGGCCACCCCTCCCTCGTCCATGATGGTCTTGATGTCAGAGTAGTCGAGATTGACCAGTCCGGGCTTGGTGATGATCTCGGTGAGCCCCTTGATGGTCTGCATCAGCACCTCGTCGGCGACCTTGAAGGCCGCCTCGACCGGCAGCTTCGGCACCAGCTCCAGCAGCTTGTCGTTGCTGATGACTATGGTCGTGTCGCAGACGTTCCTGAGCTGCTTCAGCCCGGTGAGCGCATTCTCCATGCGGATGGTTCCCTCCGCCTTGAACGGCATCGTGACGACGCCGATGGTCAGCGCCATCAGCTGCTTCTTGGCGATCTCGGCCACGTAATGGGCCGAGCCGGTGCCCGTGCCGCCCCCCATTCCGGCAGTTACGAACACCATGCTCGCCCCGGTGAGACATTGCCTGATCTCCCGGGCGTTCTCCATGGCGGCCTGCTCCCCTATGCGGGGTATGGCCCCGGCCCCCATGCCCCGGGTCTGGTTCCTGCCGATCAGGATGCGAGTGGGTGATTTGATCGTCAAAAGATGTTTTGCGTCGGTGTTGATGGCGCATAGTTCCGCCCCGGCGATCCCGGCGTCCACGCAGCGGTTCACGGTGTTGCATCCACCGCCCCCGCAGCCGATGACCTTGATGGACACGGCCACCTGGTCAGCGAACCGCTTGATCTCATCGTCCACCTGGGATCCTCCCGCCGGCTGAGACGGAGGGATGCCAGGGCTGCCATTGCTCCCTAAAGCGTCCTTTACCAAAGTGCTAGGCATAGTGCATCCCGTGAATTACTTTGGTTACTGAGAATATAAATCTATGCATCGGTCGAGGGCGAGCTCGTCCTCAATGGATTTTCTTTCCGTGATTATCTGCTTCTTCATAGACGACGCATGTTTTATCCCTCAGGAGAGGTCTGATGACCGGGGGAAAGCGGGATGGACACATCCATCAAGGAATATGCCAGATATGCTATATTGATCGATCTGGTCGCATTCGTTCTGATGATGATCTTTGGTGTTTCGACTGGAAGTTTATCTAGTCTGTTCTGGACGATGCTATTGATCAGCATCGTGATCGGGCCCTGCCTCGTCATCATGGGCTTTATCTATGCAACGGCATGGCGGACATACTAGAACGAAACCTCATCCAGATGTTGCTTCGCCTTGTTCTCGGGACATCCATGGGATGATTTACTGATCGCATGCTATCCAGCGCAAACGTGTAATATTCGCCCTGGTCTTCCAGGGGTTGATGGATGGCACGCCCCATATCTTCGTCAATGACATAGGCGAGTTCATTCAGAGAGACTCCTGCCTGCGCCGCTTCAAGCTCGGCCTGAACGAGAAGGAGGTGGCCATGGACCTGCCGTTCTTCCCCACGCTGCGCGCCTCACTGGACCCTGTTCTGCAAGAGTCCGGAAGGAAGAGGGAGGACGAATGGGCCGAGATGCTGCGAACCCAGGGCTTCATGGAACTGAAGGCCGCCAGCGGGGCCGACCAGATGACCTGGAGCGAGCTGTGCCAGGCGCTTTCCATGCTTCCGACCGGCCAGAAGGCCTTCGCCCGGGAGGTGGAGATCGACGGTCCAGTAGGTGTGTTCCATCTCCATGGCCGCATGGACTTCGTGGTCCTGCACTGGGATGGCACCGCGGCCCGGATGAGGATCGTGGAGTGCAAGGCCAGCAGGAAGGACCGGACCTATCATCGCATGCAACTTGCGGCGTACTCGGTATTGATCAGACAGAAGCTGAGGGATGGCGGCACATCTCTCAGCATGATCCCAGTGCTGGAGGCAGGGCTGGAGGAGGTCGTAGCCCGGCTGAGCGAGGAGGGCAAGGGACAGGACCCCATGTCGCTGCGCCCGCTGGACCTCTCCACTGAAAGGGAGGACCTGGCCCATATGCTGTGCCAGGGAGGTCTGTTGCACACCGCCTATTCCACCACCAAGCTCGACCTTCTCCCCTATCAGCTGTCGGCCAAGTGCGATGGCTGCGTCTTCTGCCCCCACTGCCTCCCGGAGAGCGCCAGGCAGAGGAGACTGGAACTTCTTGGTCTGGACGTCTCCATGCTTACTGCGCTTCGGGCCGCTGGCATCGAGGACATCGACGGCCTGGCCGACCTGGACCCGTTCTCTGACAGGGCCAGGCAGGTCCATCATGCCCCGGGCTTCAACGGCAGCGTGGAGGTGCTCATCGCCCGGGCCAAGGCCAGGAGGGCAACGCTTCCACAAGCTCCGGAGGGGGAGCATCCCATCATCTCATTGCCATATTCGGGCAGGGGACAGCTGCCGGCCCATGGCTCCGACGCTGGTAGGCTGGTGCGCGTCTACCTTGCGATCGAGCACGACTACCTGGAGGACCGGGTGGTGGCGGCGGCAGCGCACATCACCACCAGCGAGGGCAGGCTGCGTACGCCGTTCATGAAGAACCCCGATGGGAAGTGGCGGGTCGCCCCACGCATCGAGGAGGAGAAGGACCAGCTGGTGAGCAAGGTCCAGGGCTTCGATGTGGTGCGCATGAGGGAGGCGGCGTGGACCGGGGACCCTGCGAAGGACGACGATCTGGAAAGAGCGCTGCTCTCAGAGATGTTTTCGGAGATCGTCTCGTCCATCCGCCGCCTGGTCGCCACGAACGCCGCCCCGGTGCATTTCTACGTCTGGTCGAGGAAGGAGATGGACACGCTGGTCGATGCGTGCGAGAGGGTCCAGGGCGGCCTGTTGCACCACCTGACCGAACTGCTCGGGTGCCGCCAGCCGACCGAACAGCTGATCTTCACCCCGCTGCAGGAGGAGATCGCGGGACGATATGCGATGGGGTGGACCAGCAACAGCCTGATCGCCGCCACCTCGCTGAAATGGTATGGCCGCTCGTTCCACTGGACCAGGGAACTTAAGGGCAAGGAGGTGGCGCTGGACCGGGTGTTCGAGCAGGACATCTTCGACTTCAGGACCGGATTGTATATGAACGCCGACGGTTCCTGGTCAGGCAAGGAGGGAGAGGGCGTCCGCTTCCAGTTCGAGATACGCACCAGGCACCATGATGAGATCAGGGCACCTTACTGGCATGCGCTGTGGGGCATCTTGCCAGAGGTGCAGGGAAAACCGGTGCCGAACCTGCGCAGGGCCATGTTCCGCTTCCGCCAGGCGGCCGACCCGGACCTGTTCCGGCTGTTCCTGACCTCCCGCTGCCACGCCCTGCGCTGGGCGGAGGAGAGGGTCCAGTTCCGCAACGAACAGATCTCGAAGCCATCGCTGGACCTGGAGCACCTTGCCTCGTTCCGGCTGGAAAGGGATTCCGTCCGCCAGGCCTCGATCGACTTCCTGCGCCTGGACCATCACATCAAGAGGGGGGAATGGTTGTCTGGCATGCTGCAGCCACCGCTGGACCGCTGTTCGTCCGGAAGGAGCGTTCCGGTGCGAAAGGTGGAGCACATGGGGGATGGCCTATTGCGGGCCGAACTGGACCTGGACCGGATGGGCATCGACCCCGCGATCTTCCAGGAAGGGGCGGACCTGGGGGAGGATTCGTTCGTTCGCCTCACGCCCTGCTCCCCCGACCCCCGCGAGGGGCAGAGCCTGAAGCAGATACTATCGGACGGTCTCACCGCCCACGTCCAGAGGATGGACGTGAAGAGGGGCATCGTGGAGATGAGCGTCATCCCCACCTACAGGTCCAACCGTTACAAGCTGCTGTCCGTTTCGCCGAAGGAGGAGGGCATCGTGTTCGATTTCGCCACCATCGACGAGAGCGGGTCCGATTATCCGTCCAGCAATGTCGAGGACCGTTTGGAGAAGGTCCCGGACCACCCGTGCTATCAATGGTTCGAACCGGAAAGACCGGACATCCCGCCTAGGGAGATAGATTTCGGCCGATATGCAGAACTGGTCGAGCGTCTCAAGTTGAACGGCCATGCGTTGAACCCGGAGCAGAGGAGGGCCTGCCTGGACGGGTTGAGGACGAGGGTGCAGCTGCTGCTCGGTCCGCCCGGGACCGGCAAGACCAGCACTACGGCGGTCGCCATCCTTCTCCGATTGCTGGCGAGGGAGGAACCCAACCCACTTTTCATACTTGGGGCGAACACCCATACCGCCGCGGACGAACTATGCCACGACCTGGAATCCGCGGCCGAGCCGTTCTCCCAGGCGGTGGAGGAGAGCACCGGGCGAAAGATGAGGCCATACCGGGTGGTGCGCATCCCAAGGGATGGTGATAGCTCTCTGGCCTCGATGAACGATGCTTTGGCCTCGGGCGCCGCCTTGATGGTCGGCACCACGAACCAGCTGCTGAAGCTTGCCAGGGAGCATGAGCGGACCCGAATGCTGCCATTAAGCGCCCACGCGCTGATAGTCGACGAGGCCAGCATGATGGTCTTCCCCCACTTCCTGGCATTGACCACGATGCTGGGGGACGACGCAGAGATCATGCTCTCCGGGGACCATATGCAGCTCTCGCCCATAGTGGCGCACGACTGGGGATCGGAATCGAGGCCGCAGTCCTGCCGCTATGAGCCGTTCCGTTCCTGCTACGAGGTGGCCTGGGACCTGGCCATGCACCCCTCCATCTCACCGACGATGGTGAGGCGCTCGGCCCTGCAGCACACCTATCGCCTCGGTCCGGAGGTGAGGGAACTGGTCTCCCCCATCTATGCGGCCGAGGGGGTCGTTCTGAAAGGAAGGGGCCATGGGGATGATGAGTCCGGGTCAGCTGAAGGCCTGGCCGCCATATGGTCCCGCCCCGGGCTGTACCTCCTCCTCCACGACGAGGAGGGCTCGAAGAAGTGCAACGAGTTCGAGGCGTCATTGGTGCACGATGTCATCGCAGTCGGACCGAGGGACACGAAGAGCGTGGCGGTCATCACGCCGCACAGGGCCCAGAGGGCATTGCTGCGGACGAAGCTGGAGGACGCGGAGGAGGTCGTGGCCATGATCGATACGGTGGAGAGGCTGCAGGGAGGGGAGTGCGACACCGTGATCGTATCTGGCACCCAGTCCGATCCGAACGCCATCGCCGCCTCGGCCGATTTCATCCTCGACCTGAACCGCTCGAACGTCATATTCAGCAGGGCGAAGAAACGATTGGTGGTGGTCTGCTCGCGGAACCTGCTGAACAGCGTCCCGGCCGACCTGGAGAACTACCGCTCGGCCTATCTGTGGAAGAGGGTGAGGTCCATGTGCACCGAGCGGATGATGACCTTGCCGATCGATGAACACGCGGTCGAACTTCGGCGGCCCAGATCGGCCCAATGATCATTCTATGGCAGTGAACCGGACCCAATATCGTTAAATTGCTAGCGCTCATCGAACTGCGGGGGATATTGTGGGGGAGAGGAGGAAGCTGTTGGGCAAGGGACGTTCATTGAGTGGTCCCCACGTGCTAGTGCCGCTATCGGTCATCGCATCTGCTTACAAGCGCCGGGTAGCGGTTCCGATGTTCGGCCCGGACGATATCGAGACGTCGATCCACCAGAATCCCTTGTACAAGAGGGGTTTCTACACCATGGCACTTCTGACCTCGGTGTTCGTCCTGTTCGGCATCCTCCAGATCCTGACAGGACACGTGTTTGGATTCCTGGTCATCTTCCTCTCTGCCTTGATACCCCTGGCCACCATCTATTCCGAATATTTCCATCGCCCGACCTGGGTGAGGATCAGAAGGGACGGCTTCGACCTGGCGTTCCGGACCGGGGTTAAGAAGAGCTACCGTTGGGATCAGGTCAAATATCTTCTCTGGAACCCTCTGGACCCGAATAAAAAGTCGTTCAAAAGAAAGGGCAATTGCGCCATCCAGGTGAAGGGAGGGACCCCGCCGTTCCCCATCATCGATGAGATCGGCATAAAATTCCACGACGCTTACATGGCGGCGACCGGCCAGGCGCCGCCGGACAAGACCCGGGGCAGATATTGAATCGGTTATTGGGTCTTCTTAGGTTCTGCCGTTACCCATGATGTCGATGACCCTGGAGCGCATCTGCTTCTCGATGGCGCAGCATGCCTCCTTGATCGACTCGTCCTCAGCGAAGTTGTTCTGCATCTCGCTCATAACCCTGACGGCGGAGGTCAGGCGGCGATATTCGCACAGGGTCGGTTCGCAGACCCCTTTCTTCCGGGCATCCTGCAGCTCCACCTCTGTCTGCATGAAACAGCCGACCACCTTCTCCAGCTCGACCTTGAGCCTCTCGAAGGCGAAGGGCTTCATGAGATACCCGTCGAAGAGCGGGCTGAAATCATTGATCTCCGACGGCGTGGGGTACTTGCCCGTGAGCATGATGACCGGGATGCAGGAAATCTCAGACTCGCTCCTGATATGCCTCAAGGTGGACCAGCCGTCCATGGGCGACATCATGATGTCCAGCAGGATCACGTCAGGCCTGAACTTGCCCGATGCCAGCAGCTCCAGGCATTCGTTGCCGCTGGTGACGGAACGGGCATCGAACTTCATTGCCATCAGTATGTCGGTGAGGGCCTCGACCAGATCGGCGTTGTCGTCGACGCAGAGCACCCTGTGCATCTCACCCCTCCTTGGATATCTGGTCATGCTTGCGGAGGAACTCCCGCACCTTGGTCGAATCGGCGTACCCTTCGTCCAGCCGCTTCAATATTTCATCGATGGTACGGACCGCCTCCAGCACCTGCTCCTTCGTCTTCGAATCGTCCACCAGTGACATCCTGGCCACGATGACGGTGAGGGGGTTCCTGATCTGGTCGTTGAGCGCGGCCATCTGCTCCAGGTTCCTTTCGATCTGCTGGTGCGCCCGCCGCTCGTTCTCCTGCAACATCTTGCGGTGAGCGATCTCCGTCTCCAGCTGGATCACCTTCTTCTGCAGCTTGCGGAACAGTATCTCGTTGTACTCCTGCAATGCCTTGAAGTCGACCTTGGGCAGGTCGGGCAGGTAATCCTCCCCCTTGCTCTCCGCCAGCACCTCGCTGATGGTATTGAGCAGCAGCTCTGGCCTTTGCGGTTTGACGATGAAGCGGTCCACCCCGATGCTCATGGCGAACTTCTCGTCCTGGGGTTCGGTATATGTGGCAGTGTAGAATATCAGCGGGATGCGCCGCAGCGTCTCTGTGGAACGCCAGCGCAGACAAAGTTGAAAACCGTCCATGACCGGCATCAGGACGTCGGTGATGATCAGGTCGGGTGGGCTCATCAAGGCCTCATTGAGCGCCTCTTCGCCATTGTGCGCCATCTTCACCTTGTACTGCCCCCTCAGCAGCGATTCCAGCATGTAGAGGTTCTGCTCGTTGTCATCGACGATCAGGATCTCGGACATCTCAACCACACTTCCCCAAATATTGTTCGATCTGCGCGGTGAACCTCATGGGGTTGATCGGCTTCTCGATATAGCCGGTGCAGCCAGAGGCCATCGCCTTCTCCCTGTCCCCGGCCATGGCGTAAGAGGTGAGCGCGATGATCGGGACCTTGTCCAGTTCAGGATGCCTGCGCAGTTCCTCGGCGATCTGGTAGCCATCCATGATCGGCAGCTGGATGTCCAGCAGTATCAGGTCGGACGGCGACCGGGTGGCCAGGTCTATACCTTCAACTCCATCCTTCGCCCTCCTCACCTCATAGCCCTTAGCGCTGAGGATGAAGTCGACCAGATAGTAATTCTGGTCGTTGTCCTCGATATAGAGGATCTTTCCCTTGGCCACCATATCTATCCGCCGTCCTCATTCAGATATATATCCCATTTAATAATTTGCTCAGTCCATCTCATCCATGATAATGGGCAATCTGACCCGGAAGGTGGTTCCGATTCCTACGGTGCTCTCCACCCCGATGCTCCCGCCCATCATGTCCGTCAACTTCTGGCAGATGGACAGCCCGAGCCCGGTGCCCTCATAATGCCTGGTCAGCCCCGTCTCCACCTGGCTGAAGGGCTTGAACAGCTTGTCCATGTCGGCCTGGCTGATGCCTATGCCGGTGTCGATGACGCTCATCACCACGTCCTTGCCTTCCCTGTGGCACTCGACCCTTACCGAACCCTTCTCGGTGAACTTGATGCCGTTCGAGACCAGGTTCAGCAGGATCTGCTCCACCCTCCTGGAATCCCCCCTGACCTTGCCGATGTCCTCGCCGATGCGGTATTCCAGGAAGATGCCCTTCCGCTTTGCCATCAATTCCGTGGTGGCGATGACCTTGGCGATCGATGAGCGCAGATCGAACTCGGTCTTGGCCAGGGTCAGCTGCCCGGCCTCTATCTTCGACAGGATGAGAACATCGTTGATCAGCGCCAGCAGGTGTTCCGCGCTGTCCGATACCATGCCCATCTGCTTCTTCTGCTCGTCGTTGAGCGGACCTGCCAGCTCCTGCTGCATGATGCCAGTGAACCCAATTATGGAATTGAGCGGGGTGCGAAGCTCGTGGGACATGGTGGCCAGGAATGCCGATTTCAGACGGTCCGCCGATTCCGCCGCCTCCTTCGCGATGGCCAGTTCCTTGGTCCTCGCCTCCACGAGCTCCTCGAAATGGTCGCGGTAGTTCTCCAGCTCCTTCAGCACCATCTCCCTGTTCTTCTTCTCCTCGTCCAGTTTGCCGACCATCGTGTTGAACGATTGGCCCAACGTGGCGATCTCGCCGCTGCTGTGCACCTCGATCTTCTGGTCCAGATCGCCGGTCTCAGTGATCCTCTGGGTCACCTGGGTGAGGTCCGTGAGCGGTTTGACGACCGTGTATCTGAAGCTGATGAGGACGATGACGCTCAGCAGGACCAGTGCGATCACGATCAGAACGATGACGCTTGCCATGGACGCATATACCTTCTCGTCCACCACGGAATAGGGGACGAAGCTGGCGATCTTCCACCCCTCCAAGGATGAGGTGTGGAACATAATGTAGCTGCGGTTGTGATCGACCATTCCCTCCTGGTCGTTCAGCAGTGTGACCGCATCATCGCCCAGGACGCCCTTGACGTCGGTGAATAACAAAGACGCGTCGTTCGCGGCGATGATGGTCCCATCGTAATTTGTCAGGATGATGCTGCCACCGCTGGCGGTGTTGATGGTGGAGATGTAATCGGTCAGGTTCTTCAATGTGATATCGGCGCCTATCACGCCGTACACGTGATCGTTCCCATCGATCAGCGCGGTGACGATGCCGATGTTCAGGTCCGGGGTGGTGAGCGAACTGTACGGTTCGGTCACGGCCACCACTCCCGGGTTGTCGACCCCAAGTGTGTACCAAGGCCTTGTCCTTGGGTCGTACTGGGTCGGCTGCGCCCTCGGGTAAGCCCGGACGAACGCCCCGTTCTCCCGTCCCATGTAGACGGAATTGACATAAGGATGGGAGTCCTGGTAATCGCGCAGGAGCGAGATGATCTCCTGCTCTGTCGCATCGTTGGAATAGGTGAAGTTCTCCCCGGTGGAGTTGAGGAAGTTGGTGAAGTTCGAATCGTTCTCGGTCCGGATGACGTCGTTCATTGACAACTGTCGCACATCGTTCTTCACGTCGGTGACGAACGTGGTCAGAGCGAAATCTACATCATACAGCTGGGAGAGCGAACCCTCCTTCACCGTCTCGACATTGGAGTTGCGCAGGGCCGACGGCAGCATGACGGCAATGATCGCCATCACCATCACCCCCACGATCAGGAACTGAGTAAGTATCCGGCTCTGCAGCTTCATGAGCATATAAACATTGTCTTTATAGAATATTTATAGTTATAACATCCAGAAATTCACTGGAAAACTGTTCATGTATATATTTGTGTAATTATATATAATAATATGACGATTTTTTGAATCGGTTATTGTTACTCGCATCACAGATACGGTTTTGTAGTAACTGCTCAAATAGAAATCCACATCGGTCCGGAGAGAGGTGGTCCATATCGCTCCAGATGATGTCATGGCACATGATGTGGCAATCGTGGGAGGCGGCCTAACTGGCCTTAGGGCTGCGCTCCTCTGCGCCGAGAAGGGCAGGTCAGTGGCGGTGATCTCGAAGGTCCACCCGCTCCGCTCCCATTCTGTCGCGGCCCAGGGCGGGGTGAACGCCTCTTTGAACAACGCGACCCAGGCAGGTAAGGACAGCTGGCAGTCGCATGCGTTCGATACGGTGAAGGGAGCGGACTACTTGGCCGACCAGGAAGCTGTCGACATCCTCTGCGGCGACGCCCCCAGGGCGGTGCTGGAGATGGAGCACATGGGTGCGGTCTTCTCACGGAACGAGGAGGGCAGGATCGCCCAGCGCCCGTTTGGAGGTGCGGGATTCCCCCGCACCTGCTATGCCGCAGACCATACCGGCCATACTCTGCTGCACACCCTCTATGAGCAGTGCATGTCGCATGACATCGATTTCTTCGAGGAACACTTCGTCACGGCGCTGAGCATCGAGAACGGGAGATGCGCCGGTCTGTGCGCATTTGATCTGGCCAGCGGGGAGATGAGAGGCTTCGAGGCAGGGGCGGTCCTGCTGGCCACTGGGGGTTACGGCCGCATCTACTGTCATTCCACCAACGCTTACATCAACACCGGTGATGGCGCATACCTGGCCCTAACGGCCGGGGCCGCACTCAAGGACATGGAGTTCGTGCAGTTCCATCCTACCACGCTCTTCGGCACTAACATCCTCATATCCGAGGCGGCCAGGGGGGAGGGCGGTGTGCTGCTGAACGCCAAGGGGGAGCGCTTCATGCAACGATATGCGGCAAAGGCCATGGAGCTGGCCCCCAGGGACATCGTGGCCCGGGCCATCTGGAAGGAGGTGCAGGAGGGCAACGCCCATGAAGGCGGGTACGTGGACCTGGACCTGACCCACCTGGGGGAGGAGAGGATATTGGAAAGGCTGCCGGGCATCAGGCAGATATCCATTGACTTCGCCGGGGTGGACCCGGTCGACGAGATGGTGCCGGTCCAGCCCGGACAGCACTATTCCATGGGCGGCATCGATGCATCGAACGATTGCAGGACGTCCATACCTGGACTGCTGGCGGCGGGGGAGGCGTCATGCATCAGCGTGCACGGGGCGAACCGCCTAGGAGGTAACTCGCTTCTAGAGACCATCGTCTTCGGGAAGGTGGCCGGCCAGACCATGGTGGGAATGACCAAGGAACACATGGTGCACGATCCAGCACGTCTCAAGGATCTGATGCGGAGAGAGGCCGACAGCATAGGCCATCTGACGGACGTGAGCAGGGATCGGACGGTGGCCGAGCTGCGTCGGGAGCTGAAGAAGCTGATGTTCCACCATTTCGGTATCTTCCGGGATAAAGGGACGATGAAGCTGGGCCAGCTGCGGGTCCATGCCCTGAGGCACGAACTGGGCAAGGCAGGGATCGACGACATAGGGAAGAGTTACAACCAAGCGGTCATCGAGGCCTTGGAGCTGCGCAGTATGCTGCCAGTGGCGGAAGCGGTGGCCATCTCTGCATTGGCCAGGGAGGAGAGCCGCGGATCGCATTACCGCACGGACTTCCCGCAGAGGAACGACCAGGATTTCCTGAAGCACAGCATGGTCACGATGAAGGACGGCGCGCTGGCGCTGACCTATGCCCCGGTTCGTCTGGGACGTTACGAGGTGAGGGAGAGGGTGTACTGATGAGGCTCAAGGTGAGACGCAACGCCGGTGACGGCTACGGTCCATACTGGGAGGATTTCGACATCGAGGTGAAGAAGGGCATGACGGTGCTCGATGCCCTCTTCCTGATCCGCCATAGGCAGGACGACTCCCTCTCGTTCAGATATTCCTGCAGGGGGGCGGTGTGCGGTTCATGCGCCATGACCATCAACGGGAGGCCTAGACTGGCCTGCAGGACGCAGATCAGCCTCCTGCAGGAAGATGACAAGCTCCCTCCGCTCGTCCCCATCTCGGTGCAGAGAGGTCCCTTCGACCCGCGGGTGGAGGTGCTTATCGAGCCACTGCCGAACATGCCAGTGCTCAAGGACCTGATCGTGGACCAAACGGAGTTCTTCCGCAAGTACCGCAGCCTGCAGCCCTGGCTGCTGCAGAGATATCCAGAGCTGGAGAGGGAGAACATCATGAGCAAGGAGACCGAGACCGAACTGGACCGGTACGCCACATGCATCCTCTGCGCCGCCTGTTATGGGGCCTGCCCGGTGAACTCGGAGAACGAAGAGTATTTGGGCCCTGCGGCGCTGGCCAAGCTGTACCGTTTTCGCATCGACCCCCGCGATAGCTTGGGCGGAGAACGGCTGGACCAGGCGCCGGGACCGTCCGGCTGGCTGGGCTGCAGGTTCCATACCAATTGCTTCAAGGTCTGCCCCAAGGCCATTCCACCGAACCTGGCCATAGGGAAGGCCAGACAGGAAATGAAAGGCAGGGAGGGCAGGGCATGAGGAAGGAGAGGGACCATCTGGGCGAGGTGGAGCTGCCGGACGACGTCTACTACGGAGCGCAGACGCATCGGGCCATGCTCAACTTCCCGGTGAGCGGCACGCCGATAACGCGGGCGTTGGTATCTGCCTACGTTAACGTGAAGTGGGCGGCGGCCAGGGCGAACATGCAGCTTAAGGTGCTGGACTGGAGGAGGGGCGAGGCCATCGTCTGGGCCGCGGAGGAGGTCATGGCCGGAAGGCACCTGGACCAGTTCGTGGTGGACATCTACCAGGCCGGGGCGGGGACGTCGACCAACATGAACGTGAACGAGGTGCTGGCGAACCTGGCGCTGGAGCATCTCGGCCATCAGAAGGGAGATTATTCAGAGATCAGCCCGAACGACCATGTGAACATGGGACAGTCGACCAACGACACCTTCCCCACCGCCGCGCACATCGCAGTGTATCGTACCGCCGAGAAGCTGCTGCTGGCGTTGAGCGACCTGGAGGTGGAGCTGAACGCCAAGGCGGAGCAGTTCGAGGACGTGGTGAAGTCGGGTCGGACGCATCTCATGGACGCCTTGCCTGTGACGTTGGGTCAGGAGTTCTCCGCCTATGCCGCCGCTGTCGTGAGATGCAAGGAAAGGATCGCGGAGAGGCAGCGGGACCTACTGGAACTGCCGCTGGGCGGAACGGCGACCGGGACGGGCGTGAACGCGGAACCGGGGTTCAGGGAGGCCGCCATCAGACTGCTGTCGGAAAGGTACGACCTGCCCTTCCGCCCGGCCCGGCACGGCTTCGAGGCCATGCAGTCCCGCTCCCAGCTGATCGCATTCTCATCGGCCATCAGGGAGCTGGCCATCGAGCTGATACGCATCGCCAACGACCTGCGCCTGATGAACTCCGGCCCCACCACCGGCCTTTCCGAGATAGTCCTGCCGGCGGTGCAGCCCGGC
>MVRC01000012.1 GCA_002067865.1 Methanomassiliicoccales archaeon PtaU1.Bin124 | reverse complement strand
ACCAGGACGCGGTCCTCACGACACTGGGCCGCGAGATGAGCGCCTACGCGGAGGCGCTCAACCGCGACCGCTGGCGCATCTACAAGTGCGAGGAGCGGCTGCGCGTGGTGAATCTGGGCGGCACGGCCATCGGCACGGGCTTCGCCGCCCAGCGCCAGTACATCTTCCGCGTGGTCGACACGTTGCGCGACCTCACGGGCATCGGCTTCGCCCGCGCCGAGAACCTCGTGGAAGCCACGCAGAACACGGACGTGTTCGTGGAGGTCAGCGGCATCCTCAAGGCGAACGCCGCTACGCTGCTCAAGACATCCAGTGATCTGCGCCTGCTGGCGAGCGGCCCGGAGGCCGGGCTGGGCGAGATCCGGCTGCCGCAGCGTCAGGCCGGATCGTCCATCATGCCCGGCAAGGTGAACCCGGTCATGGCCGAATGTTTGGACATGATCTGCTTCCAGGTCATCGGTCACGACACGGCGGTAATGCTGGCTGGCCAGGCGGGGCAGCTGGAGATCAATGTCATGGAGCCGCTCATCACGCACAACATAATCCACACCCAGGAGCTGTTGATCAACTTCCTGCCTGTCTTCACCGCCAGATGCATCGTGGACATCCAAGCGAACGAGGCGAAGTGCCGCCACTACCTGGACCGGAACCCGATACTGGCCACGTTCCTCAGCCGCAAGATAGGATACATGCAGGCGGCGGACGTGGTGGACGAGTCGCTGCGCAGCGGCAAGGGCATACCGCAGATCGCGGTGGAGAAGGGATACCTGACCAAGCAGGAGGCGGACGAGCTGTTCCATCCTGAATCGATGGTCAGGCCGACCTATGAGCGCAAGGAGGGATGAGATGAGGTACACCTGTTCCCAGTGTCATTTCTTCGTTTACGATGAGGAGAGGGGGGACGCGACCAGGGGTATCAAGCCTGGCACCCCGCCGGAGCATTTCCCCGATTCCTGGAGATGCCCCGTCTGCGGGAAGGGCAGGGATGCGCTGAAGACCATGGAGCAGATGATCGCCCCAGCGAAGGAACAGCCTCCCGCCAAGATGAGCATCAACGATTTCCGCAACATCGCCCGGAGAAAGCTCATCGGTGTCTGCGGCGAGTTCTCCGTGTGCGACGGCGAGCCAGGCAGGATATGCGTGGGGCAGAAGTTCGGCGAGCCCCCTGGTTTCGGCGGTGCTGGCCAGGGGACGACGTTCCACCGTAACTACACCTCGCTGCATCGATATCGTTTCCGCACCCGGATCGTCAAGCAGCATCATGAGCCGGAGCTTTCGACCAGCATCTTCGGCCATCACATAAGGGCGCCGATAATGGTGCCTTCGATGTCCGGGGTGAAGAGCTCCATGAAGGAGGCGGTGCCGGAAAGGGACTTCTTCCAGGGGCTGGTGCTCGGGGCCAAGCTGTTCGGAACGATCGGCATGACCGGCAACACGCCAGAGGAGAGGGACGACCTGGGCATCGATGTGATACAGGAGGCGGAAGGGCATGGCATCCCGATCTTCAAGCCCCAGTCGCAGCAGAGATTGCTGCAGCTCATCGCTCAGGCTGGGAAGGCCGGTTGCATCGCGGTCGGTGTGGACCTGGACGGGTGCGGTTCTGCCAATTGGGCCAAGGCGGGAAGACCGGTCTATCGCAAATCGGAATCGGAGCTGAAGGAGCTGGTCGATTCCACCAGCATGCCGTTCATTTTTAAGGGCGTCATGTCGCTGGAGGACGCGGGCGCCGTGGTCGACAGCGGGGCCAAGGCCATCTACGTCTCCAACCATGGAGGGAGAGTGCTGGATTCCGGTCTGGGGGTGGCGGAGGTGCTGCCCCAGATCTCGAGGGAGTTCCATGACCGGGCCACGGTCATGGCCGACGGCTGCGTCCGTTCCGGCTTCGATGTGCTGACTGTTTTGGCGCTCGGAGCGGACGTGGCATTGATCGGCCGCCCCCTGGCGAGGATGTCCTTGGCCGGCGGGCCGGAGGCGGTGCACATGTATCTGGAATATGTGCTGAACGACCTCCGGGCGGCGATGATCATGACCGGCTGTGATACGCTGCAGGACGTCTCGGAGAACATACTGGTAAAGGACTAGACACTGAAATCCGTTCAGAAGGCATGTTTCGCCCTTCCTTTCCAAAAGGTTAAGTGCGAGTATCAAGGAATCCCCCTCAGCATGATCCGCCGTTCCTTCATCATCCTGCCCCGGGTGGGCAAGGCCACAGAGCTCAAGATGTGGCGCTCCGGGGTCGCCTGCTGGGATGACTTCCTGGCCAAGGACAACATACCCGGCCTATCGGGCGACAGGAAGGAAGGGATGAACGTCGCCCTGGAGGATGCGGACCGTTATCTGCACGCGGGCCGGGCGGACTATTTCACTTCGCTCCTACCATCGGTGGAACAATGGCGCCTCTTCTCCCGTTTCGGCGAGGACGCTGCCTACCTGGACATCGAGACCGACGGGCTGGGCTCCCATGCCCACACCACCATGGTCAGCGTGCACTGTAAGGGCAGCACGAGGACGCTCATACGCGGCATCGACCTCACCGGAGAGGCGCTGGCATCGGCGCTGCAAGGGGCTAGGATGCTCGTCACGTACAATGGCTCATCGTTCGATCTGCCCATGCTGCAGAAGGAGTTTCCTTTCGTAGTGCCGAGGCTCCCGCACTTCGACCTCAGGCACGGGGCGGCCAGGGTGGGCATGCCTGGCGGGTTGAAGAGGCTGGAGGTGGAGTTCGGCATCAGGCGGCCGCAGGAGGTCGCCTACGTCACTGGCGAGGACGCGGTCTACCTGTGGAAGCTGTGGCTCAAAGGGCGGGAGAACGCCCTCAAGCTGCTGATGAAGTACAATCAGGAGGACACTGTCAACCTGGCCACCCTGGCCCCGCAGATCGAGGCGATGCTCTTGCGCAAGGTGGACGATGACATCAGGAGGGCCGGCCGTGGGCGATAGGAAGGGGTTCGAGGACCGGGCGCAGGACCTGGCGGTTCATCTTCTCGCCTCCAAGGAGGTGCTGGTCATCGGCCACATCGACGCGGACGGCATCACCGCCGCCAGCATCGCCATGTCCTCTCTGAAAAGAGCGAGAATCAAATCAAATGTGCGTTTCGTCAAGCGCATCGATCAGGACGAGGCCTCCCGCATCAACAAGGAGAGGGCCGACACGGTATGGCTGGTCGACCTCGGCTCCGGCTACGCTTCCAGGCTGACGCATCCTGGCCTGTGCATCTCCGACCACCATGCGCCCGACCGGCCGTGTTCCGATCACGATCATCACCAGGCTAGGCAGACGACATTGTTCGATGTGAACCTGCAGCTCAATCCCATGGACTTCGGCTTCGACGGCTCCAGGGAGATGTCCGGAGCTGGTGCCACGTACTTCGTGGCCAAGGCCATGAACCCGCACAATAAGGACCTGGCCTCGCTGGCGGTCGTTGGCGCCTTGGGCGATTTCCAGGACAACGACGACGGCCGCCTGATCGGTATGAACCAGGAGATCGTGGCCGATGGCGTGGCGGCGGGAACGCTGGACGTGAAGGAGGACATCCGCCTCTACGGCCGCGAGACCCGGCCCCTCACCCGGCTCATACAATTCTCCGACCTGCAGCTGCCGTGGACGTCGGACTGGCAGAAGGTGAAGGACTTCTTCTGGGAGAACAACGTGCCGCTGGGAAGGAGGGACAACCTCCGCACCTGGTCATCGCTGAGCGACATGGAGCGCTTCCGGGTGCGCGACGTGCTGATGAAGGAGCTGGCGGCGTTGGGAAAGGACACCTCCAGGCTGTGGGGCGAAGTGTACCTGCTGCCGAGGGAGAAGGTGGGCACGGAGCTGCACGATGCCAAGGAGTACGGCACGCTGCTTAACTCCTGCGGACGGCATGACGATCCGGAGCTGGGGATGGGGCTGTGCATCGCCGACCGGAAGGATGTGGCGTTCCCGGAACTTCTGGCCAGGGTGCATGCCAAGCTTGACGATCACCGCAAGAACTTGAGGGGCGGTCTGGAGCTGCTGAACGGGGCCAAGCTGGAGAGGCTGGACTCATTGCAGTACTACCGCACCGAGAACGGCTATGGCCTGCCGCGGGAGCTGGAGACGACGCTGGGGTCGATATTAGGCATGGCCTTGGGCTCGGGCAAAGTGTGCAGTGACGTGCCCCTCATCGGATTCGCGTACACCAGCGAGGGGCCGCTGAAGGTCTCCGCCCGCGGGACGAAGGAACTGGTCTCGGCCGGCCTGGACCTGTCCTCGGCCATGCGCCAGGCGGCCGCTCAGGTGGGCGGCGCCGGTGGCGGGCATAACATCGCCGCAGGGGCGACCATCTCCATCGGTCAGGAGATGGAGTTCCTGAAGGGCCTGGACGATATAATCACAGCGCAGATCAGGCGTTGAAATGCCTTAATTTAATAAATATGATGGCTATATAATTAAAGTCTAAATAATTGCCATCATATTGACGTACCGATGGAAAAATCTTCAACAAAGGAGTACCGTCTTGAACGAATTGCACATCAAGATGGGAAAAATGCATTCTATTTGGTCAAAGATATTCGGATTAAACACTTGAAGGCCAAGGTGACCAAGTATATTGGTAGCACAGAGCCAAGCCTAGATGAATTGTCCATATTGAGAACTGAACATTCATTTGATCTAGAAATTAAAGCGATCGAAAAAAAGACAGAAATGTCATCGTCGCTCTTGATCACGGACAGAATGGATCCAGATAAAGGAAAGGCCATAATTTCTTCAATAGAAGGATTGAGATTTTTATGTGATACATTTTCCCAACACCTCACTGTCAGCGAAGTTCAACGATATGAAAATTTGATGGAGATCCAATATGTTCATGGAACAACGGCCATTGAGGGCAATACCTTAAGTTTGGATCAAACTCGATCTCTGATCAATGATGACATCTTACCAGAGAACAAGTCATTGCGCGAGGTGAATGAGGTACAAAATTTTCGTAAGGTGAGATCGTATCGAATTAAACATAAAGGGAAGGTGGACCTCAATTTTATTCGAGAATTGCATCGGAGAATAATGGATAATATCGATAACGAATCTGCTGGAGAATTTAGAAGGTCTGATCTTGTAGGGATCTCCATTTGCGATTATCAGGTTTCACCAAGCCAAATGATTGAGCCAGAACTTGAGGAAGCGTTGGCAGAATATTATGAAAGAATTGAAAGTGGGCATAGTCCCTTTATCGAAGCCGTAATATTTCACTATAAATTTGAAAGGATCCACCCAATTACGGATGGAAATGGCAGGACAGGAAGAGAGGTTTTTAACTATATGCTGGAAAAGGCAGGATACCCACGCCTATTATTTCTGGGGAAGGATCGAGAGAAATACATTAAAGCATTAAAAAATGGCGACAAGGACGATTTTGGAGGGATGGTAGGTGCTTTTGCTCAACTTCTTATTGCTCAACGTAAAACTATCATCGAGGAAAACCTGGAAAGGGTTTTGAATCCCCCCACAAAATCTGGACAGATGAGGTTGACCGATTTTTAAATATATTTGTTAAAAGGTGGCCAGCTAGGCCGCTTTTTGACATCTTATCCATTTCCTTCAAGTCATAAAGAATGGAAATCCATAGCGCTGACCTAGCCCTAGGAAAAAGGGGGCGAACGCCCCGATTCTATCAGGGTCTCCTCATCCTCAGGAACAGGACCGTTCCCACGAGGCCTGCCACCGCCACCGCGCCGATGTAGAAGAAGATGGTGTTGTCCAACCCTCTATCGCTGATGGTGGGGATGGCCGTCAACGTGGTCGTACCGAGGTCGCTCGTCCCCCCTTTGGTGACAGTCGCTGGAATGGTCGAATCCTCATAGCCGTCCTTGTGGACCGTCAGCGAATAGTTACCGACGACCACGTTGTGGAAGACATAATAGCCATTCGCATCCGTGGTGGCTGAGGCGCCGTTGCTCAGTGTCAGCGTGGCATTGGCGATCGCCTTGCCATCGGCATCCCGTAGGTATCCCACCATTTCGGCCACCTGGGTCGTGTTGAACTTCCAGGTGATGGAGAGCTCGTTCCCGGCCAGGTCGCATCCTCTTATCACCATGGTGTACTCCTGATTGTATCCCAGCCCGATCGGAACGAACGTGGTGTTCCTGTCGTTGCTGTTCATTTGGCCAGAGATGCCTTCGATGGCCACGAAGATGGAGGTCTCGTTCATCACCTCGGAGAAGCCGATGTGAAAGACCGTGGTGATGTTCAGAAGACCGGTATGCGGAGTGATGACCGCCGTAGGGGCCACTGTGTCGATGATTATCGTCACATTTCTCACGGCCTCGTTCCCGGCCAGGTCGGTGGCCTTGATCTCGATCCTATGGGGGCCGTCGGTCAGGCCCTCCAATGTCGTTGAGACGGCATTGTTGCTCAGCGCCTGCCATGCTAGGCCATCCACACGATAATGCATCGATGCCAGGTTGGCCTCGGCCTCCCAGGTGATGGTCATAGTGCTCTGATCGAACAGCGTTCCGTTCAGCGGCGTGAGAATCGTCAGGGAAGGAGCGACGGTATCGACAGTGAACGACACCTCATCGGTCGTACTGTTACGAGCGTTGCTGACGGCGGTCACCTTGACGATATGCTGCCCATCGGCCAGGCCAGTGAACTCATAGCTTCGTGTCGAAGCAGACACCTTCACTGGTGCAGCGCCATCGATGCTGATGTTGAAGTATGCTATTCCAGAATAGCTGGCCCCTGGTTCCCACCGGACGATCATAGAACTGCTGTTCAGATTTGCTCCAGACATTGGAGATGTGATCTCGATATTGGGATCATGGAGGTCGCAATAAATGTCCTGGCGGGCCACTGCATAATTACCAGCGGAATCGTTCACACGGAAGAAGATAACGGTGTGGCCTTGTGCCACCGTGACCGTAATCTCAGTTATTACATGGGTCTGCCCAACGTAGGAGCTGGTCAGGTCCAGATTGTTCACCAGCACGCCGCCCTGGAATTGGGTGGAGTTGGCCGATATCAAGGCGATATCCGATGTCACCTCGATGGTGATCTCAACATGGGTCGCGTTGGTGTAGATCGGCGATGACGGAGCGATGATGACAATAGGTCCCTCGGTCTCGACGGTGAACGATATCTGTTGGGAGATCAAGTTACCTGCCCTGTCCACGGCCGTCACTTCGAACGTGTGGACCCCATCGGGCAGACCGCTCATCTGGTATTCTGAACTTGTGATGTCCAACAGGATTGCCGCACCGCTGTCGATGCTGACCTCGAAATGATCCAGACCGGATGCGGTATCTGAACAGGTCCAGTGGACATTTACAATTCCAGTGTTATTGAAAGATCCATCGATCGGCGAATTAATTAAAAGGGTCGGCGCCGACGAATCGCTTACGACGATTACTGAATCGAAATATTTGTGGCCCAGGCCATCGGTCATATTGACGGATATCTCATTGGACCCGCTCACCAATGGCACTGTTGCCGACCAGGTGGTAGAGCCGCTGCATGCCCCTTCCGTTCCCGTCGCCTTGTTGTACCAGTTTATCGAATCGATCCCGGAATATGCCGCAGCAATACCGGAAATTGAAACGCTTGCCGACTTGGTATATGACATTGCACTTGGCGCCAGGATGGTGACGAATGGAAGCGATGTGGCGATCAATGGGTAATGGTCATGATTCGATCCACCTGCGATGTTGTAGACGTTATCAACTATTCCATCACTGTTCGCATCGGGCGTGGTCCAGTCGGCCCAATAGTTGCCTTCGGTGGTGGAGTTCCAGTTGTTCGTTCCCAAATCATATGCCTGGATGTGGGCTGCATCATATGTCGTTCCAGCTCCATTGTTGCCAATTAGAATGTTGTTGAAGAACGTGCTGCGAATACCACCAGAATCGACCTTTATCCCATATTCCGCATTTTCGCTGCAGTTGTTCTTCACGACCATCATATTGATGACAGAAGCTCTGAACCAGATCCCACAATATTGGCTGGAGCTGAAATTATTGGAGCGAAGGACGCTGTCATTGGTATTCCAGATTATGGCTCCATACATGTTGAAGTTGGCGACATTATCTGCCACGGAATTGTTGATGGAATAGATATCCAGCATATAACCGAAAACATTCCTCAGGCAAGTGTTATTGTTGATATCGTTCCAATTACAACGGTTTGCAGCCCTGATCCCACCAGAGCTGTCATTACAGGTATTGTAGCGTACCGTGTTATTGCAGCAGGAATAGGCCAGGATAATCCCTGCGCCAGTGCCGTCTCCTTTGTTGCATTTGCTGCAGTTATTGAACTGGATCAGATTGTTGTTACATTTTTGTTCGAGGGAGATCCCTTTGTAAGAGATGGAGCAGTTGTTCCCGTTGATCGTATTATTGCTCGATCCGGCGAAGAGGTATATTCCAATGTAGGTGTCTGATACACAACGGTTCTCGGAGATGGTGCTGTTCCAGGATGTATAAAGACAGACTCCAGCGACATTTGTAGAGCAATTGTTCTTGTCGATTGTGATATTCATGGAACGTGTCGCCATGATTCCAAGGTTGTTCGAACTGACGTTGTTCCTCTCGATGACGATGTTCTTCGAACAGTAGGCGAAGATACCAGCGCCCATTCCATAAGGCTCTGTTGAATAGGCTGCCCCTGTCACCGTGCAGTTCCTGACGACCACCCATGACGATACGTTTCCGATGAAGATCCCGCTTCCCTTCCCGGTGGCAATGACCTTCTGGTTCTCGATCATATAAGGGTCTCGGAAGGTGCCAGTCCCGTTCCATCCGTTTGAATGGACCATCGCATCCAATTCCGAATCGCTGTTCACCCGGATCTGAATGAGCGCCCGGACGGTCGACCCCTGCATGCCTGATGACGCATGGTCTGCATTGAACGCAGAGGCAGAGGCTGCCAAGCCAGGACCTAATAACATGGTCACGATAACAAACGCTATAACTCTCTCTGTGAAGCCAATCTGCAATTTTCTCCCCCACTTCCACCAGATAAATTGAGATGGGAGGCCCGATCTGAATATAAATAATATCAGTTATGATAAATTTTCAATAGAATGCGGGGGAGATGCCAGAGCATCTCAACCCAGCGGAAAAAACTACTTCTTGCCGCCCAGCACCAGCATCATGAGCGCCTTCTGCACGTGCAGACGGTTCTCGGCCTGGTCGAACACCACGCTCTGCGGGCCGTCCATGACCTCGGCGCTGATCTCCATTCCACGATGGGCGGGAAGGCAGTGCATGGCGATGGCGTCCTTCTTCGCCTTGGCCATCATGGCGGAGTTGATCTGGTAGGGCATGAAGAGCTTCTCCCGTGCATTCGCCTCGGCCTCTTGTCCCATCGACACCCAGACATCGGTGTACACGACGTCGGCATCCTTGGCGGCCTCCATCGGGTCCTCGATGATCTCCACCGTTCCCTTGTAATTCTTCGCCAGCGCAAGCGCCTTCTTGGTCAAGCCCAGGTCCGGGTCGTATCCGTTCGGACAGGCTGCCACGAAGTGCATTCCCGACATGGCGCAGCCCAGCATGAGAGAGTTGCACACGTTGTTGCCGTCGCCCACATAGGTCATCTTCTTGCCCTTCAGCTGCTTCTTGTACTCGATGACTGTGAGCAGGTCGGCCAATATCTGGCATGGGTGCTCGAAGTTGTCCAGGGCGTTGATGACCGGCACGGAGGCGTTCTTGGCCAGGTCCAGCATCATCTCGTGCTGGTACGCGCGGTACATGATGCCGTCCACGTAACGGGACAGCACCTTGGCGGTGTCGGCCACGGTCTCCCCGCGGCCCAACTGCAGGTCCTTCATGCTGAGGTTGAGCGCATGGCCGCCCAGCTCCAGCATGCCCACCTCGAACGAGACGCGCGTCCTGGTGGAGGATTTCTCGAATATCATGGCCAGTTTCTTGCCACGCAAGGGCTGTTCGTTCGCATACTTGCCCTTCTTCAGGTCCTTCGCCAGCTGCAGCACCTCCGGAAGAACGTCCTCCAGGTCCAGCATTGATATCACGTCGCGTTTCATTTCAATAGACTCCTTTATTTCATAACCATGACTGGTCAGGCCTTACTGCTGAACGCGGCACATCTGTTATAGACTATGACAGAAGATGGACATGTGACGCGGCCTTTTGTCAAGCCTTGGCCATTTCCAGCCTTGTGTAGATGTAACTGATAAGGACTATTCCAGCACCTGCCACGAATTGGCTCCAGGCGATGTCGACGGGGGCGGAATGGAAAACGATCATCAGGCCCACCTCCAGCGCCATGAAACCGCCCAGGACGTACAGGAAGATGTGCGTGTCCGTGGCCAGCGCATAGTTCATGAACAGCTGGGACAGGCTGAAGAAGGTCATGGCGAATCCCAGTATCCGAAGCACTTCGGCCGCCCCGGCCTGGTTGGGATAGAGGATGTGAACGATGGTCTCAGGGAACAGGACACAGGCGATGGCCGCGAGGGACGAGATGATGAACGTGGTCCTGATGGCCTGGTTCATGATGTTCATGGTGTCCTTGTTCCTCACATGGGCATCGGACAGTTTGGGGAACATGACCGCGCACACGGCCGTCGGAAGGAACAATATCACCTTGGCTATGGTGGCCGCGGCGCTGTAATTGCTGGCCACGGCATCGGTGAAATAATGCTTGGCCAGGATGACATCGATGTTGGTGAGGATGGAGAAGCAGATCACAGCGAAGAGAACGGGTGCGATGAACCGCTTGACGCCGGACAGAGGGTACGGCTTTCCCTTGACCGCCAGATAGTCCTTGATGGCCATGACGCTTATTGTCAGTGAGGCGAAGGCGCCCAGGACCACGCCTGCCACCGCACCTGTGACGCCCCAGGCGAAGCCGACCACGAACAATGACCCCAGGAGCAACTTGATCGTCGGACCGATGGAGGTCTGGAAACCGATCCACCGAAACCTCTGCAGCCCCTGAGCGGAACCGGTACCGACCGGATCGATGACGCTGATGGCCAGCGATACGGAGATCAGGATGATCGGCATGGGATCGGATATCTTCAGGAAATCCTGCAGAATGGGTATGGATATGAGCAGGGCGCAGGCGCCGATGATGCCACCAATTATGATGAACTTGTAGGTCGAACGCAGAAGGCCGGAGAGCTCTTCCTCCCTCCCCTGGGCCTTGAGATTGTTGACGTTCCTGGACAGGACCAATGAGATGGTCTGCGCGGGTATCGTCAAGATCGTGAAAAGGCTCAAGATGGACATTAGCTCGGCATATTTCTCGTTCAGATGGTTACCCATGACCAGCTGGTAAAAGAAACTGAACGCCCCGGCGAGGATCGATGCGGTGAGCAGAAAGGACACCGCCCTGTTGAAATCCTTGCCAGATTCGCCCATCGTCTCAGATATCGCGAAACGTTGTTCCAGATAAATAGTATTTGATGGCCCCCATTGCCCCAGGAAAGCCTTCTTGGATCCGGTTTGGCCTCCCTGAGCGGACGTTCCATCGACCGTAAAATATATTGCGACTGAGCAGATGTCCCATATTGACGCGTTGGGTTGCACATGAGGTCTGACCTTTCTGGGGAAGCCGGTCTCGGCCGATCTGAGAATAGATATTTTCTATCGAGCCTCCATCGTGCAATCACCTGCTTGCGCAACGGTGACGCCATTGAACTCTGAACCATTGGTCTCCATCATCATCCCGTCGTTGAACTCCGAGAAGACGATAACCCGCTGCTTGGAGAGCATCCAGACCCAGACCTACAAGAACATCGAGACCATCTTGGTCGATAAGGGGTCAAAGGACGCCACCGCCGACATCGCCAGGTCCATGGGCGCCATGGTCTATGTCATCACGGCCGATGAGAGATGCCCGCAGATGAACTTCGGGGCCAAGAAGGCCAATGGCATGTTCGTTTACATCGTTGGGTCTGATTTCGTTCTTGAACCGGGGCTTGTGGCCGAGGCGGTCGAGGTCTCGCTGAGGGATGGGTGCGACGCAGTGGTGGTCCACAACGACTCCGACCCCACCATCTCGTTCTGGTCGAAGGTGAGGAACCTCGAGCGCAATTGCTATTATGATGATGACCTCAACATCTCGGCCAGGTTCATCAGGAGGGATGTTTTCCTGGGCCTGGGCGGGTATGACGAGAAGCTCGTGGCCTGTGAGGACTACGAGATCCATAACCGCCTGGTGAAGAACGGAAACAAGATCGGCCGCATCACCGCCAGGGAGGTCCACATAGGCGAGCCGCGCACCCTGGGCGAGATCGCACGCAAGCACTACTATTACGGCGGGACCATGGGCGAGTTCATGGAGCGCGGCGGGGAGAGACGCTTCCTGCAGCTCATGCCGATCAGGCCGGCCTACATACGCCATTGGAAGGATTTCGTCACGCAGCCGGTATTGACCATTGGCTTCGTCGTCTACCAGATAACCAGGTATGGAACCGCCATCATGGGCGTGGCCCGCAAGAAGATCACCGGGCATTGATACCCGTTGGGGGCCTCATCCGGACTGGAACAGACACCACAAAATATATTGGGGCTAATGGATTGTCCTCCGCAGTCGTAGTTGATCTCAAATGCGTTTGCTGCTAATGAATTGGCGCGACCCGAAGAACCCAGATGCGGGAGGGGCAGAGCAATTCACGCATCAGATTTTGAAGAGGGTCGTGGCAAGGGGTCACGATGTCACCCAGGTCTCGGCCGGATTTGCTGGCTGCCTTCCTGAGGAGGTCGTCGATGGGGTTCGTTTCATCCGTGTCGGCAGCAAGTTATCGGTGTACCGCGAGGCGAAGAAATATTACCGCAACACCACGGACCGGTACGATGTCATCGTGGACGAGATAAACACCATCCCGTTCAAAGTGCCGTTCTATGCCAACCGGGGGGAGAAGGTATACGCCCTGATCCACCAACTGGCCAGAGAGTTCTGGTATTATGAGACGCCGTTCCCGGTCAACGTCATCGGCCACAATATCCTGGAGGATAGGTGGATCCGAAAATATGCAGATGTACCGGTCATAACGGTTTCCAAATCGACCTACGATGATCTCAAGGCGCTCGGCCTCAACAACGTCCGCATCATCCATGAGGGGTATGACCACGAACCTCTGGCAAAGGTTCCGGCCAAGGAACAGATCCCCACGGTCATATTCGTAGGGAGGTTCAAGAAGGCCAAGAAGCCCCAGGAGGCCCTGGATGCCTTCGTCCTGGCGAAGGAGAAGATGCCGGAATTGCAACTATGGATGGTCGGGGACGGCTATATCCGGAAGGAACTGGAGGAGAGGGGCGTCAAGGACGCGAAGTTCTGGGGCAGGCTTCCACTGGCCGAGAAGAACTCCTTGATCTCCAGGGCGCACTTGCTCATCGTTCCGGCCGTACGTGAGGGTTGGGGGCTGGTCGTCACGGAATCGAACGCCATGGGGACGCCAGCGCTGGGATACAACGTAGGCGGATTGAGGGATTCGATCAAGAACGGTGAGACCGGCTGGCTGAGCGATCCGGACCCGAGGTCCATGGCGGACGGGATCGTGGAAGCGTTCTCGGACAGGCAGAGGCTGGCCCAGTTCACGGAAAGGGCGCTTGAAGATTCTCGCCAATATAGCTGGGAACGCAGCACCGATGAGTTCCTGTCCATCATCACGGAAAAGTGATTGGGTCTGTCGTCCTCGGAGAACACATTTTTGGGACATTTCCATCAACGATGTCCCGTGTGAACGCTTGACGTGATAAAGCCATTAATATCAGATAATAATCTACGTAACCAGATGTCTGTAGCAGGCCAGTTGCTGAAAAGGATTCGCTTTCTGGTCTGGGGGCATTTCTCGCGCATAGAGAAGGCCGAGATCGCCCTCATACTTATCCTTGGCCTACTGGCTTTCACCTGGGTCCCCTCAGGGCTCGTGGTCGACACGTTCGATTATGGTTTTTCCTTCGATCCTGAAAGAACGTTCCAGAACGCATTCTACATCTGGGATGCCAATGGCGGCATCGGCACGGTCACGCCACGGAACATTCCGTCGATCATGCCGAACGGCCTATACTATTTCGTCATGAGCGACGTCATCGGATTCTCGCTCCATTGGTCCCAGGCGATCATGTTCTACATCATCCTGGCCGGGAGCGGTATCTCGATGTTCCTCCTTTTCCGTTCCCTGGGCTTCGACCAGAAGTACAGACATGGGGCGGTGTTCGCCGGGGTGCTCTACATGTTCAGCCCGGTGGCCTCCATGTTCCTATGGAACCAGTTCACCACCTCCTACTACTCGTTCGTCTTCATGCCCCTCATGGCCGCCCTGATGCTGGATATCATCAAGGCCCGCAAAGGCCCGCTCTATATTTTCGTCCTGGCCGCCATCTGGAGCTTGCTGATCACATCCTCTTACATGAATCCGGTCAACGCCGTGATAGACTGGACGTTCTTTACCTCGTTGGTCTTCGTGGTCATGTTGACCCAGAAGACGGACAGAAAACGCATCGTCCTGCAATGGGGGAGCCTGGTGGTCATTTGGGTGGCCATCAACCTGTATTGGATAGTGCCGATGGCCCTGTACTCGTCGACAGAGTTCGCAAAGGCAGATGTCGGCCATCTCGGCGTCACCAACCATGAGATATTCATGTCGAACTCCGTCCCCATCACCTCGGCGATATTCCAGACCGGGTATTGGGGATTGACCGGGACCTATCTGGGGGATAACTGGTATTCATGGTCGAACTGGGCCAGCTCCGCCCCCTATCTTTTAGGTCTGGCGGTCATAACGATCTTTGCTTGGGCTGGCCTTGTCCATGCCCGAAAGAACAGGATCGTGCTCTATTTCGGTCTGCTGGCCGTGTTCTCTTTGATCATGATAAATGGGACGAACTGGCCCACCGGCGATTTCATGCTGGGTCTGTTCGATAGATACCCCTTCCTGTATGCTTTCAGGAGCATCTTCCAAAAGTTCGGGCCTCTGCTGACCATGAGCTATGCCGTCCTATGCGGGCTCGTCATGGGTATTATTATTAATTATTTATATATTAATAAACAAAATATATTTAGGATCGGACCGATGAACCAAAAGGTCTGGACCGCAACTGGCCTGGGGATCGTTATGCTCTTGGCCATATCGATGGTGGCGGTCCCTTATGTCAACGGGCAGATCTTTTACCGCGGTGGGGAAGTGATCCCTTCAGCCCTGGTGGATGTGCCTGATTATTACCACGAGGCGGATGATTGGTTGACCGAGCAGGATGGCGATTTCCGTTTGCTTGGCCTGCCTTACTGCAAGATCGGATATTCCGCCTATGACTGGCAGGATGGATTGTGGGCGGGGGACCCCTCTGCATCCCTGTTCCATAAAACGGTCATCACCAGCGAATATGGCGATCTTCAAGATCTCATGGTCAATATCTCATATAGCATTTCTATTGGAAAATATGAATATAATATTACAAAAATGCTCTCGGTGCTGAATGTGAGATACATCATCCTCCATGAGGATACGAACTGGAAATTCATTTACCAGCATGAATGGTGGGTCGGCTCTACCTCCAACTTCACCACCTATTACGACAACATGATCGCCGCAGGATTCTTCCTATCGCATCAATCTGGAGAGCTCTACCTGTTCGAAAACCCCGAATGGAAGGACATAGAGTTCTATCAGACCAACACGCTCGTCAAGATCAAAGATGTGGAGGTCTTGAAGAATCTGACCAAGGAAAGCTGGTTCGACGTGGGCAAGATGGGCATAATATTGAATGACGACTACGGGACTATCTATGATTACCTCGATGCCCTGACGATCATCTTTTATCCAGAAAGCACCACCGAATCGGGATCGAATGTGATCTCCAACACCTCGACCGAATATGTGAAGGTCAGCTCGACGGAGCGGATAATCGACCTCGATCCCGATATGCCCATCCTCATATTCTCGGAACGATATGATCCGAATTGGAAGTACCAGGGGTCGGAGAAGATCGTTCATGTAAAATTGAACCTATTCTTCAACGGCTATATCGTATCGAACAACACCGATGATACCGTTGCCCTGCATTTCTCGACCCAGTATTATCTGTTCATATTCCTTTTCATCGGGCCTGCCATGGCAATAATGTTGACACTGGTGTTCTTCGACATCAGCAGGATAAGAGAATTCATCCGCAAAAGAAGGAAATGATCCTACTTCACTGGTGTGACCTTGTCATAATAGTGGGTTATGTACAGCCTGAAGAATATTCCCATGGTGTCGCGGAATATCTGGCCAATATCGCTGATCTTTATCCGGCCCCCGTTAGCCCTTAGAAAATTGATCACGATCGGAGCCTCGACTATGGAATAACCGTCCCGGATAGCGTTCATGAGCAATTCCAGATCGAACGCATAACGTTTCACGACCATCTTGCCGAAGACGTCATCCGCGGCCTCCTTCCTCATCATCTTAAAGCCTGGCTGGGTATCGGAGATGTTCAAACGGAACAATGTTCTGATCAAGAGGTTGTAACACTTGCTCAGGATCCTTCTCTTCTTTGGATAGTTGATGACGGATCTTTCATGCCTCTTAGAACCGATGATGATGTCGGCCTGAGTGCGCTCGATCTCATCGAAATAGAATTTTATCTGGTTTGGGTGGATCTCGAGGTCCGAATCGATGAAGGTCAGGTACTTGCCGGTCGCGGCCTTCCAACCCTCTTTCAACGCATGACCTTTGCCACGGTTAACATCATATGAAACGAATTTGACGCTAGGATGCGAGGCCTGGAACCTGAGGATCTCGGCCTTTGTGTTGTCGGTACTTCCATCATTGACGATGATGATCTCGTAAGGAAGTGCCAATTTCTCCATGGTATCTAAGAAGACCACGAGATTTTCAAAGATATTCTCCCCCTCATTGTAAGCTGGCATGATCACAGAAATGACAGCTTCAGACCCCCGAACGGCAGAGTGCATAGCAATTCCAGAGATTTTGAGTTCAGGTCGTTATTCGACACCCGTTAATTAATATTATGTTCATCAGATATCTGGAATGAATACAGCGATCGGTGGTCATTTAACTATTCTTGCTTCCGAAATAGCGTCGTTTGTATTTTATTAAAAATATTATATGAATTTTCAAACATAATAAATATCACCGTGATGACAGGATAAAAAAAGACCTGTGCCACATCGTTCGCCCAGGAAGAATTGAACAATCCATAGACCACGGCTGCAGCCCCGACCAGCAGGATAACGAAGGCGAGCGGGTAAGTAAATTTGATCTTGAATTTATAGAAAGCCACCAGAATGACCAGTGATATTAATACAGAAAGTACGATAAATAACATTCAGCCAGCACCGCCCTTTCTAAAGACCCTGTTGAACGCCGGCCTAAGCCCACCGAATTTATATCCAATGGCACATAATATTACCAGGATGATGAAGGATATCGCCGCGGTGAGATAACCGACAAGAACGATCCCTTGACTGTCATAGACTATCTTCACGGTGATATTGCCAGTGGTATCGATCAGGAATCCGTTCGAGGCTCCCCCGTAACACATAGACGATACCTTGGCCACCTGGGCGCCGTCCTTATAGATCAATGCCGTCCACTGCGGATCATAATCCTCATTGAAGATGAGATATTCAGGTTCGGTCAATGAAAGGGTCGCGGTCCACTCGGTGGCGGAATTCCTGACATAGTTCAAACCGGGATCCTTTGTCAGCTTTTGCGACTCGGTCAAATATACGTCAACTGGGTTCATGGCATAACGCTGGAACCCCACGGCCCAATCCAATATCTGCCCTTCGTTGATGGCGATCCTATCGCTCTTGATGTGAATGAGGGCATTCCCCTCATGGAACGAATCAGAGGCGTAGGTCTTCATCATCTCCAGGAACAGGGAGTATTCCGAAGCGGGTATGGTGACATTATGCACCCCATGTCCCAGATCTATGCGGTATGTCGCGCTTGAATTGGAATATGTGAATTCGACGGTCGTTTCTCCGATCGACGAGATCGCTGGTTCTTCATATGTGGCGAGGGGGTGATAGACCCAGTCCACCCCGATGCCCATTTCCACTATGGTGGAGTTCCTGGTTGGCTCGATCTTATAATAGAAGAAGCTTACAGACCTGTCGCTCATGATCTCCTTCACGTCTACGATCATCGGCAAGAAGATTTTTTGAGAGCGATTGTTGGACAACAGGTCGATATTGTCCACGACCATGGTGTTCGAGGATTGCAGGGATGGCAGCTGGTTGGGATTGATCTCCATGGTCTTTAGATAATTGCTAGAATTATAAGCCAACAGATTTTTACCATCTGTTATCCCCAGTATCGTCTGATTTATGATCTTTTCCGAGCGGAAATCCTGCGTGGTATAGAACTTCAACGACGAATCGCTGCTTATGACATAGTACAGGATATCAGAATCACTGGTGTCCCCTTCGATGATGCTCGCGCCTCTGGACAACAACAAAGTTTTGATGTTATCAGAAATCTTGGAGAAATATGAGTTAATACTCGTCAGAACGACTGCGTCATTGATCACTGCGAACGAGGCGTCGGAGTAGAGGTTGGTATCGTTAGATGTGGCCAGTTCTGACAATATTAGCGAGTAGGTTTCATACTCAGTGGAGATATCGATCAGACGACCCCAATCCCCATAATAATACAGTGACGGTCCCGATACCCAGCTCATATAATTCAAATTGTTGGGCGTGGAAAATATGATGATGTCGCTGTTCGAAGAGGCGGACGATTCATCCATTAGCCGGAAATATTCCCTATAGCTCGACGGGATGTTCGATAGGACTGCCGCGGTCTTATCGGATGGGTCCACATCGGCGAAAACATTCTTTGAGGCGGCGGATAAAGTCTGCGGCATTACCAGAATTACTGCACAGGCCACCACGGCTAATACGAATGTGTACTTCGAGAAGATCTTCACCTTTTTCTTGAACAACCTGGACTTCAGCTCGATATTTGGTGGATTCTGAACGATCTGGGACCAGCCCAGTACGATTATCAGTATGGCTGCGATCATCACATACTCCGCGAACCTAACAAAGGTGCTCCTCAACAATTTCATCAGATCGATCTGATAGAGCGCGGATATCCCATTGCCAATGGGATAAGGTGTGTTGATACTGGTCATTAAAATTACAAATAAGAAATAAAATGCTAACAAGGCAACGATGGTGCGGTCCGATCTGACCGTCTTGCGCATGAATGGAATGAACAATAATAATATGAATAGTAATATATATAAAGACTCAATAAAAAATGGCATCTGGAGATACCAGCCCATTTCCGAGTAATTATAGAACGGTGGATACCCCGTCGCCGCCATAGATTGGATCAAGGCGGGGGAGTTCATTTCCAGCAACCTGTCGATGGACGCTATTGAGATGATCCTCCCTACGACCACTTCAGAGCTATTAGCGATGATCGAGGGAAGAATGAACGGCGCCATCAGTAGAACGATGGGGATCCCTAAAGCGATGGTCCGTATGAACATTTTTTTCAGTGATGGTTTGAAGGATATCGCTATCGCCCACAACAATATAATGTCAAAAACCAAACTGACTGGAACACTATAACTTGGCAAAAGGAACGGTATTATCAATAAGAACCCGAGGAATATTTTGTATTGGTTACCATCCTTCAAGATATACCTGGTGCCAAGATAGAGGAAGATGGGTAAAAATCCCAAGTGGAACACGTATGGCCAATATGCCCTCCAGATGAAGTTCATAGCCCAGATGCTAAAAAGATACCCGATGGCGGCTATGGTGATGATGGTCTGGATCGAACTCTGGTTGATATTGATATTTTTCTTCTCCAGCAGATATTCCATCAATTTTGAGATGCCTAGGGTCGCGGCCAAGGCGACAAGGATGAATTGACAGAACTCCAGAAACGCTAGCGCGGAGGCGGGATCGTTGGTAAATAGCATACCCACTTGGAACAATGGATAACACATCAGGGTATATGTCCATAGGATCAGATGCCTGACATCCTGGTATCCTACGACGTAATCCCAAATGTTGAGCATCCTATCGATATAATTCCCACCATTGAGCGGGGCGGTGGTATCAGTACCGAACAGTATCCCAGAAGAGAACCAGTTTGCTCCGATGATGAGCACGAAGCAGATCAATAAAAGATATCTTAAGAACCTCGCGCTATGGAAATATTCCTTTACAGGGTGTATAAAAATATGGAGGTTCACCATCGGATGCCTTCAGTCTATGTGAATTGACACATTAATATTTCCACTTTGGCAAACGTTGTACTTAACTCCATCTACGCCGCAGAAACGGTTACGTTAGACTAATGAACAACATCTCGTATAGGCAGCGTGCAAATAGGTTGGTGGAGATAATTGGCCGATATCTGCATCATTGTTGGCACGAGACCTGAAATTATTAAGGTATCTCCAATAATAGTCGAGTGTGGAAGAAGAGGTGTTGACCATATCGTTCTGCACACTGGTCAACACTATTCCTATAAGATGGACCAGATATTTTTTGATGAATTGGACATTTCTAAGCCGAAGTACAACATCGGAATCGGTTCGGGAAGCCATGGCCAACAGACAGGTCAAATGCTGATCAAGATCGAAGAGATCCTGATGAAGGAGCGCCCTCGCATGGTGATCATCCAAGGTGATACCAATACCACATTGGCTGGCGCTTTGGCTGCAAGCAAGATGCAGATCCCGATAGCCCACATCGAGTCCGGCATGAGGAGCTTTAACAGATCTATGCCTGAAGAGATGAACAGGGTGGTGGTGGACCATATCTCACAGTTGCTCTTCGTCACATCCGAACAACCAAAGGAAAATTTGTTAAAGGAAGGACTTGAGGAGAAGTCCATCGTTATTTGCGGAAATACCCAATCTGAGGCCGTAAAACGTTTCATCGATATTGCCAAGAGGAAGTCCCGAATAATCACTGATCTCGGGCTGGAATGCGGCCATTATATCCTGGTCACTGTCCATCGCCAGGAAAATACTGAAAAACCGGAGATATTGAAGAACATCCTAACCGGACTCGCACGGATCTCCAATGAAACCGGATACCCGATCATCTTTCCAGCACACCCGAGGACCATCAACACGATCAAGGAAAATGGCATTGAGATCCCTCAGGCCATCCGCATCATTGAACCGCTGGGCTACATCGATTTCTTGAGATTACAGATGGAGTCCGGGTTGATAATGACCGATTCTGGTGGGGTCCAGGAAGAGGCTTTCATGTTGTGCGTGCCTTGTGTCACTCTGCGCAATGAAACCGAATGGGTGGATACCATCGAGGCGGGTGCCAACGTTTTGGCAGGGACCGAAGTGGAGAACATAGTGGCGTGCGCAAAAAAGATGATCTCATCGAAGAGGGATTGGCAATTGCCGATAGCACAGGCCAGTCCATCGGACATTATCGTGTCCACAGTGATGAAGATGCTGAGTGAGTAGACCTTGATGAGCCCCGAATGTTTCCGAACTAACTCACACATAATATTAATTTACATTTTCCTTTTCCTCTGTACGCATAGGGATGGACGATCCTCCTTTTTCCGCCTTGCCGGAGACGGAACATACGGTCAGGAAGTGGTGTCAGGATGAAAGACTGTGATATGATCATCAGTGTGGCCACCAGAGGCGGTTCCTGGAAATGCTTGGTCAACCTGGAAAAGAACGTCCTGGACCATTCGAAATTGATCATCGTCACATTAGGAGATAAGACAGGTTTTGCCGATCTAAATGATGTGGGGAATTATACTTCGATCGTCCTGCCGTATGACCGTTTCGATACTGGCATGGGTAAAAAATTGGGTGGAAGGGCGGTCAGGAACATTTTGTATTTCGTGCCTTTGGCAATCGTCGCGAACTACGCGATATTCTTTTCTCGGCCTAACAAGGTCATTGCCAACGGGCTTCCCAGTGCGATCTCGATCGCCCCCCTGGCGAAGATGATCGGAACAAAGGTCGTCTGTTCCTATCATGGGGCGGTCAAAGGATATGTCAATGATCGCACCCAGAAGATGCTGTCCAAATTATTGTCTCTAGTGGATATCATCATCGTCAATTCCATGGGGAGCTTCAAGGAGATCAACGCGCTCGTGTCCGAGGACAAGATCTTTCCTCTGGAGCATACGGCGGATGATGTCTATTTCACCGAAAGGGACAGGAAGGAGGTCCGCGAGGAACTGGAGCTCGGGGATCGGTTCGTCATTATTTTCATAGGCCGATTGGACAAGGACAAGATCGTCGACCGTCTCCTTGCCCAGGCTGAGCGATTTAAAAACGATCCCCGCTTCCTTTTCATATTTTTGGGCGTGGGTGAATTTGAAGCCACGCTTGAAAAGATGGTCGCGGAAAATGGAAATGTGCGTTATCTGCGGTATGTGAACGATAAGAACCTCATCGCCAAATTATTGAAAGGAGCGGATCTGGCGTGGTCCTATGCGGATGAATCGTATATCGCCAGACCAGGCGTCGAATCCATCGCGAGCGGGACACCAGTACTGATACCGGACGTGCCAGCCGTATCATTCAAGGCAGAGACGGGGGTCAAGGTCCCCCAGGACCTTATCCCAGAGAATGTCGGCTGGATAATGGATGTCTCACGCGATGAGAAGATCACCGAATTCTTGCTTGAACTGCAAAGGACACGTAGAACGGATGACATGAGAGATGATGTTCTGGCATATGGCAGGAAGCACTACAGCAATGCCTCCCGAGAGGAGGACTATAAAAAGATCAGTAAAAAATTGAAAGGATGATCAGAGATCAACCCTTCTCTGCTCCTTCAATGACGTCAAAGCCGCCTCGCATATCCTGAGGTTCTGAACGGCCTCGAAACCATCCACGAAGGGCTTGGTCCTCTTTTCGACCGCCTCGAGGAACCTCTGGATCTCGATCTTCAACGGTTCCTGCTTCTTCATCGCAAACTTCGTGACATCCAGCTCGATCGGGATGGAGAACAGGTATGCTGGGTCTATCTCTCCCAGCACGGTCTTGGAGACCTCGATGGTCTGGTCCATGTAGTCTGCCTGCAAGAATGCATCCTTACAGGTCATGGAAAGCTTGCGTATCTTCATCGGGGTAAGCCAGTTGACATCGATCGAACCGATGACCCCATTATCGAAACCAAGCAGGATCCTGGAATAGTCCTCGAACATCTGGTTGTTGAACTTCCCACCGATGGCATAAACGCTTTTCACATTCCCACCGATGATGTAGCGCAAAATGTCCACATCATGGATGCCCAGGTCCATGATAACTCCGACGTCCCTGATCCTAACGGGGAACGATGACACCCTGGTGGAAGAGATCGTGACCGGTTTTCCGTAGGTCTCCTCGGATATCAGCTTCTTCAGAGTATCGATGATCGGGTTGCAGCGTTCAATGAAACCCGATGCCAGTACGAGGTTCTCCTTTTGTGCCCGCAAGGATAGCTTGGTCGCATCGGCCACTTTTCCGGTGAAGGGCTTTTCCAACAATACCCCGACACCTTTGTCCAGGGCAAGGTTGGCCATGGCAAAATGTTCGCTCGTGGGCGTGCAGATGCTGACCGCATCGACGTTATCGAGCAATTCCTCCGGAGTCTTGTAGAAATGGGTTCCGAACCTCGCTGCGACCTTGCGTCCTGGCTCCTCCATGACATCGGTCACGCCGACCAGGTTCGCACATTCGCTATAGACACGCACGTGGTTCTGACCCATGAGGCCGACACCGATCACTCCGACGCGCAGCACGAAAGGCACACCAACTGGGATGTTAATAAGATTTTTTATCATCGTTAAAAATCTGGTTCATCGTTCATCCCCCACACCATCCACGCCAGATGTGATTGGGGAAAATAATTCTAAATATGGAATTCACTTTAACGCTGGTTATATTTATATGGAGATGCACTTTTATTTAAAAGTGATCATAATTGATATCACTGGAGGGATCATACTTGAAGACTGACAAGATCGCCATCGCACATCCTGAAATGACCGAGGAAATGATCGAGGCCGCATCCGCCGCCTTGAGGAACGAGCGTCTCGTCATGGGCGAGAGCGTGTTCAAGTTCGAGGAGGAGTTCGCCAAGTACTGCGGTGTGAAGCATGCCATTTCCGTTTCATCCGGCACGGACGCCCTCAGCCTGGCCATGATCGCTTTGGACCTGAAGGGCAAGGAGGTCCTGACCACCCCGTTGTCGTTCATCGCCACGGCCAACACAGTGGTACACGCCGGCGGAAAACCGGTCTTCTGTGACGCCGATCCGGTCGACAACAACATCGACATCAAGGCAGCGGCCAAGGTCAAAGGCAAGAAGATCAAGGCCATCTTGCCGGTGCATCTGTTCGGCCATCCTTGCGACATGGATGCCATGATGGACCTCGCCCAGGAGAGGGATTGGTTCGTCATCGAGGACGCGTGCCAGGCCCATGGCGCCGAGTTCAAGGGCAAGAAGGTGGGCGACATCGGCACCGTCGGCTGCTTCTCCTTCTACCCCACCAAGAACATGACCGTCGGCGGGGACGGCGGCATGGTCACCACCAACGATGAAAAGCTGGCTAAGGATGTCGCGAAGCTGCGCGACTGCGGCCGCGTCTCCCGCTATCTGCACGATGTGGTCGGTTATACCTCCAGGCTCAACACCTGCAACGCCGCCATCGGACGCATCCAGTTGCGCCACCTGGACCAATGGAACGACCGCCGCAGGGAGATTGCCAAGCTCTACACCAAGCTGCTGAAAGGGACCGATGGTGTCATGGTCCCGCCCTCGCCGGACAAGAAGAAGACCCCGGTCTATCACCTCTATGCCATCAAGGTCAAGGGAAGGGACCAGCTGGCGGCCAAGCTGTCCGAGGCGGGGATCGATACCGCCGTGCACTACCCCGTCCCCATCCATCTCCAGCCGGCGTACAAGGACGTGCGCGGTTTCAAAGAGGGAGATTACCCGGTGGCGGAGAGGTCCTCCAGCACCCTGATGTCCCTGCCCATCTACCCCTCGCTCACCAACGACCAGGTGAAGCGCGTGGCCGAGACCATCAAGAAGCTCGTGAAGTGATCCCGAACCAACAAGTGTAAAAAAGGGATATATGCCACAACGCCCATATCCAGCGGAAGGTCACGCGATGAAGGTTGTCATTCTGGCCGGCGGCATGGGCACTCGCCTCAGCGAAGAGACGGTCGTAAGGCCCAAGCCGATGGTGGAGATCGGCGGAATGCCGATACTCTGGCACATCATGAAGATCTATTCCCACTACGGCTACAACGACTTCGTCATCTGCCTGGGATACAAGGGCTACATGATCAAGGAGTACTTCACCAACTACTTCTACCACATGTCCGACATCACTGTGGACCTGCAGAACAACAAGGTCGAGATCCACAAGAACGAGGCCGAGCCGTGGAAGGTGACGCTGGTCGACACCGGCGATGAGACCATGACCGGCGGCCGCATCAAACGGGTGCAGAAGTATGTCGGCGATGAGAGGTTCATGCTCACCTATGGCGATGGCGTATCCAACGTCGACATCAACGACCTGGTCAAGTTCCACAAGAAAAAGAAGAAGCTCGCCACCCTCACGGCCATCCGTCCCGCCGGACGATTCGGGGCTTTGAACATGTCCAGCGATGGATCGGTGAAGGACTTCATCGAAAAGCCCAAGGGGGACGGCGATTATGTGAACGGCGGCTTCTTCGTCCTAGAGCCGGAGGTGTTCGACCTCATCGACGGGGACAGCACCATCTGGGAAAGGAAGCCGTTGGAGACCCTGGCCCAGGAAGGTCAGCTCTCCGCATACAGGCATGACGGCTTCTGGGCGCCGATGGACACGCTGCGTGACAAGAACTACCTGGAAGGGCTGTGGACTAAGAACCAGGCCCCCTGGAAGATGTGGTGAGATGGAGCTGGAGCAGGCCTACCGGGGGAAGAAGGTCCTGGTCACCGGCCATACCGGCTTCAAGGGCGGCTGGCTCACCCTATGGCTGCAAGAGCTGGGCGCCGATGTGATCGGTCTCGGCCTGGCACCAGACACCGAGCCGTCGCTGTTCGAGGCGGCCAATGTTTCCGGTTCATGCAAGAGCGTCATCGCCGACGTGCGCGACAAGGAAAGGATCTTGAAGATCGTCCAGGAGGAAAGGCCGGAGCACGTCTTCCATTTGGCCGCCCAGCCATTGGTCCGACGCTCCTACCGCGATCCTGTCGGCACCTTCGAGACGAACGTCATCGGTACAGCTAACGTGCTGGATGCCATTCGAACGGTCGGTTCGGTCCGGTCCTGCGTCATCGTCACCAGCGATAAGTGCTACGAGAACCTGGAATGGACCCATGCCTACAGGGAATCGGACCCCATGGGCGGTCATGACCCGTACAGCGCCAGCAAGGGGGCGGCCGAACTGGTCGTCTCTTCCTTCAGGCGATCGTTCTTCAACGACAGCTCATGCGGCCTGGCCACCGCCAGGGCAGGGAACGTCATCGGCGGGGGGGACTGGGCCGAGGACCGCATCGTGCCAGACTGCATTCGCGCGCTGTCCAATGGGGAGAAGGTCAAGGTGCGCAACCCATACGCCGTCAGGCCGTGGCAGCACGTGCTGGAACCATTGTACGGCTACCTGCTTCTCGGCATGAAGCTGCACGACGATCCGAAACAATATTCCGAGGCGTGGAACTTCGGACCGATGGTCTCGAAGTACACCGTAGGCCAGCTGGTCGATGATGTGGTCCAGGCCTGGGGCTCCGGCGGTTGGGAGGACGTGTCCGAGAAGAACGCCGTGCACGAGGCGAACTGTTTGCGCCTGGACAGCACCAAGGCGAACATCAGGCTGGGCTGGGCCCCGAGACTGGATGTACGCCAAGGGGTCGCCCTGACGGTCGCCTGGTACAAGCGGCATCAGGCCAAGGCGGACATGAGGGAGTTCACGCAGCGGCAGATCGCCGCCTACTCGCACTCCCCCAGCAAGTTCTAGACCATGCGATTTTTACACAACCCATAAGAACAACGGCGCCGTTCCAGATACGGTGAGCGAATGGCCGATCCATCTGCCAAAGAGAAGGAGCTGCGCGAAAAGGCCGTCCAGGCGGCATTGGACCATTTCCACGAACATCATGTCAAGCCTGAGTACAAGCCAGGCGACAAGATACAGTACGGTGGAAGGGTGTACGATGAAAAGGAGATGCGCTACCTCATCGAATCATCCCTGGACTTCTGGCTGACCTCTGGCCGTTTCACCGACCGCTTCGAACGAGCACTGGGGGACTATCTGGGCGTGAAGCACGTCTCGATGGTCAACTCCGGTTCATCGGCCAATCTGCTGGCGTTCATGGCGCTCACCTCGCCCAAGCTGGCGAAGAGGAGGGTCCTGCCCGGCGATGAGGTCATCACTGTGGCAGCGGGATTCCCAACGACGGTCGCACCGATCATCCAGTACGGCGCCGTGCCGGTCTTCCTGGACGTCACATTGCCGGAGTACAACATCGACGTCAAGATGCTGGAGAAGGCCGTGACGGACAAGACCAAGGCGGTCATGCTTGCCCATACACTTGGCAACCCATTCGACCTGCAGAAGGTCAAGGACTTCTGCGACCAGCACCACCTCTGGCTGATCGAGGACAACTGCGACTCCCTCGGCTCCCGCTTCAAGTACAACGATGAATGGAGGTACACCGGCACCATCGGCGACATCGGCACCTCGTCGTTCTATCCGCCGCACCACATCACCACCGGCGAAGGCGGGGCCGTCTACACCGACGACCGCGAGCTGGCCCGCATCGTCAACTCCTTCCGCGACTGGGGGCGGGACTGCCACTGCGCCCCGGGCCAGGACAACGCCTGCGGGCAGAGGTTCATGCAGCAGTTCGGCGAGCTGCCATACGGTTACGATCACAAGTACGTCTACTCCCACTTCGGCTACAACATGAAGGCCACCGACATGCAGGCGGCCATCGGCTGCGCCCAGGTGGAGAAGCTTCCGGCGTTCACGGAGGCCAGGAAGAGGAACTGGAAGTTCATGCGGGAGAGGCTGGGCGACCTGGACAAGTATTTCGTTCTGCCAGAGCCGACGCACAACTCCGACCCCAGCTGGTTCGGGTTCATGATGACGGTTCGGCCCGGCGCCGATGTCTCCCGGGACAGCATCGTCGACTACCTTGAAGGGAAGAAGGTCCAGACCAGGATGCTGTTCGCTGGCAACCTCATCAAGCACCCCTGCTTCGACGAGATGCGCAAGGCGAAGAAGGGGTACAGGGTCGTGGGCGAGCTGAAGAACACCGACCTCATCATGGCCAACACGTTCTGGATCGGCGTCTACCCGGGCCTGGTGCAGGCCCAGCTGGACTATATGGTGGAATGCCTGCGCGATTACATCCTGAGCGGGGCCTGATAGCTTGAAGACCGAGCTGTTCGACGAGCTGTTCGTGCTCGAGCTGGCCAACAATCACTGGGGCGATCTGCGCAGGGGCCTCAACATCATCCGGGCCTACGCTGAGCTGGTCAAGAAGTACCAGATCAAGGCGGCCATCAAGCTGCAGTTCCGCAACGCCGCCACGCTCATCCACAAGGACTACAAAGGGCGCACGGACATCCGCTACATCCACCGCACCGAGGCACGTATTCTCTCCGATCAGGCATATAAGCGACTGGTGGAGGAGATCAAGACGCAAGGGATGATCTCCATGTCCACCCCGTTCGACGAGGAATCGGTCGACCTGTGCGAGGAGCTGGACATCGACATCATCAAGATCGCCTCGTTCGACCTGAACGACTGGCCGCTGGTGTACAAGGTGCTGGAGAAGCGCCGGCCGACCATCGTCTCCATCGGCGGCACGGAGATCGACGACATCGACCGTATCGTGCAGATCTACAACGATGCCGAGGTGCCGTTGGCCATCAACCAGTGCGTCTCCATCTACCCGTCCGAGCCGGGCGAGCTGGAGCTGAACCAGCTGGCCCTTTTGGTGAAGAGATACCCCGACAACGTCATCGGACTTTCATCCCACGAGTACAAGGACTACGCCCTCTCCATGGCCGTGGCCTACGGCATGGGCGCCAGGACGTTCGAGCGGCACATCGACATCCCTCATCCTACGCACATGTCCGTCTACAATATGCTGCCAGAACAATGCGAGACGTGGTTCAAGGCGTACCGCATGGTCAGGGAGATGTGCGGACCGCCGGCGACGAAGCTGAGGGTGCCGCCCCGCAAGGAGATCGAGTACATTTACGAGCACGTCCGGGGAATGTTCGCCAAGCGGTACCTGAAGGCGGGGGACCCGGTCGATCTGAACAATTTCTACTTGGCCGTGCCGACCCACAAGGGACAGCTGTCCTGCCGGGAGGCGCTCAGCGGCGGTGTATTGACCAGACCGGTGGCGATGGACCGCCCGCTGATGATCGAGGACGTCAAGGCGGACTACCTGAACGACGAGAAGCTCGTGGCGGAGATAAGCACCAGGGGTATGACGTATGATAAAGCTCAGTGATTACATCGTCAAGCTGCTGGAGGAGAACGGGGTCGACACCGTCTTCCTCGTCACCGGCGGCGGCGCCATGCATCTGAACGATTCGTTCGGCGCCTCCGACCGGATACGCAAGGTCTTCGGTCACCATGAACAGGGCTGCGCCATCGCCGCGGAGGGATATGCCAGAACGACCGGCGAGATGGCCGTTGTCAACGTCACCACCGGGCCGGGCGGGCTGAACACGCTGACCGGGGTCATGGGGCAATGGACCGATTCCGTGCCTGTCCTTTACATCTCCGGCCAGGTCCGTTACGATACCACGGTGGAATCACAGAAAGGCCGCCTGGACATCCGCCAGCTGGGCGATCAGGAGGTCGACATCATCTCCGTCGTTTCTCCGCTGACAAAGTTCGCCGCCACCATCAAGGACCCCAAGGACGTGCGCTGGACCGTCGAGAAGGCCATCTACGAGGCGAAGTCCGGCCGCCCTGGTCCGGTCTGGGTCGACGTGCCGCACAACATCCAGTCGGCCATGGTCGATGAGGCGGGGCTCATGGGCTTCGAGCCTGAGACCGTCACATCCTCCGATCTGCTTGAGGAGAAGGTCCGCCAGGCCATCGTCATGCTGTCCGAGGCGAAGAGGCCCATCGTCGTCTGTGGACGGGGCACGAGGATATCCGGCACCATAGAACCGCTGCAGGCGTTCTGCCTGGAGCATCACATTCCTGTCGTCACCACGATCAACAACTTCGATGCCATCCCGGACGAGTTCCCGGAGTATGCTGGCCGCATCGGCACGGTCGGGCAGAGGGCTGGGAACTTCTGCCTGCAGAACGCCGACCTGGTGCTGTTCATGGGGACCAGGAACAACATCCGCCAGATCAGCTACACCTGGAAGTACTTCTGCCGGGCGGCGAAGAAGATCGCGGTGGAGATCGATTATGCCGAGCTGCGCAAGCCGTTCCTGACGTACGATCTGCCGATCCACGCCGACCTGGCCGACTTCATGCCCTTGTTCGTGGCCATGGCCCGGATGGCGACACTGCCAGACTGGACCGAGTGGTCGGAATGGTGCCAGGAACGGCGGAGGAGGTTCCCGGTCGTCACCGAGGAGCAGATGAGCTCCTCGCATCTCAACCCATATCATTTCGCCCATGAGCTGACGAAGCTGCTGGGCGAGGACGCGCTGGTCGTCACCGGCAACGGGACCGCCTCGTTATGCATGTTCCAATCCGGCATCGTCAAGCCCGGGCAGAGGGTGCTGATCAATTCCGGCTGCGCTTCCATGGGCTACGACATACCGGCTTCCATCGGCATGGCCGTGGCGTCCGGTCGGGACACCATCTGCCTCTCCGGAGACGGCAGCTTCCAGATGAACCTGCAGGAAATGGCCACAATCGCTTACAACCGCCTGCCTGTCAAGATCTTCTATCTGGACAACAACGGATATGCGTCCATCAGGCAGACCCAGGACAACTTCTTCCACCGCCGCTATGGCATCGGGCCGGAGAACGGCATCGGGTTCCCGGACACGGCCAAGCTGGCCGAGGCCTATGGCATCAAGCACTTCGTGATCGAGGGGAAGGAGAGGATGGTCGATGTGATGAAGAAGGTGCTGCGCCACGAAGGACCGGCCCTCTGCCACGTCCATCTCGACCCGGAGCACATCTTCGAACCGAAGCTTTCGTCCGAGAAGAAGACGGACGGCCGCTTGGTGTCGAAGCCGCTCGAGGACATGTATCCGTTCCTGCCCCGCAAGGTGTTGAAGGAGAACATGATCATCGACCTGGCCCCGGAGGATTGATGCGGGTCCTCCTCACCGGCGGCAGCGGGTTCATCGGCCGGAACCTGGCCGAGATGCTGCCGAAGGAGATGGAGATCTTCGCCCCTGGCAGCAAGGAGCTGGACCTGACGGACCAGGCGGCGGTGGAGAGATACGTCGTCTCGCATGACCTGGACGTGGTGGTCCATACCGCCACCTGGAACGCCACCGCCAACTCGCCCAAGGACACCGACCTGGTGCTGGAGAAGAACCTGCTCATGTTCTTCAACCTGGCCCGGTTGAACGGCCGCTACGGCAAGATGGTCTACTTCGGTTCGGGCGCAGAGTACGACCGCCGCCATTACCAGCCGTTCATGCGGGAGGAGTACTTCGGAACGCACGTCCCGACAGACCAGTACGGGCTGTCGAAGTACATCATGTCCAAGCACGCCGAGAGCGTGGAGAACATCGTGGACCTCAGGGTCTTCGGCTGCTTCGGGCCATATGAGGACTGGGAGATACGATTCCTTTCGAACGCCATGTGCAAGGCGCTGTACGGCCTGCCGATCTCCCTGCGCCAGAACGTCTTCTTCGATTACCTCTGGGTAGGGGACCTGGTGCGCATGACGGAATGGGCCATGAAGAACCGCACCAGGCATTGCCAGTACAACGCATGCAGCGGGGGCCATATCGACCTGCTAAGCCTGGCCAAGATGGTGAACGAGGTGGCCGGGACCGATGTTCCCATCCATGTTGGCCAGCCCGGCCTGAAGCCGGAGTACAGCGGCGACAACTCCCGCCTGAAGAGGGAGATGGGCAGCCTGGAGATCACCCCCATGCGCAAGGTGCTGGAGAAGCTCCGGGACCATTACATCGCCAACCTAGGCAGGATCGACCGCCAGCTTCTTCTGAAGGACAAGAGTTAGGGTGAAGCGATGATCGACACCTTCATCTTCGACCTGGACGGGACATTGGTGGACTCGTTCCACGATATCCTGGTGGCACTGCAGGGTTCCGCGGTCGACCTGGGGATGGAACCTCCGACCGAGGCCGAGGTGAGGCGCAAGATGCACTTCCGCCTGGACCAGCTGGTGAGGGCCACCTTCCCCGATATCCCACCGGAGGATGTCATGGTCCACTTCCGCCGCCGCTATGACGGATCTGGATATCCCACGACCGTCCCGTTCCCCGGTGTGGAGGGAACGATACGCTCACTGAAGGGAAGGGGGTGCCGAATGTACGTGGCGACGAACAAGCGCAAGGTCGCGGCGGACATCATCGTTTCGCGCCTGGACGTGGACGGGGCGATCGAGACCGTGATGACCTCGGACCTTTCGAACCCCCCGATGGACAAGGCGGAGCAGGTGAGGCGCATCATGTCCCTGCATGGCCTGGAAGCGTCCCGCACGGCGCTGGTGGGCGACACCAAAGGGGACTGGGAGGCGGCCGAGCAGACCGGTGTGACGTTCGTTCTGGCCGCGTATGGCTACGGCAACATCCCTGCGGCAGATGCGCGCGGCAAGGGGGTCATGGTCATCGATTCCTTCGGCGATCTGGCCAAGCTCCGCTGAATCAGACGAGCCAGCCGGAGAACGGCAGGTACGAGAACAGGAAGAAGTTCAGCATGCCGTGCACCAGCGCCACGAAGATGAGGTTCTTTGTTCTGTAATAGGAATAACCGAGCAGCAGGCCGACCAAGAACACATAGGCCAGGTAGATGTCCGAATGGTAGCCGGAGTGCATCACGGCGAACAGCAGCGAGGAGAAGATGATGGCTATGACCGGGCCGGTGTGCTCCTGCACCCTGGTCTGGAGGATGGCACGGAAGACCAGCTCCTCGCCAAAGCCGACGAAGAACACCATGACGACCAGCAGAACGGCCTGGTTCGCCATGGACATGTCCGGGATGAGCGATTCCGGCTTGAGAACGATATACTCCACTATGGAAAGGCCCAGGCCGATGATCAATGCCGCGGGAACGTACCACCAATGGAAGTTCGGCCTCTCTTCGCCATTGTTCCCGTTGAAGAACTGCCATATCTTGTATCTGGTCAGTTTTGACCCTTCCGGAACGTTGTTGACGTACCACAGCAGGAAGCAGGCCACGATGACCGGCAGGTAGATGAACGGATAGAAGTAGATGGACAGATGGAAGAAGCGGGGCATGCCGATGTTCAGCACGCGCAATAACGACACCAGGGCGAAGGCGGTGTAGAGGTCGGCGCCCTTGGTCAGGAAGATCGACAGCATGATGCATAGGAAGATGTTGAGCAGGTGCAGTTCCAGGCTGCCCTCGGCATAGTTACCAAAGAACAGCGCCTCGGCCGCCAGGATCAGGGCGGTGGGAAGCACTAAGGCCAACTTGTCCCGCATCAGGCCCCATAGCATGGGGAATAGTCTTGAACTTTACCCTGCTGGATTATTAGTGGCGGTTTCGTCAACAAAAGATATTTCATTGTTTGACTGGAATGGGTCAGGGGAGAGAGTGAGCATAGGACATGGTAAAGGGCATCGTCGGGAACATCAAACTGGCCTTCAACTCCGCCTCGGACTTCCTTTTCTTCAAGAAATATCCCAACTTCTCCACGGCCTATCCTCGCCTCACGTCCACAGGGGACAAGGTCATCATTCCCGACCTGAAACTGGTCGTGGACAAGGCCCGTTTCCCGGATGTGGGACGACTGGCTGGGGAACTCAGGGAGATAGATGAGAAGGGCGTGAAGCTCACCTCCAAGGACGGCGAGATCATCGGCAACTGGAACGGAGTATCGTTCTCCATCGAGGACCGATGCAACATCATCACCGTTAAAGAAATATTCATTGAGGAATTATATAAATTTAAATTGGATAAAAAGGTGGTGGTGATCGACATCGGCATGAACGTCGGTCTGGCATCACTGTACCTGGCCAGCCTGGACGGGGTGGCACACGTGTACGGCTATGAGCCGTTCGAGTTCACCTTCGAGAAGGCGAAGAAGAACCTGGGAATGAACCCGAGGATGGCGGGGATGATCACTCCGGTGATGGAGGGGATCTCAGGCTCGTCCTACCAGCTCGACACGACGTTCAACAAGAAGGACCACACCAGCATGGGGACGCTGGGAGTGGTGGAGGAGCACCATGCCGATTCTGCCTTCGATGAGAACGTTTCGATAAGGCTGGTCGATGTGGAAGATGTCATCTCCAAGGTCCGAGCGGCCCATCCCGGAATGGAGATACTGGTCAAGATGGACTGCGAGGGGTCCGAGTATGACATCATGGACCGACTGGAAGGGACGGGGAGCATCAAGGCGCCCGTCCATTACATGATCGAGTGGCATGTAATGAAGAAGGAGCATGACCCGCAGAGGATCATCTCCGCGCTGGAGAAGAACGGTTATTTCATCAACCAATCGAAGAAATCGGAAAAAATTGGAATGATCTACGCGACCAGGGTATCGTGAGGAGGAAAGCTCGCTTTACCGGACGGCCGTGTAGATCTGGGTTTTTACACTGAGTATCTGGATGCTGATCGATTCGCCAGTGTTCTTCTTGCTGAACATCTTTTATCACTCCTTTAATGTTATATCGCTCAAACGCTATTTTAGCGATAAATTTAGAAATATTTAAACATTATCATCGTATTATTACGATTAAAGAAAATTTGAGTGAGAGCATGAAGAAGAGCGTAGAACAGATCAAAGTGCTATCGGACCCCAACCGCCTCGCCATCCTCTCGCTCCTATCGATGAGGGAGATGACCACCTCCCAGGTGTCTGAGCTGCTGGAACAGAGCATTCAGAACACCCAGTACCACATGAAGAAACTGCAGGAGGCCGGCCTCATCACCCAGACCCGCACCGAGATGGTGGGGAACCTGATGGAGAAGTACTATCGTTCTGCGTTCGAGCCTGGCATGATCTCCGAGGCGACCGACGAGGAGGAGATCGACATCGAGGAGAGGCTGAACTTGGTGTTCGCCGCGCTCGGGTCCATCAAGGGCGTCCTGAACCACGGGATCGAGAACCTGGATGAAAAGCGGGAGAGCTATTTCGTCAAGGTCGGCCAGAGGCCGAAGTATCCGTTCGGGGCCAACTACGTGGTGCTGCCGAACACCAAACGTTCCATGGACGAGGCGAACGAGCTGATCAAGGAGCTCGACGAGAAACTGAAGAAGCTCTCTGACAAGTACCCCGATTCGGAGAAGGCCAAGTTCGCCGTGATGTACGCCGTCTTCCCGTACGAGTGAGGCTCGGCCAGCATACTGGATGGGTTGACATCCAGTTCACCAATCATCAATAATTTTATAAATGACTATGTGTTGCCCAGACTATCACGGCCGCGATGGGGTAGCTTGGTCATCCTGTGGGACTGTGGATCCCTAGACTCGCGTTCAAATCGCGATCGCGGCCCCCTTTTCCAGTCCTCCGATCGCCTGGTTTTTCCATGAGTCGATTTTAAAATATAGTACTATAAATAAAAAGGAAGGAAGGCGTTTAGATGGGCGTTCACTTCTTTTTCCGAAGGAAGAACAGACCTGCGCCGGCCATGACCGCCACGGCCGCAACGCCCACCCCGGCGAAGACTAGAGTGTTGTCATTGCTGCCATTGCTCACTGCGACCAACACCAGGTCATCTTGGATTTCGGTCAGGCGAGCATTGACGGATACCTGTCTGGAGAGGTCCTCATAACCTTCTCTCTCTACCGAGAGCAGATATGTGCCCACGGTAACGTTCTCAAAAGAATAGCGACCAGCGGCATCGGTGATGCAAGTAAGGTCTCCCAACTTCACTACCACATTTGCCAGAGGATTTCCCTTCTCATCGACCAGGCACCCCTGAACGTTTCCGACGGCCGGCGTGGAGAAGTTCCACCTCAGGGACATGGGATTGCCCGCCAGGTCCTTGCCCGTGACCGTGACGGAATAATCAGCATTGTATCTCAGGTAGTTCGGAGTATAGGTCGCCGTCCTTCCTACGAAGGTAACGACGCCCTCAGTGCCATTGTCCACGATGATCTCGACAGAGGTAAGGTTCATGTCCTCGGAGAACTGGACCAGGATCACGCTTGTGACCGGCACGTTCGGCCCCGTCGGGGTGCCGGTCGCGGTCGGTGCGACGTTATCGATGAAGAACACCAACGCCCCGACCTCTAGGTTCATGGCCACATCGTATACCATGATGTCCAAGCGATGCTCTCCATCGACCAGGCCGACCAGGATGACAGAAACGTTTTGGACGTCCACCTCGGTCCAGTCGCCATGATCGAGGCTGATGAATATCTGGCCCAGTCCGTGCTCATCCTCTGCCGTCCATGAAACGGTCAACGACGTTCCGTTGGAGCGGGTGCCGTTGACTGGGGAATCGATCTCCAGGGTCGGGGCTTGGAGATCGATGATGATCTGGGCCGTGTCCATGGCCATGTTGCCAGCATAGTCGATGACCTTGAGGGATACGGTGTGGAGGCCCTCGTTCATGAAGAGCAATTCCTTCGATGTGCTATCGTATTGCACCTGCACCCATTCCCCATCGTCCTGGCGGATGTAAATGAAGTAGAAGCCCTCGTTGTCGACCGCCGTCCAGTTTACCGTCACCGCGGACGACAGTACCGTCCCATCCGCCGGGCTCACTATACTTACCACTGGTGAGGCGGTATCGACCACCAAGAACAGCACATGGTCGACAGAGTTGCCGGCGGTATCGTTCATGGTGAGGCGGAGGTAGTTCCAGCCCTCGATCAGGCTGAGATGGAATGTGTACGGTGCTGAGGTCAGTCCAGCAACGATGTCCGTCAGGTCGCCCCATCCTAGCATGGTGTTCTCATGATAGAGGGTCCAGTTGGCCGATGCCATCTTGATGTTGTCGGTCATCTCCAAGGGGTAGTCGACATCGCTATAGTTGAGGTACATCGATGGGACATCGTTCAACACGAGCATGGGGTCGGTCGTGTCGACCGTGAAGGTGACACCAGCACCGATCCAGTTGCCTGCCTTGTCGATCGCCTTGACCCAGAGGGTGTGCTCCCCGTCCGCCAGACCGGTGAACTCGTAGGACGTGGCGATTCCGATCTCCAGCCAGTTGCTGGCCTCCGTTTTTACATAGAATGTGGCCAGCCCGGAGCCGGCGTCGGAGGCCGACCAGGTCAGGGTGACGGTCGATGAGGTGGAATATGACAATGGCACAGGTAAGATGGTGTACATCAAGGGCGCGTCGACATCGCCGATCACCTTAAAGCGGTAAGAGGCCTGATTTCCGCAGCTGTCGTTAATTGTGAGGCAGTAATCGTTCGTACCTATTCCCACGTCTACGTTGTAGACCAGATCGATCTCCATCTGGCCGGCAATCAGACCGCTGATGTCGACGTTGTCCACGAACACGCCGTTCAGATGCCTGCTGATGTTCCCTGATGCTATCCCAGGGAAGTCAGAGGCATGGATGCTCAGCTCAAAGCTACTCTCTTGAGTAAATTCAGGTGTGGCAGGATCGATCTCGATGGTTGGGGCATCCGTGTTATATGCATATTCGATCGCATCAGTGGACGTCCGGCCGATATTGTCGGTCACGGCGACCTCGATGAAATCTGCTCCCTCGGAAAGAGGTATGGAAGCGCTCCAAGTGGTCGTTCCAGTACAGGCTCCGGTCATTGTCGATGTGCGCCATTTCACGGTCACAGCTCCGTATCCGCTTGCCGTGCCAGCGATATCGATCACAGGAACGTTTGTGTGAACATTGGTAGCTGGAGACGTCATCTCGATGATCAATGGTGCTAGGGGAAGGTCGTCGTAGACGCCGCCTTCAATGGGGTGGGGAGCATCGACGATGCCATTGTGGTCCGCGTCCGGACCCGCCCAATCGCCCCATTCGTTGCCATAGGCCCCATTGTCCCAGAAGTTGACGCCTCCGTCATGGGCCTGGCGGTGAAGGGCATCATAGACCGAAGAGCTGCCGTTGTTGTTCTTGATCACGTTTCCATAGACATGATTATCATCACAGTTTATTGAGAAATACAGACCATAGGTCGTGCTTCCCTCGATGGTATTGTTCGTTATCCGATTATTTGTCGAATAGCTCATCGTGAAGCCAACAACGTTGCCATCAATGATCGAATTGTTCTCGGCATGGTTCCAGTTGGAATAACTGAGGTAGATGCCGTTAGTATTGCCAAGAAGGGAATTCTCTAGGATGTGGTTATAGTTCGATAGACTTAGGGAAATACCTGCGTAACTGTGCCCCGTACATGTATTGTTAGTTATTATATTTCCTTCATTATAATTATAAAATAGGATACCACTATTGGAATTATCGTTGAGGGTGTTGTTTGCTATGATGTTAAAATTGTTCGATTCTTGCAGATCCAGACCGTAATTCCCATTGTTGCTCAGAACGTTGTTGGAGATGGTGTTATGATCGCAATGCTGTAACAGCAATATCCCCACGTATTCATTGTTGGTGCAGGTATTGTAAGAGATCGTGTTATCGTCGGAACCATCCAGGGAAATTCCATACCACCCAGCATCCTGGCAGATATTGTTGGTGATCGTGTTATTACCAGAGCCGATCAAGCCCATCGTTACCCCACAGATATTGTTGGAGATCGTGTTGTTGCCACTATGTGATAGGAATATCGACTCTCCTTCGGTCATGGTGCAGATATTGCTCTCGACCGTGCAATTCTCCACGTTGTATAGGGCTATCCCCCTTCCACCAAAGAAATCGTTGATGTAGGATATCTGGCTAACAGCGCAACCTCGAATGATCAAGTGTTCTGTGGTATTGCCGATGAAAATGCCATAGTCGTCTTTGCTGTTTATCTGCAGGTTCTCGATGATATATGGGTCCAGGGGCGAACCCGCCCCTCCCGATGCGACCGATGCCAGTTCGGCATTGTTGTTCACCCTGATCTGGTCGCTGCTGACCAGCACGGCATCGCCTTCGACCTGGGGCATCGCTTGCACGGCCCCCGAAGAAGAGAACATGGATGCGATCAATATGCTACAAAGCAACAGTATGGCAATCCTACAGTAGTTTCCACTCATCCCGACACGACCCTCTCCCCCCACGGGATGCCATCCAACGGGCCAATATGCTAATAAAATTATCTGGGGCGATAATTGCTGATAGAACGATCGGGCGATGGACCCTGCTCATTCCCCATGCATCACGATCTCGAGGTCCCTCTCGAAGAATGCCAGGGTCTTCGGTTCCATGGTGCGCGGGTCGACCGGAACGATGAGCTTCCCCTGCGCCACGATGATCTCGTCCCTCAGTCCCAGCACCATCTGCAGCACCTTCTCCTCCTTGTTGTTCGCCAGCAGGTACTCCAGGCCGTCCATGAGGATGATCGGACGCTCGCCCCGGCGCAGGTGCTCCACTATAGTGTGCTGCAGTATCGAAAGGTTGGTGGGATCGATGCGGTCCCGGCCGGAGGTGGATGCGAGCCATAGGATCGGTGTCGCCGCTAGCCCCCACGCCTCCCTTACCATCTCGGGGTGCTCCCGAGTGATTATGAGCCCGTGGGCCCCTTTCGACAGGTCGTCCATGAGCAGCTCGTACGCCATGGTCACCTTCTTCGACTCGACCAGGTAGGTCCTCCCCAGCTGGGTCTGCGCCTGCGGCCTGGGGGCGGTCAGGGGCTTTGTCTCCGCCACCGCCGGCACCTCGATGAACAGTTTGTAGCGCCAGATGGCGTAGGCTATGAGAAGGACCATGATGGTGAAGCCCGGCATGATCGGCCGGGCGAACCTGAAGTCCGACAGGGATTCGATGAGGATGGTTGTTAAACCGTAGATCAACGGCATGGGCAGGGCGATGGCGATCATCATGACCTTGCGCTTCATGATCTTATCGTCGCTCTTCAGGCCGGCATAGGCCAGCACGGCGATGCTCAGCACCACGTAGATGAAGTAGGTGAGGATGGCCAGCGTGAGGCCGAGCGATGGTAGGACGTTATAGCCCCAACGGTCCAGACCCATTTCATTGATCGTCAGCGCGACGGCCGTAGCAACGGCGAACACGATCACTACGGAGGCATAGCGGAACCTCAGCAGCGTCTCCACCTTCGTGGCGGGGAGTTGCCTCATGGAGAGGTAGAAGATCATGCCCATGCAGACCAGGGCGACGAAGATCACCCCTTGGGCGAATATTAGCCCGGTCGACCTGTCAGGGGAGATGCTCATGGCGAAATCGAGCCCTGCCCCGATAGAGAACATGAAGAGAAGGGAGATGGCCATGTTCGTTTCGGGCCGGTTCTGGGCCTTGCGCCATAGGTAGACACCGACAAGGAAGCAGAGGATGCAGGTGAAGGGTGAGAACAATGACCAGATTCCATCGCCCGACAGGTCCAGAACAACTCCTCCTCAGTTAACCTGGCCCAGAGGTAACCTGTCGGTATATCCTTTTGCTGGTTCAATTTCCAAACATGATTCCACCGACTGTTCGGAGAGGACATTGAGGTCCCTTTCCAGCAATGCTATCTCCCGCTGCGTGAACGCCTCAGCGTCCACCGGGATGATGAGCACCCCTTCCTGCACCATGACCTCGTCGCGGACCATCTGGCAGAGCTGGACCACCTTGTCGAACTTGTCGTTTACCATGAGATATTCCAGGCCTTCGAACAGCAGGACCGGCCTGGATCCCTTGCGCAGGAACTCCGATATGGTGTGCTGCAGCACGCTGAGGTTCGTCGGCTCGATCCTCCCCGGTCCGGGATGGGTGGTCAGCCATATGATGGGGGTCTTGGCCAGACGGAATTTCTCCCTTACGTGCTCAGGGTGCTCGCGGGTGACGATCAGTCCCTCGCAGCCCTTCTCCAGCTCGCGCAGGAAGATGCCATATGCGCTCTCTGATGATTTGGATTCGAGCAGGTACCCGCTGCCATACTGGACCTCCGGCAGCCTGTGCGCCCCGGGCGGAGCGCAGACGCGGTCCTCGTGCACCGGGCTGATGAACACCAGGTGATAGCGTAGGACTGTGTACCCCAGCAGAACGATAGTGCCCAGATATCCGATCGACAACGGAATGGGGATGCTCATCCCCAGGCACAATGCGATGCCGTACAGGGTGAAGCCGAATATGAAGGGCGAGAGCATGCCCAATGAGATCAACAAGGCCTGCCTGCGGAAGGTGCGCATGACCTTGGTGTAGAAGGAGAGCTTCTGCACCGTGCCGACCACCAGGATCAGACTTCCGCTGATGCCGATGATGGTACCGAGATCGGTACCGACGACATATCCGGTAGATACGACACGGACGCTGGAGACCAATGCCCCGCTCAGCAATGCCATTATGACGATCTCAAAGCGGAAGACCTGCCGCTTCCAAGTGATCGGCTCCCTGACATCCTCAGGCAGGAGATAGTACGCCATCTCGTAGAAGCAGCCGAACATCAGGGTGTAGCTGAACGTGACCATCCTGGCCATCACGACCGCCTCTGCCTCGGTCTTGCTTATGGCCATGGCCACAGACCAGAAGGCGGATGAGGCGAAGAGAATCATGAGGATCATGAAACATCTGACGGCAGCAGTCGGTGGGGCCCTGAACAGCATCCAGGCACCAATAAGAATGGCGATGCAACCGATGATAGATACGATGGTAGCATACGCCAGGGTTAGCTCCTGCATTATTTCTATCACCGATGATGCAATTTAAATCGTTTCGTTCCTGATTCTCTTTCTTGATATTATCTTCTTTGAAAGGTTTATGAACCCTGGCTGATTATGTCCAATCGGTGCGAGCATGACCTGGAAAGGACCAGTGGAGAAGATCGATGATTTCCGGTGGCGCATACCTCATACCTACAAGAAGGGCATGCGCACGGACGCGATCATCTATGCCGACGAGCATATGATGAACACCATCAGGGAGGACAACTCCCCTGAGCAGGCGGCGAACGTAGCTTGCCTGCCGGGCATCGTAGGCAACTCGCTGGCCATGCCAGACATCCACTGGGGATACGGCTTCCCCATAGGCGGGGTGGCCGCCATGGACGCGGACGAGGGCGTCATCTCTCCGGGCGGGATCGGCTTCGACATCAATTGCGGGGTCCGTCTGATACGCACCAATCTGAACGTCAACGACGTCAGGCCGCACATCAAGGAACTGGTGGACGTGCTGTTCTCCAACGTCCCGGCGGGAGTCGGCTCCAAGGGCGTGGTCGACGTCGCCTCGTCCCAGATAGACAAGATATTGGTGGACGGGGCGGAATGGGCGGTCGCCAACGGTTACGGCTGGCAGGAGGACCTGGCCGCTCACGAGGAGGGCGGCAGGATGAAGGGCGCCGACCCCACAAAGGTCTCGGCCAAGGCCAAGCAGAGGGGCGTGCCGCAGGTCGGCTCGCTCGGTTCCGGCAACCATTTCCTTGAAGTGGACAAGGTGGAGAAGATCTACGATGAGGAGGCGGCCAAGGCGTTCGGCCTGTACGAAGGGCAGATCACCGTCTCCATCCACTGCGGCTCGCGCGGCTGCGGCCACCAGATCGCCACCGATTACCTGCAGGTCATGGAGCAGGCCGTGAAGAGGAGCCAGCTTGAGCTGCCCGACCGCCAGCTGGCCTGCGCCCCCACCCATTCGAAGGAGGGGGAGGACTACTTCGCCGCCATGCAGTGCGGCGCCAACTACGCCTGGGCCAACCGGCAGATGATCATGCACTGGGTGAGGCAGAGCTTCGAGCAGGTGATGAAGCGCAGGGCCGAGGACATGGACATGCGCCTGGTTTACGACGTGGCGCACAACATCGCCAAGCTGGAGGAGCACCAGTGGGAAGGGAAGAGGCGCAAGGTGTACGTGCATCGCAAGGGCGCCACCAGGGCGTTCCCCAAGGAGCATCCTGACGTTCCCACAAAGTACCGTTCCGTCGGTCATCCGGTCCTCATCCCAGGCAACATGGGCGTCGGTTCCTACGTGCTGGTAGGCACGGAAGGCGTGATGCGCGAATCGTTCGGTTCGACCTGCCACGGCGCCGGCCGCGTGATGTCCCGCGAGGCGGCCATGCGGAAGTACACGGTGAACGGCATCCGTCACGATCTGGAGCAGCAGGGCATCTACATCAAGGCCACCACCAAGGATGGCATACTGGAAGAGGCGCCGGGCGCCTACAAGGACGTGGACGAGGTCATCGATGTGGTGACCAGTGCCGGGCTGACGAAGGCAGTGGCGAAGCTGACCCCGATAGGCGTCATGAAGGGATGATCAGATGGAAGCGGGCGCGATGCGGTAACGGTCCCTGGGGACCTTGATCTCGAAGCGCACCCCTTTGTTGTACGTGCCAGTCTCCCTGATCGACAGCCCGTTGATGGCCAGGATCTCCTTGACCAGCTTCATGCCGTGCCTGGCCGACCTCTCGTCCAGGATGGCCTCCTTCATGTCCCGGGGGATGCCGGTGCCATCGTCCTCATAGACCATGATCACGTCATCTCCGTCATCGTGATATGAGAGGGATATCTCCGACACCTTGCCGCCGTGCCTGAGGGAATTGTCCACCAGATTGTAGAAGACCTTCTCGATCATCGTATCGGTGAAGATCTCCAGGTCCCGCACGCCGCAGCTGACCTTGATGTTCTTGGTGTCGAGGTTCTTGATGCTGCTCCGGAACATCTTCTCGGCCCCGTTCCAGACCGGCTCCTCCATCCCGATGTTGAGGTAGTCCTTGGAGAACTCCTGCAGGACGTTGACGTTCCTCAGGCTGTTCTCCGCCTTGGCGATCATGGCCCTGGACTCCTCGATGCTGGTGGCCGACCTGGCCAATGATAGCGACGCTGCCATCACCTGTAATTGGTTGGCGATGTCATGCCTCGTGACCGCCGCCATCAGCTTAAGTTTGTGATTGGCCTGCTTCAGCTGCTCCTGGAGCTCCCTGTTGGCCGTGATGTCGTTGATGACCGTGACCGTACCTAGGAAGTTACCGTTGTCGTCCTCCACCTTGGCCAGCTGCAGGAACGAGAGGAACCTGCTGCCGTCCTTCCTGGTCTGCCACAGTTCCATCTCGAAGAAGCCCTCCTCCATGATCGCCTTCCGGATGGGCTCTTGGTATCTGGGGTCGGGGGCGGGGGTGAGGATATCTGTGACGGTCTTGCCCTCCACGTCCTCCGGGGAATAGCCGAACAGCTTCTCCGCCCTCTGGTTCCAGAAGGATATCCTCCCTTGCGGGTCGACGACCGCCAGGCCAGCGCTTATGTTGAGCAGGGCCTGGGCCTGATATCTGATCCTCTCGTTGGCCGCTGCCAGATCGGTGTCGTCCGAGACCATGGCGATGGCGCCGTGGAAGCGGCCGTCCGCATACCTTCTGGGCGAGAGGTTGATGTCCAGGTGCCTGCGCTTCCCGTCCGGTCTGACATAGGTGTAGCCAGTGGTCCCGACCGGTCTTTCCCTGTTGTCCTCGAAGGCCTTCAGGAACATGGGATGATCATCGCTCGGGATGAAGTCCAGCATTTTCTTGCCGATGAGAACGTCCACTGGTATCCCGACGATCTCGGCCAGCTGCCGATTGGCGAACTCGATGACGAACGACTCGTCCACCATGATGACGCCCTCGGCCGTCTGCTCCACCACGCTGCGGTACATCTCCTCGCTGGAACGGAGCTTCTCATCGATGGATTTGCGGCGGGTGATGGGGTAGAAGATGATGTTCACCCCCTCGCTGTGAGGGTAGAACCTCATGTCGAACCATTCGCTACTGCCGTCCTCGACTATCTCGATCTCCTTGGCGATCATGGAGCCGGTGGCCGCGGCCTGTAAACGGCCCTGTTCCACCTCGCCGATCTGCTGCAGGTCGAACGCCTCGCCCAGATGCTTGCCGCGGACGTCCTGGCGGGAGAGCCCGGTCAGCCTCTCGGCCTCTGAATTGAAGAATGTGAACTTGCCATCGTGGTCCAAGGTGACGATGGCCTCCTTGATCTTGTCCAGGGCGCAATGCCCTTCCCCCACCCCACAGGGCGAGCTGGGCACCGTGAGGAAGACTATCATGCCCTTGGCCCCATCCTCCGCCCAGGTGGACGTGGCGGCGCTGAGGCTGGTCATCTGGCCCTTTCTCAGCACCGGGACCGTGGCATGGGTGGTCTTCCTGTCCATCCATCCCGACAGCTTCACGAGCATGTCTTTTCCGTCCGATCCCACCGGCGGGAATATGCGGCCGATGGCGGGGCGGCCCAGGACGGCGGCGGTCTCAAGGCCGAAGTAGTCCAGGGCCTGCTCGTTCACGTAACGCACCCGGAACTGACCGTCCAGCGCGAGGATGAGGTCGGGAGAGCCGTCCAGGATGCGCTTCTGCACCTTGGCCGTGTCCAACGAACGGTCCAGCAGCTCCCTGTGATTCCAAGCGGACTCCACCATGGCCAGCACCGCCCTGTTCTCCTGGCCGGATGATCTTCTTACGGTATACGTGGCCCCGGCGAACAGTGCCTTGGCCACCATGCCCTCCCCCTGCTGGGTGTCGAGGATGATGATGAACGGAGTGGTGAAATGGTTGTCCCGCATGCTCGAGACCAGCGCCAGGCCGTCCATCTCCGGGGAATGGTCGCAGATGATGGCGTCGAACTCGGTCCAGTTGATGATGTCGATGGCCTTGCCGACCTGGGTCTCGATGAGCACGTGCACGTCCGTTTCCTGTTCCAGAAAACGGCGGAGCGAATCGGCGTAGATAGGATCGTTCGAAAGCAGCAGGATCTCCCTGGCGGCCATGGGGCGGACACACCTCGCGCGCATAAATAACGCACGCTCGACCATACCACAGGCAGGATTGCATATAAAGCCGATTGTTCCTTTTATCAGGCCCAATATTCAACGGAACAGTGCCAGTGAGGTCGCCTTGTGCACCCTTTCCTTGTATTGCTCCGGGCAGTAGACCATGATGGCCCAATCGTTCACCGGGCGCTGCTGGATGGCCTTGGCCAGCGGAGAATATTTTGACAGCGATCGGACCTTGCCCTCGCTCCAGATGGGAACCTCGGTCTTCCCCAGCCTGGGCTCGGTGAGGAGCATCTCCTTGGACGGCATGTCGACGATGACCTCCACCTCGTCCAGGTTCGCCTTGTCGGCGATCTCCTGCTCCTTGGCCCTGCGCCTTTCATATTCGGTCAGGCGGGAGAGGACGGTGAGCTGGTCCTCGTCCAGGTCGTTGATGTTAAGGCTGAACGCCTTCTTGTACAGGCGGCGGTACTTCAGCATGGTCAGCAGGCGGCGGGGATGCCCCGCCTCTGCCAGCAACCGTTCCTGCAGGGCGGCGTCGTTGGAACGGTGCATCCCGTCCATGATGCTGTCCGAAGCATGCTCCACCGCCTTGCACAGCATCATCTCGCTGATGCGCACGGTCTTGTGGAAGTAGACGGAGGTGTACATCAGGGACCTGGCCACCATCAGACCTTCGACGGCCACCAGCCCGTTCTTGCGGATCGTCAGGTCGCCGTTGTGGAGCTCCATGGTGTCGATGAGGCGGTCCAGATCGATCGTGCCATGCGCCACGCCCGTGTAATGTGCATCGCGCAGCAGATAGTCCATCTGGTCCGCGTCCACCGGGCCGTGGATGATCTGGTGCAGATAATTGTTGGAATTGAAATGGGCCTGTCCGCCATCTAGCGGCAGGGTGCTCTGGTGATGCGGGTTTGGATCGACCGGCGAGACGATGATGTCGGCCACCTCCTCCGGGTCGATTCCGTTCTTCACCAGCATGTCGCCGATCGTTCCCATCGGGCCAAGGACCTCCTCCTCTTCATCGGTCCAGACGCGCATGTCGCCGCTTATCATCGCCTTGCCGACGTCCGTGTGCGTCATGCCGGTGCGGTGCTCGATGACCGCTTCCAGGGTGTGAGAGTAGGGAGCATGGCCGATGTCGTGCAGCAGCGCTGCCGCCCGAACGGTGTTCTTCTCCTGCTGGTTCAGCCCCAGCGCATCGGCCATTCGCCCTGCCAAGTAGAATGTGCCGAGGGAGTGCTCCATGCGGGTGTGGTGCGCCCCTGGAAACACCAGGTAGGCCAGGCCGAGCTGGTTCACACCATGCAGCCTTTGCACCTCTGGCCGGTGCATCAGGTCGACGAAGAATGAATCCACCTTCACGGACCCGTGCACGGCATCATGGATGATCTTCGATTCCATCTCGCCCAGGGTATCGTTGGATGACGTAATTAATTCTTGGTATTACATAAAATAAGTGAGAGGAAAGGCCAGTGTTGTTTCCCCTTCGGTCAGGTGAAAGAGGCCTTGCATCGTGACATAGCATGCGCTGCTGATTGGGATATGAACGGCCCAGATGGGCCGGAAAATGGGATGGGCTTACTGGAAGCCGCCCTTTATCTTGTGCCTGTCGATGCGCATGCCGTTGGGCGTGACCACGATCAGGTTGTTGCCGATGGCGGCGACGTCCCCGTTGGTGTCGCGAGCCACGTTCTTCAGTTCGTTGGTGACGCGCTTCAGCTCGGCGGTGTCGTTTGCCATGTTGCTGTAATCGATCAACAGGACATTGCCATCATAGACCGGCTGGGTCAGGTTGTTGACGTCCTCGTAGCGGTAGATCTCGCAGACCTTGACCATCGAGCCACCCATAGCGCTCTCCTCAGCGAAGAACATGGAGCCCAGATCGATGTACTGGTCGGTCTCAACGGGCGTAACGTCCTCTTTCCCCTTCCTCAAAGGCTTCTTCAACAGCGGCATTGCATCCCTCACAATGTTATTGCTGGTATCGCTGGATGCGTTATTAACCTTTTGCCAGTCATTGACTGGGAAAAAATGCTCCAGATCGACCCTTGAAACCTACCGCCTCTTTCCAATTCTACTACATTTGATGAAAAAATTGTGAATAATTGATATAAATATCTACAATTATTGAGTATATTTGGATATTTGTGTATGTATTATATACATCAGTATTCAATTGATGATTTTGGTGGTCAGCCATGGAATCAGATGAACCGAATAAAAGGTCCCACGGCCTGGGGTTGTTCGGAGGATTGATACCGGACACGGTGAAAGGAAGGGTCTTGGCCGAGATCGTGGCCGACCCGAGCGGTGCTTATACATCTTCCAGTATGGCAAAACGGATCGACCGCCAACCTCGGTACGTGAACGAGGCGCTGAAGGAACTGGAGGAAGAGGGATTGGTCAGGCCGGTCGGCAGAAAGGGACGCCAGGCCATCTATGAGATATGCAAGGGCTCGAACCGCCTCACCGCTCTCAACCTCTTGATGCCTGCCGTCGGGGACGATGAAAGGAACGAGAAGGGGATGGCGCTGGCCATCTTCGATTACGTAGAGGGGCTGGATCACGACATAGGGTATCTGAATAAGACCAGGCCTGCAGAACTGAACAAGGAATGTACGAACTTCATCGCCAGCGTCACAGATGAAAATTCCTGGCGGCTTACCAAGTGCGGGCTGTACTGACCGGCCCGGACATCTTTTTCCCATATGGGACAAGAGTGGGATGAGGTATCCATGTGAATAGTTTTTTTACTACTAGTGATGTTAGTAGGTTCAGGTAGGGAAATGGAAGAGAACCAGTGCGAGATCCCACATTTCAACCTGAAGGGTGAGGACCTTGAGTCGTTCCTGGGACCGCTGGAGGCGAAGGTCCTGGAGACCATGTGGTCGCTCCCCAAGAAGCCTGCGACCGTAAGGGATTGCTACGAGGTGCTGAACAGCAAGAGCAAGATCGCCTACACCTCCGTCATGTCCACCATGGACCGCCTCCATTCCAAGGGATTCCTGCAGAGGTCCATCGAAAGGGGCAAGGGCGGACTTTACTACGTCTATTGGCCCACCATGTCCGAGGAGGAGTTCAGCGAGAAGGCGGTCCGGCAGGTGCTGAACAGCCTGGTCTCCAAATTCGGTAAGGGCATGGTCGCCAGCGCCTTCGCGGAAGAAGTGGAAAAGAAGTGAACCGGGTCCATATCCGGCGCGGTAGGGGGAGGAGCGAATGGGGTTGATGGAGGAGGTCGTGGCTCAGCTGATGCAGCCTTACTTCTACTATTCAGTCGGAGCCATGCTGGCCTCGTTCTTGGCGGTGAACCTGGTACTGCGCTTCACCAAGGTGTTCAGCCATCGGGTCCGTTCCTACCTGCATATCGCTCCACTGCTGTCGCCCCTATTCGCCCTGCTGGTCTTCCCTCCTGAACTGTACTATTACCGCATGGGCGACCTGCCGCCGGCGGTGGACCATATCTCCTTCATCGCCGGTCCGTTCATGCCGCTGGGCCCGCCCCAGGTCGTTTCGGTGTTCTCGTACACCGGCATGCTGTGCATCACCGGCCTGGTCCTGGGCATGTTCATCCTGCTGTTCTGCCTCAATCCCGGCACTGGCTGGCTGAAGCGCTGCGGGGTCATCAATTGCACAGAAGAGGACTTTCCTGAGGCACAGTTGATCGTGCAGAGATGCGCCGACCGCCTCGGCCTGGACACGCCCAAGCTGGGCATTCTGGAAGACCTCCGCCCCAACGCTTTCATCGCCGGCAGGGGACGGAAGAGCGTCATCATACTGAGCCTTGGCCTGCTGGATTCTTTCACCGATGAGGAGGTCGAGGCAGCGGTGGCGCATGAGATGATGCACCTGAGCCATGGAGACCATATCTTCCGCTCGATCGCCATGGCCCTGGCTGCCGTTTCATTCTTCAACCCATTGGCCTACTTCTGCGCCACCGCCGCCCTGCGGGAAAGGGAGCACTGGGCCGACACTGGTTCCATCAAGGAAGGATACTCCGCGGCAGCTTTAGAGGACGCCTTGAGAAAGGTGTCTGCCGGCCCCGGAAAAATTGGCGTAGGGGCATTGAGGGGAATGAACCTCTGGCTGCTGGCCGGCTCGCCCCTGTTGCCGAAGAGATGGCTGTCCTTCCATCCCAGCGCGGACCAGCGCATCGAGGCCATAAACCGTCCAGACGGGGTGAGTAAGAGCTGGGCCTATGTCGGTCTGGCATTGGTCATCACCACCATCCTCTGTTTCACCTTCCTTACTTCGTTCCATGAGGTCCATGAGATCATCGTGGCCGATCATATGCTGAGGCCGCCGGCGATGATGGCGCATGGCGCCCTGGCCGATCATACCGGGTTCCATGAGGGTAACCTCACCCTCGGATTCCGCATACCGCCAGGACCACCTCCTTCGTCCTGATCCACCCGTCAAAGTCCCGCTGCTGCATATCTTCCGTTAATTGCTACTATCGATGGTAGTAACAAATAAATAAGGTGATTACAATAGTGCCAGGTCGAGGAACATTCAGTGTTCCGCCGCGGCCATTGACATTCGACTCTCTCATAGCTTTTCCACCAAAAAGCTAACCCCCATTGGCCGCGGCAAATTTTTTCCTTAATTGGCCAGCAGGTCCAACAGCACATATCCCCAGAGGAGAGTGTTATGCCGGTCGTTGGAGAAAGCGACCGCCTGGATATCTCCCCTGGCAGGGATGCGGACCGACAGCGTTCCCTTTCCGCCGTCCTGACCCATCACAATGTTCTGGAATATCGGCTCGGAGGTAGAGAATGCGGCTCCGCCCATCAGCAATCTGACCAGGTCCGCTGCCACCACGTCGGGACCGTTCACCTGGAACGCCGGTCCCATGCTGCCCCCGAAGGCCAGTATGCCACCTTCCCCATAAGGGATGGAGGCGATGGTCGCCAAGGCCCCGCCATACTCATAACCGATGACGGTTCCGTTGTTCCTTTCGACGTCATCGATGGATATCGCTGCATATGGGGCGAAGTACTGCAGCGAATAGGCCTCGGCAAAGGGGGAGGATGTGACACCCGTCCCGCCGTTGTATTCGACATGATGATAGGATAGGACCGGGCCGCTCCCGCCCAGCTCATGCATCTCATCCGCAGATTGGTACGAGAACGGGATGGAATGGTTGCCGACCGCGACCAGCAGCCCCCCGTTCTCGACCCAGGCCTTTACCTTCGAAGAGATCGAGGCGTCGCCGCGAAGATCGTTGGCGATGACCAAGGTCGATGCCCCGCTGGCCAAGAACCTGTCCAGGTCATCAAGGTGAACGATGCTCACTTCCGTGACCGAAGACCATTTGTCCAGTTCAGATACCAGGTGGTCGTAAAGTCCCTGCACCTGCGACGGGGCCGATCCATTGTCGAGCTCTTCCGATATCCACGGCGCGTCGTCCAGCAATATGCCCGCTCGTCCATCCCATAATCTATCGGTGTTCTGCAACAGCACCGTGATATCCTTGGAATGGGGCGTTTGACCGATGGTGAAGTTCAGGACCATCTCCTCACCAGTGTAGGTCGACGACCAGCCGAACGGAACCGTGCGACCAGTAGGAACGCAGAAGGAGGCCATGACCACGAGGATGACGATGGCGATCGCCGTCACTGCTATCGACCTCATGCCCTCACCCACCCCCTGAACCTCTGCCATGCCTTGTCCAGAAGGTCCTTTTCCGAACCGACCAGCAGGGTCGCCAGGACGATCATGCCAACTCCGCCCATGAACGTCTGCATCCATTGCCTGGTGATGATCCCTCCCCCGTTCAGATAGTTCTGCACCAGGACGTTGGTGTCGGTGATCGACACAACATCGGTGAATGATGCCAGGGGGTAGTAGAGGGCGAACATGGAGAGCAGTGAGAAGAGGTATAGCAGGCCGATGATGGTCAGCACCGACATCTTCCTTTCCATCCGTCCATCCCAAATGCCCAGCAGGAGAAGGAGCGGGAACAACCATACCAGATATTGCGGGTTGGTGACAGTGCCGGCCAATAGCACGACGGCCAGGACCAGCACGGCCATGCGGACCAACAGCCTCTCCCGGTCATCGGGTGTGGAACGAAGCGAACGATAGGTCAACAGACCGAGCAAGGCCGAGATGACGATGACGGCCACGAGCACCAAAGTGGGGATGAGCGTCGAGACCGACTGGACGCCGTCCACCCGGACGTTGTCGGACGAGATGCCGGGGAACAGGAACCAGATGTTCAGACCGCCGTAGCCGGTGTAAGAGCCGCGGCGCAGGATGTAGTCCATGATGACCCCGGACTGGAGCACGAACGGCAGGAGGGTGACGAGGCTGGCCGCCCCGCCGATGACGAACGCCAGGAACGGCATGGCCCTTTCTCTCAGCTCTTCCTTGTCCCGTATCAGCTGGACGATGAGAACGATCGCCAACGGGATGATCAGATAGACCGGGAAGAGCTTGAACAGCACCCCCAGGCCGAACACGGCGCCGCTGACGAGATACCTTTTTTCGATGAACGAGATGAGGCCGACGACCGCCAGGAGCGCCGGGATGACGTCGAACTGGCCCTGCACCGAACCGGTCACGATGACCAGGGGGTTGAGGAACCAGAGAACGAGGACGGCGAAACCGGCGTTGTCCCCCTTCCTCTTAGCCACGAAGTGATACAATACGAACGCCATGGCCAGGTCCGCTAGGATCATGGGCATCTTGATGGCCAGGTTGAACTCCGGCGATGTCACATATGGGGTCAACATGCCGGTGGACGAGGCCATGTCCACCATGGTGGGCTGGAACAAGATGAAGGCGGAGGGGTCCTGGAACAGGGTGGCGAGCAGAACGAACGGATAGGCCAGCACCGCGAACAGCGGTGGGTAGGTGTAGACCGCGTTGCCGTAGGGACCTATGCCGGCCAGTATGCCCATCTCGCCGTCATAGAAGGCGTAGACGTCGTTGGTCCAGCTGGTCCACGGGGCCAGCAGAAGACGGACGGCCAGCCCGATGACGATGATGATCAGAATGCGCTTGGCCGTGAACGGCCGGAGATGGTCCTTCACCCAGGCCAGATCAGCCATCGGACCTCTCACCCACCATGATCCGGAGGCCGCTCAGGAACCCGGCCAGATAGCGGCGGAAGCTGCCCTTGGAGCGCTCCAGCCGGATGCGGAAGAAGTAGTAGGGCATGAGGAGGAACGCCTGCGAATAGAAGCATGTGGCCAGCTTGAGGCCGCGCTGGTTCTTCGCCACCGCCAGCAACAGGTTCCTGGAATAATAGTAGGAACGGAACGGCGTCATCCTGTTGGAGCCGCCCTCCCCGCCGCTCATGCTCACCTTGTGCCTTGCCACCGCCCCTGGGACATACCAGCTCTGATAGCCTGACCTCTTGGCCCTCAGGCAGAGGTCCAGGTCCTCGGAGTACATGCCCATGGTCTCGTCGAATAGTCCGATCTTGCGGAACACCTCCGCCTTCACCAGCATCACGCAGCCGGTCACGAATCCGGTGACCCTGTCGTCCTTCGAGCCGTCGTCCGGAAGGTCCATGCCGGGATGCGTGGTGTATCCGAGCCATTCATTGAAGTTGCCCCCGGCGTACCAGATCACGTCGGTGCCGTGGTAGAAGATCTTGCAGCCCAGGACGCCTGCGTTGGGATGGCGGTCGAAGCCATCCATCATGGCCTTGAGGAAGCTAGCGTCCCCCTCGGCGTCGTTGTTGATGAGAAGGATGTGGGTCGCGCCCTGGTCCAGCGCTCGGATGACGCCTTGATTGGCCGCCTTGGCATAGCCCTCGTTCCGCTCGTTGGCGATCACATGGGCGTTGGGAAAGACGGACCTGATCCTTTCCACCGAGCCGTCGCCGGAACCGTTGTCGACCACGACCGTCTGTACCTCGACGCCGCACTTGGTCAGCGAATCGAGGCAGGCCAAGGTATCATCGCACCTCTTCCAGTTGACGGTGATGGCGAAGACCTTGGCCAGACTGTTCATCGGGGGGCAATATGCCTGAGGTCTTTAAGTTAATTGCTCATTCGATATGATGCCAGCGTAAGAAAAATCACTTCACCTTGGCCTTCAGGTACCATTCGACGGTGTCGCGGATGCCCTGGCGGAACTCGACCCTCGGGACCCAGCCCAGCTCCTTCCTGATCTTGGTGCTGTCGATGGCATACCTTCGGTCGTGGCCAGGCCTGTCCCTGGCGTATGTGATGAGCGACTCGGGCCTGTTCAGTTCCTTGAGTATCAGGCGGACCAGGTCGATGTTCTTCCACTCGTTGTTCGCCCCGACGTTGTATACCTCTCCGTTCCTTCCCTTCTTGATGATGAGGTCGATGGCGGAGCAGTGGTCGTCCACGTGCAGCCAGTCCCTGACGAAGTCGCCGCTGCCGTAGAGCGGCAGTTCTTCATCCCTCATGGCCAACGAGATCATCTTCGGGATGAGCTTCTCGTCCACCTGGTAGGGGCCGTAGTTGTTGGTGCAGCGGGATACGGTGATGGGCAGAGAGTAGGTGCGATGGTACGAAAGCGCCAGCAGGTCGGCCGAGGCCTTGCTGGCCGAGTACGGGCTGGACGGTCTCAACGGGGAGGCCTCGGTGAAGCGAAGGTCCGGGCGGTCCAATGGCAGGTCCCCGTACACCTCGTCCGTGGAGACAAGGTGCAGCCTGCGCACGGGCCGAACGCGGCAGGCCTCCAGCAGCGCATGCGTTCCCATGATGTTCGTCTGCAGGAAGACCTCGGGATGCTCGATGGAACGGTCCACGTGCGATTCGGCGGCGAAGTGCACGATCGTGTCCACCTCTTCCTCGCGGATGACACTGTCGACCCTCTGGGCGTCGGCCACGTCCCCCTTCACGAAAAGCACGCGGCGGTCCTTCCTGGCCTCGTCGAGATTGGCCAGGCAGCCGGCGTAGGTCAGAGCGTCATAACAGACGATGCGCTCTGCATCGGTCTTGAGGAGACGATAGACGTAGTTGGTGCCGATGAAACCGGCCGCACCCGTGACCATGATCCGCATGCCGCTCACGACACCCACAATCGCATCGCATTAATAATTAGCTTCCACGCCTACCCTTCGAAATCGTGGCAGCGGTCCTGGTAGGGATCGGCGCTCATATCCTTCTCGGAGATGTGCTTGATCGGGGCGCCCCAGTCGATGCAGAGGTCCGGGTCGTCGTACCGGATGGACCGCTCGCATTCCTTATCGTAGAAATCATCCACCTTGTACTGCACCTCGGTGTTCGCCTTCAAGGTGACGAACCCATGGGCCAGGCCGCGCGGCACGAAGAGCATGCGCATGTTCTCCGCGCTCAGCATGAGCTTGGTCCATTTTCCGTATGTGGCTGATTCGGGACGTAGGTCCAGCACCACATCCATGATCGCCCCCCTGGTGCAGCGGATGAGCTTCGCCTGGGCATATGGGTAGATCTGGTAGTGCAGACCGCGCAACGTTCCCTTCTTGGCGCTGAAGGAATGGTTGTCCTGCACGAAGCGAACGCTGATGCCTATCTCTTGTAAAGAACGGTCGGAATGGCTCTCCGCGAACCAGCCGCGGTCGTCACGGTGCACCTCTGGCAGGAGGAGCAGAACGTCCTCGATCTCAGAACCCAATGCCCTCATGGACTGTTCATCTCACCTTGGAATCGAGGATCCTCAATAGATACCTTCCGTAGTCGTTGTTCTCCCACTTCTTGGCGTAAGGCTCGAGCGCCTCGCGGCCGATCCAGCCGTTGCGATAGGCGATCTCCTCCAGGCAGGCGATCTTCAGGCCGTGCTGCCTCTCCACGGAGCGGATGAACTCGCTGGCCTCGGCCATCGATTCGGGCGTTCCCATGTCCATCCAGGTGAACCCACGGCTGAACGGGATCGCTTCCAGGTCCCCGTTCGCCAGGTACATGTTGTTGACGTCGGTGATCTCCAGCTCGTTGCGCCACGAGGGCTTGACCTTCTTGGCGAAGCTGACCACCCGGTTATCGTAAAAGTAGAGGCCGGTGGCGGCGAAGTTGGAACGCGCCTTCTTCGGCTTCTCCTCGATGCTGACCACGCTCCACTTCTCGTCGAACTCGATGACGCCGAAGCGTTCCGGGTCCTTGACCAGCGAGCCGAAGACGGTGGCCTTGCCTCTCTTGGCGTTGTCGACCGCCCTCTTGAGCCTCTCGCTCAGGCCGCTGCCGTAGAACAGGTTGTCGCCCAGGATCATCGCGACCGGCTCGTCCCCGATGAACTTCTCCCCCACGATGAACGCCTGGGCCAGGCCGTCCGGGGATGGTTGAACCTCATAAGAGAGATGAATGCCATATCTCTCCCCGTCGCCCAGCATCTGCTGGAAGTTGGGCGTGTCCTCGGGAGTGGAGATGATGAGAATGTCCTTGATGCCCGCGAGCATCAGTACGGACATGGGATAGTAGATCATCGGCTTATCATAGATGGGCAGGAGGTGCTTGTTCAGGATGGAGGTCATGGGGTACAAACGGGTCCCAGTCCCTCCTGCCAGAATGATACCCTTCATGGGTGGGAAAGATTTTTTCCACTATTAATGGAATTGGGCCCATATGACCGTTCGGTCAACGCTCAGGTACAAGTTTGCTGCATCCCATAAGTACTCGTCCAGCATAGTGTCGACCGAACCCTCTGAAGGTTATTATTAATTCGATGAAGGCCATGTCCTGAGCGAACGGGGTAACGATGAAGAAGGCATTGATCACTGGCATCACTGGGCAGGACGGTTCTTATCTGGCGGAGCTTTTACTTCACAAGGGCTACGAGGTCCATGGCATCATCCGCCGGGCCAGCACGTTCAACACCGCCCGCATCAGCCACATCTACCAGGACCCGCACGAGCCGCACCGGATGCTCAATCTCCACTACGGCGACCTGGCGGATTCGGAGATGATCAACAACATCATCTACAACGTCCAGCCGGACGAGGTGTACAACCTTGGAGCTCAAAGCCATGTGCGCGTCAGCTTCGACATCCCGGAGTACACTGGAAATGTGGTCGGTCTCGGCGCCACCAGGATGCTCGAGTCCATCAGGCGTTGCGGACGCTCGGTCCGTTACTACCAAGCATCGAGCAGCGAGATGTTCGGCGGCTCCGCTCCGCCACAGAACGAGAGGACCCCGTTCATGCCTCGCTCTCCCTACGCCTGCGCCAAAGTCTACGCCTACTGGCTGGCGCAGAACTACCGCGAGGGGTACAAGATGTACGCCTGCAACGGGATATTGTTCAACCACGAATCGCCCCGCCGCGGCGAGACGTTCGTGACCAGGAAGATCACCAGGGCCATCGCCGCCATGCTGGCCAAGAAGCAGGACAAGCTGTACCTGGGCAACCTCAACGCCAAGCGCGACTGGGGCTTTGCGCCCGAGTACGTAGAGGCGATGTGGCTCATGCTGCAGCAGAAGAAGGCCGATGATTTCGTCATCGGCACCGGCGAGACCCACTCGGTGCAGGAGTTCGTGGACTTCACGTTCGATTACGCCGGCCTGGACCAGGGCAAGAGGGTCGAGGTCGACAAGCGTTACTTCCGCCCGACCGAGGTGGAAGTGCTGGTGGCAGATGCTTCCAAGGCCAAGAAACAGCTGAAGTGGGAGGCGAAGGTCAAGTTCAAGGACCTGGCCAAGATTATGGTCGATGCCGACATGAGGGCCGCCGGCCTGAGGCCGATCGGCGAGGGCGACGCCATCATCAAGAAGAGGTTCAAGCAGCGCTGGTGGGGCGTGGACTGAGTGAGCTTCTGGCAGGGCAAGCGCATATTGATCACCGGCGGGGCCGGGTTCGTGGGCCATTTCCTGGTGGACCGGATGGTCAACCAGCTGGGCGTCGACAGGGATGACATCATCATCCCCCGCTCGAAGGACCTGGACCTGAGGGTCTGGGAGAACTGCCTCGAGGCTACGAAGGAGGTCGATCTGGTCATCCACCTGGCCGCATCGGTCGGCGGCATCGGGTTCAACATGAAGAACCCCGCCACGCTGTTCTATGACAACGCCATCATGGGCATCCAGCTAATCGAAGCGGCCAGAAGGAACGATGTGGGCAAGTTCGTCGCTCTGGGCACCATCTGCGCCTACCCCAAGTTCACCCCGGTGCCGTTCAAGGAGGAAGATCTGTGGAACGGTTACCCAGAGGAGACGAACGCTCCGTACGGTCTGGCTAAGAAGATGATGCTGGTCCAGTCGCAATCGTACCGGCAGCAATACGGGTTCAATTCGATCTATCTGCTCCCAGTGAACCTCTACGGACCGAGGGACAACTTCAATCCAGATTCTTCCCATGTCATTCCAGCCATCATCAAGAAGGTGGTCGATGCTCAGGAGGAGGGCAGGAAGAGCATCGAGCTGTGGGGCACTGGCAAGGCGACGAGGGAGTTCTTGTTCGTCCGGGATTGCGCCGAAGGCATATTGCTGGCGGCGGAGAAGTACGATAAGCCCGACCCGGTGAACCTTGGTGCTGGCAGGGAGATCAGCATCAAGGACCTGGGAGAGCTCATCTGCCGCCTCTGCGAGTTCGATGGCAAGATCGTCTGGGACAGCACAAAGCCGGATGGTCAGCCGAGGAGATGTCTGGACACTTCACGGGCGGAGAGGGAGTTCGGTTTCAAGGCCAGGACCGATTTCGAAGGTGGGCTCAAGGAGACCATAACCTGGTACCGCGAGTTCAGGTCAGGGAAGGTCAAGAAATTTTGATTCAGGAATATATCCTCATGTTCAGATTGACGCTCTGGACATGGTTCAGGACCGCCTCGCTTATCCTCTCTGAAGCGACCGTTCCAGAATAATCGACCATCTTCTGCAGGTTCGCTGGCTCGCTCGGCTCCGCGTCCTCGTAGAGCAGGAACCATAGCTTGTACTGGCCCGTCACGTTGAAGCTGAACGTATACCGCTTCTCCCACTGTGAGGTCCAGTTGCCTTCCAGGTTAGCATCGACATGGTCCAGCGTCACGTTCAATGTGTCATAGTAGTACATCTTGTTGACCTGGGTCTGATTGTCGATGTAGGTGGCGTTCACCAGCCAGATCTCTATGAAATAGGTCACGGTCTTGTGCTCATGGTTCGCCAGACCGATTATTACCGTGCCGTTCTGGCCGACAGTGAGGTTGTTGGGGTAGTTCTCCGCCTTGCCGTCGGGGCCTAGCAGGTACAGCTCGGTGTAGCTCTCCCCCTGCCTGGGCACGGCGATGACATAGACCAGCGCCACGACGGACAACAGGATGGCGATGACGAGTATGATCGTCAGCGCGCGGTCCACACCTTTCTCCGCCCGGTACGAACCGAGCGCATCGTTCATCACCTTCTTGACGTCGAAGGGAAGGAACGGCTCATCGACCTGATAGCGGCGCCACAGGCCGACCAGCGCTATGGCGACATTGAATATGGAAAGGCAGGCCAGTATCGGCACCAGGCGGATGCCGAAAGGAGTGTAGTTCAGCCCGAACCCGATCAGCGGGGAGATGGCGATGCTGAGACCGAAGGACAGGGCGATGCGCTCGATCGGTTCCAGGTCCTTCCTCGCCGGGAAGAGCGCCAGCACCGTCACATACCCAGGGAAGAACAGCAGGAACGGAAGCCCGAGCACCACGCGCAGGGGCGTGTCCGGTAAGAGAAATATGGCGAGGATGAGCAGCGGGGTGGTGACGAGTATGGCCGCCACGTCCCAGTCCTTCCGGACGTCGAGCTTCAGCACGCCCGCCGATTAAGCCGGAGTGTATATATTTATTGTGCCAGCGGGCCCGGAGAAGATAGGATTGCCAGATGTGAAATAGCCGTATTCTTTACCTGGTGCCAATGACCGGCCCCATCATCGAGATGCACAAGGTGACCGTCGGCATGGGCGATGTGGACATCCTGAAGAACATCGACCTGACGATCGAGAGAGGGGAGAGGATCGTCATACTGGGTGCGAACGGTTCCGGGAAGTCGTCGCTGATCAAGGTCATGATGGGGGAGTACCGCCACGATACATCTGATGAGGCATCATACGTCCGCATCAGGGGTTCGGACCTGTGGGACATGCAAGAGGTTAGAGCCGCGTTCGGACTGGTCTCCAGCGATCTCCAGGTGGACTTCATGCGGGAGATGGACGGCCTGGACGCTGTCCTTTCTGGCTTCTTCGGCTCCATCGGCACGAACCGTTCCCAGAGCGTCGATGGCGATATGGAAAAGAAGGCGTGCAAAGCGCTGAAGTTGGTCGGCGGTCTGAGACTGGCCGAGAAGGACATCTCGATCATGTCGATGGGCGAGGCTAGGAGAGTACTGATGGCCAGGGCGCTGGTGAACGATCCGGAGGCGCTCATCCTGGACGAGCCGATGAACAATCTGGACCTGACCGGCAAGCACGCCGTCCGTCAGGCCATGACCTCCATCGCCAAGGCGGGCAAGACCCTCATACTCGTGACCCAGGACCCTTCGGACATCATTCCGGAGATGGACCGGGTCATCATGATGAAGGGCGGGAAGGTCTTCCGGGATGGCGGCATCGAGATACTGGACGAGAAGAACCTGTCCAAGCTGTTCAATGTCCCTGTCCATCTGGTCAAGAGGGATGGAAGGTTCTGGGCCTGGTCCTGATCGGCTGTCGTCTTTTACGCACCATGACGACAGTTTGATGTGATGACCTGTCAGTCTGGTCTCCCATCATGAAGCTGCTTCCGAACGTCTACATGGTGGACAGTCCCACCGGTGCTAATTGCTATCTGATCTGCGGTGAGGGGGAGACCACCATGATCGACGTCGGCATGGGCCGCAACGCCCCCAAGGTCTCGGCGCTGCTGAGGGAAGCTGATGTTCCGGTCGGGGGGTTGAGGAACATCGTCATCACCCACGCCCATCACGATCATTTTCAAGCCGCCCCGTTCGTCAAAAAGGCCGAGGGAGGGAGGCTGATGGTGCACGAACTGGACGCCGACCATGTGGCCGGCAAGAAGGCCATGCCCAAGCACCATGGCGGCATGAGGGTGGTCTTCTGGCTCATCTCGCCCATGCTGAAGGTGACCCCAGTGGACGTGGATGGGACCCTAAAGGAGGGGGATGTCATCGATGCGCTGGGCGGTCTGCAGGTGCTCCATCTGCCCGGCCATACCGTCGGCAACATCTCATTGTACTCGCCCTCGCGCAAGGTGCTGTTCTGCGGAGATACTGTCGGAAACAGAAACGACGAACTGGACGTGCCGTTCCAGTACAAATTCAGCCGGGAGGAGTGCGATCGGTCCTTCGAGCGCTTGGCCAAGCTCGATGTGGAAGCGCTGCTTCCAGGCCACGGCTCTCCGATAATTCACGATGCCAACGAGGCCATCAGGAAGTTCGCGGCCGAGCACGTCAAGAAGTGATCATTCCTCGCCGTACTTCCACAGCTTGTCGCCCACGTAGGAGATGGACTTGATGAGCTTGCCCGGCTTCTTCGCCGCCATCTCCTCCCCGGTGGCCATGGCCTGACCGATGGCCAGTGCCTTCTGGAACTTGACGTCCCTGACCCACACGAAATCCCCTGGCTGAATGGCCGGGTCGGCCTCGACGATGCCCGGGCCCATGACGTCCGCTCCCTTGGTGACGAACGGGACCGCGCCCATGTCCACCGTGACGTACCTTTTGACGGGCTTGTACTTCAGCAGACCTCTGACGGTCAGGAACGGCCTTCCCTCGATGACCAGTGCCATTATCTCATTGTTGACGAAAACGACGTTGAACTCCGAGCTCTCCGCCATGTCCACCGTGTCCTTGTTGGTGAAGACCTCCACGCCCACGGCGGAAGAGATCTCCTCCGACATGGCCTTGATCTCCTTCTCTCGCATGCGGCCGCGCTTGCGCACCCTGAGCTCGGTCATCTGGGACACACCTGGTATGGAAGGTTACTTCTTTCCGCGCCCAAATAATTTGCCAAAGCGGCCCTGCCTCTCAGGCTCCTCATGCTTCATTTCGACCTTCGTCTCGGGCTGGGGCCTCGGCTTCGGGACCTCTTTGACCGGTTCGCAGGTCTTCTCTTCGATGGAGTGGCCGTTCGCTACCTTTTCCAGGTCATCGATGTCGTGGAACTCCAGTTCAGCACAGCAAAAGGGGCATTTCTCGGCATCGGACCGGATCATCTTCCCGCAAGAAGGACATTCTAGATCGATAGGGCCTGGGTTCATGCAGATGACCGAGTTGGGTCATTGAGGGGGTTCATTTAACGCTTTCGATGTTAACCGGGAACGGTGAGAGGAAATGGTTGACCACGCTTGACATCCCGCCGTTCCTAACTGCTGTTGAGCACGACGCATTCCTTGAGGCAGGCGGTGTTCAGATTCCTCAGGAATCTCGATACAATGTCGTCCTTGTGGGCCGGGTCCATTATCCAGATGCGTATGCTGACGACCAGGTCGTCCCCGTCTATCTTGGTGATCAGGACGCGGGGGGAGAACAGCTTCAGGTCGGTGTTTGAGACCTTCATCTTCATCGTGATCATCTCGAACAACCTCTCCAGGTCTCGGTTGCCCTCTACGTGCGGGTTCGGAAGGATGTTCGGCTCCTTCTCGGCCACGTCCATTATGACATGGATGGCGGTGTCGATATCCGCCTTCCGGTCCAATCGGACCTCCAGCGGCACCTCGAAGAACCCGGCCTGGGTGTAGTTGATAACCTGGGAGTTGATGATGGTGGAGTTAGGCACATAGACCAGATGACCTGCCGGGTCCAGCAGCACCGTCTTGGTGAGGGTGATGTCCCTGACCCTGGCGGTCTTGTAGGCGGTGACGCCGACTATCTCGATCCAATCCTCCAACTGTATCCTCCTCTCCACGCCGATGATGAGCCCGGCGATGAAGTTCTGGATGATCTGCTGTGAGGCGAAGGCCACTGCGATACCGGCGATCCCGAGCGAGGCCAGTAGCGGGGTCAGCTGCAGATGCAGGATGAAGAATATGCCGATGTATGCGCCGGAACCGAGGATGGTGTACTCCACGACCCGGGCGATGTTCTTCGAAGCCCTCTTGGTGAGGCGGGCGTCAAAGAACCTGCGGATGAGGACATAACAGACCCTGCCTATGATGACCGTGGCCACCAGCATGAGGAAGAAGAGCAGCCAGTCCTCAATGGTAATGCCGAACGCCTGCTCGGCCCCCACATCCGCCATGTCGAGGGTAATGCCCATGACGGCAATAACCCTTTCCCCAGGCCAGGAGGTTTTTCGTGGATGTTGATATTTGGCACAGAATGTCTTAATTACTTGACCCCGTACGAAACAGGCATGCGCTGGAGCCTCCTCGCCGTCCGCTTCGTGATCATCGCCATCAGCCTCGCCACCACTTTGATCCTGTTGCTCACCGTGGTCCCATTGGCCACAGGAGGTCTGGACATTCAGGTCCCCGAGGGACAGCAGGTGCAATGGCACATGTCGGGGGATGTCGTCGAGGCGGAGGTCTCGGTCAACATTCACAACGGGGGCTACTTTGACATCGAGGACTTCACGCTGTCTGTCAACATGACTGAGATGGACGGCACCCATCTCGCCACCTCTTCCTCCGTTCCCACCGACCTCAAGGCCGGGAAGTGGACCACGGCCACACTGCCGGTGAGGATCGACCTGAACTCGTTGACCCCAGAGCAGAAATCGGACATCATATTCAATGGGACCGAGGTCAAGATGGCCCTCGGCCTGGACTCCTACTTCGGGCTGAGGTTCATCCATCTGACCGTGAACGGCGCGGGGAACCAGACCATGGAGATCCCGCCCATGATCTCCAACCTCAGCATCGACCCGGCCCAGCTCAGGCTGGAATCGACCGGCGCCGGTTACGCCCTGGTCCAGCCCTACAGCTTCGGCGCATCCGACCTTGTCACCGGCAAGACCATCCAGGTCGCGGTGAGCATCAGCAATTCGTCCGCTGTCATCGGCTCTGCATCCCAATCGTTCACTGTCGAGACGTACAACAGCGGAGAGCTGAGGGTGCCATTGAGCAACTCGACCGCCGAGGAGCTGTTCACCCATGATGCCACCCTGCATGTGGATGCGACCGCCACGCTGGACGGCATGTCGCTCAGCCGCACCGTCATCTACGAGTGGACCGCCCCGATCCATAACTTCGGCATCTACAACGTCCAGCTGAACGGCTACCAGCTGGCCGTCGAGTACGGGTTCATGGCCTCCTCGCAGCTGCAGGGGCGTTTCGTGACCGTCGACATGCAGATAACCGACAGCGTCGGTCAGATCGGCCAGGGGACCGATTCCTTCACCATCTCCTCCAACAACTACCGTTACGTCTACATGACCATCTCCCCGGCCACTGCACTGCGCCTCGCCGGCAACGCCGATGATTGGACCATCACCGCCACCATCTCCGCGGACGGGTTCACGGGCCAGATCGTAAGGACCTATCACTGGAACGGAGGGATCTGATGTCCGAGTTCGACCCCCGCCTGATCGTATGGAAGGGAGGCATCGTACCGGCCTTCTCCGCGGCCGTCCGCTACCTCCTGGTCCCGTTCATCCTCTTCTACATACTGGCAAGGGTCTTCAACGGCTTCGACCGGCCCGATTGGTCCGACATATTCGACGACCTGCAGACCATCGTGCTGCTGTTCTCGATGCCCCTGATCGTGCTGGCGTTCCTGCGCGGCCTGTACCCCCGGGGCTCCTACTCCCGTTTCACCTTCGCCGTCATCGCATTGCCGGTCGTGGTGTTCATGGCCTACTCGATGCTGCTGGGCGGAAGGATCCAGGACCTCTTGGCCCAGGACGGGCTGGACATGGACCTCATGCTGCTCTTCTACTTCGCCTTCATCGGGGCGGTGCTGGGGCTGCTGGTCCACCTGGGCGACTTCATCGACGAGAGGTACAACTTCCTCGTGCTGAGGTCCAGGCTACTGGCCACGCCCGCCCCGCCGGCCAGGGTCGCCAGGGACCCGGCCAAGCACCGCACCTGGCATGACTTCCTGCCCCGCTACGGCCGCTACCGTCCGGGGTTCAAGGAGTCGAAGGGGGCGTTCACCCGCTTCATCGTCTGGCCCACCATCATCTTCCTGGCAGCGGCGGCCATACTGGTCAAGGTGAACGATTCATTGCCGGTCGACTTCGACCTGGCGCTGAAGGACACCGCCTCCCTGTTGATCGTCATCGGCGTTCCGCTGGCGGCCCTGGCGTTCTTCAAAGGGTTCTACCCGAAGGGATCGGTGTCCCGCTTCGCCTTCTTCGCCGCCATGGCCCTGCTGACCTGCCTGTGGATCTGGTACGCCGCCCTGGGCGGCGTGGCGTCGGTCGACATGACCGGCATGGCCAGCGTCAAGGTGGACTACAGCCTGTTCATCCTGCTCTTCATCCTCGCCGCCGCCCTGTGGGCCCTGTACGCGCTGGTGGAGATGATCTCCTACCGCCCCGACTGGAGGCGCAACGGCTTCTACCCAGTGGAGGATGCGAAGATCAAGGAGCAGAAGGACCTGGACAAGGCACGGAAGCGCATGGAGAAGCAGAAGAAGGCGGAAGAGAAGCGTCAGGGGAAGGTTTGAAGGCAAGAAGATGCGCAAGGTAATGGTCATCACCATCGACGCCGGCGTCGACCTGTCGCCGGACGGGACGGTATCGAAGGAGGAGAGCTTCCGTTCCGTGCTGGAAGGCATCCCCGACCGATTGGAGCCGCTGTTCCGCACTCACGGCGCCAACGGCAGCTACCTCGTCTCGGGCGAGGTGCTGGAACGGGACGATTGCGTCGAGGTGCTGCATGAGGTGAAGGGGGAGGTCGGCACGCTCCTCCAGGGCGAGATGGTCGAGCCGCTGCGGTACGACGGGCAGATGGGCGGACTGGAGCTGAGGGAGATGCAGTGCTTCTATGAGCCCCGCCTGGAACGCATGAAGATGACCGTGCTGACGGATCTCTTCAGGGAGAGGATGGGCAAGCGACCGTCATCCTTCCGCGCCGGCCATTTCGGTGCGGGAGAGAGCACCGCCTCGATACTGGCCGACCTGGGCTACAAGGTCGATTCTAGCGTCACCCCCGGCATCGATTGGGACCTGCCAGAGGGACGTTCCGATTACACATTCTCTCCATCCCAGCCATATCATCTAGGAAATGACATCGCCGAACCGGGCGAGGGGCCGGTGCTGGAGGTGCCCGTCACCCTCTCTTCCGGCTGGATGCACCGGGCCACGCACGTCTCGGCCGATTCTCAGTTCGCCAGAAAATGGAACAGGGTGGTCGGCAAGACCATGCCTGGGACCTGGTTCCGCCCCACGTTCCACAGCGAGCGGCAGATGATATCGGCCGGCAGGAACGAGATGGCCCGGAACAGGCACAACGACCTGGTGGTGCTGAACATGGCCCTGAGCTCCACCGAATCGATCGGAGGGTGCGGCCCCTACGCCCGGGACGAGGACGAGTGCCATGCGCTGCTTACAAGGCTCAACACCGCGCTCACCTGGGCAAGGGACCTGGAGTTCAAGTTCGTGACCCTGTCGGACCTGCCATACTACTTCCCGAAGATGGACTGAAGCTCAGTCCTTGCCCATCAGCTTCGAATACATCTCCTCGTGGGCCTGGGCCATCTTCTCCAGGGTGAACTCGGACCGGGCCCGGTCCAGGCTCTTCTGCCCCATGTCCTTCCGCCTGGCGATGTTGTTGCCGACGCGCAGCATCGCATCGGACAGCTTGTCCGAGTCGGCCGGCGGGACGATTATGCCGTTGAGGCCGTCCATGACCACCTCCGGGTTTCCGCCCACGGACGTGGCGATGATGGGCATGCCCAGCGCCATGGCCTCGATGATGGAGCGGCTGAACCCCTCCCCCAGCGAGGAGACGACGAACACGTCGCCTGCGGCCATGACCGCGGGCTTCTCCTCGGCGCCGATGATGTGCACCCTGCTCCCCAGGGAGTTATGCTTGATGAACAGTTCCAGATTGTCCCTTTCCTCGCCTTCCCCGCAGATGATCAGATGCGTCTCGCCGAGGAACTTGCTCCTGGCCTCGTGGAACGCCTTCAGCAGGTACATCTGGCCCTTGGAATGGCGCATGTCGGCCACGTTCACGATGACATAGCCGATCTCGGGGATGTTGAGCCGCTTGCGCAGCTCCTCCCCGTCCTGCACCGAGCTCCATTGCGACAGCTCGTCCATCGGCACCCCGTCGTAGATGGTGACGAGCTTGTTGACCGGAACGTTCTCCAGGCGGCCGGCCAGGCGGGCGATCATGTTGGAGTTGGTGACGATCTTGTCGGTGAAGCGGTCCCTCACCCGGTCGCGCATGCGCACCTTGTTCTTCCCCTCCCATTGCCTGGTGCTGCGCCTGCTGGAGACGTACTTCCTGAGCATCAGCTTGCTCATGAACGCCTCCCCCGCGGTGGGGCGGAGGCTCAGGGAATGGATGATGTCGACGTGCTCCCTGCGGACGTAGCGCCACAGGCGGAACATCTGGTCCGGACGGAGCGGAGAGATGGGCCCGTCCATGACCTTGACCCCCATGCGGCCCAGCTCATCGCCGACCGGACCCCAGTCCCCCTTGCACCAGACCAGGACCTCGAACTCCTTCGGGTCGATGCTCCTTGCCAGGTTGACCACGTAGGTCTCCGCGTTTCCCCCTTTCAGCCACGGAAGAATGAACATTACTCTGATCAAGCCAGCACCGTGAGTTCAGGGAGTGGTGAGCTTTCGCATAAAGGTTGCCCCTTTTCCATGCCATCTGAGATGGTTCCGTGGCTCATTTCGAAGAGATGTTCCGCCTCTTCCTTCTCCACCGCAGCTCCATGTAAAGTTCGCTGGTGACGCATATGCCGGCGGAGGCGAAAAGCATGTCCTGGCCGAGCTGCAGGGGGCTCTGGTGGTACATGAGCACGAGGAAGGTGCCGATGACCGTGAAGATGGCCAGGATGAACACGTAGACAGGGTCGTTCCGCGCCAGCCCGTAGTTCATGTAGACCGAGGCCAGGCCGAACAGGGCGAAGGCGGCGATGACGGTGGGCAGGCAGGGACCGGCATCGACGTAGGAGTCCTGGTAGATGAGGCGCAGGATCTGGTCCGGGAACAGGACGAAGATGGCCACGATGAGGGCCAGCACCGCCCCGACGATCAGCAGGGAATGGCGGATGAGCGCCTGCGATTCGTCGCCCTTCGATCCTCCGGCGGCGAAGCGGGCGAACGTCACGGTCGTGATTGCACCAGGAAGCCACAGGACGATCTTGCCCAGCATGGAGGCGGAGGAGTAGAGGCCGGCATCGAACTCGGAGAGCAGGCCGCGGGCCAGGAAGGTGTCCATGTTGGTGATGAAGGTGAAGCTGATGGTGGCCACGGCCACAGGGACGGTGTACAGCATCATGCCGGAGGTGTCCGGCCTCTTCCCCTCCCTGCGCCAATGGTCCCTCAGCGCCCAGATGACCACCCAGAACGCCAGGATCGTCCCGGCCACCGCCCCGCCGAAGGCCCCGCCCACGCCCAGGCCGAAAGTAACGAGGGCGATGGCCAGAACGAGCTTCAGCAACGGCCCGACCAGATTGTACAAGCTGAGCGCTCCGAACATGCCCAGCGCCTGGGCGCCTCCCACGGCCACGGGCCCCAGCATGAGCAGGAACGCCCCGGCGGCCAGGATGATGAGCGTCTCCCCATGGGCGATGTGCAGGAAGGACGACAGCCAGGGCGAGAGGAGCAGCATGAGCGCCATCATCACGATGCCGATGATGACCGAGACGACGAACGAACGGCGCAGCAGCCAGGCGATCTCCTCCTGCCTCCCCTCGGCCTGGTACGTGCTCACGTAGCGAAGCACGGTGGTGGTCACCAGCAGGCTGGGGATGGTGAGGATGTAGAACAGCGAGAGGACCGATGCCAGTTCCGAATAGAGGTCGGGCGACAGGGACTTGCCCATGTACATCTGGTACAGGAAGTTGCATCCCCCGCCCAGCACGGCCGCGGCCAGGATCATCAGGGCCGGTCCGGCCAGGCCGTTGAAGCTCGACCTCTTCAGCACGACCCCAGGAATCCCCTGGCGGATATAATAGGGTGGCGGGAACGTTCACTTCGTTCCAGCGCGGGAGCGGGCGGTGGTGTCCATGTCCGCCTCCGGCATGCGCGGCAGCCTCGTGCGGGTCTTGACCTTCGGCACCCCCAGCACGAACACCGCCCCCCTCTCACTGCGCCTCTCCTTCAACGTAATGTCGGTCACGTCCAGGAGCTCGTCCGATAATGTCAGGCCAAGACCGGCCCCGGATATCTTGCCGCGCAGGCTGGTCCTGTCCATGGGGTTCCTTCTCATGCCCCGGCCGTCATCAGCCACGATGATGTTCATGTGGGTCGGGGTGTCCTCCCTGATGACCTTGATCTCGCTTCCTCCTCCGTGAACGACGGAGTTCTCGAAGAGGTTGTCGAACACCGCCCCGATGTTCTGGTCCGCGAAGATCTCCACGCCCTTGAACTCCTGATCGACCGTTATGTTCAGCTCCTCGAAACGCTTGGCCGAGGAGTAGATCAGCTTGTCCAGGTCCCGCCACACCGGGTCCTCGACCCCTGCCCTCTGATATTCCCGCATGAAGTCCAGCATGCGGTCGACCCGGCCGCAGACCTGCCTCATGGCCTCGGCGGAGCGGTCCATCTGCTGCCTGGTCGGGGTCTGTGCGATGAGATCGATGTGATGCCTCAATACCGCTACCTGGGATGAGAGCTCGTGCTGGAAGACGCTGCCCAGGATGTCCACCTTCCTCAATGCCCGCAGGTGACGCTTCTTCGACCTCCTTTCCAGCGAGATGTCCCGCACCGACAGGACCGTTCTCCAGCCCTGGTCCATGCGAATGGGGAAGAACGTCAGCTCGCCGTACATCCACTGTCCCCCAGGCATGCGCAACGTCATCTCCAGGGCCCGGCCGAAAAGCGGACATTTTCCCGTCTGCAGCCCTTCCATCAACGCGCCCTTGAAATATTCATACCGGTCGGGGGTGCCCTGGTCCTCCCGGAGGTAGCGGAACAGCACGTCCCAGAGGAACATGTCCTGGGCCACTTCGGCCGATAAGGCGAATGCCTTCGACGCCTTGGGATTGATCAGGTCGACCTTCCCCACCTCGTCGGTCATGATGATCAGTTCGGGGGACTGGTCCAGGAACGTGTGGAAGTTGTTGATGACGTCGTTCAGCGCCGACTTGGTGGCCAGGCTGTGGGTGATATCTGTGGCAGAGATGGTAACGTACTGCCTGCCGTTGCGGCTATGCCCGATGCTGGTGGTGGACAACTTCACCACCTGGCCGTTCCTTCCCATGACGTGGTACAACGAGGTGGAGACCTTCTTGCCGGTCATGGCGATGGCCAATGAGTCCTGGGCGATGCCGACCTCGTCGGGGTCGATGAAGTTCAGCACGTCCGCGCCGATCAGGTCCTCCGGCTCGTAGTTGAACATCTCCCTGACGGAGGGGCTGATGAAGGTGATGCGGTGCTCCTGGTCCACCTCGATCAGGACCTCCCGGATGTTCTCGAACATGGCCCGGAAGCGGGTCAGGTTGTGCTCGACCGCCTCCTCCGCCTCCCGGCGGATGATGGCCTGGTCCACCGCGTTCATCAGCTCGGCGAACTGGGACTTCGCCTCCCCGCCCTTCTTGATGTAGTAGTCGGCGCCATTGTTCAGTGCGTCGATGACGACCTCCTCCCGGCCCTTCCCGGTGAAGAGGATGAACGGCACGTCGTTGCCGGCGTTCCGCAATGCGGCGAGCAGGTCCAGACCGTTCTTTCCGGGCATCTGGTAGTCGCAGATGACTGCATCGAACCGCCTTTTTTCCAGTTCGTTCATGGCCTCGTTGACGGAGGTGGCTGTGACCACAACTATGTCCCCCATCATCTCGAGGTAGGTCTTGCCGACGTCTAGCAATACCTCTTCGTCGTCCACGTAAAGTACCTGCGTGGTCATTCTCCAATTCCCCCGGTAAAATTTCAGTTGATGCGATATAAATCTATGGTTTAAAATTGAAATATTATCGGGCCTGATAATTTATCGTTCATAATCTGGAGAAGGAAGAAAGTGCATGAAGGCCCGATTTCCAGGCTTGAAATATGGTGTTTTCTCTCACTCTCGCTAGTCCCTTCAAACGTTTTATGTACCCGTGCAAATCATCAAGTCCGCGGGGTGCCAAATTTGGGAATTAGCATGGCCATATGTGAGCTGGATAGCGACAAGTCATCGTGCAAGGCTGCCAAGACCAACGTTCTGAAGGTCAACATCAAGAACGTGGCGGGATACGAGCCCTGCGCCGAGTTCGACCTGATCGTGCCGGTGGAGGAAGCGAAGAAGATATTCGCCTCCGACTGGGAGGGCTTCCTGAAGCGCAACCGGTTCGACGCCGAGATCGAGGTCATCTATATGGAGAAGGTGAAGAACGACGGGGACGTTGCCAAGCTGACCCCGGTAGCCAAGAAGAACTACACCGGCTGGGTCGTCATGGACAAGGCCTCCCCGGAGCAGAGGGCGAAGCTGTTGCAGATCGCCGACCCGGACGAGCGCATGACCGGCTGGGAGATGCTGTCGTTCGACGAGATGGGCGAGACCTGCAAGAAGTGCGAGCTGTCCTGGGACGAGGGCCGCGGCTGCATCGGCACCTTCGGGCCGGAGAACTCCGGTCTGCCTGATATAGCCAGGAAGAACGGGCTGTCCATCGTGGCGTCCATCCCGGACGCCGTGAAGCAGAAGACCAAGTTCAAGGTGGAGGACGCCCCGCGCCTGCTGGAAGAGGTCAAGGTGCTGCGGGAGAAGCTGCCGGCCGAGGGCAAGATGGCCGTGCGCCGCTACTCCGGGGTTCTGGACCGCCTGGAGAAGACGGCCAACATCTCCGTGAAGTACGGCGTCAGGTTCTACTTCATCTGAAACGGCTTGGCCCGGTGAAAGCCGGGCATCACTCATTTATTTTATACCGAACATAATTATTTCTTCCTGAAACACTGTGGCCAGGGAAGCTCTCCGCGAGGGGATCGTTGTTCTGCCTTGATATTTTTATCTAAATCGATTTCTTTATATGGCATGATTCTATGTTCATACGATCGTAAGGGATGTGAGAGCGGATCATCATGGATGATATGGAGCTGTTCATTTCGGATTTCACCGATTTCTTGAACAAGTTCCAAATCGAGAAGGGCGTCCTCTTCGGTCCTTTTCTACCGGAAGGTGACGGCCAGCGCAGGGACGTCATGGTCGTTCTGGTCTGCAAGCGCTGGGAGGGGTTCCGCATGCAGGAACGAAGGGTCCCGTCTTGCCTGGAGGTGCGCAAGCTGCTCGGCCTGAGCGCAGTGATCGACCTCTACCTCTACACCCCCAGGGAGTTCGAGCATAATCTGAAGTACAACGGCCTGCTGCAGATCGCCGTGAGGGACGGGATCGTCATCCGGCCGACCACGTTCTGACCTGATATGTTCGGCGTCGGCCTGGAAAGATTAATATCGTCTGGCGCATCCCCATGGTTCGAATGAATCGGATGGACGATAGGGACAAGGCCGTCGGCATCACCATGATATCCAGTCTAATGCTCGGCTCCTCCTATGTGGCGATCAAGATGGGGGTCGGGGCCTTCGACCCGTTCTATCTCAGCGCCGCGGCCATGGTGTTCGGGGTCCTGGCCTGTTTCGTCTACATGGCCTACAACGGGACCCTGGTGCGTTCCATCTTCAAGATGAGGATGTTCTGGTTCGGCTCCTTGCTGAACACCTGCCTTGTTTCTTGCCAGTACATCGGGCTGACGATGACGACCGCCTCGGCCGGCGGTTTGATCATCGGCACGAACGTGCTGTTCGTTGCGATCTTCTCCCACTTCCTCTTCAAGGAAGGCATCAGCCGGAAGCGGTTGATCGGCCTGGCGTTGGGATTCCTGGGCCTCGTGACCATCACCACCAAATGGGACGTCGAAGTACTGTCCCACGGCCAGCTGGTGGGCGACCTATTCATGTTGGGCTCGGCCCTGTGCATCGCGCTGGTGGTCATCTTCACGCCCAGGGCGCTGAAGCAGATGAAGTACGAGCAATGGACACTGGGTCTGCACATCCTTCTGCCGTTCACGCTGCTTGGCGTGGGCCTCATGATACCGGACCAGGGAGGCATCGGGATGAACGCCATTCCGCTCATACTCTACATCGGTCTGGTCTGCACCACCATCCCCACCATCATGTGGACCGGCGCTCTGCCGAAGATCGGCATGGTGACCTCCGCCACCGTCCTCATGCTGGAATCGACTTTCAGCGTGGTGCTGAGCGTCTTCCTGCTGGGGGAGTCGTTGGACGCGTTCATAGTGGTCGGAGCATTGATGACCTTCGCGGCCATATTCCTGGTGGCCGATCTCGAGGGAGGCAAATGAGGAGCGTCTGCGTCTTCTGCGGTTCCAGTCCCGGGTCCGGGAGCGATTACGTGAAGGCGGCCCGTTCATTGGGCATGCTGCTGGCCGAGAACAACATCACCCTCGTCTACGGCGGAGCGAAGGTGGGAACGATGGGCCAGCTGGCCTTCTCCTGCCTGGAGGCGGGGGGAAGGGTCATCGGGGTCACCCCCCAGAACCTGGTGAGGTCGGAGATCGCCTGCACCGACTGCAACGAGTTGATCGTGGTCGACACGATGCATGAAAGGAAGAACCGCATGATCGAGCTGTCCGACGGCTTCATCGCCCTGCCCGGGGGCATGGGCACGATCGAGGAGTTCTTCGAGGTCGTCACCTGGGCCCAGCTGGGCCTGCACAAGAAGCCCTGCGGACTATTGAACATAGACCATTACTTCGACAGGCTGCTGGATTTCCTGGACCATGCGGTCGAAGAGAAGTTCGTCAACGAACTGAACCGGGAGATGGTGCTGGTGAGCGATGATGCCGGGGACCTGCTGGCCAAGTTCTCCCGCTACCACGCCCCGAACGGCGACAAGACCGAGTGGGTGCGGAAGATGTCGAATGGCCTGATTTAAATAAATTATTTTTATTTCATAATATATTATAAATTAATATATATTTTATGTTCGGCCTTATGCTTCTTTTTCCGCTCCGGTCGAGCGGGCGAACAAGGTTCCAAAACTATTAAGCCGGAGGTGTCACAGTGTTAATAACGGTGATAGCTTGCAGTGCCCCCATTGCGGTCACGAGGACACGTTCAACCTCGGATTCTGTACGGCCTGCGGCGCTACCTTCAAGCGCGAGGCCCAGCAGACGCGCGGATTCGATAACACCGGCTTTCCGTTAGAGCGGCCGCCGACCTATCAGGAGCTGAAGCGCTATACCATCGGAGGGCTGCTGTTCGCCACCATCATGGGCTTCGTCATCCTGTTCTACCTGCTGCTGAACGAGACCGACCCTGTGCTCATCGTCTTCGTGGAGTTGTTCCCGATCGTGTGGTTCATCCTAATCCTGGTGCAATGGGTGGAGAACAAGGGCAAGGTCAAAAAGGCATAGTCATTTAGTTATCAGTGATATAGTTATAAATCTATCATATATTAGTGATACCTATCAGTGATAGTTATTAATATGTATCATAGTTTTATGATACATGATGATGAAGGACCCAAATCAAGAAAATCTGATCAAAAAATATCTCGCCCTCGACATAGCTCCATTGGAGGACCAGTTCGATAAAAATGTGGACGTCGATTTCATCGGTCGTGATATGCGGACGAATGGAATCATCTTCGTAGAATTTTCCAGAAATGCCGATTTCCCTAAAATCGCTAAACTGAATCTGTTAAAATCGTTGATGTTGGAGGACAATGAGAGGGTTCCATCGAGGTATGTCATCATCACAAGGGCAGCATCGAATAATATTTTCCAATTGGCAAAGAAATTGGGAATTGAGATCATTTTAACAGAAAGGGGTGAAGAGCTCCGTGATCAATCAAAAAATGTAAGGATGAAACCATTGAAGGTGACCCCTGAAAAGACCTGGAAGGTCATTTGCACATTGATCTCTAATGGGCCATCATCCATTCGCCAGCTTTCTCTGAAAAGTGATGTTTCATACGGCTGGGCCCATGCAACGATCACACAATTACTGGATCATGACATCGTTATAAAAAATGGTGATTATGTTCACATCATCGACCAAGAGAAATTGTTAAATGCCGTGGCTTGGGAGAGGCCGGTGAAGAAGCTGAAGATACTTGAAATGAGCATACCATTCCGGTATGATCAAAAGGCGGCTGCTCTGGAATCGGTTCAGGATCACCTCCGCAGCCATGGGGTAGAATTTGCATTTGGCCTTTTCGATGCTGGTTCCCGATACACAAATTATGCGTTTCGCAATGATTCGATCCAGATATATCTGCGAGAAGATGATCTGGAGCTGATCGATGACCTCTCGACCGCTCAGGAAGGAACGATCGTCCTCCAGGCGTATAGACCAGATAGGGAGATCTTTGATTCGACAAGAATTCTTGAGGGCATCAGGGTAACATCACCCTGTCAGACATTGATGGACCTTGCAGGCCTGGGATATGGTGGAAAGGACATGACCATGGAATTGGTGAAGAAAATTGCCTCCTTACGTTAGGGATCCGATCATCATCGAGGCGTCCAGGATCGAACTTGGTTACATTTCTGAGCACTTAGGTCCACGCAAGAGAGGAGCAAACCCTGCAGCGATACTGATCGGTGGATGGGCGGTTGATTCTTTCAACCCCTGGTATGGGTCGGTCGACATCGATCTGATAGTCGATCATGATGCTCGTGCCAGCATTCAACATCACCTAGTTACGACGAGAGGATTTGTTCATGAGCGGGTCGACGATGTCATGAGAAGGATAGTGAAGACCGTAGATGGAAAAAAGATCATCCTTGATCTTGGAAGCAAAGCGACCCCTGATCCATTCGAGGTGACTGGGTCTCATCTTGACTATTCATTTCTCAATACCCATAACGTGCGAAGGTCGGTGGCAGGCTACGAAATGTATCTACCCACCCGCGCTGCCCTTCTTTTGATGAAGATGAAGGCTGCATCTGACCGAGGATATCGATTGAGCTCTGGAACGTCTTCGGACCCCCAATGGGAATCGGGAAAACATATGAAAGATAAGGGGGACATATTGGCATTGCTAGATCCAAGTCATGGTGGGAGAGATATTAGCCTTGTCGAAATGGCCGAATTTTTTAATAAATTTCCATTCCTAACGATGGTCCTGGAATCATTAGCGGATGATGGGCCGGCCATCGAATTCTATGGGAGGATCGATGCTGGAGAGGTGAGAGAGATCATCGAAACGGTCTTGATGCAAACGACCTAAGGGCCCGTCATCTTACATCCGATTAATTGCCAAACGATTTAATCCATCACACCAGTTCCAGTCCCTATGGCCAAGAACCTGGATGTCAGCGACCGCTCCCGTTTGATCGTTCAATCGGAGATCAGGAACATGACGCTGGAGTGCATCCGCGTGGGCGGGCTGAACCTGGCGCAAGGGGTATGCGATCTCGATGTCCCCCAGGTCGTCATCGACTCCGCCTACGAGGCCATGAGGCAGGGCATCAACGCTTACACCAGGTATGATGGTCTGCCGATCATCCGCGAGGCCATCGCGCACAAGTTCAGGACGTTCAACGATGCCGTGCTCGACCCGGAGAAGAACATCATCGTTTCTGCTGGGGCCACCGGCGCTTTCTACTCTGCCTGCCTGGCGCTGCTGAACCCGGGCGACGAGGTCATCGTCCTGGAGCCGTTCTACCAGTACCACGTGAACACGCTGCTGGCGGTCGGGGCTGTGCCGAAGTACGTGCCGATGTCCCCGCCCGACTGGACGCTGGACGTGGATGCGGTGAAGAAGGTCATCGGCCCTAAGACGAAGGCCATCATCGTCAACACCCCCGGCAATCCATCTGGAAAGGTGTTCACCAGGAAGGAGCTGGAAGACCTTGCTGCCATCTGCCATCAGAACAACATGTTCCTCTTCTCCGACGAGATCTACGAGTACTTCGTGTACGACGGCAGGAAGCACATCAGTCCCTGGTCGATCAAGGAGCTGCGGGACAGGGCGATCGTCATCTCCGGCTATTCGAAGACGTTCTCCATCACCGGCTGGAGGCTCGGTTACTGCGTATGTGATGAGAAGTGGGCGCAGATGATCGGCTACGTGAACGACCTCGTCTACGTGTGCGCGCCGGCGCCGCTGCAGGTGGGCGTGGCGAAGGGCATCATGCAGCTCCCCTCCTCCTACTACGAGAACGTGGCGAGGACCTATCAGCAGAAGAGGGACGAGATGGTGGCCGCGCTGAGGACGGCCGGGCTGGAGCCGTACGTTCCGCATGGCGCTTACTACATCCTGGCCGACGTGTCCCACCTTCCGGGAGAGACCAGCAAAGAACGTGCCTTGCAGATATTGCATGAGAGGGGCGTGGCCTCGGTGCCTGGCTCGGCCTTCTACTCCAACGGCGGCGGGGAGGACCTGGTCCGCTTCTGCTTCGCCAAGAAGGACGACATCCTCACCAGGGCATGCCAGATGCTCAAGGGATGAATAAAATCCTATTTTTTATATTTTATATTATTTATTTATTATTTTCTACTCCTGACATACCCTTCTGGCCCCATCGGTCCGATCAAGTAAAGGTTCATTATCCCGGGGGGTCTAGTAACATTCGTGGTGGAACGTCTGTCCCGCCATGATCAGCGGAGCCGGCATTCCCACCATGCAGCGAGGTGAGCAATAAGAACGCAGGAGGGAGAACAATGGCGGCCATCTTGACAGAGCAAAGAAGATACATCGAAACCTGGGGCGACATCAAAAATGAAGCCCGCAACTTGGAGATCGAAGAGTCAGAGGAGAGGCTGCGTTCATCGATGCGCGGACCAGGGCTGCGGCCAAGGGAATGAGGATCTCGTGGAGCCCGAGCAAGTCTGGTGCATTGCTGTTCTTCACTCCCGGACTGGCCAACTACCCCGAGCTTGAGACTGAACTGGAAGCGTGGGGCGCGCAGCGGGACATGAACCTGGCGGTGGGGCATCTGAGGAGGGATGACGCGGCATACCATTCGGTCATGGGCGCGTTCTCGGTAGAGAGGTCCCCGGCTATCGTCATCGCGGGGGTGGAGTCGTCAGATGTCGTCGACAAGGGGATCCATGTGAGGATGCCGTTCGTGGTGCTGGACGACAAGGAGATGCTGGCGAACACAGAGAGAACGATGGAGGCGCTGGAGAGCATCTATGACCTCTTCGTAGAGAGGGAGTTCGTGGAGGCGGTAGGAAAGGTCGGCGAGGAGGAGAACCGCTTGGACCATGACGTGACGCTGTCCGGCATGGGCGGGTTCGCCACCATGGTCTGCGACCTCTTGGACGAGCACAAAATTGAACATCGGCCTGGTGACGGGGACGATCAGGGTGAACAGGAGGGGTGGAACATAAGAAAGAAAGGAACGCTCGCCTCGCTGGCATTGTTTGAGGGGAGGGTCCCCTCGCTTTTCCATAATATGCCTTGTTTTTGACCCCAGCGGCCCCCTGAAAATTTCTGCTTTTTTAAAGTTCCAGCTCAATTATTTCTGCCCTGCCAAAGGTTTATCAGCGGGGGGATGAAATCGAACACCCGTGGTGTTTCGAGGACATCCGTAGGGGGGATGGGATGACAATTGATTCCTACCACCGTCCGGCGAGGCGATGCAATGAGGGAGGGAGGAACATGGTAACAACGATGGTCCATACAGGTATCGAGTCATGGGGCGACATCAAGGATGAGGCCCGAAACATCGAGATCGAAACGGAAGAGATGTCTGGCCTGTCCCGCGAAGAGTATGACATGCGGGACAAGCGCCTGACGGCAGAAGAGGCGAGGTGGGAGCCGAGCAAGAGCGGGGCGATACTGTTCCACGTGCCTGGCTTCGAGGCGAACGCGGAATTGGAGTCGGCTTTGACGGAGTGGGGCAGGAGGGAAAGGAACCTGGTGGTCGGGATCCTGCGGAAGAACGACCCGGCGCACGTGTCGATCACGAACGCCATACCGTTCGACGAGACCCCGGCGATCGTGCTGGCCGGGGTCGGTTCTCCGGTCGTGATCAACAAGGGCATCGAGGTGCGCATGCCCTGCATCGTCCTGAACAACAAGGAGCTCCTGCAGAACCCGGAGGAGACGATGGAGTTCCTGGAGAGCGCGTACAACCTCTTTGGGGAGAGGGAGTTCGTCGACGCAGTCGCTAATGTGGATAGCGATGTCCAGAAGCTCGACCACGAGGAGGTCCTGAAGGACATGGGCGGGTTCGCGGACAAGGTCTGCGAGATGCTGGACAAGTACGGCACGGAGATATGGTTGATGAAGGGAACGCTGTCGGTCGGCGGGAGGAGCTGACCTGACACCGCATAGTGGCCTCGTGCGGATGGAAAGGGGGCGTTGCCCCCGATCATCATTTTTTCTCTACCTCCTCTGACCTTGCATGGCGTTCGAAGTACCAGGCGATGCCCACGCATATCGCCACATACACCAGCAGCGAGAGGACCTGCACCCAGCAACCGTCCCACCCGAACCCGTCCAGCATCGAGAGCCTGGTGCCGTCGATGGCGTAGGTCAGGGGGAAGAGATAGGATATGGGGAGCAGATAGTCCGGGATGGACGATATCGGCAGGATGATGCCGCCCAGCAGGATGGCAGGGTACAGCACCAGCGGGAAGATGACCATGGTGGCCGCCGGGGCCTTCTTCGTCACAGTGGCCAAGAGAAGACCGAGGCCGGAACTGGCCATCGCCAGCAAGGCCAGCAGAGTGAACGTGACGGACATGTCTCCAACCATACGAATTCCGAAAGCCGCCATAACCAGCAGGATGGTCGTGGCCAGGACCGCCCCGACCACTAATGAGGAGAGTATCTGCGCTGATATCCTTTCGCCAGCGGTGTATCTGCCATCCCTGACCGTACCGCCGTTCATGCTGGACATCAGCGTTGGCATGAGCGTCAGAATGAAGATGAGCAGACCGGCGATCGCTGGTGACATAAAGTCCCTCATGTCCGTGCCTTCGCCGTAAACGATGTTTGGCATAACACGAACAGGTGAGGAGAGCTTGAACGTCGAAGCCAGTACGACCTGAACGCTGCGCTGCACCTCCCCTTGAACTGCTGCGGAGGCGATGGGATTGGAAGCATCCATGTAGAGCACCAGGCTGGAGGGAGCAATCGACGTGCCGTTCTTGGCCGCTAGCATCCAAGCGGTAATGTCGGAGGTGAAGTTCTGGCCGAAGAAGATGACCGCCTCCACCTTACCGGACTTGAGATCGTCCAATGCGGTCTGAAGAGCGTTGGTGTCAGATGATCGGTAGGTGGAAATGATGTTGACAGTCGTCCCAGAATCCATCACGCCCACAACCATGGATGCGGTCGAATTGACCGTCGCCGAGTCCATGTTGACCACATCGACCGAGATGTCCTGCGTCGGGCCTTTCTCGAACGCCAGCCCGAACAGCGAGATGATGATCGATGCGACGACCACCAGCGCGATGAAGCGCGCCGGCCACATGCCTTTCATGTTCTCCTTGAACGCCTGCCAAACCTTTCCGGAGCTCATTGTGAACCACCGATGAGCTGTCAGTAGAAGGAGGTTAGATGTAGTTGTTGTAACTATCATAGTTACAATGTTCGATAGATCCGTGCCAGAGCTGGTTCGTCTAGGAATGACCGAGTACGAGGCGAGAGTGTATTCGAGTCTGGTCGGTCTGGGAGAGGGAACGGCCAGGCAGGTGCACGAGGCGTGCGGGGTGCCGAGACCACGGGTCTATGATATCCTGGAATCGCTGGAATCTAAGGGCTATGTGGAGGTGTGGCAGGGGAAGCCGAAATACTACCGGGCCGTGCCGCCCGACCGTTTGATGCGTTTGCTGCGGGAGGACCTGGAGGATTCGATGCGGACCGCTTCGTCGGAACTGCAGGAGCTCAGCCTCAAGGCCAAGCAGCGGTCGTTCCCGGTGTGGCACATCAAGGGGGAGATGAGCATCCAGGACCAGGTGAGGACGTTCCTTTCCGAAGTGAAAAAGGACCTGATGGTGGTGTGCACGAGGACATCGACCTTCCGTCCGCTGGTGAAGGAACTGAAGGAGATCGCGACCAGGGCGGACGTGTTCTGCATGGTGCCGGAGGACGCGGAGACGTTCCGGGCGGCGCTGGGAGATGCGACCGTGGTGGAACCGCACCTAGGCAACGATTCGTTGGCAGAAACGTATGTCAAGGTCTTTACCGGCAAGCTGGAATCGAGCGAGGACCTGTACCGCGCGGAGATGCTGATCATCGTCGATGCGAGGAGGTCGCTGCTGATCTACGAGATGAACGGCGAACGGACCGCGCTGGTCTTCGAGCTGCCGTTGATCGTGGCGCTGCAGCATTCGGCCATCATGCACATGGTGGAAGAAGGGCAGTCTTTAACCCAACATAATGGCTGAGACGGAATACTAAACATCCAGATTCGGTCCAACCGCCTGATTGGGTCTTGCAAACCCCAATATTTCAGGGATGCTTATCAACTAAAATTTCTTATTTTGAATATTAGACGGTTATTCCCTACCCATTGTCATAATATTGAGCCTTCTAAACGATTTGATTGAGGGAGGTTTGATTCTTTTTTCATAATCGCCTCAATTTGACCAGCAACTAATAGGCTTTCGATTGTGGAAAGGATTTTCGATCTCGCATCATTTGTATTTAATGCATATTTTTGTGCCTTCCCCGACCCTTTTTTTTTTATTATGAATCCTTCTTGGACCAATTTGTCCACTGTGTAATAAACAGCACCTCTAGAGATTCCAGTCATTTCAATGATCTCTGGTCTTGAGAACTTTTGTCCATCGTTTTCAATGAATGCTTCTAGTACAGCCACCCTTGGTGATACCCCGAAGGTATTGGTGAACGCGCCCATATTAGGTTATGAGAATAATGTGCGTATAAAAATTGTACGAACATTTTTTATTCGAAATTGCAGACATATGATTGATATTTCTCAGTGAACTAAAAAATCAACATCGGAGAGAAAAATGGGATCAGTAGGATCCAATGAAGAAAGGGTTTTACGCCACTACTACCAGGTGGGAATCGCCGTACTCCTCGGGCTTGTCCCCTATGGCCCACCCAGACCCGGTCGTTTCGCAATAGTAGTAGTTCACGCCGTCGTGCGGGTAGCGCCATGTGCCAGAGCCATCAGGCATCGCGATCCCTGCTGCAACATGACCGGTGAAGAAGAGCAGGCAGGTGTCGTAGCCGAGGATCTCCATCAGGCTGCAGTACATGAACGACTTGTCCTCGCAGTCGCCGTGACCGAGCCATAGCATCTCGATCGGGAAGGCCCAATACTCCTCTTCCCCGTAGGTGATGTTGTCATACTGGTAGGGCATCGCCTTCTGCACGAAGCTGAGGACCATGTTGGCAGTGCCGAGACTGTCCAGGCCTGCCTTGTCCGCTAGCGTTTTGAGATCGTAGGCGAGCTGCCTCATGGTGCTGTCGTTGGTGATGAAGCCCAGACCGTGATCGTAATCGTTCACTGTCATGTAACGCTGGATGCCGTTATTGTGATAGTAGTTGTACTGGGACGTGGTGAGATTGTACCTGACGGTGTAGTTATCGTTGTCGTACGTCCAGGAGTACAGCTTGGTGCCGTTGCCGGAGGTGTACGTCTTGCCGGACAGGCCGGGCAGTTCGAACCCGCCGTCCTCCAACAGCTGCTGGGGGATGTCGAGCATGAGCAGTCCGATGACGACGCCGATGACGACGATCAGAGCGATCGGGCCGACTGCGCTCTTGCGCTTCTTCGGTGGGGGAAGCGGTGGCGGCAACGGTGCCGGGGCGGCCGTCGGTGGCGCTGCCTGTTGATTGGTGTTAGTGCCGCAGCGGCTGCAGAAGACGTCATGTTGAGCGAGAGGGTTGCCGCAGTTCGGGCAGTACTTCTCTGGGACCTGGTCGGTCATTGGGGCAATCAATCACGATGGTGGATGATATACTTTATGAATGATCCGGAATAATTATCTGAAGGGATTAAAAAACTGGTGTTGGTTCGTTACGTTCGTCAATTTTGTGAGTCGATTGTTAGGCATTGATGGAGTGCTGGAGGCCAACCTTATTAAATCAGAATGGATTGCTCAATGTGATGCCTGGCGAGAGCGGCAGGGTGATAGCGCTCATTCCTGCGTATAATGAGGAACTGACGATCGCTTCGGTAGTGCATCTGGCTGCACCGTATGTTTACAAGGTCATCGTGGTGAACGACGGTTCGAAGGATAGGACGTCGTTGTTGGCGAAGATTGCCGGTGCTGTGGTTTATGATCTGGAGAAGAACTCTGGCAAGGCGCATGCGTTGATGGAAGGATTCAAGGAATGCATGCGATACGACCCCGACTGCGTTGTAATGCTGGACGGGGACGGGCAGATGGACCCGGGCGAAATACCGGCGATTAGTGCGCCGGTGCTTGAGGGAAAGGCGGACCTGGTTATTGGATCTCGTTATATTCGTGATGATGCTGAGATTCCGAGGACGAGGCGCCTTGGACTTAAGACGATTAACTTTGCTCAGAAGATGGGATCGGATGTTTCGATAACGGACTCCCAGTCGGGATATCGGGCACTTTCTCGAAGCGCTCTAAAAAATCTTGATTTCGATTCAAAAGATTACAACATCGAAACAGATATGATTATGCATTTTTCTAGAAAGGGATTGAAGATCGTTGAGGTTCCTTTCAATGTTAGATACGATGTCCCGAATGGCCATAAAGAGAATCCATGGAAACATGGCATGTCGGTTCTAGGAAGGATTGTTGGTTTTGTTGGATATAAACGACCCTTATTATTGTTTGGAGTCCCAGGATTTTTTATTTTGTCAGCAGGCACGATTTTAGGTTTATTTACTCTGTTTGAAACTACTATCATATTCCAGTGGACCCTAACATTGCAGGGCATTGCAGGAATTGCAATGTTCGGAGTGGGCCTTTTTTTAATATTTGTGGCCTTGATTTTAAATTCACTGAGGATTTTAATGAGTCATGAAAAATAATTTTCTTATTATGAGAGTTGTGTTCGATCCTACAAAAAAGAATTATATGTATCTAGTTCTTCAAAAACTGTGAAAATGAATATAAAAATTATTTTAAATAATTATAAATATAATTGGAAATCTATAATAATTAATGATGTGTCACTCAGCATTAAGGGCAATATTTTTTTCGAGAATAAATATGTCGAAGCAGTTGATCTCTGCAAAATTTTCATGGATAAAATATCACAAGATTCGAAAAGAACTTCTGAATCTATTTGTCCGCTGATACAAAACCTTGAGGGAGACTTCGCGATAATTTTTCAAACACCAGAAATATTATTGTGTGTAGTTGACCGGTTAAGAACGATACCAATTTATTATCGCAATAATGAATTGGAGACGGTGTTATCCGATTGTTCAGACGATTTGATCGATAATTCAACTATTATCGATCAAAAAAATGTTTTAGAATTCCTACATACTGGTTACGTTATGGGTAGAGAAACAATTTACCAAAACATTTTCCAACTTCAGGCTGGAGAATTATTATTTTATTCTAAACAAATAAAAAAGATGGAAATTTGGAAATATTTTTATCCAACTAACAAAATCATTGAAAATGTAACAGAACATATGTTATTATCACAACTTGATACTGTGTTTAATAATGTTTTTCTTAGATTGAAACAATCAACCGTTGATAAAGGAAAATTTCTTGTTGTCCCTTTGAGTGGTGGATTGGATTCCAGAATTATTGTAGCATTATTAAAAAAATATGGTATAACAGATGTAATTTGTTTTTCGTATGGACGATTAAATAATGCAGAATCTAAAATAAGTAAAAAAGTTGCTGATGCATTGGGATATGAATGGATATTTATTGAATATACCAATGATAAATGGAAAGATATTTATTCTTCTGAAATATTAAAAACATATTATAAATATGCCTCGAATTCCACGTCTCTACCACACATACAAGATTTTCTCGCAGTGAAATTCATAAAAGAAAATCAGCTCGTGCCAAGCAATTCAACATTTGTACCGGGACACACAGGAGATATGATATCTGGGGGTCATATACCGGGAGATTTGCTCAATAGGAACGTATATAATAACGATCTCTGCGCTGAGGAGGTTATTAACTATCATTTCTTAAATCAGCCCAATAAAGACTCCAAACAAAATCGAAGACTGTTAAAAAATAAAATTCGAAATTATATATCAGAAATTATTATTAATAATGCAGAATCTTATGCAAATGGCTTCGAATATTTTGATTTCATGGAGAGACAATCGAAGTTTATTATAAATTCTGTTAGAACATATGAATTTTTTGAATATGAATGGAGATTGCCACTGTGGGATACGCAATTGATAAAATTTTTTAAAAGAGTACCATTAAAATATAAAATCCATCAATATTTATATAAAAAATATTGTTTAACATATTTATTTGTCGATAATTTATATAAATTAAAAGATATTGAATGTACAACAAATTTGAATTTGGCGGAATCAAATTCTGAAAAAATGTTGATGGCGATTTCTGGATCACTAGCTGATTCGAAATTCGTGTTAGATTATAAAAACAAATTAATTGACGTAAAAGAAAACGTTAGGGCAAAAATTGTAGAGAATGAAATTTATAAATTTCACCCATTGGCATATTATGGTTTTATTGAAGAATCTCGATTTTTATCCGAATATCATTTAAGGAAAAACGTTAATTCATTCCTTACAGCCGATTATGTATCGAATTTATATCAGGAAAAAAATTAGTAATTAATAATATTTATATAATAATATAAAATAGTATGGCATGATAATTACAACCGAGAGTATTATAACCATCTGCGGATTATTTAGGAAAATATTTCTAATGATAAAAATTAAAACTAGACAAAATGATCCTAGAACTAAATAATATTTGACAGAGTCGCATAAGTGTCGAATAGAAATTTTCGATATTTTTAGAATATGAATACCCATCGCAATCAAGATTATTGAACTGGCGAGTGAAAACAACGTTAAACCCAGATACACATCATTAAAAATTCCACCGATAATCAATACAATAGTTCGGATAAAAAATAATATTACATTTATGATTAATAAAATCCGTAATTTTCTAAATATTGCATATATGGTACTTATTGGACTGGTAACGAACACAACTAATATCCAAATCGAGAGTACTTGTGAAAAATATCCCGCTTCGGTCCAATTTGATCCAAAAACAATATTAAATGCATCCCCACCGATTATAACCAATGATAATATTATCGGAAACCCAATTAAAAATAATTGAGAAACCGTGGCCTCAACGATGGTGGCAAATTCACCATTATTCTTATGATATGCCTCTGATGACCTTTGATAAAAAATTTGACCAATCGCCGACCCAATGAATGAGGTCGGCAACAACAGAACTAAGAGTGCGAGAGAATAAAAACCTACAACGGTGGAAGAAAAAAATATTGACAGAATAAAAATCGGCATTTGAAAAGAAAATGCATTTAATAACCCGGACCAAACATCATAAAGTGGAAAATTCTGATAGTGGTGTAGGCATTGCCTCATTTGTTTCCGACTGACAAAATTTTTAATAATGTGTTTATCTGATTTCCAGACTTGAAAGCTAAGAATTGTTGAAGCGAATGTCTGGCCCAGAACGCTCCCACCAATAAGATTACCACCTGTGGCATATCCCATGTAACCTGCAGATAATTGAGTCCCAGAAGTTGCTGTGGCTTTTGCCACCTGTGCAAATGCCAGGTTTTTAAATTTTTTCCTCCGGATTATCCAATAACTTAAAGCTGAAAAAGATCCGGTGAAGAATACCATTGGAGGAACTAACCACAAATAATTTTGAAGCCCTGGCGCATTGAGGATTATTATCAAATTCGATTCAAACAATAATATAAAAGGAACCAGCATTAAACTGAAAATGAATGATATTATTATACTTAAAATTAGAATATTTATTGCTTCTTCATCGCTTTTCGGAAGCATAATCGCCATTTCATATCGAAGGCATACTACTACGACCAAAATACTGACAATTGAAGAGAATAGTGAAGATAATCCAAAAGAATCTGCACCATATAAGCGAGTTACTAACGGAGCTGATATGATTATTATTAATTGAGCTGCTGTCGTTCCACTCATCACTGTTAACACGTCGATGAGGTTTTTGTTCTTGGAACCACTTTTATTTAGCATGCTCATAGATTTTTATACGATACAATCAGGAGGTCAGATCATCAAGTAGTTCAGCAAACTGCCTTGCCATTCTTTCTTGATCTAATGTGCTGGTTATTTCTTTTTTTTCATTATATGGAACATACCCGTATTTTTTAAAATCGATATAATACCCCATTAATATTTCTTCAATACTATTTTTATTATCTGCCACTTTCCCTATACCGGCATTCATAATTAATTGAGATGCCACTCCACCCTCACACCCCATCAAAAATATTGGTCGCTTTGCGGCAATGTACTCGAAAATTTTCCCAGTATATACACCACTTTCATCAGAAGAATTCCAAGTTAATAATAATAATAGTTGCGCGCTTCGTTGTTTTTTAATTGATTCATCCCTCGAAATAATACCTACAGAACTGACAATATCTTGCAATTGATATCGTTCTATACATTTCTTCAACCATTCATCATCACATCCATAAAAATTGACAGAAATTTCATTAGGAGAAATTTTATTGGTTAAAATTAAATTATGAATCGCACGAAATAGTGGCTCTGGATCTCTCCGACCTTCATATAATCTCCCCGTATGAATGATAGAAAATTTTTGATCTAATGGCTCACCTAAATTCAAATCAAGGCGATTATAGCCATTCATTATCGAAATTGCCCGGAGATGGTGAATGTTTTCGAGTTTATTTGCTAGTGGGGCCGACACAGTAGTCAAAATATTTGCATTAGAAATTGTTATTTTTTCATTTATGATATGTCTTGCTTTCCAAATTTTTGATCTCAAATAATGATTTTGAGACCACAGATCCCGAAAATCAGCAATCCATGGTATGTTAAATCTGCGCTTAATATTACATGCGATAAAATGCGAAGAAATTGGAGATGATGTACTAATTATTGCTGAAATTTTTTCATTTTTTAGGATTTCTTGAATTTTTTCAATTGTAGGTGATATCCAGGAATTAGCTTCGTCAGGATAAAATAATATAAAACGGATAATTTCAGACCCGGTATCAAATATTGAGTACTTTTGGCCATCAAAACGATTTGGTTTAAGAATTGCGGAATGTTCGGAATAACCAAATTTGCGCTTCCAGTATGATAGTTTTGAACAGAAAGGGACTTCAATAATTTCACAATTGGCACAGTTAAAGGGAGTGGAATTTTGTTGAGTAATGATTATTGGATGCCAACCAAATTTTGAAAGATTTTCAGCTAGGCCTCGAGAGCGATGGGAACCAATATTCTCACTTTCTGAAAAATAGAAAGAAACAATGAGGACATTTTTCATAGGATCCAACATTCCAATCTTAATATTCATTTGTCAATATTTAATAACTAATATTATAATATGAAGAAGATTTTCTGTCAAGAATGGCATATCAGAGAATGTAAATATTAATAAATATTTTATTTGTTGGGATATCTTGTCGGTTGAACAAAAATGTGTAATTTGGGCTCCATTTTTATATCCCTGGATGCTAGACATGGGGAGACAATTTAATAAATATTTTAATGACGTGTACATTTTTACTATTGATGAGGAAGATGAATATCCCAGTGCAATTCGTTTTTTAAAAATAAATATTGACAACCTAAATGTTCATAAATTTAAAATAAAAAGATTTTCGGGCGATCTTTTTCCCAATTTTAATTTAATGAAAAAATTAATTTTTCTGAAACCCAATAAAATTGTTATTTTAGCTTCGGAAACCACCGCGTCACTATCATTAATTGCTGTTGGAAAAATTCTCAATGCAAATATGGTCATTATTATTGAAAATAATTTGGATCGGACAAATAATATGAAAGGTGTTTTAAAATTTTTATCAAGTGTCAAGAAAAAATTTATTAAATTTGTATATAAAAACATAATAAATATTGTTGCTGAGTCAGATATGAATAAGAAGTATCTACAAGAGGAATTTAAAATTTCTAATTCAATTGTAAAAACACATGGGATTTGTTTGGAGAAATATTCTAAAAATGGAATTTTGGGGATTGATGAGAATTTGGCGGATTTGCTAAAAAATCACAAATTTAAATCTGTGGTGCTGTATGCTGGCGGTTTTTATAAGGTGAAAGGAATTGATAGTGTCCTATCAATCCAACAACATGTCATTGAAAAAAACTATTTATTAATTATTATAAATTTTGGAAATTTAAAAGATTTGAACAAAATTATTCCATCGAATAACATAATTTTGATAGACCCAGTAAAACCTGAAAACATGATATTCCTTTATAACGCAGTCGACATCGTAATAATGCCATCGATTACTGAACATGTTGCTGAGATATCACCAAATGTTTTGATGGAGGCAATGGCGAGTCATAAATGCATAATAGCATCGAATATCGGAGGGATTCCTACGATATTAAAAGATGGTGGCATTTTGATTCCTGAAGGAGATGTTGATGCTTTAAGGAATTCGATTGATCTGTTATCAGATAATCCAGAAATTGCCCAAAAATATTCTGATCGAGCCTTGGAAATTGTACGAAAGGAATATTCCATCATAAATTATTCTGAGTTTATCGCACACCTTTAATTATTTCCGATATTTTCATTGATAATTTAGAATTTATTTCGTATGTTCCGCAATGAGATTCTGGACGTTTCATTATTATCAAATCCATCAAATCTGTAATATTTGTTACTACATCTAGTTGATACTTTTTCCTAATTTGATTTAACATTTCAATCTGATGATCGTCTATCACTTCCCCAAATTTTTTCAATCTGGGAACGGCAATTATTGGTTTGTTCAGCAATATACAATCCATAATTGTTCCAGCACCGCCGTGAGTAATTACTAATCGAGACTCTTTGATGACCCCCATCATTTTGTCGTATTCTATCATATTAAAATATGGACATTTTTTCGGAATAGTTGTTGAGTTACCGATTTGTAGCAGCATGGGTTCATTAAAAAAATCGGAAATGGAATCGCAATAATTGATTAAACGATCAAATCCGATGGTACCTACAGTCACCAAGATCATATGAGACCTCCGAAATATTGAGCTTTTTTACCATATTTTTTAATCAACTCTTCCCACTGGACAAAGAAATAATCAGAAAAATAATAAACAATTCTGCCAGTGCCAGATTTGCAATTAACGCGACACCATGATTCAATAAAAATTGTTTTAATACCTAGACTCTTGCAGATTAAAAAAGAGGGAATAGCAATCTCCGATCCGGTGCTTATGACATAATCTGGTCTTTCACTAATCAGAATTTTAAAAATATTGAATGAGGCAGAAATAAAGTTACCCTTTTGGCCGATATCTGGAACATAGAATTGAGGTATTGGCAAATTAATAAAGCGATTGGTTTTATATGTTATTATGAATAAAGTGCAGTGGTCCAATGAATGAGCCAATTGTAATAATTCAGTAAGATGACCACCACTAGCTCCAATTAATCCTACCTTCATGTTTTATCCTTTAGGTCATTAAAATTATTGATTATTTGTTGGGCCCTATGACCATAAGTATGATTTTTAAGTACCCTTTCTCTTGCAGCCATGCCTGATTTAATACGAATTTCTTCATCGTCCAATAACCAATTATATAATTCATTGATTTCTTCATCGTTTTTTATCATAAAAATTTCGCGACCAGGGTCGAACCATTCATCCATCCCATTGTATGGTTGGGAAACAATACAACAACCAAATCCTGCCAATTCAAAAATCCTGGCCGTTGAAGATCCGTAAACATTTGTGTGAGACCATCTTGTGATATTGAGATTGATCCTACTTTGAGAACAGAATAAACGATAATTGTCAAATGAAATATCCCCTACCAAATCCGCATTTCCCAAAGAGATCCCGAATCCACCCCCAGCCACTGCAAATTTGTATCTGCACATTTCATTTGAAGGTTTAGTTATTAATTTTTCCATCCAATCTTCACGATATTGGCTCCCGTACCCAAAAAACGAAATATCAAATTTTTTCCTTGTCGGCAATGGTTGAAAGAATTGAGGATCCACCGCATAATGTAAAGATTCAATTTTTTTTGCCCCCATACTTTTGATATCATTTGTAACCCCAATAGAATTGGAATAAAAAATATCAAAGACAGATAGGTCGGCATTTTGATAATAATTAAATTTAAAACCACGTCCAACGGAATATTTTGGAAGAATCGTAGGCATGTCCCCCTCCAAATAAAACGAGGGGATTCCAAATTCTTCCTTAATTTTTGATGGGATATCAGTAATTTGGTCCAATGGTATATTAATAAAGAATACCAAATTTATATCTTTTTCTTGATTAACTATTTCCCATATTTTATTTTTCCATTTGAAATTGATATATGGAATAAAAATTTTTAAAAATTTTTTACTCTTCTGTTGATAGGTCTTAAAATCGGGTAATTTATTTAATAAGTTGTAATAAATTATACTTTCAAAAAAAGTGGGATTCGAATACGAACGCCACCATATGGTGTCCATGCACGTTCCAAGATATGGCAATACCAATATTTCGTTTCCTTTTTCATTTAATGCCTTGATCAATTGCCACCATGATGGGGTGCATCCAAGTTTGAATTTTAAATCCAATGTTGAACACACGATTAGAATTTTCAAACTATCGAACCTTTTTAAGTAAATATTGACTTTATTCAAAATAGTTTGTTTGTTTCGGTACAGAATAATTAATTTAAATTGTGTTATAATTCGTTAAATAATATCAACTAATCATATATTCTAAATTCATTATTATTATAAATAATGTCATGATTCATTAAAATGTAATATTTATTATAAATATCTCCAGCGGACATACGTTGATAGTAATAATTATAAAATGCCGTAGAATATGAATAATATTTATTATCATATATATTATTATATATTTCATATGTTGTAGGGTGGTACAATGAAATATTGAGGCATTCTGCATACATTTTTTCTTGGAGCTGCGAATCGGAAATAAATTCCAATCCATCTCCCGCATAATGAGTAACGGGGATTAAGAATAATGTAATTATTATAAAACAAATAATCATATTAAAAAATATTTTTGTAGAGGGACGGGGAAAATATTTGATTGCGGCAATGAACATTATTGATACAATAATTGAAGAAAAAATAAATGATCGACCAAAATAAAGTCCTCCTAAGGAGGGCGACAATATTGCAAAAGAAAAGGATCCAAGGAAAATACCGCCTAAAATCGTTGCCAACTTGATATTTTTTCTAAAGAAAAATAACATTGCGAATCCGAGTAGAATTTGTATAATACCAATAACAATGCGAATATCGGAAACGACAACGAAATCATAAGTCGGATTCGAAGCTATACTATTCGAGAGAGATACTTCGCCCAAGAGCAAATTGTTAATTGAATTTGTGACTAAATTGATAAATAAACTCATTATTCCATCAGATATATAAATTAACCAAGATACCCAAACGCAAATATTTAATATTAATAGATTGAACGAAGGAACACTTTTCAATGTAAGATTATGAGACCTTTTTTTAGAAATGGAAAATAAAATAATAATGAATAAAATATTTAGTATGACAAATAAAGGAGTTCCCAAGTGGCTTATAGTAATTGAAAATATCATTATTAACATGATTAATATATATTTGTATGAAGATGAATCTTCATTCCAATTTTTAATGATAACATAAATAAAAAATGAATATAATATTATGGCAAAAGATTGTGGGGCAAAATGGTATTCCTGAGTCCAAGAGAGACCTAGAAACATGATTGGGGCAAATATCGCGTATTTAGCCGAAAAAAATATTGCTATTGAATAAAGTACAATACAGATTAACACAAATATGAAGATCGGATAATATTTTGCAATATCAAATACAGAAGTATCGGTTATAATAGAAATATTCGCAGAAAAAAGATGAAAACCTGGTGCAGATGAAAGATAATTTAACTCCCCAGATAAAATAAACTGACCAGAGCTTATCAGATTATTAACATCATTAATAACTTTAAGGCTATCTGAAAATCGATAGTTATCATAAATAAAACATGGTAAACCAAACAAAAACAAAATTATTAGAAGTAATAAACATAAATCGATAATGTGACTAATATTTTTTGAAAATAAATTTGTCCATTTTATCTTGAATGATAAAGTAATTGCCCAAATTGCTAAACCTACCCAGAATATTATCGGCATTTGTGTAACATAATAAAAAGAGTCGGGAGAAAATGTATGGATAGATACGCTGGAGATTATCCATAAAAATAATGATATCTGTATTAACATCAAAATTGTCAAAAATTTCAATGGCTTTCTAGAAAATACCATATTCATCTTGCACCAAATTTTATTCTTTCGTATATAAAAAAGTAATTTGAGGCGACTTCGTCCCAGGTTCGAATTTTTGTTTTATCAGCAGGACCAACTGGACCAGAATAATTAAACGTATTGATGATCAAATCGGCCAAATCATCAATTCGGGGCGGGATATCTATACCAAAACAACCTGGAATTTCAGTGAACTCTTTCAACGCATTTGCATTACTAACAATTGTAGGTGTTCCTAATCCAAGTGATTCAGCTACGACCAATCCATATGCTTCAGCTTTCGAAAGCAATAATAACATATCACTGTCTAACATTTTTAATTCAATTTCATGATCGCTTAACTTTTCAAAAAAATTTATGTTGCTCCCAACATTTTCTACCTCAATTAAGCTAACTAAATCACTCTTATATGACCCATTTCCAATTATGGTCAGATGTGGACAATATCCCTTTTTAATCAAATATGAAAGTGATTTGATGATATATTGAATACCTTTATATTCCATCAAATTTCCGATAAATAATAGATTAATCCTTTTTCGATCCAAATTTGTTTGTTTTTTTTCGGAGATAATAATTTTTTTCACACCAAGTGGTACCAAAACTACCTTGCGTTGAAAATTCGGAAAATTTGTTGTCACCAATTCTTTTTCATAATGGGATCCAGTAAATATTATTCTTGATTTTTTAAATAATACATATCCAATATATTTATATCCATGGTGAAGCAGATTATTTAAGGGAGTGTGGCCAACTTTGTGATAATGAGGACTGAAAACAATATTTATTCCAGTTTTTAAAGGAATTAATGCAGATAGAGATAATAAAGTATGATAACCATGAATGTGAACGATATCTGGATTCTCTTCTTTGATTATGGAATTGATTTTAACTAATATTGGAAAACTTAAACCCAAAAAATATTTTGACAATTGGGATTTTATAAAAAAAATTTTTACTCCGTTGATAAAATCGGTCTTATTTTGATTTCCGAAACATACAATTGTTACCTCATTTCCCGTGCCGACCAAATTCTCGGAAATTTCTCTAATTGTATTTATTACACCCCCCACATTTGGTAAATATTTATCTGTGACCATTAATATTTTCATCTAAAACGCCATGTTTTAATTACAATATAATTAATTGGATTTTGATTGTACTATTTCCAGACATTTTTTTAAAAAAAGGAGTGCTGAATAGATCAGCACGTAATTGTGAACTTATTTCTTCTTCTTGTCGTCCTTCTTCTTGTCCTTGAATGCCATGAAATTCTCACCTCTAGTCAGGTTGCTAATCCCTGGCTTGTAGGTATCATTTACCCAGTAAGTATTTGAATATTATCCTTCCATTTGATTAAAAAGGAATAACTAATAATCTGACATCTCTCATTGCATATTATTCAGAAATCGATTGTTCTCTTTAATGATCATTAATTATTCTCACCATTTTTCAAATCGCATTCCGCCATCGTTCCACATTTCGATATCTAGCATCAAGAATCGTTATTTCCACCGCCTGATAACACATCTGGCCCGTCGTTTCTAACCAAATCAAAAGTGATAATCACATCGGCCTCTTCATATACCCTCATCGGCGATGATAACCTAAGAAGTCCCAATAGGTGGAGTATCATGCAAGCTTTAGAAACCTCACAACTCTTGACAGAAGAATATGCGGCAAAGATCCTTCTCGCCACCATGGGCAAGCCGAAGTCTGCCTTCGACCTCAGCGAGAAGCTCGGGATCCCCATCGCCGCCTGTTACAGGAAGATCAAACTCCTGGAGGATGCCGGACTCATCACCTGCTGCGAACGCAAGCTGACCCAGGCAGGAAAGCGCATCTCAATGTACAAATCGAAAGTGAAGAACGCCCAGATCGTCTTCGAGCGCAACAAGCTCACAGCGCGCATCGAGATGGTCGATGGAACGTGCGAGAACGCATCGTACGACCTCGAGCTGGGCATGATGCTGGATGGCAGCGGCTCGGTCTCCTGCAAGCCAGTATAATCTCAGAACTCCCAATGAACGGGGCATTTGGCATTCATTCCTCCCCCCGAGATCGGAAGCAGTTTCCTTCCTCCTATGCCCCGAAACCCCCTTCCCCCTCACGGGGTGATTATGAAGAAAGAAGCAATGGAGCGTAAGCCCTCTGAAGCCCTATGCCGCAGAAGCAGCCCTGGCCGCCGCCGCAGCGCTGGCAGCCCTTGATGTTCTCGTAGGCGGCGCTCCATCCTTCCTCTCCTATCTCACCTTCCCTGTCATCCTTCTCGCCATCGGCCACCTGTTCGATGAGCGGAAGGCAAGGGAAGAACCTCTGCTGACCATCGGCAAGATCGCCATATCGACGCTCATCCCTTACCTGGCGCTCTGCACCGTCGTCATCGCGACCCACGGACTTGGAGCGGATCAATTACAAAACGCACTGGTCCTCGGAGATCCCTCTTCCATCGGCATCATGTCCGAGGTGCTGTGGTTCCTGCCGCTTCTCCTCGTAGCGGAATTAGCGTTCGTCCTGATCGTCATCTCCATGCCGAAGTACCGGTTCATCCCGATCGTCCTGATGGGTCTGGCCGGAACGGTCCTTCCCTCGTTGCCATGGCAGGTCCGGGCGGCACTGGTCTCCCAGCCTCTCCTTTACATCGGCTTCGCCTATTCCCACTCCCCCCTGTTACAGATATCCGAGAGCGGTCCGCTCACGTTGATTATGGGCGCCGGCATGATGTCCGCGGCGGCGGTCCTCATCGGCCCGGCATCGTTCTCTCCCGCAACTCCGTTCGAATACGCCCTGTTCCTCCTGGGCTCGGTCGGCGCAGGCATCGTCCTGCTGCAGATCGGAAGGTGGACCACGCAGCTCAGATCGAGATCGTTGACCAGCCTCTTCCATTTCTTCTCCCGTCACGCAGCGACCATGCCTTCGTTCACGCTGGCGTTCATCCTGCTCCTGACCTACTTCCATTCGATATCGGGCATCATCGGAACGTTATCGCTCCTGGCCTGGGGCATCACCCTCGGCCTCTGCCTCTGCTGGTGCTCCGATCACATCGTCAGGCACATCCATCTCCCACTGGTAAGAAAGGGACCGTTCATCTTCTCCTCGCTCTCGCAGCTCCCCAATGTGGTCGTTCAGCCCCTGAAGAGAAAGTGAGCCCGTACGATCGGCCATTGGAATACCTTCTCATCCGATTCCAATAAATGAGAAATCATTGCACGTTTGTGTAACATTCCTGGTCCGCGTGTTTTTGCACAACCGCTCGCTCCAGAATATCTTAAATAGACCTCTGCAAAATGATATACCATCTAATGGGGGATATGATTGAGAAAGACGATCCTTATAGCTATCAGCATAGCATTGATGATGGGCGCATGCCCTTTCCTTGCCTCAGGGCAGGCCAGCGCCGCCACTTCTGTACCAACATGGAGCGTGGGCGACTCCTGGGCCTTGGCCGGCAGCAAGGACGTGGGAGTGATGTACTCCTCGATCGACGAGAACTGGCTGAAGAACTCCATCTATGATTCGTACGCGGACAACGCCACCATCCTGTCCCACAGCGCGAACGGCTCGATGGACATGAGCGTGGTGTTCGAAGTGACGGCCGTCTCTGCCACGACATACACCGTGACCGTGACCTTCGGCGCCAGCCTCTACCTCTCGTTCTCGCAGAGCGTCAGCGGGGACATGCCGGTGGCAGGCCACTACTACACATGGACCATGAGCCCGTCGGCCGAGAAGGTGGACATCCAGAACGCGCCTGAGGCCAAGAAGACCATCACCGGCAGCGCCAAGTTCGCCGCCGCCACGAACGGAACGATCGTCCTGACGGTGCAGAAGGCCGACATGGCCATCGTCTCCGCCAAGATCGGCGCCTCCTCGTATGCCAAGGGAAGCATCACCCTGACCAACTTCCCCATGACCGAGTACGGTTACACGTACGGTGACTCGATGGTCAATGTCACCTACGCCGATGTGAACGCGGGGATCAACGCCAACATGGTCCTGTCCGCCATGTCCACACTGGACACTCCGCTCATAGCGGTCCCGGCCGGAATGAACGTGGGGGATGATTGGTACCTGAGCGATGCGATGATCACCAGCGGCCAGATCACCGGCAGCATCGACATCACCGGCGTCCCGGACGCGTACAAGGCGAACGTCAACCAGGCCCTGGCACAGTACGGCATAACCGGATTCCCGATCAACCTGGCGGACCTGACCAACGGCGCCACCTCCGGTTTCATCTACGACCATGGCCAGTTCAGTGGTTCGGACCAGAGCATCTCCGCCCATGTCACCTACGCCCGCAACAAGAACGTGCCTGACGCGAACGGCGTGAACGTGAACTGCATCGGCCTCACCTCCGACACCGAGTCCTACTACCTGGACCCGGCCAACATGCACCTGCTCGCCTCGGACGCGACCTTTGAGTTGGGCTCGACCGAGATCATCCTTTCGCTGCATGCTGTGCCTGTCGCCACGGCCGACACCAGCATCACCAACGTGGAGCACCAGGTGACGGACCGGTCCACCTACGAGGACATCACCGGGGCGACGAGCACCGGTGGCGGTTCCATCGACAGCACCACCATCATACTCATAGTGGTGGTGGCAGCAGTGGCGGTGTTCCTGGTCGTAGCGTTCCTCTTCCTGCGGAGGAGGAAGTAGACCGGTATAAATCCCTGGAAGCGCATGCGATGAGCATGGCGCGGGAGGGGGCCGGGTGGCCGGAGAGGGCGTTCGTGTTCCTAGCTCCGGTCATTAGCCTGGCCCTCATCCTGAATTTTTCTCCTCCCGTCCCTTCTTCTGAGATGACCGATCAAGAACTTGCGTCCTACTATTGCCCTGTGCTGATGTTCTCTCCGGACGAGAGATTGCGGCCGATGGATGCGCTCGAATACATGGAGAACTGCTCGTTGTGGAACATGCGGACGGGTGTTCCAACTCTGGTCGAAGAGAACATCACGTTCGATGGTCTCGTGAACTCCACCTCGTACAGCTACCTGGACTGCAAGGCAGGCGGGCTGGACGACAACGGCATCATCGATTCTTACGCTTGGAACGGCAGCATGCCGCTCTCCTATGTCGCCATCACCCACAGCGGCACCGGCACGATCATCCAGTACTGGTTCTTCTACGCCTTCAACTACGGCCAGATGAACCGCCACGAGGGCGACTGGGAGATGTACCAGGTGATGCTCGACAAGTATCAAGTGCCGCAATGGGCCATGGTCAGCCAGCATCATTCCGGACAGAAGGCCATGTGGTCCTCGCTGGAGAAGGTGGATGGGTCGGTGACGGTCCACGTGGAGCTGGGCAGCCACGCCATGTTCTTCACCGCCAGGGCAGAGAACGAACAGGCCTGCGTTTTCAAGATGGTCGATTTCGATCACACCGTTCTGACCTACGAGGGAAGATGGGGCGAGTGGGCCGGCAATCTCGGCGATCTGCTGGGAAGGAGGGGGCCGCCTGGCCCCATGTTCCGCGAGGACGGGGCGATGTGGCAGGGGTTCGGATGGGGCCTATCGCTGCCGCAGACGGAGGGATGAGCATCAGGACCGGCTGGAGGGTGCCTGCTGCGGTCGGTCTGATCGGTGCCGGGCTGGTATGCACCTTCCTCCGCCTGGTCCTCTTCGCCGCCGTCCTCTTCCTCATAGCCATCCTGGCGCTCGTCCTGCTGCAGCCATCGTACCTGAACCGCCAGGCGTGGAAGGAGGTGAAACGCCATGGCCGAAGCACGCTGCTGATCATGCTGGGCGTGGCGGTCGTCACGGCCGGTGTGGGAACGGCGCTGCTGGTGAACGATTCTCTCGTCGACTTCGTGGACCGGTCCGGTCGGGCGGCATTAGGTCCGGTGGACATCGCCGTGACCAACGCCTCCCGCGACGATTCGCGCTTCTACAACACCTCGGAGCTGCAGGGCGTCCTGTCCCAGCTCTCATCGTCCATCGGGCCTTCCTACCCGGCCGCCTTCGTCTCGGCGCCGGCGGTCGGGGGCAACCTGGTCGGCTTCTCCCCCGATGTCCAGCTCATCTCCATGTACGGCGATGCGGTGGAACACTTCGGCGGCTTCACCACGTACTCGGGCGGTCACTTCGACCGGGAGATGGAGGGGGACGAGGTATTGGTGAACCGGGCGTTCACCGAGACCATCCCCGTCACCGTCGACAACTATGTCTTCATCCACTATGGCAACATCACCGTGCCGCTGCACGTGATCGGTATCGTGAAGGAAGTGGGCATCGGGGAGCTCTCCGCCTCGGCTGCCACCATCTTCTGCTCCAGCACCGTAACCAACCTCGTCAGCGAGTCACACTGGGGCTTCAACCGCATCCTCATCGATGCCGATGGAAACGATGTACACGCATCGAGCGAACGTACCGGGCAGGTGCTCAACGCCACCTTCTCGACGCTCGGCCTCGGGGTCTACGACAACAGCGCCATCGAGATGGCCAAGGCCCACGACGACTACGCCGTTCCGCTGACCGCTCTGGGATCGGTCGGAGGGTTCTCCATGATGGCCGGCATCTTCATCGTGGTGGGGTTCATCACGGTGGCCCAGCAGGGCCGGGACCGGGACGCCAGGGTCTTCCGCTCGCTCGGGCTGAAGCGGGGCGAGATCGCCGCGATGAGAGCGACCGAGTGCATCGTCTGCGCCCTGCCAGGGGTGACGATCGGTCTCGCCGCCTCGACGCTCTTCCTCCTCTTCCTGATCGGAGGTGATGGAGCGCCGTCCGGGTACATCTTCAACGTCGGCCTGGTGCTCCGCCCGACCACGCTGGCGCTGACAGGCCTTTCGGTGCTGGGATGCACCCTGATGGCGGCGTTGGCCGTCTCTCTCCTCCCGATCAAGAAGGGGTCCGGGAGGAAGATCGCGGACGGCATAATCATCGCCGCCCTGCTCATCGTCCTGGCGATCACATCGATCGGCCTGGCGGCGGGATGGAACGAACTGACCTTCCCATCGCTGGCGGTCCTCCTGCTCATCACCGGCATGGTCAGATGGCTGCGCGCCTCCTCCCTCTACTGGACCTCCGCCTCCTTCGTTCTCATCATCGTCCTCGTCATAGGCGTGCGGGACGGATGGATGGATACGGGCCTGCCGACCCTCCTGGCATTGGCCGGGGTCCTGCTGGTCTGCCTGGGCATGGCCGCCTCCCTCCTGCTGGAACGTTCTGCGGCAGGCGCGTTGTGGGTCCTGCAGCAGCTGAAGGGATGCACCGCCTCCCGCTACCTCTCCATCAAGCATCTGCGCCAGGACCGTTCCAGGCGCACCATCATCGTGCTCTCCATCGCCGCCCTCTTCCTCATCACCTCGCTGTCCTCGTCCATGCTGGCCATGGCCCGCACCAACATCGACGCGCAGTTCCAGGAGGGGGCGGCCAGCATCGACGCGGTCGTCCTCCGGCCCGATCTGGGCCAGACCGATGCCGATGTCTGGAAGATGGTGAACGACACCAACGGGGTGCTGTGGTCGGCGAACATCAGCGCGGTCACGCCGATCTATGCCGGCCTGCAGCGCATATTGATCGATCCGGTCGGCAACATCACATCGGGCGGGATGAAGTACTACGTCGTGGGCATGGACCGATCGCTGATAGGAACGTTCGGCCTGGGCCTGACCAACTACGACCATGCCAATTTCACCAGCGAGGAGGAGGTGTGGAACGCCGTCTCCACCAACACCACCCTGGCCATCGTCGATTCGGAGATGGTCAACTCCTACTCAGACCTGCTCCATCCCGGGGAGAAGGCCGGGATCGGCTCCAAGGTCCGCATCATGAACGAAACGGGCGGGGCGTCCGACGTCACCATCGTCGGCATCACCAGGCAGCGGTTCCTGCTGGCGGTGTTCGTCGGCAGCGGTCTGGTCTCCTCGGCCATGAACGTCACCCACCCCACGATCATCGCCATCGATTACAAGGACGGCCTGGACGCCATGGTCCAGTCGGACATGCTGCGCAGCGTGGTCTTCCCGGCCGACCTCATGGTCATCGACATCGGCAGCACCAAGGCCTGGGTCGACAGAAGCATCACCGAATGGACCAGGATGTTCGATTCGCTGCTGATCGCAACGTCCTTCTCGCTCACGGCCGGCCTGGTCGCACAGATGCTCCATGTCTCCCAGCTGAGGGAGAGGGAGACCGGTCTGCTCCGTTCGTTGGGGATGAGGAAAAGGCAGCGCCAGGGCACGATGCTGAGGGAGCTTGCCATCCCGTCCTTGGCCGGTCTAGTGGTCGGCCTGGTATCGGCGAACGTCCTCTACTACGTCTCCTGGATGACCATACTGAAGCAGAGCGGCCTGAGATATCAGGGCTGGGGCATCGACGTCGTCCTGTGGGACGCGGTCATCCTGGCCGTGATACTGATCACCGCTTACCTGGCCATGGGCCTGTTCCAGAGCCAGGAGAGGGAACCGGCGGAGTAATTTTGGGAACTCATAACTTATCCAGATGGTCGATGAACTGTCTGACCAAAACGAAGGAGTCCGCTTGGTGTCTCCGTTTCATCTGAGGGTCAGCAGAAGCCATGAACTCTCCAACCCACGCCGGACCAAAGGAATTGATGGTAGAGAATTTCTCTTTGATATTGCTCAATCCCTCCTTCATTCTAGGTTCATCTCGGAAGGGAGCGACCGATCTGGCCATATCGTATCTAAGGTGACCATCAAGGAACTCTCACATCTTTCTCCTTACACGTAACAATAACACCGCCGTGACGATCGCTGCGACCACGACGAGCAATATCAGTATTATGTCCAGACCGATCGCGCTGGGCTTCGGCACCTTCCCCAAGGCGGAATTGGACGATATGCTGGTGTTGATGATGTTGGCGGCCACGACCTGGTAGGTGTACTCCTTCTCCTGCTCCACGTTCCGGTCCGTGTAAGTCGTATTGGTGGTCACGTCATACAGCACCATCACGCCACTGTCAGTGGAGCGGTAGATGACGTAAGCGGTGATCGGCGTTCCGCCATTGTCCGGCGCGGTCCAGGTGAGGACCAGATTGCCGTCCTTCGCCTCCACCTTCAGGTCGTCCACCGGGGCGGGGTCGGTCGGATGCACCAGGGTGAAGGTCGTCGATCCGGTGGCGCCGGTATTGCCAGTGATATCGATGGCTCGGTAGAGCAGCAAGTGAGTGCCGTTCGCCAGCTCCAGATCGAACTTGGCACCGCATTGCTGCCAGTCTCCGCCGTCCAGGCTCACCTCGTAACCGGCCACGCCGCTGCCGACATCGCTTCCCACCAATGTCACGTTGACCAGATCGAGGTACGTCCCGACCGAATCGGTACGCCCTTCGATGACGGTATAGCAATCTGGTGATGTGACATCGAACCTCAATGTCACGTTCACGATCGGACCCACGTTCCCGGCCGCGTCCACCGCATAGAACTCGATGAAGAAGACCCCATCCTGGTCGAAGGAGAGCGGGGCGGTGTACGGAGTCCATGTGCCGTTATCGATGCGATAATAGGTGGAGGCGGGTCCGGAAGTGACATCCTCCGGGATCACCGCATATGTCGAGGTGGCATTCCCCCACCCATAGGAGAATCCGGTCATCTCGAACAGATGCGTCTCCGGGTCGACGGTGTCCACTTTTACCGTGAAGGAATGCACTCCCTCGGTGTTGCCGAAGTTGTCGACCGCGTAGTAGCGGAACTGCACCGTCCCCTGCACGTTGATCGTGACCATGGCTGTGTATTTGGTCCAGGCCCCTCCGGCGATGCTGTAATAGATCCCCTTGAGACCAGAACCGCCATCGTCCGAACCGGTCAGCCAGACGTTCGGCGCGATGACGTACCATCCATCGCTGCCGGTGGGGTTGGTGATGGTATGGCCGGAGGTCGGGGTCATGGAGTCGTTCGTTCCGAACTCGATCGTGGCGGTGGCGATGATGTTACCACCATAGTCCTCAACATAGAAATCGAGGGCGTGATGGAAGCCGGAGGCGGTCTGGAACGCCCCCTGATAGATGACCCATGACCCTCCATCCAGGCGGTAGTAGATGTGGTAGACGCCGCTGACCGCATCGGTGCCGTTCAGCCATACCTTGTAAGTGCTGACCTCCGCGGTCATCGAGGGCATCGTCTGGTCGATCTTGATGACGATGGATTGGACCTCTTCATCCTTACCATCGAAGCTATGAGAGAAGAATTGCAGGGTATGCGTCCCCTCTGCCGTGATGATGAGCGAGCCGGAATAGGTGGTCCATGCCCCTCCGTCCAGGGAGTAATTGGTGAATTCGACCCCGGAGCCGGTGTTGTCATCCACACTGAAGCTGACAGACACATCGCTGCGATACCAGCCATCATGTCCTGCCGTTCCGGTCAGTGTGGGAGTGGTGATGATCGACGCGGCCACGGTGATGCTCCAGGTATGGCCCTGCGTGGCGGCACCGTCCCATACCACCACTTCCAGGGTGTGCGTCCCGATGTCCTCCACGGCAGGCCCGTAGTTCACTCCCGGGGACAGGATGGAAAGGACCAATGCCCCGTCCAGGTACCAATAGTACTGGATGGCGTCCGGGTCGGCATCGCTCACGGTCACGCTGAACGCCTGCAGGTCGCCCGGGATCATCGTCAGGTCCGCCGTGGGGGAATAGGCAGCGATCGAGGGCGCGGCGTTGCTGGCGGCATCGGCGGTGAACCAGGCATGCAGCGCCTCCTCCCAATGCGTCTCGGCGATCAAGGCCAAGCCGAGGAGCTCGTAATCGCTGTTGTAGGAATAGAAGCTGGCAGGCATGTAGAGGCCCAGGCCATGCAGCACGCTGCAGTCCTCACCTCCAGGCAGGTCGTTGACACCGCTGTAGACGATGGCCTTCGATGTAGCGATGTAGAGATCGTACGCGTTCTGGTGCAGCGAGCTGTCCAGGCAGTTGTCCCTCATCGCCTCTGCGAACATCAAAAGGTCGACATTGCTGCTGAGGAATAGCCCGTACGAACGGCTGGCGGAGATGTAATTGTGATAGGCGCTGGCGGAAGCGGACATGTTCTTTGCCAGCGCGTCGAGCGAGGTCATCATCTCCGGAACATGACTGGAGTTGACGACGCTCATCGAGACCTCCGCCTCGTAATAGATGGGCAGGGTGTACGAATCGATGTAATCAAGGGCGAACCTGGTGGCGACCGCCTCCCCCTTCGCGGCGTAGTTAGAGGTGAGCCAGTTCAGACTGAGCTCGTAGTTCCACCCATACCCGGGCTCGTTCAGCTCCGAGAAGATGAAATAATCCGTATACTGGTGCAGCTCCGCGCATATCTCCATCCCGGCCATGATGCAGGCGTCGAAACCGAGGATGGTGAGATGGAACTCGGAATGCAATGACTTCACTGCCGCCAAGGAAGAGTTGACCTCGGTGAGGCCCATGATCTGGTACGAGCTGGAGTAGTCCTGGCACACCCCTCCCCAATTGCCGCCATGGTCCCACATGACCAGCATGTAGTTCTGCGCAGGGTAGTTGGTCAGGCTCCAGTCGATGAAGTCTGTCAAAGAAGCGGGGTCTGCCATATTCACTTCGTCCAGGTCCATTTCGGCATGGTCCGGCATGGGCGTCAGGCCCGAGGTGACATGGAACCTCATGGTGCCGGTCCAATCCCCATAGCTGGTATCGAAGCCCTCGATCCGGTCCATCTGTACGACGATGTTCACATTGTCCGTGGTGGGGGCCGTGGCCATCTCCAAGAAGTCGCCGATGGCGTCCTCTTCCAGATTGTTGTCCCCATCCAGATAGACCATGATCGTCCAGGTGTTCGCCAGGACCTTATCCGACCCGGCCTGGGCGCCCGCCGCCTGGGTGGAGCACAGGACCGCGATGAAGATCAAAGAACCAAGGAATAACATCATTCGCCCGGCAACACGTCTGGACGAGGCCATGAGAGAAGAAAGGAAGCTGGATAGATAAGGTTTTGTCAGATTTTGTTGAAGGCGGAGAATATCATGATGGCCTTGATCTCCTAAGGGCAGGTGTTATGGTGTGGCCCTCTTCCCTCCTGGCCGATGAGATGTCACCCTTCCTGACAACTCTCATGTCCAGACTGTTTTTTGCATAGTCTCTGACGCCCTCATCCATCAGATCAGTCCCATCCATATCATCCTGCCAGGCCAATGAAAGGAAGATCAATGCGTTGATGACCCGTGAACCCTCCCGAACGATAAACATGGGATGTTGCTTATCTTTTGAAACGTTTGATAGAAGCCCTTTGGTCTCCAGTTTCTTAAGCGCGCGGGAAACGCTGATCAAAGAACAATCGGTGAGTTCTGCCATTGTTTTTGGTGCGTACATGGAAAAGGGGTCCGCCGCAAGTTCTTGGAGCACCCGACCTTGTACCGTATCAGGCATCAGTCCACCAAAGGGTTCGGATCTTGTCCGCGTGGTCTTTTCTATGCTCATACCAGGTCTCCTTAACTGTAAATATAATATAAGTTACTTATAATTTTTTATATGTTGATTTCTAGTTTCCGACGCAAGAATTGGTTGACCGTGATGAGGTTGTTCTTTACCGAACTTCATTGCCAGATAATCGGCCCATGGGCGATCGACGATCTTAATATGGACGGTATCGCCAATCCGACCGATGACTACTTTGTCGATAGAGACATTTCGAAGAAGAGATGAGATATCGTCATTTCTACCAAAACAATTCCATTTTTTCTCGACGGCCTTCAATTCCAAAACGGAACCTCTTTTCTTAACATAAGCCAGGATTGCGATGAGGTCCACATAGGTAATTCCTTCGGGCCCATCAAAGTAAAAATTTTTGGTTTGTTTAATCTTTACCACATGCCAGTATTAATCAAATGCGAAAAATAAAATTTTCGATTACACCGAATATACGGATTTTTGTCACCTTTTTGCTAATGATGCACCGCAATACTGGCAGCGCTCATCCCCTTCTTCCATCGCCCTGCCACATTTCGGACAAGTATGATTATCGTCCTCATCATCGCCCAGCTTTGGAGGTTCTGGCCTTCTCTCCTCCTGGACCTGGTTCTCCTTGACCATCTCCTTGATCTCTGCCAGTTCCGCCGATGAATCGCCCGCGTCGCCAATCAGCGCGGTGATGGCATCCTTGACCTCCTTCCTGCGCTGGTCGTCCAGATCCTTCTCGGCGTCACGCCTCTCCATCCATTGCTTGAAGGCCCCGCTCACTTCATCCACCGATTCCCTGTGCACCTTAGATGCTGGCCAAGTCGGAAAAACATCGCATTAGGTATTTATTACCATCAATGCGGACCGGAGGACGGATTCTCCGACCGACCCGTCCAATCGCAAGTTTAAAAGTCTGATATGGAAATAGAATCGCCCAACTTAACCAAGACTCGGGGGAGAAGGGGAAAAGTTGAAGCTGCTGGTCAAGTCGGTGGCGATAGTGATAGTGGCCACGCTAATGGTCACCACGCTTTTCGGCGCGTTCCAGCGCGTCTCACCGGCGGGGGTCGACCTCTCCTGGCTCAACATCGGCGGTTCTCCCAAGGTTGGGAACGAGACGAATTTCGAGCAGCAGAAGGTCGTCATCTGTGTCAACAACAAGACGATGACCTCGTATGTCCGGCAGAGGGTCTTTACCAACTACATCGATGGTTCATGGACCATCGATAAGGGGGACATCGGCGCCCTCGATGGCCTGGCAGAACGGTTATCCACCCTGTCGAACAAGACCTATGTCAACGTGACGTTCTCCCTCTCCGGACCGGTCTCCGGATGGTTGCCCACGTTCAAGAATTTGTATAACGCGACCAGCACCACTGGAGCGCTGCTGCAATCTGATATGTATGACATGGTGGGGGCCAATGGCAGGGTGAATGGCAGCATCTTCCTTCATTATGTGGTCCAGGAGTTCGATGAAAGGCTGCTGAAAGATCTCACACTGATCGATCTGGATGGCTACATGGACGTGCCTGAAGACCTGCAATATTCCTTGACCTACCGTTTGGACGCGATCGGCAGAGTGGAGGACCCCTACCAGATGGTCAAGAAGATCTGTCAGAACATCTCGGAACATACTTATTCTTCGAAGAACAAGAACGGCCAGAACCTGACCGGCGACCAATTGCTGACCGCATTCCTGAACGGAAATGCCGATGGCAACTCACTGACGTTCGCGACGGCGTTCGTTCTGCTGTCACGCATGGCCAACGTCCCGGCCCGATTGGTCCAGGGATATCACATCAACGCCAACGTCACCACCCAGTATATCGATCTGGGCAGCATCACGAACAAGTTCTATTACGCCGAGGTGTACTTCCCAGAGACAGGCTGGATGACAGTAAATCCAACCCCGCTCACATCCACCTCCGATTCGATCAGCGGAGACAATGGGAGCAACGATGGAGGTCAGGACGATCCCGTCGTTACTCCGACGACCTGTCGTCTGTCTGGTTACTGCTTCATAGATGCAGATAGGGACGGGGTACGCGACTTTTACGAAAAAAATGCACCTTACGCCTGGATCTACCTAGATAATGCGACCCAGCGTTATGAAGCGATCGCTAATGAAACGGGTTATTTTTACATCCCCTATGTCCTGCCTGGCGAATATTTCATCCATGGATATTGCGAGGACAACAATACCATGAAAACGACCTATGTCCAGCAATGGCGGGCCATCGACGGCACGATGAGCTCGTATGAGATCGAGATCCCCTTGCTCGACAACTCCGCATCGGAGCCTTGGGGCGTCGTATACTATGATAAGGATCATGACGGCGGCCGCGATGCCAACGAGAACGGGATGGAGGGCGTGGTCGTCCATATGTTCTGCAATGGGACCACTGGCACCTATGAGACCACCCGAACGACCGGTCCGAGCGGTGCATTCTCCTTTTCTACGGACGTGACCATGGTCAACTGCACGATCTGGATAGATGTGCCGGACGGGTGGACGAGCAACGTAATTTCCTATGGTCTTTTCAATGACGTTTATTCTCTTAGGGATGTGAATTTTGGTCTATACAGGCCGGATTTCGTGCCTTATGCCACCAACACAACGCTGTATTTTTTCGACGATGAGATATCGCGCGGCATTTCGTACAATATCTATGTGCTGATCAACTCCACCGTCTCAGCAAATGGCCTGAGGGCCTTGGCATATCTCTCTCCGGACAAGGATTACCGTAACGGCATCCTGATCGGGGCAGGCGTGATCACCACTGGTACATGCGCTGTCAGATGCCACGTACCGCTCGACGCACCGTTCGGCAACTTCAATATCATCGTAAGGACCATAGGCAATGACCTCTTCGCCGGTTCGGACAGCGACCCGGTCGTTCGTGTGAAGGGCACATCATACCTCGAGGCCGGAGACTCGATGTACGAGACCAACAAGACGGTCATGGTTCCGATCAATTTGTTTGAATATGGCACCCACACGCCCATCGCAGGCGAGGAGGTTCATCTCCAATATCTTGGCACAACGGTCTCGGCCACGACCGATGAAAAGGGTATCGCCCTAGTGCCAATGTACTTCACCGGCAGTGGACGGATCTGGATCGATGCTACCTATTATGGTTCCAACGACTGGTCCACTGCCATGCTGGATTGGCCGGTGACGGCCTATGATCGCGAACTGACCGTCTACACCGATGTCCTGGTGATCGGGGAGATGAACACATTGTCTGGTGCGCTGACCATCGGTCCCATGACGCCAGGGATAGGGAACATCTCGATCGCCCTGGGACCGGATGCGGCCATCGAATTTTGGACCGAGACGGATGGGAGCTTCACAAGCACGGTCATCGTCCCTTCAGACCTGTTGCCAGGTGAACGTTCATGCGAGGTGAGGTTCGCCGGCAACCCAGTATCGTCCATCTCGTTGACACTTCTCTCCCGACCCATGCTGGAGATCGATGAGGATGAAAGAACTCTCAAGGTGACCCTCCTGGCCGAGAACAATGAGCCCCTCAGAGACCAGACCATCTGGTTCGAGACCCCGTCCGGACGGACGTCGTTCGTCACCGACAACAACGGAAAGACGATCATCCCTATCGACCGCGGGACCAGTTACACTGCCACCCTTGACTATGATGGCAACGCGCTCTACGCATCCACCAGCAGATCCATAACCATAAGCGCCAAACCGTTCGACTACCTCATCCTTCTGCCGTTCGTGGTCATCGGCATCGGGGCGGTCGCAGCATACGGCCTGCGCAGCCACTGGAAGGAAAAGAGGGAGGAAACGGCAGCATCGGCGTCCGCCGAACCGGTCCGTCCAGCCCTGATGACCAGCGACAAGATATCGTTCTCACTCGGCAACGCCGAGGGCATGCCGCTGGTCTGGAGGGAGGACGACCCGCTCTTGCTCATCGTAAAAGGACAGCCAGGACCATCCCGCATCGATCTGGGCGACGGCACCTCCGAGAGCTTCGATCTCAAGGATGGACCGAAGAGCATCGAGAAGGCCTACCCCAGAGGAGAGTACATGCTCACCGCCGTAACTGCCGGGGAAAGGACCGAGGGGCTCCTGCGTGCGGTGGATTACCGCGAGGAGGTCGTCTCGCTGTTCCAGCAGGCATTGGCCATCTGGAAGGAGAAGGACCCGGGCATCACCGATGGCATGTGCGCCCGCGAGCTGTACTACCGTCTGAAGGGGACGCTGCCCGAGAGGTCGTTGGACGAACTGGTGCGCATGTTCGAGCTGGCCGAGTACAGCCACCACCCCATCGGCAGGGCGGAGTACGAGACGGCCTGGAAGGCATTCAAGGACGTGACGCAGTGAACATTTTCCATCGCGAATATGAAGAGAAGAGGCCGAGGCCGCTCTGGATGAGGGGAGTGTTCCTGACCCTCTACCTGATCATCGCCCTGGTCGTGCTGCAGTTCATCATGGTCAACTACTTCAGCGACCTGGACGTCAAGGAGTTCCAGCAGCTGTGGTTCCCGCTGGTCGTCTTCCTCATCATGACATACGCCAGCTACATGTTCAGCGTGTTCTTCGGCGGCGAGACGGCCTACCGGGTCTCGGAGGCGTTCTCGACGTTGTCCCTCTTCGTCTTCCTGGCATTCTTCATCGTCGGTTCTCCGAAGGTGCTGAACCTGAACGCCGATGCGGCGGCCATTCCGGCCTTGCTGATCGGCATCACCCTCAGCGCCGACAGCATGGTGCGGGAGAGGCGGCCGACCCCCTCGACCGTGCTGCAGGCCGCGGCCATCGTGGCCGTCGGGGCCGTGGTCTCGCTCTTCCTGCTCTACTACAATTACAGCCTGGCCAGGAGCATCGCCCCGCTGGTGGCCATGACCATCGTGGCCGTTATATCTTTACTGGCGCTGTTCGAGAAGCACAGCAACGAGACCGTGGCATTGCTGGGAAAGTGGATGGCATCCCTCGTCCACAAGGTGGTTCTGTGCATCATCGCCCTGGCCATATCGATCTACTTCTTCATCGTACGGCCCGATTGGGAAGGACAGGCAGCCACCAACGCCACCATGGCCGAGTGGATCGTCCTTATCGTCGTCGCTGCGGTCATCCTCTTCTACACCCTCCGCTGGCTGAGGAAGGGGAGCCACAGGGAGACCATGGGCGACTGGGGGCTTCTGGTGCAGTCGGTCATGCGCGACCGGGGCGACATGAAGGCCGTGCGTGAGGCGGTGGACGAGTTCGTAGTCTATGGGCGTAAGGAACCGTTCCTGGTCCAGATCGTCAAGACCATGCAAATGAATGGCGTCAAGGACGAGCAGATATCCGAGGCCATCCACCGCCTGGTCATCTATACCACCTACACGAAGGACCTCTATCCCATCTGGACCAGGGGGGACGTCCAGCGGTCCTATCAGAAGGAGCGGACCGGCGTGGTCATCGACGTGCTGCAGAACGCGGCCAAGGCCATGAAGGCCGATTACCTTTCACACAACATCGAGGAGACGAGAGAGAAGATCTGAAGGTGAACAAGTGGAGCTGAATGAGTTCAATCAGAACGCCAACCGGATCCTGGAGACGACTGGCAGCATCTTCGTGGGAGAGGAACTGTTGCTGCGCAAGCTACTGGCGGCCGCGTTGGCGAACGGCCACGTGCTGTTCGAGGACAACCCTGGCCTGGGAAAGACGTTGCTGGCGAAGGTCTTCGCCAAGGCGACCGGGTGCGGCTGGAAGAGGGTGCAGTTCACACCGGACATCATGCCGGTCGACATCCTCGGCAACCGCATCTGGAGGCCGCAGACCTCGGACTTCATCTTTGAACGCGGGCCGATCTTCACCAACATCCTCCTGGCCGACGAGATCAACCGTTCCCCTCCGAAGACCCAATCGGCCTTGCTGGAAGCCATGGAGGAAAGGCAGGTCACGATCGAAGGGACCACGTACAAACTGACCGACCCCTACTTCGTCATGGCCACGCAGAACCCCATCGAGCAGGAAGGTACGTTCCCTCTGCCCGAGGCGCAGATGGACCGTTTCCTTTTGAAATTAGCCACTGGATATGTGAAATCGGTCGATCTGGAGAGCGAGATCCTGCGCCGCCGCATCAAGTGGCGCTCTGACGACCCGGTCTCATCGCTGCCATCGGCCGTCACCCAGGAGCAGTTCACCGAGATGCAGAGGACGGTCGAGAACGGCATCTACGTGGACGAGACCATCCTGACGTACATCTCCACGGTCGTCCGGGCCACCAGGGACCATGTGGCGGTGGAGGTCGGTTCCAGTCCCAGGGGCGCACTGGCATTGCTGAAGGTGTCGAGGGCGCACGCGGCCATGATGGGCCGGGACTTCGTCACCCCGGACGATGTGAAGCTGTTCGCCGTCGATGCGCTGAGCCACCGCATAATCCTGAAAATGGAGTACGAGATCGAGTCCAATGTCCGTCCGGAAGGAGTGCTGGCCGAGATCATGTCCAAGGTAGAGGTGCCCAAGGACTTCGTCAGGAAATGATGCTGAGATGCTGTCCAGAAGGGTCTCCACCGAGTTCGTCATCTTCCTCTCCCTGCTGCTGGCGGGGCTGCTGTTCGGCAACATAGTGCTGATAGTGCTATCGCTGGTGCCGTTCTTCTTCCTCGTGCTCGGAGTAGAGGTAAGACAGCCCTGGAGGCTCGGGACATCGCTGCCGGAACAGAAGAGGCTGGCGATCGTGAACGAGGTGGTGGAGGTGACCTCCGAGTTCAATGTGGGCGAGGGGACCGGGATGGTCACCTGCCATGAGCAGCTGCCGAGGCATTTCCAGCTGGTGGAAGGCAGCAACTTCCACGTCTTCTTCAAGGAGGACGGGGCGGTGCAGCGTTCCTTCTCGTACAAGGTGAAGTGCACCAAGCGGGGCGTGTACCAGATCGGGGCGCACACCCTGGAGTCATACAACGCGCTGGGCCTGGAGGAGATGATGGTGGTGCGCTTCGACAAGTCCACTGATCTGCTGGTCATCCACCGTTCCATCGACCCCCGCCGCATGCGCGACCCCCGCCTCACCTCCCGCATACCGTTGCCGATCACATCCATCAGCAGGATCGGCCCCCTGACGACCGACTTCAAGGAGATCAGGGAGTACCGGCCCGGCGACATGTTCAAGAGCATCAACTGGAAGGCGACCGCCCGCCTCTCCAACGGCCAGAAGCTGATGGTGAACGAGTATGAGCGGGAAGGACGGAAGACCGTGTGGATCCTGCTGGACTGCGGACCGGGAATGGCGCAGGGCACCAACGTGCAGAACGCGTTCGAGTACGCCGTACAGGCGGCGAGCGGCCTGGCCGATTATTATCTGGGCCGCAACTGCAGCGTCGGCATGGTGCTGTTCAACAAGGACAAGGTCATCTATCCGGACCTGGGCAGGAGGCAGAGGGAGCTCATCGGCCGTACTCTCATGCGCATGGAGATGTCGTTCATGGACGGCGGCCTGCGCTACCTGGTCCGCTCGCTCAAGGGGCATCTGCAGGGCACCAGCCCATTGTTCATCGTCATCACGAACGTGCGCGACAGGAACGTCGACGACATCAAGAACGGGATGCGGGACCTGAAACGGTATTCGGGACCGAGGGCCACCTCGATCGTCATCCATGTGAGCGGCAACCACCTCGGGGCGGAGGGCCCGCTGGACGACCTGGCCTCGGTCATGGCCAACATGAACGACCTGCCGGAGCTGAAGGAGCTGAGGAAGGAAGGCACGTTCGTCGTGCCCTGGGACCCGCAAAGGCAGAATTTGCAGCGCATGCTCCTGTTCGGCGTGGGAAGGAGGGGATGAGATGAACGCCATGGACGTCATCAATAAGCTCCGGCCGAAGAAGGTGTTCTGGTGGAGCAATTCCATGCTCCCATTCTTCGTCATCTCAACCACGCTGGCGCTCTCCCTCATCGTCTTCAATCACAACGCCAAGTACCAGAGCACCATGCACAGCATCCTCGGCGTAATCGGCTTCATCTTCACCGGCTTCAGCTCCGAGTTCATCCTCACCATGGTCTTCCTGCTGCTGCTCGTCTACGGCCTTTGGAACGCCAGGGCGCTGTGGCTGTCCCTCTATCTCTCCTGGTTCATGTTCATCTTCTCCGTGCTGTACTACGGGGACCTGAACTGGCTCATCGCCAAGAGCGACGTGGACTTCTTCCATACATTCTCCAACGATCTCGGTGCCGGCGTTGTGATGATCAACGGTATAGTGCTGGTCGCGGCCGACCTCTACTTCCGTTCCTGGCAGCAGGCCATGAAGAGGAAGAGGGGCCTGGTCAAGCGGGGCGCCCCCAAGGAAGAACTGGATATCGCCATCGACAGGAACATGCGGTTCATCACGCTGCGCGTATGTCTGGCGGCCGTAATGGCAACGGCGGTGGGCCTGGCCGCCTGGTACCTGGCCCCAGCCGTCAGACCGCTCACCGACATCATCGTAGGCAACATGTTCAGCGTCATCGGCCTGGCTTTCACCATCGCCCTGCTGGCGTTCCTCCTCTACCAGCTCTGGCTCAGGGACGATGAACGCCATGCGAAGGTCGAAAAGGAAGCTGAAGTCAAATAAAGGCTCATTTCCAATCAAACATCGGCCCAGTTTCTATCGGAGAAGGCAAATTATTGTCTGGAAAAGATATTTAATCTCAACATACGATGCTTAGCGCATGCCGGTAGCGATATTCGGGGACAGGTCTTGCGGCAAGACCGTGTTCCTCAGCTTGCTCTATGAGTCGCAGGTCCGATATACCAATGACATCAAGAACGTCGGTCCAGGCGAGTTCCGCTTCACCACCGACCCTTCGTTCGAGAAGATCCTCGGTGACATCCGTACCGACCTCATGTCGGGTCAATGGGCGGACAGCACGCTGAAAGGGAACCTGTCCAAGTACAAGTTCAAGTACGGTTACAAGAAGATGCTGTCGCTGGGCAACAAGTCCTCCTCGAAGTTCGACATCATGGACTTCACCGTGTACGATATCGCCGGCGAGGACCTCGACATCCTCCGCTCGCTGGAGCAGTACCGCGAGAGCATAGCATCCGGCACCTACAAGGGCGAGTTCAACTTCGACACCTTGAGCGAATCGTTCAGGGAGCTGCTGAAGTGCAACGTGCTCGTGTTCCTGGTCGATTTGAGCCGCGTCAACGCTGAGGCGAGGACCGAGCGTTTCAAGGAGATGCGCAACTACGACGTGTTCATGGCCACTTTGATCTCGGCGGTCTCGAAGTACAAGTCCGAGGTCTTCCGTACCAGCCCGGACAAGGCCAAGATCTACCCGGTCTTCATACTCACGAAGTTCGACCTGCTGGACAACGAGATCAAGAAGCAGAACAACTGGCCCATGACCTTCGCCGAGCTGGAGACGGAGAAGCGGGGCCTGTTCGCCGGCCTTTCCTCCAAGAAGGGGTTCAGCAAGGAGGATTACGCCAAGGCCATCCTGGCCAAGTACTACGGCGACACCATGGCGCTGGCCAAGGGGGGTGTGCTGGCGAACGTCTCGTTCGACAAGTCGGCGTTCTTCTTCTCGGAGATACACACCGAGCAGAACGAGAACGGGGAGATCATACCCAGGCTCGTCACCATCAAGGGGAAGCCGGAACTGGACTACTCCGACAAGGAGTACCGGGGTTTCATCGACCGCTTCCGTGAGATCGCAGACAAGATGCCTGACGAGGTCAAGGACGAGCAGGAGTTCGAGGGGAACAAATGACCGTCACCTCCGTGGAGCATTTCATCTACGGACCGGTGCCGAAGAAGGGTTACTCGAAGCGGGCCAGGTCATCTAACATCAATCCCGATGAGTATGAACGCTTCATCGGCTATTATATCCCGCTGGACCCTAACTACGTGAAGGCCGAGGACGTGTTCACCGCTGAAGCAAGGCTGGTGGCATCGGTCCCGGCGCTGGAAGGGGTGTACTTCAGCAAGATCTTCCGCCGCAACAAGCTGGACGAGAAGGGCCGCACCGGCATCCTGACCCACACCCTCCTCATTCCCCGCAGCGCACTGGCGCAAGGCCTCTCCTATTACGACGTGGAGAAGGCCCTCGTGGCCGACGAGGAGAAGAACGGCATCCCCATCGGCGAGGTACCTAAGCTCGACATAAACTGGGAACCGGTGCCGCTGGAAGAGGAGATCGCCCCGCTCAAGAGCCTCATATCCAAGGAATCCGTGAACCGCCTGGTCGACGGCTTCGTCAAGGACCCCCAAGTGAAGTTCGTGGTCACGTGCAAGGGGACCGAGCAGAAGGACCGCATCAAGCTGGGCTACATGCTGTCGAAGCTGCTCGACATCCAGCTAGGCCTCGTTCCGATCACCTTCATGACCGAACCGCCGCTGTCCCTCTCGACGTCCAGATGCAACCTGGTGCTGTCGAAGCTGCCGTTGACGTTGCCGCAGAGGGGATGGAGGGCCATCAGTTCGCTGGTGGACCCGAGCTCCGGACTGGGGGGCGCCAGTTCCGAGAAGGCGAAAGAGATGATCGAGAAGATCTACTCAGCTTAGGGCCATCTTGAAGACGGAACGGGACCTCGCCCCCGCCTCTCCCTTCTTTATCGCCCGCTCGACGGTGAGGAGGAATGGTTTGCCATTCCTCGTCCCGGTGATCTCCCATTTCATGACGTCCTTGCGCCTCTCCCGGTCCAGCGCTATCAGTCCAGAAGCGACATGAAGCGCGCTGATGAGGTACTGGTTGTTCGACGACCCCACGTTCCCGTCCAGCTCCAGCTCGTAAGCACCCTTCGCAGACGCCAGGTGGAAGAACAGCTCGGAGCAGCGCCTGGTCATCTCTTCGCCGACGATGCCCTGCGAGGAGAACCAGTCATGCCACGCCTGTGGATTGGAATAGTCGATCAACAGCAGCGCCTGGAACAATGAACGGTAGCCCTCGGCCGTCTGGAAACCGGACACCTTCTGCACCAGCCCTTCCAGTGACATCGCCGCTTTGCTCTCATAATAGGTCGTGATGAGCGAGCACCATTGGTCCACGCTCCCCTTATCGATCAGGTCCAACGGATCGCTCAGCGCCATCTTCGGCGGGGCGATCGGCATCTGACCCGGCGTCCCCTGCACATAGATCGTCTGGACCGGCGCGGGCTTAACCTTCATCGACGAATGTTTCTTCACCGGGATCTGCCTGGAGCTCATCTCCACCATTCCCTCCAGTTCGATCACCAGGTCCCCTTCGATGTTCGGGATGATGTTGACCCTTACATCCTTGGAGGCCCCGGCCAGGACCACGCCCTTGAACTCATCGAAGACGATCACCTGGGCCTGGGCCGAACTTCCTGCCAGCTTCAGCATGCGCATGGGGAATTTCGTCCGATTGGCGATCTTCAGAACGAGAGTGTTGCCCTGCCCGAACGTGAGCTGGGCCTCGGGCAGCTCCAGCGCCACCTCGTTCTCCACGCTCTGCTCCACGTCATCGTGCAGCGCCGATTCCAGGAAGTCGAGGTTGGCCTGGGCGTTCTGATAATCGCCGTTCTGCAGAAGCTCATCCAACTGGTTCTCCCTGACGACCTCCTCGTCCATGGCCTGGTAGGAGGGCAGGATGGTCCTGCGCCGGCGGATGTTCGCCAGGCGCCTGAGGACTGCGGCCTCCTGCTCCACCTCCTCCCTGGCGGAGGTCATCAGCTTCAGCGCCCTCTTGGGGTTCCGGTCGACCTTTTCCCTGGCCTCGGCCATGATCGCCTTGGCCTTGATGTATCGGCCCGGCGCTTCCGCCATGGCCTTCCTCATCCTCGAGGCCTCAATGAGAATCTGGTCGAAGGTCTCCTTGTCGCTCATCCGGGCATCATCTTCTTCCGATCATCTTTGAAAGACGTTCTTTTCCCAAGGGCAGATGGTAGGCCGGATTTACATTATCTCCTATCCCTCCACCGCCCCGGAACACCCCAGGAGCCAAACTCTTTACCAACATTTAATTAATTGATACGTTATTTATTTGCTCGGGATGCACGCGGCCCGTTCTGGGATGGTACGGGTTAGAGAATCGATCGCTTGGGACGCCAAGCGACTGTAATATATGATAGATCGCGCCGCGCCACATCAGGCGGCATAGATGGCAGTCGAATCAAGCACCCTGTTACTTGAGCTGGGAGCTATCCTACTGATAGCCTTCGTAGGGTCAGCGCTAGCCTACCGCCTTAAACAATCCGCCATTCTTGGTTACATCCTCGTCGGCATCCTTCTCGGCCCGTTCATGTACATCGAGATCGGCGGCTACGTCTACCATGGCCTCGTGCAGGACACCCAGATCGTCGATGCGCTCAGCCAGTTAGGCATCCTTCTGCTCATCTTCTTCGTCGGGCTGGAGTTCAGCATGGAGAAGATCAAGAGGGTCAAGGGCCCCGCGGTCATCCTCAGCTTCATCGATGTGGGCATCAACCTGTTCGTCGGCTTCCTGTTAGCGTTCGGCCTGGGCTGGCCCCTGGTCGACTCCATCTTCCTGGCGGCGGTCATGGCCATGTCCTGCTCGGGCGTGGCGATGAAGACGCTCATCGAGCTGAACCGCATGTCCAAGCCGGAGACCGAGTACATCCTGGGCATGGTCATCCTGGAGGAGTTCATCTCCATGGTGTTCCTGGCAGTGGTGGGCGGCCTGGTCATCAAGATAAACCCGGACTTCACCATCGTCAACCTCGTCGTCGGCATGATCGCGTTCTTCGCGTTCTTTGCAGTGCTGGCAGCGTTCGTCATTCCCCGCACCGTGACGTACCTTTCCAAGATGAAGAGCGACGAGATGTTCGTGCTGTTCATGCTGGGCATCGTGTTCTGCTCGGCCGCTTTCGCCGATTACTGCGGCGTCCCGAAGCTCATCGGGGCGTTCTTCATCGGCATGGTCTTCGCGGAGACGAAGGTCATGGACCGCATGGAGAAGAAGATCTCGCCGCTCAGAGACGCCTTCGTGGCCATCTTCTTCGTCAGCTTCGGCATGATGATCGACCCGCCCATGTTCATCACCATGATGCCGGTCGTCATAGTGGCAGTGGTGTTGATCCTACTGGCCGAGATGGTCATTATGCCCTTCGTAGCATATCTCATCGGCTTCAATAAGGGCGCATCGGTCACGATCGGGGCATCGTTCAGCGCCCGCGGCGGGGAGTCCGTCATGTACGCATCGGTCGGGGCCCAGTTGCCCGCGTCGACCAAGGGCGCTGAGCTTAACCCTATAGCAGGAGCGATCACCTTCGTCATGTCCGCGCTCTGCCCGTTCTTCATCAAGAACTCCTACAAGATAGCGGACAGGGTCGGCCTCAGGATGCCCAACTTCTTGAAGTATGGAGGCGCCGTGGTCGCCCGCACCTTGGGCAAGCTGGTCTTCCCCTCCACCTTCCGCCCGTTCAAGGTCACCAAGAAGTTCCTCATGGTGCTCGGCGCCCTGGTCATCGGCCTGATGCTCACGGCGGCCACCGAGGGGGTCCTCCACCTGGCCATATTCATTGTCACGATAGCCTTGTGCCTGCAGGTGTACCGCATGCTGGCCAGGGAGATGAGGTCTGTCATTCGCCTGATCGATTATACCAACCTCGGCTCGGCCATGGGCTCGGACAAGCCGCTGACCAACTACATCGCCCAGGCCATAACACTGGGCCTGATCATGTGCGCCACGGTCTGCTTCATGTTCCCGGTCTGGTGGCCCTCGGTCATCGTCATCACCCTGGGATATGTGTGCTGGTTCGTCTACCTGATGAAGATGGTCTACGACAGAACGTGCACCGGCAGCAGGTATCTGAAGGAACAGAAGATGGACTTCGTGAAGGACCCGCTGTCCTCCCCGCTGGCCGACAAGGAGAAGGAGAGGGGCCTGATCCCGCTGCACCAGGAGATCGAGTTCAGAGAGCGGAAGAAGTGAACGGCCCGTTCTGGACCGAATCAATTCCATTTATTAGTTCGGTGAAATGATTGTGAATGATTTTTTAATGGTGTGCCCATCTAGAAGGCAGTCATCATGAGCCCGAGAACGAGGAAGGTATTGGCGGTCTGTCTGATGCTCATCGGGGTTCTGGCCATCGCGATCGGCCTGCTGACCCCGGAAGTGGGTTCAGGCGGTATGCGCGATATGGGGAGCAGAACGGCCAACTACAGCCTGACCAACATCGCTCTCATGGGGGTGGGCGTGGCCCTGATCGCCATCGGAGCTTGGGTCCTATTATATCGCGGGAAGCATGAGGACGCGGTCGTTAATGTGAATGCGCCTGCACCTGCGCAAGAGGCGCCCGCGACCCCCGCGGAACCGGTGAAGGTGGAGGAGAAGGATGAGAGCATATCGGAATCGGACTACCTCGTCCTCCGCCTCCTTAACGGGGATGAAAGGGAGATGTATCGCAGCATCGTAGACGCCGGCGGGGAGATGCTGCAGAAGGATCTCATCACCAAATTGAAGTGGTCCGACGCAAAGGTCTCCCGCACCATCGACAAGCTCATCGAGAAGCGCGTCGTGAGCAAGGAACGGTACGGCTCGACGAACCGGGTGAAGGTGGACCTCACCTATGCCCGGGAATGAGCCAGTTTTCACTTTTCACGCCACTTTTCATCACTTTTCACGATAGGTTCATTAACCTTTTCACCGAGATAGGTTCGGTCGTGCAGGACTTGCCTGCTAGGAGGTGAACAAGTGAGGATCAAGACAATTCTCATCGCATCCTTCGCGGTGCTGCTCGGCGCGGCCTTGCTCATGCCGGTCGCGTTCGCGGCCGGTAACACGGGCGCGGGAACGTTAACACAGGCCCGTGACGGCTCGTGCGACGGAACGTGCGATGGTACGTGCGACGGCATATGCGACGGAACGTGCGACGGAACGCCCGACATGTTGCAAAATCAGACCAGGGACAGGACCTGCGACATGAGCGGAACCGGCAGCGGGAACATGGTTCAGAACATGGACCAGAACTGCGTGCGCTCCGGCGCATGCTCCGGCCAGTGCAACATGCAGGCCACCCAGCAGATGGGAAGGCGCTAGGCCGATCGTGCCAGACCGAACCAAACCACTTCCATTTTTTTTCTAACTGGATTAACACCTAGCGGAAGCAAATCAATATCTAGTCGTTGAAGGTAAATTGTATCAGGAAGATGAGGAAAACACCCATGGACAATTTCGAGAAGAATCGGGACAGATGGTCCAGGATGTCTAGGCAGGGAAGGGAGCAGGAAACAAGAAAATTGAAGATGCTCTGCAACTGCCCTCAATGCCCCTCATACAACGAATGTGCGGATGCGAAGTCGGACCTTGCCTTCTGTATCATAGGCAAGGGCACCTGCTCGTTCGAGGAGAATGGATGCATCTGCGCGTCCTGTCCGGTGGCTCAGGAATGGGGCCTCATGCACCAGTACTACTGCATCAATGGCGCAGAGCTCGATGTAAGAGGAGCTGGCAGGGAAACCATAGAACCTGGGAACTAGTCCCAGGGTCTTTTTTTAATACAACTAAATTTATAATATTTGTATAATATTATTCAAGGAACTCGACGTCGTTGCACTTGTTCCTCTTAGCGTTCGACCGGGCGATCATGCCGGCCTCGACCCAAGCGGCGCTGAGCACGCCCGCCGGGGCCAGACAGTTGGCGCTCATGCGACAGTTCTGATACCTGCTGACGACCTTGCTGCTCAGCTTGTCTGTCAGGTCGGACATGCTCAGATCGTTCAGACCTTCCGAGAACTCCCTCACATTGGCACAATCGGTCTCGATGTTCACCCGATAATTACCTTCGTCAGTCGAATCGACCGTAATCAGATGAGTCTTGCCGCACAGCCTCATGTTGACCTTGACCTTCGCCGTCATCAGAAATTGGCCACCTTGACGTTCGTGCAAGGGTGTGGGCAATGATATCGTTATTCCCAGAAACCAGATCATCGTTGCAGGATATGGCAAGTTATTCATCCCTATCACCACCAATACCCTTCGCATGGACAAGAGGAGCGTCCTTTTCATCTGCACGCATAATTCCGCCAGGTCCCAGATGGCCGAGGGATTGGTAAACGCAAAGTATGGGGACAAATGGAAGGCGTACAGCGGCGGCGTGGAACCTTCTTCGGTCCATCCAATGGCCGTCGCCTGCATGAAGGAGATAGGCATCGACATCTCCGCCCAGCGCTCGAAGAGCATCAACGAGTTCCGGGGCTGGATGTTCAATGTGGTCGTGACCGTATGCGACGATGCCGCCCGGTCCTGTCCTTTCTTCCCCGGCAACAAGATAATCCATAGACCATTCCAGGACCCTTCCGTCGTGGAAGGCACGGATGAGGAGAAGCTGCAGGCCTTCCGTCGCTCGAGGGACGAGATACTGGCCTACCTACAGCGCTCCATGGGCGGATGGTAGAATTATCGCATCTGATACCTTTATTAACCGACCGATGATAGGCTCCCTGGTCGCATGGACATACTGACGTTCATCATCAGTCTCGGCATCATTCTGATCGGCTGCGAGTTCTTCACCAACGGGGTGGAATGGGCCGGCAAGAAGTTCCATCTTTCAGAGGGGGCGGTCGGTTCGGTACTGGCCGCGGTCGGGACCGCCCTACCGGAAACGGTCATTCCCATCATCGCCATATTCTTCATGTCCACCGGCGCCAGCGAGGAGATCGGCGTAGGCTCCATCCTCGGCGCGCCGTTCATGCTCGCCACCCTGGCCTTGTTCGTCTGCGGCCTGAGCGTACTGATCTTCGCCAAGAAGAGAAAGCGCAAGACATTGAAGGTCTGCGGGCAACTGATGCGCCGCGACCTGAAGTTCTTCCTCATCGCCTACTCCATAGCCGTGGTGGCGGCGTTCCTTCCGGCCGATCTGCACGAGGTCCACCTGGCCATCGGTTGCCTGCTGGTGCCGATCTATGTGGTCTACGTCTACTACACCATGAAGACCGGCGAGACCTGCGCCGATGACGAGGTCGATCCTCTATACATCTGCAAACTGACCGATAAGGTGGAGCTGAGGGGCGGAAAGGTCATAGACGGTCTGCTAGACCCGGTGGAGCGGAAGATCGACTCGGTCCTGCGCACCAAGGAGCCGGACACCTGGGAGATAATCCTGCAGATCATCCTCTCGCTCGGGGCGATAATATTAGGAGCGAACATTTTCGTGGAGCAGATCGAGCTCATGTCCCATTCGCTTGGCATCCAGGCCATAGTGCTGGCATTGCTCATTGTCCCGATCGCCACGGAACTGCCGGAGAAGTTCAACTCGTTCCTTTGGATCAGGGAGGGGAAGGACACCTTCGCCATCGGCAATATCACAGGCGCCATGGTGTTCCAATCGTGCATCCCTGTGACCATCGGTATCCTAATGACGAACTGGGCCATCGACCTGAGCGACAAGGGACAGATGCTGCAGGCGCTGAGCATTTTCATCGCCATGCTGAGCGCGGTCATCCTGTTCTTCGAGGCGAGGAAGGACGAGATACATGTGCGGGGCCTGATGCTGGGCGGCGCCCTCTACGCGGTCTTCATCGGCGTGGTGCTGTTCGCATGATGGCATAACCCCGATCTCCCAAGTGGTGCGTCCGCAGTCTTTATTAACGCCCACCCAATCCCCCTTTGGATGACGGCACACAGTGGCCATGTAGGCCACGGCGTATTGGGAGTTAACCAAGATGGTTGATCAAAATCTCATATGGATCCTTTTCTTCGTTTTCATCATCGCAATGCTTGCCCTTGATCTGGGATTCTTCAACCGCAAGGCCCATGAGATCAAGGCGAAAGAAGCCGTCAAGATGTGGCTGTTCTGGGTCGCGCTGGCTGTCATCTTCAACATCCTGGTGTGGTATTGGTATGGGGGAGAAAAGGCGCTCGAGTTCACCACTGGATACGTCATGGAGGAGGCGCTCAGCGTCGACAACATGTTCGTGTTCATCCTCATCTTCTCCTACTTCGCGGTGCCAAAGGAGGACCATCACAAGGTGCTCTTCTATGGCGTCCTGGGCGCTTTGCTCTTCCGCGGCCTGTTCATCTTCGCCGGCATAGCGGTCGTGCAGCAGTTCGACTGGGTCATCTATATCTTCGGGGCGTTCCTGATCTTCACCGCCATCAAGATCGCCATCAAGAAGGAGGACGCTGAGGTCCATCCAGACCACAACATAGTCGTTCGTGGCTTTAGGAAGGTCTTCCGCGTCACCGAGAACTACGAGGGGTCGAAGTTCTTCGTGTGGAAGAAGGAGATCCTAATGGCCACTCCGCTCTTCGTGGCCTTGCTGGTGGTCGAGACCACCGACATCGTGTTCGCGGTAGACTCCGTCCCGGCCATCATCGCCATCACCCAGGACCCGTTCATCGTCTACACCTCCAACGCCTTCGCCATCCTCGGCCTGAGGTCATTGTACTTCCTGCTGGCCAGCGTGATGGGCCTGTTCTGCTACCTGAAGTACGGTCTGGCTGCCATCCTCGCGTTCGTCGGCACGAAGATGCTGCTGGCCAGCTTCATCCACATCCCGGTCATCCTGTCCCTGCTGGTCATCGTTGGCATCCTGGTCGTGACGATCCTGGCCTCGCTGATCAAGAACCGGGGAAAGAAGGCCTGCCCGCCCCCTGAGCATGTGAATTGAAACCCCTTTCCCCTTCATTCCTTTTAAGACAGCATTAAATACCATTTTTTCCCAAGCAAGTTTCATGAGCGAATATCCGGGTCATCTGGTCCCCGCCTTCAAGACGGAATGGGGCTGGGGAGGTTTGCGAATATTGCTCGGGTGGCTGTTCCTCTGGGCGTTCCTGGACAAGCTGTTCGGGCTGGGCTATGCCACTCAATCAGGACATGGCTGGATCAACGGATTCTCGCCGACCGAGGGCTATCTGAAGTATGGCTCGAGCGGCCTGTTGGAGGGGTTCTACCACAGCATCGCAGGGAACGCGGTCGTGGACGTTATCTTCATGCTTGCCCTGCTGGCGTTGGGCGTCGCCCTGATACTGGGCATAGGGATGAGATTGGCGTTCTACGGAGGAACATTGTTGATGCTCCTGCTCTGGTCCAGCAACATCCCCCCGGCCAACAACCCGATCATCGACGATCACATCATCTACATCTTCGCACTGTTCGTGCTGGAAAGGGTGCAGGCTGGACAATATCTGGGATGCGGCAAGCGCTGGGGCGAGATGGGCATCGTGAAAAGGTTCCCCATCCTAGCTTGAAATCATTTAGGGGGTCAAATCCCCCGAACTTCCACATTTGTCGATGTTCATATCGACGTCCGACTAATTTTTTGGTATTCCTGAGAAATTGTACATCTGGCCATCTACCAAAGAAAGGGTATAAATAACGCATCAAGCCCTACCGGCTTCGACGGCTGACATTTGTCTGACAGATCGAGGCCGCGGAGGGATGGAGGGATGGGATGCAGGAAGAGAAGGAAGCGCCGGAAAGGAAGAAATGGCCGCTGGCCGTCGTATTCGTCATCGTTCTTGGGCTCGTAAGTCTGTTGGCCGATATGGCCAACGAAGGCTCCCGGGTCATGACCGGGCCGTTCCTCGCTGCGCTAGGAGCGTCAGCGGCGATCGTGGCCATCATTTCAGGCCTGAGCGAACTGGCCGGCTACAGCCTCAGGGTGGTCTTCGGCTGGGTCACGGACCGAACCGGACGCTACTGGACGCTGACGTTCATCGGTTATGGCATAAACCTCGTGGCAGTGCCGGCCCTGGCCCTCGCGGGGGATTGGCCCTTCGCCGTATCGCTCATGCTGGTGGAGAGGGTCGGTCGGGCCATCCGCGGCCCGGCCAGGGACGCCATGTTATCCCATGCATCGGTCGATACCGGAAGGGGATGGGCATACGGCGTCCAGGAGGCGCTGTCATCGGTCGGCGGGATGCTCGGCCCCATGATAGTGGTGCTAATCATGCTGATCGGCGGGAACTACCGCATGGGATTCCTCGTGCTGGCGATACCGGCCCTGATGGCCATGGTCCTCCTGGTCTACGCATGGAAGATCAACCCCAGGCCCAGGGACATGGAGGGCAGCTGCACCAAGATCGATACCAGGAAGAGGTTGCCATCTGCCTACTGGTACTTCGTGGCGGGGGCGGCGCTGGTGGCCGCCGGTTACATCGACTTCCCCATCATCTCCTATTACCTCTCCGACACCCAGATGGTGGCCGACGACCTCATGCCCATACTCTACGCGTTGGCCATGGGAGCTGACGCCCTCTCCGCCCTGGTGTTCGGCAGGCTGTACGATCACAAGGGGATGGGCATACTGATCGTAGGGCTGCTCATCGCGCCGCTGTTCGTGCCGCTGATATTCTCCGGCAACATTGCGCTGATGCTGGTGGGAATGGTCCTTTATGGCATAGGGTTCGGGGCGCAGGAATCGATCATGCGCGCCATCGTGGCCGACATGGCCCCATACTGCCGCCGCGCCTCTGCATTCGGCTACTACAACGCCGTGTTCGGCATAGCGTGGTTCTCGGGCAGCGTGCTCATCGGCCTGTTGTTCGACCTGTCCATGCCGTCCATGATAGTGCTGGCGGTCGGTCTGCAGCTGTCGTCCATCCCGCTCTTCATGTATGTGAGGTCTGACAGCCGGAACTGGAAGGGGAGAAGGAAGGCCAAGGCGAACCACAAGTGATCGGCCTTGAGCAATCGGCAGTGATATATTCCCGAGGATGACAAGCTTCCTTCCATGACAATGATCAGATCAGTCACCAGAGTGCTATCCAGCATGGAGACGAGCGACGGCGCGGGCGTGAGGCTGCGACGGGCGTTCGGGCGGGATGAGGCCAAGGAGCTGGACCCGTTCCTGCTGCTGGACCATTTCGGCTCCAACGCCCCCAGCGAGTTCCGTCCAGGCTTCCCCCTCCACCCTCATCGGGGCATCGAGACGGTCACGTACATACTGGCCGGAGAGATCCACCATCGCGACTCCAGCGGGAACACCGGTGTCGTCAATGTGGGGGACGTGCAGTGGATGACGGCCGGCCGCGGGGTCATGCACGAGGAGATGCCTCAAGGAAAGATATTGAACGGTTTCCAGCTGTGGGTCAACCTGCCCCGTGCCATGAAGATGATGGCCCCCCGCTACAACAACATCCTGGCCAATGATATCGGCATCGCGAGGCCATCGGAGGGATGCGAGGTGAAGGTCATCGCAGGAAAGTTTGGAGGGGTCGAGGGGCCGATGCGCGATCTCACCATACAGGTGGAGCTGTTCGATGTCCATATGGGGCCGGGGGCGGCCTTCGAGCACAAGGTCAAGGCGGGCATCAACTGCTTCGCTTACGTGTATGAGGGCAGGCCCACGTTCGGCCCGGACCCGGGAAGGGTAGGGCTGGACGAGCACACGGTCCTTTTCGGCGAAGGCGATACGATCGTGGCAAAGGCTGGGAGGGGGGCGGCAAGATTCCTCTTCGCCTCGGGCAGACCGCTGCGCGAGCCGATCGCCTGGGGCGGCCCGGTGGTCATGAACACCGATGCTGAGGTGGAACAGGCGTTCAAGGAGATCGACCAGGGCATCTTCATCAGGGAAGAGGACTGAGGCACCTTCCAGCACATCATTTTTTAGAAGCTGCAACAGCTTGATATAGCTGGGACAATCTCGGAGCGGTCCATCCAGGACACGTCTTGGCAGGACATAGGATGCCCTGCCAGAAGGCCTGGAATCGGTGAAATGAAATGGAATCGATCCGGGTGATGAACGTCTCCAAGAGCATCGAGGGGCGTCAGATTTTGCAGGATGTGAGCTTCTCGGTGAAGCAGGGTTCGGTCTTCGGTTACCTTGGTCCCAACGGGGCCGGCAAGACGACCACCCTGCGCATCATGCTGAACCTTCTCCGCCCCGACAGCGGAGAGGTGCTGGTGGAGGGGGTCCCGCTGACTGACGGCGGGGAGCAGATGAAGCGCTTCGGCGTCATGCTGGAGAACAACGGCCTCTATCTCAACCGCAGCGCCAGAAGCAACCTGTCCTATTTCGCCAAGCTGTATGGGGTCAAGGACGTGGACAGCGCCGTGAAGGAGACGCTGGAAATGGTCGGTCTTCTCGACCGGGCCGACGAGAAGGTCGGCAAGTACTCCAAGGGCATGAAGCAGAAGATCGGTCTGGCCAGGGCGGTCATCCACCAGCCAGAGATCCTGTTCCTGGACGAGCCGTCATCCGGTCTCGATCCGGAGGCGCAGCATGCCATGAGGGAGCTTATCATCTCCCTGTCCAAGAAGGGCAGGAAGACCATCTTCATCAACACCCACAACCTTGACGAGGTGCAGCGCATCTGCGACCATGTCGGCATCATCGTCGCCGGCCGCATCCGCGCGTGCAACGACCTGGAATCCCTCAGGAGCAACTTCGCCAAGCCCCAGGTGGAGGTCGAGATGGAGGACGATGCCCACGCCCAGAAGGCAGAACAGTTACTTCAGCCGCTGTCCTCCTACGCCGGTACCCAGAGGGACGGGCGCATGTTGGTGGTCCCGGTGGCCACGGCTGACTCCCCCGACCTCATCGCATTTCTGGCGGGGAAGGGAGTGAGGATACGTCAGGTAAGGTCCGTGGACACTTCTCTCGAGGACATCTACCTGAGGACCGTCGGAAGCACCAAGGGAGGTGCGTAGGATGGACGCGCAGACGAAGATCGTGGCGAGGGAGGAGCTGCGGGAGATGCTGAACAGCCGCAAGACCATCCTGCTGGCCCTCTTCTTCACCCTCTGGTTCGGGCTGATCAACCCGCTGATGAGCATCGGCTCCCTGTCCCCCGACATGATTACCGAGCAGTTCATGACCGCCCAGATATTCACCATGGCCCCCCTGATGGGCGGAATGATGGCCTACATCCTCACATCTGGCGTCTTCCAGTCTGAGAAGTTCGGGGGCATCATGGAATCCCTGCTCTGCACCCCGCTCGGCCTGCGTTCGCTGTGGACCGGGAAGCTCATCGCGGTCACGGTCATTTCGGTGCCGTTCGCCATGCTGGCCATCGGCATCTACATGATGGTGCCGATGATCTTCGCGTCGAAGATCGTGCTGCCTTCGGCGATCATAGCATTGCAGATACTGTTGACCACGCCGCTGTTCACGCTGGCCATGGCCGGCATCATCGGCTATACCACGCTGGTCATGGACATGAGGGCGAGCTCGATGGTGAGCATGATCGCCTTCTTCGTGATGTTCTTCGGTTCGATGGCGCTCGGTCCGGCCATCATCGGGGAAAGCGCGGTGAACATCTCCGTCATACTGGTCTCCGCGGCGGTCGGCCTGGTGGCGTTCCTGGTCATAAACCAGCTCGCCTCCCGTATCGACAAGGAGAAGGTCGTGCTGACCAGCGCCAGCACGATAGAGGCGGCGAAGAGCAGGAGATAATCGTCAAGGGTCGATGACGGCATCGTCGCGAGTCGATGCCCGAGACAATCCATTTTTCTATCCAGCATATTGGCGGTCTCAACGATTGATGACCATGATTGTTTACCTCGAAATAGGGATTCCCATAACCCTCATACGAATTCCGATGCACTTCTGCGGGAGTCGTGCGGATAATCCCGCAAATCGTACGTATTTTCTCGCAAAATCACTATAATTTTTCGAAATAATCGACAATTATCGTCGAAATAATTCGAAAAGTATAATTATGAATGTTTTCTTGATGCGCTTTTCGAAACTCTTAAAAAAGGCATGCTATTATGTCTGCCGAGCAAACAATATCTTCCAACCATTTCATAGAATTCACGGGCTAATGGAGGAAAAAATCGCATGAGCGAAAAGACGATCGAGTCGGTGATGGAGGAGGACCGCAGGTTCGAGCCGCCCAAGCAGTTCAGCGAGCGCGCGCTCATCAAGTCGATGGAACAGTACCAGAAGATGTACGACGAGTCCATCAAGGACCCGGCCGCCTTCTGGGAAAAGCACGCGGACTGCCTCCACTGGTTCGCCAAGTGGCACAACGTTCACTCCTGGGACGTCAAGGAGGCCAAGATCAAGTGGTACGAGGGAGGCAAGCTCAACGCCTGCTACAACTGCGTCGACCGTCATGCCCTCGGCCCCAACAAGAACAAGGCCGCCATCATCTGGCAGGGAGAGAACGACGAGGATGTCCGCACCTTCACCTACCAACAGGTCCTCTATGAGGTCTCCAAGTTCGCCAACGTGCTGAAGAGCAAGGGCGTGGAGAAGGGCGACCGTGTCTCGATCTACCTGCCCATGATCCCGGAGCTCGTCTTCAGCATGCTAGCCTGCGCCAGGATAGGCGCTATCCACAGCATCGTGTTCGGTGGCTTCTCCTCCGAATCGCTGCGCGACCGCATCGCCGACAGCGAGTGCAAGGTGCTCATCACCGCCGACGGGAACCACCGCGGCGGAAAACTTGTAACGTTGAAGTCCAACGCCGACCTGGCCCTGGAGAAGGGCACGTCCGTCAAGAGCGTCATCGTCGTAAAGAGGGCCGGCAACGAGGTCGTCATGGAGGAGGGCAGGGACACCTGGTACCATGAGGAGATGAAGACCGCCTCGCCCGTGTGCGACCCGGTCTGGATGGATGCGGAGGACCCGCTGTTCATCCTCTACACCTCCGGTTCCACTGGCAAGCCGAAGGGCGTGCTGCACACCACTGGAGGATATATGGTGTACGCCACCCTGACCTTCAAGTACGTCTTCGACCACCATGACGAGGACGTCTACTGGTGCACCGCCGACTGCGGCTGGATCACCGGTCACAGCTACATCACCTACGGACCGATGTCCGCAGGCACGACCCAGATCGTGTTCGAGGGCATCCCCACCTACCCGGCCATGGACCGCTTCTGGCAGATCGTGGAGAAGTTCAAGGTCAACGTGTTCTACACCGCCCCGACCGCCATCCGCTCCCTCATGAGGGAGGGCGAGAAGTGGCCCAACGGCAGGGACCTCAGCTCCCTGCGCCTGCTCGGCACTGTCGGAGAGCCGATCAACCCCGAGGCCTGGATGTGGTACCACAAGAACATCGGCCACGAGAACTGCCCCATCGTCGATACGTGGTGGCAGACCGAGACCGGCGGTCACCTCATCACCCCCATACCTGGAGCCACGGTGACAAAGCCCGGTTCCGCCACCAGGCCGTTCTTCGGCATCGAGCCGGCCATCCTGAAGGAGGACGGTAAGGAGGCGACGGTGAACGAGGGAGGCTATCTGGTCATCAAGAAGCCCTGGCCTGGCATCATGAGGACCGTCTACGGTCAGCATGAGAGGTTCAAGGAGACCTATTGGAGCCGCTTCCCCGGCGTATACTTCACAGGCGACTCGGCCCGCATGGACCAGGACAAGTACGTCTGGATCATGGGCCGCGTGGACGACGTCATCAAGGTCAGCGGGCACAGGATCGGCGCGGCCGAGGTCGAGTCGGCGCTGGTCTCCCACCCGAAGGTGGCCGAGGCGGCGGTGGTACCGATGCCTCACGAGATCAAGGGAGAGGCCATCTACGCCTACGTCACCCTTAAGGCTGGCATCGAGGAGAAGGACGAGCTGAAGAAGGAGCTCGTCCTGCACGTGCGCAGAATGGTCGGACCCATCGCCGCGCCCGACGTGATCCAATTCGCCTCGGGCCTGCCGAAGACTCGCAGCGGCAAGATCATGCGCCGCATCCTGCGCAAGATCGCCTCCGGTCAATCGGAGGAATTGGGCGACACGACCACCCTCGCCGACCCGGCCGTAGTGGACAAGCTGGTCGCGGAGAACAAGCGCATGATGAAAAAGTGAAAATTCTTCGAAAATGACGGAACGAGCTAACGTTAAGCGTTTATAGGGGGAACTTAATGGCCTCGTTCCGTTCAGTCTTTGGTTTTTGAACTGGACACCCCTAGAGACTCCTCCAGGACTCCAACTCCTGGAAGATAAAAAACCGAGGGGAGAGGATCCTCCAACATTCTCTCCCCACCCTTTCTCCTAATAATTTGATCGCCACTTGGTTGAGGCACATCTCCACGAGCACGGCGAGATGTCATTTCTCATCGCACATTTCATTCATAATTGGAGAGACCACTTCAATTGGAGGGTTCAGGGAACCGGCGGGTTCCGGTATAATTGTTAAATATGTGGTGAATGACTCGATACCCTAAGTCATAGGAGGTGAATCTGAATGGCTGAAAAGGGATGTGGCTGCGGAGGCAAGGGAAAGAAGGACGAGAAGAAGAAGTGATTTCGTCCAAACGTTTTCATTCTATTCTTCCATTTTTCTTGCTGGCCGATGTCTCCAGTCAGCTCGTGCACGATATCATTTCTGGTAACTAGGAAGGGAGCTTTTTAAAAAGAGACCCCGTCTGCCGTAACGAACAACGAGCGGACATTAGGCTTATCGCCCGCATTCCCAGTGTACGCTCATTGGAGGTCTGCCCCCTTGAGATGGCGCAAGATCCAGCAAAATGAAGAAGAGGAGCCCGAGGCCCAGGAAGCGCAGGAGACGCAGGAAGAGGAGCCTCTGGACTACATCATCGACGAAGCTAGCCTGGAGGCTGAGGAGACTCAGGAGCGCAAGGGGGGCTTCAGGGACTTCATAGAGGGGATCAAGAATCGCGTCGCGGGGGTCCGCATCGACGAGGAGGCAGAGCAGGAATACGCCTCCAGCATCGATGACCAGCGCATCGTGGTGCAGACCGACAGGGATTTCAAGATCACTTTCATCAACGACAGGGCGAAGCAGTTCCTCAGCCTGGGCGACGAGGCCATCGGTAAGAGCATCGCGGGCACGATGATCTCGAGCGGCGAGGAATCGGAGCGCCTTTTGGAGCGGGTCAGGCAGAACTTCTTCGACGGCCAGGAACGCTTCCAGAACATCGTGGTTCGCGCTTACAATCGAGTATACAACATCAGCTGGCTCAGCATCAGCGTGGAAGCGCTGCATGACGAGGAATGCGGCATCGTGGGCATCATGTGGACCGCCCGCGACATCAGCGATTCCGTTTTGATGAGCAAGGAGGAGGCGACGGCCCAGGTGCCATCGCTGATCTCGGCCATCGACGATGTGCCGGCTCCGTTGCTGGTGGTCGGCAGCGGCCGGGTCATCGTGGCATGGAACAAGCGTTTCCTTGACATATTCAAGGTAGACCCTGCCAAGGATATCGTCACACCCGAGACATTGCTCAGCGTTCTGCTTCTCAATGTGGTGGAGCACCACGCCTTCGTGGAGAAGGCCATCCGCCTCAGCGATCCATCCGGCGGTCCGTTCAGCATGGACCTGAAGGACGGAAGGAAGTTCCTCTGCCAGGGAACCAAGGCCACCGTGGAAGGTTATGAGGGTTGCGTCGTCTGGACCTTCCAGCAGGTGTTCTCCCAGGGCAGATGGATGGGCATGGAACCATCCGAGAACAGGCCGGACCTCCACATGGAGGACATACCCGACCTGCTGTGGGAGATCGATTCCACTCACCGTATCATATATGCATCCCAGGGCCTGGGAGAGCTCATCGGCCACCACGTCGATGATATGGCAGGCCTCGACCTGTTCCACTTCGTCGACCTCGAGGACCACGTCAAATTGAAGGACATCCTCTCCAAGACCGACGGCGCCGTGCATCGGGCCGAGGTCCGCATGATCCGGGCCGACGGTAACCTGGCATACATGCAGCTGGACATCAAGCGGCTGCCGGACAAGAACAGCCTGCCCACAGGCCACCTAATCGCCGGCGGGGACGTCTCCGACCGCAAGCGGGCCGAGCGCTCCCTGGTCGATATGGTCCATGCCTTCCGCACATTGATGGAGCACACCCATGACGGAGTGTGGATGATGGACGAGAGCGGCGTGGTCATCCAGTGGAACGAGGCCATGGAGGAGATGACCTCCATCCGGCCGTCCGAGGCCATCGGCCGCGCGCTTCCGGACCTGGACCCGCTGTGCCAGGGCTTCACCGACATCTATGAGAGGGTCGTGTCGAAGCTGAACCACAAGGACATGCTCATTCTCAACAACCAGGTGGAGACCGTCCTGACCAAGAGGTCGGGCTCGTCCACCGCGGTCAAGGTGGAGGTGCACCCCATCACCACCGACAAGGGGCATCTGGTCATGGGCATCTGCACCATGGTCGGGCCGAGGGAGAAGCGGGACGTTCCCGCCGTCGACCTCTACCAGCGCATGGTCGATAACTCACCGGACCTGCTGCTCAATCTGGACCAAAGCCGCGTCATCACCTACTGCAACCGCGTCATCGAAGGACTGCTGGGCCGCAAGTGGGACGACGTCATCGGACGGGAAGTGTCCGAGGTCTTCCCCGGCTGGCCGGCCAAACGGACCGATGCTCCCTGCGGAGGCCAGTTCGACCTGGAGATCAGGGACACCGAAGGGCATAGACGAACCTATCACATGACCGGCGTGAGCATGGACAACGACACCTGCCAGGTGCACGGTGAGGAGATCACCGAGAAGCTGCAGATGAAGAAGCGGCTGCTGGCGACGGAGGACCTGGGCAGGAAGCTCATGGAGGCCTTCCCCGACCCGGCGTTCCTGCTGGACGAGACCGACACCGTCAGCTTCGCCAGTGAGAAGGCCACCAAGCTGTTCGACATCGGTGGCGGAAAGCCCGGCTGGATGCACATCGTGGCCGACTTCGATCAGGAATCGGCCAAGGAACTGTTGTCCAACGTCAGGCAGCATGGACGCTGCAGCGACGTCAAGTTACATCTCATCGCAAAGGACCTTACGCAATATGTCACCGCCATGGACGTGGAGCCGGTGCTGAACGCCGACGGTGTCATGACCGGGTTCCTGTTCATACTGCGCAGCCTGGCCCTCAATGTCCAGGCGGCGCCGGACGAATCGCTCGGGATGCATATCGAGCAGGAGCCGCTGGGAGCGGTGGCCGAGGTCGTCTGCACTCCAATTGTGGCAGAGGAGGAAGAGGAGCTACCCTTCCCCATCATGAGCGCGGCCGACAAGTGGGAGCAGCTGTCCAAGTTCTACCCCATGATCGGCAAGGCAGAGCCCCGGTGGATCTCCCTGCAGGACATGTGCCAGATCGTCTCCAGCAACATGGGCGACGATGTGGACCCGTCCGGAGAGATCGACGGCGTGGAGATACTGGCGGACCCGCTGGCGGTGAACGTACTGCCGAAGCTGGTGGAGAACGCCTTGGTGCACGGCAAGAAGGTCACCAAGGTGGACGTGAAGTTCTTCGTGGGCGATAAGGGCGGATACATCGTCATCGAGGATGACGGGGTCGGCGTTCCCACCGCCGCCAAGGAGGAGATATTCGAATATTCGCATAACGGGCGGAACGGCCATGACCTCCACTTCGTCAGGGAGGTCCTGTTCGCCACCCAGATCGACATCTCGGAGTCGGGCGACCCGGAGAGGGGCGCACGCTTCGAGATATTCGTCCCCATGGGCAAGTTCAGGCAGAAGAAGAAATGATCCCGGTGCGGACGCAATTATCATTTGCGATAAGTCCCGGGACACCCAAACCCCATCTGACCAGATTATCAAGGATGATTGCCACGTCTTCGCTTTTTATATTCTTGGTAAAGGGTAGCTGATGCAGCGGTTACTCTGGTCTTTGACCTGAGGCGAGATGCAATGCTTTCCTACCACAAGAAACTCGAACTGACCATGAAGAAGGTCAGAATGGGCGAGCGATGGAACGGCACTCCCGAGGAGTGCTGGGTCGCTAGATACGAGGAGCAGGAGAGCGTCGAGCAGCAGGACGACCAAGAGAACTATGATGACGCGGAAGGCGTGGCCTGAAGCGGCATCGATTGAGAGAGTGGACGCATGAGCGAACCGAAGAAAGTCATGATCGTCGACGACTCCATGGTCATGAGGAACATGATCAGGGACGTCCTCACAAAGAACGGATTCAACGTGGTCGGCCAGGCCAAGTGCGTGGCCGATGCGGTCACGATGTACCCCCAGCTCAAGCCTGACCTCGTCACGATGGACGTGGTCATGCCGGGCGAGACGGGCATCGAGGGCGTGAAGAAGCTCAAGGCCCTGGACCCGAGCGTGTCCGTGCTGATGGTCTCCGGGCTGAACCAGAAGAACCTGGTCATCCAGGCCATGGAGAACGGCGCCAAGGACTATATCGTCAAGCCGTTCGAGGCAGACGATCTGCTCAAGGCCGCCCTGAAGGTGGCGAAGTAATCCGTTAGATCGAAAGGTGGGCCCAATGGACAAATCCAGCTATGTCGAAGCGTTCATAGAAGAGGCGAAGGAGAACCTGGAGTCCGTCAACAAGATCCTCCTGCAATTGGAGGAATCAGGTTACGATGACGCCGCTATGAACGAGGCATACCGCTTCCTGCATACCGTCAAGGGGACGGCGGGAGTGGTTGGCGTGGAGCCGATCCAGTCCGTAGCGCACGTCATGGAGGACCTCCTTGACGTCCTGCGCAAGGAGAAGCGGGCCCCCGAGAAGGAACTACTGGACATATTCTTCCAGGCACTGGACACCATCGAATCGATGATCCATGAGCTGGAGACGACCCAGGCGGTCTCGTCCAGCGGAAAGGACGTGGTGGCCAAGATGAAGGCCTTCGACATGACGAAGGGACCGTGCCCCACCGCAGAACCTAAGGCGGAGGCGCCGACCAGCGGGGTCGAGCTGACCACCGAACAGAAGGCTGCGATCGCCAAGGCCATTGAGGACAAGAAGCCGGTCTACGCCGTCAGGGCGATCTTCGAGAACGACCTGAAGATGCGCGAGGGCCGGGCTTACCAGCTGAAGAAGCGCCTCTCCTCTGCCGGAGAACTGCTGGTCATGTACCCGGAGTGGGAGAAGGTGTCCGACGAGACGCCAGAGATAACCTTCATCGTCACATCGGCCGAGACCGAGGCGGCGCTGATGGAGGCTGCCATGGACATCATCGGCGTGGCTGAATCGAAGGCCTCCAAGTTCGAGCTTCCCAAGGAGGAGGCCGAGGAGGAGAACAGCTCCTGCAAGAGCGAGGCCAAGGGAGGGGCGCAGTCGCACTCCTCCACGATCAGGGTTAAAAGCAAGCTGCTGGACTCGTTGCTGGACCTGGTCGGCGAGATCATGATCAACAACATCCGCATCAACCAGATCGCGGCGGACCTGAAGCACCGTGAACTGAAGCAGTCGCTGCAGAACAACTCCCGCCTCATGACCCAGATGCAGGACATCGTCCTCCGCACCCGCATGGTGCAGGTGGATTTTATCTTCAAGCGGTTCCCCCGCATGGTCCGAGACACCGGCAACGAGCTGGGCAAGGACGTCGACTTCATCATGAAGGGGAACGACATCGAAATAGACCGCGGCCTGCTGGACGAGATCGGCGATGCACTGGTGCACCTGCTGCGCAACTCCATCGACCATGGCATAGAGGCCCCGGCCGACCGTGTCGCCGTGGGCAAGAAGCCCAAGGGCCAGCTCATCCTGTCCGCTTTCCAGGAGCAGAGCAACATCGTCATCACCGTGGAGGACGATGGTAAGGGCATAGATCCTCAGAAGATCGCCAAGAAGGCCATCGAGAAGGGCCTCGTCACGCCTGAGGAAGTGGCGAAGTTGGATGACAAGAAGATCATCCAGTTCATCTTCCTACCGGGATTCAGCACCGCCGAGAAGGTGACGGGCGTGTCCGGCAGGGGCGTGGGCATGGACGTGGTCCGCTCCAAGATCGAGGGCATGGGCGGTTTCGTCAAGATCGAATCAGAGACAGGCAAGGGCACCAAGATGACGCTGAAGCTCCCGCCGAGCATGAGCATCATCCGCGCCATGCTGGTGGAGATCAACACCGAGAAGTACGCCATCCCGCTGGAGAACGTGCGCGAGACGGTCAAAGTGCCCATGGACAACGTCCATGAGGTCGCCAGTCACGGCATGTTCCGCCTGAGGGAAGAGGTACTGCCGGTCCTCAACGTGCATACGGAGTTCGGCGGCCTGATGGCCGACGGGACCAAGGACATGCCGGCGATCATCGTGGAGAAGAACGAGAACCGGGCCTGCCTGCTCGTCTCCCGCCTGATCGGGCAGCAAGAGATAGTCGTCAAGAACGTCGGCAGGGGACTGCGTAGCACTGGCTACTTCTCCGGAGCGACGATATTGGGCGACGGAAAGGTAGCGATGATATTAGATGTGGGGGCATTCATTTGAACCTAGAGAGCGCAGAGAGACTGCCCCTGGACGAGCTCCAGGTGGACGCACTGAAGGAGCTGGGGAACGTGGGGGCCAGCCACGCCAGCACGGCATTGTCGAACCTGGTCAAGAAGGAGATCGCCATAGCGGTCACGTACTGCCACCTTGACCCGTTCAAGGAGCTGCCCCTGCGCTTCGCCAAGCCCGGTGATACCATCGTCATCGTGCGCATCGATGTGAACGCCCAGGAGGGCGGAGAGATCCTCATGGTCTTCTCTGAGGCCATCGCCACCTGGCTGTCGGACCAGGTCTTCGGCAAGGAGCACGTGGCCCGTCGCCTGCAGGAGGGCGACCCAGATGCGCTGGTCGAGATCGGCGACATATGCATCCGCGAATATCTAAACCCCATCTCCAGGTTCCTCAAGATGGACCTCATGCCCTCGCCTCCCAACGTCAGCGTGGAGCAGGTTCCCATCGGGAACCTTCCTGCCTCGCTGGCAATGCTCAATTCCACCAACGCCGCGGTCATCGAGACGGAGTTCGCGGACGGCCTGAAGTCGTTCAACGGTTTCATCATGTTCCTTCCCAGGAAGGACGTGCAGGCGCTCACTTTCAAGAAGTTCGGAGTGGACGCCGATTCGCAGGCAGAGATGTTCGCCAAGTTCGGAGTGATGTGAGGTTTCGCCATGGTAGAGTTCCAGACCGAAGAGGGGGAGCAGAGTTTCCAGGAGATAGAGATAGACGCGCTGCGCGAGGCCGGCAACATCGGCGCATCGCATGCCAGCACGGCCATGTCTAGCCTGGTTCGCGCTCCCGTCATGATCGACGTGCCTGACTGCATCGTATGCAAGACCGAGCAGATGCCGGAGAAGTTGGGCGCATGGGAGCAACAGACCGTGGCCACGCTGTTCCAGACATATGGACGCGGCACCGGGGTCTTCCTGATGTTGATGTCCTACGACACGGCCATCAGGCTGTCCTCCCGCATGCTGGAGCACATGGGGCCCATGCCGACCGAGCTGGACGAGGAGAGCCTCGGCGCCATCTCGGAGATGGGCAACATCTGCACCTCCGCCTACCTGAACGCCATGGCGCAGTTCCTCGGCACGACCGTTCTGCCGTCCCCGCCCATGGTGGCCATCGACATGCTCAGCGCCATCTTGCAGTACCCCGCCTCATTGGTGGCACAGGTCTCTGACCTGGTGGTCGTCCTGAAGACCAGCTTCCAGATCGAGAACGAGATCTACCAGGGATGCTTCGTCTTCCTGCCCGACCCCGAGTCGCAGACGATGCTCCTGGAGAAGTTCGGGGCACTTTGATGCGAGGCGCCCGGCAGTAGGGCATCGAAATGAAGCACATCGTGTTCGTCACCTCCATCATCGTCATCATCGTCCTTACCGGAGGGGTGGCGTACGTTGGACTGACCCATCTGCCCCCTCCGCGCACCGAGACCGCCGCGTTCTTGGGATCGATCTCTACTGTGGATGCCATCTCGGCCAACGAGGTCCGCCTCACCCTCGACGCGTCCACGGCCGGGCTCCGCTATGACAGATGTCAGATGGTCATCTTCTCGCCCGACAACACCGAGGTGACGACGGTAGACCTGGAGACGGACAGGTGGTCCTACATGACGAACGGAGAGAGGCTCACGCTCACCACCGTCACAATGCTCGACAACGATTACGATTGCGAGATGGATGCCTACGACGCCTTCTCCCTCTACCATACCAAGCCTTTGGAGCTGGGCAAGTGGACCTTCCGCATATTCGTGGACGGCAACAAACTGCCGAGCCTGGAGGAGTACTTCTCCATGCCTTCGAGCGAGAGCACACCGGCCGGGGCGTTCCGCAGCCCCACGCTGGCCAGCAGCACCGAGCTGCTGGTACAGTTCGGCATAATCGATACGGCGGTGCCGTTCTACTACTCCGCCCTGCAGATCGTCACCCCGGACGGGAAGAACCAGACGTGGGAGTTCCAGCAGGGTGCGCCCAACATCTTCTCCTTCAACGACACCATCTGGATATCCATCATAGACATGGGCGAGCCGCACATCATCAACTACGGCGACATCGTCCGGGTGCAGAGCACCTCGGGACCGATCCCCGCCGGCATGTGGCAGTTCACCCTCTTCTACGACCATACCGACGGCGAGATCTGTCATGCCCACATTGACGTCCGCAACGGTCAGGCGGTGCTGGCATGAGGCGATTTTATCCATCGTCCGGTCATTTTTTCTATGCTGGAAGTGATGAATTCACCAGTATGCTTATTGATAGCGGAATCGAAAACGCAATAAATCCCCTTGGCGTTGAAAGGGTTACAAGTTCAGCGAAGCTTGAGAGGTTTTGAAGATGCGTGTGCTAGTCGCCACCGATGGGAAACCATGGTCCGATAAGGCGGTAGAGTACGCTTTCGCCCTCTACAAGCAGTTCAAGCCGACCTTCGTGGCGCTGTACGTGGTAGATCCTAAGTCCGGAGAGGAGAAGGACAAGGAGATCAAGAACGGCATGCGCATATTGGGCCGCTTGAAGATCCGCGGGGCCGACATCGGCATCGAGGTCGCCACCCTGCTGGAGGCCGGAGATCCGATGGAGACGATCGCCCTGGCCGCCGACAGGATCAAGGCCGATGTGGTCGTGCTGAGCAAGAACCCGGAGAAGAGCGGGGGCGGCCTGCTGGGCGGTTCCAAGAGCACCAGCGACTTCGTCATCAAGAACACGAACTGCGTCGTCATCGTAGTACGTTGATCTTGAAGATTTGATCTATCCCTTTTCTATTGTTTTGAATGCTTAATCAGTATTCCAGATCGTATCTAGGGTCGGTCCGATTTCGATCCGCCGCGCATCTGGTATGTTCTCAAGGACCTCCACGTGGGTCTTGAACGTAGTAAGGCATCGGACGATGGTGGGTATTGGTGCCTCCCATATCCCTGCAAAATCGACCTCGCCTGGTGTGCTGACGGGGAAGGCCAAACGTTCTTTCGGAGGACAGAAGTCGGCGCAGACGTTTTCCTTGTTCCCCCTGGCATCGATCCTGTACCATCCGTGATCGCGCAACAGCACAGCGTTCAGGCCATGTAAACAATACTTGTTACCGGCATCATCCAGGGTCAGGCGCTGATAGCATAGCCCGGCACGTATTCCGTTCGCTCTCAGCAGGGCGGCCAACAGATGGCTCTTGGCAAAGCAGAAGCCCACCTTGTAACGAAGCACGTCGGACGCTCTAATCGTTACTGGCCCTGTGTCGTGATCTATGCTATGCCTTATCTCGTCCCTTACGTAGATGAAGCAGCGTTTGGCGATATCCTCGTCGCTTGACAGCCCCAAGGCCAGCCTCTCCGCCATCGCTTTCACTGTCGGTTCTTGCCAATCGATGTACTTGGAGGGGGAAAGGAAGCGATCGGTCGACGTTAGTGGCATCCCTCCTCGCAACCACGTTTGAGAGATAGTCATATTGATGTGCGAGGGTCAGAACGGAAGGATTTCTGTGCGATTACTTACATCGGAGCTCCTCCTGAGAGTTTTTCTGCCCGGTCATTCGCAGAAAAGGATGCACTAAAGTAGAGTTTCAAGGGTTCGGCCGCACCGTAACCTCAAATTGCTATCGCCCGTGATTGTGAAAAATGATAAAAAATCCGATATCTGGATTGATTTTATTGATCGATAAGAAATGGCAGAAAAAGATGCCTTTTCAACATCACTTTTGCCTCGAATTTTTCATTCCGCGAAATGAGAAAAACCACGAGCCAGATGTATTATCATCGTTATCATTTTTTATTATCACCCATGATAGCCGGATTGAGTCCTTTTTATACCCTAAAGGCAAGTTCATTATCACGACCTGCGAGGACTAGGGCCTTAGCAATAAGGTACCGGTGCCGTCGCCAGGAACCCACGGGTTAGCGCAGTCTCACTAGTCTAGTGGAACGGCTGGCCTGAAAACATCATGGGGTTAAAACAATGAACAAGAACTGGTTGAAAATGAAGAACGACAAGCGCGCCGAGATGGGCGTCGGCACGATGATCATATTCATCGCCATGGTCCTTGTGGCCGCGGTCGCCGCGTCTGTCTTGATAAGTACTGCGAACACGGTTCGCGAGCAGGCACAGACCACTGGCGAACAGGCTATTAACAATGTTGCATCAGGATTCATCGTTCAGGACACGGTCGGTAAGATATCCTCCGGAACTGACATCCAGGAAGTATACCTGTACATCCGCCTGGCTGCCGGCAGCCCTGAGATCAACATGGACAACGTGATGGTGCAGATCACCACTGGCGACTCCTACAGGATGCTGAAGTTCGCCGAGGTCTCGTCCGGTCACGCCTGGTCCGCTTGCACCAACTCCACCGAGTTCGGCTGCGAGAGCGTCAAGTCCGCCAGCGGAATGACCTGGTCCACCAGCTCCCACCTGCTCGGTCAGGGGGACATGGCCAAGATCTACCTCGGCAACACTGACGGTCTGCTGATCGGGTTCTCCCAGACGGTAGAGGTCAAGATCATCCCGGCCTACGGCCAGATGAGCGTCGTGACCTTCACCACCGGTGAGGCCTTCCCGGCTGACTACATCACCCTCGCGTAAGCAAGGATGAGCTAAACCATATCAAACCCCTTCAATTCCCTTTATGCATACGGGCGGGGGAGTGCCATTCCCTGCCCCACCCCCAATTTTAGTTTTCTGTGAACCATTTATGAGCGCGGACATGCACGATGGATCTGCCAACCTTATGAGCTCAATGATCCCGTCGCACGTCCAAATACAACTGCCTATCTACAGGCCCATAATAAGTCTTGGATAGATGAGATTACGTCGCAGCGTCCGGAATGACCACTACGGACGCATACGCCAAATCTTGATTCAAGAAATGATAAACCGCAGCTTTTACAAACAATCTGGCTAGCGATTTTCACCTTGCGTTATTATCAATTTTAATTATCACGCCTGATTGCCGGATTGAGTTCTTTTTATACCCTAAAGGCGACTCCTAATCATACTCTTGCAGGGGCAAGGAATCTCATACTGAGGTTCCGCAACGAGCCTCATGCAAGGGGCCTGATACGGGTTAGTGCAGTCTCACTAGTCTAGTGGAACGGCTGGCCTGCAAAGAGGGAAAACCATGAACAAGAACTGGTTGAAAATGAAGAACGACAAGCGCGCCGAGATGGGCGTCGGTACGATGATCATATTCATCGCCATGGTCCTTGTGGCCGCGGTCGCCGCGTCTGTCTTGATCAGCACTGCGAACACCGTTCGCGAGCAGGCCCAGGCCACTGGCGAACAGGCGATCAACAACGTTGCATCCGGATTCGTCGTGCAGGATGTGGTCGGTATGGTCGGAACTGACAAGCTCGAGATCACTGAGACCTACCTGTTCGTCCGCCTGGCGGCCGGCAGCCCTGAGATCAACCTGGACAACGTGATGGTCGAGGTCACAACCGCATCCCTGACCAAGATCATGTCCTTCAGCTTGGTCGACAGCACCAACGCCTGGGCAGATGTCACCAACGGCACCGCCTTCGGCTGCGAGAGGATCAAGGACGCTTCCGGTTACCCATGGGCTGACAGCTCCCACGTTGTCGGTCAGGGCGACCTGCTGAAGCTGTACGTGTCCCACAACGCTGCGACCGGCCTGAACATCGGCTTCTCCGAGACGGTGGAGATCAAGATCATCCCGGCCTACGGCCAGATGAGCTACATCACCTTCACCACCGGTGAGGCGTTCCCGGCCGACTACATCACCTTGGCGTGATGAAGTGGAGACGGACCAAACCCCCTCAAACCCTTTAATTTCCATATTCAAGAGGAAAGGAGAGTGATGCTACGACTACGAACCGCATGAATCCTCTACCTGCCTTTTTCCCATTTCTAGCCATCTTATCGTTCAGAAAGAAGAAAAAGGGCGGGGAGGACCTGTCAGATATCGGGGCGGACCTGGACATCCCTGATGGGGACACTATGCATCTAGGGTCCGGACTCGAAGGGCAGCTGGGCGGCTCCTTGAACGGAGGCCTGGCACAGCCCGGCGGCGACCTAGGCGGAAGCCTGGGCGGCGCAGGAGGATCCCTTGGTGGATCACTAGGCGGCGGTCTGGGCGGCGGCTTGGGCGGAGACCTGGGCGGCAGTCTGGGCGGCGGCTTGGGAGGCGGTCTCGGCGGAGGCCTCGGCGGCGGTCTGGGCGGGTCGGACGACCTGCTGGGCGGCCTGAAGGGCAACGACGAGAAGATGAACGAGATCAACGGGACCGTCGAGGACCTGAAGGGCCAGGTCGAGACGCTGCAGCTTTCCAGCAAGAGCGTCAAGAACGATATGGAGCAGATCAAGACCGACATCGGGACGATCAATGACTCCATGAAGAGCCTGCTGTGCATCTACGAGGCGGTGAGCAAGGAGTACAACCCCTTCGTGGAAGACGGCAAGAACAAGGGACCGGCCCTGCCGGCCAAGGAAGAGAAGCTTCCCGAACTTCCGAAGGAGATGTCACTGGGCGGCCTCGAGGATTCCGAGGACCCGTTGGACATGGTGATGAGACCGCAGGATAATTTCGAGGCTGTGGTAATGAACAATCAGAAGGCCAAGAAACCGGAGACGATCGACATCAGGCCGACGATGCCGATGATGTCGGAGCCGGAGCTGCGCATGCCGAGCAACGATGTGCCGCAGCCCAGACCGTCCTCTGCGTCAGCCTACCGCACCGACCTCTTCTGTATCAACCAGATCTACAAGCTCATCGAATATCAGATGGATAAGATATTCATGCAGAAGCAGAAGGGGATCAAGGTCGCGGATGCCGAGTTCGATGCATTGGACCGATGGCTCAAGGAGCTTCGGCTGATGGAAGTGAACTAAGATGGGAATGAGCGTGTCGGCGGCGGCCGCCATCCTGTTCACCACTTTCGTGATCCTATTCGGAGTGGTGTTCGGAGCCATCGACAGCTATCAATCGGCGACGATCAACGCACAACAGCAGAACCTGGACCGGCAGCAGGAGATCAGGGATATGTCCATCACTCTCGTCTCTGTCAACACCAGCACCGACCAGATCGTTCTGCTCAACAGCGGCTCCAGCACGATCCAGCTGGTGGATATCGACATCCTCCTGAACGGAACGTACCTGGAGAAGTCATTCTACAGCATGTCGGTCGAGAACATCACCGGCACCAACCTGTGGGCGCCCCAGGAGACGCTCACGATCACCAGCCTGTCCGACCTGGACGGAGCTAGGATAAAGGTCACGGCAAGCGGCTGGGCCTCAGCGTACTACAGGGGTTGAAGGCACATGGCAGCGGACACTTCGGTCACCCACATGATATTCTTCGTGGCCGCGATCCTCATCGCCGCCTCGATGGCGGGAGTATTCCTCAGCGTGGGGTTCGACATGGCCTCGTCCATCGACAAATCCTCTAAGAACGTGGAGAATCGGATGAACTCTGAGCTGCGCATAATCAACGACCCCACCATGATGCCGTACACCGGCAACAACCTCACCATCTATGTGGAGAACACCGGCGATACGCTGCTGCTCCCCACCACATTGGCCGTCGTTCTGGACGGCATACTAGTCAACGACACCTTCATGCAGGTCATGGGCGAAAGCCAGGGCCGCTGGGGGCCGTCTGTCACGCTCAAGATCAACATCGTCGAACCGCTGGCGAGCGGCGACCATTACGTCAAGATCATCACACCGAGCGGAATCTATGACAAACTGGACTTCCGCATCCCCTGATAGGGCACAACGGGGAAACATAAATGGCAGAACCAAACAAGGACAGGAAGCCGGGCATCTTCCCGATCAATCTCAAGGCGGACGAGCTGCACATGAAGCTCGGAGGAGGCGTTCCTCAAGGTTCTGTAGTTTACATCGAGGGCCCGGAAGGCTCGGGCCGCAGCGTTCTGAGCCAGCGCCTGGCATATGGTTTCCTTATGAACGACGCCTCGGTCACGTTCGTCTCCACCGAGATGACGATCAAGGCGTTCATCGACCAGATGTACTCCCTGGAGTACAGGATCGCACCGTTCCTGCTGAGCAACAAGCTGTCGTTCATGCCTGTGTACCCATTGCTGGGCAACAGCATGGCCAGGGACGACTTCCTTGACAAGCTGGTCAATTCCCCCGCGCTGTATGAGCGCGACATCCTCATCGTTGATTCATTTTCATCCTTGGTGAACAGAAAGTTGGACGACAATCAGGCCATGGCCATGATGGGGTTCATGAAAAAGATCACCAAGATGAACAAGACGGTGGTGATGACGGCGGAAGCTGGCATACCATCGTTTGAGCCGTTGAGACTGGCCTCGGACGTGTTCCTGAACATGAACATGAAGACTGGCGGAGGTGGAATCACCCGCGAGATTCATGTCAAAAGGTTCTTGAGGGCTAGAGGTCAAGTCGATGACACCATGAAGTACCGAGTGGAAGCAAGATCCGGCCTGGTGATCGAGATCACCGACGTGTCTGGCTGAGCTCGAAGAGATAAGCAAACCAAAAAAGACAGTAGGATTGAAGCAACAGTTTCGAATCCAATGACTACTGACGGGCACCTGGTAGTATGGATGATGGACTAACAAAAGCGGCAGCAGGTAATCCTAATCTGAAGGATTACATCGACGAGCTGTCCAAGACGACGGGAAAGCTCCCTAGATATTATGAGGCACTCTCAGTCAAAGACTTGAACGACCTCAGGAAGGAGTCAGTCACCGATCCCAAGTCCTGCAATTTCATCTACAAGTGCGGTAGCGGTTATATCCACATCAACGCCCACAAGAACTCTTACACTTCTATCGAAAAGCAGCTGAACGACTACGAGAAGGATAGGCTGCGGGCCATAAAGGAGGCCATCCTGGATAAGGCCTCGAACGAGGAATCGTCGGAAACCAAGGAAGACCTGGAGCGTATCTTGGGCAAGCTGTTCGACCAGGTCGTCGACGTCGGCAGCGGCGGGGACAACAACAACCTGGCGTTCCTGAAGAAGCTGCCCGGTTCCAAGTTCCTCACCGGCGGAGACAAGCTGAAGATCTCCGCCCGCGAGTACGACCTTTTCAAGTACTACATCAACAGGGACATCGTCGGTTTCGGCACGATCGAGCCGCTCATCCTCGACCCATACATCGAAGATATCCACTTGGTCGGAACGTCGAAGATACGTGTCTCCCATAAGGCGTTCCAGTATGCGTTGGAGACCAACATCTGTTTCGAGGATGAGATCGCCCTGAACGAGTTCTTCATCTCCATGTCCGAGCGCATGGGCAGACCTGTATCCGCGTCCAAACCCATCGTCGATGGTACGCTGCCGGACGGCTCCCGTATCAACATGATCTATTCGAACGAGATATCCGCCCGCGGCAGCAGCTTCACCATCCGTAAGTTCGCCGCCGAGCCCATCTCGCCCATCCAGCTGGTGAAGTTCGGCACGTTCTCCACTGAAGTGGCGGCGTACATCTGGTTATGCCTGGAGAACAAGCAGAACGTCATGATCTGCGGAGAAACGGCTTCCGGTAAAACATCTACCCTGAACGGTATCCTGGTGTTCATCGACCACAGGGGCAAGATCTACTCTGTGGAAGATACTCCAGAAGTCAAGCCGTGCCAGCGTTCCTGGCAGCGCTGCGTCACGCGTGAGTCCGGTCCGGAAGAGGCGAGGGTCATGATGTTCGACCTGCTCAGGGCCGCGCTGCGTTCCCGTCCTGATTACATCGTCATCGGTGAAATCCGTGGTGAGGAGGCGCGTGTCGCCTTCCAATGCATGCAGACCGGTATCCCGGTCATCGCCACCTTCCACGCATCCACCTCCTCCAAGTTCATCCAGCGTATGACCGGCCAGCCGGTCAACATCCCCCTCTCTTTCATCGACAACGTCAACGTCATCCTCTTCCAATCCGCAGTGAACGTCCACGGCAGGCAGCTGAGGCGCATCACCCACGTGGAAGAGTTCGTCGGTTACAACCGTGAGGTCGGCGGCATCATGACCAGGGTCGTGTTCAAGTGGGACCCGGCCCGTGACCGCCACTTCTTCCGCGGCATGAACAACTCGCACATCCTGGAAAACAGGGTGGCGGCAGAGCATGGTTACGTCGACAAGAAGGACATCTACAAGGAACTGAAGAAGCGCGAACGCATCATCCAGAAGATGGTGGAGTTGAACATCGTCGGCTACAAGGAAGTGGTCAAGATCTTCAACGATTACTATGAGAAGGGGCCGGAGTCCCTGCCGTTTACCTATTGAGGTGTTCTGGATGAAGTACAGCCAAGCCCTGCGCATCATGGAGATGGACAAGAAGCAGTACATGATGATGCTGGCCGCGTCCATCATCGGCATGGGCATCGTGGCCCCGCTGGTCATGATCGTCTATCTGGCCCCGTTCCTGGAGCCGCTGACGCTGTACACCATGCTGGCGCTGCCCCTCTTCCTCACCGTTGTGGTCATCATCTGGCCAATAGTACTGGCGTCCCAGCGCAAGATCAAGATCGACCGGCAGATGTCCTGGTTCGTCACCGAGATCGCAGCATTGTCCACCTCGGACATGAGCTTCGACAAGATATTCTACATATTATCACTGAAGAAAGAGTACGGCCCGCTGGCCGAGGATGCACAACGCATCTTCCGGCTGGTGAAGCAGTACAACGTCTCTGCTGCTGAGTCGTGCCGCTTCGTGGCGGCCCGCTCGCCGAGCAAGATGGAAAACGACTTCTACTCCCGCCTGGCCCACTCGATCGACGTGGGCGAGAAGCTGGACCGGTTCATGAAGAACGAGCACGATATCATGATGGACGAGTACGTCCTGAAGTGCGAGGCGTCGTTGAAGGACATCGACTTCCTGAAGGAGATGTTCACCGGCATCATCACCTCGCTGATATTCGTGTGCGTCTTCGTGGCCATCATCCCTCTTCTGGGGCAGACCTCAGTGGACTACCTGATGTACGGAATCATCGGTGGCTTCGCTATTCTGGAGGGGGCGTTCGTATATCTGATCCTATCTAAGGTGCCCAAGGACGATATATGGTACCCCCTACGCCAGAAAAAGAAAGGAGGATTCCTAACGGATACGGACCGCATACTAGTGGTGTCCGTGTTCATAGCCCTCCTGGGAAGCACCGTGCTTGCGTTCTTCCTGTTGCCGCTGGGTCTGCCCTGGATGCTCTTCGCCTCCACGGTATCGCTGCCCATATTGATTCCGGGCGTGCTGATATTCAGGGAGGAGAGGAAGATCGAAAACCGCGACCTGGTCTTCGGAGCGTTCATACGTTCCCTAGGCCGGTCGTCCAGCGTCAGCGGCCAGACCATGGCCGAATCGGTGCGTAAGCTGGCGCTGCACAAGTTCGGACCGCTCACCAACATGGTGCGCAACCTGTCCCGCCGCCTGGCGATGCATATCAACCCCAGGGAATCCTGGATGCACTTCGCCTGCGAGACCGGCAGCAACACCATCAAGAAGTTCAGCTCGATCTACACCCAGTGCGTGCTGAGCGGTTCCAAGCCCGACGCCACGAGCATGTTCATCAGCAACAACATGTTCAAGATCCTGGCCATCAGGAAGAAGCGCGTCACCATCAGCTCCAACTTCCTCGGTGTGCTGTACGGTGTGGCCGTCGCACTGGCGTTCACCATGTGGGTCACAGTGGCCATCACGGAGTACATGAGCAGCACCGTCTCGGCCCTGGACCTGGGCGACACCTCCGCCTTCGGAGGAGGTTTCCTCAGCACCATGTTCAATGCCAGCTACAGCGTCGAACCGTTGAAGATGATGGTCGTCTGCGTCATCATCATCCATGCGTTCTTCTCGTCCCTCATGCTGCCGCTGATCAAGGGAGGGCATATCGCCACCGCGGCCATCCACTTCGTGATCCTGGTCTGGATCGGCGCGCTCTCCGGCTTCATCGTGGACTCCATGATGGCGGGCCTGTTCTCAGGATAGAGAGAGGTGAAACGTCGTAGCAGGCCCCTGCTGGCACGTCCAGCGGGACGGTCCAGATTATCAATCCTGGTAATTTGCTCGGCCCCCTATATATTATCGTAAATTGTACATATTTCCTAAATTAGGGGAAGTACCGAATGATAAGGGCAGTATACGTGGACGATGAACCCAACCTCCTGGAGATCGTCAAGGAGTTCCTCGAGGTGGACGGGGGCATCGCCGTGGAGACCTGCTCATCCGCATCGCAATTGCTTTCCCACATCCACAAGAAGCGGTACGACATCATCATTTCCGACTACCAGATGCCGGGAATGGACGGGCTGCAGCTTCTCAAGAAGATCAGGACGGCGGGAGACCAGACCCCATTCATCATATTCACCGGGAAAGGCAGGGAGGAGGTCGTAACCGAGGCGTTGAACCTTGGGGCCAACCTCTACCTGCAAAAGGGCACCGATACCCGGAGCATGTGCTTGGAGCTGGGCAACGCCGTCAAGCAGCTCTTCCAGATGTCCAACGCGGAGAAGGCCAGCCGCATCAGCGAGCACAAGTACCAGGACCTTTTGGAGAACAGCAACTCGCTGATCGTCACGACCGACATCAGAGGTCAGATCACCTTCATGAACCGCTACGCCCGCCGTTTCTTCGGATTCTCCGACGAAGTGGTGGGCAAGAACCTGATCGGCACCATCCTGCCGCTCTCGGACCACTCCCGCATGGACCTGGTCCGCATGAGGCACGGCTGGCTGAACGACCCGGACCGTTTCAACTCCGTGGTGGTGAAGAACCAGAAGAGCAACGGCGAGCCGGTATGGATCGCCTGGTCCTCCAAGGCCTCCAGGGACGAGAACGGCAAGATCACTGGAATGAAGAGCGTCGGGAATGACATCACCGCGCAGATGAGCGAAGAGGACGAGATGGAGAAGTGCAAGCGCCTCATGCGCATGACCGCCGACTCCATGCCAGTCCCGATGATGTCCGTCGGCTGGAAGGGGGAGATACTCACCTGCAACCGGCAGTTCATGCACCTATTCGGCCTGGACCCCGTCCCGGCCGGCGAGGAGTCTGTGGAGCTTCTGCCCCGCATCTACTCCCTGCTCTCCGACCCCAAGCGCTTCGACTCCGACGTGCTGAACATGGCCCAGTCGGAAGGTCCGGACAAGGTGGTGCGTCTGCACCTCAATGACGGGCGCAGGCTCAATTTCATCCCGGTCCCGCCGCAAGAGTCGTCGCCGGTGGCGATGGTGTGGTGCGTCGGTTCGGAAAGGAGCGGCAAGACCCCGAAGGGAGACTATCTGGCCTTCTGCGGGAACGACGTGGCCGACAACTCCCCCGACCTGCTTTTACAGGTGGACGGGGATGGAACGATCACCTATGCCAGCAAATCCCACGAGGAGGCGCTCGGACGCGACCCGATGGAGCTCATGGGCAGGTCCATAGAGGACTTCCTAGCCCCGGGCGAGGCTCGCAAGCTCTACGACATTCTGAACGAGGCCGCCATGGAAAGGAGGTCGGCGACCATCGAGCTGCACCTCCGCCACGCATCTGGCATGTATCTCAGCTTCGACGTGCACCTGCGTTCGTTCTACGACCCGCAGAGCAATATGGCCGGGGCCGTTCTGAGCAGCCGCCTGAACGAAGAGGCCGCTCCGACCGAACCGGTGAAGGAATCTCAGGCCGCGCTGGCATCGATGATGCGCGACCTGTACAACCTCGATTTCTAGAACGTCATTCCTTGAGCGATTCTTCTACCAGCTTGTTGCAGTAGGGGCAATGGACGTAGCGCTTACGGACCGTGTTGCCGCACCCCTTGCAGGTGACGTCGCCTTGGTCCGCCATCGCCTCCTCCAGGTACATGATGGTGCCATGCGCGACGCAGGCGGTCAGCATACCCTGGGGGGCGATCGGCATGCCGCAGATGGGGCAGAACTTGCCATAGCCGTCCATCGTGGTTACGGTCCTCATGTGAACATCCCGATAAGTATTGGGGCCTCCTACCATTAGAACATATCCGGAACGGTCACGGCGCAGAGACCGGATGGCGGCAGAAGGGGCAGAAGACGTAGTTCTTGCGGACGGTCCTGCCGCAGCCATTGCACACCGCGTCCCCGCCGTTAGCGTACATGGCCTCGATGGTCATCATGATTCCGTGCGCCGGACATTCCAAGGAGATGCTGCCAGGCACCAGGGGGTAGCCGCATACCGGGCACCATGCCACCTTTCCGTCCAAGCCAGACCTGCCGTACATGGCCTCACTTGGCCCACAGGTCCATGTTCACCAGGTAGGTGTCCTCCACCAGCCTGGTCTCCACCTTCAGGCCAGTGCGGTAGAACAGTTCCAGCATGCGCACGTTGGCCGACAGCGTCTCGGCCGTGAACGCCTTGATGGACCGTTCCCTGCCGATCTTGATCAGCTGTTCCATCATGGTCGAGCCGATGCCCTTCCCCTGATATTTGTCGTGCACGATGAACGCCACCTCGGCGGTGTTCCTTTCCCGGTCCAGGTCGTACGTGGCGAGGCCGATCGCCCTCCAGGTGCTCTTCTCCTTGACCAGGGCGATGATGGTCATCTTGATGGTATAGTCGATGTTCACCATGCTCGCCAGTTCGTCATGCGAGAAGCGCTTCTTGGGCGCCATGTACCTCTGGTAGACGGTCTGGTCGCTGAACGAGTAGAAAAGTTCGTGCAGCATGGATTCGTCCGTGGCCTTCGCCGGGCGGAAGTAGACGTCCTTGTCCGCCAGCCTGGCCACCATCTCATATTGCTCAGGGTAGACCGATTTGAGCGCGAGGTCGGACTGGTCCGCGTACACCAGGTGCAGGGATTTGGCATGGGCCAGGAGCTCATCGCGGAACTTGGGGTGGGCGATGTTGATCATGGCGATGGCCCGCTGCATGATGCTCTTGCCATGCAACTCAGCCACGCCGTACTCCGTGACGACGTAATGCACGTCGCCCCTGGGGGTCGTGACCCCGGCCCCCTCCTCCAGGTGGGCCACCACGCGCGAGATCGTTCCGTCCATGGCCGTGGAAGGGAGGACGATGATGGGCTTGCCACCCTTCGACTTCGCCGCTCCCCGGGTGAAATCGACCTGCCCGCCCAGACCGGAGAAGAACCTATGGCCTATCTGATCGGCGCATACCTGACCGGTGAGGTCCACCTCCAACGCGGTGTTGATCGACACCATGCCGTCGTTGCGGGAGATGATGTAAGGGTCGTTGGTGTAGGCCGAGGGATGCATCTCCACGGTGTCGTTGTTGTTCGCCCAATCATAGAGCCTCTTCGAGCCCATCATGAACGACGCCACGATCTTCCCTTTGTGCAGCGTCTTCTTCCTGCCGGTGATGACGCCGGCCTTGGTCAGCTCCATGATGCCGTCCGAAAACATCTCGGTGTGCACGCCCAGGTCCTTCTTGTTGTTGAGGTACTTGAGCACGGCGTTGGGTGTGGTGCCGTAACCTATCTGCAACGTATCCCCATCGGACACCAGCTCTCCCAGGTGCCGGCCGATGCGGCTCAGCACCTCGGGGTCCTCCTCCCTTTCCTGGGTCCATTCCAACAATGGCAAGTTAGATTCGACGATGTGGTCGATCTCGCTGATGTGGATGAGCGAGTCCCCGCCCACGCGGGGAACGTTGGGGTTCACTTCCGCGATGACCTGGTCCGCATGCTCAGCCGCGCTCTTAGTGATGTCCACGCTGACCCCGAAGGAACAGTAACCCTCTTCGTCCGGAGGCGAAACGAGTATGAGCGCCGACTCGATGGTGATGTCACCGTTCTCGAACAGCTGCTCGATCTCTGAAAGGTAGATCGGAGTGTAATCGGCCCTGCCGTCGTTAACGGCCTGGCGCATGTTGGGCCCGATGAACAGGGCGTTGATGCGGAACTGGTCCGGGAACTTCTCTTCGGCATATGGGGTCAGGCCGAGCGACAGCGTCTGCACTATCTCGTTGTCCGCCAGATGCTCCGCCTCGGAGATCATCGCCTTGACCAGCGCCTGCGGTTCCCCGCATGCCGTGCCGATGAAGACCGTGTCGCCGCGGCGTATGTACCTCGCCGCCTCCTCCGCCTTGCAGAGCTTGCTCCGATATTCTCGCCGCCAATCCTGTCCTGCCATGTCACCGAACTGAACAGTATATGTTCTCCCGAACTAATTAATCTGCGCCAGGGCAGTTCAATTTTTCCTTCATTAAGATATTAACACAACAATTAAAAACTAATAAGCGGGTAACTTCCCCGAAGGGATGCGATGCCGATAGAGCTGTCGACGATAGTGAAGCGGAACGTCATAACCAAGGACGGAAGGCACATCGGGGATTTCATCGGGGCGACTATCAACGCCGCCGACTGGAAGGTGAACGACCTCCTGGTGAACCTGCATAAGGAAGCGGCCAAGGACCTGAAGGTCAAGGGCGGCCTGTTCAGAGCGGCCCAGATCAAGATCAGGACCGAAATGATCGGCGTCGTGGGGGACGTCATCCAGCTGAACGTCGACTATGCTACGCTCAAGGGACACCTGGCCTCCTGAGAACGTTCGGTCCGCGTCACTCGTCCTGCTTACGCGGCAGGGAGCATTTCCAGCATTTCATGTTCTTAGAGACGTTCATCACGCCGCACTCGCACTGCCACATGCCCTTCATGTTGTACGAGTCGCAGATCTGGCACTTGGACTCCTTCTTTACCTCTGCCATCTCTACCGACGGTTTTCACGGAGGGCGAGGTATTTGAACCTCACGCATTCAGCTTCTTGATGAGCCAAGCCATGTTCTTTCCCAGGTCCTTCATCGTCCTCACGCCCTCCTCGTCCAGATGGACCTCGCCTGGCTTGAGCGCGTTGACGACGTTCCAGTAGCTGCTGCCCGGCACTATCATGTGGCCGATGAGGAAGAAGTAGTTCATGTCACTGAACGCCTGGATGGCGCCGGCCCGGCGGTTCACCGCCACCGCCGCCCCGACCTTCCGCTTGAAGAGGTCGCCGTTGGCCCGGTTGACGAACCCGGCCCGGTCGATGAAGGCCTTCATCTGGGCGGACATGGTGCCGAAATAGGTTGGTGAGCCGAGCAGGATGCCGTCGGCCTTGGCCATCATCTCCACGTACTCGTTCAGCCTGTCGTCGTAGATGCACTTCCTGTCCTTGTTCCGTCCGCAGGCGCCGCAGGCGTGGCATGGTTCGAGGTGTTCCTGAGCGATGTTCACCAGCTCGACCTCGATCCCCTCCGCCTTGACCTCCTCCAGAACGATCTGCAGCGACTGCGCGGTGTTCCCGTTCTTGCGTGGGCTTCCATTGAATGCGACGACCTTCATTCGATCCCTCTGGTCCGTGAAGGCAGGAGGCGCTATGTCAGCCTTCCGCTCGATGTAAATATGATGGCATCGTTCGGTCGGGGCGATGAACGCGCTGGTGGACGGTCTGATCGCAGGCTATGGAGTGGCCGTGCCCATCGGCGCCGTGTCGGTGCTGATCGTCAACCTGGCCATCGAGAAGGGCTTCCGCCCCGGTTTCATTGCTGGAGCGGGGACCGCCTTCGTGGATTTCTGTTGCGCCGTCATCTCCGTTTTCGCCGGAGCCGCGGTGGTCGGCATCCTCCTGCCCTATGAGACGCCGTTGAAATGGGCCAGCGGGGGCGTGCTGATCGCCATGGGCGTGTACGGTGTGCTCAGCCTGAGACGGAAAGCGAAGACAGAGGAGGCGGCACCGAAGGACGGCAAGGTATTCCTTCAGTTCGTGGCCATCACGATCCTCAACCCATTCACCGTCGTCTACTTCCTGGCACTGATCATGGGCAATGGGGGAGTGTTCAGCTATACCCTCACCGATTGCATCCTGTTCGTTGCCGGTGTGACACTGGCATCGCTCAGCTGGCAGACGTTCCTTGCCATCATCGGGGCAGGCGCCAGAAAGCATCTATCGAAGCGGTTCATGATCGCCTCTGTCGTGATCGGTAACCTGCTGGTCGTGGCGCTGGGCATCAACGTTCTCTTGTAAATTATGCATATTTATGTTCATTGGCATCATGCTTTTGTTTATCAATGTATAATCTTATACAACAATGATTAAATATAATCATTAGTGTACTCCAATCATCATGTCAGACTCACCCCGTGTTCACATTGAGGACCTACAGACCAACCTCACACCGATGGAGCTGTATGGCCAGATATCGCAGAGGGCCCGCACCTCCTTCCTGCTGGAAAGCGCGGTCGGCGCCGAGCGGACCGTCTCCTACTCCTTCATCGGCTGCTGCCCCAAGTTCGTGCTGCGCTGCGATGACGGAAAAGTGACTGGCTCCCCTGAATACTCCAAGGAAGGCCCCATAGGCGCCATCAAGAAGGCGATGGAGGAGAACGAGCTGAGCGAGCGCATGTTCCCGTTCATGGGCGGCCTGGTCGGCTACTTCAGCTACGAGTTCGCCCGCTACCTGGAGGAAAAGGTACCGTTCCTCCGCGATCCCTCCTTCCCAGACTACGAGCTGGGCTTCTACAAGGAGGCTGTTGTCTTCGACCATTCCAAGTTCAAATGCTACTACATGTCGATCGATGGGACCGACAACCTGCGCCGCATGCTCGACTCGATGGACCTGAAGACCGTCCGCAGGCCACTTTTGATCGGCCGCACCCATGACCAGTGCCCCAGGCCCCGCTATGAGGGAAACGTTTCATCGGCCAGGCAGCGCATCGCCGAGGGCGAATCGTTCCAGGTCGTCGTCTCACGCTCCAAGGAGATCGACTTCACCGGCGACCCATTGGCGTTGTACCAAGAGCTTCGCCAGGTGAACCCGTCCCCCTACATGTACTACCTCGACTTCGGCGAGAGGAAAGTGCTCGGCTCCAGTCCGGAGACGCTCGTGACCGTACGTGGTGGCGAGGTCTTCACCTACCCCATCGCCGGCACCCGCCCCCTAGGTGCCAACATGAAGGAGCGCCGCAGGTACAAGGAGGAGATGCGGGCGGACGAGAAGGAGAAGGCCGAGCATGCGATGCTCGTCGACCTGGCCAGGAACGACCTGGGCAAGGTGTGCGAGGAAGGCTCGGTCCACGTGGCCGAGTACATGCAGGTGGAGGAGTTCAGCCACGTGCAGCACCTCGTGTCGAAGGTGCAGGGGACGTTAGCGCCAGGACTGGACGCCATGGACGCCTTCACCGCCGTCTTCCCGGCCGGTACCGTCTCCGGTGCACCGAAACCCCGCGCCATGGAGATCATTGCCGAGCTGGAACAGCGCCCCCGCGGGCCCTACGCCGGAGCGGTCGGTTACATCTCATTGAACGGCGACATGGACTCGGCCATCGCCATCCGCTCCGCCTTCGTCGCCAAGGACCGCATCCGCATCCAGGCAGGCGCAGGCATCGTGTACGATTCCGACCCGAGCAAGGAGTTCGTGGAGACGGAGAACAAGCTGGAAGGGGTCGTGGCGGCGTTGCAGCGCTCCGCCACCAACAAGGAGGCGAACGTATGAAGGTGCTTCTCATCGACAACTACGATTCGTTCGTTTACAACCTGAAGCAGATGCTGGGAGAGCTTGGGGCCGAGTGCATCGTGAGAAGGAACGACGAGGTCACCATCGATGACATTCGCTCCATCGCCCCGGATGCGATCGTCCTCTCCCCTGGTCCCGGCCATCCGACCAACAAGAGGGACTTCGGCATCTGCGGCGCGGTGCTGCAGGAGATCTCGCCGAACGTCCCAACGCTCGGTGTCTGTCTGGGCCATCAGGGCATCGCCACCACGTTCGGCGGTAAGGTGGAGAAGGCCCCGGTCCCGGTGCATGGCAAGGTCACGGAGATCAAGCACTTCTGCTCCGGTCTCTTCAACGGCCTGCCGAACCCTTTGCCGGTGGGCCGCTACCATTCACTGGTCGTCTCCCAGCTGCCGGACAATCTGCGAGCAACCGCATACAGCCCGGACGGCCTGATCATGGCGCTGCAGCACGAGCTCTTCCCCATCTACGGCGTACAGTTCCATCCGGAATCGGTCCTCACTCCTTCGGGCAAGCAGGTGCTGGCGAACTTCATCGAAATGGCGAAATGAGGTCGACCGATGGCGCAGATGATGATGGAGGAGATCGCCAGGGGCGTGTGCGAGGGCACGGTCGACCAGACCAGGCTGCGCAACGTCCTGGTGGAGATGGGCGACAGGGGTGAGAGGCCTGAAGAGATATTGGCCTTCCTGCGTCCGTTCCAGATGGCGGCCGTTCCTTTGCCGACGAAGCACGAGGTCGTCCTGGACATGTGCGGCACCGGCGGAGCCTCGTTCCGCACCTTCAACGTTTCCACCCTAGCCTCGCTGGTGGTGTCAGCGGCTGGCGTACCGGTGGCAAAGCACGGGAACCGCTCGGCCAACGGGGTGTGCGGTTCGGCCGATGTACTGCGCGAGCTGGGCGTCAAGATCGATATGAGCCCTGAAGTTGCCTCGTACGCACTGGACAACATCGGATTCGCATTCCTCTTCGCCCCGATCTACCACCCTGCCATGAGGAACGCCGCCCAGGTGCGCCGAGACCTGAAGAGGAAGACGGTCTTCAACATCCTCGGCCCCCTCCTGAACCCGGTCCAGGCGAGGAAGAGACATCTCATCGGCGTGTACGATGGAAGATTGGTCGACATCATCCCCCCGGTCCTGCAGGGCATCGGAGTGGACCGGGCATTGGTCGTGCATGGCTCGCCAGGCATGGACGAGGTATCGCCGCTGGGCCCGACATATGTGGCAGAGGTCCTCCACAACGGGATTATAAAATACGAGATAACGCCTAAAGACCTGGGATTGGAGGTTCCTGGCCCCGCGGACGTGGCGGAGCAGCCGCCCGGACGGTCGGCTGAGATCGCCCGGAGCATACTTGCGGGGGAGGAGGGACCGAGATCCGAGATGGTGGCCCTGAACGCCGCCTTCGGCCTCTACGCGTTCGGAGCGGCGAAGGACATCCCGACGGGCCTGGACCTGGCGCGCGATGTCTTGCGCTCCGGGAAGGCCGCGGAGAAACTGGACCACCTGAGGGAGATCAGCACGAGGTGAGCGATTGTTAGGGACTTTCGACCAGCTTGGGAAGATGGTTAAGGGAGCTCATGAGCTGGTGCTGTCCGGCTACTATGACTCCCTGCCCGCGCTGCAGATCCCTACCCGCTGGCCGCTCACCCTCGGCATAGAAAGGCATCCGTTCTTTCCCATCATCGCCGAGCTGAAGGTGGCCTCGCCGTCCAATTCCATCATCTCGCCGCACAGCGTGATCAAGCTGGTGAACGATTATGTGAAGGGCGGCGCGGCCGCTCTCTCCGTCCTCACCGAGCCGAAGCTGTTCGGCGGCAGCATGCACAACATCGAGCTGGTCCGCTGGGACAACATGCCGGTGCTGATGAAGGACTTCATCGTTTCCGAACGGCAGATCGAGGCCGCCGCTCGTTACGGAGCCAGCGCAGTGCTCATGATACAAGGAGCATACCCCGGAAACGAAGGCAAGTGGAGGAGGGATGACCTCATCGAGCTGGCGCACGACCTCGGTCTTGAGGTGCTGCTGGAAGGCCACACCGCCCTGGACATGTTCGAGGCCATGAACAGCGAGGCCGATATCCTCGGTGTCAACCAGCGCGACCTTCGCGACCTGAGAGTCCATCACGGCCACGGCGTCAGAGTGCTGCCATTGATCCGCGAGGACCCCAGACCGATCGTGGTGCTGAGCGGCCTGCGCTGCCGGGACGACCTTATCGACGTGCGGAATGCTGGAGCGGACGCCGTCCTGATCGGAACGGAACTGTCCTCCTGCTACGACCCAATGTCACGATTGCATCAACTGGTGATCCCCCGATGACCAAGGTGAAGATATGCGGGATGCGTTCCCGCCATGATCTGGAGGCGGCAAGGCAGGCCGATTACGTAGGATTCATCCTGGAGACTCAGTCGCCTCGCTGCCTGGACGTCGAAAAGGCCAAGGAGCTGATGACGCTGACGACCCAGAAGAAGGTCCTGGTCAGCACGTCGAAGGACTCACAACGCCTGGAACAGCTATGCAAGGAGCTGAGGCCGGATATCCTCCAGGTACATTCCAACCTGTCCGTGATGGAGCTGAGGCGGCTGAAGGACGTGCTGGGCATAGAGGTCTGGGCTCTGTACACCGTGGAGGAGCCGTTCGACATGATGCGGCTTAAGGTGCTGTCCAACATCGTCGACAAGGTGCTATTGGACTCCCCCAGCCCCCAGGGCGGAGGGAGCGGGGTCGTCAACGATTGGTACATGTGCAGGGAAGCCAGGGACTTCCTTTTCCCATTTGAAGTGGTATTGGCCGGCGGCCTGAGCCCTGACAACATCGCCGAGGGCGTGAGCAAGGTCGAGCCGGCAGTAGTGGACGTCTCCTCGGGCGTAGAGGAGAACGGGGCCAAATCCGTGCAATTGATCGAGCAGTTCATCAAAGAGAGCAAGAGGAAGTGAAATGTCGCGCAAAGGAAGGTACGGCGAGTATGGCGGGCAGTACATGCCGGAGATACTCATGCCGGCACTGCAGCAGCTGGAACGGGTCTACCAGGAGTGCAAGAACGACAAGTTGTTCCAAGAGGAGCTGGAGTGGTATCACAAGCACTACGGCGGCAGGCCGACCCCTCTCTATTATGCCAAGAGGCTCACTGAATCGACCGGCGGAGCGAAGATCTACCTGAAGCGGGAGGACCTCTGCCACGGCGGCGCTCACAAGTTCAACAACGTCATGGGTCAGGCGCTGGTGGCAAAGCGCATGGGCAAGCGGCATATCATCGCCGAGACCGGTGCTGGGCAGCACGGCACCGCCACGGCCATGGCAGCGGCCGTTCTTGGACTGGAAGCGGAGATATTCATGGGCGCCGAGGACGTGAAACGGCAGAAGATGAACGTCTTCCGCATGAAGCTCATGGGCGCGAAGCTGCATGAGGTGACGACCGGCTCCTGCACCTTGAAGGACGCCATGAACGAGGCGCTGAGGGAATGGGCGGCCAGCGTCGAGACCACCTACTACATGCTGGGAACGGCCGGTGGTCCACACCCCTATCCTGAGATGGTGCGAGACTTCCAGTGCGTCATCGGCAATGAGATCCGCACGCAGCTTAAGGAAATGGAGGGGAAGCTCCCAGACCTGCTTGTCGCCTGCGTGGGAGGAGGCAGCAATGCCATCGGTACCTTCTACCCATTCCTGAAGGACAAGGGTGTCAACATGCTCGGTGCGGAGGCGGCCGGATACGGCATACACACCGGCGTTCATTCGGCCACGCTCACCGCTGGCACTGTCGGAGTTCTGCAAGGCTGCAAGTCATACCTTTTGCAGGACGAGGACGGGATGGTGAAGCCGGCTCACAGCATCGCACCTGGACTGGACTACCCGGGCGTCGGACCGGAGCATTCCTATCTGAAGGACATCAAACGCGTGGTGTATGAGGGGATCACTGACGAGCATGCGCTGGAATCGTTCGTCACGCTGTCACGTCAGGAGGGCATCATCCCTGCGTTGGAATCGGCCCATGCGGTATGGGCAGGCGTGAACCGGGCGCGTAACATGGACAGGGACCAGGTCGTGGTCATCACCGTCTCCGGACGCGGGGACAAGGACCTGGAGATCGTGCATTCCCAGGGGCTGATCAAATGAAGCGCATGCCCCAGATGTTCCAGCGCTGCAAGGACGACGGCAGCATGGCACTGGTCTGCTACCTCACGGCAGGATATCCTGACCTCGGTCGCAGCCTAGAGTACCTGCTGGCGGTCGACCGGGCTGGCGCCGATGTCATCGAGATCGGTGTGCCATTTACCGACCCCGTGGCCGACGGACCGATCATCCAGTACACCTCCGATCATGCTATCAGGACAGGCACCAGACCGAACCAGGTGTTCGAACTTGTGCGTTGTCTGAGGGCGGAGAGCGACATACCGATCGTGCTCATGGGCTACTACAACCCCATCTTTGCTATGGGCGAGGGGACGTTCGTTACGCGCGCCGCCGAGGCGGGAGCGGACGGGATCATCGTGGCCGACCTTCCGTTGGAGGAATCAGCCGGCATGAGCCGCGCCTGCAGGATCAAGGGGCTGGACATGATCCAGATGGTCACCAGGCTCACTCCGCCTGAGCGCATGATCATCATCGCCAGGGAATCGACCGGTTATCTCTATCTGGTCAGCAGGACCGGAACGACCGGAAAGATGACGCAGATCAAGCCCGAGCTGAGGCAGCTCATCGGTCATACAAAGCACCTGGCGGGAAGGTTGCCAGTGGTCGTAGGTTTCGGCCTGAGCGAGTTCATGCAGATGCAGGACCTGCGCATGGCCGGAGCCGACGGCGCTATCGTTGGAAGCGCCCTTCTGAAGCGCATGATTGAAGGAGTGCCGCCAGACAAGGTCGGCAACTATGTCACCAAGCTGAAGCAGGCCTGTGGCTCGAAGCACCACTAAGCCCAATCTCTCCTAAACTCCTTCATTCTATTCCCAATCCTTTTATAACACTGGCCCTAATGCCGTAGCACTAAATCTGATTTCGTGTTACATGGGGTAATAAAGTGCACATCTGGGACGGTCTTATGGCGCCTGAGGTATGGATCCTCGGGTTCATCCTGGCCCTGCCGGTCGTGGCCTATGCATTTTATCGCGTAGGCCGCACGGTGGACGAAAGGACCGTGCCGTTCATGGCCCTCCTGGCCGCTGGCATCTTCGTGGCCCAGATGCTCAACTTCCCTGTCGGCGGAGGTACCACTGGACATCTGGTCGGCGCCACCTTGGCCGTTCTGCTTCTCGGCACCTGGGGCGGGGTCGTCGTAATGACGGTCATTCTCACCATCCAATGCCTCGTATTCGGCGATGGCGGCATCACCGCACTAGGCCTCAATCTGCTCAATATGGCCGTCATAGCACCTTTGGTGACCGGCGGCATCCTATACGTCTTCCGTGGCAAGTTCGCCCTTCCGGCCACATCAGCAGCCGCCTGGACATCAGTATTTCTCGGCGCATTCGCGGCGGCGGTGGAACTGGGCTTAAGTTATTCGATATCAGGGGGGGAATATGGCATGGCCATGTCCCTCGCAGTACCAGCGATGTTAGGCTGGCATCTCTTCATCGGCATCGGTGAGGCGATCATAACCGTAGGCATCGTGGCGTTCCTGACCCGCGTAGCACCGGAGACGCTCAAGATGAGGATCGGCAGGCCGCAGGAGGCCCTGGCATGATGGGCAAGAACATCAAGGCCGCCATTGTGTTGATCGCAGTGTTCGCCATCGGCCTGGTCGGCTTCTACGTCTTCAGCGCCGAAATGGGCGATGGCCTGGAGAGGACCACATCAGATGAAGGCATCGTGGAGAGCGAGCCGATCTACAACGCGCCACTGGATTACGGTTCCGCCTATGGTTCCTCCTTGGTCATGGGGATCATCGGTTTTGTCGCCGTGCTGCTCTCATTCACTGCATTCTGGTTGCTGGCCAAAAAACGTGGTCAGAAGTCAGGCTAGGAGGGCCGACCTTGCAGGACGAGATCGATAGGTATGCCCGCAGCACCCGGTTGATCAGCTTCGACCCCAGGGTGAAGTTGGCAGCGACCATCGTTTTCATCGTCGTGCTGGCGTTCATGAGAGAACCTCTTGCTGTCTGGATCTCGCTCACGTTCGCACTGATGATGGTCGAGATATCGGGAGTGCCGATGAGGCACATCGGGCACAACTTCCTCCTTACCTTCCCGTTCATCCTGATCGCTTCGTTGGCGTTGCTCTTGACCGCTGGTTGGATGAGCGCTCTGCTGATGGGAATGCGCATCTCCGCTTCCATCCTGGTGCTGCTGGTGCTCGTCTCCACCACCCCCTTCTTCGACACGCTCAGGGCACTCCGCTGGTTCAGGGTCCCGCCGCTCATGTGCAACCTGATGATGTTCACCTACCGGTTCATCTTCGTGCTGCTGGACGAGATGGGCAGGATGAGGCTCTCCCGTAAAGCGAGAGGATTCACTGGAGGAAAGAGCCTGCTAGACAGGTCGGCGTTCACCACCCTTTCAAACACGATCGGAATGGTCTTCGTCAGGGCCAACGACAGGGCCAACCACATCTATAATGCCCTCCTTGCCAGAGGATATAACGGAGAGGTCCGTTCAGCCACCCCATTGAAAGCAAAGGGGAGGGATGTTGTGTTCGCGATAGCATATCTCATTTCAGCAACGATACTGGTCGCTGCCCAACTGGGGGTGCTGCATTGGACGCTTTGAACCTGCAGAAGGTATGCTACCGCTATTCTGAAGGCCCTTTCGTGCTGGAGGACATCGATATTGCGCTCAGGCAGGGGGAGAAGGTCTCTCTGGTCGGGCCGAACGGTGCCGGCAAGAGCACTCTACTGCACCTCATGGCCGGGCTCAGCTTGCCTTCCAAAGGGAACGTCGATGTGGACGGGATCCAGCTCGCCAAGAGATCTGCCCCGGAAGTCCGCCGCAGGGTCGGTTTCCTGTTCCAGGATCCCGATGACCAGATATTCATGCCTACCGTGAGAGAAGATGTGGCATTCGGACCGAACAACATGGGACTGGACGAAGCCGAGGTCAATCGCCGGGTCGATTCTGCACTGGCACAGGCTGGAGTTGTCGATCTGGCAGACAGGGTCCCCCATCGTCTGTCCATCGGAGAGAAGAAGCGTGTGGCGATCGCTGGCCTACTCGCTATGTCCCCACCGACCCTTTTACTGGACGAACCGACGGCCAACCTCGACCCGCAAGGAAGAAGGGACCTGGTGAACATCCTCAAGTCCCTGCCTCAGGGGTTCATACTGGCCACCCACGACCTATCGGTGGCGTTCGAGCTGACGGAGAGGGTCATCGTGCTAAAGCGCAAGGTCATCTTCGACGGCAGCTTCCGCGATCTGGTGAAGGATGAGAAGGTATTGAAGGAAGCCAATCTGGAGCTGCCTTCCTTCTCCCGTCTGATGATGATGTACTCCAAAGGAACGGGAACAAACTTTCCTCCGCCACTTACGGTGGAAGAGGCATACGAACAGCTCATGAAAGGACGCTAGTTCTGGTCCCGGTGGATGAACTTCTGAAGGGCCTGCATCGTCTTCTCGAAGGTGGCGTCATCGGGCATGACGTCTACATCGATGCCCAAACGTTCCAGCGTGTTCTTGGTCGGCTCACCGATGGCGGCGATGACCGACGAGTTCAGCGCCTGGCCGAACTGCCTCACGCCATACTTCTTCTCACCATCCTCGATGAACACCTCGGCCGTCATAGCACTTGTGAACACATAAGCATCGATCCCGCCATGCACCGTCCAATAGTACACGTCCAGCAGGGCCCGGTCCGGTTCGCTCCTCCGTAATGAATAGACGGCCACCTCCTCCACCTTGGCTCCAGAGGCTTCCAGACCTTTTACCAGAACATCCATTGTCTTGTCGGACCGTAGGACCCACACCTTCTCTCCCGCGGTGATGCGACCTTTGAGATGAACGACCAACCCTTCGATGTTGAACTTCTCCGGAATGGCAGTGGCCTTGATCCATTCCTTCCTGGCCGTCTCTGCTGTCAACGGACCGATGGCGATGATCCCCTTCTCGTTCAGCTTCTTGACGACCGCCCCGGCTTTCTCCTTCTTCTGCAGCAGATTCAGCATGTACTTGACCGCGGTGGAACTGGTCAGCACGACCTGCTTCGCCTTCCCTGATTCAACCTCCTCCACGAACTGCCAGAACTTGGTGCTGTCCTTCTCTGCCAGTTCCAGCGGCGAGGCGAAACGGACGGTTAAGCCCATCTCCTCCGCCATGCGCACGCTCTCCTCCTTCTTGTCCTTGGTGCGCAATATCGCTACTGTTGTCATGTCCATCCTTCAAAACCCCAGCCAGTTTATACAATTTTCCTTGTTCATGCTGGGTTTTCCCACAAAATTCGTTGTCAGATTTTTGATTGGATGATACATCCAACATATATTTATAGAAAAATGGTCGATACCCTATCCAGGGATTACGAAGTGCGGTTTAGACCGATGCCAGATGTTGAGATGGCCAATTGGTTTGCTGGTAGGTTCGTGACACCTGCCCGAGACCGCACATCGAATTTTCTCGATTATTCCGATAAAGGAGCCCTGTGACGATGAAGGTCCCTCGGATCATGATCTCCGGTGAGCGCAGCGGCGTGGGCAAGTCCACCATCACCATTGGCATACTGGCAGCATTGGCCGCCAGAGGTCTGGAGGTCCAGCCGTTCAAGGCCGGCCCTGACTTCCTCGATCCCATGCACCACAACGAGGTCAGCAAGAGGATATCGAGGAACCTGGACACCTGGATGTTCCCGGAATGGGTTCCCGTATCGTTCCAGCGGAATTCAGTCGGTGCGGACGTCAACGTAGTGGAGGGCGTCATGGGTCTATATGATGGCCTGGACGGTCGCAGCGAGGAAGGAAGTTCGTCTCATTTGTCAAAGCAGTTGGGCTGCCCTGTAATACTGGTGGTCGACGCGTCATCCAGCTCTCGCAGCGTCGGTGCTGTGGCAAAGGGCTTCAAGACGTTCGACCCAGACGTTGACGTCAGAGGTGTCATCTTCAACAACGTGAGCGGAGAGAAGCATCTGGAGATGGTGGAGCAGTCCATCGAAGGCCTGGGACTGGTCAGCATCGGGGGCATGCCGAGGAATCGCAACATCGAACTGGAGAGCCGCCATCTCGGTCTGGTCCCGGCGACGGAACAGGACAACAGGGCCAGGTATGACGAGATCAGAGAGATGGTCGAGGACAATCTGCACATGGACGCCCTCATCGAGATCGCCAGGAACGCCCCTGATTGGAGGAGGGTCGAAGAGCCATCGATCGAAAAGATCGACAAGTTCAGATTGGGCGTGGCCAGGGATGAGGCCTTCAACTTCTACTACGAGGACAACTTCGACATATTGAAGGAGATGGGCGGCGAGATCGTCAACTTCTCGCCGGTCCATGATGACCTCCCTGACGCAGATGGTTACTATTTTGGCGGAGGATATCCAGAACTGCATCTGGCCGAGCTGGCTGCTAATGAAAGCTTGAAGGACGGATTGCGCAAGAGCGTGAACGATGGCATTCCGGCCTATGCCGAGTGCGGCGGGCTGATGTACTTCTGCAAGGAGGTCAGAACGAAGGAGGATGGCTCTCACCATATGACCGGCATTTTCGATGCCAAGGTGGAGATGACCCCCAAGCTCCAGGCGGTCGGGTACGTCGAGGCGGAATGCAAGCAGGACTGCATCCTCTCGGCCAAGGGCGGAAGGACCAGAGGGCATGTGTTCCATTTCTCTCAGGTCACCTCTACCAGTGAAAAGGTGTACGCATACGAGCTGTCCCGAAACAAAGGCATCGACGGCCAGAAGGACGGCTTCACCAGGAACTCGGCCTTGGCGTCATACATGCACCTTCATTTCGGGAGCAACATCGACTTCGCGGAGGGATTGGCCCGTTCGTGTCTGAGGGATTGAACGCGGCATTCTTCCAGAAGTGTTCGTTGTAACATATTTATCCTTAAAAAAGTGTTACTGACTTGATTCTGAAGGCGATTCACTGAGCTATCGAGTTCTGGCTGCGGGACACCGGAATTGGTGCTGTGACAGAATCGCTGATATATTCGCCGATAGAATCGATGTCAGAATAAAGAAGGTCTGAAATTGCGCATCCTTGTTCTAGATCAGACCCATGGCGGGGACAAGATCGGAGCCATCTACGCCGCCAGAGGGCATGATGTCACATTGGTCGATATCCACCGGACTATGACCCCCGAAGATTATGACCAGGCCAAGGCCTGGGGTCTGAAGACCGTGACCGAATCGCCTGCGGAGATGTTCGACCTGGTGGTCGTCCCTGTCCATTGCCCAGACCACTTCATCGGACAGGCCAAATACAGCCGCAGAATGGGCCATCACCAGGCGGTGGGCGAGCTCATCCGTTTCGATTATCCTGTCATCGAGGTGACCGGAACTAGCGCCAAGACCTCCACCTGCTCCATACTGGCCCATATCCTGTCAAAGGCAGGGAAGAAGGTATTGTTGCACTCATCCCGGGGCGATTTCGAATATTCCGACGGCATCAAGATGCTGAAGGAGAACACCAGCATCGCACCGGCATCGCTCATAGAACTGTCCCACCTGAAGGGATACGATGTCGCCGTGGCCGAGGTAAGCCTTGGCGGAACTGGCATCAGCCAGGTTAGCGTCATCACCACCATCGGGGACAACTATGACATTGCCGAGAGGACCCGGAAGGCGTTCGACGGCAAGGTGACCATGTTGGAATATGCATGGGACAAGATAGTCATCCCGGAGAACGAACAGTCGCTCTGGGAAGCGCACATTCCACCGACAGTCGACAGGGTCACGTTCGGCGCCGGCGGCAACATCGATGTCTCCTTCGACCTCAAGCTGCAGATAGGCGTTCCGGTCACGGTGCATGTCAAGATCGGAGATACGGTGGGCGATGTCGAGCTGCCAGGCACGTTTCTGGCACCTGCGTACCGCACCGCCCTGAAGGCGGCCATGGCCGCGGCATATGCGTTCGGCATCGAGGCCCCGAAGATCATCGAAGCGCTGCAAGGATTCCCCGGCACACCTGGAAGGGGAGAGATCGAGCGAGAAGGGGACTGGTACCTGGTGAGGGACCGCAACCCCGGAGTGAGCGCTCGCTCCATAGCTTGGAACCTGGACATCCTGCAGAACATCTACGGCATCAAGGACATCGGCCTGGTCATCGACCCCATGAACCGGAAGGTCTGCGATAGGCTTGACATGAACGCGATCCTCAACGTGGCCAAGGCCAGACCCTCAGTGAAGAAGGTTTACATGTTCGACCGGGAGAAGGGGGATGGTGCCGCATGTTCAGATCTCCCTCACATCAAGAACGTCTCAGAGGTCTGGGCACAGCACAAGGTACTGCTGTGGTGCACAAAAGAAGGGTCTCGCTGACGGGCATATTTAATACCGTGGCTTTAGATGGTGTAGACCATGCCTATCGGAGACCCAATGGGTGGTGAGTTCTATGATATGGGCCGGGGACGCCTCACCCGCTTATGGAAGGCAAGGGTACCGGTGAAGGACCTGAGCATCGCGGTCGAGTTCTACCGAGATGTGCTCGAGCTCGAAGTTCTCATTGATGATACACCGCACGGCTGGGTCGAGATAGGGTGGGGAAAGGATGATGGAAGCATCATCCTCTATGTTCCGGAAAAGGATGATAAAAGACAGCCGGGAGGAGACACTGGCATCGTCTTCGCCACGGACAGCCTTTTCGAAGTGCACCGCCGCCTGGTCGATGAGGAAGTGGAGTTCGTCGTGAAACCAGAAAGGAGACCGTGGGGGCTCATCGCCATCTTCCTCGACCCGTACGGAAACGAGCTGACCGTGCTGGACGCCGCGCCTGAAAAGAAATGAGCTCAGAGCCTTTCCAGAACGCTCTTGGCACAGGCTTGGGCATGCAATATCGCTTCCTTCAGGTCCTTGGGCGATTCGACCATCCCTGCCAGGAAGATCCGGTCGTTGGTGGTTGCCTCAGACGCCATGATGTCATCCGTGATATGGACCAGACCATCATCGTCTATCTGGGCGCCAGCCTTTCCTAACGTCTCTCTCAGACCAGCAGGTATCTCCAGACCGGGGCAGAGGACGACCAGACCTGCCGGGATCTCATAAAGCTCCTTCAGCAGAGTGTTCTCTCCGCAGACCAGTAGACCGCCTCCTTCCTTTTTGACGATCGACGGCTGACCCCGAATGAACCTCACGCCCTTCGTCCTGGCATCCTTGTAAGCTTCCTCGTAACCGCGGCCGTGCATCCTCATGTCGATGTAGCACACATATGCCTGGGTGCCAGGGTTGCGCTCCATGATCAGGGTGGCGTTCTTGACGGCGTTCAGGCAGCCGACGCTGCAGCAATAACGCACACCGCGCTTCTCCACCCTCGAACCGACGCATTGAGCGAACACGACCGATTTTGGAACCGAGGAATCGCTGGGCCTCATCAACCTACCCTGAGTAGGACCGCCAGCGGCCATGAGCCTCTCGAGCTGTACCGTTGTGATTATATCGTTGCTCAGCCCGATCCCGAACTCAGGGAGAATCTTAAGATCGACAACATCCAGTCCGCTGGCGATGACCACGGTCTTCGCCTGGACCGTTTCTTCCTTGTCAGCTTCGTTGAGATCGATGGCATCGCGGACGCAAGCGTCCAGGCATTTGCCGCATTTGGTGCAATCTTCAGAATCGATTATGGAACGGGTCGGCCAGCTGCGGTGCATTACTCGGATGGCGGTAGTCTCGGACATTCCCTCGTCCCATCGGTCCTTGCTTGTCACAGGACAGACATCGGCGCATTCCCCGCACTTCGAGCAGCGCTCGTTCACATGGCGGGCTTGAAGATGAAGATCGACCAGAACTCCCCCTTCGATCGATCGAATTCCTTCGAGGGTCGTTTGCAGAGAGACCGAGACCACCCCTGAGTCAACATGGCCCAGCAATCCCTGGATCATCTCCAGAGCAGTGGCACGGCCCTCCTTCATGGTCGGGAAGACGACGCCTAATGAAGAGAGCTTGCCGCCCAGGAAAGGCCTTCGCTCCGCCAACAAGACCTTCTTCCCAGCTGCCGCCAGGTCCGTGGCGACCGTGATGCCAGCAGGCCCTCCTCCAATGACGACGGTGTCGAACTCCCTCATATCCTGACCGATGGATGAATCACCACCAGCGATATTTTACTTATCTAGGCCAGCCGCCGAGTTAACGATAGAATTAAATGGGTTGGGTTGGAATTCAAGGCAAGGGTGAGAACATACTGGAGATAGAGAACCTCTCTGTCGAGGTCGGAGGAAGGGAAGTACTGCATGACGTCAACCTGTCTGTCATGTCCGGTTACACCAACGTGCTGTTCGGTCCCAATGGCTCGGGCAAGTCCACCTTGCTGATGACCATCATGGGATTCGGCGGATACAAGGTCACCAAGGGCCGTATCATGTTCCAAGGGGAGGACATCACTCACAAGAACGTCGCCGAGAGGGCGCAGATGGGCATCGGTCTCATGATGCAGCGCCCGCCCAACCTGGTGGGCGTTCAGCTCGGCACATTGGTCAAGACCATGACCAAGGGAAGGGTCAAACCAGATGCCCTGGCCAAGGAGCTGGACCTGACGAATTTCCTCACCAGGGACGTCAACGTCGGCTTCAGCGGCGGGGAGATCAAGCGCTCCGAGCTATTGCAGCTCACCGCCCAGAACCCCTGCTTCGTCATGCTGGACGAGCCGGAATCGGGCGTCGACATCGTCTCCATCGACAAGGTGGGAACGAAGGTGCACGACCTCCTGGTAGGCACCTCCTGCGCCGGCAAGATGGACCGCTCCGGCAAGGCATCACTGGTCATCACCCACACCGGTCAGATCCTAGATTACGTGAACGCCGACCGCGGCTACGTGATGTGCAAGGGCACCGTGGCATGCTCAGGCAACCCGAGGGAGCTGCTGCATGAGATCAGGACCAAGGGGTATGATGAATGCATCAGCTGCAACATCCGCAGAAGAAGCCCACAGCCACTTAAGATCGAGGAGGCCTGAAGATGTCCAACAACGACCAGAAGAGGAAGGCCGAGGCGGCCAAGGAGAAGAAGGCCACGTTCGGCGAGGACATCGAACTGCAGAAGTTCGGCCAGGGCAGGAAGGACATCGCCGAGGAGAAGAACCTGGAGAACCTGTCCGAGGAGGACCGCAAGACGCTGCTGAACGTCGGCGTCATCCCGTCCGAGGAGGGAAGGGCCGGAAGCTTCCTTTTGATGGACAACTCCGTGGTGCACCAGAGGCAGATGGCCTCGGGCGTGGAGGTCATGAACCTGCAGGGCGCCCTGAAGGTGCACGACTGGCTGAAGCCGTATTCCTGGAATGCGGTGGCCCCGGACGCGGACAAGTACACCTCGAGGACGTTCCTGGAGGATGCGGACGGCTACTTCATCCATGCCCTCCCAGGACAGAAGATCGTCAACCCTGTGCAGACCTGCCTGATGCTGAAGTCGAAGGAGACCGCCCAGACCGTGCATAACATCATCATCGTCGACGAGGGCGCCGAGATGGAGGTGGTCACGGGATGCAGCACCAGCAAGCACGTGGACAAGGCGCTGCACCTGGGCATCAGCGAGTTCTACATCAAGAAGAACGCCAAGCTCACGTTCACCATGATCCACAACTGGGCCGAGAACATCGGCGTCAGGCCGCGCACCGTGGTCAAGATGGAAGAGGGCGCCACGTTCATCAACAACTACGTCTCGATGAAGCCGGTGAAGACCATCCAGACCTACCCGACCGCGTTCATGGATGGAGCGAACGGGGTCTGCTCGTTCAACACCGTGGCCGTGGCCCACCCGGGCAGCGAGATGGACATGGGCTCGAGGGTCATGCTGAACGCTCCGAACTGTAAGGCCGAGATCGTCTCCCGCACCATCACCACCGGCGGCGTCATGATCGCCAGGGGCAGGATGGTCGGGGCCGCGTCGAACGTCAAGGGTCATCTGGAATGCAAGGGCCTCATCCTCAACGAGAAGGGAGTGCAGCTGGCCATCCCGGAGCTGGAGGCCCGCGTGGCCGATGTGGAGATGACCCACGAGGCGGCGGTCGGCAAGATCGCCCAGGACCAGGTGGAATACCTCATGTCCCGCGGCCTCACCGAGGACGAAGCGGTCGGCATCATCGTCAGGGGATTCCTGGACGTCGGTATCCGCGGTCTGCCGCCACAGCTCAAGGCGGAGATCGATGAGACCATGGAACAGATCAACCTGGCCAAGATGTAAAACGATTTTTGGATGGGCAGAACCCATCCCATTTTATCTATTTTAATTTATATTAATGAAAATATGTTACATGGTTTTCACTTCAGCTGATCGACCGCCTGTCCCATCCTCTGAGCGAGGGCATGGCATTCTTCTTCGGTGATGTCCGGGAATACGAACTTGGTGCACCCCTCGCAGTTCTGCAGTTTCCTCGGAACGATGTCGTCCAGGACCAAGCTGATCTTAGGCTCGATGTTGGCGTTCTTCAGTATGCGGTCGGCGCATTTGTTGCGGCAACCATTTACTGCCACGGTGCGGTCGGCCTTCCCGCCGCTCATCTCCACGATCATCGGCGAACCGATCACCGTGCACGCGCTGAACTGGATGATCTTGTCGAAGTAGCCCTTGGCGAACTCCTCCACCGCCTTCTCGATGATGACCGACCTTTCGCCGTTGGCCCCGCATACGATCACAGAGACCCTCATCACAATCCCTCCAGGGCCTGGAGGATCTTCTGCTCCGCCGCGGCGATCGCCTTCTCGTCCACCAGGATGATCTTGTCCATGATCAAGAGCTTCGGAGCGCCGATCCCTTGCATCATCAGGCCCTGCATGGCGCAGCAGCCGTCACATCCCTCCACCACCAGCGCCTTGGCCGGATCGATGGTCCTCAGCTCCTCCTGGTACTTGGCCAGGCCGGAGCCGGCCCCGCAAGGGGAAAGGACGCGGATATCCCTCTTCTCGGCCACGCGGCGCAACGCCTTGCGCACCATACGGGCGGAAGGGGAGAAGCCGGCGCACATGATGATGTCGACCCGACTCATCTCTTTCCCTCATAGAACAGCTTAGGCTTGCCAATGCCCGTGACCGTCAGCTTCAGTTCCAGCAAGATGTTGCCACCCCAGCCCTTGTCCAGCTTGGTCTCGTTGCGGTGGTTGTCGACCAATACCTCCACGGTATCCGCGCCGGACGCCTTGGCCTTTGCGATGACCGCGTCGGAACCGTGCAGCTTAGCGTAGGCCAGGGCCTCGGTCAGCTCCTCGAACTCCTTCTTCTCCTGGGCCCAGTAGAGGATGCAGGGCGGGTTCTCTAACGATCCCATCCCCTTCTTAGGCTTTATCAGCATCTCCACCGTCTCCATGACGTTGCCTGAGACGGCCCCGGCGGCGTTGCCGACCTCGGAGTGCTCCGGCAGCACCAGGGTGGTGTGGAACCTCTCGGCCACGCCCGGCAGGTATGCGCCGACCGGTGCGCCGATGCCGATGAGGGGCTTGTTCACTTCCAGCTTGCAGGCGAAGTCCCTTCTTCCGGTGCTTCGTATCATGTTGTTGATGAGCGAGTTGGCCACGACCTCCAGGCGCTGCTCGCCCACCTCTTCGAACACCAGCTTCTTGAACACCTCGGTGGCGATCTTCTCGATCACCATGGTCTTCACCTGATGGATGAACTCGCTCGGCGGGATCTCCAGCGCGGCCGATTGTATCTCCACCGCCAGCTTGGACGCTTCGGCGTCATACTCGACGTACGAGCCCTCGGCGTGGAGGATATCGGTCGGAGTCAGCCCGATGCGCTGGATCATGCCCAGCTCCTCCATCTTGCGGAGGTTGAGCGACAGCGGATGGGTGGACAGTTTCTCTGCTATCTCGTAGATGGAAAGCGGCTCGCCCTTCAGAATCTCCAGCACCTTTCCCTGCTCCGGCCCTACCTCCGGGCCTCCAACATACCTGCTGAAGATGTAGTACTCGTGGATCTGCGGGGTCGACTCCACGTCCATGGACGACGGCACCCAGCGGGTGATACCCTTCAGTGCCTCCAAGCGAGGCCTCAGAGTGGGGTAGGTGGATGAGGCGATGCACAACGGGATGACGCGCAGCGGGGTGAGGTGGATCTTGTTCCTGGCCACCACGACCCTCGAATCCCCGCCGATGCCGGAGGTGAACGCATCGACCGCCTTCACCCTCGTCCTCCAACCTCCCAGGATCGCCCCTTCGGGGTCCAGGCGGGGACGTCCTCCCCTCAGGATTCCGATGTCGGTGGTCGTTCCTCCCACATCGATGATGACCGCATCCTGCAGCTTGGTCAGCGCCTTTGCGCCGATGATGGAGGCTGCCGGGCCGGACAGGATGGTCTCGACCGGCCTCTCCCTCGCGATCGATTCGTCCATAAGAGAGCCGTCGCCCTTCACGATCATGAGCGGCGCCCTGATCTTCAGCTCCTCCTGGACCTTCTTCAAGGAGGCGATGAGGTCCGAAATGATGGGGATGAGGCGGGCGTTCAATATCGCGGTGACGGTCCTCTCGTTGAACCCGAGCGCGGTGGAGAGCTCATGACCGCACACGACCGGCTTGTCGGTGATGCTCTTCACCATGGCCTTGAGGGCGATCTCGTGCTCCGGGTTCCTGACGCTGAGATAGGAGGAGATGGCATAACCGTCGACCTTGTCCTGGGTGTGGAGAATGAACAGCTTGGCCGCGTCCAGATCGAGCTCTTCCTTGGCCTCGCCCTGCAGGTTGTGCCCGCCCTTGATGCGGACCATCTCGTCCACCGGTATGTTGGCGGCGACATCGTTGCCTACGAGTATGAGGCCGACCCTGCAGCCCTTCCCTTCGACCACCGAGTTCGTCGCCAGCGTAGAGGAGATGGCGACCAGGTGAATGCTCTTGAACATGGAATGGTCCAGTTTCTCGATCGCACCCTTTATGCCCAGGGAGAGATCGTTGCGGGTCGTCAATGATTTGGCCTTGCACAGCACGGTGCCGTCGTCCATGCTCATGATCGCGGCGTCGGTATAGGTGCCGCCAGTGTCTATGCCTAGGCCTAGGTTAGCCGATCCCTTTGCATTCTTTTCCATTTGATTCTCCTCCTGTACATTTCCAAAACGTCGGATATTAAGGTATTGGCCCCGGCTGATGGCATATGAGATGATGCCAATATATGAGACAACTTCGGCCTTCTCCCCCGGCCGTAACGCCATCCTCGAGTAGGGCCTCTCCGAACGGGGAACGGGGGTATATTACGGTAAGGCCAGACAGCATCACGCCACCAAGTTCAGCGCCATCTACGGAGATGTCCGGGTTTTATGATAATCCCAGAAAAATGCGTCCTATTTCGGACATGGCTCGGAAAAATATTCTATATGGATGTTAATACCGCAGCAGCTCCATGATGGAAGCCGAGTTCAGCATGAGGGGCATCAAATTCTGGTTGGTCGATGTCTCACAACGATTCTCCACCACGCTCACCATAGCGGAGTGCATCCCATGGAAGAAGAGGGGAGGCCAGGCCATGTTCTCCATCGAGGAGGGAATGGCCAGTGTCGATAGCGTCCTCGCCGCCATTTCGCAGAGCCCGGACGTCATCAGCGTGGAGCGGCTGAGCGCGGAGGAGAACCAGGTCAAAGCGTCCGTGGCCATGAGGGAATGCCTCTGGATCTGGAAGATCGTGGATTGCGGCTGCTTCCTGGAGCGGGCCTGGTCCGAGGGGGACGGGGAGTTCAACCTGAAGATCCTGTCGGGCAACGAGGGCTCGCTGCCCAGATTGATCAAGTCGCTCAGCACCAAGGGCGTCGAGGTGGAGATCAGGAAGATGGCCCAGATCACCAGCCAGAACCTCGTCACAGCCAAACAGGAGGAGGTCCTCCGCATCGCCTTGGAACGGGGCTTCTTCGATTATCCCCGTAGGATAAAACTGAAGGAACTGGCCAAGCTGTGCAATATGAACATCGCCACAGTGGACGAGACGATCAAGCGGGGCCAGAGGAACGTCGTAAAAGAATATTTCCGCGACAGGTAGGTTAGTTCATCGCAGACTTGAGCTTCGCCACCGCATCCTGTGCGTTCATGCCATGGAGGTCCGCCCCTATCTCGTCGGCGAACTCCTGGGAGGTCGGAGCGCCTCCCACGATGATCTTAAGGTCCGCCCTTATCCCCGATTCGATCAGCGCGTCGACCGTCTCCTTCATGCTGTCCATGGTCGGCGTCATCAGGGTGGAAAGGGCCACGGCGAACGGATGATGCTTCTTGGCCGCCTTGACGAACTCTTCATCGGATATGTCCTTGCCGAGGTCGACCAGCTTGAATCCAGCGGCGGTTAACATCGTCTTCACGATGTTCTTGCCGATGTCGTGCACATCCCCCTCGACCACTCCGATGATGACCCGGTGCGAGTTGCGCGCATCCTCCTTGGGGATGTATGGCAAAAGAATGTCCAATGCCCCGTATAGTGAATCGGCCGCCAGCAGCACCTGCGGCAGGAAGATCTCGTGATGGGCGTACTTGTCCCCCACGATCATCATCCCCTTGATCAGGCCGTGGTCGATGGCCTCGATCGGCGAGAGGCCTTCCTTGATGACCATGTTGGCATACTTTACGGACTCCTCCCGCTTGCCGGAGATCACTGCGACCTCCAGCCCTTTCTGGACCTTTTCCTTCTTGCCGACCACGCTTCACCTCCACAGTCGTCCGGGACCGTCCGGAATCCGCACTTCCTTTCGTAATAATTGAATCGAATATATTATTTTGTAGTAATCATCAGCAGGGGATGGAAATATCTAGCCAGCATCCTCCCGACCTTCGATTCTGGGATTGGAATTAAATAACCTCAGGGGATAATGAGCTAAGGATGTTCATGGCCCGCAAGATTGGTCTCGGCATAGATACCGGCGGCACGTTCACGGACGCGGCGCTCGTCGATCTGGATACGAACGAGCTCATTGCCAAGGGAAAGAGCCCCACCACCTATGACGATCTTGCTGTGGGCATCATCGGATCGATCGACAATGTTCTGGAGAAGATTACGCTGGACCGCTCTGACATCAGGCTCATCGGCATCTCCACCACCCTGGCGACGAACTCGCTGCTGCAGGGACGGGGAGGCGAGGTCGGGCTCATCGGCATCGGCTGGAAGCCGGAGGCCAGCTGGAACTTCGGCGTGAAGCATGCGCGTTACATCAAGGGCGGTTTCGATTCGTTGGGCCGGCTGGTCCAATCCATCGATGAGGCGGAGCTGCAGGACGCCATCGACGAGGTCAGCCAGGGCACCGACGCCATCGCCGTGTCCGGATTCTTCAGCGTTTGTAACGGCTGGCAGGAGATCAATGTCAAGACCGCGGTCAACAAGGCCACGAGCCTGCCGGTCATCATGGGGCAGATGTTCACCTCGGACCTCGGCATCTACGAACGGACGGTAACGGCCGTCCTCAACGCGAAGCTGCTCACCGTCATCGACGACTTCCTCAATGGCGTGGAGAGGGCGGTCAGGGAGAGGGGCATCGAGGGCAAGATCTACGTCTTCAAGGGCGACGGAGGGCTCATGAGCATGGCCACCGCGCGGGAGAAGCCGGTGGAGATGGTCATCTCCGGCCCGGCCGCCAGCCTCATGGGCGGTAAGACCCTGGCCCAGCTGGAGGACGCCATCGTGGTCGATATCGGCGGGACCTCGACGGACATCGCGTTCCTCGATTCTGGATTCCCCCGCCTGAACCAACAGGGGGCGATCGTGGGAGAATGGCGCACCAGGGTGAAGGGGATCGATATCTGGACCTGTGGACTTGGAGGCGATTCGCGGGTGTGGCTGGACGACCATAAGGGACTGCGGCTTGGACCGGACCGCGTGCTCCCCCTGGCCGTAGGTGCGGCCAGATATCCATCGCTCCTGACCAAGATGGCGCAGGAGGAGGAGCTGAACTTCTATGTTCCCGCCCGGACCAACGTGAACCGCCCCACCCCCAAAGAGGCGGCCATCATGGGCTTCATCGAAAAGAACGCCCCCTGCTCCTACTATGACGTATTGAAGGGGCTGGAGGACAATTTCGTCATCCTCAAGGAGAACATCGAGGCCCTGAAGGACAAGGGGCACCTGCTGGAGACCGGCCTGACCCCGACCGATGCATTGCATCATCAGGGCAGGCTGCAGCTGGGGGACCCCGAGGCGTCCAAGGCCGGTATGTCACTGTTATGCAAGAAGGCGGGGGAGGAGCCCGATGGGCTGGCACAGCACATCGTGGACCTCGTCATCACCCGAATCGGCGAGGAGGTAGTGAAAAAGGCACTGGTCGATGCAGGAGGGGACCTTCCGAATTCCACCGGGTTCGAGCTCCTGCTTCGTGCCAGCAGCGGCGCGAATGTGGTTCCTGGACTTAATGTTAAGGTGGACCTGGGCAAGACCATCGTGGGCATCGGTGCGCCGGCCAAGGAGTTCGTCCTCCCGCTGCGGGAGCGGATGACCGGGGGGGTCGTCATCCCGCCTGGACACGACGTGGGGAATGCGGTGGGCGCGGTCTGCAGCCAGGTGACGGAGATGTTCACCGTGCAGATCTCCCCCCAGGACGAAGAGAGGGTCATGGTGTTCTCGCCCATGTCATCCCCCTCCCAGTACCGCAAGCTGGAGGAGGCCATCTCCTCGGCCAGGACGTATGCGGAGAGGATGGTCAGGGAGCGCATCGAGAAGGAGGACGTGGAGGACGTCAAGGTGCGCATAGATCTGATCGAGAAGAAGTTCCCCGACGGATATGGCAAGGAGATGAAGTTCGTCAACTGGATAGACGTAAGGGCGGTGGCGATGGGAAAACCGAGGACGGAAAGGCCCGCCTATCCTACGCCCAGAGGGAATTGGGAGAGCTCCGGCAGGAAATCGTAAAAAAATTGGCCATCGTATCTTAACACCAGAGAAAGTTTTAAGCCCCCACTCAAGATTTCGGTACGATGGGGAATGTTGGAGTGAGTACATACGAGGGGGACAATAGGACCACCGAAGGTGCCATCCTAGAGGCCTTGGAGAGGATGAACAAGCAGGACGTGCAGTCCGTGACGCATTTCATCCTCGATCCAGTGGCCCTGTTCATTTTGGGAGTGACGTCGAAGAGATGCATGACGATCAGCGATATCTCTCCCGCGGTCAACCTGCCGGTGGCGACCTGTTACAAGCTGGTCTACCAGATGGAGGAGCTTGGGCTGATGTCGAAGTGCGGCATGTCCCGCAACACCGGGAGGGGCAAGGCGGCCACCTACACCTCGGTGCTGAAGTCGCTCAATCTGGAGCTGAGGAACGGCTGCATGTCCATCGTGGTCACCTGGAAGAACGGCCAGACCGTCCTGTTCCGCAAGGACCTCAACGCCCTCGTGAGCACACCAGCGACCATCGGCCAGGGGCATGAGAGGGACCTTCCCGCCGCCCAGCCGATCAGCCTGTCGGACATCGACCAGGTCAAGAGCTTCGAGCCAGACGGGTCGCTGCTCAACAAGCGCTGCAAGACCTCGCCCCTGTCAGAATGATTATCTAGCTTGGGATGGGATGCTCGGTCGATCAGATGTACGTGATCAAGAGATCGGGCGAGAGAGAGGAGCTGAACGCGGAGAAGGTCATTGCGTCGATCATGCGCACTGGCATGCCAGAGAGCGAGGCCCGCAAGGTGATGGACCTCATCCGGCCCCAGCTGTACGACGGCATCACCACCGAGGAGATCTATCGCCGGGTCAACAAGGTGCTGGACTCGGAACGGAAGGTCCGCTTCGGCCTCAAGAAGGCCATTCTGAACCTCGGGCCCGAAGGCTACTACTTCGAAGATTTCATCGCCCGGCTCTTCAAGGCCATGGGCCATGACATCCTGGTCAGGCAGAGCCTGCAAGGGCAGTGCATCTGTCACGAGGTGGACATCGTCCTCAAGAACGGTTCCGGGAAGGCCATGGTGGAGTGCAAGTTCCACAACTCCCAGGGCATCAAGTGCAGCGCACAGACCGCCCTATACACATACGGGAGGTTCCTGGACCTGTCCCACGTCCATCAGCTCGACCACGTCTGGCTGGTGACGAACACGCGCTTTTCCAGCGATGTGATCCGCTACGCCGAGTGCATGAACATGAAGCTGCTCGGCTGGCGATATCCGGAGGGGGAGGGGCTGGAAGGATTGGTGGAGCGCTACCGCCTGTACCCGATAACCGCCTTGGACCTGCGCCGGGCCGATATCAAGGCACTGCTGGAGAACGATATCATCCTGATCAAGGACATGATCGAGCGAGAGGAACTGGTGCATCGCCTGCTCCCGGGCAGGGACATGGACCGTATCATGCATGAGATCCATGCGCTGATGAAGTGAGGCCATGAAGACCTGCGTCATACTGGGGACCAGGCCGGAGATCATCAAGATGGCCCCGGTCGTAAGGGAGCTGGAGAAAAGAAAGGCCGACCATTTCATGATCCACACCGGCCAGCACTATTCTTATGAGATGGACAGGGTGTTCTTCGAAGAGCTGGCACTCCCTGAGCCGAGGTACAATCTGAACGTCGGCTCGGGCAGTCACGGCACCCAGACCGGGTCCATCTTGCAGGGCATCGAGGCGGTGCTGATCAGGGAACGTCCCGATGTGGTACTGGTCCAGGGGGACACGAACACGGTCCTGGCAGGTGCGTTAGCGGCTGCCAAGCTGGAGATCGGAGTGGGTCATGTCGAGGCGGGACTGAGGTCCTTCGACCGGAAGATGCCGGAAGAGGTGAATCGAATACTGGCCGACCACGTTTCCGATCTTCTCTTCGCCCCGACCGAGGTATCGAAGGAGAACCTGCTGAAGGAAGGGATCGGGGAGGAGCGTATCTTCGTCACGGGAAACACCGTGGTCGATTCCCTCAGGCAGAACCTGGCCATATCGGAGGAACGCTCCAAGGTGCTGGAAGGGCTGCATCTCGAGAAGGGCGGATATGTCCTGGCCACCATGCACCGCCAGGAGAACGTGGACGAGCCGAAGCGACTCGGCTCCATGATGACGGCGGTGAGCAGAACGGCCGCCAGGATGGGCCTGCCAGCCATATTGCCGCTGCATCCCCGCACCAGGAAGAACGTGACTTCGTTCAAGATCGCCTTACCGGAGAACATGACCGTGATGGACCCGGTAGGCTACATGGACTTCATCCAGCTGGAGGCACATGCCCGGCTGGTCATGACCGATTCCGGCGGGCTGCAGGAAGAGGCGTGCATCCTGGGCGTCCCATGCGTCACGATGAGGGACAGCACCGAACGGCCCGAGACCGTCGATGTCGGGGCCAATGTGCTGGCGGGTGTCGAAGAGGATGGGATCGTCGCCGCCGCCAAGGAGATGTCCTCCCGCCCGGCCGACTGGACCTGCCCCCTCGGAGACGGACTGGCATCGGTCCGCATCATCGACATCCTCGAAAAATATTATAAGTAATTATATAATAATATCACAAATATTATTAAGGCCAAACATTATGATGGTGCTCCTCACATGATAATCGGCCGAGGGAACAGAATGAAGAGCGGCGCATCGACCAACATAGACGAATACATCTCCTCCTTCCCCGAGAACGTCCAGAAGATCATGCAAGAGCTGAGGAGGGTCATCAGGGAGGCAGCACCGGATGCGAAGGAATGCATCAGCTATCAGATGCCCGCGTTCGAGCAGAACGGCATCCTGGTCTACTTCGCTGGTTTCAAGAACCACATCGGGTTCTTCCCGACCGCGGAAGGTAAGGCGGCGTTCGAGGAGGAGCTGAAGAAGTACAAGGGCGGGAAGGGCACGGTGCAGTTCCCTCTGGACCGACCCATCCCCTATGATCTGGTCAGGAGGATCGTCATCCACCGGGTCCAGCAGAACATGGCCAAGGAATGAGATATCGAACCGCCGCTTGGGCCTTGTTCCCATCATACCTTTTATAGGTCCAGCAGTGTTATCTCGCCAGTCCCGAACTGACAAGGGTGTTCTCAATGGAAGGCGACGAGATCAACGTCCAGACCGTACAGGGAGAAGAGGTCAAGCTGCTGAAGAAGCTGGCCCATATCAAGCACAAGATCGTCATCATGAGCGGCAAGGGCGGTGTGGGGAAGAGCACCGTCGCCACCAACCTGGCCACCGCGATGGCCATGCGCGGGTTCAACGTCGGCATCTTGGACGCCGACCTCCATGGGCCGAACATCCCCAAGATGCTGGGCGCCGAGGAGGCCCGCCTGCAGGCCGATTCCGAGGGCCTCTATCCCATCGAAGTGCTGCCCCGCCTGAAGGTCATGTCCATGGCGTTCCTCATCGAGGACAAGGACTCCCCTGTCGTATGGCGCGGACCGATGAAGATGAGCGCCATCAGGCAGTTCATCCAGGACGTCAACTGGGGCGACCTCGACTACCTGTTCATAGATCTTCCGCCAGGCACCGGCGATGAGCCGCTGAGCGTGGCGCAGCTGATCCCCGAAGCGGACGGCGCGGTCATCGTCACCACCCCGCAGGACGTGGCGCTGCTTGATTCTCGCAAGTCTGTCACCTTCGCCAAGGCGCTCGGGCTGCCGGTCATCGGCATCCTGGAGAACATGTCCGGGTTCAAGTGCCCTCATTGCGGCGAAGAGATCGACCTGTTCAAGATCGGGGGAGGGGAAAAGGCCGCCAAGGACATGGGCGTCCCGTTCCTGGGCCGGGTCCCGATCGACGTCAACATGGTTCCGGCGGGCGACGAGGGCAGACCGATCGTCATCGGTGAGAAGGACAGCCCCGGGGCCAAGGCGTTCAATGAGATCGCCGACAAGCTGAAGATGTGGGTCGAGACCCAGCCGCCACGGAAGCCAGCAAGGAAGTGAGCTGATGCGCATCTGTGTCACCGCCGAGGGGGTGGACCTCGATGCGCTGGTGGCCGAGGAGTTCGGCCATGCGCCCTACTTCGTCATGGTCGAACCGGACACGATGAAGTTCGAGGCCTTCGACAATGTGCTGGTCGACACCGACATCGGTTATGGCATCCAGACGGCCGAGAACATCATCAAGCTTAAGGCAGACGTGGTCATCACCGGATTCGTCGGACCGCACGGCGTGAAGAAACTGGAGTCGCGCGGCATCAAGCTCGTCGTGGACGAGGAAGGGACCGTCCGCCAGGCCGTCGAAGCGTTCAAGCGTCGTCAGGCCCGCGGTTGAACTTACCCTCGTTCAATTCCTTTCATCTTTTTTTGCCAACCATTATATTCTAGATGCTTCAATCGATACTACGTCAAAAGACGGATGTGCCAGTCGTCATTTGTTCATTTTATGTGATTGTACCTAGAAGTTTCTACGATTTTCGTGTATTCCAAAGTTCAAATCGACAAATATCGTAGAGTAATTAACAAATCTTTAAGTAATGACACTTTGGGTATGCGCTTTCATGCGGGATGAAATAGTCCACCCCAGCAGAAAAAGACGTAGGAGGATGTCTCAGACCTCCCCTGCCCCACCGGGCAGGATCGTCAGGGAGAAGACCATACCGAAGATCGATAGCGGAACGTCGGCATGGGCCTTCGTGAGAGAACTCCGTTGGGAGGGCCGGCCATGAACGGCGGGCGCATCCTGTTGCCCACCGACAGCTCCCTTCCGGCCCTTGCAGCCACCATCGAGGCGGTCAAGCTGGCAAAGGAAAGGAAGACCGGGCTGATCATCTTGTACGTCACCGAGACGGCACCCACCGTCCAGCTGGAGATGCAGGCAGGGAACGTCGCGCTGAAGCGCTGCAAGGACATCGACGGCATCCTGTTCGCCAAGAAGCTGGCGGCGGAGGAAGGCGTGGACGTGGAAGAGGTCGCCAGGGAGGGTCCGGTGGCGGGAGAGATCGTCAATGTGGCCAAGGCCATGTCCGTCTCCACCATCGTCCTGGGCAGCTCCAGGCCCCACGGCATGACCGAACTCTACCTGGGCGATGTGGCCAAGTCCGTGGCCCGTATGGCACAATGTGAGGTCATCACCATCAACCCCACGCCCGAACAGGGGAAGAAGGCACTGGAACTGGCCAGGAGCATCGCCAAGAGGGAGATCCCGAAGACAGTGGAGCACATCACCACCACGAAGCAGTTCAAGGTCGGCCTCGGACTGTTCACCATCTTCACTGTCATCTACGCGGTGTTCATGGTGATGGGCAGTTACGACAGGAGCCTCATGGGACAGCACATCCTGGGCCTCAACGTCGGCCTGCTGCTGGGAATGCTGGTCATCCTCATAGCCATAGTAATGGCAGTGATGTTCAATAGATATGCCAGCGCCATGGAGAAGAAGCAGGAGGGGTAGACCATGGCGAGTGCACTTACCAACGATTTCAAACCGATAGCGTTCGCGCTGTTCGTCGTCATAGTGATGATCACCCTGGCCATATCGGTGTACTTCTCCCGCCGCGTGCGTACTGCGGGACACTACTACACCGCTGGAGGGGGAGTGAAATGGTTCGTGAACGGGGTGGCCTTCGCCGGTGACTACCTCAGCGCCGCTTCCTTCCTTGGTATAGCGGGCATGATCGCGTTCAGCGGTTACGACGGCTTCATCTACGGCATAGGTTTCCTGGCCGGATGGATCGTGGCGCTGTTCCTGATAGCGGAGCCGCTGCGCGTCATGGGCAAGTTCACCTTCGCTGATGCGCTGGTGTCCAAGTTCAAGAGCAAATGGGTTCGCCTGGCGGCCGCCATCAGCACGCTGATCGTGAGCATATTCTACCTCATCCCGCAGATGGTGGGCGCAGGGACGATCATCCAGCCCCTGCTCGGCTTCCCCTATGAATGGGGCGTGCTCATCGTCGGCGGCATCGTGATATTGATCGTCGCGACCGCTGGAATGGTCAGCACCACCTGGGTGCAGTTCATCAAGGCCATCCTGCTGCTCATAGCGGTCATAGGACTCACCATCGGAGTGCTGGCGGTCGCTGGGCAGGACCCGATCAACTTCATCAGCCAGTTCATCACCAACGGCGCTTCGAACCCGAAGACCGGGGTCATGACCTACACCGGGGATGCGTTCATGTCGCCCGGTCTGAAGTACAAGGATCCGCTGGACTTCATGTCGCTGATGGTAGCGCTGCTGCTCGGCACTGCCGCCCTGCCGCACATCCTGATCAGGTATTACACCGTTCCGAAGCCTTCGGACGCCAGGAAGTCCACCGTGGTGGCCATCATACTCATGGGGCTGTTCTACATTCTCATGCTGTACCTCGGCCTGGGGGCGAACTACTTCGCTGGGCAGGGGAAGTTCATCATCACCGACTCGAACCTGGCAGCGCCGACGCTGGCCAACTTCATCGGCGGGGAGATGTTCTTCGCGCTCATCTCGTCCATAGCGTTCGCCACCATCCTCGGCACCGTATCGGGGCTGATCATGGCGGCGGCCGGGGCCATCGCGCACGACATCTACACCGAGATACTGGGCAAGAAGAAGTCCGACAAGGCGGCGCTCAGGGTGTCTAAGATGACGGCGGTGGGCGTGGGGCTTATCGCCATCCTACTGGGCATACTGATGAAGGGCCAGAACGTAGCGTTTCTAGTAGGTCTGGCGTTCGCCATTGCGGCCTCGGCCAACATCCCGGCGCTCATTGGAACGCTGTTCTGGAAGAGGGCCACGGACAAGGGCATCATCGCCGGTATCATCGTAGGACTGGCCAGCTCCCTGCTGCTCATCGCCATCAGCCCGACCTTCATGGCGGACGGGGCCTGGTTCTCGCTGACCAACCCGGGCATCATCAGCGTGCCGCTGGGATTCGTGGCCATGATCGGCGTCTCGCTGGGAACCAAGCCCAAGGTCCAGACGACCTGAACCGCTTTGGAAACCTCTTTCACTTTTCCTTTTTTTAAAAGAAACAAGCCGGTGACGTATCTTTTTCAGACACGGTCGGTCGAAGAAAGGAGGTGGAAGAACGGGAAATGGTTTAATAAAATGGGTTAGAGGTTAAGGTAGGGAAGCTCCACCCGCTTCGGGTCGACGATCGAGGTCGGGACGATCGGGTTCGGGCCCAGTTCCTTGATGATCTGGACATATTCGTTGATCGTCTCCGCGTACTTCTCTGGCTGGTCCGCATCGACGAACTTGATCTGGAACCGGTTCTCGTCGAAGCCGTACTCCTTCAGCACCATCTTCAGCAGGGTCATGCGCTTCCTGGTGCGGATGTTCCCCACGTCATAGTGGCATCGTCCCGGCCTGCCGGACAGTATGAGTATCCCGTCCGCGCCCATCGAGAGCGCCTTCAGTATCCATTCCGGGTCCACCCTGGCCGAGCACATGGTGCGCACGGTCCTGAAGTGGGGGTCGATGTCCAGGCGCTTCAGCCCGGCCTGGTCCGCCGAACCGTATGAGCACCAGTTGCAGCTGAACACCAATATCTTGGGCGAAGAGACCTCGTCCTCCTTCGGAGCCAGCGCCGTGTCGATCTGCGCCAGGATCTGCTTGTTGGAGAAGTAGGTCTGATCCATGGCGGCCGTGGGGCAGGCGGAGACGCAGGCGCCGCATCCCACGCAGGCCTTGGCGTTCACATTGGCCCTCCTCTTGCCGCCATACTCAGCATCTGGAGAGAGGGTGATGGCGTTGACGTTGCATACCGACTCGCATATCCCGCAACCGGTGCAGCGCTTCTTGTTGACCACGGAGATGTTGCCGCGGTCGTCCGGCTCATGGTACCGGACCTTGGCGATGGCCATGTCCATCATGTCCTCGGCCTTGCTGGTGGCCGCGGCCCTGTCCTTCTGATGGACCCAGGCCACCTGCTCGCGGATGTTGGCCATGTCGATCATGTTGCGGTTCAGTCCGCCCTGTACGACCGATTCTTGGAACGTTTCGAGATAGAGCTTGGGGCTGCAGGCCGCCACGACCACCCGGTCCAGTCTTTCGCTCTTGATGGTCTCGGTGATCATCTTCCGGCCCTCCTCATGGCAAAGGTAATCGCAGGTGCGGACCGCCACCACATCGCTGCCGGCATGCGCATGCTCTTCCAGGCTGCTCATGTCCAGGCTCAGACCTATCTGTCCGCCGCATCGGCAAATGAAGACCCCTACCCTCGCTCCGTTCTGTTCCGCCATCGTCTTCACCATATCTGGAAAGAAAATTTCCGGCCGTCAGGCCGTTGTTTTAAATCGACGAACCAACGGCTATTTATTGAATTCGTTGCGGTATTCCCACAACCCGAACAAGTGGGGAAGGGGTTTGCTCAGAACTCCTCGGAGAGCACCTGGTAGAAGCTCTTGGGGTGGCTGCAGGAGGGGCACACCTCTGGCGGCTCGATGCCGTAATGGACGTATCCGCATTCCCTGCAGGTCCACCAGACCGCCGTCTGCCTCTTGAAGTACGAACCCTCCTGGACATGCTTCAGAAGCTTACCGTAGCGCTGCTCGTGGTGCGATTCCGCCACCGTGATGGCCCTCATCCGCTTTGCCACCTCGGGATACCCTTCGCTGTCGGCATCCTTCGCGATCTGCGGGTAGAGCATCGAGTTCTCCATGTGCTCCCCGGCCATGGCCGCCTTCAGGTTCTCCTCGGTCGTGCCCAGCACCAGCGGCACCGGCGTCTCGATCGTGAGCTCGTTCGTGCCAGGAGCTTCCTTCTCCAGGACCTGCTGGAGCATCTTGAATATCTGCTTGGCGTGCTCCTTCTCCTGGTCCGCGGTCTCGATGAATATCGCGGCGATCTGCTCGTAACCTTCGTTGCGGGCCACACTGGCATACATGGAATACCTGTTCCTGGCCTGCGATTCGCCCACGAATGCCTTGGCCAGGTTCTGAACCGTTCTCTTCATCTCAAAACCTCGATCGTATATGACGATGGGAGGTGGGAGTGCAGCGACTGGTTAATAAGAATTGCGCATGCAATGGTTCAATGATGGCCTTCGCTCGCCCTCATCTGCTTCAGGCCCTCGCTGAACGGGAGCATGCTGACCTGCAGCAGTGATTCGGCCTTGTCCACGCAGAGGCAGGAACGGCCGGGCCGCCTGGCCTGCAGGTTCCCGTCCTTGGTCTTGATCGCCTTTACCAGCTTCTGGTCCAGCTTGAACTCCTTGGCGATGGCCAGCCCCATCTCGTAGCGGTTCATGCAGTCCGGGCCGGACGTGTGCAATATCCCCTTGTTGTCGGAACGGACCAGCTTGAGCAGCACCTCGGCGCAGTGCGGCGCGTACGTGGGAGAGACCCACTGGTCCTCGAAAAGATTGATCTCCTTCCCCTGCCGCAGCTCCTTGATGGCCCAGGTGACGAAGTTGTCCTTCAGGGAGTTCCATCCGTAAAGGACGGAGACGCGGCACACCAGATTGTGCTTGTCCGCATCCATGACGCACCGCTCCCCTTCCAGCTTCGTCTGGCCATAGACGCTGATGGGGTCCGGGCTTTCGAACTCATAATACTCCGTCCCCTTCAGCCCGTTGAATACATAATCTGTGGAAACGTAGAGCAGCTTGACCCTTAGCCCCTTGCAGGTCTGGGCGACGTTCAATGGACCTTCCGCATTGATCTCCCAGGCCTTGGTCGGGGACCGTTCGCACTCGTCCACGTTCGTCATGGCGGCCGGCAATATTACGAACTCCGGGGCAAAGGAGCGCAGGACCTTCTGCACCTCGACGGGGTCGCTCATGTTCAGCCTGATGTTCTCCACCCCGGACATCGGGAACGGTCTGGACTGGTAGGTGCTCAGGACCTTATCGCCCCTGTTGACGGACTGGGCCACCAGGCTCTGGCCGAGAAGCCCGCTGCCCCCTATGACCGCTACCCTGCTCATGCTGAGTAAATAAACCCCGATTGATAATTAATAGTTTAGAAAGAAACAGAGGGGTCCCGGCCTTCTCTCGGCCACCGATGGCGGAACTTGTTTTATATCCGGAACGTTCCTATTCCCAACATAGTAGACCTATACCTTATATACAATATACTTGTTCGGAACATAGTAGAGGTATACTATGTCTTCCGGAAAATCTGACCACGCCGATGGCGATGGGTTGTCGATGAAGGGCAATGGCATCATTCTGGTGGAGCTTGCCTTCATCGCCATGATGGTCATGTTCATTGAGATCATGCTCGTGCCGGCGCTGCCGCTCATCGCCAAGGAGTTCCCCAATGAGCAAAGCTGGGCCCCTTGGGTGCTTTCGGCCTACCTTCTCGTGGGCGCCGTGGCGACCCCGCTGGTCGGCCGTCTGGGTGACATGTATGGCAAGAAGAAGGTGATGCTTGCGGCCATGGTCATCTACACTGCGGGATTGGCGGGTTGCGCCTTCTCCTGGTCTATGGCCTCGCTCATCGGGTTCCGGGCGGTGCAGGGGATCGGCATGGGCATGTTCCCCCTGGCCTTCGGGATCGTTCGCGACACGTTCCCCAAGAGGTTCGTCCCGATGGCCATCGGCATCATCAGCGCCATGTTCTCCGTGGGTGTGAGCATAGGGCTGCTGGGCGGGGGATGGATCATACAGCAGTTCGACTGGCGCACCGCCTTCCACATCGTATGGCCCCTGATGGCATTGATGCTGGTCGTCGTCCTCATGACGATCAAGGAGTCCCCGGTGCGGCAGGCCATGAAACTGGACATACTTGGCACAGCCATGATGGGCTTCGGCATCGGTTCGTTCCTGCTGGCCCTCTCCCAGGGCAAGGAATGGGGATGGACATCTGCCCTCACCCTCGGCCTGTTCTCCCTGGCCGCGGTCCTCATTGTCGGATTCATCGTGTGGGAGAGGCGTGTGCCCAACCCGATCGTCTCCATGAGGCTCATGGCCAACAGGGGCATAGCGGGCGTGAACCTGACCGCATTGTTCGTCGGGCTGGGGATGTTCCTGTTCTTCCAGACGTTGCCTTATTTCCTCATGGGACCGAGATCGATCGGAGGACTGGGACTGGCGGACACCTTCGAGGTCGGGGTCTACATGTTCCCCAGCGCCATCGCGCAGCTGATCTTCGCTCCATTGGCCGGAAAATGGTCCAAGAAGATCGGTGCGGACAGGATATTGATGGCCGGGATGCTGCTCATGGTGGCAGGGTATGCCCTACTGATCGGACTCCATGCGGACGAGCTGCAGATAGCACTGAGCATGTTCGTGATGGGAATCGGCCTGGGTTTCGCCATGGTCTCGTTGATCAATGTGACCGCGATGGCCTCGCCGCGGAAGGACTTCGGGCTGGCGTCGGGCATGAACACGCTGTTCCGGGTGGTGGGAGGGAGCATCGGACCGGTCATCGGCACAGCCATCACCGCCGGGTTCGCCGTGGCCATCATCGTGCCAGGGCATACCATCATGGGAACGAGCGTGGACGGGTACATCTGGGCCTGGACCGCGGGGATGGTGTTCTCCGGGATCGGGTTCCTGGTCGCGCTGATATTGCGCCCCGGCAAAGGGCTGGACTACGAGAACGATGTGGAACAGGAGGCCGGGGCCTGAACGGCCGTTCCATCTAGCGCAACATATTTTCACCACCTCCTGCCTACCTCGCCGTCGTGACGGAAGACGAGGTGCGGGTCCGGGTCTGCCCCTACTGCTACAGCCCTGAGATAACCGAGAAGGTCCTCATCGGTGGGCCAATGGCGCAGCTGGACAATGACGATGGCACCTATCGCTGCCTGCATTGCGGCAAGTCCGGAGTTCCCATCGACTTCGCCGGTTGGGAGGAATACCAGGAGTTCATCGACAGCAAGATGGCATCGACCGAGGTCCATTCCAGACCGATACTGCCCATGCTGCCAACGCTGTTCCATGGCGGCATCGAGGCCGGCAGCGTGAACGCCACGGTCGTCAAGGTCACGTGGGACGGTGGCCTGCGCTTCGGCGACCAGAGGGAGAGGCTCCAGGACAATTGGAAGAGGGCGGAGAAGGTCGTGGAAGGCAAGGCGGCCTGCATCCTGGACCTCAACGGGATCATGGAAGGAAGACCGGACCTCGACGGCATCCAGCACGTCCTCAGGAGGAAGGGCGAGGTCATGTTGGACATAGGCATCCATCATGAACAGGACGTCTTCGACTGTTTCACCATGGGGGCATCTCAGGTGCTGGCCACGTCCATCGGCATGCCTTCGTTCAAGGTGTTCGAGAGAGTGCTGGACATGACCGATGAATGCATCCCCTGCCTCTGTTATGATGATAAGGTGCAATGGCGCAGGCCTCGGGGAAACCCGACCGAACTGGACGACTGCCTCTCAGCACTGAAGGAACTGGGATTCGCCCAGGTCGGCCTCATGTGCCTTGACCGGTTGGGAAAGGCGAACGGGCCGGACCTGAGGGTCATCGATAAGGCGACCAGGGCTGGATTGAAGGTCTGGCTGGCCGGGGGTGTCAGGTTCGAGGACGTCCCGTCCTTACCTGCGCAGGTGTCCGGTGTCCTCCTAGACCCTTCATTCGAATGAATTTGAATCCGGGCAATGGTGGCTGGACAACGATGTTATATCCCCTTTTGCGTTAACGTAGCGTTCACATGAACATGGACGCCGTAACCATCGTGGCCATCATCCTCGGCTCGGTCATTCCCACCCTCTTATACCTGGTGTGGATGTGGAGGGCGGACCGGAAGGATGGACAGCGGTTCAGGACCATTGCGGCGGCCTTCGCGGCTGGTGCGACCATATCCGTGGTCACCGGCGTGATCCTGAGCGCGCTCATCCTGGCTGCGATCGTAGTCCTTTATGTCATATCCACCGGCGACCTTTCCGTGGCCGACATTAGCCTCACCACGGGATGGTTGGCATTCATCACCGCTGTGTTCGTCGCGCCCTTCGCCGAAGAGCTGTGCAAGGGCGGCTCGGTCCTCTTGTTCAGGCGTCGCATGGACAGCCTGGAAACGGGCATCATCATCGGTGCATCGGTAGGTCTGGGATTCGCCGCGGTGGAGAACATCCTCTACGGCGCTACCGCCGCCGAGGAGGGCCTGGAGTTCGCCCTGCTCCTCATCGGCCTGAGGTCCGTGACCGCTGCACTGGGCCATGCGGGATACACGGCCATCACCGGCTACGGGATCGCGAAGTGGAACAGGTCCCGCCGGCCCAAGCTCATCTGGATACCATTCTATCTGGTGGCGGTCCTGCTCCATGCGTTCAGCAATCTGCTGGCCTCGATATCGGAGGTCATGGTCGTGGGGGAATGGTTCCAGATCGCCTGCGTGGCGATCCTGCTGGTCATGGACGTGAGCATCATCCTCTTGCTCCGCAGGCGCATCAAGCAACTGGACAGCCCCGCCGCATCGTCCCCCGCGGCACAACCACCACTGCAATCCTTTTAAACCCGACGCCCCAATAAGCATCTCGAATGGCCCTGTCCATACCCGACCTAGCGCTCATCTTCGCGGCATCGGTCGCTCCGCCTTACCTCTACATCCTGTGGCTGAGGAACGCGGAGATCTGCGACCGGGAATCGCTCTCCTCCATCCATCAGGCGTTCACGGTGGGTGCGGTCTTCTCGCTCGGCCTGGCGTTCATCTTGGAGACGCTCATCGTCACTTACTTCTTGGGGGATGGCAGCATCCTGCCTAGGCCGTTCTGGATATTGGACCCGGATATCCAATTGATCGTGTTGGCCTGCGTCATCGCCCCGCTGGTGGAAGAGGGAACGAAAGGGTTGGGGGTCCTGTTCTTCAAGAACAAGTTCACGGAACTGGAGAACGGCTTCGTCTATGGCGCTGCGATCGGTCTGGGCTTCGCCGCCTTCGAGAACATACTGTACGAGGCGAACGCCTACAGCATAGGCCTTTCCATCTTCATCGGTACGGCGATCGCCAGGGCGCTCACCTCCACCGCTCTCCATGCCAGCTCGACCTCGATATTGGGGTTCGGGATCGTGAGGCACGGCTTTATCCAAAAGGATGGCCGCCCGGCCAACGTCCTGCCATACTACCTTATCGCCGTAGGAATGCACTCACTGTTCAATCTGCTGGCAATCATTGGCACGATAATGAACTCGGAACTGCTGGCATTGATCGGCCTGGTGGCAGGTCTGGTCCTGGTACAACAGACGTTGCGCTGGATCAGGAAGCGCATAGAGGAGCTGGACAGGGAGCAGGGCTGCGGGCCCTACTATCATGCCTGAAGGACCAGGTCCCTTCCCAATTCCCTCGCTTTATCGAGCAGGTCCGCCCGCTTCGCAGCCATCCCTAAAACGTCCAGGCCGGCGACCAGCATCTCCATCCTGCCCTCGAACCCGATGCCCTTCATGAACGACCTCGCTTCGGATACGGCGTTCTTGAAGTTGGCGTTGTTATCGCCTCCGACGCAGATGAACGCACCTGGCCGCCCCGAGCGGGCCGGTCCCGACACCCATATGCACTGGCAGCGGTCGATGGCCGCCTTCAGCTGGCTGCTCAATCCCGAAAAGTACAGTGGTGAGGCGACGATGATGGCATCAGCGCCCTCCAAGGCCGAGTAGACCGAGGTCATGTCATCGTCCTTGACACATATGCCAGAATCGGTGCAGGAACCGCAGGCGTCGCATCCAGAGATCTTCATCCTGGCGACATCGATGCGCATCACGTGCGCGCCCGACTCCGCCGCGCCGGAGAGCGCCTGGTCCAGCAAGACCTCGCTGTTGCCGCCCACCCGGGGAGTGCCGTTCAGCCCCACGACCTTCTTCCTTCTCTCGGTCACGGATCTGGCTGTGGAGATGGTCAACGCTCACTCCTCTGGTTTCGCCCTGCCCAGGTTCTCAAGGATTCGTTCCCTCAGCCTCTCATAATATTGGAAGGTCTTGGGAATGTAGTCCGATGCGCCATATTGCATCACCTGGAAGCTGATGTCCGGGTCGTCCATGGCGGTGACGAAGATGATCGGGGTGGTCTTGTCGAAGGCCCGGATCTGCCTGAGCAGATCGGCCCCAGTGACGTCAGGCAAGCGGTAGTCCAGTACGATAATGTCGTACTTCATCGAATGCACCTTGGACATCGCCTCTCTGCCATCCTTGGCCGCGTCCAAGAAGAAATCGTCAGATGACAGGAACTCCTTGCACAGATCGAGATGGTCTTGGTTGTCCTCGACCATCAGCACCTTTATCCTCTCTGCCGTCCGCTCACCCCCTGACCCTATCGTTCCACAATAATGGCACCATGGTTTATGATTGTTTGTTTATCTTCGGCAATCTGACGATGAATATCGAGCCCTGGGTCCAGTCCCCCTCGACCCTGTTCTCCGCCCACGCCTTGCCCCGATAATGAGAGACGAAGGCGGAAACGACGCTCAGACCTAGGCCATGGCCTTCCGAGGCGATGTCGCTGTCGATCATATCGAACCGCTTGAACAGCGACTCCTTCCGCTCGTCCGGGATCCCCTTGCCATGGTCCTCCACCTCGACCCGCCAATATCCTGCCCCTTCCATGGTCTCAGGCCTCAGCCTCACCACCACGGGACCGGTCTCACCGTACTTGCAGGCATTGCTGACGATGTTGTAGAGAACGTCCTTGAGGAAGATGTCCGCCTCCACCCATGCCTCCTCGCCCTGGGCATCCATGGTGATCTGTCTGTTCCCGTACAGTATGTGGCAGTTCAGTCCATCGATGAGCTCCCGGACCACCTGGACGAGATCGATCGGCTTGAACTTCGATTCCGCCCCGCCCGAGCGGAGCCACCACAGCCTTCTCACATCCGAAATCAGGCTGGATATGTTCTCTGACTGGGCCAGCGCGGAACGGACATATCGCCTTTCCCGCTCGTCCAGCTTGGGGTCCTTGACCAGCATCTCGAGGTAACCGTGGATAGGAACGTTGTAGTTGGCCACGTCATGGGTCAAGAGGACGTTGTACATCTGCTGGGACTGGAGCAATGCCTTCATGCTGTGGAACAGGTTGGCGTTCTTGAAGGCCAGAACCGCTTGGAGCGAGAACATCTCCACCAAACGGTATTCCTGCTCGTCGAACGGCAAGCCAGGCGTCTTTTCCAACGTCATCACCCCAAGCAGATCCTCCCCCAGCTTCAGCGGGATGCTGATTACGGAGGAGGGCTCATCCTCCGTGCCTTCGACCAGCTTGGACCTCGAGTCCATGTCTGCCCGCTTGATGAGCATCCCTTCCCCGGTCTCTGCCACCAGCCCGGTAAGGCCTTCACCGTACCGCAGGCTGAGGGTGCGGGGGTCCAGCTGCTCCTCGGCAGAATAGATGGCGACACATTGCAGCACCCTCTCCCGCTTGTGCGCCTGGAGTATCAGGCAGTTGTCCGCGCCGACCATCATGGCCGCCCTCTTGGCTATGATGTTCAGCACCTCGTCCCGTTCCAAGGAGGTTGCCAGCACCTGTGACGTCTCATAGAGGGTCTGAAGCTCCTCGTTCCGGCGGATCAGCTCCTGCTTGTCCTGCTCGGAACGTATCAAATTTATCAGCTGGTTGGCGAACAGCTCCAGCATGGGTCTGCGCTTTTCGAGGCCAAATCCAGCCTCGTTCTTTCCCATCAGGGCCACTGCCGTGATGCCTTCGCTCAGCTCGAATGTGGACAATGCCACGCTGAGAGGGATGGAATGAATATGGTTGAGGAACTCGTCCTTCGAACGGTCGTCCGTGACGAAGACTCCCTGTTCCCTTATCCATGCGGTCAGGGTGGTGCCGTTCACAGGAATGGTCCAGATAGATTCGGCCTGTTCCTTCCCCATCCCATAGGAGTAGGTCACGGTGTCATTCTGAGAGATGATGTGGATGACCCCAACGTCGAGCCCGGTCGCCTTTAAAGCCATCGTCAGCTCTTTGACGAACCGGTTCGAGATCGAATCCTCACCGATATCATCGATCACTGCCAAGGATCCCCCTCCTGGGCAGTATCGTTGAAACTAGGCGACCGATCATTAAGAACATCCCATCTCTTCCCCGGTAGGATTGGGATGGAGCGAGGGTGATAATATCCTTTCGAACTGGTATTCAAAAATGTTAATTCGATCGGGGAACCGATAGGGGTGGAGGGATGCGCCAGCGGTCGGTGATATTTTTGCTTCCTATAGGAATCTAAACATTAGATATATTCAAATTTTTAAATTATACCCACACATACAAATTATTTAACAAATTAATTTCAACTTTTTAAATTATGATTTTTTTAAGAATCAATATGGCTAAATATTAAATCAATTATCACAAAATTAATAGCGCTCGGGACCGGGGCCCATTTCCCCCTATCTCCTCCTATTAGATCAATTCCACCTTGTACTCCGGCCCCGAGACGCTTTCTTATCAAACGTTTCTACGACCTCACTTGGGAAGATCACATTCTTCGTTGAAGCTAGATTTTCGAACAGCGGTCATTGAAAATCTGGGATGCTGGATGCGGGAAAAATGGACAACGTTCCATCTGTCCAGACCGTTAACTACATTAACGAAGAGCAGTATATGGAACCCTTCAGGGTGCTTGGATGGAAGAAGGCGACTTCACCAAGGCTCGTTCCATGGTTTTTCCCAGACAAGTTCTTGTGGGCCATGGGGTCATCGAAATGGTACCCCAGGTGTGCAAGGAATTTGGCTTGTCCGGCACGGCTCTCATCATCGCGGGTGAGAAGACGGTGCGGGCGGCTGGGGACGTGGTCAAGGACGGGCTAAGGAAGGATGGTTATGATGTTCAGTCCGTCCTGGTCGGGGAGGCCAGCGAGGATAACCTCCGTAAGGTGGAGAAGGTCGCCAAGGAGTGTAAGGCCGACTTCCTTCTGGGAGTGGGCGGAGGCACCAAGATCGATCTCGCCAAGATGGCCGCCATGAACTTGGGACTGGAGTTTCTCTCTGTCCCAACGTCAGCTTCTCACGATGGTATCGCCTCTGGACGGGCATCGCTCAAGAACAGCAAAGGTCCGGTCTCGATGGATGCCAAGGTTCCCTTGGGCGTCATCGCCGATACGGCCATCATCGTCCAGTCTCCGTTCCGCCTGCTGGCGGCGGGCTGCGCCGATGTCATTTCCAACTCAACCGCCTTGATGGATTGGGAGTTCGCCAAGAGGTTGCGCAACGAGAGCTTCAGCCGCTCCGCGTACGCGCTGGCAAGCTATACGGCCGAGACCGTGATAGAACATGCCGACCTGATCCGCCCGGGCTTGGAAGAAAGCGTCTGGATCGCGATCAGGCCGATCATCATATCGGGCATCAGCATGAGCGTGGCGGGAAGCTCCCGGCCGACCAGCGGGTCGGAGCATATGTTCTCCCATGCTCTGGACCTCATCGCACCAGGCAAGGCACTGCACGGTGAGCAGTGCGGGGTAGGCTGCATAATGATGATGTACCTGCACGGCGGGGATTGGCACCGCATCAGGGACGCGTTGATAAAGATCGGGGCACCCACGTCCGCCCAGGGACTGGGTGTAACGAAGGAGCAGGTGATCCAGGCCCTTGTCACGGCCCATAAGGTCAGGAAGGACAGGTTCACCATACTGGGCATGGGCTTGACCGCGGAAGCGGCCGAGAGCATCGCCACCATAACTCAGGTCATCTGAGCCAGCTGTGTCGGTGCATGGAGGAAGGACCATGGTCATAATCACATTAATCGGAGAAAGGCAGGCAAGAGAGGGTGCGAAGTTCGTCTACCGCGGGCCCCAGACAGAGTGCAGGGAGTGCAAGCTCAAGGCGGTCTGCTTCAACCTGGATGCGGGAGGGCAGTACCGCATCAAGGTGAAAAGGGACGTGAGGCACGAGTGTAAGATCCACGAGGATGGCGTAAGGGTCGTCGAGGTGGAGCGCATCCCCCGGACCGTAGCGGTCAACAAGAAGGCCGCCCAGGAAGGGTCTACCATCACTTTAGAGGAGATCCGTTGCCGCAACCTCGGTTGCACCAAGTACCGGTTATGCCATCCCTTCGGGCTGGAGAAGGGCATGAAGGGGAAGATCACCAAGGTGAGCGGAGACCTGGAGTGTCCTGAGGGCATGAAGCTGGTTGAGGTCGTTCTGGAGTAGGGTCACCGGGAACGGCCCTCCCTTCATGATTTTATACTAACCGAGCCGTAATCATCGCCGTGGCGGAGAAAGGCTTGGTCGAGCTGCTGGCAAATGTAATCATACCAAAGGCGCTGAAGGAGTTCCATGCCTTCTTTCCGAACGCCACGGCCAAGTTCTATCTGGACGGCGAAGGCAGAGGCGTGATCAAGATCCTCGACGGGGAATATCTGATCGGCCTAGAGTTCATCGAGACAGAGACGTCCTGGTCGAGCAAGAAGCGCATGTGGGAGTATTATGTGGCGTTGGTCAATAAGTGCCGCCTGGTCGTATATGTGCCGCAGCCCCATGCCATGCCCGCACGGATGAGGATGCTGGAGTTCAACCAGCACTGGCTGAATTATTATCTGGTCTACTCCTATGACAGCTCGCTGGCGATAGAAAAGATAGGAAGGCCCAGGGTCCTGCCGCATACCCCGTTGAGGGCTGGCGCGATGCCGCTGGGCGGATATTTGTAAAGTTTACCGGAACTTCTGTCCGGTCATGCGCTCGAACAGGCCGATGTAGAGCTGGCTGACCTCTTCCACCTTCTCCTTCGGAAGGGGCGGGATGTCCGGCTCCAGCTGCTTGAGCTTGCGGGCCTTCATCAGCTTCTCGTGGTAGCCGATGTCGCGATAGTACTGCCTGACCATCTCCTTCGACAGCTCGACCATCTTCCCCTGCTCATATTGGGCCTTGTCCCACCAGCGGTCCTCGTCCAGGGTGCCGAAGGTATCTACGATCATGAGGTTCCGCTTCTCATCATAGGCGAACTCCTTCTTGCCGTCCACGTGGATGAGACCGCGGGAACCGACCTCCTTGGCAATGATGTCGTCGATGGTGGAGATGACGTCGAAGACGTGATCATATTCCTTCTCGGTAAGGCCTGATATCTGGATGGCCTCCTCCCTTGTGAGGTTGCGGTCGACCTTCTCCAGCTTGGTGGTGGTCTCGAAGAACTTGCGGGGCAGCTTTTCGCCGTAGGCAGGCACGTGGCCTTTTGGATAGCCAAGCTCCTCCGGCTTGATCTCCCCGTCCTTGATGCGGTCGTTCATGGAGCCAGCGTTATAATGGCGGCAGATGAACTCCAGCGGGATCAGGTAGTTCGTGGTCTTGTGATTCAGCTTGCTGTAGTCAGGGATGACGTTGACGCGCTTTACTCGCATCCTGTCCCCGCCGACCAACTTCTTGAAATCGGTCTTGATGCCAGCTTCTTCACAGAGCTTGAACCAGTAGGCGGAGGTGCGGCACAGCGTCTCCCCTTTGAACGGGATATCGCTGGGGATGATCTTGTCGAACACCGAGATGTTGTTCGTGAACTCGAACTCGAACGTGTCGTCGTCGACTATCCAGACCTTCTTGACCTTGCCCTGGCGGTAAAGTTCCATGGATGACCCGGCGCGATAATCCGCATCGGGCATTAATGGTTTTTCCTCGGTACAAATACGGGGTTAGCAGATATCTGAGCAGCTATACAGTGTCAAAAAAATTAGGCGATGTTCATAAAAAAATATTCGAACGAATAAAACCATTGTTTTTTGTTTTTGTCAAATAAATAGATTTAATAACTTACAAGTAAAAGGATAATCAGGGGAGCTATATCGCAGAAGAAAAGAAAAGCAAGGGAAGAATATGGTATGAAAAAAATAAGCATTGGTTTTATTTAGCAGGATTAATTATTGTTGTTATTATATTATTATTAGGATTATATTATATAGTCCAGACATTAGCATCGATGCAAGGAGATACCTCCATCAGTCAGACGATAATGTTGGTCGTGGGCGTCATTGCCTTGATTTTTTCATTGACCGCCATGGCGGTGATCTTCAACAAGTTCAAACTGACTGACCCAAAACAAACGTTGGGCCTTCCACCAGGAAGCGTGAGGGCGATCATCGCATTGAGCCTGATCCTGATCTTCATGCTGAGCTCACTTTTCCTCTATGGCGAACTGGATAATAACCAGTCAAAAATTTTTGACAACCATGGGATAACGAAAAGCCAGATGGAAAATCTCACCAATGTACAGATCCTGTCCATAACCAGATTGGATGAGACCAACGAGAACAATGAGACATTGTACGATGTCAAAACATTGGTCAGCATGTCGAATCCAGCATCGACCGATGTGGCCAAGCAGATCATCACTACAGTGAGCACGCTTGTGGTCGCAGTTTCAGCATTCTATTTTGGAGCAAAGGTTAGCGGAAAAGGGGATGACGAGCCACCTGATGACAACCTTAGCCCAGTCATAAACAAGATCAGTGAATCTACGTTCGATGTGAATCGTTTAAAGGGCGATGGGATGGAGGTCACCATATTAGGTAAGAATTTCGTTTCTCCGAAGGTGGAATATCGAATGAAAGGTGTAAAGCCGATCGAACTGACCGATGTCACATCCAGTTCGACGATGATACGAGGAAAATTGAAATCTGGAGATACTTCCATAACGGGCAAATATACCATCGCGGTCATCAACTCGAACAATCGCGAGCACGAGATCGACGACTCGGTAGACATCAAGTAAAAAATGATCTATGGCCGATAAATGGCATTGATCAGCAGATGCCTTTTATCGACCGGTTTTTGAACCCTCGAACCGAAGACCTACAATATCTCCGAGCCCTCGTGCACGATGATGCCCTTCCCGGTGATCTGGTAGGGGGTGATCTTGCGGGAATGGTTGGTGCGCCTCATCTTGACTATGCGCAAAGACAACACGAGCTCGCTCTTCGCCTCCCGCTCGATGTACCTCAGCGCTATGACGCCGTCGGCCACATACTCTGCCAGGCCGTCCCTGCTGGCCAAGGGGTTGTCGTCCCTGACCTCGGCGGTCATCAGGCAGGTCGCGCCGCACTTCTTGATCATCTGCGACAGATTGAACAGGTTGGAGCGGCGGTCATGCTCCGAATCGAACAGCATGTTGAGCAGCGAGACCGAGTCGACCACGATGCGTGAGGCCCCATACGATTTGATGAAGTCCGGCAGGTCGCTCTTGATGCGGGCGATCGTGCTCTTGGCGTCATTGGGCTCAAGCTTCACCACCGCCAGCTGCTTGCTGTCCAGAAACGGCTTCAACTCCCAGGCGTGGGCCCGCGCGTCCTCCAATATCGAATCCTGGTCCTCCTCCAGTGAGATGTAGATACCCTTCTCCCCCTGGGCCAGCCCCTGATTCAAGAACTGCAGGCCGAAGGTGGTCTTGCCTGTACCGAACGAACCCATCACTACGAAGGTATGGCCCTTGGGGATGCCCCCTTCCAGCATGGTGTCCAGACCCTCGATGCCCGTCTTGACCCTGTCCATTTTATCACACTATCCTTTCAGTATCGATGACGACCAGCCCGCTCTGCGAGCTGACGGTGGTGGCGAACCTTGCCACTCGTTCCTTGTCCAGGTGGGGCAGTATGCTCATGAACTTCTCTACGTACAGGTACCGCTGCCTGCGGGAGGAGCTTCCCACCCTGTTCCATTCGAATACCAGCGCACCATCGACCGAGTCCATGATCATGCGCTGTTTCATATCATCCACTACGTTCCTTGTTAGAAGAAGGTAGACGACCCCGCCCCACTTCTTAGAGACCCTCTGCATGCCCTTCAGCACCGCCACCAGATCATGCGTCTCGATCTTCGTCGAGAGCAGCAGGTCTGTGAGCGAGTCGATGATGACCATGTTCCCCTTGGCGTTCTCGTCCAGGTAATTGACCAAGCACTCGAGCAGATTCTGTTCCGCCTCTCCGCCTCCGAACAGCGCCGAAGCGGAATCCCCTGCCCAGGAGCGGGGCACCATCGTCTGGCGGAAGTAGTTGCCGCTGAAGTCCTTGAAGACGACGTTCCGTTCGAAGGCGTCATAGAAGTCCTCGTTGAAGGACATGCGGATCTCCTGCAGCACATCGTCCTTGGAACGGGAGAATGTGACGTAGCAGATCTTGTCTGGCATCATCTGGGCCTTTGCCTTCGAACCGAGGAAGAACTCCGCGGAGCTCGGGTCCTCCTTGACCAGGCTCAGCTTGGCCGAAGAGGTGATGACATATTCGTTCTGCCCGGCGCCCAGGTCCCCTAGGAGCAGCACTACCGCACCGGGCGGGATACCGCCCTTGATGATGCTGTCGAAATCCGCCACACCCGTAGGTATCCTCTTCAAAGCTGAGCCCATCCCATAACCCCGACGTTCCGCAAGATGGATTTTTATCCATATAGAACTTTTTAATGCAGCCTCGGCTCAAGATCGCTCCGAGGACAATAGCTCCAGTGCCATGGCGATCAGATGCTCGGCCGCGGCATGCTTTATCGCGGCCCTGTCGCCGGGGATGACCAAGCTCTCCGACAGCATCATCTGGCCGTCATTGTAGGCGAAGAACACCAGCCCGACCGGCTTTTCCGCCGTGGCGCCCGAAGGCCCGGCGATGCCCGTCACTGAGAGACCGATATCGGAACGGAACCTCTGGCGAACTCCCTCTGCCATCTCAAGGGCGCATTCGCCGCTCACCGCACCATGCGTCCTTAACGTGTCCGAGGACACGCCCAGCAGATCCTCCTTGGCTTTGTTGGAGTAGGAGGTGATGGCCCCCAGGAAATAATCAGAAGCGCCAGGGACGTCGGTAATCTTGTCGCCCACCAGCCCTCCGGTGATCGACTCTGCCACCGCCAGCGTCAAATGTCCTTCTCTAAGAATCTTCCCCAACGCCTGCTCCGGACTCATCCACTTCCCTCCTTGGCTGCGGGAACAGCGCCGCCAGCCTGGCCGCGCCGTCTATCTCTTCGATGGTCTGAGCCACTCCCGGTGGCACGAGGTGATGCCAATTCTCCCCGGTGGCGATGCGCTTCCTGATCTCTGTGCCAGAGTACAGCTCCCGGTTGAACATGGGGGACGACTCCACCTCGTAGCCCGCCTCCTGGAACAGCCGCCTGGTCAGCGGGTTGTTGGAGTAGACCTTGCTGAACGGCGGCACCATCGATACCACGTGCGAGACCCAGACCGCATAACGGTTGATGTCGACCACGGGCACCAGGAAGTAGTTCTCCAGACCCGCGTCCTTGAGCGCCCTGTTGATCATGAGATGCCGCTCACCGGCGGTGAACGGGTTCTCAGAAGTGTGAGAGTACTGCGCGCTGCCGATGCCGATGATGATGTCGTCGCACTTGTTGGCGACCTGCTTCACCACCTCCAGGTGGCCATTGTGGAACGGCTGGAAGCGCCCGATGATGAGGCAATCGCGGTTCTTGGCCTTGGTCATGCGGGTTAAGATAAGGTTCGCATGATAAAAATACTTGACGCAGCGAAGTGAAGAAAAAATATGAAAAATAAAGGGGTTTAATGCGGCAGGACCGACTTCGCCGGGATTGACTTGAACTTCTCGCCCAGGTCCGCCAGCTTCTTCAGCAGGCCGTCCTTCTTGGAGCCCCCCACCAGGGCGTGCTCGAGGACCTCGCGCATGGTGGTGACCGGGATGATCTCGATCTTGCCCTCATAGCGCTTCTCCAGCACGATGTCGTTCAGGTTGGCCATCGGGATGATGACCTTCTTGATGCCCGACTCTGCGGCGGCCTCGATCTTGGCGGTGACGCCCCCCACCGGCAGCACCTGCCCCCTGACGCTCAGGGAACCGGTCATGGCGATGGTCTGGTCGACCGGCACGTCCTCCAGCGCCGAGACGACCGCGGTGGCGATGGATATGGACGCCGAATCGCCCTCCACGCCCTCGTAGGTCCCGATGAACTGGATGTGCACGTCGTGGTTACTGATGTCCTCGCCAGTGTACTTCTTGATGATGGCGGAGACGTTCTGCACCGCTTCCTTCGCGATCTCGCCCAGCTTCCCCGTGGCGATGATCGAACCGCCGTTCTTCGTCTGCGATGGGGTCACTTCGGCCACGATCGGCAGGACGATGCCGGACAGCTCTGACATCGATGACTCGGAGTTCATCGCTGCCAGTCCGTTCACCATGCCCACAGCCTCACCTTCGATGCCGAAGGACTTGTACTGCTTGCGGGCCTGGATGTAGCGGTCCACGATCTGCTGCTCGAGGCTCTTGGCCACCAGCTTCGCGGCGATGACGTGGTCGCGGGTCACGATGTCCGCGTTCTTCTCGCGGGCCATGTCACCAGAGACGCGCACCAGGCCGCCCAGCTCACGCAGGCGCAGGGTCAGCTGGCCCTTGCGTCCGGCACGGCGCTGTGCCTCCTTGATGATCTCACCGACGGCGTCCCTGTCGAAGTGGGGGATCTTCTTGTCCTTCGCCACTTCCTGAGCGACGAAACGGACCAGCTTCTCCCTGTTGACCAGGGTGTCGTCCATGGTGGAGCGCATGTACACCTCGTAGCCGTAGCCGCGGATGCGCGACCTCAGCGCCGGGTGCATGCCCTGCATGGCGTCCAGGTTGCCTGCGCAGACCAGGACGAAATCACATGGAACGGGCTCGGACTTGACCATCGCACCGGACGAGCGCTCGCTCTGGCCGGTAATGGGGAACTTGCCCTCCTGCAGCGCGGTCAGCAGCGACTGCTGTGACTCCATGCGCAGCATGTTGATCTCGTCGATGAACAGGACTCCCTTGTTCGCCTTGTGGATGGCGCCGACCTCGAGGCGCTCGTGCGCCGGAGTCTCCAGCCCTCCGCTCTGGAACGGGTCGTGCTTAACGTCGCCCAGCAGAGCACCAGCGTGCGCTCCGGTGGCGTCGATGAATGGCGGTGTGCCCGTCTCCTCATGTGCGACCAGCAGCTTCGGGACGAGATAGTTCTCTTGGCGCTGGTTCGTGTAACGGGTGGCGAAGAAGATCAGGGCCGCGGCGACTATGCCGATCAAGAGGATGTCGGTGCTCCCGATGTAGATGAACATCACTACGCTCAGGATCACCACCATCATGATGATGGCCGTTACCATGGACGCCCTCTGCTGCTTGCGCTGCAGGGCCTCCCTCTTCTGCGCATTCACTATGTCCTTTGCCTTCCCAGCCGGAACGATCCTGATGCGCGGTTCGTTGCCGTCGTCCGGATTGTGGTAGGCGATCACATCCTGCATCTCACCCTTGGGCAGGAACTCCGTCATGGACTTGGCCAGCATGGACTTGCCCGTGCCCGGCTCGCCGATGAGCATAACATGGCGTTTCTGCTCAGCGGCCTTCTTGACCACTTCCACGGCAGAGTCCTGGCCGATCACTTGGTCGGCCAGCTTCTCCGGAATCTTGATGTCGGCAGTGGTGGTGAACGTCTGCGACTTGATCCATGTCTCGACGTCAGGTGTGACCACCTCCTCCGTTGTCTTTTCCTCAACCATGGTTCATTCCTACTTTAGGCTGACTATGTCGACGATACAGCGTCCGGTAATTAAAGATATGCTCACGAAATAACGTAATGTATACTAGCCAGCATATTCCGGCAGGAATGGCGGAAAGGTATCCGGGAACGACATTTTTCCGGCCTTCGGCAGCGTAAGATAATTAGCGCTGGGAATCATGCCGATGCGAAAATGAAAGTGAGCGAGCTAGACGTTCCAGAGGGAGTGGCTGAGGTCCTCAGGCAGGACGGGATAGAGGATCTTTATCCTCCCCAGGCAACAGCCGCTCCGATCGCGCTTTCCGGCAAGAATCTGGTCCTTGCCGTGCCGACCGCCTCAGGAAAATCACTCATCGGGTACCTGGCAGTGGCCCGCCAGGTGCTGCAGAAGGGCGGGAAGGCGCTATACATCGTGCCGCTGCGCGCCCTGGCCTCGGAGAAGTTCGAGGACCTGAAGAAGTTCGAGCCATTGGGCATCCGCACGGCCATGTCGGTGGGCGACTTCGACCAGCCCGACCCGCAGCTGGAGAAGGCGGACGTGATCGTCGCGACCTCAGAAAAGGCGGACTCCCTCCTGCGGCACAAGACCTCATGGCTGGGCAGCATCAACCTGGTCGTGGCGGACGAGGTGCATCTCATCAACGACCCGGACCGCGGCCCGACGTTAGAGGTCACCTTGGCCAAGTTCCGCAAGTACAATCCCAACATCCAGATCATTGCTTTGAGCGCAACGGTGCGCAACTCCCGAGAGCTGGCGGATTGGCTGGACGCCGAGCACATCAACAACACCTGGCGCCCGGTGAAGCTGAAGGAGGGCGTTTACCTGGACAACCTGGTCCGCTTCACTGACAACAGCAAGAAGACCATTCCCTTCGACGAGGACCCGGTCTGGAGCCTGGTGAAGGATTCGATCGACACCGGAGGACAGTGCCTGGTCTTCGTGAACACCAGAAAATCGACCGAGACGTTGGCCGTCAAGTTCACCAAGTTCATGAAGGACCGTGCCGCCTCGGCACCCGATGACGCCGAGCTGAAGGCCATGGATGCCGACGAGAACGGCAGCATGGCCAAGTCGCTCCGCGCCTGCCTGAAGAAGGGGGTGGCGTTCCACCATGCCGGCCTGACGAACGAGCAGCGCCGCTTCGTGGAGCAGAACTTCAAGAAGGGCAGAGTGAAGGCCATCGTGGCCACGCCGACATTGGCGGCGGGCATCAACCTGCCGGCAAGGAGGGTCATCATCCGGGAGGTGCAGCGCTACGAGGAGGGCGGGTACGTGCCGATCCCGGTCATGGAGATCAAGCAGATGTGCGGCCGGGCGGGAAGGCCTCGTTACGACAAGGAGGGGGAGGCCATCGTCGTCGCCCGGAACGAGGACGACGCCTCGTTCCTGTTCGAGAACTACCTCCTGGCCGAGTCGGAGGACATCTATTCCAAGCTGGGGAACGAGGCGGTCCTCAGAAGTCATATCCTCTCCACCATCGCCACCGAAACGGTCTCCACCTGGGACGGCCTGATGCAGTTCCTCGCCTCCACCTTCTTCGCGCACCAGACGAGGGTGCAGGGCATCGAGGAGGTGGCGCAGCGCATCATCGAGTTCCTCATGAAGGAGGAGATGCTGCGCGAATTGAACGGACGGTACGAGGCCACGTTCTTCGGTAAGAGGGTCAGCGACATGTACATCGACCCGGTCACGGCCGTGCGCATGAGGGAATCGCTGCGCCGCTACCGTCCAGGCATGGGACATTTCGGCTTCCTCCATGCCATCTGCTCCACCCCGGACATGCTGAACATGTACACCAGGCGGAACGACTCGCAGTGGCTGGACGACCTCATCGAGAAGAGGGCGAAGGACCTGCTGTGCGACATCCCCGAGATGGACGAGGAGTACGAGTACTTCCGCTCCGAGTTCAAGACGGCGGTCACGCTGGACGAATGGATCAACGAGACCGACGAGGAGAAGATACTGGAGGTCATGGGCATCGGTCCAGGCGATCTGCGCAGCAAGGTCGAGCTGGCGAAATGGCTCATCTATTCCATGAGGGAGATGTCCAACATGTTCAACTCTGACACCTATCCCGCCCTGACGGAACTGATGCTGCGCATGGAGCATGGCGTGAGGCAGCAGCTGCTCGACCTGGTCAAACTGAAGGGAGTGGGCCGGGTCCGTGCCAGGGCGCTCTTCGCCAAGGGACTGGTGGACCGGGCGGCGCTGAGAAGAACGGATATGCGTCAGCTCGCCGCGATTCACGGCATCGGGGAAACGCTGGCGCAGAGCATCAAGAAACAGGTGGGCGAGGCTACGGCGGACGAGGCCCAGCCTGGCCCGACGGAAGAAACGAAGGAACAGCCCCGGTCCGGCCAGACCAAGTTGTTCGACTTTTAGAAGTCCGATATCGCCCTGGTGACGAAGAACCCCTTCTCCTTGAAGTAGAACGAGTAGTAGGAGGACGAGTGATCGGTCTCCCTCATCTTCACGCAGCGCAGGCGGCGCTGGATGTCCGTCTCCCCCACCTCCACCATCTTCAGGTGCAGTATGCCATCGGCCAGGAAGTCCACCGTCTCCCCGCCGTAGTAGGAATAGACGCCCACCGGCATCTCCGAGATGATGAACGTGGTCAGCTCCAGCGACTTCAGCCATTCGAACAGGCGGAACACGTCCTCCCTCGGCTCCTTGAACCGGGCGATGAGGTTGAGCGCCCCCAGCGAATCGATCACCAGCAGCTCGTAGCCGCCCCGCTTCTTCGCCTCCTCGATGGCATAGCGGAACGTCTCCATCCAGTCGTTCGTCTCCGTCTTCAGGCGGAGCATGCCCAGATCGAGCACGTCGACGTTCACCTGACCGTCGGTGAAGCCGAGGTTGATCATCTGCCGCAGAAGGGAGGACCTGCCTTGTTCCAGAGAAACATAAAGGCCGCGCACGCTCTCCTTGGAGGAGTTGTGGTGCAGCATGTAGTAGGCCATGGACGACTTCATCGTACCGGCGGTACCAGCCACCAGCACCACGCTGCCCTGGGGTACGCCCCCGGAGATGTTCTCATCAAAACCATGAATGTAGGTCTTGTAGCGGCGCCTCTGGTCCATGCCCCAACTCCGAACGCATTATGCCCTAGCGAACGTATAAGCGTTGCCCAGGTTCATCGTCCGATGGCCTTCCGCACCGACTCCATGTCCGCCTTCGCCTGGATGATCGCCTCACAGGACTTGATCACGGTGTCCGGGTCCTTCAGGACGTGCCCGGTGCAGATGCATACGACCCTCTCGTCCCAGTCGATCTCGCCCATCTGGCGCAGCTTCACCAGCCCGGCGATGCTCGCCGCGGACGCTGGCTCCACGCCTATGCCCTCCATCCGGCCCAGCATGCGCTGCGCCTTGAGGATCTCCTCGTCGGTCACGTCGATGGCGGTGCCGTCGGTGTCCTTGATGGCCCGCAGCGCCTTACGCCCCGAAGCGGGATTGCCGATTCGTATGGCGGTGGCGATGGTCTCAGGGTGGTCCTCGGGAACGAAGTCGTCCTGGCCCGAGCGGAACGCGCGCACGATCGGCGCGGAACCGGCGGCCTGGATGCCGGTGAGCTTGGGTATCTTGTCGATCCAGCCCAGCTCCCTCCATTCCGTGAACGCCTTGTAGACGGCCCAGATGTTCGCCGCGTTGCCGACCGGCAGGATGATGCGGTCGGGCACCTCGAACTCCAGCTGGTCCATGATCTCGAAGGCGACGGTCTTCTGCCCTTCCGGGCGGTAGGGGTTGATGGAATTGAGGATGTACAGCTGGCCGGCGTTGCCCATCTCCCGGACGACTCGGAGCGCGTCATCGAAGTTGCCATCGACCATGACCACCTTGGCGCCATAGAACATGGCCTGGGCCAGCTTGCCCATGGCCACCTTGCCGCTGGGCAGCAGCACGACCGAGTCCAATCTGGCCTTGGCGGCGTAGGCGGCGAGCGAAGCGGAGGTGTTACCGGTGGAAGCGCATCCGACCACCTTGCAGCCCAGCTCCACGGCCCTGGAGACCCCGACGGTCATGCCCCGGTCCTTGAAGCTGCCGGTAGGGTTCGCGCCCTCGAACTTCACGAACACCTCCTTGATGGCCGATTTCTCAGCCAGGGAAGAGCACTTGTAGAGCGGCGTGCCGCCTTCTTTTAGTGTTACGGCCTTGGACGCATCGACCGGCAGGAACGGGGCGTAACGCCACACTCCGAACGGGCGGGAACGCAGCTCCTTCGGGGAGCGCTCCTTCACCTCGTTCAGGTCCAGCTCGATCGTCAATTTCCCGGAGCAATGCGGGCAGCTGTCGACGAAGGGGTCGGAGACCTCCCGTCCGCACTCGAAGCAGCGGACCAGGTGCTTCATTTCGATTCCTTCCTGCAACCCTCGCCCCAGGTGGTGACCCAGCACAGGCATTCGATGCCCCTGTTCTCGTACAGGTTCTGTACCGCGGTGCCGACCACCGACCCGTCCACCTTGTCCAGGTCGTAGAAGGAGCAGATGCACGGACCCGAACCACCCAAGAACGATGCCATTGCGCCGGCGCGTTTGGCCGCCTCCTCCGCCTCCTGCAGGTGAGGGATGAGCGGGGTTCTGGCCGGCTCGATGATCCGGTCCTTGACGCTCCTGGCCACGAGGCCGATGTCGTTGTTGGCCATGCCCGCCACGAAGGACGAGGCCTGGCCGATCTGGAAGATGAAGTCCTTGAGGTCGACGTGCTTGGGCAGCACCTTCCTAGCCTCACGGGTGGGAACGGCGAAGCCCGGCAGCGCCGCCACGATGCCCAGGTTCTTGGGCGGGTTGACCCGGACGATCTCCAGCGGGTCGTAGGAACGGATGATGGTGAAGCCACCATAGAGAGAGGGGCCGCAGTTGTCCGCATGGAAGGAGCCGGACGACGCCTCCTCCCCCTTGGCGGCAGCAAAAAGAAGTTGGTCCATGGGAAGCGGTTTCTCGAGGAACAGATTGGCTGCGAACGCTCCGCCTGCTGCCCCTGCCCCGGACGAACCCATTCCGCTGCACGGCCTGATGCCCTTCTTGATGTGCAGGGTGAGACCGAAATCGGCCTTGCCCATTTCGAGCACCTTCGCCGCCGCCACCGCTGCAGTGTTCTTGGTGTGTTCCAGGGTGACAGCGTGAGCGCCCATCCCCTCTACCTTCTCCACTCGTACGCCCCTCTCGCTGGTCCGCTTCGCCTCGATGAGGTCGAACGGGTCGTGCAATGCGATCCCGAAAACGTCGAAACCAGATCCCAGATTGGCCACGGTGGCCGGCGCCCTTACCGTCACTCGGTCGGATGACATGATGAACCTCCAGCAAATTTCCTATTCGATCTATTCTGGACCATGCCAACAATGCCATCCCAGAAATAAAGCTTTCTTCGAGTTCCTTCGACACCTACGGCCCCTGCCCCGGGCCAATGGATATATACGGACAGGGTGTTGGTCGAGAACGTGACCGTTCATCATCTCATCGGGTGCGTTGGCCAGGTCGATGACCCGGCCGCCCTGCTGGATTCACTCCGGGCCAGGGGAAAGGGGGAGGTGCTCTGCTTGAACGCGGACATGGTGTGCGGCAGGGAGCACATCGCCTCGGCGGTGGACCATGCCGACCGCGCCTTCCGCTACGGCACCAACTCCAGCGACGTGCTCGCCATGGAGATCATGCTCTACGCCTCGGGCGAAAAGCAGCTGGCCAAGGCCAGGGAGAGGATGGGCCCGAAGAAAGGGACCGAACGCCTGGCGCTGGTCTGCCTCGTCAAGCCATTGACGGACGAGGATCTGGGATCGCTGGGCCTGAAGCGGGACGACTCCGTCCTGGAATTTTCCATAGGGAAGGCCAAGGCGATGGGCGTCAGCGAGGAGGAGATAGCTTCGATGCCGGAGCATCTAGCCCCGGACCTGGTGCTCGAGAGGGTCGCGTTCGTGGAAACGCTAAAGAGATGAACGGTGGAAAACACTGGCAAACGATTTATTAGAGTAAGGTCATCAGAGCCACGGTACATGTCCCCCTACCCGGCACGATGCCACGGTGGTAAACAGATTTGGCAGACGACTTCGTAAAACAGCTCCAGCTTTCCAAGCAGATCGAGCAGAAGGCCAAGGAAGCTACCAAGAACCGCAAGGCCGCGGAGGAGAAGATGGCGAAGGCAGAGGATGCCCTGTCGAAGGCGAAGGCCTCGGCCATCGATACCACCGAAGCGGAGAGACTTTTCACCGAGGCGGGGGCTGCCTTCAAGGACAAGGACTACAAGAACGCCCTTGCGCTGGCCACGAAGAGCATGGATGCGTCGCAGGGGGCGCAGAGGGCCAAGGTGAACGAGATGCTCGCCACCACCCAGGCCTCCTTGGACATCCTGCAGAAGAGGAACGTTCAGATCACCAACATCACCAGCTCCCTGGAACATGCCAAGCAGCTGCGGGACGGCGGCAGCCTGGAGGAGGCGACCGCCGCGGCCAGGGACGCGTGGGACAAGACCGAGCAGCTGGCCAACCGCACCGTGGCGGAGACGTTCAGCAGCGCCCAGGCCAAGCTCGCCACGCTGAAGGCGAACGGGCTGACGGTGGAATCCGAGGAGGCCCAGCTGGAAAGGGCCAGAAGCTCCCTGGACGACGGCCGCTTCCAGGAATCGCTGGAAAAGATCGATGCCTGCCTCGATTCGCTCGCGGCTCTCATGGCCGACATGTTCCGCCAGAGGGCCGACGCATTGCAGGAGATGCAGGCGCTGGCGGTGTACGGCAGCTACGACTTCGGCAAGGCGAACGAAAGGCTGGAGGAGGCCATCAGGGCCAAGGACGCGGGCGACGATGACACCGCCCTGCGCGAGCTGAAGGTGGCCGAGGCGGAGAACCGCAAGGCCCTGGGAAAGGGGCTTACGGCTTACATGTCGGTGGTGAAGAAGCGGCTGGGACAGCTGAAGGACGCAGGCGTCGACATCACCACGATGAACGACCGCACCGCCGCCATCAAGGAGAAGATCAAGGAGGAGGAGCACCGGGAGGCGAACAGCATGCTGATCGCCACCCTGGACGATATGCGCAAGGCCGAGGCCCAGGCGTTCATCGCCAAGGCGGCGGGATGGAACACCAAGCTGCGCATCGCCAAGAGCGTCGGGGCCGACCTCTCATCGGTAGGGAATGAGATGGACGCGGCCCAGAAGGCGCTGGCCGAGGGCGACCTGGAGACCGCCTTCGCCAAGATCGGCGCCTCGCAGAAGGCCGTGGAATCGTCCATAAACGGCTACGAGGAGACGGTGGGGCAGCTGGAGGAGTACCTTCACTTGCTGCACCGGGCGGAGGAGCTGGGCCTGAACACATCGGAATCGGCCAAGACCGCCATGCACGCCCGCCGGGCCGCCCGGTCCCGCGATTTCCAATCATCCACTTCTTTGTTGAAGGACGCCACCAGATCGCTGCAGGGGACCTTGCAGGCGCATTATGGCAAGGAGGTCATCCGCATCGAGATGACCCTCGCCACAGCCCTGCGCATGCAGGCGGACGTATCGGACGAGTCCGAGGCGCTGGACCTGCTGGTCAACAAGATCAAGCGGAACGAGTTCGGCATCGTCGAGACGGAGCTGCGGCAGCTCTCCGATCTGGCGAACCTGAGGCTGAAGGAGAGGGCGGAAAGGGTCGTGATGGACACCAGGAACGCGGTCGACACCTATTCCGGACCGATGGACCTGTCCGAGGCCAGAGCATCGCTGCGCAAGGCCATCGAAGCGCTGGAGATGAAGAACTACACTTCCGCCTACGACCTGGCGAAGCAGGCCACCGATGTCCTCAAGCGGGAAGAGATCCAGCTGCTCGAGGTGCGCCTGGCCGAGGCGGGCAGGCTCCTGACCGTCATGAAGGAGCTGGACTGCGAGAGCATCACCCTCAAGGAGAAGTACCACAAGGCGCTGGAGCTGAAGACCGGGCGCAACTTCGGCGAGGCGGTCAAGGTCACCAACGAGGTGCTGCAGTTCAGCGCCTCGATCATCAAGGATGAGCTGACCAGGCAGATGAACAACGCCGGCAAGGCGGTCAGCATCTCCCGCAAGAAGGGCATCGGGGTCTCAGGCCCGGAGCGGCTGATGGAGGAGGCCTGGCGGAAACTGAACGCCAACAAGATCGAAGAGTCCTACTCCAGCATGCAGCAGGCACTGGACCAGCTCAGCCAGATCAACAAGACCCATCAAGAGACGTACGACCTCATCGCCTCCGTCCGCACATTGCTGGGCGAGGCGGCACAGCGCAACCTGGACGTCTCCAAGATCGAACTTCAACTGGACAAGGCGCAGGTGCTGTTCGAGCAGGACCGCTACGACGAGGCGAAGATGGCCGCCCGCATGGCCCACCAGGAAGCCGAGCGATTGGCGGCGCCGTTCGTGGCCCCGAAGCGGCTGGCCGAGGCCACCGACCTGTTGTCCCTGGCGGTCAGGATGAAGCTCGAGACCACCCGGGCGGAGGACATGCTGGCCAAGGCCGAGGACCTGCTGGCCGTGCAGGACTACCTGCGCGCGCTGGGCAGCGTCAAGGAGGCGAGGGAGCAGCTCAGTGCCATCATCACCGAGGGCCTGAGCAGGGACATCAACGCCTGCAAGGGAACGATCGAGAGGAGCCGCGTGGCCAAGATGGACATGACCACCGCGGAGATCGTGGTGCAGAAGGCCGAGGTCATGCTGGCCGAGGGCCGTTATAACGATTCTTGGCGGGCGGTGGAGCTCGCCAAATCCGAGGTGGACCAGTCCACCTTCATGGAGCAGCGGGCCACCGACCAGCTGAAGGAGGCGGCGGACGGCATCAACGACGTCTCCGAGCTGGGACTGGACGTCGCCACCGCCAAGGAGGTGCTGAACCAGGCCTCCCTGTTCCAGAAGCAGGGCAACTTCACGCTGGCCACCGAGCTGGGCAAGAAGGCCTACGGCATGGCGGCCGACGCGGCGGAGAAGCACATCAAGGAGCACATGGCCGAGGCGGAGGAGAGAAGCCAGCTGATCGGCCTGAGCGGACCGGACATGGCCTCCGTGGCGAGCAAGAAGGAGAGGATCCTCGGCCTCGTGACATCGAGGCAGTTCAAGGAGGCGCTGTTCCTCATCGGCCCGCTGGAGGAGGAGATGAGGGGCCTGATGCAGGAACGGGAGAAGGCGCAGCTGGAGCTGAACGACCTGGAGGGCCGGGCCAAGGCGCTGCAGGAGGCCGGCCTGTTCTCGGACCTGGCAAAGCAGCTGCTGTACCGGGCCAGGGAGAGGTTCCAGGAAGGCTCCTTCTCAGAGTCACGTTCACTGGTGGCGAGATGCAACGAGGACCTGGCATCGATCACCGACATGCACGAGTCCAGGCAGAAGGAGCTGAGGTCGCTGCAGGAGGAGATGGCCTTCATCGAGGATGAGGGCAGAAGGGCCGGTCTGAAGGGGCTGCTGGACAATGCCGACGGGGCATTGCGCAAGCTCGACTTCGAACGCACCTCTCTGTTCCTGCGCCGGGCCAGGGCGGCATTGCTGGAGGCGACCGGCTACGAGGTCGGGCGCTATTTCGAGGAGCTCATGGTGCTGGGCAAGGTCATGGAGCGAGCCGGCATAGCCAGGCCGGGCGGCGCATCGAAGGACGGGCAGTTCACCAAGATGTACGACATCAAGCCGAAGGACCTGGTCAAGCTGCGGGACGAGGTCACCTCGATCCGCGGCCAGATCGACTCCGACCTGAAGGACCGCCTGCTCCGCCTGCGGGAGGAGCTGGGCAGGGCCCGTTCCGACAGGAAGGAGACGTCGGCCAGCATGAAGATGCTGGAGGACGCCGAGACGGCGCTGACGGAAAGGCGGTACGAGGACGTGTTGGACCTGATCAAGGAGGGCACGAGGTCCGTTGGCCTCTCCCAGAAGGACGTCGATGCCTTCAACGGCCGGAAGGGGGAGATCGAGGCCTCGCTGGCCAAGCTCAAGGACAACGGCTTCGACGTCTCCGCGGAGGAGGCGGAGATGAACCGCCTGGCCGACACCTTCGCCCGGGAGCCGACCCCGACGCTGCTGTTCCTCGGCACGCTGGGCGAGAAGGTGGAGAGGCGCATGGGGGAGATGCTACCGGACATCTCCATCGACATCGATTTCCACGACGAGCCTTCGTACGACCACTGGGCCAAGGTCGTCTTCAAGCTCACCAACCAGGGAGCGTCGGGCGCGAAGGACCTCACGCTCGTCCTGGGCGGACCGGCGGAGCTGCGCAGGCCCATAGCGGTCGCATCGGTGGCGCCGGGCGAGACCATCAATGTGAACGCCGAGGTGCTGCCGAAGAAGAAGGGGACGTTGACGATCTCCCTCTCACTGGGATGCCGCTCGGTCATGAACGACCAGAACTGCGGTTACGACACCGAGTTCGAGATGCAGGTCGAGTAGGCCTGTAGAAAACCTCGGTTTATTTTTTATCCTAACAAATTACTGCAACGACTCATGGTGAGGAGGAGGGGGATATCGTTCGCCATAGTGGCATTGCTTTTGTGCTGCGCAATTCCTGCGATCAACAGTTGCGAAGCAGCGGCAGCGTCGTCATGGCCGATGTACGGCTGCGACGGAAAGCAGTCGTTCCACAGCGATGTCGATGTGCGCCCGGACCAGCTGCGGGTGGTCCAAGCGGTACGTTTGGATGATAGATATGCCTCGGTCATGGAGAACGGGTCACTGGTCATGTCTACGCATGAGGCAAGGTACCATGTGAAATCGCCTAGCCTAAGCCCCCAATATTCCATCAGGATGGACGGGGAAAGCCCGTTCCTCGCGACCATCGGAAGCGCATGCAACGACGCCGACGGGAACACGGTGGGCATGTTCGGAACGCCTGACGATGTGGCGGTAGTCTCGTTCGCCCCGGACCTGAAGATCAACTGGCGGGTCAACCTGACCGGATTCCCGTGGAGCATCCCCATCCAGGACCAGGATGGCAACGTTCTGGTCGTGACCTATTTCCACGGGCCGAACTCCACCTCGGTGCCGGAGGCGCATCTGATCGATAAGAACGGCACTTTGCTGTGGAGCCATGCGTTCCAGGACTGCGATGCGTCCGACAGGCGAATCAGGCCGTCCTTCGACCAGAACGGCTCATCGTTCTACCTATTGAACAGATCGGCGGGCCTCGTCCTGGTCTCACTGGATAAGACCGGTAACGTTTCATGGTCGAGAACGCTCCCGAACGACAGCTCATTCACCAGCGGGACCCATGTCGATGAGTTCGGAAGGATACTGATCACGGCCTCAGGCTGCGTCCACTGCTTCGATAAGGATGGTGACCTGCAATGGATGACGGCCGACCTTGGCTTCGTGAACGTGGTGCCAGGCAGAGGAATGATCTTCGCCTCCACCGCCGATGACATGGTCGCCGGGATGTCCCCCAACGGCGCCATATACTGGCAATATTACACCCAGGGCTCCCTGCTCTACTCTCCCTCGATGATCACCAGCGCAGAGGGCGCTTTGATATTCACCGACGGCCGGACATGCTACGTCCTGAACGGCCTCACCGGCATTCCAATCAAGCTTTTGGACGTCGCCTCGGACACATCTGATGGCAACTTCTCCGATATCATCATAGGCAATGACGGCAGCATCTACCTTATCGCCCATTGGGGCGAATCGGTGATCATCTCCGGGCCAAGGGACACGACCGCCTACCAGCTGCAATCCTTCCTCACGCTCGGCGGGATCGTACTTTCGATCTGCGGCCTGGTGGCCTTCGTACTCCACGCCTCGCGCTCGCCGGCGTTCTCCAGGATGACCAGGAATGAGCGCCTTCTCGGCCCCACGCCATTGGCCCATGAGAAGGGCGCCTGGAGATATTTGGACATCGTGGGCATCCTGTTCCTCATCGCCTCGTTCCTGCTGCCCTGGTTCGTCTTCGTTACCTCCGTTCCAGATTTCTACATCGGCGGCGAGCACAGCTCGTTGCTGCTGAACAACCTGAACGCCCATCCCCTGCCCCTGATCGCCATGATCGGCATCGTGCTGCTGCTATTGTCTATCGTCATCACGCTAGCCAGCAAGTTCGGCGGTGCTGTCGCATTTCTCAGCATCCTGATGATCTCACTAGGGATGCCTCAGTTCTGTTCGACCGCATGGCTGCCCATCGTCAACGACCTCAGGAACGGCCTGGGGTTCGGCTGGGCCTTCACCATCGCCTGGTGGGGCGCGGGACTGGTGCTGCTGAGCGGTTATCTCACGTTGAAAAAGATGGATGAGAAGGGGTTTGAGAAAGAGGTTCAGAACGGCGTGAACTTGTAGCCGTAGTGGATGATCCCGCCCGGGCCTTCCTCGCCGATCTTGCGGATGGTGGCCTTGACCTTCATGCCGATCTTCACATCGGCCGCCTCCACATCGATGAGCTGAGCGGTCAGCATGACGCCCTCGTCCATCCTGATCATCGCCAGCACGTAGGGCTTCTGCATCTCGAAGGCCGATGGCGCCTCGTGCACCACGGTGAAGCTGTACACCTCGCCCTCGCCATTCAGCTGGAAGCGCTTCATCTTGCCCATCGATTTGCGGTGGCAGACCGGGCACACGTTCCGCGGCGGGAACGTGACCTTGCCGCAGTTGCCGCAGCGTGTGGCCATGAGGTTGTACCTGGTCTGGTTGTCACGCCAGAAGCGCGCGGTGGTCATCAGGCCACCCCCAGGATGTGAACGACCGCGGTAGCGCCGGTGCCGCCCACGTTCTGCGCCAGAGCATACTTCGCGCCATCCACCTGCCTTCTGCCGGCGGTGCCTCTCAACTGCTGCACCAGCTCCACTATCTGGGCCACGCCGGTCGCCCCGATCGGGTCGCCGCGCGCCTTCAGGCCGCCGGAGGTGTTCACTGCCAGTTTCGCACCGATGGTCGTCTGTCCGTCCATCGTCGCCTTGCCGGCCTGGCCCTTCGGGAAGAATCCCATGTCCTCCACCGCCAGCAGTTCGGAGATGGTGAAGTTGTCATGCACCTCGGCCAGCTGGATGTCCTTCCTCTCCAGCTTGGCCTGGGCGAACGCACGGTCGGCGGCGACCCTGGTCGCCTCGAAGGTGCAGATGTCGGCCCGGCTGTGCAATGCCAGTGAATCGGACGCCTGCGCGGACGCCAGCACCTTCACGGGTGCGTCGGTGTACTTCCTGGCCTTGTCCATGGAGCACAGCACCACGGCCGCGGCGCCATCGGAGTTCGGCGCGCAGTCGAACACGCCCAGGGGGTCTGCGACCATGCCTGACTTCAGCACGGTGCCCATCTCGATCTCCTTCTGGAACTGGGCGTTCGGGTTCAGCGCGCCATGCTTGTGGTTCTTCACTGCGACCGACGCTATCTGCTCCCTGGTCGTGCCATACTGGAACATGTGCCGCCGGGCGATCATGGCGTGCAGCGCCGGGAACGTCGCCCCGAACACGCACTCCCACTGCTGGTCCGCCGCGGACGACTGGATCTCGTTCGATATGGTGTCGCTGATGTCGGTCATCTTCTCAGCGCCTCCGACTACAACGATGTCGTGCTGACCGGAAGCGATGGCCAGATATGCCTGACGGATGGCCAACCCGCCCGACGCCCCGGCCGCCTCGACGCGCGTGGCCGGAATATGGTCCCGAGCCATTCCAGAGTAATCGGCGATCAACGCCGCCACATGCTCCTGCTCGATGAACCTGCCAGCGGACATGTTGCCCACGTAGAGGGCGTCGATCTCCTCCGCCGTCAGCTTCGCGTCCTGCACCGCCGCCAGACCGGCCTGCATGCCCATCTCGCGGAACCCGGTCTCCCACAGCTCCCCGAACTTGGTGATGCCTATGCCGATGACTGCCACTTCCCTCATTGCCCGCCCTCCTTCATGCGGATCTTGCCACGATACTTGGCGTACGTGGCATAATCGATCATCTTCTTGCGCTCGATCATCTGCGCCACGGTCGGACCGGCGTCCCTGCGGTACGATGCGATCTCGTCCGTCACGGTGATGTCGAAGCCGTCGCAGCCCGCGCCCGAACCATATGCCACGGCGAATATCCGGTCGCCGGGCCTGGCGTGGTCCAGCACCGATGCCAGACCTAGGGGCACTGCGCCGGAATAGGTGTTGCCGATGTACGGCGTCAAAAGACCGAGCTTTATCTGCTCATCGCTGAACCCGAGCATCTTCGCCACCCTGGTGGGGAACTTGCCGTTCGGTTGATGGAACACGGCGTGCGTGTAATCGGTCGGCTTGGTGCCCATCCTATCCATCGTTCCCTTCGCGCAAGAGGTCACATGCTTGAAGTACGCCGGTTCGCCGGTGAATCTACCGCCGTGGGACGGATACGGCTCCCCCTCCCTCCTCCAGAAGTCGGGAGTATCGGTGGTGTAAGAGTATGTGCCGTTGATCTTGGCGATGACCTTCTCGGAACCGATGAGGTAAGCGCCGCCGCCGGCCGACGCGGAGAATTCCAGCGGGTCGCCCGGCGCACCCTGGGAGGTGTCGGCCCCGATGGCCACGCCGTATTTGATCATGCCAGAACCGACCAGGCCCATGCACATCTGGATGCCCGCCGTCCCGGCCTTGCAGGCGAACTCCAGGTCCGCCACCGTCAAGTTCGGAGAGGCACCGATGGCCTCGGCCACGATGGTCCCGGTCGGCTTCACCGCGTACGGGTGGGACTCCGAACCGACGTAGAGGGCGCCGATGTCCTTCGGGCTCACGTCGCAGCGCCTCATCATCGAGCGCGCCGCCTCCACCGAGATCGTCACCACATCTTCGTCCGGCGCTGGCACCGATTTGCTGTAGATCATCAGACCCTTGCTCATGGCGTCGCCGTCGCTGCCCCACACCCGCCCGATGTCCTGGGGGGTGATGCGGAAGCGCGGTATGTATGCCCCATAGCTGACTATGCCTACGTCCATGTTATCTGCCTCATTCCAAATGCTCCAGGCGCTCCACCAGCGCGGCGGTGCCCATCTGCGTCTTGACCAGTGGAAGGTTCTCCAGCGACGCCAGCCTCACGGCCAGGTCGTCCACGTGCTCAGGACGCTGGTACACCACCAGGGCCGGCTTCAGCGGATGGGCCCGAATGGCTATCATGGGGGAACGGCCGAACTTCACGCCGGTGAAAATCAGGGCGCGCTCCGAGCTCCAGCCGTAGATCTTCAGGTAGTCCATGGAACCGAGGGCCATGATGGCCTTCATGGAGTCGATGATGGTGAACCCATGAATGTCGCGGTCCAGGCTGATCCCCTTGGTCAGCGGCTCCCCCTCGATAAGTTTGACGAACTCAGCTGCGGTCAGGCTGGACTTGAACTCCTTGATGGAGATGATGCAGTCGCTCTTCTCCCCCATGTCATACTTCTTCAGGACCTTCCCGCCCCGCTCCTCGTCCAGTTCGATGAGGCCGTCGACGATGCGGCGGATGATGACGATGCCGGGCGACTTCCTCCGCCCCGACTCGTAGTCGCTGATGACGGACGGTGAAACCTCCAAATGCCTGGCCAGGTCCTGCTGGGAGATGCCGAACTCCTCCCGCCACTTGCGGATGGTCTTGCCGGCATCGACAGAGAGAACGATCTCTCCAGCTATCTTTTCGCGCAGCTGTTCGCGCATAACTGGCCAAAAAGGCTGTCGTTATATAAATCTGTCGTATGCGACGTTCGACAAATAGTGAAGTGAAGTGAGCTAGATCGTTATACTGGACAGCGAGTAATTTCGGCTACCTCTAGTCGATAATGATATTATGGGTGAATCCAGATTTTACTTCGCAGACTTGTTCTAGATGTGGGTACCTGCATCCTGATAACAGAGTAGGTGGAGAATTTTATTGTTTGGAATGTGGATTTGAATTGAACGCAGATTTAAATGCTGCCAGAAATATCGCTCAGATCGGTAAATCTGAATTGAGCAGGCTCCCTGTCCGTGAGCCATATGCGACACAAAATCTTAGTGGAGAATTCAATACATCAATCGATGCTGGGATTTGTAGTTGCGAACCGATTATAACCGGTAACGGACCCTTCGAGGTTCGAAAAGCAGCAGGTTCGTTTACCTTTGGCAAACCAAAATGCTTCCAGGAGTACTACTATGGAAGAGAGGGATTGGGCGAGGAAGAGTAGTCTTTTAATATCTTCATTCGATTAGCCATCCCAACCCATGGGTCTGTGGGGTAGCATGGTTTATCCTAGGCGGTTCGGGACCTCTTGACCCCGGTTCAAATCCGGGCAGACCCACCAATTCTCATTTTTCTAATTCTATTATCTCCTCAATACTCTCATAAGAAGGCGATCTGGCAGTATCTTTCTCAATGTCAGGATCATTGATGAATACTTCCCAGCATGATATCGAAGCCTCCAGCTGCCATCGTTGACAGAATTGAAGATGCAAACTGCAATGACATCTGGGTTCGAGCCTTTTGCAGCTATCGAATCATCCCCTTCATCGGACGCCTTTATGATACTGGCATAAGAATGTAAGCCATTGGAATCGACTCTGTCCATCGATCGCGTGTAGAAATCAGATTTTATTACACCTGGCTCGACCAATTTAACCTTGATGTTCTGCGTCCTCATTTCGTAGTAAAGTGATTCGGAGAATCCTTCGACTGCGAACTTTGAACTCTGGTACAGAGAGTAGAGCGGCACGGCCACCCGGCCACCAATGGAGGAGATGTTGACGATGACCCCCTCGCCTTTAGAACGCATCGACGGGATGACCGCCCTCGTCATGTCCATCAGCCCCAGCACGTTGGTGTCCAGCTGTCTCTTCGCCTGATCGTGAGTGGTCGCCTCGAAGACGCCCTTCACAGAGTATCCAGCATTGTTGACCAAGGCATCGATCGCACCGAACTTGTCCAGAGCATATTTCACAGCCTTTTCGATGGAGGCCTGGTCGGTGACGTCCAACCGGACCACGTCTATGTTCTTCCTCTCCCCCAGGCCATTGTTCTTGCCTGGGTCACGCATCGTTGCGATCACATTCCAGCCATTTTCTGCAAAGTACAATGCGGTAGCGTGTCCGATTCCTGACGAGCTTCCTGTGATCAATACCGTCTTCGGCATTTGAATCCCCCCACCCTTACCCATCGATGCCGTGTGAATTAATAAAAGCCTGGTCCATGGATTGATGCGGATGTGGACATCCTAAGCGTCATTCTTATCTAGAGGGCCGCTCCAATTCGAGGAGCATGGAGTTCAATCTCTGCCTGTTCAGGAAAAGGATGGAACGGGTGAGCGGCATCAAAGCGCCCCACGCCTCGCTGGTCACAATGTACCTACCACCTGGAAAGGCGGTCAACGAGGTGATCGATGAGCTACTGAGCATCGAGCCGATGAACGATATCGATCCCAACGATACACTGGCAGTTTCGATACGCCATACCATCACCGCCATCCGCTCCCATCTCACCAGAATCGGCCCTGTCGTCGAAAGGAACGGCCAGGTCCTCCTGTTCGGAGAGGTGGGCGGAAAGCCGTTCCTCCAGATACTGGAACCACCTCGTCCATTACGCGAGTTCATCTACAAGCGCGACCGGGAGTTCTTCCTTTCGCCGCTCGACGAGATGGTCTCGGCCGAGGAGGTCTACGGCATCCTCGTCATGGACCTGGCCGAGGCGACGTTCGGCCACCTGGTCGGCTCCAAGGTCCGCATGTTGGCCCAGGTCCATTCCCAGGTACCTAATAAGCACCACCACGGCGGCATGTCCAGCCTGAGGTTCGAGAGGCTTAGGGACGATGCCATCAACGAGTACTTCAAGAAGGTCTCGCAGAGATGCGTCGATGCGTTCCTGAACCAACACCTTCGTGGCATCATCATAGCCGGGCCGGCCATGACCAAGAAGGACTTCCTGAGCGGGGAGTTTTTGCATCATGAGCTGCGCAAGCTGGTGATCGGGACGGTCGACACGCTCCATACCGATGAGGTCGGGCTGAAGGAAGCGTTAGCGGAGGCGGAAGGTCTGCTCTCGACATGCCAGTATGTTCAGGAGAAGAGGCTGCTGGACCGTTTCTGGGAGGAGGTCGGGAGGAATGGGCTGGAGGTGTCCGGCCTCGAACCAACAAGAGAGCGATTGAATGCAGGCCAGGTGGAGTCCCTCCTGCTGAGCGAGTCCGTCGACCTGGACACGATGGAGGGGTTGAAGCATCTGGCCGATCGGTTCGGCACAGAGGTGCTGGTGGTGAGCGAGGAGGAGGACCAAGGCCAGAGGTTCGATGCGACGGTCAAAGTGGGGGGCATTCTACGTTATAAATAACAATAAATATATTAATAAATGTATTAAATTTGCTTGCCTTCACTTCTCCTCGTCCAGCACCATTATGGTCGAGGTCGCCTTGGCTACCAGCTTGCCTTCCTCGTTCACAACCTCGGCCTCGCCCATCATCAGCTTCCTGCCCCGGTGGACGATCGTTCCGGTCGACCTCAGCCGCTTCAATCCAGGCGGCCGGAGGAAGTTGATCTTCAGCTCCGCCGTGGCCGCGGTATGCTCGTCGTCCAGAAGCGTAACGGCCGCCATGCCCATGGAGGCGTCGGCGATGGTGGCGATCATCCCGCCCTGCACCGCCCCGACCGAGTTGAGCATCTCCCTGACGCACTCCATCTCGATGACTATCCTCCCCTCCTCCGCCAGGACGACCTTGAACCCTATGAACTCTGCTATCGGCGGGTGAGGGACGGTCCCTTCCACCAGGCCTTGATAGTACTGCAGCTTGCCCATCATCTCCTCCACATCCTCCTGTGATGGAATAATGCTACCGGGGCCGCTCAGGCGTTCCTTTTCTTCGGCCTGGCGCATTTCGCCGCATAAGCCTTCTGCACCGCATCGCTCAGCTGCTTCATGGTGTAAGGCTTGGGCAGCACACCGACGAAGCCGAACTCCTGATGTCTCGCCATGACCGGATCGTTGGAATAGCCGCTGGAAACGATGGCGCACACATCATCGAACTTCTCGTTCAGGCGCTGCACCGCCTCCTTGCCTCCCATGCCACCCGGCACGTTCAGGTCCATGATGAGCACGTCGAATGGAGCGCCAAGCGCATATGCCTGCATGAACCTGCTCATCGCGTCCAGGCCGTCCCTCGAGTCCTCCACCTTGTGGCCCAGCCGGGTTAGCAGCTCATGCAGTATCTCCAGGACGTCCGGGTCATCGTCCATGATGAGCACCCTGACCCCTTCCTTGACCGGACCTGCTGTCCTGGCGACGTTCATGTCCAGCGGATGATAGGCGGGAAGCATCACTTCGCAGATGGATGAGTCCATCGTCGTGATGAAGTCGATCCTGCCGCCGTGCCTTTCCACGATGGACTTCGCTATGGTCACGTCCAGCCCCTGGTTCTCCGACTGCCCGCCCCGCCATGACGGCACCGGCAGCCCTTTATTGCTCAGCGGCCTGACGACCCGGTACATGATGTGGCCCGGTCCGCCCAGGTCGCTCTGCACCTTTCGCACGTCCACCTTCATCCGGTCCTGATCGCCTATGCTGGCCATGTACGACAATAATCGGTAGAGGGCCTGGGACATCTGTAGCTCGTCCACCTCCACCATCCACAGTTCCTGGTCCGCCTGCAGCTCCACCCTGACCCGGGATTCCTGGGAGAACTGCCGCATGGCCTGGTCTAACAGGGCGATGGGCTCGATGTCCTTCTTGATGGGCTGTCCGCCCTTGGAGAACGTCAGCAGTTGGTTGGTGAGGCCCATTACCCTTACTGCAGCCTCCTGGCCCTCCCGCAGCCATGTGCGGCGCGGGTCGTCCTCGGCCATGTCCATGCCGAGCATCTCGATGTTGCCCAGGATCGAGGTGAGGGCGTTGTTGAAGCTGTGCGCCAGGTCGCCCGCCAGATGCCCGATCGCCTCCAGCCGCTGCGTCCTCTCCTCCGCCTCCTGCAGCTGCACCTCGGAGGTTATGTCCCGGAACACCACCACGTGGCCGACCGTTCGGCCATCCTGGTCCCTTATCGGGGATGAGTTGTAATAGAGGTCCTTCCTGACCCCGTCCAGCAGCACCGCCTTGCCCCCCGTGCCGCCGTTCGTCCCGTCCTGGCTCCAATATCTTCCCAAGAGTTGGTCGCTCTTCGGGTCCCGCAGCGGGAGACGATCGACCAGGTTCTCCCCGGTGATGCCATGGCTGCCGTGCCTCACCATCTCCTCGGCGGTGCGGTTGGCCATCTGGACCGTTCCATCCGGATCGATGACCACGACCCCCTCGCCGATGCTGTGCAATGTGACCGTGAGCTTCTCCATCTCGCGGTAGAGGAGCTCCTGAGCGGCATTGGTCCGTTCGACCTCCTCCTCCAGCTGGTGCGTGATGGCGCTCAGCTCGAACGTGCGGTCCTCCACCATCTCCTCCAGCGTATTGGTGTAGCGCTTCAGCGCATCGACCATCTTCACCTTCTGGATGGCCAGGATGGAGAGGTTGACGAAGGGCTGGATGGTGGCCAGGCGCTCATCGGTGAACCATTCCCTGTCCTCGTGGCCGAAGCCCATGACCCCGAAGACCTGGCCGGCCTCGAACATGGGGGCGATGATATGGTCCATGCCGTTCATCTCGACCCTGATGGCGGTCCCGTCCCCCTCCCACCTTTTGGCAGTGACCTCCTTTTCACCGAAGAGCCATCTGGTCTCATCGCCCACTTTCCGCACCGTTACCTGCGGACGCGGCCCCCGGCAGGAAAGGCATCTCATCCCTTCCTCGCCCAGCACGTAGATCCAGGCGGACCTTGCGCCGATGCGCTCCACCGCCATGCGGCACATCGTGTCCAGCGAGTCGATCTTCATCTCCGATTCGATGATGCCGCGGGAGATGTCGTAGAGGGCCTCCATCTCCTCCGCCCTCTGCCTCAGGCGTTCGGACGAAAGCACTTCGCCGGTCACATCGCTGAGCATCTCCAGGTTCTGCAACGAGCCCGAACTTTCCCTGATGACCGTGGTGATGACCCTGAGCCACCGAACCGTGCCGTCCTTGCGTTCCAGGCGGATGGTCCGCTCGCCCGCCCCGGTCGATGTGGCCTGCGGAAGAACATACCTCGTTCCGAGCAGTTCACCATGGCCGGCGCCGAGCATCTCCTCGGCCTTGACGTTGAGCCTGACGATGACCCCGGACGGGTCCTTCTCGATCATGCCGTGGGGGGCGTTCTCGAAGATGGCCCGGATCTTCCTCTCGTTCTCGCTGAGCGACCGCTTCGATGCCTCCAGCGAGCGGAAGCCGCGGGCGACGAGATAGTATATGAGCAGAGCGGAGAGAATGATGAAGACCATGCCCTTGACGATGGAGATGGACGTGCGCAATGCCGGGTCCTCGACCAGCATGTAGACGATGGTGTCGGAGGAGCCTATCCAGACGGCCGAGACCGTCAGATAGACGATGACGATGAACAGCGGCCGCTCCGACCAACCTCGCTTCTCCACGCTCTCCGACAAACATCTCACCGGTCAGTATTTATTTTCAATGGCCACTGGGACGTTAAAAACGCTTTCGCCCGATTATCACCCCGGTGAATCAGTCGGCGGTTGGGTGATAAAGGATTTATGGCGACAGGTGAGTGCCGTTCCGTGGACGAGACCGACCTGGCATTGGGGAGGAGCCTGATGATGAACTCCCGCCTGCCCTATTCCGATCTGGGGGAGAGCCTGGGGCTTACCGCCCAGGCGGTGCACCGCAGGGTCCAGGGGCTGATGGACGAGGGGATCGTGGAGGCGTTCTCGTCGAACATCAGCAGCAAGGCGCTGGGGCAGATGTGGGTCATGGCCTTCGGGTGGTCCAGGGCGCCGTCCATGGACGAGCTGGACCAGAAGTTCAAGAAGGACCCGATGGTGGCCGTGTTCTTTGCGGCCAGCGGCAACTTCGTCTACGTCCACGGCGTGGTGCGGGACCCGAACGAGATGGCCAAGTTCGTCTCGTACGTACAGAAGGAGGCGGCCATCTCCGACATCCAGGTGGGCATCATCCCCACGCCGCCTCATGACCCGGAGGAAGAGCTGACGCTGCTGGACCTGAGGATCGTCAAGGCGCTGCATACAGATGCGCGGCGGCCGTTGTCCGACGTGGCCGAGGAGATCGGCGCCTCGGTGAAGACGGTGAGGCGGCGCCTGGAGCGCATGGAGAAGGAAGGTCTGGTGCAGCACACGGCCCATCTTAACCTGGGCCTGGCGGGCGGGACCATCACCAACCTGCACCTCGTGCTGAAGGACAATGTGGAGAGGGAGAAGGTGGCGTTCGTGCTGATAAAAAGGATCTCGGCCAACGTGCTCCGCTCCTACTCGTTCAGCAACAAGCCGAACCTGATGATCGTGACGCTGTGGAACAGGAATCCGCAGGAGGTCATCGACCTGTGCCGCGAGCTGGAGAAGGACGGCTCGTTCTTTTCGGTGGTGCCGAACTTCATGAGGCAGGTCTACTACTATGATGATCACCGCACGTTCTTCCTCGATGAGGCGCTCAAGGCCAAGGCGAGGAAGGCTGGCAAGTGAGCAACTGTCCTCTTTGTAATCCCGTCCGTTGAGCTTCGGGACATTGCCAGGGCCGCGGTCTACCTTTTCTTGCTTTTCTGCATTGACGAGGGTAGATGACCCTCGCATCACTTCGCAGCGGCAGTGAGATCATGAAGGTCTTCGGCAAGAACGTTTCAAGTTTGGCGATCGTCTGCCTGCTGGCAGCGGTGCAGAGCGCACTGCGTCTGGCGCTGGCGGGCGTGATATTCGATTCCGGTTTCCCGGCGACGGAAAAGGTTGTGGCATCTGACGTGCAGGCGTACATCCTGGCCATGTTCGTGGCGCTGGGCGTACTGGGCTTCCTGTTCACCTACCTGCTGTACAGACGCACCTCGTACGGCTACTATGGCACCATCGTCCTGAGCGCGGTAACGATCGTGTTCGATGTGTGGGCCATCTATGCCATCCAGCCCACCCCGGTGCTAGGCATCGTCCTGCCGGTCGGGTTCATCGTCTACCTGGTGCTGAGGCGGAAGGACTTCCCGGCGGTGAACTAGGTTGAGGGCGCTGGTGGCCTTCGGGACGAAGTACGGCACGACCGGCCAGGTGGCAGATGAGATCGCCGCGGTGCTCAGGCAGGGGATGACCGAGGTCGATGTGCTGGACCTGAGGAACGGCAAGTGTCCGGACCTGGGCGGCTACGACCTGTTCGTCGTGGGCAGCGCCATTCACATGGGGGCCTGGACGAAGGAGGCGGACACGTTCCTGAAGGAGCGATCTCCGGAGCTGGCGAAGAAGCGGACGTCGCTCTTCGTGTGCTGCGGGGACGTGGTGCTGCAGCGCAGCCCCATCGATGAGTGCAGGAAGAAGTACCTGGAGGACGTGGCGGCGAAGCATAGCCTCGCGCCCGAGCGGACCGGCCTGTTCGGCGGCGTGCTGGACTTCAGCAAGTACGGCTTCCTGGTGAAGGCGCTGCTGAACGGGGCGAAGAAGGATTTCGAACGGAAGGGCCTGGACATGAGCAAGCCCTACGATTTCCGCGACTGGGACCAGATCCGCGCCTGGGCCAGGTCGCTGATGTGAGGTGATGCCGTGGTACCGAAGTACAAGTGGCCGCAGCCCCCTGCGGCCTAATCCCTTAACCGATCTTCGATCCTCCGGATGGCGAACTCCAGCCATCTGGACGGTTCCTTCTTTTGACCGAAGTCCCAGTCCTTCCATGCCGTCCAGACCGATCCAGGGATGTAATGGCCGCTGCCATTTCCGCTGGACCTTATGATCGACATGACGTCCCTGAACCGCTCATCGTCCCTGGCCCAGGGATATCTGCTCATCACCTCGCCGAAGTGCATGATGTCGTACCAGATGAAGGGCAGCTTGAGCTTGCGGAAGTCGGTGCCCATGTAGAACTGATAGGGATGCACCTGCCTGCTATTGGTCCAGAGGTCCATGGCCGCCTCGTACCCTTGCCTTGCCTCGTTTGAACGGAGCGAGGATGGGTCCGTTGAGAGCAGCCTCAGCATGATGAGGTTGGCATAGGGGCATGGGTCGCCTTTCTTGCCAGGACCATGGAAACCACCCATCGAGGGGGAGGTGACGCAAGGCCAGCCGTTCTCCCGCACCATCGCCCGCATGGTGTCGATCGATCGCCCGATCACCTCGTCGCCGTGGCCCAGGTTGATCAATGCATAAGAGCAGAGCGGGGCATCGCACAGCGCCCAGGAATCGGAGAGCTCCCCCGAACCACCAAAGTGCACTGGTATCTTGACCGGCACCTGGAACAGACCTTCGGTCGAGAGCGATGAGAGCAGCCTCCGCACCGCCATCTGCACGCCAAGCTCCTCCTCCGATATGCCCAGTTCCGAAAGGAAGACCAGGGTGTGCAGGGGATGCCCGGCGCTCTTGTGGCTGGTGAGCGGGGGCCATGGTCCGTTCACTTGGTCGACCAAAGACCTCAGCGGCGGGAACGACAGCGCCTCCTGCAGCGTTGCCCTGCCCCCGGACATCAAATGTTTAAGAACGGGGTCGCCATCGAACCGCTCCTCCTTGGCCATGGACGATGATTCCATTGCGGGAATATGAACCCTGCCTCACAGCCCCTTCATCGCCTTCCTCTTCAGCACGTAGCTGGCCCCGGCCAGGAATATGATCGTGAACAGGAACAGGGCCAGGAGGTCCCATCCCGCCCCTATGACCGCCTCCTGCCCCAGCGCCGCGTTGAGACCGTCCACCAGGTAGGTGAGCGGCGAGAAGTACGCCACCACCTGCCCGGCCCCGGTCATCTCGCTCAGCGGCACGAAGACGCCGCTGATGAAGATGAGGGGGAAGCGGACCAGCGCGGCCAGCATCATGATGTTCGCCGGCACCTTTCCGGCGGGGGAGGAGAGCAGCACGCCCATGGCGGCGAAGCAGACGTTCCCGATGATGAAGAAGAACGGCAGAAGGATGAGCAGCCCGATCGGCGCTGTGATCCCTACCAGCAGCGATCCGAACGCGAATATGATGGTGCTGATGAACAGGCCGAACGCCGCCCCTGCCAACGAGTCCCCCAGGATGAGCATCGGTATGTTCAACGGCAATGATAATAGACGCTCGAAGGTACCGGCCTGCTTCTCCCAGGGGATGATCAGCGGACCGACCGATGACGCGGTGAAGAAGAGCGACATGGCCAGGAAGCCAGGGAAGTACTTCTGCATGTCCAGGTCCCGGCCGACGAAGAAGGCGAAGAAGAGGAAGGTCGGCAGGATGAGGCCGAAGATGTACACCGGCGCCTTGCGGTAGTAGATCATCATGTCCTTCTTGGCCGTGACCAGCGTTCCGCGCAGCATCAGGTCGTAGTTCATCTGGACCCCTCCGTCAGCTTGACGAACACGTCCTCCAGCGTCGGGCCTAATACTTGCAGCGAGACGATCTTCAGGCCCCTCTCATGCTTCAGCCTGACCAGGTAATCGATGACCGCGTCCGGGTCGTTGGTGTAGATGCGGACCTTGTCCCCGTACTCCGTGGCCGAGGCGACGCACTTCTCCTGGAATAGGTCGCATCCCACCTTCCTATCGAACGACACCTCGACCGACTGGACCTCGGTGAAGGTGGACCTGAGCCGTTCGGGCGAATCGATGGCGACGACCTTGCCCTTGTTGATGATGCAAACCCTCTGGCAGAGACGCCTGGCCTCCTCGATGTTGTGCGTCGTGAGAAGGACGGTGCTGCCCTTGGCGTTGAGCTCCTTCACCTTGTCGACGATGAGGCGCCTGGACTGAACGTCCAGTCCTTCCGTCGGCTCGTCCAGGAAGAGAATGTCCGGCTCGTGCACCATGGCGCAGCCGATGCTGACCCGCTGCTTCATGCCCTTCGAGAAGCCCCTCAGCATGTCGTCCGCCCTGTCCTTCAGGCCAAGGTCGCCCAGCATCCTATCCGCCCTGGCCTTCCTCTCCTCCTTGCCGATGCCGTAGAACTGCGCGAACAGCTCCAGGTTCTGCCTGGCGGTGAGGTCCGGGTAGACGTTGCCGATCTCCGGGATGATGCCCATGCGAGCCTTCGATCCCAGCTTGTGCTTCGCCATGTCCTTTCCGTCGACCTCTATGACACCAGAATCTGGATCGAAGATGCCGGTGAGCATTCGTATGGTGGTGGTCTTCCCCGCCCCGTTCGGACCGAGCAGGCCGAACATCTCCCCCTTCTCGATCTCGAAGCTCACCCCATCCACTGCCTTCACCTTTCCGAAGGTCTTCCTCAGCTCGCGCACCTCGATGAATCCCAGAAGCTCAACCCCGGATTCCCATCTGAATGGCCGGTAGATAATGGCTTTTGGGAAAGGTTATATTCACCCGAGGGGCTGACATGATCATGACGGGGCGCAGGTCCGAGGGCCAGCAAAGACAGTGGGAGACGACCTATGTGCAGAAGGACTTCTTCGGTTCCAAGCCCAGCGAGCTGGCCGAGAGCGTCCTGCCGTTGATGCTGCAGGAGAAGGTCAGGGACGTGGTCGAGCTGGGCTGCGGCCAGGGCCGGGACACGTGGTACTTCGCCCGGAACGGCCTGTTCGTCACCGCCATGGACTACTCCGAGGCGGGCATCTGCCAGCTGCGGGACCGGGCCAACGACATGAACCTGGGGAACATCAAGGGCCAGGTGCACGACGTTCGGGACGGGCTTCCGTTCCAGGACAACTCCATCGATGCCATCTACTCCCACATGCTGATGTGCATGGAGCTGAGCGACGAGGAGCTGCAGAGCATCATGGACGAATGCTTCCGGGTGCTGCGCCCGGGCGGGCTGAAGATATTCTCCGTGCGCAACGACCACGACCCCCACTACGGCAAGTTCGATGCGGCGGGGAAGGACATGTGGCGCAACCCCATGGGCTTCGTGGTGCACTTCTTCACCAAGGAGCAGATAGAATCGCTGGCGAAGGGCTGGGAGATCGTCCACATCAAGGAGTTCGAGGACCGCTCGCCCCCGTTCACCAAGAAGCTCTACGAGGTCGTGCTGCGCAAGCCGAAGAGAACGGTCGAAGCCTTCTGAGTGTTCTCCAAAACATTATTTCGCCCCCGCCCGATGCGCAGTCCATGAGCGAGCAGGGCAAGAGGATGAGCTCGATACGGCAGAACTTCTCCAACAGGAGCGAGGAGTACGACGATGAGATCGTCCGCTTCATGAAGGACTACCACGCCATGCTGGACGCCGCGATCGATTCCTTGCCGATGCCAATGGGATCGAGCCCGAGCGTGGTCGACCTGGGAACGGGGACGGGCAACCTTTCCGCCTGCCTGCTGCAGAAGTACCCCAAGGCAAGGCTGCTCTGCGTCGACATGACCAGGGAGATGCTGGACAAGGCCAGGCGGCGTTTCGCTTCGTACGAGGATGTATCGTTCCTGGAGAAGGACTTCTACGAACTGGAGATGCCGGACGGCCAGGACGCCGTCATCGCCTCGCTCTCATTGCACCACATCGTCACCGACGATGACAAGAGGGATTTCTATGCCAATATCTGGAACGCCCTCAAGCCGGGCGGGGTGTTCGTCAACGCCGATGCCGTGCTGTCGGCCGACGAATGGGTCGATGCCCTGTATAAGCGCAGGTGGAGGGAGTACATGGCCACCAGCATGGACCAGGCCGGGGTGGAGGAAGTGATGGACCGCCACAAGAGGGAGGATTCGCTTCCCGTCCTCACCGACCAGCTAGGATGGCTGAAGGAGGTCGGCTTCTCCAAGGTCGACGTCATCTGGAAGAACTATATGGCCGCAGTGGTATGGGCTCGCAGGTGAATCGATGCACACCGGCATTCTCGTTTACGATACATGCGCACAGTTCGAGGTCATGTTCGCCTCCTGGATCTTGAAGGACAAGGGGGAGGTGGTCACCTATGGGTTGGAGATGAGGGACTATGAGAGCATGGAAGGCTTTCGTCTCCGCCCCCACCGCTTGCTGGAAGATATGATACCGGACGAGATATCGCTGTTCATCATACCGGGCGGACAGCCGGACGTCATCGCCGGGAACATGATCCTGGGGAAGAAGCTGCGCGGACTGAACGACCGCGGCAAGCTGCTGGCTGCGATCTGCGGCGGGCCGGTGCATCTGGGCAAGGCTGGCGTGCTGCAGGGCAAGCGCTTCACCACCTCCGTCTACGAGGAAAGGAAGGGGGACTTCGAGGGCGGCACCTATGTCGATGAGGACCTGGTGGAGGACGGAAACGTGATAACCGCCTGGCCCAACGCCTACGCGGACTTCGCCATCGCCCTCGGGAGAAGGATGAACGCCTTCAAGGACGAGGCGGAGGAACAGCAGGTCATCCACATCATCAAGGAGTTCAAGCGGGAGTAGGGCGTTAGCCTGAAATACGCTGACATCATCGAGCTGATACGATGTCGACGCAAGGGAGGAGGACGCTCAAGCTGGGGCTGCTCCAGATGAGCATGGAGGTGGACCCGGATAAGAATCTATCAAAGGCAGTGCGCCTGATCGGCCGGGCCGCTCAGAAGGGCGCGAACGTGGTCTGCCTGCCCGAGCTCTTCACCACCCGCTACTTCGCCCAGTACGAGGGGGCGGACCTGAGCGCCGAGGAGAGGATGGCGTTCCTGGAGACCATTCCGGGTAAGTCCACCGACCGCCTGTGCCAGGCGGCCAGGGAGAACAACGTCGTGGTGGTGGGCGGCTCCATCTACGAGAAGGACGGGGAGAGACTGTTCAACACCTCGGTCGTGATCGACGCGGACGGCACCATGCTGGGCAAGTACCGCAAGACCCACATCCCCCATGACGAGAACTTCTACGAGCAGCATTACTTCGCACCAGGCGATACTGGGTTCAAGATCTTCGACACCAAGTACGGGAAGATATCCGTCCTCATCTGCTACGACCAGTGGTTCCCCGAGGCGGCGCGCTGCTGCGCTTTGCAGGGAGCGGAGATGATCTTCTACCCTACGGCCATCGGCACTGTCAAGGGGATAGAGCAGGCCGAGGGCAATTGGCAGTTCGCCTGGGAGAGCGTCATGAGGGGCCATGCAGTGGCCAACAACGTCATCGTGGCCGGGGTCAACCGCTGCGGCACCGAGGACCAGATGGAGTTCTGGGGCGGATCGTTCATCATCGATGCGTTCGGACGGACGCTGACCAGGGCGTGGAAGAGGGACCGGGTCATCGTGCACCAGGTGGACCTGGACCACGGCAAGGACGTGCGGGAGGGCTGGCGCTTCTTCTACAACAGACGGCCGGAATGCTATTCCGAGATCACCAGGAAGGTGGAGAAGTGAAGAAGAGGCCGCTGTGCAACTGCGAGCCGGTGCAGGGCATCGCCGGCCAGACGCCCCTTGAGGCCGGTTATGTTATGCCGGCCGAATGGGCCCCGCATGAGGCCACCTGGCTTTCCTGGCCGAAGAACCCGCTCACCTTCCCCGACGACCACCTGGAGAAGGTGGAATCGGTCTACGCGGAGATGGTCAAGGCTCTAAGCGGCGGAGAGATCGTGCGCATCCTGGTGGACGATCAAGAGCTGGAGGACCGGGCCGAGAGAGCACTGAAGGACATCGGTCCGACATGGTCCAACGTCAAGTTCGTGCAGATCAGATCGGCCGATGTGTGGATGCGGGACTACGGCCCGACATACCTGCTGTCGAAGGACGGCAGGCGGAAGGCCGCCACTAAGTGGAGGTTCAATGCCTGGGGAGGGAAGTATGATGACCTCATGTACGACGACAAGACGGGAGAGGAGGTCGTGGCCTGGTCCAAGGTGCGGACGTTCCTACCAGGCATCGTGCTGGAGGGCGGGTCCATCGACGTGAACGGGACCGGAACGGTCCTGACGACCGAACAGTGCCTGCTCAACAAGAACCGCAATCCCCAGCTGACCAGGGAGGACATCGAGGGGTATCTGGAGCATTACATCGGCGCTCCGCACGTCATCTGGTTGAGATCAGGCATCGAGGGCGATGATACGGATGGCCACGTGGACGACTTCGCCCGATTCGTAGGGCCAAGGTCGGTGCTGTGCGCCTGGTCCGATGTCGGCGAGAACAATCAGGTGCTGGAGACGAACCTCGAGATACTCAAGGCATCGACCGATGAGGCGGGGAACAAGCTGGAGGTGTTGAAGTTGCCCATGCCTAGACCGATCCCCCTACCGGAGGAGGAACGGAACCTGCCGGCCAGTTATGCCAACTTCTACATCGGAAACAAGGTCGTTCTGCTGCCGGTGTTCGGGGACGAGAACGATGCCGTGGCAAGGGAACTGATTAGCTCGTTCTTCCCGGGAAGAGAGGTCGTGCCGATCAGGGCGGAGGACCTTGTGTACGGATACGGCGGATTCCACTGCGTGACGCAGCAGGACCCGGCGGTGCAGAGGTAATTTCTGGCCTTTTTTCATATCGACAACATCTGGATGTAAAAACGAACCCCTTCATTTCCATTCGAATGATTATCTACGATGATAAACTGCCCAAGCTGTTCATATAGCATCATGGGCGATTTTCACTGGGAAGTTGGTAGCAGTGCGTTCCAGTTCGTTCATCTCAGTCATCCTGGTCCTCTTCATAATAGCTGGGTCAGGAACGATCCAGGTGGCAGCTCAGGAGGACAACTATGACTGGCAGATGTCCGGAGGGGACTCGATGCACTCGTCCAGCACTTCCTACGGTCTATGGTACGCGCCTAATGTGAAGGTCTGGGAGGTCGAAGCTCTCTCCTTCTTTGAGATGGTCTCTGCCAGGGATGGTACCATATATGCTGCCTTGAGCAACAACAGCCTCATTTCCATTTCCTCCCTGGGCAAGGTCAACTGGTACCTTCAAATGGAGGCGCCATTCGTTGGTTCTCCGGCCGTGGCCGATGACGGCACCATATATGTCGTGGTCTATTCCCTCAGCTCATATGACGGCGAGGTCGGACTTTACGATGGCCTGGTCCATGCGATCTCTCCCAGTGGTTCGATCATCCATACTGCAGTGATCTCGGACATGAGGGACTCTTCCGAACCGGTGATCACCAGCCTCGGAGAGATAATGGTCCATGTGGAAAGCCTGAACAGGACGAGCAGAGGATTGATCACGAAGGACGAGGTGATCCTTTTCGATAAGGACCTGGTCCAGAAATGGTGTTATTTTGAGTTCAGGCCGGACATGTGGGATGTCGGCCCTTACGAAGCTCCCTCCGTGGCACTTGATGGTTCGTCCACCTTGTGGTTCAATGGAACGATGATACACCTCTCTGCCAACGGCGAGAAGGAATGGTCGTACCACCCAGGCGAATACTCCGAACCTTACTACGAGTCTATGCAGAAACGCTATCCAATCCTGGTCCACGAGGATGGCAGGATATACTTCGCATTCGAGGACTATGCCATCTGCCTGCTGCCCAACGGCACCGTTTCATGGAAGTATCACCTATTGAGCATGCTGGCCTACCCGATAGCCATCGATGAGAGGTCCGTAGTCTTCACGGATGGAAAATATCTGATGGAACTGTACGTCGATGGATACTCGATGTGGAGATACTGGATTAAGGATGGAGGCATTTCTGATGGCATTCTGACGGACAACAACGCGGTGGTCTTCGCCTCGGGCCATTACATCTATTCGGCCAATTCCTACATTTATAACGGAATCATAAACCTCACCGCCGAAGCGCCCGATGGCCTGGGCACGGAGGATTGGTCAGTTGTCAGTTGGTTGCTTACGGGGAACAACACCATCTGCTACCAGACGGGGGGCGGACTGGGAAAGATCGTCACGATGAAGTTCGACCCAGAGCATAAGGACGCCACTTCAACTGCCGCCATGTCCGTTGAGGATGCCAGTATATTCCTGGTGATCGTCGTGGCTTTGGCAGTTGTGATATTCCTCGTCAGCCATTTCCTGCCGAAGAAAGGCAAAAAACGATGAATAGAAGAGTATGGTGAAAAAGCAGGGGAAATGGTTTCAGGATGCTGCCGTGCTGCCCTCTCCGATCAGCGCAATCCCATTACTTCGGCGAAGCTCTTGAAGTTGTTCTTCGTGGCCCCGCAGACCGGACAGACCCATTCGTCGGGAATGGCCTCAAAGGCCGTGCCTGGTGCGACACCGCCATCGGGGTCGCCCTTCTCGGGGTCGTACACGTAGCCGCAGAACGTACAGACATACTTCTCCATGTCCATGCCTAGATCTCCTTGGAACTAGAGCTACGCAACCCCTTTTTATTGCTTATCACAGGGATGGGGGAATAATGGTTTCACATCCCGCTCTGATGGCGTAGTTCGATCATGCCATATGTCATTAATTGGGCCGGCAGCGAAATGGTTTAATATTATGTGGGCGGCGAACGAGAACGATCAGCCTAGCTTCGTGAAGCTCTTCTTCTCCGCCCCGCAGATGGGGCACACCCAATCGTCCGGCAGCTGTTCGAACGCCGTGCCTGGAGGAATGCCGCTCTCCGGGTCCCCCTTGGCCGGGTCATACACATATCCGCACACGGTGCACTCCCACTTCTCCATCGCCATCGATTCACCGGGCGGATTCTATGCGAGGAGCCGGTATTCTATCTTTTCCTCACCTGGGCAGGTTCTTCGTCAGCCTTTCGACGATGGCCCGGTACTTCTCATGGATGAGCTGCCTGTCAAAATCATTGAACTCGGCCAGCATGTCGTTCTGCTCCTGCTTGGTGAAGACCTCCATGGCATTGAGGAAGAAGTGCTTGTCCTCCTTGTCGATATGCCTGGGATAGAGGTCGATCATGCCGGCCATGGCCTGGGATATCTCGTCTATGGCGGTCCGCTCCCCGGCCGAATAACGACCGTTGGCGTCCTTCAGCTGCCTCACCATCTGCCTGGCCATGATATGGTCGTGCATCAATTCTTCGACGGTGCGCAGCAGTTCAGGGTCGACCTTCCTCTTGCGGATCTCGCGGAAGAGGATGTCCTCCTCCTTGCCATGGTGGCATCTGTCCGCATATGTCTGGAAGAAGTCCACCACCTCCTCTATGAACCGCTCGTCCACCTGGCGCGTCCTCTCGATCGAACCCAGTTCTTCCGTCATCCGCTTGATCATCTTCTCGATCAGTCTGTGCTCGATCATCAAGGAACCAATCGGCATCATGGTATCTTACCGGGTTTCATTGGAATTACGGGTTATTAAACCAAACTGCCTCGTTATCAACCAGCCACAACGATATTTGCCTCCCGATATGACCAACGTCGGTCCCGAAAAGGTAATTAGATAGCAACAATTTGCTGTGCCAGAGGTTGAGCATGATCAGGCTGGTACTGCTGCGCCATGGCGAGAGCGAATGGAACAAGGAGAACAGGTTCACCGGCTGGACCGATGTGGACCTGTCCGAGAAGGGCGTCTCCGAGGCCCATCGTGCGGCCAAGCTGCTGCAGGAGCAGGGGTACACCTTCGATGTCGCGTTCACGTCCGTGCTCACCCGGGCCATCCGCACATTATGGATCGTGCTGGACGAGATGGACCTCATGTACATACCGATCCGGAACAGCTGGCGCCTGAACGAGCGCCACTATGGTGCATTGCAGGGTCTGAACAAGGCGGAGATGGCGCAGAAGTTCGGCGACAAGCAGGTGCTCATCTGGCGCCGCAGCTACGATGTGCAGCCGCCGGCCCTGACCCGGGACGATGAAAGGTACAGCGGAAAGGACCCCAGGTATCATGGTCTGAAGAAGGATGAGATCCCTTTGACCGAGTGCCTCAAGGACACCGTGGCCAGGGTCGTGCCGTATTGGAACAAGGAGATCGTGCCGGAGCTCAGGGCGGGGAAGAAGGTCATCATCGCCGCCCACGGCAACAGCCTCAGGGCGCTGGTGAAGTACCTGGACAACGTCCCCGACGAGGAGATCGTGGAGCTGAACATCCCCACCGGCGTGCCGCTCATCTACGAGCTGGACGACGATATGAGGCCGATCAGGCACTACTACCTGGGGGACCCGTCAGAACTGGCCAAGGCCATAAACGCGGTGGCTTCGCAGGGCAAGTCGAAGTGAGCTAGAAAAGGACCCTCTGCCGGATGGCCCGACCAGACCTCTGCAGCGCCGAGCTGAGCAGCTCCGCCTCGATGATGTCGATCTTTATCAGGCACATGTCGAAGGGCAGTTTCCTCAACCGGCAAGGGTCATAGCCGCTGTCCTTCAGCGCCTGGTCGTACGATGAGGAGGAGGGCGTGATTATCTCCGCCCGGCCGCGCAGCTGCAGGCCGAACAGCGAGCCCTTGCCCTTGAACTCGTCGTTCACCGCTACGGAAACGTCCGGCCGCAGCATGAGGTGGGCCATCTTCTCCCCGCCCTCTGTGAGGATGTACATGGCCCCTTCGAAGTAATGGTATTCCAGCGGCGTCGCCCTGATGCCGAACTCGGAATGGGTGGCGAGGACGCAGGTGCTGCGGGAACGTAGGTAACCTTCCACCGCCTGCCTGCGAGAGTTCTCGTCCATGTCCGAATCGATCAGGTCCCGTGCGGTCTTGATGTCCATGGCCGCCTGGAGCCCTTCCTTCCTGACCAGGAGGTTGACCGAGGTGGAGCGGTGGCCGATGGAATGGAGATATCTTTCGCCGTTCGGATAGTCCTCCGGGGAGACGGAGCACAGGTCAAGGCGCCCGCCCAGCGTTCCGGACCATATCAGCCCGAGATCGTGCCTTCTGCAGAACTCGGAGATGGGAGAATCGCTTCCATCCAGCCCGACGATGAACATGGCCAGGTGGCGGGATGATATCCAGTGATGATGCTGCCCGACGAACTCGTCCAGCTCGGGAAGGACCTCGCCGGAATAGATGGGGCCGCCCAGGACCACCATCTCGAAGTTCTCGCAGGCTGGACCGAACTCATGGCAGCTGATGCACTTGGACGGGCCCAGGACCAGAGCGATGTCCCTGGCCACCTCCTCAGTGCTGCCATAGCGTGATGCATACACCACCAGGGTACGTATCATCAGGAAGCCATTTGCACCAAGGTAGATAAATAACCAAGCCATTTTTCCGAAGCGAAAAAAAGAATACCATTGCCAGCAGATATTTCTCCAGGTGAGAAGATGAAGAACCCGGTTTTGGTCACAGGAGCAACTGGAACGGTCGGCAAGGAACTGGTGGCGACCTTGGTGCAGAGAAGGACCCCGGTGCGGGCCCTGGTCCATGACATGAACAAGGCGGACGGTTTGGTGGACATGGGCGTGGAGATATCGGTGGGGGACCTGCACGACCCGGAGCAGGTGCGGCGCGCCATGGACGGGGTGGAGAAGGTGTACCTCCTCATTCCGGCGGTCCAGGACATGCTGGAGATGACGAAGGTCGTGAAGGAGGAAGCGGAGAGGATGGGAGTGCGGAAGATCGTCAAGCATTCGCTGATCAACTGCGACGCCACGCCCTACACGGTGTTCGGCCAGGCCCACTTCGAATGTGAAAAGCTGCTGAGGAGATCGTCCATGGGCTTCACGTTCCTGCGCCCGAACATGTTCATGCAGAACTTCGTCAACTTCATAGGGGAGGGCATCAGGAAGAAAGACGTGATCGCCAAGCCCTGCGGGGACGGGCGCTCCAGCTTCGTCGACGCCAGGGACATCGCCGAGGCGGCGGCGAGCATACTGGACGGCAATTGGCATGATGGAAAGACCTATTCGATCACAGGACCGGAGGCGCTATCGAACGCCGAGGTGGCCGAGCTGATAGGCAAGGTGGCCGGGCGCACCATCACGTATGTCGATATGCCGGAGGACGAGTACCGCAGGCAGATGCTCGGCTACGGCATGCCGGAATGGACCGTGAACGGCATGATGGACGTCATGGCCACGGAGAAGCACAGCCGGGCCGCGATGGTCACGAAGGACTACCAGCACATAACCGGCCTGAGGCCCCGCACCTTCGCCCAGTTCGCCCAGGACCATGCCTCGGCCTTCGCCAAGGCCTGATCACCAGCGCTCGTCGTGCACCCTGGCATGATCGTAGCGGTCGGAGAAGGGCTTCTCCTCGGCAGGGTGGCCCAACACCATCAGTGAGAACGGCATGACGTGGGAGGGCAGCCCCATATGATCCGCCATCGGCCTCATCCTCTCCTCCACCGGATAGATGCCCAGCCATACGCTCCCCAGGCCGCGGGTGCAGGCCGCCAGCAGCATGTTCTCCATGGCCGCGGCGCAATCCTGCGGCCAGAAACCCTTGTACTTCTCGGCCTTGGCATCGCCACATACGAGGATGGCCATGGGCGCCTCGCGCATCATCTGGGAATAGGGCTGGAAGGTCATGATCTGGTCCAAGGAGCGCCGCTCCCGCACGATGATGAAGTGCCAGGGACGTTCGTTCCCCGCTGACGGTGCGCTCATGCCCGCCCGCAGGATGTACTTCACATCGTCATCGCTCACTGGCTCGTGCTTATACCGCCTGATGCTCCGCCTCTGCAGCAACGCGTCGATCTCGATCACCGACGTTCTATTCGACGGGGGTTTTGTTAATGCTTTCGCCGACGGCAAGATTATTCAAATGGAACCTCGAATAAGTCACGGGGTGCGGAAAATGGAGCAGCTCACGGTGGAACTGGGATTCAAGGTCGTGCCGAGGGAGTACACGGGGGACGGGGAGAACATCTCTCCCCCCATCACCATCAAAGGCGCGAAGGGGAAGTATCTGGCCATCATCATGGAGGACCCGGATGCGCCCATCGGCCTGTGGGTACATTGGGTCATATGGAACATCCCGACCTCGGGGTCGATACCGAGGGCCATACCTCAAGGGGGGACGGTGACCGGCCCGATCAGCGCCAATCAGGGGACGAACACCGGCAAGGAGGTCGGCTATGACGGCCCATACCCGCCCGCTGGACGGGGGCCGCACCGCTACTTCTTCAAGGTCTACTCCCTGAACGAGAAACTGAACCTGCCCTCCAAGGCCTCCAAAAAGGAACTGGAGGAGGCGATGGCGGGGAAGATAGTGCAGTACGGCGAGGCCATGGCCACCTACGAAAGGAACTGATCATTCGATCTTGAAGCTGTATTCAGGGTCCTCAAGATACGCTGTCAGGTAGAGGAGTATCGCGATCAGGACGACCGCCACGTCGCTCCACAGGAACCCGAAGACGCCCAGGCCGATGGCGGTCAGCCTGCACACCTTGATGGCCGTCAGGGTGGTCCGGTCGTGGTCCATCCTACGCCTCAGCAGGGAGCGCAGGATCAGCCCGCCGTCGAACGGATACCCTGGCAACAGGTTGAAGAACCCCAGCAGGAGGTTGTAGAACCCCAGGACGCTGAACGCAGTGATGGCGATCTCCGTGGCCTGGTCGGTCGATGCGGGACCGAGGCAGATTGATAGGAGCAGGAATATGCCTCCCAATCCCAGGTTCGCCGCCGGGCCGACGAAGGCGATCATCTCCTCCCCCTTGATGTACTCGTGCGGCCGCTCTCCCTGGATCTTCGCCTCCCCGCCGAACAGCTGCACCGAGATGACATGGACCGCATGGCCGATCCTCCTGGCCATGATGCCGTGGGCGATCTCGTGCAGCAATATGCCGAAGAACAGCACCTCAGCCCCGATGATGCCGAGGGCCAGCTTCACATAGGCTGGCACTTCCAATCCGCCGAAGCCTATGGGCAGGCCGAACACCATGCCCTCTCCGAACGCCATGACTATGACCAAGAGGCCGAGCAGGATGAACGCAGATGGGCGCACCTCCATCGGTATCCCGTGGACCTTCCCCAAGCTGATCGGGCGGAGCATTGCTATTTACTAGCAAGCGCCGCTAGAAAACACTTACCCTCGAGCAGAAATAAAATATGCAATGTGATTACCGAGGCGGAGATTGGCATGGACAAAGCCGCCGTCGAGAAGGCCAAGGAGCATTTTGGCAAGCTGGTCGAAGAGCAGATGCGCCGCGTGGAGCAGATGAAGTCCGGACAGGCCTGGGTCGATTACGCAGGCCTGGACAGGATGATCATCGGCGTGGTGGGCGGCGACGGCATCGGACCGTACATCTGCGCCCATGCCGAGACCATCATGAAGTTCCTGCTGAAGGAAGAGATCGCCTCGGGCAAGGTCGAGGTCAGGACGATCGAGGGCCTGACGATCGAGAACCGGGCCAAGGTCATGAAGGCCATCCCCGAGGACGTGCTGCAGGAGATCAAAAAGTGCCATGTCATTTTGAAGGGACCGACCACCACCCCGAAGAAGGGGGACAAGTGGCCCAACATCGAATCGGCCAATGTGGCCATGAGGCGTGAGCTCGATCTGTTCGCCAACGTGCGTCCAGTCCAAGTGCCGGAGCAGAACGTCGACTGGATGTTCTTCAGGGAGAACACCGAAGGGGCCTACATCCTGGGAAGCAAGGGCGTGAACGTGGACGAAGACCTGGCATTTGACTTCTGCGTCGCCACGACCCAGGGGACGGAACGCATCGTCCGCCTGGCGTTCGAGCATGCCAAGAAGAACGGGATCAACAAGGTCAGCGTGGTCACCAAGGCCAATGTGGTCAAGGCCACCGATGGCAAGTTCCTAAGCATCGCCGAGAAGGTGTCAAAGGAGTATCCGGGCATCGCCATGGACGACTGGTTCATCGACATCATGACGGCCAAGCTGATCGACCCCTACCGCCGCAGCGACTTCCGCGTCATGGTCCTGCCCAACCTATACGGCGACATATTGACCGACGAGGCTGCGCAGATCCAGGGAGGCGTGGGGACCGCAGGCAGCGCCAACATCGGCATGCGCTATGCCATGTTCGAGGCCATCCACGGCTCGGCGCCGCGCATGGTGGACGAGGGCAGGGCGCAGTACGCGGACCCCAGCAGCATCATCAAGGCCGCGGCCATGCTGCTGAACCATGTTGGTTTCGTGGACAAGGCCCGCCGCCTGGAGATGGCGCTGGACATCTGCTGCCAATATGAGAAGAGGATGCGCATGACCGGCAGGGCCGATGGCGCCACGGGCGAGCAGTTCGCCCGCTACATCATGGACACCCTGCAGCGGAAGGACCTGGAATCGGCCTGGAAGGCCTACAAGAAGTAGGCGCTCAGTAAGGCTGGTTCCCTTTCACGGTGGTGTTCTCCGTGTGCGCGGACCACTCCGTGAAGGACCCCTCGTACATGCGCACCATGGGGTACTCTAGCAGCGAGGTGAGAGCGATGAACGCCACCGATGCGCTGCGGCCTGTGCCGCAGGTCAGCAGCACCTCCTTGTCCTTTTCCACCCGGTTCTTCTGGAAAATCTCCTTCAGCTCCTTCTTGGGGCGGAAGAGGCGCGGATTCTCCTTCGTGACCATCTCCGTCCAGGGGATGTTGATGGCGCCGGGGATGTGACCGGGCTTGGGCCAATATGCCTGCTCCGCATACTGCTTCTTCGGCCTGGTGTCGATGAGGACCGTCTCCCCATGGTCCTTGATCTCCCTCAGCTCCTCCATCTCGATCTGCAGGTCCTGACGAAGCCAGGCCTGGAAATCGCCTGCCAGGCGGCGGGGCAAGGTCGATTCGAGCTGGCCGCCGGCCTCGGTCCAGGCCTGCATGCCCCCGTCGAGCATGATGATGTCCTCATGGCCATATCTGGCCAGGGCATAGGCGAAGAAGAACTGCTCCACCCCGTCCCCGACCTTCTTGATCGCCCCATCGGCCCCGTACACCACCACAGGATCCCCCGCCTTCAGGCCCAGATGCCTCAATGACATCTCGACGATCTCGGTCGGGGCCAGCACGCCCGGGCGGCCGAAGTGGCTCATGCGCATCATGCATTCCTCCGCATGCACCGCTCCGGGAATGTGCCCTGAGATGTAATTGTTCACCCAAGGCTGGCAATCGATGATCATCGGAGGCGCCTCCTGCTGCATTAGCCAGGCAGGCGTAGCTATGCGGATCGGGGGTCGGCCGTGAGGCTGTGACAATTGATTCACCGCCGATTACATTCTAGCTACGGGCAGATAAGCCCTTGCCCCATGCAGCGCTGACGCTATCAGATGCGGCCTTTGTAACGTTCTCAGACCATCTGGGACTGGAACTTGGTGTATCGGTCCAGCAGATAACAGATGCTGTCCGACACTTCCTTCGTCACCATGCCGTTCGCCTGGGATTCGCGCACGTACTGCTTCGCCTCGACGATCGACTGGCGGGATGCCTTGGCGATGACGCTGGCGATCAGGGTCTGCTTCACTGCGGGATCCATCTGCTTGGAGTCCAGCGCTTCCCTGATGTCGTACTTGAATTCGTTGATGCGGCGCAGATTGAGCATAGGGACACGAGTGGTGTCATTAGAAGTCGGTTTGTACTTATCGCTCCTGGATTGAAATTTCTTGTTATAGGCCAATATTATGTCTCCGATAGATGGTGCAAGACGATTATCTACTACATAAATCTATGGGAAAGAATGAATATATCGCATGACCTGCCCAGTGGTAGGCCATGCGATCGAAGCGGTCTCACACCTTCTTGGCGCGGGGCTTCTTGGCCGGAGCGGGCTTCTTCGCCTTCTTCGCATCCTCCTCGTCCCACTCCGCGAAGAGCTCGCTGATGCCAGACTTGCAGGTCGACCAGGACGGCACGCCGCCCACCAGCACGGCCACGTTCAGGGCCTCCAGGATCTCCTCCCTGGTGGCTCCGTAGTTCTTGGCCACCTTGGCCTGGGGGTAGATGCAGCCCTCGCACATGCGCACCGCCACGCACGCCAGAGCGATGAGGCGCTTGGTCTTCCTATCGAGCGCTCCATCCTCCACCACGATCCGGTCCATTTCATGGATGGTCGTTGCCAGCTGCGGGTGGTGCTGCTTGATGTGGTTAAGCGTCTGGGGCGTGTAGCCGCCCATCTCCTTGTGCAATTTCGCTACGGCCTCGTCGGCCCCCATCTTAGGACAGGATTTCATCTTATCACTTGGACATCCTATTGAGAGTACCGAATAAAAATAATTATGGGGGATTTGGACCCGGTCTTGATGGGCCAGGGTCATTTTTATGTTGGTTTAATTGGCCGCTCATTTCTCCGACAGCTCGTGCTGGTTATACCCCTCTTCGGTCAATTCTTCAGACAGGTCCGATCCACCACGGACAGGAGCATGGCCGTTGCCATTCCCGTTCCTCTTGCGCAGGGTCGGGTCCCATCGCTCGCCCGTCACCATGAACACCACCCTCTCGCCGATGTTGCAGGCATGATCCGCCACCCTCTCCAGGTATCTGGCGACAAGGATGTACTGGATGCCCACGGTTATACGGCTGGGGTCCTCGAACAGGTAGGTGAGCGTCTCGCGGAACACGGTATCGTACAGGGCGTCGACCTCGTCGTCCCGATCGAACATCCGCCTCGCCTCGACCGCGTCCCTGCGCACGAAGCAATCGATCGCGTCCGATACCATTCCGACCACCAGGTCGGCCATGTGGGGGATATTGACCATCCGCTTGAACTTCTGGCCTTCGAACTCTTCAGCCACCTCGGCGATGTCCCACGCGTATCGTCCGATGCGGTTCAGGTCCTCGATGATCTTCAGGCAGGTGGAGATGTTGCGCAGGTCGCCAGCTACCGGCGTATGAAGCGCGATTATGTCCAAGCAGTGCTTCTCGATCATGTTGTCGTAACGGTAGATCTCCTTGTCCAGGCGCCGCACCTCGTCCCTCAGCTCGTAATCGCCAGTGACGATCAGCCGCACCGACTTCTCGATGGCCGAACGGGCCAGGCCGGCCATCTCCTCCACCTCTCTGTCCAATGATTCCAATTCGTGTGTGAACTGTACCCTCGATGTCATTTTCATCCCATCCTACCAGTGATGTACTGCTCGGTCAGCTCCTGCTTCGGGTTCTCGAATATCTGCTTCGTCTCACCGTACTCGATCAGGTCGCCCAGATAGAAGTAGGCGGTCTTGTCCGCCACCCTGCCGGCCTGCTGCATGTTGTGCGTGACGATCAGCACGGTGTAGTCGTTCTTCAGGTCGATCAAAAGGTCCTCGATCTTGGCCGTGGCGATCGGGTCCAGCGCAGAGCAGGGCTCATCGAACAGGATGATCTCCGGCTTGATGGCCAAGGCCCTGGCGATGCACAGCCTCTGCTGCTGGCCGCCGGAAAGGTTGTAGGCGGACTTGTCCAGGCGGTCCTTCACCTCGTCCCAAAGCGCAGCCCGCTTCAGCGACCATTCCACCAGCTCCGCCAGTTCCTGCTTCGAGGCCTTGTGGACGTTGCCATCCTCATCGGTCACGCCGTGTATGCGCGGCGCGTAGGCGATGTTCTCGAAGATGGACTTGGGGAAGGGGTTGGGCTTCTGGAAGACCATGCCGATGCTCTTCCTGATGTCGACCACGTCCACGTCCTTGTCGTAGATGTCCTTGCCATCGACGATGACCTTCCCTTCCACCTTGCATCCGGCGATCAGGTCGTTCATCCTGTTGATGCAGCGGATGAAGGTCGACTTGCCGCAACCGGAAGGGCCGATGATGGCCGTTATCTGGTTCCCGCCCACGGTGATGTTGACGTTCTTCAGGGCGTGGTTCTTGTCGAACCAGACGTTCAGATCTTGAACTGCGATATCTGACATTGCTTTACCACCTGTATTTCTGTCTGTAGCGGTTCCTTAGTATGATCGCGCCGAGGTTCAGCAGCACGATGACCCCGATCAGAACCAGGGCGGCAGCGTAGGCCATGGGGATGGCGGCCGACCGGTCCGAGGTCTGGGTCATGAGATAGATGTAGTACGGGAGCGCCTGCACCGAGTCCGAAAGCGAGCTGGGGATGGCAGCGTTCACGGCCACGCCGGTCAGCAGGATGGGCGCGGTCTCGCCGGCCGCCCTGGACAGGGAGAGGATGATGCCGGTCAGTATGCCCGAGGCGGAGTAGGGCAGGATGTGGTGCCTCACGGTCTGCCACTTGGTCGCGCCCAGTGCGACCGATGCCTCCCGGATGGACGGAGGGATGGCTTCGATAGCCTCCTTGGTCGCCACCATGATCAGCGGCAGTATGACGAAGCTCAATGTGACGCCGGCCGCCAGCAGGCTCAGGCCGAAGTTGAGGTAGTAGACCAGCAGGCCGACGCCCACCAGCCCCCAGACGATCGAAGGGACCCCCGCCAGATTGTTGACGATCATCCACCAGGCACGCGATATCCTGTTGTTCCCGCCGTACTCGACCAGGAACACCGCCCCGAACACCCCGGCCGGGACGGCGATGATCAGCACGATGGCCATGAGCATCAGCGTACCCACGATGGGGCTGAGGATGCCGCCCGCCACCATGGCGCCGTGACTATTGGGCGCGGGGTTCTGGGTGAAGAGATCGATGCTGAGCTTACCCACCCCGTTGATGAGGATGTAGCCCAGTATGACCACCAGGACGATCACCACGAACAGGGCGCAGCCCCGGAAGATATTGAAGAACAGAGCCTCCTTCGATCTCCGGTTCAATGGTAGGCCTCCTTGAACCGGGCCAGGACATACTCGGCCACGAGGTTGAGCGCGAAGGTGATGATGAACAGCACCAGGCCGACAGCAAAGAGGGAGTAGTAGGCCATGGAGCCCACCGTGGCCTCTGGGACGTCGATGGCCAGGGCGGCGGTCAGGGGCCTCATGCTGGCCAATATGTTGAAAGTGAACTGGGTGGAATTTCCGGTCGCCATGATCACGGCCATGGTCTCCCCGACCGCGCGGCCCATCGAGAGGATTATGGCCGCCACGATGCCTGGCAGCGCGGCCGGGACGATCGTCATCTTCAGCGTCTCCCAGCGGGTCGCGCCCAGGGCCAGGGATGCTTCGCGCAGGTTCCTCGGCACGGAGTTAAGCGCCTCCTCCGCCACCGAGACCATGATGGGTATCATCATCACCGCCAGGATCAGTGCGCCGTTCAGGGCGTTCAGCCGGGTGTTCGGCTCGAAGATGACCATGATCCAGTCGGAGAGCACCAGCGCCGCGAAGAGACCGTAGATAACGGAAGGGATGCCGGCCAGGATCTCGATGACCGGCTTGAGTACGTTCCTCACCTGGGGACTGGCTATCTCGGAAAGGTATATGGTGGCGCCCAGCCCCACCGGGATGGCGATGAGCGATGCCACCAGCGTGACCATCAAGGTGCCCACGAACAAGGGCAGAATGCCATAGGAGGGGAAGTCCCCGAACGGCAGCCAATGCGTCCCGGTGAGGAACTGCCAGATATCGTTGTTCTGCAGGAAGGGGAGGGAGTTGCCCAGCAGGAACATGAACACCATGAGGAGGACGAGGACCGAGACGAGCGCGCATGCCAGAAGCAGGCCGGTCATGCCGCCTTCGAAGATCTTCCGCATGTATCGGTTGTTTTTCTTGCTCTTCAACGCCACCATCTTAAGCTGCCGTCCTTTTTGAGTGTAAAGATGAAAGAAAGGGTTTGGATGGGCCTCAGAGGACCCTGGCCACCGGGGATGATACCTCGCTCAGGGTGGTATCGGCAGAGGTGCCGGACGCCTCCTTGGCGAATCCGATGCCCACATAGCCGATGGCGCCCACGGCGCTCTCCACCTCGGGGACGATCAGCGCATTGGTGTTGAACTGCAGCATGGCCGAGGTGTAGTTCTCCTTGTTCACCAGGACCAGGTCCTTGAAGGAGGCGTAGCTGCCAGAGGCGCTGTCCCTGCCGTAGAGGGAAATGGCCTTGTCATTCCCGCCCACCTGGTTCCAGTTGGTGTAGGTGCCGTTGAAGATGCCCTCCAGCTGGGACAGGGTCAGGGTGGTGACGGGGTTGTCCTTGTTGACGATGATCGCCAGCCCATCGACCGCGACCTTCCACTCCACGACGGTGATGCCGTTCGCCGCGGCGGTCGCCTTCTCGGCAGTGGTCATGGCACGGGAGGCCTGGGCCACGTCGACGATCTTGTTGTAGAAGTCCTTGATGCCGGCGCCGGAGCCGGGGGTCTTGATGGTGACCGTGATGCCAGTGGACTGCTTGAAGCTCTGGGCCCACAGGGCAGCGATCTCGGTCATGGTGGTGGAGCCGGACTCGGTGAAGGCACCGGTCACGGCGCTGTTGTTGCCGTTCTGCAGCTGCGCCTTCATGGCGTTCAGGTCAGAGGTCTGCAGAGGGTAGAAGCCGGCATCGGTGACCATCTGCTGTCCGGTCGTGTTGTAGATCAACGATAGCCATTTGTAGATCGAAGAAGAGGTCGAAGGAACGCCGTCAGTGTAAAGGTAGAGGTACCTGGACAGAGAGTAGCTTCCGTTGTAGACCGCCTCTTGGTCCATGGGGGAATACGCCACGGACGAGCTTGTCTTCTTGAGCAGCAGGACCTTGACGCTCTTGTCGTTGCTGCCCTTGCCCATCATCAGGGCCGCGCCGACCGCTGCAATGACAACGATCGCGATCACCCCGATGGCAATGTACATGGTCTTCTTTTCCATTAGATCACCATAGAATTTAGATGCTGAGGCAGGCGCTGGCATGAGGAGAGCGTCCTTGAGGAAAGCATGGAGGACCCTTGCTTCTCCTTGGCCTTACGTTCATCCTGCACTGAGCTATTCTTCACGTTTTGGTCGAGTCTAACAATGTCGTTATATACGTTCCGTTGATAGAATATATATCACTATTTTGAAAATGTATCTATATAGTCGATATGTATTGTATATACAATAGAATGATATCACAACAGTACGGACTTTGGAGGTCGTGAACTTGGAGATCAGGCGCATTCAGAAGACCGGTGCTTCCACCATGACGGTCTCGCTGCCGAAGGACTGGGTGGACCAGCAGGGTTTGAAGCCGGGCGATGCGGTCTCCATGATACCTTTGCCGGACGGCACTATCAGTGTTGACCCGAAGACCGACCGCAAGAGGGAGACCGCCAAGAGGACCATCTGGATCGAACCGGACGAGCCTGAGGAGCATGTCACCAGGATGATCATCGGGGCCTATCTGGCAGGTTATAACATCATCGAGATCCGCTCGAAGGTCCGCCTGGACCCGGAGACGAAGCATGCCGTCAAGGACATCTCCAAGATGGTCATCGGTCCTGAAGTGATCGAGGAGACCGCCACTAGCCTCGTGCTGCACGACCTCTCCGATCCCGTAGAGCTGCCGCAGGAGAAGTGCGTGCGTCGAATGCACCTCATAATCAGCTCCATGCACCGCGACGTTATGGACGCGCTTCAGCCGCTCGACGTCGATATGGCCCAGGACGTGGTCGAAAGGGACGCGGATGTGGACCGCCTTTACTGGATGGCGGTCAAGCAGTACAATCTGATCATGAGCGACCGCCGACTCTCCGAGAAGATCGGCGTGGACATCTTTTCTGGCATGAACCTGATGCTGGTGGCCAGAGGCATAGAGCGCATCGGCGACCACGCGGAGAAGATCGCCAAGAACATCGTCCTGGCGGGGGAGCAGGGCATCAAGATCGAGAAGGTCGATGAGCTGCGCAAGATCTCGGCTGCGGCCCTGGGCGTTCTAGACCGCTCCATCGAATCGTTCTTCCTTAAGAACATCAAGAGCGCCAATGACGCCATCGATGCAGGCGAGCAGGTGGTGAAGAGGTGCGAGGACCTGTCCGCAGAGGCAAGGACCAAGCACACCCCCTCCGCCATCATCTACACCTCCATCCTTGACAGCATAGTCCGCCTGACCGGATATGCGAACGATGTGGCCGAGATCGCCATCAACAGCGCCATGCGGGAGAGCGAGAAGTGAAGTTGTTTCGACGCTCCCCTCGACAGTGATTTATCGTCAGGAGGTAACGCTCATCTCATGAACGGGATGAGGGAGATCAGCATCGTCACACTGGGCGTTGAGAACCTGACAGAATCGATGAAGTTCTATCAAGGGTTAGGTTTCCGAATATCAAAGAAGAGCGATGAGAGCATCGTATGGTTCAGGACCGGCTCAACTGTCCTTGGACTCTATCCTATGGACCGATTGGCGGAGGATGCCACCATCTCCGCCAAAGGCTCGGGGTTCGGCGGCGTCGTACTGGCGATGAATATGGTCAGCAAGGCAGAGGTGGATAGGATGATCGATACCGCCCGCACCCTGGGGGCAAAGGTCCTCAAGGAGCCGGGGATGGTGTTCTGGGGGGGATATTCGTCCTACTTCGAGGACCCGGACGGCCATCTCTGGGAGGTGGCGTGGAACCCGTTCACCGAGGTGGACGCCGATGGCCGGCTAAAAATGGATGATTGAAAATAAAGGGAGATGGCCAGGAAAAACGCCTGGCCAGAAGATAGTTTCCTTGTTCAGAGGTTGAAGCCGCCGTACTTCTGGAAGTGCTCGGCCAGACCGCCGTCGTTGAGGATCTTGACCATGACCGGCGGAAGCGGCACGGCCTTGATCTCGATGCCCTTGGTCTTGTTCTTCACGACGCCCCTCTCCAGGTCCACGTGCAGCTCATCGCCCTCGGATATCTGGCTGGTGTCGCACTCGATCACCGGCAGACCGACGTTGATGCAGTTGCGGAAGAAGATGCGGGCGAAGGAAGAGGCCAGGACCGCGCTGATGCCGGCCGCCTGGATGACCAACGGCGCCTGCTCCCTGCTGGAGCCCATGCCGAAGTTGCTTCCTCCCACGATGAAGTCGCCCTGCTCAATCTCCTTGTAGAAGTTGGGGCGGATGTCCTCCATCAGGTGGGTGGACAGGTCCTTCATGTCGGTGCTCTTGAACTTGTACTTGCCGCTGATGATGTAGTCGGTGTTGATGTTGTTCCCGAACACATGCGCCTTTCCGTCCATCTTGGGGTTCATCACAGCACCTCCCTCGGGTCGGCGATGCAGCCCTTGATGGCGCTGTACGCCGCCACTGCCGGGCTGGACAGGTAGATCTCGGCCTTGGTGTTGCCCATCCTTCCCTTGAAGTTGCGGTTCGCGGTGGAAAGCACCTTTTCGCCGTCGGAGGGGACGCCGTTGCACGTGCCGACGCACGGCCCGCAGGACGGGGCCAGCATGGCCGCCCCGGCCTTCACCATCTTGGCGATGATGCCGCTCTCCAGGGCCTTCAGATAGATCATCTTGGAAGATGGCGCAACGATCAGCCTGGTGTGCTTGTGCACCTGCTTTCCGTCCAATATCTTGGCGGCGATCTCCAGGTCCTCGTAGCGGCCGTTGGTGCAGGTACCGATGTACACCTGGTCCAACTGCATGCCCTCGACCTTCTCGATCGGGGCCACGTTGTCCACGTCGGGCGGGCAGGCGATCTGCGGGCCCATCTTGCTCAGGTCCTCCACGATGACACGCTCGTACTGCGCGTCCATGGTGGCGTACACTGGGTTGAACTTGGCGGAGGTCTTGTCCGCCAGGTACTTCTTCGTCCTCTCGTCGCAGGACATGAGGCCGGCCTTGGCACCGGTCTCGACGGCCAGGTTGGAGATGGTCATGCGGCCCTCGACGCTCATGTCGTCGATGACGTCGCCGTACAGCTCGAGCGCCTTGTAGGTGGCGCCGTTCGCCGTCAGCGTGCCGACCATGTGCAATGCCACATCCTTGGCGTAGACACCCTTCTGCAGCTTGCCATTGTAGACGAGCTTGATGGTCTGGGGGACCTTGAACCACATCTTGCCGCTGATGAGCGCGGCGGCCATGTCGGTCGAGCCGACACCGGAGCTGAACACGTTCAACGCGCCGTAGGTGGTGGTGTGTGAGTCGGCGCCGATGACGATCATGCCAGGCAGCACCTTTCCAGACTCGGGCAGCAGCGTGTGGCAGACGCCCTCGCCGATGTCGTAGAGCTTGACGCCATGGGCGGTGGCGAAGTCCCTCATGCCCTTGTGGAGGTTCGATACGCCCTCGATCGGGGACGGGACATTGTGGTCGATGACGATGGCGTACTTCGACGGGTCCAGCACCTTCTTGCCGCCCATGTCCTGGAACGCCTTGATGGTCAGCGGGGTGGTCCCGTCCTGGCTCATCATGTAATCGACCGGGGCGACGACGATCTCGCCCGCCTTGACCTTCTTACCAGCGTGGTTGGAGAGAATCTCCTCTGCAATCGTTCCCATGTGATCATTCCTCTTCTTGGAGCTTCATTACTCGGATATGTTGCCCAGCTTGCCGGCGCGCATGTCCAGGTACATGTAGACCAGCTCGATCTCCTCCAGGGAGCGCTTCAGGTCTATGGAACTGGCGCGGACGTGCTCCAGCAGCAATCCTGCCTCTTCATCGGTGATATCATGTCCATACTTGGCCAGCGTGGCCTTCAAGGTGTGGCGGCCGGAGTGCTTGCCGATGATGATCTTGCGCTTCAGGCCGGTCTCCTCGGGAGAGTACGGCTCGTAGTTCGAGAGGTACTTGATGACACCGTCGGTGTGGATGCCGGCCTCGTGCGCGAAGCAGTTCTCGCCCACGATGGGCTTCCAGCCAGGTATGGTCCTGCCGGCGGCACGGGCCACGTACTCGGCCACCTCGCGGAAGCGCTGGGTATTGAACTCCACGTCCATCTTCAGGATGTGCCTGGCGGCCATGGCGATCTCCTCCAGTGGGCTGTTGCCGGTCCTCTCCCCGATGCCTAGCATGGTGGTGGAGGCGAACTTGGCCCCGGCCTGGATGCCGGCGATGCAGTTGGCGGTGGCCATGCCGAAGTCGTTGTGGGTATGCATCTCCACGTCGATCTTGGCGTGCTCGATGATGTACTTGATGTCGTCGTAGGTGCGGCGCGGGTCCTGCATGCCGATGGTGTCGCAGTACCTGAAGCGGTGCGCGCCGGCCGCCTTGGCGGTCTTTGCGAATGTGACAAGGAAGTCCCTGTCGGCCCTGGATGCGTCCTCAGCGTTGCAGCTGATGTAGAGGCCGTGCTTGGCGGCGTGCTCCACCGCCTCGGTGATCTTCTCCAAGACCCACTCGCGGGACTTCATGAGCTTGTGCTGGATGTGAATATCGGACGAGGACATGGATATGGCCACGGAGTCGACGTCGCAATCGATGCTCTGGTCGATATCGTCCTTGTTGGCGCGGTTCCATCCGAGGATGGAGGCGTTCAGTCCCAGCTTTGCGATCTTCTTGATTGCCTGCTTCTCATCTCCGCCCATTGCCGGAATGCCAGATTCGATCTGCTGCACGCCGATCTCATCCAGGAGCTTAGCTATGCGCAGCTTCTCCAGGTTGGCGAAGACTATCCCTGCGGCCTGCTCTCCATCACGGAGGGTGGTGTCGCAGATCACCAGCGGGTACTGGTTCAACTTGTTGAAGATCTTAGAGCTGTCCTTCATCTGATTTCCCTTTCCATTCGGGGTTGGCGCCTTCCGGTCTGCCCACGGTAGACCGATAGGCCGTGCATCGCATGCCCATACTTCTTTTGGATGCCAATTTCCCGACAAATGATGATTTTTCGAGTCCCATTATAGACAAATGTCGGGGATGGCATGCCTTGAGCTGGCACGCGGGATATGTTCATAAAACCTACAGTACAAAAGTGTTTCGCAGAGCAGGCGTGCCCAGACCTCATTATTCCGAGCATTGGCGGAATCACTGGTTTAGAATGATATCTGGCCGGCCATCTTGATCATGATCCAAGGAATTACTTGTACTCTCACCAAGCCATCCTTCCCACATGAGGACCAGGAACGTTTTGCTCTGTTCAACGATCGGTCGAACATGTCAATATAAATGGTCAGTTCCAGGTACATGGTAGAGGGGTACGAAGAGAGAGGCCATATCTATTTATTTATATTAAATAATATTTAATAATTATATATAATATATAAAAAGAAAAGGTTTGGGGAGGACATCATTCCAAGGTGTTGAACTTGAACTGGAAGTCCTTCTCCTTGATCAGATAGGGGAGGTTGCCTTCTGCCACCTGCTTGAACGCGAACCGTATGATCGCCTCGTAGAACTCGCAGTACGGGCTTTTACCAATGATGCTCCCTGACTCGCTGTACACCTCGCCTGGGCAAGGCGCTCCGCAGATATTGCGCAGCAGGCAGGTATTGCAGGTGGGTATGTGTTCGGCCATCCGTCCCCGGACCATTGCCAGCTTCTCTGACCTGACCGCTTTCTCGACGCCCCCCTTTTCGAACACGCTATGGGATTTCCAAGCGTCCAGTCCGAGGAACTCGCTGCAGGGGAAGATGCTGCCGTCCGATGCCACGGAGACGAAGCAGCGTGCTCCGCCACAGGGGGTGATGTCGCACATCAGCCGGCGGCCCATCGGTGCAACGATGCCAAGCACCAGATTGGAGAAATCTGCGATGGTGATGCGATGACCGGCCTTGGTGTGCTCGATGGCCCGTTCGATCGCCATGGTGAAGTTCGGGATCAGGTCGTCGTTCTTCGGCCTAATGGCCCTGGCCACCTCCTGCGTTCCACGAACTGGGTTCATGAGAACGCTGGGCACCTTTTTTCCGACCAGGAAGTCGACCATGTCTGGGAGCGTCTTCACGTTCATGGAAGATATCGTGCAAATGACGCTCATGTTACGGTATCCGTCCAGGTAGTCGATGCAGTGGACCGCTCGGTCATATGTCCCGCCGCCTCCGCGGAGCGGACGTATCTTGTCATGGACAGCTTTGAATGGGGCATCCAGTGAGATCCCGACGCTGACCTTGTGGTCCATGAAATAGTCCATGGTGGCGTCGTCCAGGTGATATCCGTTGGTCTGTACGCCGAAGAGGAATCGGTCCTCGTACAGTGCCACCGCCTTCTTGATCTCCTCCTTTACCAGCATCGGCTCGGAGCCGTGGAAGACTATCACGGGCCTCTTACCGTCCTTGGCCACGCTGCCTGGGTAGTTCTCGAAGAAATCATGGAGATTGTCCAATGCGAGGGAGATCTCGTTAAGGGACATGTTCTTGCCCTTGGACCGGAGGTCGTCCGGAAGGTAACAGTAGGCGCAGTTGGCATTGCAGGAACCGGTCGGATTGAAGTAGACGGCGCTGAACCTCTCGCTCATGCGGAACTCCTTCATCTCCTCTGCCATTGCGTTGGCGTGCTCGTGGTACATGGGAAGCACCTCCTCTTCGATGACGCTGTTCATGTCGGCACCCTTGGGGACGAGCGCCCAGAACATGCTGTCGGGATCGATGAGAACGTAGTTGTTGCCGACATCGATCATGCCTAGCCTCGGTCCGTTTCCGGAGTTGAGGTTGGTCGGAATGATAGGATAGGAGGGTTTGACCGTTGATTCTGTGGGTGTCATGTGATTCTCTCCTGAAAAAAAAGGTTTAGAAGGGGAACTCATCCCCTTCGTTGTCGCCGGCATAGATTATGTAGTGAGACAATCCGTTGCCGTCGACCTTGCAGTTCATCCTGCACATCTTTGCGCTCATGTTCATTCCTCTTAGTTGGATATATCATCCAACTGCATCGAGGATGCCGGGTAACGATATTAATAATTTTACGGGATGGATGATGTCCAGTGGTACCTGTATCCATCCAAGCATATGAACGGAATGGATGGACCATCCACTGATATCTCTGTTCAAAGAATGATGTACAAACCAACCCGGAATTCGATAAAATAATTAGATAATATTAAATTAATTAATATAGAATATCATTTATTAATAATAGTGAAATAAATGAGAAAAAAGAGACATTATCATACGGCCTGTTGGATGGACGCAAGCTCCTTGACCTGTTCGATCGCATCCTTCATGACCTTCAATGTCCCGTCTCGCGATTCATGCCGCAATGACAGGTCGTCCGCGAACTTCTTGGCGCAGCATTCGTAATGTTCCCTGTCACCGGTGGTATGGACATACAGGCTGCGGGAATAGCCGTCGAACATGAATCGGACGATCTGATTGATGTCTATCTCTTTGGCGGCGTCCCCCATCCTCTTCTCCCAGTTCTTGGTGAAGAAGTCCATTCCCATTTCAGCGAAGTATGGTATGGCATAGAACGTTCCGGCGCACTTCTTCCTCTCAAGGTTATACTCATCCTGAGTGAGGAACACGCCGATACAATCGTCCTCATGAAAAGTGACGGTAGGCACCTTCAGTTCCTTCTCGATGTCCTTGAGGGACTGGCAGGTGCCATAGCCTAGCAGTACCGCGTCCACCTTCCCTTCCAGGGAGTTCACCTTTTCGATGACGGCGACCTTCAGTTCCTTTGGGAACTCGTGCAAGCCGAACTCCAGATATTCGTGGTAGACGAAATCATCGTCATCATGGGTCAGCTCCTCCAGCTCGCGCTTGAAGGTGTCACAGGCCACTATGGCTATCCGCATTTGATCCATCCTTGAAATCGCCACGGGACCATTTGGGGAGTGGTTCTGTCGCGATGTTGGTTGAGAACGATTAGGGCCTACGCAATATTAAAGTATTACCTTGTAATATTATTCTATTACGAGGAAGCATGAGATCTGAGGAGATCCAACAGCAACTGGATTCGTTGAGGGACGAGGTCCGGCGCATGAGCAGATCGCTGGACAGGGTCAGGGAGGACGATGTCCGTTGGGTGTTCGGTGAGCAGATCCGTCCGATCATCCTCCAGAACGTAAAACGCTGGTTCGAGAACGCGGAAAGGGAGGGGACGCTGCAGGGACGCGCCTCGGCGGCGCTTGAGGCTTCAATGTACGAACTCGTCGAGCGTACATTATCAGTGTATCAGCGCTTCGACCTGGTCTGGGCAGAACAGGTGCTGGACCAGGGGGCAAAGGAGATCAGGGACCGGTTCCGTCTGCTCGAAGGAAGTCCCAGCGAAAGGATTCTGGCCGACCTCGTAGCGCAGATGACCGAATATTTTTCCACGTCGAGCATCATCGACAAGGACCTGGAGATAGGGACCGGCAAAGGTCAGAACGAGATGATACCGGAACCGATCAGCGGCTCCCTGGTCGAAAGCGTCCTGAGCCCGCTGGCAAGTGCCGTTCGATATGACATCATGGTCACATTGAAGGTCCGTGAAAGAGGGCTGACGGACCTGGGGCGGTCCCTGGACATGCAGAAGGGCCACCTTCAGTTCCATATGAGGTCCCTGGTCAATTCCGGTTACATTTCGTTGGACAAGGCGACCCGCCAATACTCCCTGACGAAGAAAGGGGAGTTGGCGTTGGGAGCGTTGGAAGGATTGGTCAGGCAGCTATCGGTGAACTGACGCCATCAGGCCGGCATCTTATAGCGCAGCAGTGCGGCCATTCCGCCCAGTGATTCCAGCTTCTTTCCGCCCTCGTGATGCTCGCTGACGACGATGACGCGGCCGCGAGACTGTTCCACCGCCTTCATGACCGGCTCCATGTTCGCCTCGCGCACCTTCGTGTCCAGCACAAGTAAGAGTTCGACTGCGCCTGCATCGGCGGCCTGTCGCACTTGCTTGGGGCCGTAGGTCGCCAGCTCCTCCTTGGCGATCTCCTCCAGCACCTTCTCCACGAGGTTGATCTCCTCGGCCACGCGGGAATCCTTCAGGACCTCCGCCCCCAAGCCCCGCTTCATCAGTTCATGGATCCCGGTCATCCCTGCTTGGCCAGTATGGAATATGAAGGACCGCTTGAACAGCTCCGGCTCTCGGCGTTTGCCCTCTGCCTGGAGCGTCTCCTTGGCGAACCCCGGGCCCAGGATGACTATGGGAACGCCCTCCACCGCCGCCTGCTTCACCTTGGCGATGATCTCACCATAGAAGTCTCCCGACTCCTTCTGTTCGTACATCTTTCCGCCGGTCGGACCGGCTATCTCCGCCAGTCTCTTTATGCCGTACTGCCTCAGCGCCGCCACGACCGCCTCGTCCTGCTCCAATGCGACGAAGATGATCATCGGTTTCTTCGAGTCCTCGACCGAGCGCCTCACCCGGTCCAGGTCGGTATCGGTCCAGTGTTGCTTGATTATCGCAATCCACTCGCCTTCTTCCATCGCCAGCGTATGGTAGGAACCGATGTCCTTGAGTCCGTCCTCTATGACGCCCAGTATCCTCAGCCGGTTGTCGAACTCGTGGAACTCCAGCTTCTCGACGCGAATGCCCAGCGTCATCTTCTTCTTCTCTGCCCTCTCCGCCCTGATCTTGTCGGTCTTGGTCTCATCGCGGCGGTAGGTGGGGGAAAAGACAAGATCGCCAGGCCTGATGATGTTGTAGAGATGCCAGAGGTCGTCAGCGATCTCGACCTGCAGCTTGATCTCACCCTTGAACCGGTCCTGGTGGAGGATGCGCATCGGCCCTCAGAACGACTATGCCAGTATATTTAATCGATGCAATATCGGGCTTGATGGGAGAGCGGTCAGTTGCCTCTCCCTTGATCGTTGCCCGCCCGCTCCCTGTGGGGGTGCTGCCGGTTGGGCGACGGCCTGGAGGATGGCCTCCTCCCTGCGGACGGATGGGCCTTGTGACCTTCCCTCTGTCCGCCTTGCTTCGGCCTCGCTGGCGGTCTGTGGTGGACCACGCTTTCCCCCTCTGGCCTAGGCCTTCGCACGATCTCGATCTCCAGCGGAGCGATGGGCTTGCCGGTCTTCTTCTCGATGGATTTGACCATGCCCTTCTCCTCGGGGGTGAAGAACGCCACTGCCGTCCCTTCCGCGCCGGCCCTTCCGGTCCTTCCTATCCTGTGAACGTAGGTGTCCGGGTCGACCGGGGCATCGTAGTTGAAGACATAGTCGACCGCATCGATGTCCAATCCCCTTGCCGCCACATCGGTGGCGACCATGATGTTGATCGTTCCATCCTTGAAGGCCTTGAGCACCCTCTCCCTCTTGTTCTGGGCCACATCGCCGTGGATGGCACCGACTAGGTAGTTGTCGGCCTTCAGCTTCTTGGTCAGCTGGTCCACCTTGCGCTTGGTGTGGCAGAACACAATGGCCTTGGGCTTGTACATGTCCAGGATGGTGCAGAGCGCATCACGCTTGGTGTCCTTGTCGGCGATGAGGAAATATTGCTTGGTCAGGTCCAGCACCGGTTCGTCCTTGGAGACCAGGATCTCCATCGGGTCCACCATGTGGCGCTTGGCCAGCTGCCTGATGTCGGGGGACATGGTGGCGGAGAACATGAGCGACTGCCTCTTCTTCGGCAACTTGGCGAGAATGAAGTTCAGGTCCTTGGCGAAACCCATGTCGAGCATGCGGTCGGCCTCGTCCAGCACGACCACTGAGATGTCTCGCAGGTCCAGCTCACGGCGGTTAAGTAGGTCCACGGCCCTTCCCGGGGTGGCGACCACGATGTCTGTCCCTCGCCTCAACTTCTGGATCTGGTTGTCGAGACCCACTCCACCGTAGATGGGGACCGTGAGATGCTCTGAGTATTTCGCCAGCTTGTTCAGTTCCTCGAACACCTGATTGGCCAGCTCCCTGGTCGGGACAAGCACCAATGCAGAGGGGGTCCTATAACCTGGCTGGATGTTCTCCAGGATGATCGTTCCGAAAGCGCCTGTCTTGCCGGTGCCGGTCTGGGCCAGGGCGAACATGTCCTTGCCGTTGAGGCCCGCCGGAATGGCCTCCACCTGGATGGGGGTCGGCTCCTGCCACCCCATATCCTTCATTGCCTTGATGATCTCGTTGGAGATCTTTAGATCTGTGAAACCTGTCACGTTCTCAACCTTTGAGTTTTTGATGAAAAGAAAAACGAACTGCGGAGCTGCAGACGAGATTAATTTCAGAAAGGTGGTTGTGATTCCCATATTTAAAGATGCGGTTACGGAGCATACCGGCTGACCCGGCATCATGACGTTTGTAAAGAGTCCGGTTGGGCGATCCAAGACCCTTCGATCGGTCGGAAAATACATCACCCACCGGGATTCAAATGGGTTTGAACAAACATATCCTTCAATGTCCAATCGGCGACAAAAACACCAACCCGTGTACGTGGCCCTTGAGTAAGGTTAAATACATAGTAAAATTACCATCGACTCTTAATGAAGAAATGCTACCTTGTGCTCGAGGACGGGACGATTCTGGAGGGCACGGGTTTTGGTTTTGAGAGGACGACATATGGAGAGGTCGTCTTCAACACCGGGATGACCGGCTACCAGGAAAGTCTCACAGACCCGTCCTACCTGGGCCAGATCCTCATCATGTCTTACCCTCTCATAGGCAACTATGGCACCAACCAGCATGACGTCGAGTCGGACCACGTGCAGGTGCGGGGCTTTGCCGTGAGGCAGAACTGCCTCGAACCCAGCGACCAGTACCACGGTATGACCCTGGACGCCTACCTCAAGGAGAACAAGGTGCCCGGCATCTGTGAACTGGACACCAGGTGCGCCATCATCAAGATCAGGGAGAAGGGGACGCCGAGGGGGGCGATCGTCTTCGATGAGAAACCCGAGGACGTGCTGGAAAAGGTGCGCCGCATGGCCTTCCCGTCGGAGGAGAACCTGGTCGGGCAGGCATCGGTGAAGAAGGTCGTACACCTTCCCTCTCCCCGCAAGAACGCCAAGACCGTGGCGCTGTTCGACTGCGGGGTGAAGAACAACATCCTGCGGGAACTGCAGAAACGCTTCAATCTCATCCAATTGCCGAACGACACCCCGCGGAAATGGTTCCGCGACAACGAGATCGATGGGGTCATGATCTCCAACGGACCGGGCGACCCCGCCCATCCGGAGTTGAAGAGGACGACCATCGACACCATCCACCAGATCAAGGAGGAGTATCCCATCATGGGAATATGCATGGGCAACCAGCTGCTCTCCCTGGCCTTCGGCGGAAGGACGTTCAAGCTGAAGTTCGGCCATAGGGGCGCCAACCAACCGGTGAAGCACAAGAACCGGGTCTACATCACCTCGCAGAACCACGGGTATGCGGTCGACCCGGACAGCCTGGACGGCACCGGCTTCGAAGTGACCCACATCAATGCCAACGACGGCACGGTGGAAGGCATGACCCACAAGGAACTGCCCATATTCTCGGTCCAATATCATCCCGAGGCCTGTCCTGGACCGAGGGACACGACCTTCCTCTTTGATGACTTCGCCAAGATGCTGGAGGGATCGAAGTGAGCAAGAAGCCCAAGAAGGGGAAGCTCATGGTCATCGGCTCCGGGCCGATCGTCATCGGGCAGGCGGCGGAGTTCGACTTCTCCGGCTCCCAGGCGTGCCGCTCCCTCCGCGAGGAGGGTTATGAGACGGTGCTGGTGAACTCCAACCCGGCCACCATCCAGACGGACCTGGAGATGGCCGATATCGTCTACATCGAACCGCTCAATGTGGAGACGATCGCCAAGATCATCGAGAGGGAGAAGGTGCAGGGCGTCCTCTCCGGCATGGGAGGCCAGACCGCGCTCAACCTCTGCTCCGAACTGGCCGAGAAAGGTTATCTGGAACGGCTCAACTGCCGCCTGCTCGGCACGCAGCCCCGCGCCATCGCCCTGAGCGAGGACAGGGAGCTGTTCAAGCAGACCATGATCGACATCGGCGAACCGGTCCCGGTGTCGAAGACCTGCCACAATATCGAGGAGGCCAAGGAGGCCGTCAAGCTCATCGGGAAGTACCCGGTCCTCATCCGCCCCGCCTACACGCTGGGAGGCACTGGCGGCGGCATCGCCTATAGCGAGGAGGAGCTCGTCCCCATCGTGGGACGCGGACTGATCTACTCCCGCATCCACCAGGTGCTGATCGAAGAGAGCGTCATCGGCTGGAAGGAGTTCGAGTACGAGGTGATGCGGGACAAGAACGACAACTGCATCATCATCTGTTCCATGGAGAACCTGGACGCCATGGGCATCCATACCGGCGAGAGCATCGTCGTGGCGCCTGTCCAGACGCTGAACGATGTGGACCATCAGCGCCTCAGGACCGCTTCCATCAAGATCATCAGGGCACTGGGCATCGAGGGAGGCTGCAACGTCCAGTTCGCCTTCGATCCGCTGACGAAGGAGTATCGTGTCATCGAAGTGAACCCGAGAGTGTCCCGTTCCTCCGCCCTAGCGTCCAAGGCGACTGGCTATCCCATCGCCAGGGTGGCGGCCAAGATCGCCATCGGAAAGACGCTGGACGAGATCCAGAACAAGATCACCGGCAAGACCTCCGCCGCCTTCGAACCGACCATCGACTACTGTGTCATCAAGATCCCCCGCTGGCCCTTCGACAAGTTCCGCACGGTCGACAAGACCCTCGGCACCCAGATGAAGAGCACCGGGGAGGTCATGGCCATCGGCCGCAGCATTGAGGAAGGCATCATGAAGGCCATCCGCTCCCTCGAGACGGACAAGATCGACCTCGAGCCGGAACGGTGGAACGATGTCGAACTGGAGAAGGAGCTGAAGGTGGCCACTGACAAGCGCCTTTACGCCATCGCCGAAGGCATCCGCCGCAACATTCCGCTACAAAAGCTGGCCGAGTGGACCGCCTGGGACGAGTTCTTCGTGCGCAAGGTGAGGAACCTGGTGGACATGGAGAAGGAGCTGGCCGCGGGACCTTTGGACAAGGACCTGTTGCGCCGCGCCAAACGCCTGGGCTTCCCGGACGAGAGCATCGGCAAGTTCGCCCGCATGAGCGAAGAGCATGTCAGGGAGATGCGGCTGAAGCACGGGATCGTCCCGACCTACAAGATGGTCGACACCTGCGCCGCCGAGTTCGAAGCGGCCACACCTTACTTCTACTCGACCTATGAGGAGCAGTGCGAGGCCAAGCGCTCTCCCCGGAAGAAGGTCATCATCGTCGGTGCTGGACCGATACGGATCGGCCAGGGAATCGAGTTCGACTACTGCTGCGTGCACGGCGTCATGGCCTGCCAGGAGGAAGGCGTCGATGCCATCGTCATCAACAACAACCCGGAGACGGTCTCGACCGACTATGACATCTCCGACCGCCTGTACTTCGAGCCTCTCACGCTCGAGGACGTCCTCAATGTGATCGAGAAGGAGGACGCGGACGGGGTCGTGGTGCAGTTCGGAGGGCAGACCTCCGTCAACCTGGCCGTTCCGCTGGAGAAGGCGCTGAAGGGCAAGAAGGCCAAGGTGCTCGGCACCGACCCGGACATGATCGACATAGCCGAGGACCGGAAGCGCTGGACCCACCTCATGCGGGAACTGGGCATAAAGCAACCGGACTCTGGCACCGGACATTCTCATCAGGAGGTCAAGGAGGCGGCCGACCGCATCGGCTACCCCGTGCTGCTCCGTCCCTCATACGTACTGGGCGGGAGGGGCATGGAGATCATCTACAACGAGGAGGAGCTGAAGACCTACGTCGAGACGGCGGTCAGGGTCAGCAAGTCCCACCCGGTCCTCATCGACAAGTACCTCTCCCACGCCATCGAGATCGACGTCGATGCCATCTGCGACGGCGAGGACGTCTTCATCGGCGGCATACTGGAGCACATCGAGGAGGCGGGCGTCCACTCCGGCGACGCGACCATGGTCATGCCTGCGCACACCATCCCCTCGTATGTGATGGACCGCATCATCGAGATCACCATCAAGACCGCCAAGGCCCTGCAGATCAAGGGTCTGATGAACCTGCAGCTGGCCGTCAAGGACAACGAGGTCTATATGCTGGAGGCCAACCCCAGGGCCTCCCGAACGGTCCCGTTCGTCTCCAAGGCCATCGGCGTGCCGCTGGCCAAGCTGGCCACCAAGGTCATGCTGGGCAAGAAGCTTAAGGACCTGGGCTATGTGGGCGTGGCGGAGTTCAAGCACATCGCCGTCAAGGCATCGGTCTTCCCGTTCCTGAAACTGCCAGGCGTCGATTCCATCCTCGGGCCGGAGATGAAGAGCACCGGCGAGGTCATGGGCATCGACAGCGACTTCAACTCGGCCATCTACAAGGCGCTGGTCTCGGCCGGCATGAAGCTGCCGCTGAAGGGCGGGGTGTACATCACCGTGGCCGATAGCGACAAGAAGGACATGCTGGTGGTCGCGAAGTGCCTGCAGGAGATGGGATTCACCATCTATGCCACCAAGGGAACCGCCACCTTCCTCAAGGACCATAACGTCCCAGCCACGACCGTCTACAAGGTGAGGGAGAACACCTCGCCGGACGCGCTGGGCCTGATGCGCATGGGCCAGATCAACCTCATCATCAACACACCGACATATGCCTCCGGTTCGGTCCGGGACGGGGCGATGATGCGCCGCCTGGCGGTCGAGCTGGAGATCCCGTTCCTGACGACCATCCAGGCCGCCAAGGCAACTGTCGGTGCGATCAGAAGGGCCAGGCAGGGGGATGTGGGCGTGAGCGACATCTCCTCCTACCATGAGCCAGTGGTGTGATCAGGACTCGAACTTGATCTCGTATTTTGCCACGATCACCACGCCGGCCAGAAGCAGTATGCCGCTGACGATCAGCACCGGCGATGGCACCTGATTGAAGAAGAACAGCGCCAGCACCGACGCCAGTATCGGCTCGCCTAGAAGCGAGATCGATACGAATGACGCGGAGACGTACTTCAGGCTCCAGTTGTAGACGGTATGGCCCATGATGGTCGATACCCCGGCCAGCAGCAGGAACAGGACGAGATTCTCGGTCGAAACTGGTAGCACCTGCGCCCCGCTGGCGAACGCCCCGGCGAACAGGAACGCCGCGGCGAAGGCGTAGACGAAGAACGCGTAGGGGACGATGTCCACCTTCTGCCTCATGACCCTCCCGCCGATGATGTAGACGGCGGCGAAGAGGCAGCCGATGAAGGCGAGAATGTCGCCGCCCAGGTCGCCGGCCTCGAAGCCAGATAGCGAGATGAGGACGATGCCGGAGAAGCCCAGCATCATGCCGACGATCGCTTTTTTATCTGTCTCCTTTAGATAAAATACTGACACCAGCCCGATGATCAAAGGATGGGCCGTGACGAGAAGCGTCGATGCCGCCACGGTCGTCATGGTGAGCGAGGTGGTCCAGGTGAGGAAATGCAATGCAAGGACGAGGCCGATGCCCGCCAGGATGAGCACGGTGGGACGCTTCAACTGGGCGCACTGCTTCCTGCATGGGCCGGAAGCGAACGGCAAAAGGATCAGCGCCGCGAAGAGCATGCGGTAGGCGGCGATGACGATGGGAGGAGCGGTGCTCCAGACGATGAAAATGGAAGCGAACGAAACGCTTACCACGGCGATGAGCACGCCGAGGTACGGACCGGAACCTTTCTCGTTTAGGACCAGGGCCATCGTATCAGAGGAGGATGATCGACTTCACGCCGCGGCAGTTCTTCATCACCGGAATGAGCTCTGGCGGGACCGGGCTCTCGGTGATGATGTACAGCCGGGGCTCGGTGCTCAGGTCGGGGTCGGTGACGATCGCCTGGCGGATGGAGATGCCGGCGTTGGCGACGACCCCCGTCACCTCTGCCACGATGCCCGGCGTCCCAGCGTTCTGGGCGATGATCTCGATGGCGCTCCAGCCCATCTCCGAGGCCACTTCGATCAGGAAGGAGGTCGGTCTGAGCTTGGAGAACACGCGCATCAGCTCCGGGGTGGACTCGATGGTCTCGACGGCAGACTTCACTATGCGGCGGTCGACGCCCACGGCCTTACCAATGGCCACGTCTCCCAACTCCACATCTCCGGCATAGATCCTGCCCTGGTGTACCCTGAAGCCCTGTTCCAGCAGGAGCTTGGCCACCTTGGCCTGCGAGGGATACCTGCCGAAATGATTGGCGATCTGCTTCCACATAACAGTTGGGGGATGAGCCTATCACATAAAAGGATTTCCCGTTGTACCTATTTGTCCATCGAAATGTCCTGGCATTTCAGAAAGGCTTATTGGGATTGGACGGCATAACATCATGTCCGCATTATTCCATTCGTAATCGGGCGATTCCGCTGGGCTGCGAAAGGATTAAATGCGTGCTATAACTTGACACGGTTCACCGAGGTGAAAAGGTGCTAGGTAAGAACGTAAGGATGGAACGAATCATGGACCGATCCACTGGACGGGCCGTCATCGTTCCTATGGACCACGGCATTACCATGGGCCCCATCGAGGGGCTTATCGACATGAGGTCGACGATCGACAAAGTATCCCAGGGAGGCGCCACAGCTGTGGTGCTGCACAAGGGGATAATCCCGTATTCGCACCGTTCCTTCGGCCGGGACATCGGGCTCATCGTGCATCTCTCTGCAAGCACTGGCCTGTCCCCTCATTCCAATTACAAGGTCATCGTGACCACGGTGGAGGAGGCCATCAAGACCGGTGCGGACGCGGTCTCGATCCATATCAATCTAGGCGATGACCACGAACCGGAGATGCTGCGGGACTTCGGCGAAGTGTCCCGTAAGTGCAACGAATGGTCCATGCCGCTGATGGTCATGATCTACCCCCGCGGCAAGGACATCAAGGACGCCTACGACGTGGAGCTGGTGAAGAAGTGCGCCAGGACCGCCACTGAGCTGGGCGCGGACCTGATCAAGACCAATTACACGGGCGACATCGACACCTTCAAGGAAGTGGTGCGCGGGGCAGAGGCCCCGGTCATCATCGCCGGCGGTCCGAAGATGGACTCCGACGAGCGCGTCCTGCAGATGGTGAAGGATTCCATGGATGCGGGCGGGAAGGGCGTGAGCATCGGGCGCAACGTCTTCCAGCACCGCAACATCATCGGCATCACCAAGGCCATCAGCGGCATCGTCCTGGAGGACATGGACGTCGAGGAAGCCCTGAAGATCCTCAAGTGAGCTCCCATGGCTGAGAAGCTGGTGTGGGTGAGGAGCGACCACCTCCCTACATATGACGAAAGGAAACAGGTAGTGACAACCGCGCTGGAAGCGGGCCTGGTCGACATCGTGGTCCGCAAGGAGGACGCGGGGCTGCTCAAGCTGGGAAGGTTCGATGCCATCATCATATCGGGCATGGACCTGCTGGTGGACGACAAGGTGGTGGGCAAGGTCATCGAGATCAACCGTCCCGAGGACCTGAAGAAGGCCTCCGCCTGGAAGGACAAGGTGGACTTCCTGCTGATCGCCGCGAACGACTGGAAGGTCATCCCGCTGGAGAACCTCATAGCGGAGTTCCAGCGTTCCAAGACCGATATCATCGCCGGGGCCAGGACGCCAGAGGAGGCGAAGCTGTTCGCCGAGACGCTGGAGGTAGGGGTCGACGGCATCGCCATCGAGCCTCTTTCGCCGGAGAAGATCAAGGACTTTTCCGACCTGACATCCGGTGCAGAGGGCAAGCAGGAACTGACGGCGGTCAAGGTCAGCAAGGTGAAGCCGCTGGGCATCGGCGACAGGGTCTGCATCGATACCTGCTCGCTGCTGAAGGTGGGCGAGGGCATGCTCATCGGATCGCAGAGCAACTGCCTCTTCCTGATCCATTCGGAGAGCCTGGAGAGCGAGTACGTCGCGGCCAGGCCGTTCCGGGTGAACGCCGGACCCGTGCATGCCTATGTCATGTGCAGCGACGGCAGGACCAAGTACCTGTCGGAGGTCAAGGCCGGGGACGAACTGCTGGCCGTCGACTCTGCCGGAAGGACGAGACCGGTCGTGGTCGGCAGGTCCAAGGTCGAGGTGCGTCCGCTGCTGCTGATCGAGGTGGAAACGCCATCGCACCCCCACACCATCATACTGCAGAACGCCGAGACCATCAGGCTGTGCACCAAGGACGGCTCGATATCCGTCACGGAGCTTCAGCCGGGCATGGACATCCTGGTGAAATTGGAGAGGGGCGGCAGGCACTTCGGCCACGCCATCGAGGAGACCATCACCGAGAGGTGAACAGATGCGGGTGTGCGTTGCAGTGGCGGAGAAGGATGCCGCCTCGGCCCTGAAGGCCAGCGAGGAGGGGGTGGCGGGCGGAGCGGACCTCATCGAGGTGCGCTTCGATGCCATGGCCAGCCTGCCAGATGAAGTGGACCAGCTGGCCGCCGCGGGCGTTCCGACCATCGCCACGCTCCGTTCCAGGGGGCAGGGCGGGGAGTGGCAAGGCTCCGACGAGGAGAAGCTGCACTTCCTGCAGAAGGCGGTCCGAAGCGGTTTCGCCTATGTCGATCTGGAGCATGACTTCCCATTGCTTTCCGAGGCGCCCCGTCTGCTGAAGGGAGCCAAGCTGATCATCTCCTATCATGACTTCGAGAGGACCCCGAGGACATCTGCCATCGTCGAGGCGATGGTGTCCATGGCCGCCAAGGGCGACATCGTCAAGGTGGCGTACCGCACCAACGGCCCTGGCGACGTCCTTTCGTTGGTAGAGGCCGCTCAGGCCTACTCGGCCACGGAGAACGAGTTCCTGGCCATCGGCATGGGCGAGATAGGCGGCGTCACCAGGGCGCTGCACGACCGGATCGGCTCCAGCTTCACATATGCATCGTTACAGCCAGGGAAGGAGGTCGCTCCAGGTCAGATCGACCTGGCATCGCTGAAGAGGCTGGAAGGGGACGTAGTCATCACAGGAGTTTGTGGCCAATCCCTCTCCCATTCTCTGTCACCATGGATGCACAATGCCGCCTACAAGGACCTGGACATTCCCGGCCGCTACTTCAAGTTCCAATCGGAGAAGCACGACCTCCCCAATCTGCTCGATCTCATCGCCACGCTGGGGATCCGCGGCAGCAACATCACCATCCCCTACAAGGAGGAGATCATCCAGTACCTCGACCGCCTGGACCCCGAGGCCGAGCGCATCGGGGCGGTGAACACCGTCAAGAACGAGGACGGGGAGATGGCCGGTTACAACACCGATGTCTACGGCGTGGAGATGACCTTCCAGAACGCAGGCATCGACCCCGAGGACAAGGTCGCATTGGTCATGGGCGCGGGAGGCGCGGCCAGGTCGGTCTGCGCCTATCTGTCAAAGACCGGGGCGAGGATCGTTTTGGCCAACCGAACCAAGGACAAGGCGAAGGTGCTGGCCGACCGCTTCACTGGAGTGGAGGTAATCGATCCCTCGATCGTCTCGTCTCGATCATATGACATCGTGGTCAACTGCACCCCGCTGGGCATGAAAGGTTATCCCGACCAACTGTCGGTGCAGGCCGATGTCCTCGGCCCAGGTCAGTTCGTCATGGACACCATCTACAATCCTGCCAGGACAAGGCTGGTCGCCGAGGCGGAGGCCAAGGGTGCCAAGGCTGTGTCCGGCAAGGACATGCTGATCTACCAGGCCATGAAGGCCTTCGACATATGGACCGGAGCGACCCCTCGCTTCGAAGTGATGGCCCAGGGGTTCGAGGAGGGGATGAACCGATGAGGGGGAGCGGTGTGGCCAGGAGCGCCGGGACCGTGGTGAACGCCATCGCCGCCGGCAGGGGCTGTGCGTTCGGCATCGACCTGCGCACTGAGGCGGATGTCGAATTGAACGAATCTGGCAAGTTCGAAGTGACGATCGAGGGCAGCCCGGGAGAGGACAGCACGCTGGTCAGGCTGTGCGTCGAGCGCGTGCTGAAGGAGTTCGGCAGGGAAGGGATGGGGGCCAAGGTCACCACCCGATCCCAGATACCGATCTCCAAGGGCCTCAAGAGCAGCAGCGCGGCCGCCAACGCCGTCATCAAGGCCACCCTCAGAGCCATCGGGGAGGACATGCAGGTCATGGACGCCATCCGCCTGGGATGCGAATGCGCCATCCAGGCCAAGGTTTCGGTGACGGGCGCGTACGACGATGCGTGCGCCTCCCTGCTAGGCGGCATCGTTCTCACTGACAATCTGCACTTCGATCTCATGGACAGGGAGCCGATGGACGAGACGCTGGCAGCGCTGATCTATGCTCCCGATTACCAGGTGCGGAAGACCGCCCTGCCGATGGAGAAGATCAAGGCTAACCGGGACCTGGCGGAACTGGCGTTCATCCTAGCCTCTCAGAAGCAGTATGGCATCGCCATGAAGCTGAACGGCATGATGTGGGCCTCGATCATGGGCGCCGACGCCTCGGTCATGCACGAAGCGCTGGCCAAGGGGGCGGTGACCGCCGGATTGAGCGGAACCGGTCCTGCCATAGTCATTCTGGCCGAGAAGGGAAGGGCAGAGGACCTGCGTTCCGCGCTCGGCAGGGACCTGATCATGGCCGACATCTACAATTGCAACGAGGGATGAAATGCAGCTCAAGGTCAGACCGGGAAGAGTGAGCGGTGAACTACTGGCATCGCCGTCCAAGAGCTATTCGCACCGGGCCATGACGCTGGCCCTTTTGGCCGACGGCGCCTCCCGGCTTCGCAGGCCCTTGCTGAGCGGTGACACTCTGGCTACCCTGGCGGCGATCGAGGCGTTTGGCGCCAAGGTGGAGCGGATCGGCGATGATCTCGTCGTGAACGGCGGCACGCTTCGCTGCCCAGACAACGTGATCGACGCGGCCAACTCCGGCACGACCATCAGGATCATGGCGGGGGTCGCATCCCTCATTCCATGCTATACAGTTCTTACGGGCGACAGCTCCATCCGCCGCCGCCCCATGCAGCCGCTCATCGATGCCCTGAACCAACTTGGGGTGGAATGCCATTCGACCCAGGGGAAGGGGCTGGCTCCGCTGATCGTGAAAGGGCCGAACAAGGGGACCGAGGTGTCCATCCCTGGTGATGTCAGCTCGCAGTTCATCTCCTCCCTCCTGATCTCATCCCCGCTGAAGGAGTGTGATACCGATATCCATCTCACGACCGAACTGAAGTCCAGGCCATACGTCGAGATGACCATCGAGATGATGGCCAAGTTCGGTGCGAAGGCGGCAACGACGAAGGACGGGTTCCATGTGCCGGGGGGGCAGAGGTACTCCGCCTCCGATTACACCATTCCAGGCGACTATTCCTCCGCGGCGTTCCCGTTGGCGGCCGGGGCATTGACCGGAAGCGCGACCGTGAACAACCTGGACCCGCGCGACCCGCAGGGCGACAAGGTCGTCCTGGACATCCTGAAAAGGTTTGGCGCCAAGGTCACGTCCAAGGGCGGAAGCTTCACCGTCTCCAAGGCCAGGCTGAAAGGGGCGAAGATCGACCTGGGCGACGCGCCTGACCTCTTCCCCATCGTGGCAGTGGTGGCCACCCAGGCCGAAGGGGAGAGCCTGCTGGTGAACGCCGAACATGTGAGGCACAAGGAGAGCGACCGCATCTCAACCACCACCGAGTTCCTGTCCCGCATGGGGGCGGAGGTGGAGGAGCGGAAGGACGGGTGCGCCATAAAGGGACCGTGCCGTTTGCACGGCGCATCGATCGACCCCAGGGACGACCACCGCATCCTCATGGCCGCAGCGGTCGCAGCGCTGATGGCCGAGGGGGAGACGGTCATCGGGGACGGCGATTGCTTTAAGATATCTTATCCTGGTTTCGTTGAGGACATGAGGTCGCTGGGAGCGGACCTGGAGCTGAAGTGATGAACACCATTGGCAAATCGTTGCGGCTGACCATTTTCGGTTCCAGCCATGGAGAGGGCGTGGGCTGTGTGCTCGACGGGGTACCGCCAGGACTGCCCATCACCGTGGAGGAGATCCAGAAGGAGGTCGACCTCCGCAGGCCGGCCGAAGGGATCGGGACACCGAGACATGAGGAGGACATGGTGCAGGTGCTCTCCGGGTCCAAGGACGGCCTGGCCACGGGTGGCGCCATAACGCTCTTCATCGCCAACAAGGACAGGGACAGCTCCAAATATCTCAAGTTCAGGGACATGCCCCGGCCAGGGCATGCCGATTACACCGCCGTGCAGAAGTACGGCGACAGCCACGACATCCGCGGCGGGGGACAGTTCTCCGGCAGGCTGACCGCTCCTATCGTGGCCGCCGGGGCGGTGGCGAGGAAGCTGCTGACGGAGCATGGGGTGACGATCGGCGCTTACACCGAGAGCGTGGGGAGGGTCATCGATGCCAAGCCCCGCACCCTCCAGGAGATCGTCTCCTTCGGAAGGACGAACGACGTCAGGGCGGCCGCCATGGACACGGCCGAGCTCATGCGCCAAGAGATCCTGGACGCAAAGGCGGAGGGTGATAGCGTGGGCGGGACCGTCCGCTGCGTCGTGGAAGGCCTGCCGGTCGGGGTGGGAGAGCCGTTCTTCGATACGGTCGAAGGGGAACTGGCCAAGATGATGTTCGCCATACCCGCCGTGAAGGGAATCGAGTTCGGCGCGGGCTTCCGCGCGGTCGGCATGAGGGGCTCGGAATGCAACGACCCATTCATAGTGGTCGACGGCCGGCTGCGCACGTCCAAGAACGATGCCGGCGGCGTGCTGGGGGGCATCACCAACGGCATGCCAGTGGAGTTCCGCGTGGCGTTCAAGCCGACCGCGTCAATTTCAAAACCGCAGCGCACGGTGGACCTGCGGGAGATGAGCGAGAGGGAGCTCATGATCGAAGGCAGACATGATCCATGCATAGTGCCGAGGGCGGTCTCGGTGGTCGAGGCGGCCGCGGCGCTGGTGCTGGCGGATCTGATGGTCAGAGGTGGTTTCATTGACTGAGAAAGTGGACGGGATCCGCTGGATGATCGAGGAGCTCGACAGCCAGATCATGGACCTCATCAAGAAGAGGATGGAAGCGGCGTTGAAGATGGGCAAGACCAAGGTCGAGAAGGCCATGCCAGTCAGGAACCTGCGGGTGGAGGACGAGGTCATCGGCAGGTACACCGCCAGGGCCGACGAGGCGGGCATATCGATCGAGGGGGCCACCGAGATCGCCCAGATACTGATCAGGGAGTCGGTCGAGGCCCAGGCCAGACTGACCCGTCCCATGAAGATGAAGAAGGAGGTGCTCATCATCGGAGGCGCCGGCCAGATGGGGCTGTGGTTCGCCCGCTACATGGCCATGAGGGGCAACGATGTGAAGGTGTACGACCCCAGACCGGTGAAGGACTACCCCCACGTGACGGAACTGGCACCGGCGGTGAAGAGGGCCGACGTCATCATCATCGCAGTGCCGATATCCCAGGCTCCAGGCATCATCGACCGGATAGTCGAGGCGGAGCCTAGGGGGCTGGTGTTCGACATCATGTCGGTCAAGGAACCCCTCATACCGCACCTGAAGAGGGCGGTGGAGGAGGGCCTGACGGTGTGCAGCGTCCATCCCATGTTCGGACCGTCCGCGCTGTCCATGTACAGCCGCAACATCATCGTATGCGACTGCGGCTCCCACAAGGCGGTGGAGGAGTTCCTTCCCCTGGTCGAGGGCATGGGCTGCAATGTGACGGAGATGCCGCTGGACGAGCACGACAAGCTGATCGCCTACGTCCTTGGCCTAAGCCACGCGGCCAACATCGCATTCTTCGAGACCCTGCGTCTTTCCGGCACAGAGTTCAAGAGCTTGGAGGTCATCGCCTCCACTACCTTCAGGAACCAGGCCACGACCAGCCGCAAGGTGGCCAGGGAGAACCCCGACCTCTATTACGAGATACAGCACGAGAACCCCTATACGGACCTCATGCTGGAACAGTTCCAGCAGGCCCTGCGGGCGTTCAAGGAGGCTGCGACCGACGAGGAGAGGGAGAAGTTCATCAAGATCATGAAGGAAGGCAGAGAGTATTACGGAGAGGATTGAATTTGGCGAAGATACAGGTGGCCGTGCTAGGCGCGACTGGAATGATCGGACAGCGGTTCGTTCAGCTGTTGGAGGACCACCCTTGGTTCGAGATCGGCGGGCTGTATGCCTCGGAGAGGTCCGAGGGCAAGAGGCTGGGCGACGTCCTCAAGGTGAAGGACGTGCAGTTCATGCAGGACACCCTGGACCGCAAGATCGAGCAGCTGGAGCCGAAGGCCATCGCCAAGCGCTGCCGCGTTGCGTTCTCTGGACTTCCCACCGACGTGGCGAAGGACACCGAGTCCGCCCTGGCGGACGCTGGGTGCGCGGTCTTCTCCAACGCCGCCTCGCACCGCATGAGGCCTGACGTCCCTCTCCTCATCCCGGAGGTCAACCCGGAGCACCTGGACCTGATCAAGGTCCAGTCCACATACAAGGATGGCGGGTTCATCGTCACCAACGCCAACTGCTCCACCACCGGACTGGCAGTGCCGCTCAAGGCCATCTACGAGGCCTACGGCCTGGACCTGGTCTGCGTGTCCACATATCAGGCCGTGTCCGGAGCCGGTTATCCCGGCGTACCATCGCTGGACATCCTGGGCAACGTCGTCCCGTTCATAAAGAACGAGGAGGAGAAGATGGAGGAGGAGATCCACAAGATGCTCGGCAAGAAGACCTCCAAGGGCGTCAAGTTCGCCGAGTTCGACATGGTCGCCTCCTGCGCCAGGGTCCCGGTCATCGACGGCCACACCGAGTCCGCGGCCATGAGGCTGGGCAAGGATGCCTCGGTCGAGGCCATCGTCAAGAAGCTGCGCGCCTTCAAGCCCGCCCCGCAGAAGCTGGAGCTGCCCACCGCGCCCGTCCGTCCCATCATCGTCAGGGACGAGGCGGACCGCCCGCAGCCCCTTTGCGACGTTTATGCCGGCGAGCCGGCCAGGGCCAGGGGCATGGCCGTGACGGTCGGCAGGGTGAGGCAGAGCGGCAAGTACACCAAGATGTGGGTCCTGTCCCACAACACCATCCGCGGCGGGGCCGGCGGATCGGTCATCAACGCTGAACTGGCAAAGGCCAAGAAGCTGCTGTGAGGGAGAACATGAAGCGTACCGTGGAGGAGATCAACGCAAAGATCGGCAAGGGCGACGCCGTCGTCATGACGGCCGAGGAGGTCGTCGAGCTGGTCAAGAAGGAGGGCGTGGAAAAGGCCACCCGTGAGGTGGATGTCGTTACGACCGGTACCTTCGGCGCCATGTGTTCCTCAGGCGCGTTCCTCAACTTCGGCCATTCGGACCCGCCCATCAAGATGCAGAAGGTCTGGCTCAACGATGTGCCGGCCTATGGCGGTCTCGCTGCCGTGGACGCCTACATCGGCGCCACGGAACTGGGCGAGAACGGGAAGAAGAACTACGGCGGTGCCCATGTCATAGAAGAGCTGGTGGCCGGAAAGGCCGTGAAGCTCAAGGCGACCAGCTATGGCACGGACTGCTATCCGCGCCGCTCCATCGAGACCTTCGTGTCGCTCAAGTCGATGAACCAGGCCTACCTGTTCAACCCCCGCAACCTGTACCAGAACTATGCCGTGGCGACGAACTCCTCCGACCGCACGCTCTTCACGTACATGGGCAAGCTGCTGCCGAACTGCAAGAACGCCTCCTACTCCAGCGCTGGACAGCTGTCCCCGCTGCTGAAGGACCCGAAGCTGCGCACCATCGGCGTGGGGACCAGGATATTCGTCGGCGGCGCTCAGGGATATGTCAGCTGGGAAGGTACCCAGTACAAGACCAACGTGCCCATGAAGAATGGAGTGCCCTCCGCCTCCGCCCGCACGCTGGCGGTCATAGGAGACATGAAGCAGATGTCCCCTGACTATGTCCGGGGCATCTACATGCACAACTACGGCGCCACGCTGGCCATCGGAATCGGTGTCCCCATACCGGTGCTGGACGAGGACGTCATGAAGAATTGCGGCATGGGCGACGATCAGCTGTTCGCCCCGGTGGTCGATTATGCCCTGGCGTCCCGTAACCGCAAGCCGTTGCAGGAGGTCTCCTACGCAGACCTGCGCTCCGGTCAGTTCATGCTCAAAGGGAAGAAATGCCGCACCTCGCCCCTGTCCTCGTACCACAAGGCGAGACAGGTGGCGGAGGAGCTTAAGAGGCAGATCGCGGAGAAGGAGTTCTTCCTCACCCAGATGGTCCAGAGCATGCCGGAGGAGAGGGCCATGAAGCCCCTCGACGTGCACACCAGGGAGGAGGTGGAGTAGATGAGCGTCAGCCGCTACATGCTCTATTTCAGCCCGGACCTGATCAACGAGCCGATCACGTACCGCATGGTCAAGGACTTCGACCTCATGATCAACATCCTCAGGGCGGAGATCGACGACACCGGCGGCCGCCTCATCATCTCCTTCGAAGGCAGCCCGTCGCAGATCAAGAGCGCCCTGAAGTACCTCACCGACAACAAGGTGCAGATCCAGGAGCTGAACGAGTACGTCCGCAAGGATGCGGAGAAGTGCACTGATTGCGGCGCCTGCATCTCCATCTGCCCGGTGAGCGCGTTCGTGGTGGAGAAGCCCTCCTGGAAGATCGTCTTCCTGAGCGACAAGTGCATCGCCTGCGGCATGTGCATGGACGCCTGCCCGACCGGAGCTATGAAGCAGGGCTGATGATCGTCCGCAAGCATTTTGAGATCGGCGAGACGGCCGTCACCATCGTGGCGGAGGAGGAGCTGATCTGGTATGCGGAACAGGCTATCTTCGAACGCCGCGCGGAACTGGTCAAGTTCATCGAGAGGGACCCTTTCTTCCAGCTCACCTTCGAGCCGTACGATGAGCCCGAGTCGGCCCCGGAGATCGTGAAGCGCATGTGCCATGCCGCCAGGATCGCTGATGTAGGTCCAATGGCCGCTGTGGCCGGCACCATCGCAGGATCTGCCGTGCAGGCGATGGTGGACCAGGGAGCGGACCATGCCATCGTCGACAACGGTGGCGACATCGCTCTCATCCTCAGAGAGGAGACACCGATCGGCATCTACGCCGGACAGTCGCAGTTCAAGGGGCTGGCATACCTCATGCCCCGTACAGATGGCATCTACGGGGTTTGCACCTCGTCTGGCACGGTCGGACCGTCCATATCGTTGGGCGCCGCCGATGCGGCCACGGTGTTCGCCAAGAACGTTTCGTTGGCGGACGCATGCGCCACCCGCCTGGGCAATCTCGTCAAGGACGAAAGGGAGGACACCCTCGGCGCAGCGGTCAAATTGGTCGCCGGGCTGGATGGGGTGGACGGCTGCGTGGCCATGATCGGTTCGAAGATGGCCATGAGGGGCAGGGTCCCGGAACTGGTGCGGTGCGGCGAGACCCGCAGCAAGGTGTCGGAAGTGCAATTGTAATCCTGCCACTCTGCCTGCCCGTCATGCCTGGACTATAAAAAGCTTGAAGTACGCTGTCCCCATTGTCGGCCATGAGACCGGTGAGCTAATGGCATTGAAATTGGCCATACCGAACAAGGGCAGGCTGAACGAGAAAGCCGTTCAGATCCTGAAACAAGCGGGCCTGGACTTCGATGACGCGGGGGAGCGTAAGCTCTACGCGAACGTGAAGCGGAGAGACCTATCGGTCATGTTCCTCCGCGCCAGCGATATCGTCCGCTTCGTGCATTCGGGGGCCGTCGACATGGGCATAACCGGCAGGGACCTGGTGCTGGAGGCAGGCGTGGACGTGAGGACGGTCCAGGACCTGAACTTCGGCCAGTGCCGATTATCTGTTGCATCTCCAGATTCATCCGGCATCGACAGCGTGGACAAGGTGAAGGACGGCACCATAGTGGCGACCTCCTTCCCCAACATGACGCGCAAGTACTTCGCCGCCCACGGCAAGAAGGTGGAGATCGAGGAGATCTCCGGGGCGGCAGAGATCACCCCGCACTTAGGGGTCGCCGACATCATCGTGGACCTGGTATCGTCCGGTTCGACCCTGAAGATGAACCACATGAGCGAGATCGCCGTCATAGCGGAGTCTCAGGCAGTGGTCATCGCCAACGAGAAGGCGTACAAGCGGGAGAAGGAGCGCATCGACGAGCTCGTCTCGGCCATCAAGAGCGTGCTGGACGCGGAGAACAAGAAGTACCTCATGGCCGACGTGCCGACAGCATCGCTGGACGAGGTGCGCAGGTTCTTCCCCGGCATCGCCGGACCGACCGTCATGAACATCATGGGCCGGGAGGACGTCGTCGCCATCCACGTGGTCATCGACAAGGACAAGGTTTACGATGCCATCATCAAGCTGAAGAAGATGGGGGCCTCGGGCATACTCATCACTCCCATCGACCGCATGGTACCTTGAGGTGAAGAAATGGACCGCAAGTGGCTTAGATCCACCGTGACGGACCTGCAGCTCTATTACAACCCGAACATCCAGGGCTCCCCGTTGCGGATGGACACCAACACGAACCCTTTGGGTGAGAACCCGGCATGCAAGCAGGCCCTGAAGGAATGTCTGGACATGGACCTGGAGCAATACCCTTCCACCTACGGCGACAAGCTGAGGCAGGAACTGGCCAACTTCTACAACCTGCACCGGGACAACTTCGTGGTAGGCAACGGCTCGGATGAGGTGCTGGACATCCTCTTCAAGACGTTCATGGAACCGGGCGGGAACGTGGTCATGGCCTACCCGGCCTACTCGTTGCACGGCTGGTTCGCCATCGTGAACGGCGGTGGGGCGGTGGAGGTCGACCTAAAGCCCAACTTCCAGCTGGACGTGGATGCCATGCTGAGGGCGAAAGGTAACTTGGTCATCGTCTGCACGCCCAACAACCCGACGTCGAACACGTTCAAGAAGGACGACGTGCTGCGTCTGGTGGAGGAGTCGAAGCGCCCGGTCGTGGTGGACGAGGCGTATGGCGAGTTCGCCGGTGAGTCGTTCATCCCCCTGGTCGACAAGTACCCCAATCTGATCGTGACCCGCACCTTCTCCAAGGCCTATGCCCTGGCAGGGATGCGCATCGGCTACGCCGTCTCGAACAAGGAGATGACGCTGGCCATGCAGAAGGTCAAGATACCCTATTCCCTGAACAAGGTGGCCGAGCACATCGGCGTGAAGGCCTTGCAGGACCAGGAGTTCGTGCGCAAGACCGTGTCCGTGGTAAACTCGGAGAGGAAGAGGCTGGAGAAGGGCCTGACCGATCTGGGCTTCCATGTGTTCCCGTCCGAGGCCAACTTCATCCTGTTCCGCTGTCCTAGGGACTCGGCCGAGACGGTGAAGCGCCTGGCCGTGAAGCACGTCCTCATCCGCGATTTCGGCAAGAAGCGCATGCTGGAGAACTGCGCCCGCACCACCATCGGTACCAGGGAGCAGAACGATGAGCTCCTGCTCCGCCTGGGTGAGGTGATGAAGGAATGGCTCTGAACATCACGATGGCCGACTACGGCGTCGGCAACCTCCACTCCATCAAGAAGGCGCTGGAGATATGCGGCGCCGAGGTGGAAGTGGTCACGGACATGAAGCGCCTGCTGGATGCGGAATGCATCGTCCTGCCTGGGGTGGGAGCGTTCGACAAGACCATGGAGCGCCTCCAGCCCTACCGCTCGGAAATCGTCAAGAAGCTCAATGCCGGCACGCCCTGCCTGGGCATATGCATAGGCATGCAGATCATGTACGAATCGAGCGAGGAGGGCGCCGAGAAAGGACTGGGCTACCTGGGAGGCCGGGTGGTCCGCCTGAGCGCGGAGCGCGTGCCGCACATGGGCTGGAACCAGGTGCAGTGCAACGACAAGCTGTTCCGTGGCATATCCTCGCCTTACTTCTATTTCGCCCACTCGTTCCACGGCAGTCCGAAGGAGGACGTCACCATCGGCACGACCGACTACTTCGGCCGCATACCGACGCTGTTCCGCAAGAACAACACCTACGGCACCCAGTTCCATCCGGAGAAGTCCTCCGCCTCGGGACTGGCGTTCCTGCGCAACTTCGTGGCGTTCGCGGAGGACCAGATATGAAGGTGCTGCCGGCCATTGACATACTCGACGGCCAGGTGGTGCAGCTGGTGGGCGGCGTTCCCGGCACGGAGCAGGTCAAACTGCCCGACCCCATGGCCGCGGCCAAGCGCTGGCAGGACGCCGGAGCGGAGATGCTCCACGTGATCGACCTGGATGCGGCGCTGGGCAAGGGCATTAACGTCCAGACCATGCGCTCCATCATCGCCTCCAGCAAGGTCCCGGTGCAGGTCGGCGGAGGCATACGCACCACCGAGACGGCACAGTATCTGCTGGACTGCGGGGCGGCAAGGGTCATCGTGGGCACCAAGGCCATCAAGGACCCGGAATGGCTGAAGAGTCTGGCCAACGCTAACCCGGGCAAGGTCGTCCTGGCGTTGGACGTCAAGGGCGGACATGTGCAGGTGAAGGGCTGGCAGGAAGCCGCGCCGCTGTCGCTGGCGCAGATGTTCGAGATTATAAAACCGCTGCCTTTGGCGGGCGTCCTCTACACCAACGTGGACGTGGAAGGCCAGGGCAAGGGCATCGACGAGGGCGCTGTCCGTTCGTTCGTTTCCGCCTGCCCGCACAAGGTCATCGCCTCCGGCGGCGTCACGGACCAGAGGGACCTGGACGTCCTTACCGGAATGGGCGTCCCGGAGGCGGTCGTCGGACTAGCACTTTATACTGGCAAACTCAATCCCAATCAGCTATGGGGGCGTAAGAGATGAGCGGAAGGAAGGCATCGGTGGAGCGCAAGACCAAGGAGACGGACGTCAAGATCTCGATCGACCTGGACGGCAGCGGTAAGTATGCCATTTCATGCCAGGAACAGTTCCTGCGCCACATGCTGGAGACCTTCTCCAAATACTCCTCCTACGACCTCGATGTGATGGCCGTGGGAGATAACGAGCACCACCTGGTGGAGGACGTCGCCATCACCCTGGGCTCTGCCGTGCGCCAGGCCATGGGGGATGCCCCGGTGGAGCGCATCGCCTCGGCGGTCGTGCCGATGGACGACGCGCTGGTAGAGGTCACCCTGGACATCATCGACCGGCCGTACGCCGACATCGACTGCCCGGACCCGCTGTGGCACCACTTCTTCCGCTCCTTCGCCATGTCCTCTGGCATCACTCTGCACGTCATCGTCAAGAGGGGCTTCGACGAGCACCATGTGGTCGAGGCCACCTTCAAGGCGCTGGGCACGGCCATGAGGAAGGCCACCACCGCCAGGGCCACCCTCCTCAGCACCAAGGCGAAGCCGCAAGTGAGGAGGGGAAAGTAAGGTGCTGGCGAAGCGCATCATCCCCTGCCTGGACGTCAAGGACGGCAAGGTGGTCAAGGGGATCAAGTTCCTCAACCTGCAGGACGTGGGCGACCCGCCCCAGATGGCCAGCGAATATGAGAGGCAGGGGGCGGACGAGATCGTCTTCCTGGACATCTCCGCCTCGGCCGAAGGTCGGAAGACGCTGCTGCACGTGGTGGAGAGGACGGCCCAGAGCCTGTTCGTTCCATTGACGGTCGGCGGGGGCATCCGCAGCCGGGACGACATGAGATTGGCGCTGAACGCTGGCGCCGACAAGGTCTCGGTCAACAGCATGGCGGTGCAGCACCCCCATGTCATCGGCGAGTGCGCCAAGGACTTCGGCTCGCAGTGCGTGGTCGTGGCGATCGACGCCAAGCGGGACGGGGACATGTGGCGCGTCTATACCCACGGCGGTCGCCGGCCGACCGAACTGGACGCGATCAAGTGGGCCGTGAAGGCGCAGGAGCTGGGAGCGGGAGAGATCCTCCTCACCAGCATGGACGCCGACGGCACCAAGGACGGATATGACATCGAACTGACGGCTGCGGTGGCGGAGGCAGTGACCATACCGGTCATCGCCTCTGGCGGCTGCGGCAACACGCAGCACATCTATGAGGTGCTGACCAAGACGAAGGCGGAGGCGGCGCTGGCCGCTTCCATATTCCACTACGGCCAGCTCAGCGTGGCCGATGTGAAGAAGGAGCTGAGGGAAAAGGGTGTGAGAGTGAGATGACCACGCCTCTCAAGTTCAACTCGGAAGGATTGATACCGGCCATCGTGCAGGACGCGGAAACGAACGAGGTCCTGATGATGGCGTACATGAACCAGCAGTCGTACGACCTGACGCTGCAGAGCGGATACACCCATTTCTGGTCCCGCTCCAGGCAGGCGCTGTGGAAGAAGGGGGAGACCTCCGGCCACGTGCAGAAGGTCGTATCGGTCCAGCTGGACTGCGACGCCGACACCCTGCTGGTCAGGGTGAAGCAGGAGGGGGTCGCCTGCCACCTCGATCGCGCATCGTGCTTCGATGAGGTGATGTACGGCGATCTGGACGCCACGATGTCCATCATCCCCGAGCTGCGCCGCGTCATCGAGGACCGCAAGCTGCACCCCAAGGAGGGCAGCTACACCAACAAGCTACTGTCCGATGAGGACAAGCGGCTGAAGAAGGTGGTCGAGGAGGCAGGAGAGGTCATCCTTGCGGCGAAGGGTCACGATCAGAAGGCATTGGCCTGGGAAGTGGCGGACCTGATCTACCACCTGATGGTGGTGCTGGAGGCCACGGACATGCCGATGGAGGACGTCTACCGCAAGCTTTCGGAGAGGAGAAAATGAGGGCCGACCTGCACACTCACACGATACTGAGCGACGGCGAGCTGCTCCCCATCGAACTGGCGCGCAGGGCGTTCGTCAAAGGGCACAAGGCGCTGGCTTTTACAGACCATGCTTCGCTCTCCACCATGGACCGCATCATCGACGAGGCCCGGAAAGATGCGGAGCTAGCCGAGGTCTGGGGCATCCAGGTCCTGACCGGGGTGGAGATCACCCATGTGCCCGCGTCCAAGATCGATATGGTCGTCGCCAGGGCCAGGAAGCTCGGCGCTGAGATAGTCGTCATACACGGCGAGACGATCAGCGAGCCGGTGGAGAAGGGCACGAACCTGGCGTCCGTATCGAACCCTGAGGTGGACATACTGGCCCACCCTGGTTTCATCACTGAGGAGGAGGTGGAGCTGGCCAAGAGGAACGGCGTCTACCTGGAGATCACCTCCCGCGCATCCCACTGCAAGACCAACGGACACGTGGCCGCCCTGGCCAAGAAGGTCGGGGCGAAGATGGTGGTCAACTCGGACACGCACGCTCCAGGCGACCTCATCGACACCGCCACCGCGTTGACCATCGCCCAGGCGGCAGGTCTGACCAAGTCCGAGGCTGAGACGGCGGTCCTGGTGAACCCGTACGACATCATCAAGCGGAGGCGTGCCTGATGCGCGTGCTGAAGTTCGGGGGCAGCTCCCTGAAGACCGCCCCATCCATGCTGGAGGTCGGACAGATCATCATGACCGACAAGGAGCGCAAGGTGGTCGTGGTCAGCGCGGTCTCCGGCGTCACGGAATCGTTGCTGCAGTTCATCGCCCAGCCCCGCAAGGAGGCCGAGGTGAGGGAGTTCATCAAGAAGACCAGGGACCTCCACGCCAAGCTCATCGACGAGGCGGTCCGATCGGAGAAGATCAAGGAGGATGCGGCGGCCCGGCTGGACAAGAAGCTGGAAAAGCTGGAGCGCATGCTCTACGGCATCTCCTACCTGGAAGAGGTCACCCCGAAGACCAAGGACTTCGTGCAATGCTACGGCGAGAGACTCAGCGTCATCTTGGTCGCGGCCATGTTAAAGGACCAGGGGGTGAAGGCCGTCCCGTGCGACGCGGACGAGCTGGGCATCATGACCGACGGCGTGTTCGGTGCGGCCACGGCCGACCTGGACGCCACCAGATGGTCCATCGTGCCCAAGATCCAGGAGATGTTCTACAACGGCGAGATGCCCATCGTGACAGGTTTCTTCGGCGTGGGTCAGGACGGCTCCGTCACCGTGTTCGGCCGCAACGGTTCCGACTATTCGGCCGCGGCCATCGCCAACGCCCTCGATGCCGAGGTGCTGGAGATCTGGAAGGATGTGGACGGATTCCTATCTGTCGACCCGAAGATCGTCCCGAAGGCGGTGCCGATCAAGACCCTCTCGTACGACGAGGCGGCCGAGCTGGCCTACTTCGGGGCCAAGGTCCTGCACCCCATGACCGTGGAACCGGCCAGGGCGAAGAACATCGTCATCAAGGTCAAGAACGTCTTCAACCCCAAGGCCGAGGGGACGTCGATCCAGCAGAAGGGGGACGAACAGATCGAGTGCATCAAGAGCATCTCCTGCATGCGGAACCTGGCCATCATCAAGGTGTTCGGCGAGGGGGCCGGATACCGCACCGGGGTCATGACCGTCATATCGCAGAAGCTGAGCGATGCCGACGTGAACATCTACTCCGCGGTCACGTCGCAGACCTGCATCGCGCTGCTCATCGATAAGAAGGACCTCGGTCTCTCCAGGAAGCTGCTGGAGGACATCAAGGAGGGCTTCATCTCCCGCATCGAGACGAGCGAGGACTGGGCCCTGCTTTGCATAGTCGGAGAAGGCCTGGGCCAGAGCAAGGGCATCGCCAGCAGGGTGTTCAACGCCGTGGCGATGGAGAACGTCAGCGTAGGGCTGATATCTGCCGGAGCATCGCTGGTGGCATATCACTTCACCGTGCACCTCAAGGACCTGGAGAGGGCCACGAGGGCGGTGCATCAGGAGTTCTTCGGGTGCTGACATGGTAGCGAAGAAGGTGGTGGCGTTCCAGGGAGTGCATGGCGCGTACAGCGAGGATGCCATACACCAGTTCTTCGGGGAGGATGTCGTGACGCTGCCGTGCGCAGAGTTCCGTGACCTGCTGGCAGCGGTCGATAAGGGTCAGGCGACACATGGGGTGATCCCGGTGGAGAACTCCATCGAGGGCTCGGTGACGCTGGCCAACGACCTCCTTCTGGAGAGCGACCTCACCGTCGTCGGAGAGGTGCTGGTATGGGTCCGCCACTGCCTCATCGGCCACCCGGGCGCGGAGATGAAGGACGTGCGCAAGGTCTACAGCCACCCGCAGGCGCTGGGGCAGTGCAGCAAGTTCCTCACCAGCCACGCCGAATGGGAAAAGATCCCTTCATACGATACTGCTGGCAGCGTCAAGATGATAAAAGAGAGGGGGCTGAAGGAGGAGGCGGCCATCGCCTCCGGCCGGGCGGCCGAGTACTATGGGATGAAGGTGCTGCGCGCCGACATCCAGAACTCCTCCCGCAACTTCACCCGCTTCTTCGTGCTGGACAAGAACCCGCCCATGAATTTTCCGGGCGACAAGACATCGCTGGCGTTCACTACCAAGAACGTGCCTGGGGCGTTGCACCGCTGCATCGGTGCCTTCGCCGACCACGGGGTCAACATCACCAAGCTGGAATCGAGGCCGCGGAAGGAGCGCACCTGGGAATACGTGTTCTACATCGACATCGATGGCCAGGTCTCCGATCCGAACGTCAAGGAGGCGCTGATAGACCTGATGCGCAAGGCCTCCTTCGTCAAGATCTTCGGCTCGTATCAGAAGGCGCCGCTGCCGGATGAAAGGACGGATTGAAGAAATGTGAAAAGGGGCCGGTCCCCCGAACGACCCCTATGATCTATCGTTTGCTTCCTTGTTCATAACTGGCTAAATCGTTCCAGCAGTCCAAGGTCCCTGGCGAACTCGAGATAGAGCTCTTTCGGGTATCGGTGGAAACATTCGCAATAGCGGTCCTTGTCCTGCGTAGACGACAGCCTGTACTGGTGCATCTGCCGGATCAGTTCCCCATCGTCGACGGTCTTGCGTTGGGACTTGTGCTCCCGGACCGCCTCGATCTTGTCATCGATGACGTCCGTGATGTCCACAAGGGTATTCGGCCTGCTCACTCCACCGAACGAGTAGCAATAGCATTCCACCTTGTAGACATAGCTCTGCAAGGCGTTGGCGGCTATCGCCGCGGTCTTGATGTAGTCGGTCCGGGACTCGTCGAAGCATGGCACGAACAGTATGTCTGGCTCATACTGGTTCATTATCCTGGCCACCCTTTCATAGCTCTTCTTGTCGCAACGGACCCCTTTCGATTCGAGGTGGATGGTCTCGGATTCGAAACAACGGATGGCCCTGAGGGCCACGTCCGACTCGCTCTTGTCCATGGGAACAAGGGACTTGAGATAGGCGGAGTTCTCGCCGTTGCTGAACCCTGTCATGTACACCACCTTGACATGGGCCCCATGCTTGCCGAACTGACATATGGTTCCACCGCATCCTACGACCTCGTCGTCCTGGTGGGGGGCGAGGACAAGGACCCTCGTGTTCGATCCAACGGTCATTTGGTCGAACGATGGGAAGGCTGGCGTCAGAAAGTCCCAGCTAGACTGGGCCTTAGCGGCCCTGTGCTGTGGTTGATTCATGACGTATTCCATTTTTTTAGCCTCCCCAGATGAAGATGTTTATGATTCCTTTCGTTTGACGATATTTGAACTAATCGTACCAGCACAAAATTGCAGTTTAGAATCAAACAATGATGGATGAAAAGGGGATTTGAGCGCTAACAAGCGCCCATGATAGAGTTTGTCACGGCTACTGCTCGACCTTCTTCAGGACCGATCCGGCGGTACGGAACTCTCCGTCCCAGTAGAGGAGCGCATTCGACCTGTCGTAATCTGTCGTCGCATCGGTGTGGACTATCTTGGCCAGATACCAGGTGTGGTCCCCCTTCTCGAACGATTCCAGCTTCCTGCACTCGATGTTCATCAGCGCCTCTTTTATGGCCGGGGATTTCACCTTCTTACCTGGGACCGGGGTCAATTTGGCCTCGGCGAACTTGTCGGTCTTCTTTCCGCTCTTCGTTCCGCAGGTGATGACCGCATCCAGCATATCATCTCCAGGAACATTGATGACGAAGTCGTCGTTCTCCTCAAGCAGTTTGTAGGACTGCCTGGACGTCATGACCGCTATGCCCAGGATGGGTGGCTTCAGCGAGAAGAGGTTGAACAGACCTACCGTGATGATGTTCCTCTCCTTCCCCTCCTTGTCCCCGACCGAGACCAGCATGACCGGGGCCGGAGGCAACATCTGCACAGCATCCATGTGCTGGACGTCGATCTTGTCAGATCCTGCCATAAGAATAACTCCGGTTCCTATTGGATGGAGATTGAATAACTAGTTTTCGATGCTCAGCGCCGCCTGATGATGTCGCCAATGACGCGGAACTCGCCGGACCAGTACATCAGTGCCCTGGTCCTGTCGATCCCGTTCTCCATCTCGGCATGGACGACCTCGCCCAGGAACCAGGTGTGGTCCCCCGCGTCGATCTTGTTCACCTTCTTGCACTCCAGGTTCACCATGCATTCGGGCAGCACGGGCGACTTGATCTTCTTTCCTTTGGTGTAGGTGAAGCCGCACTCCTCGAACTTGTTGATGTCCTTGCCGGACTTTTGTCCGCAGAACAAGACCTCCTCCACCAGCTCCTTCCCGGGAACGTTGATGGAGAAATCATCGGACTTGTCCAGAAGAGCATAGCTGTGGCGGGAAGGTGATACACCGATGCCCAGCACCGGCGGGTTGAACGAGAACATATGGCATAGGACAACAGTGATGATGTTCTTCTCCCCGTCCCCGTTGCCATCCCCCATGGCCGCAAGCACGACCGGGAACGCAGGGAAACCCCGACATGCCCATATCGGGTTAACTTCGTTCTTCTGCCCCATATCCTCAGCTTCCGGAATTGCGACCTACTTAAAATAATACTTTCGAAAAAGATTCGTGAAACGCGAAAGAGAGTGAAGTTCGTTAACTATAGTTAGTATCGGTAAAAATCTCTTGAATGCTCTTATCTGGTATCCTTTAAATATTCTAGGATAATCCCTATTCGATCACATGAAGGCCAGGATAGGCATCATTGGCGGAACCGGAGTGTATGACCCTGACATGTTCGAGCTGAAGGAGACCGTCCGTCCCTTCACCCCGTATGGCTGCCCGTCCGATGAGATCCAGATCGGGACCATGAAGGGCGTTCCTGTGGCCTTTTTGCCCCGCCACGGCAAGGGGCACATCTATCCGCCCCACAAGGTGAACTACCGCGCCAACATCTGGGCGCTCAAGGAGGTCGGGGTGGAGAGGATCATCTCGCCCTGCGCCGTCGGCTCGCTGCAGGAAGAGTACGAGCCAGGCGATATCGCCGTGGTTGACCAGTTCATCGATTTCACCAAGACCAGGGATTACACCTTCTACGACGGACCGAAGACCGTCCATATCTCCACGGCCGACCCGTTCTGCCCTGAGCTGAACGCATTGTTCATCAAGGAGGCCAAGAAGGCCAAGATCAAGGTCCATCAGAAGGGCACCTACGTCTGCATCGAAGGGCCCAGGTTCAGCACCAGGGCGGAGAGCCAGATGTACCGCGCCTTCGCGGACATCATCGGCATGACCCTCGTCCCGGAGTGCCAGCTGGCCAGGGAGATGGAGATGTGCTACTGCAGCCTGGCCATGATCACCGACTACGATGTCTGGGCCGATCATCCGGTCGACACCGCCACGGTGCTGAAGATCATGTCCGAGAACATGGACAAGATCCGCACGCTCATCACCGCCGCCGTCCCGAAGATCCCGGAGCAGCGCAAGAAGTGCCAGTGCCCGGACGTCCTGAAGGCGGCCGGGGCCTAAACCGCTTCCTACCCTTTTGCCAGCTTTTCCACCATGGCGAACGCTTCGTCGATGTGCTTGGTCGCCTGCATCTGCGAGCTGAAGATGTGACGCACCACCCCTTTCTTGTCGATGACGTACGTGACCCGGCCTGGACCTAGCAGGCCGGTCGCGCCGTACATCTCCCTTACCTTCTCATCCACGTCGCTCAGTATGCGGAACGGAAGGTTGTGCTTGGTGGCGAACTCCTGATGCGATCTCTGCGGGTCTGAGCTGATTCCGACCACGTCCGCGCCCAGGCTGACGAAGTCCTCATAGCGGTCGCGGAAATAGCACGCCTCCTTGGTACATCCAGGCGTTTCATCCTTTGGATAGAAGTAAACGACCATGACCTTCTTTCCGATCATGCTCCCCAGATCGAACATCTTCCCATCCTGGTCCGGGAGCGAGAACAGGGGGGCCTCATCACCGATCATGACTGCCATGATAACCACCCTTGAGAAATCTTGAGCATCCTAGGCATAATACTATGCAGACGGGGCTTGATTCTGCCTTGGTGCGAACATGTCCTGCTACCTGCGCCACATGGACGATCTGCTGAAAGAAGCTGGGATCGAGCTGACCAAGGAGAATCGTAAGGCTGTGGATGAGGCGGTCCACAGGATCGTAGAGGTGGAGTACAAGCACTGCCCGGACGCATGGAAGGCCGTCAAGCTGGAAATGCAGAACGACCGGGCCGGGTTTATCGAAAAATTGAGAAAGGAATTGAAGTGAGCCGCTCGCTCACTTCTTGGTCTCGGCCAGAAACCTCTTGTAGGCAGCGGCGTCCATGAGCGAGTTGACCTCGGAAGGGTTGGACATCTTGACCACTGCGATCCAGCCATTATCGTAGGGAGATTTGTTGATCACCTGGGGGTCGTCCTCCAATGGAGAGTTCACCTCCACGACCTCTCCGCTGACCGGTGAGTAAACGTCCGCGGTGTTCTTCACGCTCTCCACGATAGCCAGGACATCACCGGCCTTGACCTTCTGGCCCATCTGGGGCAGCTGGATGAACGCCAGCTCGGTCAGCTGGTGCTGGGCGTGGTCGCTGATGCCTATGCGGGCGTTTCCGCCCTCGACCTTCACCCATTCATGGTCCTTGGAATATCTCAGCCCGTCCTTGACTTCGCTCATCTTCTCTCCAGACCCTAGAACCGACTGGAATACAAAAATACTTTGCGTGGACAAAAGAAAATTTAAAAATTATTAAAGGAAGAGGTTTGAGATGTTTTGATCATCCTTTCGTTGATTATGCCTTGATCAACAGAGGCAGAACCTGCTTGCCCTTCATGACCAGCAACATGATCGCAGCGGCCATGTAGAACGAGATCAGTGAGTAGATCAGCCACAAGGCACCAACCATCGCCCTGTAGTCCTCACCGGTCTTGCCATTCGCCAGACTGTCATAGAAGACCGAGGTCACAAAGAACGCTATAGCGGCTACAATCAACAGAATCGGCAAGAGCTTGACCGGCTGAGCGAACGCAACTATGGCATCGACCAGGATGATAATACCGATGACCATGCATAGCCAGGCATTAGCACTTGGATCCGTTACCAGCACGATGCTGAGGAAGAAGATAGCCAATGGCCCGAAGATCGCGGTCCCGAGCAGGTTTTCGTTCAAGAATGCCATAACTGTGGCGATCAAGCAGATGATGGCCACTGGCATACCAATGTTGGCCACAAGGGCTAGGGTCTGGTGACCATTTGCTGCCAGACCGAAACCTGCAACCGCCATTGTGAACATAGCGATTCCGAAGAGGGCCAAAACGTCGGCCATTGCCACTTTCGCGTGTACATTCGATTCTTCTGTCATAATTTCCCTCCAACATTCTTCCAAATCGAAGACCCCGTGGGAATGCAGTGGTCAATGGAAGATGTGCTGTCAGGCCCCATCCCTCCGATTGAATTGCGCCCCAAAGGCTCTCCCCCTTTCTTTGAGATAATCCTTGGTCCCAAAGATTATCTTATAAAACAAATGTGCATCATAAATATAAAACATTATTATCAAAATGAGGACCAGCCCATGAAAAACGTTAAACAATATCATGGCTGCGAATATGATTGAAGGGTGTTAAGACGGTAATTCTTAAAAATTGAAAAAATAGAAATAGTATCCAAGAACGGTTAAAAAAGTGGACGTCACATATCTGTACATCATTTTTCAGCCAGATGCGAAACCGCATCATCCAGTAATATATCTTGACCATTGAATATTCCTAAACATCTGATAGGAATGACACGACTGGGTGAAGAACAAACAATAAATAACGACGGATTTGTACGAATGGGACATGAGGATCGTCATCTATGGGATTGTGCAGGGAGTGGGATTCCGTCCTACCGTGCACCGCATCGCCGTTAAGCTCGGCGTCCATGGATACGTTCAGAACAATGGATCCAACGTGGTCATCGAGGTCACGGGCGACCCGGACGTCTTCCTCCAGGAACTGAAGGCCAGCTTGCCCCCGCTGGCGAGGATGGACCGCGTGGAGATCGGCACGGGACGAACGGATGAAGAGCTGGAACGAATGGGATTCGTCATCGTGCAGAGTCAGTCTGGCAGCAAGGGGGTGGCCATCCCCACGGACACAGCTGTCTGCGAGAACTGCGCCAGGGAGATGTTCGATCCCAAGGACCGCCGTTATCTCTTCCCGTTCACAAATTGCACCGATTGCGGTGCCAGGTTCACCATCATCGAGGACCTCCCTTACGATAGGGACAAGACCACGATGAGGGAGTTCCCCATGTGCGACGACTGCCGCAGGGAATACCTGGACCCGTCCAACAGGCGGTTCCATCATCAGACCATCTCCTGCCCCCGCTGCGGCCCGAGATACTATTTATTGAACAAGGATGGAAAGGAACTGATGGGCGAACCGGTCGATGGGTTCGCCAAGGTCATCGAGGCGGGTGGCATTGGGATCATCAAGAGCTGGGGCGGGATGCACATATGTGCCTCACTGGACAACCTGCCCCACCTCAGAACGTGGTACCACCGGGCACAGAAACCGTTCGCCATCATGGTGCGGGACTTGGAGGCTGTGCGTAAGTATGCCGCTCCCACTGTTCACGAGATAGAACTCTTAACATCTGGACATAGACCGATCGTGCTGGTGAGAAAGAGGGACGGCGAAACGACCGATCTCATCTCGCCAGGTCTGGGGAACATCGGCATCTTCCTGCCGTATACCGAGATGCAACGTATCCTGTTCAAGCGGCTGAAGGTCGACGCGCTGATCATGACATCGGCCAACGTTCCGGGAGAACCGATGGTGCTTCGGGACGAGGAGGCCCTGACCCTCGGAGCGGACGTCTACCTGATGCACGATCGGGCCATAATCAACCGCTGCGATGACTCCGTGGTTCGATCTCACAACGGCCATATCTCTTACATCAGAAGGTCGAGGGGTAGCGTCCCGTTCGACCTGCCGTTCCCGCTGAAAGGTTCTGCCATCGGGCTGGGGGCACAGGAGAACATCGCTGGGTCCCTGGCATTCAACGGCAGGCTGCACTGCACCCAGTACATCGGCGACAGCGCTTCGGCGGGAGTGCTGGAGTTCCTAAGGTCGGCGTTGGAACATCTGCGCACGATGATCGGAGCGGAGAGGATCGACGCCATCGGGATCGACCTCCACCCTGCCTACTCCACCAGGAGGCTCGGTATGCAGATGGCCAAGGAGCTGGACGCCAATGTGGTGGAGGTGCAGCATCACTGGGCTCACGCGCTGGCGCTGATGCTCGAGAGGAAGAGGTCGGAGATGGTGGTCATAGCCATCGACGGTACTGGCTACGGGACCGACGGAAAGGCGTGGGGCGGAGAGGTACTGGACTCCACATTTGATGGCTTCGAACGTGTGGGGCACCTGCAGGAGCTGCCACTGCTGGGCGGGGAGAAGGCCGTGCATGATGTCCGCCGCCTCGTCTATGCTGCCAGGAAGGTACTGGGCCGGGAAGGCGGTTACTTCACAGAAGAAGAAAGAACGCTGTTCGACAAGATGATGCCCAAGAGCACCAGCAGCACCGGTCTGGGAAGGGTGCTGGACGCGACCGCCTGCGCCCTGGACATATGCCAATACCGCAGCTACGACGGCGAGCCAGCGATGAAACTGGAGCGCTGGCTGGAAGAGGGGAGGGTGGACAGGAGGTTCGCTCCTATTGTTCAGGAAGGCGTGGTCCGATCGGTCGATATGTTCTCCTATGTCCTGGACCAAAAGGGCAAGAAGCAGGACATCGCCGCGACCTACGTCAACTCGGTCGTGCGCGGCCTGGTCCAGATGGCAGCGGAGAGGGCGAGGGAGAAGGGTGCCGAGGATATCGGCCTGACCGGAGGGGTGTCATACAACTCCACCATAGTCCGTTGGGTGGAGGAGGCGGCCAGGGAGAACGGGCTCACGGTCCTCCTGCCGGAGGAACTGCCTAACGGAGATGGTTGCATTTCCGCCGGGCAATGCCTCGCAGCATTGGCTACATTGAGATAGCCAGGCTACTTTTGATATACGGTCATGCCTATTTGGGGCGCATGCAGTCCACGAAGCGCGTCCTGGTCATTTTCCTCGACGGCGCCACAGATGATCCGATCCCGTTGCTGAACGGCAAGACACCGCTCCAGGCGTCCAACAAACCGTTCATCGATTCCATCGCATCCAACGGGACGATGGGCTGCACCATGTCCAGGGACTACACCCACTTCTACCTCCTGGAGCTGTTCACCGGCGTAAAGGCGGAGATCCCCCGCGGGGTCATCGAGGCCTATGGCATGGAACTCCCCCTGGATGATAGGAGGGTGGCGTACCGCATGAGCCCCGCCAAGATCGAGAACGGCAAGGCCGAGTGGTACTACAAGATCAGCTGCCAGGACGAGATGAACCTGCAGAAGGCCGTGCTCAAGTCCAGGGACAAGATCCGGGAGATGGACCCGAAGGTCTACTTCTACAACGGCGGAAAGGCCGTCATGACCGTCAAGGGGACGGAGGTGCTGAACCTGCCTAAACCACCAGCTCCGGCCGATGTTCAGCCGCACGACCTGGGCGACTTCGGTCCCTTCGCCGAGTCCATCGCCGACATGATGGGCGGCATCACCCTGCTGCCATGGGGCGGCGGCTCCGGCAAGGAGGCCGAATCATTCCGGAAGAGCGTCAGGCCGATCCCGCCGATGACCATGATATCGAAATCGCCGTCGGCCTTGGGCGTGGCGGCGTTCCTCAATATAAAGAGGGAAAGGGTGGCCGGTTTCAAGCAGGGCATCAAGCTCGCCAAGGACCTCATCAAAAAGGAGGATGTCTTCCTCCACATCGAGGAGACCGACGACATCTCCCACAAGCGCTCCCCCAGGGAGAAGGTGGAGATCATCGAGGCCATCGATAAGGAACTGAACCGGCATGTGAAGGACTTCTCCCAGTGCCGCCTGGTATTACTGGTGGACCATGGCGCCTCATCCCTTTCCGGCGACCACATCCGCATGGAGGTGCCCTACGCGATCAGCGACAAGCTCACCCCGTTCGGAACTTCCAGAAGCTACGCGGAGAACGGCTGGGAGAGGAGCGAGCTGCCCCAGCTGCTGGAACAGATCTACAGGTTCTGATGATGCGGAATGCGCAATGAATTAAATACAGCCCTGCCGTTTTCAGAGTTGGATTATACATCCAACTTTAGGTGACAATATGAAGTCTAAGGTTCCAGAGAGCATCACCATAGCCGCCGAGGAGAAACAGGCCACTGAATTTTTAGGGAAGATCTGGGGCAAGACCCCCACCTTCGTGTGCACGATCGGCAACACCGAGACCGCCAAGATCCCTGGCCTTTCCGCCGCCGGAGCGAATCCCGCGGCCACCGATTTCACCCCCGCGGCCGATGTGGAGCTGCTGTTCTACGGCAAGTGCAAGTGCATCCCTGGAGTGCCCATCACGCCCGATGGCATACCTACCCCGGGCATCATCACCATGAGCGCGGTAGGGCTGACCAAGATGCCGGTCTTCGCCGTGAACGGCGGGGTCAGGGTCCGCCCCATCGCGCCTTATTTCGAACTGGACGGCGCCGGGGGGGAGGACATTCGCACGGGAGCGGCGGTCAAGGACCCACTGAAGGTCTATGAGAGCGCGGTCGTGGCAGGGGAGAACCTGGCCAAGAAGGCCGAGTACCTGGTCGTGGGTGAGAGCATACCCGGCGGGACGACAACCGCATTGGCTGTCCTACTGGCCCAGGGCTATGACGCCGAGGGAAAGGTGTCCAGCACCTTCCCCGCGAACCCTCACAGCCAGAAGACCAAGGTGGCCAGGGAAGGATTGGGGAAGACAAAGTTCAAGGCGGACGAGATGAAGCGCGACCCGATGGCCGCAGTAGCAGCGGTCGGGGACCCGATGATGCCGGCCGCGGCCGGACTTATCGTCGGAGCGGCCAGGACCATCCCGGTCATGTTGGCCGGGGGAACCCAGATGGCTGCGGTCCTCAGCATCGTCAAGGGAATGGAACCGGCGGTGCTGAAGAACGTGGCGTTGGGAACGACCAGGTGGATCCTGAACGACAAGACGTCCGACCTGAAGAGCCTGGTGAAACAGATCGGGTCCGTTCCAGTGATGGGGGCCAACCTGGACTTCTCAAGGTCGAAGTATGACGGACTGAAGATCTACGAGACCGGACTGGTCAAGGAAGGTGTGGGGGCGGGCGGATCGTCCATAGCTGCAATCGCCCAGAGCGAGGGACGTATCGATGCTGCCGGACTGTTGGCAGAGATCGAGCATAACTACGAACGCCTCATGGCCCACAAGAAGTGAGCCGAAAAAACCACTTACCTTTCCCTTCTTTTCAACGCCGCCTCGGCGATGTCCAGGTCCGACGGCGTGTTCACGTTTATGGCGAACTCCTCCCCGGACATGAAGATGTAGCTGCCGGCGATGTAATCGTCCTTCAGCATCTCCTTCCTGTCCAGCACGCTCACCCCGCAGAAAGTGACCTCCCGCCCGTCCATGACCTCGGTGTGCGTGACGGCCAGACCCTTGTCCCTTAGCACCTGGGGGTCGATCGTGACGGTGAGAGATGGCATACCGAGACGATAGTATTCGGCGATGACCTCGTCCAGCGAGGCGGAACGCACCAGCGGCATATCGGATGGCATGATGAGGACGTCATCCTCCTCGATGACCGACATGATGTCATGGAGATCCTCCACGTACCCCTTGCCAGCGGTCCGGACCACCTTGGCCGGCCCCTTCCTCACATGATCCTCGGTCCGCGGCGCCCAGTGGGACGTGCTGACATAAACGGTCCGCACCCCCTTCACTGCCAAAGCGGTGGAGATCGCCCTGTCGACCATGCGCTCCCCCAGCACCTGGACCAACGGTTTCTCTTGGCCGAGGGAGGCGAGGCGGGAGCCCCTGCCGCCGGCGGTGATCAATGCAGATAGCTGGCGGCCCATATGGCACCAGATATCGCCAACAGAACGATCGGTCTGGCGATCTCGTTCGTTGCGCCCAATATGTCGCCGTTGACGCATCCGAAATGCTTCATGGCCAGCCTGGCGACGTACGCACCGGTGATCGTCGTCACCAGGACGATCAGCACCAATGTCAGCGTCTTTCCCATTGCACTTATCCAATCAGGGCTCAGCCAGATCCAGGCCGGAACGATGATGATGAGGGCCAGCGCCACGGCGATCAGCAGGTTGTTGCCGTCGGTGTTGCGTACGAAGATGCCACCCATTCCCTCCTTCGCATCTCCCACCGATGCGCATGCGACCATCGACACCTTGATCATGACCTCGGCAGTGAGCGGCGCCAGGAAGTAGAAGTCATGGCCGACGCCGGACAGGGCACCGACCGACAGCAGGGTGAAGAGCATGGCGTATGCCATACCGCCCGCGCCGATGTGCGAGTCCTTCATGACCGTCATCTTCCTCTCCTGGTCCCCCAGCACCATGAGCCCGTCGCCCATGTCCGTCAGGCCGTCCAGATGCAGGAAGCGGTTCAGCCCCATCAGCAGGAAGACCACGATGATGGCGCAGACGAAGGGCGAGTAGACCTCGGTCAGCAGGAACATCGCCGTCCCGCCGATCAGGCCCAGCACCAGGCCGACCAATACCACCAGGTAGAACCTCTTTGACAGCTCCATCACGTCCTCGCCCTCCACGTCGATGGGGACGAGGGTGAACATCGAAAATGCGGCCTTTACCGCTCCTATTGCAGTGATCCTTCCCCCTCCAGCAGTTCAGAGTATATGACCGACATAATGCTTCCGATGAGCGACGCGATGATGTCGTCCATGAACGGGCCCAGGTCGGCCAGTATGCCTGGTTTCTTCTTGTCGTAACGGATGTACTCGAACAGTCCCTTGGTCCCGGTGATGTACTCCGCCAGACCGATTCCGAGCACCTCGTCGGCCAGCAGGTGGACGGGGTCCGCCTTGAAGCGGTCGTTGTCCAGCCCGTACAGCTCGTTGCGGTAGCCGCGGTCCTCCAGCATGATGGCGCCGCTGATGAGCGCGTTCACGTTGACATCCTGCCGCAGAATGTTCAGCCGGTCCACGAACTTCTGCTTCAGGAACTCATCGCTCCATTGTTCGTTGGGGAAGACCAGCTTCTTCGCCGCCTCCCACATGTTGTCGACCGTGATGCCCAGGTCGTCCAGCTGCGCGATGAAGTCGATGGCAGGAGGACGCTGGTACCATTTCAGGGTCGATTCCTTCACAGCCTGGCGGACCGCCCGCGACAGGCAGATGCCTATGTCTGTGGCCGTTCCGGCGTACTTCTCCCCATCGCCGATGGGGCAGATGATCGCCACGGCGTCGCTGGTCGTGCCCGTGCCCCGCACCGCACAGTCCTTCAATGCCGCGGACTTGGCCTCTGTGGCAGTGATGACCGCGTTGACCATGCCGGTATCGTGAAGCGGGCGGGCCAATACCACCATCGTGTTGATGGTGTGGGCCATCCCCCCGCCCAGCTGGGCCTGGATATGGTCCGGGATCAGCTCGCCGGCATAGACGCAGTTCTTCACGCCGGCGGTGACGATGGCCACGGCCCGTTCGTCGTGATACTCCTGCTCCACCACGGTGATGACCCTTTCCATGTCGGCAGCGGTCATGAAGCCCACCGTGTGCTCGTTCAGCCCTAGCTCCTTCACGATGTTCTCCAGCTCGCCCTCCGGGTCGTTGCCGTTGTAGCTGATCGGCACCTGCACCATCATGATGGTGTCGGCCACGGTGAAGGCCCCGTTGCGGACGGTGGTGCTCAGTACGTGCATGCGCTTGGGCAGATGCACCAGCATCACCTTGTATCCCTGTGATGTCTTGAATTCGATCTTGATGTCCTTTGCTCTCATTTCGATCCCCCCTACAGCCACCAGGTCAGCAACCCCTCCACGAACAGTTGCACGTTCATGCCGATGAACAGGAACAGAGGTAGAACCACTATCAGGAAGAAAAGGATGGTGGACACCTTCATGATGGCGATCGTCTGCCCTATCACCTTGGGGTCGGACGGCAGCGGTCCGTCCCCCAGCTGATAATAATCGTACTTCTCGAACCGGATGCCCATGCCCCCTGCGAAGGCGCTCATGGACCAGCCCTTGTTGGGCGACTTCGTGGCATGCTTGTACTTTTTGGCCATGGCCCACCCCTGCCTCCAGTCAAGGCGGAGGAGCATCATGGCCAGCAATAAGAACGGCACGCTCAGTCTGGCGCAGATCCAGTTCGTGTAATCGTCCAGTATGGCGCTGAACCTGCCCACGTCGATGTGCTTCGGCGTCATGTATCCAACCATGGCGTCCAGGGTGTTCGACACCCGATAGAAGACCATGAGGGGTATGCCACCGAGGCCGAAGAAGAACAGCGGGGAGAAGGCCGAGTCGACCGTGTTCTCCGCCGCAGATTCGGCCGCGCAGGAGATGATATGCTCCTTGTCGAGCTTGGAGACGTCGCGGGAGACGATCATGCTCGCCCCATGCCTGGCCTTCTCCAGGTCGTTGTTCTCCAGGGCCTTCATGATCGGTTTTACATGGCGTTCCATGGCAGTGATGGCGAACATGGTCTTCATGACGATGGCGCAGGCGATGGCCCAGACCAACGCTCCAAAGATGTCATGGATGATGGCCAGCAGCAGCGTGAAGACTAGCGGGAACAGGATCAACGGGGTCAATGCCATTAGGACGCCCTTACGCCTGTCCGCCTTTTGACCGGTGCGCTTGATGCGCTTGTCCAGGAAGCCGATGACCTTGCCGATCCAAACGACCGGATGGAGCGCGTTCGGTGGCTCGCCCAGGGTAAGGTCGAGCGCCAGGCCCAGCGCCGCGATGAGAAGACCGTACAGTATCAGTTCCATTTCATACGCCTCCCGCTCTCCTGAACGCCTCGATCAGCGAGGAATTGCGCTCGGGCGTCTTCACTGAGAAGCGCACATAGTGCTCGAAAGGATGCCCGAAGGACGCGCAGTCCCTCACCAGCACATTCTGGCCCAGCAGCTCCTCCTGCATTTCGAGGCCGGTACGGCCGTTGCACCTGCCAAAGAAGAAGAACGAGTCTGGCTCACGGATGTTCACCAGGCCAGTCGCCGATATCTCCTTGGCCATCCTGGACCTCTCCTTTCCCATCATCTCGGCCGCCTTGGAGATGTGACCATAGCAATCGGTGAGCAGCTTGGCGCCCACGTGCTGCTCCAGCTGCCCCAGGTTCCAGGAGAGCCTGGCCGAGTCCATAAGGCGAACGATCCGGTCGTTCCCTATGCCATAGCCGATGCGCATGCCAGGCATGGCGAAGCATTTCGTCAGGGAGCGGATGAGGAAGATGTTGTCCCTGGAACCGACCTCGGCGATGCAGGTGATGTCCTTCGAGCCCGGGACCAGCTCCAGCAGCGTCTCGTCCAGGAAGAGCAGCGCCTTGCGCCGCTCGCATTCCGAGGCGAACTCCAGCACCTCCTTCCGGGAAAGCACCCTGCCAGTGGGGTTATTGGGATTGCAGATGTAGGCCGCCTTGCATCCCTGCAGGCGGGACATCATCTCTGTCAGATCGATCCTGAGGTCGTTGTCCTCCCTGAGCGGCACTTCGATCACTTCAGCTCCGCGCAGACGGCAGCCATAGCCATATTCAGCGAAGGTGGGACGGGGCATCAGCACCTTGTCCCCCCGGTCCAGGAACGTCTCGGGGAAAAGCCTGATCAGCTCGGCGCTGCCCGCCCCTGCTATCACCTGGTCCGGGGCAACCCCGAGCCGGGAGCATATGGCATTGCGGAACTCCGTGGAATGGTCGTCGGGATACCAGATGAGCCTGTCGCGGGCCTCGTCGATGTACTGGGCCAGCTGTGCGGGGGGGCCATACGGGTTGAGGTTGGAACTGAAGTCCTCCACTCCGGGATATTTCCATCCCAGTCCGCCGTGGACCGGGCGGGCCGATCTCTGCACTTCGATCCTGGCTAGCTCGTTCGGGTCCAATTGCTCACCTTATCGCCTTGCGCGGGATGGCGAATATCTCGTCCCCGTCCCTGAAGACCGAGACCTCCACCCCATAAACGTCCCTGATCCGTTCCGCGGTGATGACCTCCGAGGGACGGCCCATCGCCGCTATGTTCCCCTGGTCCAGCATCAGCACCCTGTCACAATATTTCGAAGTGAGGTTCATGTCATGCGACACGGTGATGACGCATACCCCCTGCCGAGACAGTTCCCGTAGCCGCTCCATGACCTCCAGCTGATATCTGAGGTCCAGGTGGGCGCTAGGCTCATCCGCCAACAGCACCTTGGGGGCCTGCACCACGGCCTTGGCCAGCAAAGCCCTGGCCTTCTCCCCGCTGCTCAGCTCGGACAGCTTCCTGCCGGCGAGGTTGTCCAGCTCGAACTTGTGCATGGTCTCCTTGACCACGGACTCGTCCCTCTTGCTCTCCCACCACATCCCGTCCACATGCGGGTATCTGCCAAGGAACACCAGCTCCTGCACGGAGAGGTTGAAGTCCTCGTTGCAGTCGGCCGGGACGTTGGCGCAGATGCGGGCCACCTCCTTCACCTTCAGCTTCGACACATCCTTCCCATCGACTATGATCGTTCCCTTCTGAGGCCGCAGCATGGAATTGATGCAGCGCATCAGAGTCGTCTTCCCGGAACCGTTCGGACCGATCAGGCCGATGAACTCGCCTGCCCTGGCATCAAAGGTTATCCCCTTGAGCGTCTCCTTTCCCCCGTAGGTGAAATGGACGTCTGAGATCGTAACCATCGCATCAGGAGCCATAGTCCCTCCCCCGGGATATGAGCAGGTAACCGAAGAACGGAGCGCCGATGAGCGAGATCACCGCTCCGATGGGCAGGTCTCCGTTCATCTTGGTGACGATATCCGTAACGAGCAGGAAGTTCGCGCCGATCATCATCGACGCTGGAAGCAGCAAGCGATGGTCGCTGCCCACGATGATGCGGGCGATATGAGGCACCAGCAGGCCCAGGAAGGCGATGACGCCGGTGAATGCGACGCACACGGCGGTCATGACCGAGGCCAAGACCATCATGGTCAACTTGAGCCGGCGGGAGTTGACGCCTAGCTGGTTCGCCTGCTCATCCCCCAAGAGAAGGACGTTCAGCTCGCGGGCGTAGAGCAGCGCCGCCGCCCCGATGAAGAACAGGGCGATCAGCATTATGGCATCCTGGGTCAGATCGGCCGATGCCAAGCTGCCGAACATCCAGAACATGATGCTCTTGTGCTGGTCCGGGTTGCTGACGATGATGATGTTGGTGAAAGCGGAGAAGGCGTAGGCAACGACCACGCCGCTGAGGACGAACGCGATGGCCTTCCCGCCCGCGGCCTCGGAGATGGACATGGTGATGATGAATGCCAAGATGGCCCCGATGAAAGCAGACATCGGGAGAAGGTAGACGGCGAGCGTCCCAGAGGCAAAACCGAGCATAGTGAGAGCGATGGCGCCGAACGAAGCCCCAGAAGCGACGCCGGTGATATACGGGTCGACCAGAGGGTTCCTGACGATGGCCTGCATGATGGCGCCTGCGATCGCCAGGCCTATGCCAACGGCGATGGCGGCGAGGAATCGAGGGAACCTCACCAGGAAGACGATCTTCTCCTGGGTGTTCATTGCGGAGGTATCGCCCCCCATCATCACCGAGTTGATGAACGCCTGGAGCGCATCGCTCCAGCTCATGTTATACGAGCCTACGCTGAGTGATATGAGGAAAAGGATGAAAAGGGAAACCGTTCCCAGGCCCAGAATGAGCCATAGGCGCGATTTCGTTCTCCCTACGTGGGATTGCTCCAACCTTTACGCCTCCGATCTCACCATGTGCTGGGTAGGTAGCTCTTATAGTCATCGTAGAGCGTCTTCGGCAGCGTCTTGGTGAACAGCTCCGGATACATGATCATGGCCAAGAGATAGGCGCCTTCGACCATGCGCTCACCCTGCCTTACGAGGGTGTTCTCGGACTGGTCCAGGAGGACGTACACCTTGCCGTTCTTTACTGCATTAAGATCCTTCAGCACCGGGTCGTTCTGCAACTGGCTCAGGGCAACATCGGCGTTCCCGAGCGCCATGCCGCACAGGACGATGATATCGGGGTCGGCGGCGAGGATGTCCTCGGCGTTCACCTGATCATATGAGTTACTGCTGTGGAACGCGTTGTTCCCACCTGCGCTGGCCAGGATCTCGTCGATGGAGGTCCCATTACCGGCCACCCATATGGAGTTGCTGTTCCAGTATACCGCGATCATGACGGAGGGCTTGACGGTCTCCCCGGCCACCTTGGTAGCCACGGACTTCAGCTTGAGATCCATGTTCTGGGAGAGCTGGCTAGCCTTGGATTCGAGGTGGAGGGCCTTGCCCATGAGGTCGAAGTTGTCGTTGATGGCCTCGAAACCGCTGGCAGTCTTCAGAACCACGACCTTGATCCCGGCATCATCCAGCTTGGATATCTGCTGGATGCTGTTCTCGACCGACTCCTCCATGAACACGATATCGGGGGAGAGACCTATGATCATCTCAGTGTTGAGGTTGGTATAGAAGTTACCAATGACCTTTACAGTTCCATTCTCCTTGGCGGAGACGACCTGAGAGGGATAGTCACAGTATGAAGTGCACCCAAGGAGGATGTCACCGGCTCCAAAGGAGTAGATCATTTCAGTGATGGCGGGGGAGCAGGAGACGACCGAATCAGGTTTGGTGGCCACTGTGACCTCACGGCCCATGGCATCAGTCAACGTTACGGATGTATCCTTCTTGCCGCTCCCGAGCAGCACCCACATTCCTGCGATCAGCAGCAGAGCAACGACGGCTATTGCCGCCAGCGCCTTTCCCTTGCTTTCCATTTCAGTCCTCCCCATTGGATGGTATATCCCACCGAATATATGTGTCAGTTGGATATATCATCCAACTTAAACAGCGTCATCATATAAATCACTTTTCGATGCCCGGGGGAGGAGTGGGCGACAGAACATCATTTGCCTAGCCAGTAAAACTGTGGAGGGGGATTCCTCCCCATCAACGCTGTTCCACTTCTCGCGCTATGGTCAGAACGTTGTACGCCGAGGGACCGTTCATCACCGGTATCTTACGTACCTCGATGCAGATGTCGTGCCCGGCGATTCGCACCATCTCCTCCTTCTTCAATGAACAGCCGGTGTTGAACACCCGTTCATTATCCTCCAGGTTCTCCTGACAAAGGTATGGCAGCATATCGCTCAGCCTATCGCCGATCACGTTCCCAGGGTAGCCCAGTTGCTTCACCTTGTCGATGAAGACGTGGTTGGCCAGGACCACCTTCCCTTCCCTGTCGATGACGTGCACCATGTCGGCCATGGCGTTCAGAGCGTTACGATAATTGTTCTCCGACAGGACCAGCGCCCATTCGACCTTCTGCCGCTGTTCCATCTCATCGGCCAGACGACAATTCACCTCCTTCATCCGTTCATCCTGCTGCTTCAGGGAAAGCTCGTTCATTTGTATGTCCAACAACCGGTCCAAGAACGCCGGCCCTACCGGTATGGCCCTTTCGTCCTTCGCCACGTCTGCCGGGGCCATGTAGAAGTAGTTGCTGCACAGGAACCCCCGGACCACCAGGAAAGGATGGCGGGCCACGACAGACATCACCATCGGTTCGTTGGCCTGCCACAAGCACACGCTGACCGCCGCGGTCTCTTCGAAGATCTCGTTGCACAAAGATTCGATGCGGAGCAGCGCCTTCATGTCCCACCATCGGGCCAGCGATGAAGCATAGGTGATGATCCTGACCGCTGGGAACCCTTTTGCTACCCCGTCGTGGACCAGCTTCTCCAGCAAGAGGAGGGCCTTCTCCTCATCGTACGATTCCCCTTCGTCGAAAAGAACGGCACGAAGGTTGCCGCCCGCCTCCAGTTCCGCCAAAGACCTTCCCGGGATGGTGAGATGCCGCCGCAGCCCCTCCAGCACGTCCGGTGTCGCCAGCAGGACGATCTGCTCCCCCCTCTCGTATCCGATCGAGCATAGACGGGCCGACTGGCGGTCCCGCTCGTCATCATCGGCATAGAACAGGGCCACATGGTCATGGGTTTCGATCTCCTCCAACGACATGTTCGCCCTGATGAGATCGGGCGTGAGGCTCATCCTTGTTTCCTTATCTTTTCTGATAATAATCCTTTTGCCCGAATTCTATGAGCGAGAAAACTTCCTGACCCTAAGGATAATACCCTAGCCCGCCATTTCCAGGGTCATGTGCCTGGTCCCTGACCATGAACTGCTGAGCATGATGGAGATAGGTAAACTTCGCATCGTCGATTTTTCCGAGCAGGGGCTTACTCCGAACGGATACGACCTGAGAGTGGCCGAGGTTCGGCTGGCCACGACAGACGTGACGCAGAAGGAAGGTACCGCCACGATCCCGCCCCAGTCCATGTTCTACATCAGCACGATCGAAAGGGTCGAGCTGCCTGATGACGTCGCAGCCCAGCTGTGGACCAGGACCAGCTGGATCAGGAAAGGGTTGCTGGTAGGTCTGGGCAAGGTCGATGCTGGCTTCCATGGCACCCTCACGTTCATGGGATTCAACGCCTCGTCCTTGCCAGTGGAGATACCGATCGGCTCCCGTTTCGTGCAGATCGTCTTCGAGTACATGCACAGCCCGGTCGACATGACCTACGAGAAGCGCAGCGGGAATTATCAGGGCCAGAAGGGCATCACATTATGCCCAGGCAACAAGCCTTAGGTCGATGGCGTAGACGCTGGCGGTCGGCGAGTAGGTCTTCAGCTCCAGCAGCGACTCGACCTTGACCACCACCCCCATGCCCAACGCCTCAGTGATCAGTCCGTCGATGACCTGGCCGATCTCATCCCGCTCGCATATGTGATAGAGGTGCATGGTGCCGTTGAAATTCAATCGGGTAAGGGCGTCTGCGAAGAACTCCCTGGCGGTATGCGGTAGGTTCATCACCAAACGGTCGGAGCAGGGCAGATCGAACACGGCCTGGCGGGAATCCCCCTCGATGGGGTGGACGTTGGTGATGTGATTGGTGGCAATGTTCCGCCTCATCAGTTCCACGGCATCATGGTTGATGTCGATCGCCGCCACAGCCTGAGCCTGGGAGTATTTCGCTATCATCAGGGCGAACGGCCCGACGCCGGCGAACATATCGACCACGAACTCTCCAGGTTGGACCAGCGATGCCACGCGTTTGCGTTCGTTGGCCAAACGGGGATTGAAGTACGCCTTGCTGGGGTCGATGTAAAGCCTGAGCCCATACTCGAGGTGGACCGTCTCCAGCTCGGGGTCCCCTGCGATAACTTCCAGGTCCCTCACCCGGTATTCTCCCTTGACCCCTGCGTCAAGAGCGACCGTGCGGAGCCTGGGGAATACCTCCTTCAAAGCCCGGCCGACCTCGTTTCTATATGGCACAAGCTCGTCGGGCAGGCGGATGATACCGATGTCCCCGATGATATCGAAGGATGTGGGCAACAGCTCCCTCAGCTCATCTGGCAGTTGGACCTTCTTCTTGTAATCGGTCTCGCCCAGCCTGCGCTCCTCGAAATCCTCCTCGCAGGCCAGCAGATCCATGCCCTCGGGAACGCTGGTGACCGGAAGAAGGACAGAGTCCTCGTTCCTGCCGACCTTAAGGCCGACGTCGAGCACTCCCGCGTCTAGAAGCTTTTTTCGGGTCGATTCCCCTTCACTCTTTCGTACCCTTATGCACAGGGAGCGCACGGTGTTGCCATGGGAGAATTGCTATTTGTTGGTTTAGGGCTGGGGTCTGCCCAGGACATGAGCCTGAAGGCGCTGCAGGAGCTACGTTCCTGTGATGCCGTCTACGGCGAGTTCTACACGTCGAAGCTCATCGATTCCTCGGTCGAGGACCTGGAGACGCTCATCGGCAAGAAGGTCATCCGCCTCCGCCGGGTCGATGTGGAGGAAGGGGAGCAGATGATCGAGGCCGCTGGATCGAAGAAGGTGGCGTTCGTCACCGCCGGTGATACCATGGCCGCCACCACCCATGTGGACATCCGCATACGGGCGGAAGAGGCGGGGATCAAGACCAGATTGATCCATGGCACGTCCATATTCTCCGCCGCCCCCTCATCGCTGGGCCTCCAGCCGTACAAGTTCGGCAGGACGGTCACGCTGCCGTTCCCCGAACCGGGATATACCCCGCTCAGCCCTTACGAGAGGATCCTGGAGAACAAGCAGCGGGGGTTGCATACGCTGGTGCTGCTGGACATAAGGGAGGAGGAGGGCAGGTACATGACCTCACAGCAGGCGGTGCGCTGGCTCATGGACGCCGAACAGAGGGCCGGTTCCGGCCTGATCGCCGACGACACCATCATATGCGCCTGCGCCAGGTTGGGTGCCAGGGACGAGAAGGTTCTGGCAGGATACCCTGACGATATCGTTTCGGTCGACATGGGCGCTCCGCTCCATACACTGGTCATTCCGGGAAAACTGCACTTCATGGAGGCCATGGCCCTGGTCACATTGGCCGGGGCTCCGAAGGAGATCGCCAAGGAAGAGTGATCACTTCAGTCCGATCAGCACGGTGGCCTGGACCCGGTCCTGCAGGTCTGGGTCGGTGCGCGATGTGTATATGACGGATGTGGCCGGCATACGGCTCGCCAGGTCCTGAAGCAACGGCTCCACCAGATGTTCCATCCCAATACCGGTGGCGATCAGTGCCAGACATGCCGGCGATTCTTCCAGCCGGTGGTCGAACCAGGGCGATTCGAACGCCTCCTGCAACGCCTGGCGTTCGGCGTAGACGCCCTTCCCGATGCCCACCCCCAAGCGGCACTCACGGCAGGTGCGGAAGTGCTCCTTGATGTCCTTCAGCGATTCCTTCGTGAGGACCATCTTCATCTCCTCCGGTATGAAGTTCATCACCTGGTCCATCACCCTGAACGCCTTGCGGAACTGCATCTGCGGGGCCGCCTTTGCCAGTCCATCGTTCTCCAGCACCACGCACATGTCCGAAAGCTGCCTCAGCTTGTCCAGACCCTCGGCGGCGTGCTTGTGGGCTCCATCGTCACCGGCCTGTTTGTCGCCATTTCGA